>NZ_VVIP01000001.1 GCF_009650435.1 Foetidibacter luteolus
TTTTTAGAAAATTGCGGCCATCCTCCCCTCGAACATAATGCTCAGTTGCTGTATGGTTAAGCTCCAGTTCGGAAGTGGCTTTGTCCATTTCTCCATAATGCGCTGGGTGGTCAGGTATACCAGTTTCAACAGCGCCATATCATGGGGAAAGGCACCCTTTGTTTTGGTCACTTTTCTTATCTGCCGGTGATAGCCTTCTATGGTATTGGTTGTGTATATCAGACGCCGGATATCTTCACTGTATTTAAAAAAAGTGCTTAGCTTATGCCAGTTATTTCGCCACGAACGGGTGACAGCAGGATACTTTTTGCTCCACTTTTGTTCCAGTTTATCCAGGTGTATTTCGGCCGCCTGTTTATTGGGTGCCTGGTATATTTTTTTTATATCCGTCATTACTTCCCGGCTGTCTTTATATACCACATATTTGAGCGTGTTGCGTATCTGGTGCACTATGCAACTCTGTACTTCTGTTTTGGGATAAATACTGCCGATGGCCTCCTCAAAGCCTCCCAGGTTATCTATGCATGCAATCAGTATGTCCTTTACCCCTCTTTGCTGTAAATCGGTTAAAACGCGTAGCCAAAACTTTGCCCCTTCACTTTCCGATACATACATACCCAGTATGTGTTTGCGGCCATCCAGGTCAATACCCAGCACATTATACAGGCAACGGGTGGTAACCTGCCCGCTTTCATCTTTTACCTTGTAATACATGGCATCCAGCCACACAATGGTATACAAGGCATCCAACCCCTGGGACTGCCATAACTTTACAGCCGGGATTACCCTGTCTGTTATCTCTGAAAGAACGCTGTGGCTGATATCACTGTCATACATCTCTTTGATGTGGGAGGATATATCCCGAAGGCTCATGCCCAGTCCATATAAACCGATGATTTTATGCTCCAGATTATCCGCAAGGATGGTTTGACGTTTCTTTACTATCTCAGGCTCAAAACTTCCTGAACGGTCACGGGGAGTGGATAAATCCATACTCCCTTCACTCGTTCGTAACTGCTTAATGCCATGACCATTGCGACGGTTAACTTCCACTTCCCTGTTTTGCTGTAGGTGGCTTTCCAGTTCGGCTTCCAGAGCCGCTTCCAGAAAGGACTTAAACAACGGCGCCAAAGCACCTTCTTTTCCTAATAGTGGCTTTCCACTCTTGAGTTGTTCCAGGGCCTTATTCTTCACGGCCTCGTAATCAAACCCGAACGGTGTTTCTGCTTTTGACTTCATCTTGATGTTTTAAAGGTTATCTTATTTTTAACCTTGACACAGTTTATTTTACAGCCTCAAAGCCCCATGCTTATTCTTCTGTCCGGCCCATAAAAATTATCCTGCTGCGGAGCAGCCTCGTCTTTATTTGTAGAAACAATATCTTAAAGCATGCGCCAAGTATAGTACTTTGCGCACTTATGTTATGTCATAGTGTTTCGCCAAATCAGAATTTTTGTTTGTACAGCAAATTCTTATTTTTGGCGCACATTGATGCTTTTCAAGAATTTGCCTGCCATCCTGAAAACTTTTTAAACATATAATCTGATTGCCAAACAATGTCAAAAAAAGTAACCAAAATAGGCGTATTAACTTCAGGAGGTGATTCTCCCGGTATGAATGCCGCCATAAGAGCAGTAGTAAGAACCGGTTTATACAATGGTTTGGAGGTATATGGTATTATACGCGGCTATAACGGGATGATTGAAGACGATATTTTTAAAATGGATTCCCGCTCTGTAGCCAATATTATACAGCGCGGCGGCACCATACTGAAAACAGCACGCAGCAAAGAATTTTTTGATCACGAAGGGCGCAAAAAAGCCTATGCCAACCTGGTTAAACGGGGCATTAACGGCCTGGTGGTAATTGGCGGCAATGGTAGCTTTACCGGCGCATTAAAACTAAGCCAGGAGTTTGATTTACCATGTGTTGGCTTGCCCGGCACCATAGATAAAGATTTATACGGCACCGATTTTACCATTGGCTTTGATACCGCTGTAAACACTGCTATTGAAGCTATAGATAAAATTCGCGACACGGCCGATGCACATGACCGACTGTTTATTGTTGAAGTAATGGGCCGCCATGCGGGTTATATTGCGTTGCATGCAGGCATAGCCACCGGCGCCGAGAACATACTTATCCCGGAAGAAGACACCAGTGTGGAAGAAATGCTGGCCGGCCTGTCAGAAAAAGAAAAACGTAAAAAGCTGGTAAACCTGGTAATTGTGGCAGAAGGCCACAGCAGCGGCGGCGCCAACCAGATAGCCGAAATTGTAAAACAGCAATTGCCCAACCTGGATACCCGTGTAACTATACTGGGCCATATACAGCGTGGCGGATCGCCCACCTGTATTGACAGGCTGATAGCCAGCCGCATGGGCTACCATGCCGTAGAAAGCCTTATGGAAGGCCGCCACAACGTAATGGTTGGCATACAGGACAACACCATGAAATATACCCCGCTGGAAATAGCCATACGCGAAAAACAAAGAGTAGGCGATGAATGGCTTAAGATTGTAAAAATATTAGCTAGTTAATCTCAACCACCAAAGAAAAATTTAATATGTCCACTACAAAAGACATCTCTAAGTACACGCATGCCACTATGGATAACGAAGCGGGTGTTCAGCACACTTTTCACCGCACAAAGATTGTTGCCACGGTAGGCCCGGCCTGCGATACCTACGAAAAGCTGCTTGAACTGGTAAGAGCAGGCGTAAACGTTTTCCGCCTTAATTTCTCTCATGGCTCTCACGAAGACAAGGCCACTATTATTCAGCATATCAGGAAAATTAACAGTACAGAACCTTACAACATTTCCATACTGGCCGATTTGCAGGGCCCTAAACTGCGGGTAGGCGAAATTGAAAATGGCGCCCTGGAAATAAATAAAGGGGACATATTAACCTTTACTTCCAAGGAAAAAGTGGTGGGCAATAAAGAAAAAATTTATGTATCCTACCCTAACCTGCACGAAGATGTGGAAGTAGGCAACAAAATTTTGATAGATGACGGCAAACTGGAAGTTGTTGTTGTTGAAATTGACAAAACAACCGGCAATATAAAAGTAGCCGTTACCTATGGCGGTATCTTACTGCCCAAAAAAGGCGTTAACCTGCCCGATACCAAAATATCACTGCCGGCTTTAACGGAAAAAGACCTGGTTGACTTCGAGTTTATCATGGAACAAAAGTTAGACTGGCTGGCGCTTTCTTTTGTAAGAAAAGTGGATGATATTATTGACCTTAAGAAAAGGGTGCTGGAAAGAAACAGCACCATTAAGGTAATGGCCAAAATAGAAATGCCATCCGCACTGGACGATTTAAGAAATATCATTAACCAAAGCGATGGTGTTATGGTGGCCCGTGGCGACCTTGGCGTTGAGCTGCCTGTTGAAAAAGTGCCTATGGCGCAGCGTGACATCATCCGCAAATGCATACACCGCGGTAAGCCTGTAATTGTGGCCACACAGATGATGGAAAGCATGATTGACCGCGTTAAGCCCAACCGCAGCGAAATAACCGACGTGGCCAATGCTGTGCTGGAAGGCGCCGACGCCGTTATGCTGAGTGCTGAAACAGCTACCGGCAAACACCCCTCGCTGGTGGTTGAAACGATGTGCAAGATTATTAAGGAAGTGGAAAGGACAGAATACCGCTATAACCGCGAAGAAGATTTGAAGCCACAGACAAAATCCCCTTCTTTCCTAAGCGATGCTATTTGTTACAACGCCTGTAAAATTGCCCATGATGTAAATGCCGATGCCCTGATCGGTATGACACAAAGCGGCTATACGGCGTTTGTATTAAGCAGCTACCGGCCAAAATCTCCGTTGTACATTTTTACCAAAAAGAAATGGCTGGTAAACCAGTTAAGCTTAAGCTGGGGCGTTCGTGCTTTTTACTATGATGAAGAGAACAGCCTGGACGATATCTTCCGCGACCAGATAAATATTCTTAAAGAACGCGGCTATATCAGAACCGGCGATGTAACCATCAACACCGGCAGCACACCGGTTAACCTGCACCTGCCCACCAACATTTTAAAGATCACCAAAATAGATTAGCAATAAAAAAGGCCCCGCAAAAGCGGGGCTTTTTTATTGCTATGGGACTAAACTGTAGTGCTGCTATGAGGCGTCCTTTGTGTCACTCACTTGTACTCTATAACTTTACTGAACAGCCCAATCCGCATCCCGCAGCATGGCTGCCACTATCATTACCGGCTGCAGGCTATCTATTCCCACCAGCTATACTTACGGGAAATTCGTATGTAACGTGAATCTCGGATCTTTTATACGGAAATCATCAAGTTTAGCATGCCTTGTATAAGAACATTCTACTGCTGAAATCACAGTAGTACAAAAGCTTAATCAGGGCGAAGGGAAGAAACGGGCTGTATATCGTTTCTTCCTTGACTTTTTTTGTTACTTTTTTGTGTCAAGACAAAAAAGTAATATAGGGTCATTCATAGAGGCATGTGATACACCCAAAACTCACGTTATGCAAGCACCACCGCAACAGCATTAATTTAATGGCCGTAAAACAGAACGTTTATATAAAATGTTTATCTTTTTATTACAATTGCCCGGCTATTAGTTAAAGGTGCTGTTCCCCCTCGCGTTTGTAGCGAGGCCTAACACCGCAAACAGCGCCTTGAATTGATTAGCCGCACAATCTTGCTTTACATAAATGCGCCAATATGAAATACCTGCTCACTACCTGCATAGCTGTTGCAATGTTCACAAGTTTGCTGCTGCACCCTCAAAGATGTTTTGCTGAAGAACATAAAACCCTTGAAATAGGCGCCAAAGCACCAGACTTTAATTTGCCTGGTACTGATGGCAAAACCTACAGCCTCGCATCTTTTAAAAGTGCAGGCATACTGGCCATTGTTTTTACCTGCAACCACTGCCCTACCGCGCAGGCTTACGAAGACAGAATAAAACAACTGTCAAAAGATTATAGTAGTAAAGGGGTTGCCTTAATAGCTATATCCCCCAACGATCCCCGCTCCGTTAGCCTGGATGAGCTGGGCTATACCGATATGAGCGACAGCTTTGAAGAAATGAAGCTGCGTGCAGCCGAAAAACAGTACAACTTTCCTTACCTGTACGACGGCGAAACCCAGGCCACCAGCCGGGCGTATGGCCCCATAGCCACGCCGCATATTTTTGTTTTTGATGAAACCCGCACATTAAAATATCATGGCCGCATTGATGATGTGGAAAAGCCCACCAAAACACCCAATACCCTTGATGCCCGCAACGCTATTGAAGCCCTGCTGGCAGGCAGGCAGGTGCCCGTGCCACAAACAAAAGTGTTTGGCTGCTCCGTTAAATGGGCAGAGAAAAACGGCTGGGCCGTTAGGGCGGCAGCGGAGTGGGCCAAAGAACCGGTAACAGTTGATATGATTGATGAGCAGGGCATTAAAGACCTGGTAAAAAACAATTCAGATAAATTGCGGCTGATAAATGTATGGGCTACCTGGTGCGGCCCCTGTGTTACGGAATACCCTGATTTCATTACCATCAACCGCATGTACCGCGGCCGCGATTTTGAGTTTGTCAGCATCAGTGCAGACGACCCCGCCAACAAAGAGAAAGTGCTGAAGTTTCTCCAAAGCAAGCAGTCATCCGTAAAGAATTACTTGTTCTCCGTTGATGACAAATACAAGCTAATAGAAGCCATTGACCCCAAATGGCAGGGCGCTTTACCTTACACCCTACTTGTTGAACCCGGCGGTAAAATTGTATATGCCCAACAAGGCCGCATTGATGTGCCTGCCATGAAAAAGACGATTGTAGAAAATCGTTTGATTGGGAGGTATTATTGAAACACGAAAGACTACTCATCGCACACTGAGATTTTATTATTCGCTGGCAGTAAGGATTTTCCGGCAACGGAAAATAAGATGTCAACGGATGAGAAATTTGTAAGTCACCAGTTGAAGCAAGTACTACTCGGCCCAACTCCTCCTGCGCTTTTATTCCTGGGAAGTGATGCACACAAAAGAGCCTCAGAAAACGTTTCTGAACTATCACAGCGGTTGAAGCAATGGCAACATGTTTCTTCTGCGACAGATTTTGACTCGTAAGTGAACCGGCAACCGGCCTTTTATTTATGCGAACATGTTTACTTTGCAGACAATCTAACCTGTCTGACATATGGTGAACGACTATAAAAAATTTGATTTGTTTGGAAAGACGTTGATCCAAAAGATTGTACTGAAACCGCCATTCAGGTATGATTTTCCGGTTAATGAACAAGCTTGTTTTTTATTCGTGAAAGAAGGCGCATTCCAGTATCTAATAAATGACTATCAGATAGACATTAACTCCAACTACTCACTGTTCCTGAATTGCCTGAACTCAGGAAATACTATACACAACGCTGAAGGTATTTGTGAGATTGTGATTGTTACGTTTTACGCAGACGTACTACGAAAAATTTATGACAGGGAATTGCCGCTATTGGTTCAGAAGCCGGACAATGTTATTTCAAACAAATCGAACGAAAAGATAAACAATGACTTCTTAATTCAAAAATACATTGAAGGTTTGTTCTTCTATTTTGAAAACCCCTCACTGGTCAACGATGAGATTTTGATCCTGAAAGTCAAAGAAATCATCCTATTGCTGTCCCAAACACGAAATTCAGCGTCAGTCCAGATCATCTTATCGCAGCTCTTTTCTCCCGTTGCTTACACTTTTAAACAAATAGTTGAAGCCAACCTGTTTTCACAACTGACAGTTGAAGAACTGGCGCAACAAACCAACTTAAGCATCTCTTCCTTCAAACGTGAATTCGCCCGGTTGTACAACGACACTCCCGCCAACTATATTAAATCCAGGAAGCTGGAAAAAGCGGCAGAGTTGCTGCAGGTTTCCAATGAACGCATTTCTGACATTGCGTTTAACTGTGGATTTAATGACCTGGCAAATTTCACCAGGAGCTTCAGCGAAAAATTCCATACCACACCAACAAACTATCGTTTGGACAAAATTGCCAAATAAGTGGACGAATTTCAAAAGCCTCCTTTTGCAATCAGTTTCATTTTTGCACCGTCAATAACGACAAATATTTAAAACGCTAAAAAAATGAAACGTTCTGCAAAAGCACACTGGGAAGGCAGTGTAAAAGAAGGCAAAGGAAACTTAACCACACAAAGTGGAGTGTTAAACCAAACGAATTACAGTTTTAAAACCCGTTTTACGGGAGAAGAAAAAGGTACCAATCCTGAAGAATTGTTAGCTGCAGCACATGCGGGCTGTTTTACAATGGCCGTTAGTTTTGCTCTAACCGGGAAAGGATTTGGTATAACATTTTTGGATACCGAAGCTACTGTTTCTATGGACCACGCAGGGATAACAGGGGTTCATCTTGTTATAATAGGAAATATTCCTGGTATCGATGCACAAGAGTTTGAAGCTATTACAAAAGAAGCTGAAAAAAACTGTTTGATTTCTAAAGTTTTGAATATTCCAATCAGTTCAGAGGCGCATTTAGTGCATTAAATCAAATCATTTGTAAACAGTAAAGATATGGGACTGTCCAACCTCGGTATTTTTCATACAATCATTGGAGTTATTGCCATCATTTCGGCTATAGCATCCTTTTTAAAATTTGGCAAAATAAGTCTGCAACACATTACCGGCAAAATCTATTTTTATTTCACATTGATAACTTCACTAACCGCATTAGGCTTATCCAAACATGGCGGGTTTAATCCGGGACATGTGTTTGCACTCTTCATCGTTGTCTTGATATTGATAGCTTACTTTCTCTATGCTAAGAAGCCGGGCAACAATAAAGCCCGGTATTGGGAAAACTTTCTTTTTTCGTTTAGTTTTTTCTTGTCATGGGTGCCTACTATTAATGAAACCCTAACCAGGGTTCCTATCGGGCATCCAATTGCCAAAGGGCCAACTGATCCATCCATCACTAAAACATTGCTTGCTTTTTTGGTGCTGTTTGTTATTGGGTCTGTCTATCAGTTCAGACAACAAACGAGAATCAATAAAAAGGCGCCGACACAATTATCTAAGGCCACAGAAAGAAGCTGAACTGGCCCGCTATTCAAAGGGCAGGCTTTGAGTTGGCTCTTTGAATATTTTAAAATAAATCGAATGCAGTACTGTTTCATTTTCGTTAGCCGAAGTAGAGTGCAGTAAAGCAGGGGCTTCAGCTACATTGAAACAACATAGCTGAAAGCCCCACATAAATTCTTCAGGGATATTTTTTGTGAAACACACAGGCACCCATTATCACAACGAGCAAAATTTTTATGCCCATCACTACAACCCCGTACCATTCTGCTTATCCCTCTTATTAAACAGCCGGCCATTGTGATACTGTATCATCATTTTAAACAGCACTTTGGAAGCGCTGAGCACAATACTGGGATGCCTGCTCAAACGTACAGCAGCTTTTAACTGCGCATAGGCGCCTTCGGGAGAATTTTTATCATGCCACAGGGTATTGGCCGTACGCACCGCATAAGCGGCGTAAAACTTCCGGGCTTTTTTGTGCAGTTCGGGTAATTGCTCCTCCGGAAAGTATTCACGGGTAAGCTTCATTACAGTTTCTATATCCTTAATATTTTCCGCCGAAATCATTTTTTTGTAGGTGATGGAAGAAGGGATGGCCATCCGGTATTCCGCCAGGGGTTCTGGTATGTAGGCAATGGGGTATTTGGCGGCTATGCGTATCCACATGTCCCAGTCCTCGCCATAAATAAGCATACGGAAGGCGCCCAGGTCTTCATACACCGTCCTTTTTACTACGATGGATGGTGTTTCTATCCGTTGGCGTTCGCCCAGCAGCATAAGCATATCGGGCAGTATGCCCGGCTTATCAGCTTCCGGCCGGGCTGTATGCATGTACTGGCCGTTGATATCTATATAAGATGTTCTGCAGAATGCGGCGCCGGCATCAGGGTGCTGCTCAAAACTTTTCTCCATGGCTTCATAAAAGCCGGGCTTAATACGGTCATCTCCATGCAGCAGGTGCAGCAGTTTGCCTTTGGCCCTGTTAATACAGGTTTCAAAATTGCGCAGGCTTCCTACATTCTCGGGCTGACGGTAATACAGCACCCTGTCCTCGCCTATTTCCTTTACCATTGCTTCAACATCGCCGTCTGTACTGCAGTCATCAATCACCTCAATCTGCATGCTGTCAGCACCCCTGTCCTGCCGGATAACGCATTGCAGTGCCTCCTTCAAATACTCATAACAATTATATGCAGGAATCATCACCGACCATAACGGGCCGGCCGAAGTATCTACATAAGGTATTTGGGGTGGTTTTATAGGAATTCTTTCGCCCAAGGGAAATGTTTTTTAAGTTACTTGGCATTGGGGCCAAACTATATTCGTTGTTTTGGTGATAGTCAACTAAGCTAATCTATGGTTTCAATCGGTAAGGTGTTTAAGCTAATGTAATGCAATATAGATATTTGTATAACCACTTCCATTCCCTCCCCCCTTCTCTTTCATTAAAATGCCATAAACCGGCATTAAGATTTTTTTATTCTTTACTAACATTCGCTATTCTTCTTCCAGCCTGCCCGCCATCATCTCTTTTATTATACGTATTTCCCCGGTAAGCAGGCACAATAACAACCATTTGATTTTAGAGAGATGCGGCTTAATAAACAGCAGGGTATAGTACCGTTTGTTAAGGTAAGATGCCCAAACATTGCCATTTATGTTATTGGGGTTGGCTTTTAATGCAATCTTTTCTGATACATGCTTCAAAAAATACATGCAGCTTACCATACCGGTAAAGCCCCGTTTTTTTATCAGCGGCTCAAATTCATAACGCAGAAAGCAGATGTAATCTTCGGGTATGTCAATTTGTTTGTCAAGGTAGTGGTTTATGTTGCGTCTTATTACGGCAAAAATGGCTTCATCGTATTCTTTTTTCTTATGTACCAGGTGGGTACTTTCGTTAGATATGCGGTAATCCAGCAGCGATTCCTCTATCTGTCTTATCCTGAAACGGGAGCTTAGCTTCCAGAAAAGATCATAGTCTTCCGCGTAGGGAATATCGTACATGTTTACATCAATTACCGGTTGCCGCCTGTACATAACGGCCGGGTGGTATACATTGCATTCAAACGTTAGTGTGTAATATAAAAACCTGTCCCGGTGTATTTCCTCCCTTATAAATTCCCCGTTGTTAGATACAACCCTGGCGTAGCAGGATACCATGGCGCAATCCGGGTTGGCCGCCATAAAATCATATTGTTTTTGCAGTCTTTCCGGGTAGCTTATATCATCCGCGTCCATGCGGGCAATCAAATCGCTGGCGGCCATTTTAATGCCTTTGTTAAGCGTTGCGGAAATGCCCATATTCTCTTCGTTGTGCACCAGGTTTATCCTCGGGTCGTTGTACGATTCCACAATGGCTACCGTATCATCCTTTGAGCCGTCGTTAATAATCAAAAACTCAAAATTGGTAAGCGTTTGCGCCAGCATGCTATCCATCGCTTCCCGCAGAAAAAGGGCGGCATTGTAAACGGGCATTAAAACTGTAACCAATGGTTTCACCGGCTCCTGCATGCGTTGTGGTTTTTAATAGTTCTTTTCAAGCTGATATTGGTTTTCATCCGGATTATTTTATCCTGTGTTTCTTTCGTGATTCTTACATGTTTTTATGGTACCGGCTACATATTTCCATAGCATCTTCGTTGCGTCGCAATCCTTTCATCGTTCTGTTCTTTGGGCATCTTTTCAGCCCCCGGTTAGGGTGGAGACGCGATGCATCGCGTCTCTAACGGCAACACTCCCAAAAAATTATCAAAGCAAAATACAACAGCCTGCCATTACCCCGCTTTTGCAGGTTTTATTCTTTTAATTACCGGGTATAACAAACGGTAAGCCTTATCCTTCATTCCAAAATAAGCTTTGCGCCAGCCGGTACGGTAAGGCCGCATGGCTTTTTTGTACAATGCCCATACAAACTTCTGGCGTATGTTCTTTTCTTTCATGTAGCCCATCAGCCATTCAAGAAAATATTTTCTCGCCCTGTCGTAATTGCCCTCGCTGTACGCCAGTGCCACCAACGATTTTGAATGTTGCCTGTAATGCAGGTAGCATTTACTGGTTATATATACAGGCACATTAAAGTAAATTTTTACAAAAAAGGCCTGGTCTTCGTAAAACTGGTATTTGCCTAAAAACAAGCCTGCCGCAAACTGCGCATGCTTCTTATACACATCCATACGCAACATTATATCCGACGGGCACGGCGCCGAGCCATAGCCCAGCGGGTATAAATGCTTTATTAAAAGCGGGGGGTCTGTAACCTGGTCCTGCGGGCCGCCAATGTAAATCATCTCGTCCTCTTCCACACCCTCCGGGTTCCAGGTGCGCCAGTATTCATACGCTCCGCATATCATGCCCACCTGCGGGTTATCCAGCAACAGGCCAAGCTGGTCCCTCAATTTATCTTCGTGCCAAACATCATCGCCATCCAGCACACAAATAAATTCGCCACGGCCATGGTTAATGCCCAGGTTACGGCTGGCGCTGTTGCCCTTATTGGCATGGCCTTCATGCTGAAGGTAAAAAATTTTGCCGGGGTAGCGGGCCATATAGTCTTTGGCTATAGCCGTACTGCCATCGGTTGAGCCATCGTCTACCAGGAAATATTCCCAGTTGCTGTAGCTTTGCGCCAGCACACTTTCCACAGCCTCCCGCAGAAACTTTTCTTCGTTTAAAAAAGCAGTTACAATTGTAATGAGGGGTTGATGCTCCATACATCCATTTTATTAGGCGTTACTTTTAAACCAGCCTTCCAGCCGGCGTTTAAATTCTGCTCCATTCCAGTTTTTAACCTGGAAGCGGGGTAAAGCAAATGCATTTGTTCCTGCATCCACCAGGGCTTCTTCTGTGGTACAGGCGTAGGTATAGCCAGCCTCCTGTAAAATAGCTATTGAATCTTCATTGTAGCTGCCATGGGCATATCCGTAGCCCGCAACCGGCGCAGATAAAACAGTTTCAAGAAAAGTTTTGTTCTCCAGTATGGCCTGCCGTTGCACACCTGCATCAAATTTACCCAGCGCCGTATGCCAGGCGGAGTGTCCACCTACCGTAAACTGCGGCAACCGGTGCAGCGTTAGCAACTGGGCCCCGTTTACGGTTTTATAACTATCTCTTACCGATGCATGCATACCGGTTTGCGCATAAAGCTGGCTTATAATGAGTTGCTGGTTTTGGAAGGATAAGGCTTTCATCCACTCGCTCAGGTACACAAACAACGCATGCTGTGTGGCAGGTGGTGTACGCCAGGGCAACCAGGATGCTATCTGCTTCATATCATCTATGCTGATGATGTGCTGCCAACCTTTTTTAAGGTTAAAATGCCAGCTTTCCCCATCCAGTTGCAGGTTTATTTCAGCAGGCAATTGATTATTTTCCAGCAAAACCCTTTCCAGGGCATCCCACCAGAATTCCGGGTGGTTTTCTCCCACACTGTTGGTAATAAAAAAAGTGGCAGGAAATCGGTATTGCTCCAAAATCGGTTTGGCCGTGGCATAGTTATCAAGGTAGCCATCATCAAACGTAATAGCAACGGCTTTATCAGGAATTTTTTTCTTTTTATCCGCCAGTTGCGCGACGGGCACTACATGGTAATCCCGTAGCACTTCCATTTGCTGTTCAAAATGCTTGGGCGCTACGCATAGCTGCCAGGTATCGCTAACTGCTGTATTAACGCGGTGGTACATGAGTATCGCCGCCTGTTGTTTCCCTTTCTTAAAAATGTTGAGCATGCAGATAGCGTTGTTTATATTTAGAGTTATCGCTGTAATAGAGCTACGGAACTGCAAGTGATGCGGAGCTTCATACAGCATTTTTGTCCTGGCAGTATGCTGCCCCCAATGTCATTAAGTTAAGAAAGACTTTGCTCTTTGCGCCGTAGGTGCTACATGTTTGTAGAAATAGCATACAACAAGGAATCAGCCGCATAGCGGCTACCCTTAAGCGACGATTGGGTAGCCACTCTGTGGCATCCGTTCATCTAAATGATTTTGTTTCTACAAACAGGAAGCCCCGACGGGGCTTAACTTAATGACATTGTGCTGCCCCCGTCATCATTTCGCAACGTCATCATCGCAGGATAATGTATCATAAGCGCATTACACAACCTGTGTTGCAGCGCAACACATTGTGGGTAGAAAATTACAGGTTATCCACCGCATTCCGGAGGAACGCTTTGTGCCGGTACCCGTGGGGGATGAACACAAAATGTTCCTCCGGGAAAGCTCGGCCGAGTCATTATTTATCTCCTCCTTATAGATCTTATCACTAAGTGATTGACTTTTAGATAATTGCAACATTAATCACTTTTTTAGCCTTGTAACTTTACAAAGGGTAGCAACAATTTATTCGACTAAAAATTCGACTAATTATGTTGTTTCC
>NZ_VVIP01000010.1 GCF_009650435.1 Foetidibacter luteolus
CTTTCTTACATGCCCTGACATGACTTACATGGTTCATCGAAAAAATCAACAAAATTCTGGAACCATGTAAGCCATGCGAGGATATGTTAGCTATCCACGTAATGCTTTGGCTTTCTTACATGCCCTGACATGACTTACATGGTTCATTTACTCTCCATACCCAGCAACTTTATCTTAAGCTTATATGCCTGGATAAAGTAATCGCTCATGCTTTGCAGGTATTCATTCTGGCTGGCAGTTAAATCTGAGTAAGACCGCAGCCGCTCGTCAAGCGAAACAACTCCTTCCTGCAGCCTGTTTTGGGCGTGCCGGTCGTTGCTCTCGTATAGTTCTAAAATGGAAACCGATTTTTGATAGGCTTTCAGAGAGCTGTTGTATGATAAAAGAATGTTGGAATTAGAAATGCTGCTCTGTAGTTTGGCTGCTTCATACTGTGTCCGGCGGGTTTCGTATTCCAACCTGGATTTATCCAACTGGTATTTCCTTGTGCCGCCTGTAAAAATGGGTACAGACAACCTTAAACCCCAATACTGTTGCGGAATGGTATTGCTGTTGCCAAACTTCAGCAATTCATCAGAGGCTACCTGCGTATTGTATTGGTACACCGCCGACAGTACCGGCGAAAACGCGGCTTTTGAAGACTTCCAGTTATTCATTGCAACAAGCATTTCAGTATTAGCCAACCCAATCTCCGGGTCGGGCAAAAAACTAATACTGTCCACTACCTGTACCTTTAACGGTAAAGTTTCCGGCAGGTAAATACTGTCATTGCAATTCAGCAACAACCGCAGGTTATTTAGCTGTATCTTCCTGTTTTCGGCAATAACGCCAAGGCTTTTTTCCGCCTTGCTTTTGTTTATCAGGGCGGTATTAAGCGTTATCCCGCTAACCAGGCCGTCATTAAACTTATTTCTTGCAATGTTATACACAACGGTAGTAGTATTAAGGTCTTCCAGCGTTATGCGCTCCGCTTCATTTAACAGCAGGCAAGAAAAATAGGCATCCGCCAGGCGGGCATACAAATCACGCCTGCTTTTTTCAATGTTAAGTGTGGCCATTTCCTTCTCAAATTTTGCCGCTTTAACAGCAAACCAGTCCTGCATGTTCAATATATCAAACTGGGTATTTATGTTGGCGTTGTATATGTAGCGGCGACCAAAAGTTGCTTCCGTAAATGTTCCCTCAGGTGCGGCAGGGTTAAATAGCGTAGCCGGAATTAGCGTTGATTGTATTGTTACATTATCCGTAAAACTTCCATTCGCAGTTACAGAAGGCAACATGCTGCCGTATGCCTGCTTCAAAGATTTTTCCGCTATCAACCTGTTGTTTCTTGCTGCCTGTATCTCTGTGCTGTGTTTGTCCGCATAGCCCCATATATCCTCCAGCGAAGAGAACCTTAGCTGCCCAAATGCAGTATTACCAGCCAGCCCTAATGCAATTATCAATAGTATTCTTTCCAGTCTCAACATCCTCATTCATTTTGCTATTTAACTCTTGTCCACGTTTTGGTGCGGCTCATCAACCCTGCTTTACCGGTCAGCATCATAGTGTCTTCATCTTTCAGAACAATGGTGCAGGAAAAGCTTTTGCCCTGCCTGGGCATATAAATTTTCCCATTGTATTTTCCGTTCTCTGCAACCAGGCTGGTAATTAAAGTTTTACCTACCAGTTCAGCCTTATCGGCTTCACGTACAATAGCTTCGTAGGTATTATTCTTTTTTACAAACTCAATGGTGCGTGTTTTGTCATCGTTGGTCCATTTACCCAGGATGGTTTCAGCATTTGCCGTTGGGTTTTGCGCCAACGCTCCAAGCCCTTGCATCCACAAGCCAAGCGCCATCATCAGGATCATTAGTGTTTTGTTCATTGCTTTAATTTTAAAGTTGCTATTAATTGCGGCCGCGCTACAAATGTGATACAGTATCCTTTCGAAAAACTTTTAAACCGCCGCCAAACAGGCAAGATGCGCCGCGAAACGGCCGCAGCAGTTTGGCTACCCTCAGGGCCTGTAAGCAAAGCCCACAAAAAATCCATTGCTGTCGTGTGATGGGTTGCGTTCCACACCTTTTGAATTTCCATTCGATATGTGCAGGTGCCTAACACCCAACATAAGGCCCGCAGAATGCGACAGGTTTATTTCTGTTCCCAACCCGTACCTGGTTACACCGTTAAACTGTGTACCCAACCGGTTATCCTGGTCTGTTGGTAATGGAAACTCATCAATGAGATAGATAAATCCACCCCCCGACTCAAAGTAAAACCGCCAGCTTTTTTTATTAACTGGATAAAACCTGGCAAATGGCCGTATAGCCACGCCTGTAGTTTTATTAAAATCATCACGTGGAAAATACATGCTCAGTTCAACACCCACAGACATCCACTTGCGCAATTGGTAATTAATGCCCGTACTGTTTTGCGGCAGAAAAGTATATGGATACTTGTACCCCCAGGAAAAACCGGTTTCGTTATAGATGGATAATTTTCGCTGTAGCGTACTGTCTTTTGTTGTCAGCAGCAAAGCCGTGCCAGCCGCTACTGTCGGTACAATAACACCCATGCTCGTGTGCAGGTTAAGCGGTTTAAAGCCCAAAGGGTTATTGTACCACTTATCGCCAACAGCAAACTGAGCATTAACATGATCAACTAGAAAAACGAGTAGAAAAAGGGGTAAAAAGAGTTTATGTTTCATAGCGCTTGCTTATGTGGCTGCAAGCTGCTTCATAATAATACAAACAATACGAATGAACACGACAAAGCAGGCATTTTTTGCTTCAAGGCAGGCGTGCCGGCGCCAATGTTATCCGCCCTCAAGCCAGGCCAGGAATTCAGAGGCTTTGGCCTTACTTATTACCACATGTTCAGGGGTGGCCACATGCAGCTTTGCCACCAGCTTGCGGGCAAAAAAGCGCTCAGCATTGGCTATGGCGTTGCGGTGGATAATGAACTGCCTGTTGGCCCTGTAAAAAAGAACCGGGTCGAGCGTTTTCTCAAGGTCATCCATTGTGGAAGAGATATAGTATTTCTGGTTAGCCTGCGTGGTAATACTAACCAGGCCATTGGCAAGATAAATAAACGCAACATCCTTTACCTGCAACGGAATTATCTTGTCTTTTAAATGCACCAGCAATGCCGACTTATATTTAAAATTCAACTGTCCCAGCAGGTTGGCCACGTGCTGCTGCTCCGTTTCTTTTTCAAATACAGATTTAAGGCTCTTAAACTTAAGTAAGGCTTTCTCCACTTTTTCCTGCGTAGCAGGTTTCAGCAAATAGCTTACGGCGTTGGTATCAAAGGCTGTCATCAGGTATTCATCAAACGCGGTACAGAAAACTACCGGGCATTGCACACCGGTTTTGCTGTATATATCAAAGCTAAGGCCGTCTGCAAGTTGTATGTCAGAAAAAATCAGGTCAGGATGCTGGTTGTTGGCAAACCATTCTACAGCCTGCTCCACAGATTCCAGTATTGCCACAACGTTAAGGGTATCATCAATTTTTGTAATGATGCTTTGCAGTTCCCTGGCAGCTTTGGCTTCATCTTCAATAATCAAAATTTTCATAGAATAAGCGGAAGTTTTACTATAAAGGAATATTCATTTCGCTCAATAACAATTTCTTTGTTAAACAATAACCCATAACGCTGCTCAATGTTGCTCAGCCCGGTACCCGTAGATTCTGGCACGGATAACTTCGGCTGAAAGTTGTTCTCTACCATAAGATATCCTCCCGTGTCATACACAGCTATAGATAAAGGTTTATAACTCGCCGCCACATTATGCTTCACCGCGTTTTCAACCAGTATCTGCAAAGTAAGCGGTGGCGTTTTGCTTTGCATGGCAACATCGCTAACGTGTATATCAATGTGTATAGCATCTTCCAGCCGCGCTTTAATAATGTACAGGTAAGATGCTATAAAGGCCAGCTCTTCCTGCAGCATGGCAGTATTCTTATCCTTGTATTGCAGCACATACCTGTACACATTCGAAAGCTGGCTTATAAACTCCTTCACTTCTTTTTCCTGTGTTAAAGTGCTTAGCGTATTTAAGGTATTGAACAGAAAATGCGGGCTAATCTGTTCTTTTAGCGATGACAGGTTAGCGCTAAGCTGCGCCTGTTTTAACTGTTCAATCTCAATTTCGTTTTTTTGTTTCTCCGCCAGCATATGCAGGTAATACAGTATAAAATAAATTAGCCCGCTTATAACCAGCCCACGCAGCAAAACAATAACGTGCCTCCTGGCATACGGCATTTCAGCAAACTGGGCGGGTAGTGATACCAGGCGTACAAACAGGTAATCGTAAGGATAGACAATTAGCCCTATGCAAACAATACTCCAAAAGCCCATCCATCCGCCGGCTGGCAAATGCTTTTTTAAACTTGGCGTATGTAACAGGTACGAGTGCAGGAACCAGCTTAGCAACGCGAACAAAAAAGTGTAAGTTATGCTTATAACCACTTGTTGCCAGGCAAGGCTGTCAATCCTTATCAGCCGGGGAAAAGTTCCTATCACGGCAATTCCGGCGGAAAGTACAATACCTAAAACTGCATTTTTTTTCACCCGGTAAATTTATCGCAACAATGTATCCGGCAGGCATATGGTTTGGCAAAACAGGCAACAACATAGCCAGTGCAGGCAAATAAGACAGTAAAACTGGCTTCGCCATTTTTTTGTTTATGGGCCCGGCGACAGGAATTACTATGAGGCGTCCCTTGCGTCGCACTCTTCCTCTGAAGATTGTGGTTTTAGCAAGGCTTTAGCCTGCTAAAACCACTGTGGTAGCAAAACATAATCATCTCCAAAAAAATAATGATTTTTTCTGGCAGCAGCTAAAACAACAATAAATGGATACGTGGATTTTAAATAATTGATTCTTCCTCTGCAAGCCATGTCACCTTTTACAGTGAGTTGCCTATGCCTGTGTACTCCGGAGAGTCGTGGCAGATTGTACGTCAAGTCTTATTACAAGAGTGCCGTCCCTTTATATTTTAAATTACAAAGCAGCCCTGTAGGCCATTGTTTTTGTTCCCAAAATTAGAACAAAAAACCATGTTTTTATAGGCTCGCTTCAGCACCTTTCATCTTCATTGGCCTGTGTGCACTTAAAATTGCATGATGGATTGTAC
>NZ_VVIP01000011.1 GCF_009650435.1 Foetidibacter luteolus
GAACAGCCTGCAGATACAGGGCAAACAGGTGGTAAGCACAGAGGAAACACCGCCGATATACGCACGGAAGATGAATGGCGGCAAAGATGCCAAAGACAAGAGCAGCAATAATACCGCGGCTACCGCTGAAGCGAAGGAAGCATTTAGCCTGCAGTCAGATAAACTTACCGCATTCCCAAGTCCGTTCACTGATGATGTAACGCTGAGAATGTTGCTGAAGGAAAACGTAAATAAACTGGATGTGGTAGTGTTTGATATGAACGGAAGGGCTATATTTAGCCGCGGATTTGGCAGCGTAGCCAAAGGCGTATGGCAACAAAAGCTTGGCCTAAGCGGTAAAGGGTTGGCTAACGGCGTGTACTACATCAAGGTACTCGGCTTACCCGGTGAAAACAACCAGATTAAAGTAATTAAACAATAAAGCATTAAAGCTGTACAGGTAAATAAAACGCCTGGCTGGTAAAATGTGCTGAGCAGCGGACAAGGCCCTTTCGCTTTGTTTGCCCCGGGCAGGCTACTAGGCAATTGGTGAATAAAGCCTCATCTGCCCTTTGGGCACCTTCTCCTGAAGGAGAAGGAAAAAGGATGAAGAATGTTCTGAACGTACCCCGCAATGCTGCGGGATGCCTGATCGGTTGTTGCGTAAAGCGGTAGGGCACAAGAGTGCGACGCAAGGGACGCTTAACCAATGTTCCTGCTGCCGGGCTCAAAAAAAACAACCGGAATTTTATTACCCTGTGTAGCTAAAGTATTTGGATCTTATACATAAACCCAGGGCGGGTTTCTACCCGCCGGGTTTATTTGAACATAAACAAAAAAGCAAAAGCAAGTCTCTTATGGAAATCTTATACCTTTTTAACGCCTTGTGGCGTAAAAAGTGGATTATACTGCTATGTACCGTAGCAGCAATAGTATCCGCTTACGTGTTTACCATGAATCTGAAGCCCGTGTACAAGTCGTCTGCACAAATAGCAACCGGCTTTACAACAAGTGAGGCAATAAAGATGAGTGAGGAGAATTTGAATTTTACGCAGATTGACATTAAGTTCAATAACGTAATAGAGAATTTTACTTCGCCCAAGGTGGTGCAGCTACTGTCTTATAACCTGATACTGCACGACCTTACCAACAAAACAAAACCGTTTACTGTTCTTACTGAGGATGATAAGAAAGCGGCTGTTTATGAAGAGATAGACCTGGCAAAAGCCGCGAAAGCTTACCAGGATAAACTGAACAAGCTGGAGCCGCTGAATCCTGACGTACCAGAGGATCTGCAGTTAATGGACTTCCTGGAGATTTACGGGTATGATGTAAAGTCTCTTACAGGCAACCTGTATGTGTACAGGCTGGCCAAAACAGACTACATTAACCTTGAGATGAAATCTCATAACCCGGACCTTTCCGCGTTTGCTGTAAATACACTTATTAGTGAGTTAAACAGGTATTATGTAGGTATAAAGGTTAGCAATACCGGCGTATCTATTGCCAGCCTTGATTCAACCGTAAGGCAGAAGAAAGCATTGCTTGACCAAAAGCTTAATGCCAAATCCAACTACCTGTCAAGTCATAATATTATTGATGTAGGCGTAGATGGAGGCAGCAAACTATCCCAGGAAAGCACGTATGAATCTCAGCTTACAGAGGAGAGGGCAAGGCAAACCAATTTAAATTTTGTGGTAACCCAACTGGATAACCTGATAAAGGAAGCAAGGTCCAAGGGGCAGAGTTCAGTATCCAGTGCTAAAGTATATTTCGCCGATAACAGCCAGTACCTGGTATTAAAGAAGCAATACAACGACCTGAATGCCCAGTATGTAGCCAAAGGATCTAATGACGCGGACCTTAAGAGGCGCATGGATGACCTGCAGGAACGTATGAAGAGGCTGGATGTAACTACGGGTGCAGGGGCAACACAGGAAGGAGCCACTGTTTCGATTGACGACCTGGTGCAAAAGAAGCTTTTTGCTGATGCCGATTTGAAAGCATCTACCCAGCGTATAGGATTGTACGAAACCAAGCTGAGACAGTTAAGGGCGTCTTTGGGAAGTATAGCCACTTCCGGTGCGGATATTCAGAAGCTGGAACAGGAGATAACACTTGCGCAAACCGAATATACCGCCGCCAATAACAAATTGAACTCAATGCTGGCGCTTGCTGAAGGTTTCAGCGCTTTTAACCAAACATTATTCGGCCAGCCAAAGTTTGAACCGGAGCCATCCAAGCGTATGGCAATTGTAGCCCTGGCCGGCATAGGTGCATTGTTCCTGAGTATTTTGGTGATAGCGTTGCTGGAATATCTTGACCAGTCAATTAAAACACCATCGCAGTTTTTACGCCAGGTTAACCTGCCGCTGCTGGGTACGATTAATTATGTTGAAAAGATTAAGGGCAATGTGTTTGAGCAGATGAACTATGTGGACCATGATGAGCGGAACAGGCATAACGTATTCAGAGAGCTGCTGCGCAAGTTGCGGTTTGAAATAGAAAACAGCGGTAAGCGGATTTTTCTGTTTACCAGTACAGAACCCGGGCAGGGTAAAACAATGTTGATACAGGCCCTGTCGTACAGCTTGAGCCTGGGCAAGAAACGTGTGCTGATTATTGATACCAATTTTTGCAACAACGATCTTACAGCTTTGCTTGCCGCCAACCCGGTGCTTGAAAAGTTCCAGATGAATGGTAAACCCTTTTCTGTAGAAGATATAAAGCCATTAATTACAAAAACAAAGATGGATGGTGTAGACAGCATCGGCTGCGGCTATGGTGACTATACACCTTCTGAAATATTGCCTAAAAACCACCTGCTTAACTATCTTGACCAGTTGCTGCCGGTGTATGATTTCATCTTTTTTGAAGGCGCCCCGCTTAACAGCTATACCGATACAAAGGAACTGCTGAAATACAGCGATGGCATGATTGCCGTCTTCAGTTCAGATGCCATTATAAAGGCAACAGACAAAGAATCTATCAAGTTCCTGCGCCAATACAGTAATAAATTTATCGGTGCGATACTTAACAAGGTACAAACCAATGACCTGGACCTCTGATTGTACCGTATTGCATCCTACCTCGCTTTTTGTTTTATGTTCAGGATCGAGGTTACACCTGGGCCGTTGCGAAAGCAAGGCTCAGGTTAGCCTCACTTTTAAAAGCCCCCTCTTTATCAGCTACTTTTATATTTTGTACATTAAAGCCGGATTATGAAAAACTATGACCACACATCTTCAGAAAATGAAGCACCGAAAAACTCACAAAAAGTTATACTGGAATTTGTTGTAACTGTTTTTGTAGCGGTAATGTTGTTGTTTTTCTTTCTTAAAATCCTATTCTTTTAACTGGTAATTGTAAAGTGTTGAAAATATTTACGGCATACGACAAAAAGAGCCTGGTAAAATCAGCAATCATTTTATTGCTGCCCCTTGCCGCTGTTTACCTGTCGTATAGAATTTCTTACCTGTATTATGATATTGAAGCCGCTTCTTTTTGGGTGATGCTTGTGGCCGGGGCGGGTATAGCTATATGGTCTTTTGTAAACCCGCGTTTTGGTTTTTACACGGCTATTATTTCAACATTCATTATGTTTTTTGTAAACCGTGTGCTGCATGTAAGGGGCTATGGTTTTGTAATAGAGATCATACTGTATATATCTTATATCGGCATAATTGTAAAGCGCAAGCTTAATCATGAAGGTGCCGGGCATTTCAAGCATATTATCTCCTATTTTATTCTTGCCAACCTTCTCTATACCATATTGGAATTTGCTAACCCCAACAGAACTTCTATGGAAGGCAACTTTGTTTACCTTAGAGAACTGCTGCGCCAGATAATTGCTTACCTTATAGCACTCAACCTGTTTCAAACATACAGGAACATGCTGTTCTTTCTTAAAGTGTGGATAGCTACCATGTTTGTTGCGGCGCTGTACGGTTGTTTTCAGCAATGGAATGGCCTGGCTGATTTTGAAGTATCCTGGATTCACCTTAGCGAAACGGCAGTTAACCTTTATTCTTTACCCAATGGAGATTTCAGGAAGTTCTCCCTGTTGTCAGATCCCATGTCTTATGGCGTAGTATCCGCGGTAACAGCCCTTTTTGTAATGACGCTTCTTGTAACATCCCGTTCCCGGGTAGAAGGGGCTAAGTATGTGGTGGTGCTGGTGTTTTTGTTGCTGGGCATGTCTTACTCCGGTACAAGAACAGCCACACTGTTGTTTACAGCAGGCCTGGTGCTTTATTTTCTTATGAATATCGCTAACAAGAAGGCGCTTGCGCTTTCCTGTTTTTTCCTGGTGGTATTTGTGGTGCTCATCTATGGGCCTTTTTACGGAAATACCACGCTTAACAGGATACGTACAGCGTTTACTTTTTCAGAAGACGCATCGGTAAATGTGCGTGACGTTAACCGTGAGCGCATACAGCCCTACATCTACAGCCACATTTTTGGCGGGGGGCTTTCCACCACCGGAGAATCAAGTTTAAGCTATAACCCTTCACATGCGCTGGCCGGTTTTCCGCCGGATAGCGGCCTGCTTAAATTCGCACTGGAGCTGGGCTGGCCCGGCCTTTTGCTGAATATGCTGTTTTATTTCTTTATTTTAAGAACCGGTATAAAATGCTATTACCGTACAGAGCACAGAATAGCAAAGCGCATTTTACTGGGGGCCATCGTGGCTATATTCGGCAACATTATTGCCCAATATTCCCAGGTGGCCATCGGGCAAATACCCGGCAGCTTTTTCTTTTATGCCTGTGTAGCCATTATTGTAAGGGTTTCTCAATTAGAAAAGCAAAACATAGAACATAAAACTTAAAACAAAGCAACATGAAAAAGTTCATCCTGAACTCCATCACCCTTCTTCTCGTATCCGCCTCCTTTGGGCAAACTACAAAAGAAATACTTAATTACAGCACACCTAAAACGGGTATTGACAGCGTTGCCGAAGCACTGGCTGACCTGGCGCTGCAAAACCCTGAAATAAAGGCGGCAGAACTAAATGCAAGGTCAACGGAGTACACTTACCGGGCCTCCAAAAACTCTGTTTGGAATAATCTTAGCGTTGCCGGTAACCTGAACGAATACACCGTTAATAATCTTTTCAGCGGTGGTACAGCAGATCCAAATAACCGAAATGTTTTTTTCCCCAGGTACAATGTGGGCATGCGTTTATCGTTAAGCGATTTAATTACCAGCCCCAAAATTGCCAAGGCCAATTACTATAAGCTGCAGTCAGAATTAGAAGGCCTTAAAGCCGCTAAAGCGGAGTTTAGAAAAACTGTTATTGCCGCGTACCACGATTATGCGCTTACGCAAAAGTTAATTGCCTTGCAAGACCAGGTGATGCAGGACCAGTCTGTTATTTATTCTAAGGTGGAAGAGAAATTCAACAAGGGAGAAATTTCTCTTGAAACCTATACCGATGCCAGCAAAGTGTACAACAACGAAGAGGTAAAACGTGCAACACTTAACCGCGACCTTAAAGTAAAAGAGGCCGGTCTCGAAGCTTTGCTGGGCATGCCGCTTAAAGATGCATTCGGGCATTTAAGGGTTATGCAGCAGCAGCAAATTCCAATTACTAAATAAGAGTTTTTAACCGGGTATACGCCGCAGGCGTATGGTGTTTTTTATGGGCCCGGCAGAAGAATTACTATGAGGCTTCCGTTGCGTCGCACTCTTGTACGTTCTGTAATTCTTTTCGCCTGCACGTAGCTATGTTTCATCATGATAAAAGTATGATTCCAGTGTATTAAAAGGTAACGATAATGTCATTAACCTAAGCTGTCAGCCTGAGCCTGTCGAAGGCGCATTGGTGAAAAAGTGACTTGCTTAACCCGGTTTCGGCAAGCTCAACCTGACATTCGTTACCTTAACATTAAGCACATTATGCTGAGGTATGTTGGTTTAGCTGCTCAATAAAGAACAAGGCGTACAAGTGAGTGACACAACGGAAGCTTCATAATAGTTCCCGGCGATGGTAACCAAACATTGCTCTTTATCCTGCGAAGCAGGTAAAGCCGTTATTGTGGTTTTGCATACACTTCAATATAGCCGTACGTAGGGCTGCGTGGGGCAAGAAAAGAATCGATCAGCTCATAGTTCTTTTTAAGGCTGTCTCTTATTTCAAACGGGTAAAAATTGTTAAGCACCGGTATGTATTCGTACAGCACCACATCGTAGTACTTTTGGGAAATGCGTTGGCAAAACATATCCTTTTGTTTGTTGAACATGCCCACGCCCAAATGGTTCCAGAGAGGGTAGTGGCTGCCACGTTCATACTGAAAGCCCATGATATACCCAAGCGGCGTAAACTCCGTCATGTTAAGGATGCGGTTATTGGCCACTTTGGACGTAATGCGTGGGTTATTGATGGTACGTTTAAGTCCTTCAGCGGCGCTGGCGGGCATGGTTAACTTTTTAAACACCGGTATATCTGTTTGCACCCATTGGGCTTGTGGTATGTTAACCCGGCTGGTATCGGTGTTAATGATGTACGTTTTCTCGTTTACAATATTTTCGCCGGTGGGGCTTACGGTAAGCTCGTTGCCCACCATAAGCTGCACTTTGCGGTCAATGTACTTCCAGAACATTTCAGACCACCAGAGCGCTACCAGTACCGCAAGTATTGTTACGTGTTTAAAGTTGTAGGCGGCAAAAATATTAAGTTCACTAAGCAGGGTGACAATGAAGGCAAAAGCGAAACTGTGGTAGAAAATGTTGTTATCCGGCGGCGTGTAACTGGTAAACTGAAAAACAGCGGCTTCTGCCAAAATGCCGAAAGTAAGCAGCGCAAATAAAACAAGCCGTTGGTTTTGCAATGCCTCCTTAAAGTTTTTGAATAGCGGCAGCAACAAAATAACCATCAGCAGCGCATAAAATTTTATCCATTGAGAGCCGCCCAGCAGCTTGGCAAGAAAGTCTGCAACAGATAGCCTGCTGGTGTGCGGTGGTTGGCCATGGTTAAACCAATAACCAAAATTGTAAGCGCTGGCCGGTACAATAAACAATGCGCCAATTGCAATATAAGAGCCTGTAAAGATTAAAATGGCTTTATATTTTTTGTTTAAAATACATTGATATAGTAGTAATGCCAGGCAAATAAGCAGGCCTAAACCGCCGCCATCCTGCTTGGTAAAAAATGACAGGAACAGAAAAAGTGCCGAAAGAATTAACCAGAAAGCAGAACTTTTGCTTTCTTTGGGTATCAGATATCTGAAAAGGAACGCCAAACCTGTTAGCTGGTACACAATTACCGTATGGTTATACCAGGGCCAGAAGTTGAAGAAAGAGAAGGAAATGATGAAAACAATAATGGCCAGCAGGCGGATAAATGGCTGAACCTGTAAACTTTTTAAAATACTCCTGAATGAAAGACCTGAAAGAATATTGATAAAAACCTGGGCCTTAACCAGTGTTATCATATACGGGCCAAATATTTTAAAAAACAATGCGGGTATAATCCAAAACCCATACCCCAGTGGCAGCCCGAAATCTTTATACGGAACCTGACCCTGACTTATGCGATAAGCGCCTTCCCAGGAAAGAAAAATGTTTACCCGGTATGGAAAAGTAATAAAAAGCGGTAGGGAAGCGGAAACAACAATCAAAACGATTTCAAGCCACGGAACAAAACGATACAACTTTGTGGATAAGGGATTCACAGGTTTTCATTTTAGTTAAAAGATTTATCATTAAACATGAAACAACCAATAGCTGCAACCAAAAAAAACAATGTTCTTGGCCTGTTTAAGGATTTTGTAAAACTATTGAGATTAAAAGAATGGATAAAAAATCTTTTCATTTTTATTCCTGTTTTTTTTGCCGGCGAAATTTTTCAATCCAATAAGTTTGTTGAACTGGCTATTGGCTTTTTGGCATTCGGCCTTGTAGCAAGCAGTATTTATATACTTAACGATTACCGGGATATTGAGTCAGACAAACTGCACCCCGTTAAATGCAAACGCCCACTGGCAGCCGGTATATTTTCTCCGGCAACCGCTATTGCGGTGCTTATAGCCTGCGCCGCTACCGGCCTTGCAATAGCCTACAGCCTGCATATGGTATTTTTCTTTATCCTGCTGGCTTACTTTATGCTTAACCTCGGGTACTGTTTTGGGCTAAAGAATATTTCAATCCTGGATATCAATTTCATCGCAATTGGTTTTGTGTTAAGAATAAAGGGCGGGGGCGTAATTGCAGGGGTGGGTATATCCCAATGGCTTACCATAATGGTGTACCTGCTGGCATTGTTCCTGGCGCTAACCAAAAGAAGAGATGACCTTTACCTGAAGCAGGCTTCCGGTGTTGATATGCGTAAATCCATAAAAGGCTACAGCCTTGAAATGATTAACATACTGCTGGCCGTTGTATCAGCCATTATGATTATGGCTTATATCATGTATGCCACATCACCCGCCACTATTGCCAAAATGGGAACGCACAGGCTGTATTACACCGCCGTATTTGTGGTGGCTGGTTTGTTCCGCTACCTGCAGATAACTTACATTAACCGCAGTTCTGAATCGCCTACAAAAATGCTGTACAAAGACTTGTTCATCCAGGGCGTTATCGTCCTTTGGATCATCAGTTTCTATATTATTCTATACCTGCCCAACATAAAAGTTTTTTAAAGTAAACATTACCAGGCCAACATAACCTTTTCAAGAAAATTAAAACACTCATGCCCGATTTATTGATACTTGGCGCCTCATCAGACATAGCCTCTGCCTGTGCACACCAATATGCCGCTAAAGGTTACCAGGTTTGGCTGGCCGGCAGAAATATGGAAGCGCTTAAAAAAGATGCAGCTAACCTTACCATACGCTATAAGCTGAAGGCTGAAGCCGTGTATTTTGACGCTGCGGATTTTGCTTCTCACAAAACATTTACAACTTCACTGGGCTTTGTGCCGGATGTTGTTATAGTCGCCTTTGGCTACCTTGGCGATCAGCAGCTTGCCGAGCATGACTGGGACGAAACAACTCGCATTATCAACAGTAATTATACCGGCGCTGTAAGCATATTGAATGAGCTCGCCAACCTGATGGAAAAAGAGAAGAAAGGCGTTATTGTTGGCATAAGTTCAGTAGCGGGCATAAGGGGCAAAAAGAACAATTATATCTACGGCAGCGCCAAGGCTGGTTTTACTACGTATCTCTCTGGCCTAAGGGGCAGGCTTGTTGCCGCAGGGGTGCATGTAGTAACGGTTTTACCCGGGTATGTAGATACCAAAATGACTGCCGGCATGAAGCTGCCCAGCCCGCTTACCGCGCAACCACAACTGGTGGCCCACGATATTTACAAAGCGGTGGCTTCTAAAAAGAATATCATTTATTCAAAAGGCTTGTGGCGTTATGTAATGCTTGTATTCACCAGTATTCCCGAATCTATCTATAAAAAACTCAACATTGGGTAAAACACTTGTACTATTCGACTTTGACGGTACCATCACCTACAAAGACACGCTGTTTGAACTGATTAAATACCACAAAGGCAGCAATAGTTTTTATATGGGTATGATGCGGCATTTTGCACAGCTTGCCCTGCACAAAACCGGCTTTATTGCCAGCCAGCCCATGAAGGAAATGGTAATGACACATTTTTGGAAGGGAACTCCCGAAAAAGAATTTACCGAAGTATGCGCTTCTTTTTCTGCCAGCGTGTTGCCGGGCCTGCTGCGGTCACAGGCCATAGAAACCATACAGCAATACCAGCAAAAAGGGCACGATATCGCTATCGTATCCGCCTCGGCAGAAGACTGGGTAATGCCCTTTTGTAACCAGCATTCATTAACCTGCCTCAGCAGCCGTCTTGAAAAAAAAGATGGCCGCCTTACCGGCAAGTTGCTTGGCCTAAACTGCAACGGCCCTGAAAAAGTAAGCAGGGTAAAAGCACACTTCAATACAGCCTCTTACAGCGTCATCATAGCCTACGGCGATACCAATGGCGATAAGCCCATGCTGCAATTTGCTACAGAAGCACATTATAAACCGTTCAGGTAAATAATAAGTCGGGGGTGCCCCCAAGCTGCGCAAGGGGTCGGGCTTTCCGCTTATACTCCGGCACATAAGCCTACACACAAAACCTTCACCGGGGTATCCGCTGCAATCCCTCACCCAAAGGTGCAGCACGCTTATTCTTTTTGCGGCAACATTGTAGAAACGCGATGCATCGCGTTCTACAAGCAAAAAAAGAGGCAAGCCTTTTAAAAGCTTGCCTCTGTGGTTTTATAACGCGGATGAATGGATAATGTAACCGGTTTTTCTAATCCTTTAGTTTAATGAATTTTCCTGTGAAGCGGCTGGTGCCAACCTGTACATCGTAGTAGTAAACGCCGGGTGTAAGGCGGGATACATCCAGCCTGCTTTGCCAGTTGGCATTGTCTTTTATGTTCTTGTTGTCCAGTATGGCCAGCCTGCCGCCTGCATCTATAATCTTAACGGCAACCTTGCCTGTAGCTTTATCGTTAAGCGTAAGCGTTAAGTAATCCCTTGCAGGTACCGGTGTTACAAATAAGCCCGGTTTATAACCCACCTCTTTGCCAACAACGGCCTGTATTTTTTCACCTTCTGCTGAGGCGATAGCCGTTGTGGTTTTGGCAGCGGCGCCTGTGTATTCGTAAGCGCCTATATCAAACTTACCATTCTGCGGCCTTGCCACACTTAATAAGTCGGATGTAATGCCGTAAGAAGTAAGGTCTTTACCGGCATCCACTGTTGGGGAGGTGGATGTGGGTAAATAGCTGGATGTACTTGCCAAAGCCGTAGTGTTAACTACCTTAAGCAGGTTGTTGGCTGCGGTATAGGTAAACCTGCATTCCAGCAGTTTGTACAGGTAGTTGTCTTTAATAACGCCATAGTTGTTGTAGAAATGGTTATCTGTGCCTACCGTACCGCTTGAGTTAAGGAAGTAGATGGCATTTTTACCGGCATTGATGATGGAGTTGTTGGCGATAAACACGGTAAGTGTTTGTGGTGTGGGTTCCGGCCTGTCATCAATGAAGATACCGTTCTGCGCTACCTTGTTCATGCCGGGGTTAAGGATAAGGTTGTTGTAAGCGTAAATCTTACCCTGGCCCATAATCTGTATGCCGGGGCCATAACCATTCATAATGGTATTGTTGTACATTTTGCCTGTAGAGCCCGGGTTAAAGATGATGCCAACTGTTTGCCCGCCTGAATTGCCAAGCCCATAATTGGTAACCTTATTCTCGTACACAAGTACATTGGTGGCATGGCCTATCTGGATGCCATCCCAGTAAGTGCTGTCTGTAATGTTGTGGTGTACTTTCAGGCCATCAATAAACTGCGGGTAAACTGTTTTCTTAACACCGTCGCAGGTAATGGTATAAGAGCCGAATGTGTAGCCGCAATAGAAAGCTTCGCCCTGCGTATCGTGTATATACATGTCGTGCAGGTCTATATTGCGCATGGTGTAATTACCCTTCCAGGAAAGCGGGTCGCAGGTAGGCTCTGTTTTAATCATGATGCCTACAGAAGCTCTTTGTATTTCCATACGTTCTACTTCAAAATTGGTACACTGCATAGATACTTTCATACCAATGGTGCTGTAAGAGCCTGCTGTTGGCGTGGTTATTTTAAAACCATATTTAGCAGAAGTGCCGGAGCCGGTGAACTTGAAGTAACTGCTGGTATACACGGCAATGGCCGTTGCAGTAACTCCGTTTACAATAACCTGGCCGCCACAATTCTTAAAGATAATGGGCTTGTCCGCCGTTCCGTTAAAGTCAGTAAACTGCAGGCTTCTGTAAGTGCCCGCTTTAATACAAACCACGTCTCCTGGTTTTACTCCCAGGTCTTTACCCTTGGCATATACCGACCCATTGGATGGTGGTGTAATGGTAATGTTACAGCCGCAGTCTGTAGATGGCGGCGGCGGTGGTGCTGCCGCCGGGTTAACAACAACGCTTACATTGGCAGAGGCTGTTGCTCCATCATCGTCAGTAACAATAAGCTTCATTACGTAAGTGCCGGCAGTTGTAAGGCCGCTCAGTGTAACTTTTGAAGCTGTTGTACTGCTGAAACTGTAAGTTGTGGGCCCGCTTACGTAAGACCACGCATATTTTGAGATGGTTCCGTCGCTGTCTGTGGAGCCGGTGCCATCGAGTGTAACCGAGTTAGCGGGCAATGTTATAGCCGCAACGGATTTAATTGTTGCTACCGGTGCTTTATTAGAAGTCGCGGACGCAACAACGATAGTGGCTGTAGAAGTTCCCGTAGCGCCCTGGTCGTCTGTTACGGTAAGTTTGTAAGAGTAAGTGCCTTCTACCATGCCAGTAAGGGAAAGCTTTGAAGTGCCAGAGCCGGAAACTGTAACTGTAGCCGGACCAGAAACTTTTGACCAGGTGTATTTTTGAATAGTGCCATCCGCATCAGTTGAGGTTGTGCCGTCCAGTACAGTAGCGTTGCTGGGAAGAACCAGGCTGGTTGTGCCTTGTATGTTGGCTATAGGTGCAGCGTTAACCGGTGTGGCGCCAGCTTTTTGAACAGTAACGCTTACGGTTGCTGTGCTTTTCAAACCTTTGGTATCGGTAACCGTTAGCTGGAATGTTCTTGTGCCTTCGTACATTTTTGATACAGTCAGTACAGATTTAGCGGTACCATTTAGCACGTAACCGCCGGGGCCCGAAACAAACTTCCAGGAATAAGATTGAATAGGTGCAGCGCCGGCTGTTGAAGACGTACCCGAAAGCGTAACAGAATTATCAGGGAGCGTTAATGTTTTTGCGCCTGTAATTATTGCCACCGGCTCGCCTGTACTTACAGCCGCTGTTGCCATTGGGGCTTCTGCAAGGGTAAGTGTTTCTGACGATGGGTTTACCACCAGTGCCGCGGTGTTTTTGGCCGATTTTTTCTTAACGCTTACGCTAACCGTTGCACTGTTTTTTCTTCCCTTTGTATCAGTTACAGTCAACTTGAAAACCCTTGTTCCTTCCCACATTTTGGCAACTGTAACTTTAGGGTTGGCGGTGCCATAAAAAGCGTAGCCACCAGGGCCGGAAACATATTCCCAGAAATAAGACTGGATAGGTGCGCTTCCTTCTTTAGAAGAGCTTCCATCCAACTCGATACTATTTTGCGGAAGTATTACGTCGTGTGCACCTTTTATTACCGCTACAGGAGCGTTGCTGTCACCAGGTTTAGCTGCTGCTTTAACGGTTATGTTTTGGGTGGCAGTGCCTTCGGCGCCTTTGTTGTCTGTTACGGTAAGCTGTATTTTGTATGTGCCTGCTACAAGATTGCGCAGCGTAACCCTGTTGCCATTGGTAAGGGTAAATTTGTATTTGGCTGGGCCCGAAGCTACCTTCCAGCTATAACGCTTCACAGAACCGTCTTTGTCTTTGGAGTCTGTAGCGTCCAGCTTAACTTCATTATCCGGTAAAGTAAGGTTATTGGCAGAAGACACAATCACAGCCACCGGCGTTTCATTCATTTCTTCTTTCACACCAATGGTGGCAGTAGTTACGCCGGTTGCGCCTTTGTTATCTTTTACGGTAAGCTGTACTTTGTAAGTACCTGCTATCAGTTTGCTTAATACCACTTTAGCGCCGGTTAATGCGCTGAACTTAAAAATGGATGGCCCGCTCAGATACTTCCATGTATAGCTTTTAATAGCGCCATCGCTGTCTTTCGATCCGCTACCGTCGAGTGTTACAGAGTTTAGCGGAAGCAGTATATTTTCCTTGGTGTTTATAACAGCTACAGGTGCTTCATTCGCTTTCTCTTTTCTTACCAGTATGCTTTCTGTAGCCGTGCCTGTTGCGCCTTTGTTGTCTGTAACGGTAAGCTCAACCTTATAAGTGCCGGCAACAAGTTTGGTAAGTTTTACCTTAGATTTATTGGTGGCGCTTAATTTGTAACCGGCCGGGCCGCTCAGCAGCTTCCAGGCGTAGGTTTTTATAGAACCATCACTGTCTTTTGATGATGTGCCATCCAATGTAACTGAGTTTACCGGCAGGATTATTTCTGTTGTGGTTTCTATCGCCGCAACAGGCGTGCTGTTGGTTTCTTCCGGAGCATTACCTCTGCTATACTGCAACAGCCATTCGTAAACATTAAGCCCGTTAGGCCTCCACTCAGGGTTATAAGTCTGTGTCCATGCGTCGTGACCGTATTTGTCAAAAATTGTTAAGGTAGATTTTACTGATAAGGATGGCTTATACGCATTCAGTTTTTTGTTCCATGGAATGCTGGTGGTGTTAATATTAACCTTGTTGTCTCCTTTGTTGTGGGTAATCCAAACAGGAAGGTTAGACTTTGCAACATTGGCAACATAATTATCTCCCGCAGGCAGGTTACCACAAACAACAACCATTGCGGCGAGCTTTTTACCGCTCTTGGGTGTTTGGGAACAATAAAACCAGGATGTACCTCCACCCTGGCTAAGGCCGGTAAGGTATATCCTGTTGTTGTCTGTTCTGTATTTAGCCTGTATGTATTTTATTAATTTATCTATTTCCGGCACGCTGCGGGTACTGTTGGTAAACTGCGGGGAAATAACGATGAATGAAGATGTTTTTCCATTTACTTTGAAAGACTTTGGAAATTTACCTTTATTGATGAGGGCAGGAGGACCGTTTTTAAGAACTTTTTGCAGATCCTTCGTGGAGCCTGAGCCCATTTCACCTATGCCATGAAAGAAAATGAGCACAGGATAATTTTTTTTGCTGCTATTGTAATCGGCGGGCAGGTATTCCCAATACCCTTTTATATGAGAAGAAATTTTTGCCGTTACGGGGGTATGCGTTTGGCCTTTGGAGTTTAGCATGGCGCATACAATAACCAGTGAAAACATAAAACGCTTAAGTATAGGCAAAGCAGTAGCCTTAACCAAAATGTGATTTTGATTTTTCATTTGAAGGTGGGCTGATTTTAACGGTTAGTAATGCGGTTGCCTGAGCCGGAAGCTTGTAAAAAGCAGTGCTGATAGCGTTGATGTCGAAACAAGTTCGTGATGCTGAACCTCTTATAAAAAGAGATTAAGCTTAACTGTGTGGAAATTTTTGCCATACTTCGGGGGTTTTCGAAATAGTTAGAAAAAAATATGCCAAAGGAGGGTATTTTCCATTAAAATTTTGGTGTTTCGTTTAAATATTTTAAAAAAGTTTAAAATGAGCTTAACAACAGAAAATACACCTTAAAATAAGGTTTTGACATTATAATTGGTATATATTTTATTAATGTGCTTTGTTGTTATGCTTTCGGCATATCTTTTTTGAGAGAGGCTGTCTCAAAAGTATTGAGCAGCCTCTTTTATTCGTATCCCTGTTAGAGTCAATTTTTCGTTTAGGCGATTCTCAAAGCCTTCATTTCACTTTTGGGACAGCCTCATCTTTTTTGAGAGGCCAGCAGACTATAGGAGGCTTTGTTGAGCAATGTTGCGGGGCAAAGCAGTGCGAAGTTTCGGGAGAACACTTGTGCCGCTGGATTCTTTGTGCAGCTTTTCCCGCAATATATTTTGCCTTGTGGCCGGATGGCGGAGTAAATGGACTTGCAGTTCCGCGGAATTCTTGTGTCGCTTGCAGCGGTTTACTTAATAGCGAGCCTGAAAAACTGTGGCGTGTTGCAACTTCGGGTGAGGGATTGAAGCGGTTAACCCGGTGAGGCCATCGCAGCAGGGCATTGTGCCGGAGTAATAGCACAACCGAGGAAAAGCAACTAAATGTTGCTTTAACGAAGGTTGCGAACGCAGTTCCACCCGGCCCGAGGTACGAGGGACACCCCCAAAAAAATTTGTCGCAGCAGCGCCTAATTACTATGTTGTTTAAGCCAGGTTTTGTAAGTTACTTTGATACCCTATTGTATCTTCATTTCAATCAACCATACGTGCCCAAACGGGTCTTTTATTTCACCTTGCCGGTAACCGTAGTCATAACTCTGTGCAGGAGACAGCACAACTGCCCCGGCATTAACTGCTTTAGCCATAACATCATCTACATTGTTCACAAACAGCCCGATAATTACCGTGGTGCCATTAATTCCTTGCGGGTTAAACTTACCTGCTATTAGTTTTTCTTCATGAATATGAAATATCGCCCCATTAATGGATAATTCAGCCACATGTATGCTGCCATCATCATTTGTCCAGCGCCTCAGCTCAATTGCGCCAAAAGCATTTTCATAAAAACTGATATCGGTAATGCCTGGTTTTATAAAAAGTTGTGGCGCAAAAAATGCCTTATCTGGTGTGTACATAATTTATGAGGATTAAAATGTGGGTTAATATGTTCTACTGCTGGCAGTGCAGCCCGGGGCAGCCTTAAACATCCGAAACATGGTGCCCGAAGAACAATAGGTACCCATCCGCGTCTTTTACTTCAAACCCCCTCAAACCGTCATCTTTGTTATAGCCCTCTTTAAGCGGAAGAAAAAAGGATACATGGCGGGAAGTAAATTCCGCAGCCAACGCATCCGGGTCCGGTACATGTAGGTAAGCATCCCAGCGGGCAATGCCTTTGTTCACATCCTGTGTGTGGTTGGGAACAGGATCAACACCTATAGCTTTCAGAAAAATCATGGCAGCGCCACGTTTAACAATGCCAAAGAAAATATCGTCTTCGCTGGGGCCTTGAAACACAATGTCAAACCCCAGAAGATCGCGGTAAAACGACAGCGCTGCGGGAACGTCCTTAACAATAAAGAATGGCGCGATGCCTGTAATATCAGCTTTGGTCATGTGCGTTTCGCGTTTTTAGAATTAAGTAAAGTGTTGATACGGCGCTGTGCATAGAAAGAATGTTCTTCAGCAATCATTTAATTTCAATTTGCCATGTTATGCCATCGGGAATGCAAAATGTAAACCATACGTAAAAAATAAATATCTTTTGCCCGGCAGCCAAAGGTTAGCAAAATTTACTTTCTTCGTCTTTACACGTTAGTGAGTAAGTACTAAGTTCCTGAATCTTTTGGGTTTTCTGCCTTTTCGTCTGTTACATCGTCATTTTTTTAGGGAAGTATTATGAGCCCGGCAGAAGAATTACTATGAGGCTTTACTTGCGTCGCACTCTTGTACTTTTGGGTTCGCTATGCAGCTTTTACCGAAGCGTATAAAATTGCTGTAAAGGCACAAGCAACAATGCTCAAAGCCATAGAGGTACACTTTGCCTGGAAAGAATAAAAATGAAAATAATTTTACCACTGTTGAATGATAATACACACCTGTTCATCCCTTAATGCGAATTCTTTAGCACCCCATGGGCGAAGTGTAACTTCTTTAAGGTTTGGATGAAGAAACTCCGGGTGAGAGGCAGAAACCTTTTCATAAACTTTTTCAATGTTTTTAGTAACAAACCTAAACTCAGGATTATGTTCCTTAGCAAGCTTGGCATGTTCAAAAAGATAAATACTTAACCCATCTTTGTTCAGTACGCAAAAAGGTTGGCTGGAGTTTATTTCACTGTGCCCAATAGTAAACCCTAAACAGTCCACAAACATTTTCAAGCCATTGGAAATATCCACATAATAAACATTCGGAATCAGTTGTTCAAATTTCATTGTTGTATGTTTTTCTTTATCAGCAAATGTTTTAATTCATTGCCGCTAAGCTTTTAGTATTAGAGAGGACAAGGGTTTCTCGATTATCCATCCTCCAATAAATGCTCCTTTAAAAATCTGTTGCTGAAGTTAAGGACTAACGCTGAAAAAAGGCCGCCTTGCCTCATCTGCTGCCGGTAGCTATTAAGACGGCAGAGTATTTATTTATTCGCGGGGCAGCGGGAACTTCTAGTTGGCTTCCGTTGTGTCACTCACTTGTACGGCTGGATTCGCTATAGGGCTTTTCCCGCAGGGTGGGGGGGGTATTTATTGTGCATTTGTTTTCTCCCTGCTGCAAAGGTTTTTATTATAGCTATTGGGAAAGTGAAATGTAGACTGATGGTCTTACTTCGGTTTACATCCTCGTATATTCCACAGTAGTTGATGTTCAATCAAATTATTGGCTGTTCAACCAGCCCATATCGTGCCGTTAAATTAAAAAGAGAAGACTGATTATAGTCACAATAAAGCCAAGGCACCAAAGTAGTATTCTTCTCTTATTCCAGTAATTCTTATCCTTATTCTGTTTGTACAAGAAAACTCCAAAAAATAAAATAAATGCGGGTGGAATGATAGCGCCCTTCATTGCGTCTCGTCTGGTAAGCATGTTGAATTTGGTAAAGTCTATATACCGCATGTCGCCAATCTGTAGTTGATAAACTCTGATGGAAATTGGAGAGATGCTTTTCTTGTACTCTTCAAAATCTTCCGCATCTGAATAAACTGTGAACTTTAAGCCATGGTACATTAGAGTGTCTTCTAATTTTTTTCTGTCGGTAATAGCCTGAAACAGGTTCCTGTCAATTACGAATGAATACCGGTTTACAGATTCAAATACAAGCTTCGGTCTTGAAGAGGTATATCTTACATTACCGGAATTGCCTGATTGCTCAAAGGCTCTGCCCAACAAATGAAAAGTGTCAATTTTATAAAGCTTGGTTTCTTCAACGTAATATGTTCCGGCGATCAATTGGTAAAAATTAATGACATAATAAACCACGAGCACTGACACTATAAGCCAAACTATCATTACCGAAATCCTTTTATTCATGGGGTTTGATAGTATATAGCGGCTGAGGCTGGGCGATGTGGCGGTGTTTGAAAATCGTCAGCCGGTAACCGCAGTTAAATTTATAATTAAAAGTTCATTGTTGTTGATGTTGCCCAATTTATAGAGTCCAGCCGATTACCAAAGCTGAGTAGCTAAACAAAAGTTGATGCTGCGTTCCGTCAGCCAGTTTTTTGCCAAACCGCTTTGTTGGCTGCTGTAAAAGTCAGTGCGCATTTTTATTCTGCGTCCATTTATTAAGTGCATCTTCAAAAAAGTCTTTGATTTCTTTTCTACTTCCGTCAACGCAAACTTTAAATTTAGAACCATTATTTTTTGTCACAAGCATGTACGGACAATATGTAAAATCAGCATTATAAACTGTGTCAATTGATTTTATGTCGTTGTAGTATGCAAAATCTAATTTGTCTTTTGATCTGTCCCGTTCATCAATCCAGTATTTAGCAAGTCTCTTATCGGTAAAAAAATTGCCTGCAACCTTATTTTTATATTCCGAATAGAATCTGATGATTTTTTCATCTGTGTCAAGCAATTTGAGCGACTGAATATATTGTTTGTCTGTTTTGTTTAAAGTTTTGTCTGTCTCGATTTTATTGTCACTACAACCAAATAAAAACAGTAATGAAATAAGGAAAAATGATTTGTAATTTATTTTGAAATGTGTCATTGAAAATTTTCGACGTGTCTTTTTAAGTTTTTAGGATGTCAAAATTTGTAGCAGCAGACTGCAGGGCTTTATGCAGGTTGGGAATTGTTATTCTTCCGCCCACAACCGCTGTCGATTGAAAAACTGTTGATGAAATTAAGAACTAAAGCTCAAAGTGGTTTGTCCTGCCCGAACCAAAGCCCGGATTTGCAATTTGTTGATGTTTGCCGGTCACGCCCAACTTGCATAAAACCTGATGTTAGCTTTTGCTCATTTGGTCAATGAGCAAAAGTTATCATTTCAACATTGTTGTCTGCACATGCCCTAAAACTGTCACGTATGTTTTTTAACATATCTTGAACTTCATCGAAATTTTCATTATTATCATCAGCCTTTTCTTCATCAATTTCAACACTGGACATTATCTCGTTTACGTGTGCTATATCACTTTTTGAAAAACAATACATTGCGGGAAAGTCAACTGGCTTAGGAATATCGAATACGTCGTGCTGTTCAAACATTTCCCCAATATCAACTTTCAGTCCGTTTGATTTTATTACTTTATGAGCTTCTTCAAACCAATCTCCGCAATAGAAGCCGTCACAATATGGAAGTAAATGAGTTCCTAAATAACCTGAGATAGCTATGAGTGCATATCCATACGCATGACCCATATTTTCTTTTAAACCTGAGCCTTGTGTCGACTTTACTAGCCCTAAGAACCCGCTTTTTGTTGTTCTGTTCTCTGGCTTTATATATTTAAAGATAATGTCGTGTAAAATTTCTTCTAAGTCATAATGATATTTAGGGTCACCATCACTACTTTGGCCTGCATAGTTGTCATAAAGTTCTGTGCCTTTCACGTTCTCAAAAAGCGTTTGATCTTTGGAGCCGAACACATTTTTTACTTTTTGATAATCTACTGCAAATGGGATTGCTATGTAACTCATAAGTTTTGATTAGTTGAGGCAGTTGTCTTGAGTAACAGCTAACGGCCACAGCTTTGCGTTCGGCAGGGCATTTGGAAAACGTCCAGCCTGGAACTGCAGCCGATTAAAGTTACAAAAGTTGAAAATATATTCTGTTGCTCATCTGTGTTCGGTCAGCCGGATATGTAGCTGATAGTAGCACTGACGACGAGGATATGTTTGTCGCCCCCTGCTGACGCAAAACTGCCTGTTGGCGGTAGGTCTAATCGTCAGCCGTTCCTTTTCTTGCAGGTTTAATGTCGTTTGGTAAGTTGTCACGAACAATTTTGAGTGATTCAATTGCATTCCCTTCACCAACATATTGTGTTTTATTTTTCGTTATCACATATAATTTACTATTTGATGCAGAAGCGACGTGTCTAACCTTAGCATATTCAGATGTGTTCTTTGGTAACGCAAAATGTATGTACTCAATTGGCGTCACATTAGGTAAGTCAGTGGTGTCAAAAGGAAAGCCAGTGCATTTACTAAAGCATAAAGTATATAGACTGGTAAAAGGAAAGAGTTTATTCAAAAATTCATCTTTACTGGCAAGGTCTATAAATTCCTTAAGCCCTAAACTGTCATCTTCCGATACCAAACACTTCCACATATATTCAACTTCTTTGTTTTCATCAAAAGCTTTTGCCTTGTCGTTAGGATGCACAAAATTGAATTGCTTAGATAATTCTTGTGTTGATACGTTTTGAGTCAGCCAGTACAGAACCGCTTGTGCAAGATCTGATATGCTGGCTATACTTCCGTGCGCAAGACAAACCCCGTCTCGCCAAAAGTCTGGTAAGTAAAGTTTTTCTTCAGCAGCTAAATAGATTTGAGAAAATTTATTGCCGTTCTCTACCCTGCCATAAGTCACAGGTATTTTGTCGTAGTTCTCGTCAACTACAACTTTTAAGGTAGAATGTAATTTTTCAAATTCAAGATTAATAGCATTTGCAAGTCCGCCCATCTTTTCAAGTTCTGGATACATTGTTTGTCGGAACAATTTTGACTTCAATTTATTTATGAGGCTATTCAATTCTTGTCAATTAGGTTGTGTCTGTAAACTTACCGCCAACGTTCGAGGCTTGCCGCAGGGCTGGTATTTTATAACTGTTTGCTCGGCAACTGAAGCCGATTGAAAAACTGTTGCTGAAGTTAACAACTAAAAGCCAAATAGAATTCGGTCAAGCCCGATATTAGCTGATAGTAGTACAACCGATGATTGTTATTCCGTCTGCCAGCCTTGCGGCAAACCTTTTGTTGGTAGCTGTGTTATTTCTTCTTGTGAAATTTCAATGTCTTTAATGCTTCAAGAAATAGTTTCTCGTTAGTTGGTTTTAAATTGTCGCCATACAAATTAAATCTGTCAACATCCGAACCACTTTGCCATAAACTGTCAATATAAATTCCTGTTGTCCCAATGCCTGATTTTCTTGGAAAGACAATTTTAGCATTGCGTCCATCAATTGTGTCCCACGAAACGTTGTTCTTTTTGTATTTGTCTGGGTCAACTCTCATTCTGTTCTTTACAAAAATAATTTCGCTTTTGTCGACCATTGAAGTGTCAATTGAGCTAATCATACTACTGTCCAAAATTGTCGGCTCATACTCATTAAGTTTGTTTGAATACCAACCTAAATCAAAGTGTAATGTGTCGATATTGTCAATTGCAATTCGTCCGACATAGCTGTCAACACCTTGTGCTTTAATTTTTGTCCAACCGTTTGGTGTCACAATAGAGAATGAGCCAAAGTCCAAAATTTGTTTGTCCGACTTGGAGTTTTTGTCAGCACAGCCAATGAATAAAAGCAATAAAAGTCCTGAAATTATTTTCATAAACGAGATGTCTCTAAACATTGCTACCAACGTTCGGGCTTGGCGACGTGGCGATATTCCGTGTTACGTCAGCCCGGACTGGTGCTGATCAAAGATATGAAGATGAAAATATATTCTAAAGCTGGGATTTATTCGTCAGATCGATATGTCGCCGAGCAATGTTATATCGATCAGGATATATTCGTAAAGCCGCCATGATGCCAAACCCCTTGTTAGCCGCATACGCACGCCGCCATAAACGCAATTTTCTTAGGCATCAAAACTATCGCCAACTATCATCATCGATTATAGTGAGTGCGTCGCCGTTTGATAGTTTTTGTTCGGAGTCAACTATGTACACTTTTTTAGCTCCTGCCATTTCTGCTATATCGCGAAGGGCACGTTTTTCAATATCGCTAAGACCACCCTCAGCACCCTCCAACTGTTGAATAACCACTTTCACTGCAAAAAAGGTGGTTTTCAAATGTAGCCCACGGATCGCAGCCAAAATTGTCTCATTAGCAGGATCAAATTTGGCAAGCACAACTCTTTGCGTCGAGAATGGGTTAATTGCAAACTGCGTAACCTCCTCGCCTGTTTCCAAGTTAACTGCTGTAACCTGATTTCTCCTTATTTGAATATAAAGTTTAGGCGATTTAAACATCTACTCGTCTACTTTAGAATGATTTGAATTATTGCGGCTAACAATTAATATCCGCAGCTTTCTCCGTCCGGATATTCCAAAAGTACGGTATTCTCCTTTCTGGTTTTCAATACTTTAACCGTTTACCGGTTCGCGAAGCGCCGTTGCGCAAATCCGCAAAAAAATATGGGTAGGTGGGTTATCGACCAACGTAGGGTTAACAGTTTCCGCTGTATGTTTCTGGCGCCGAAGGCGGCAGAAAAGGGGCTTTTTAGGTAGAAGAAAATTGTCCGTCGGGCCGGGCTTTACAGCCTTCGCCGGTAAAAACTAACTGTGATTGAAGGGCAACCGGACTGTAACAGGGGAAATCTGCCCCGCGGCAACCGGAAAACCCGCCGCACCTTCGGAATATAGCCCCGAAGCTGCGGAACACTGCCAGGGTCACCGGAAGGGCAAAAGCATTCTTCAGGAAGCATGGCCGATAACCCCGGAAATGCCGAAATGTCTCTCAAAGAACCTTCCGCCGGGCTCAAGGAGTCTTCCGTAACTCTCAAAGGCTATTTCCTGTGGCTCAAACTGACAACGGAGCATGTAAAGCAGGCTTCCGTGTGGCTAACCGGCTATTCCGGCTGCCTCAAGTTCTATTTCCTGTGGCTCAAAGAGGCTTTCCTGTGACTCAAGTTGGTTTCCGCAGGCGGCAAATGGTCTTCCGCAGTTCAGATCCCTCCTTCGTCGGGATGACAAGAGGCGGGATGTGACAAGGGAAATCTTTCCGTGGCACCGTGGCTGACACACCGTGGGCCTGGGCCGCAAATGGTTTGTGAGCAAAGTTTCCAACGCCAAATGCGGCAGAAACGGACGTTTTTAGTGGAAAGAACTGGCGGGAAACACTGCTAAAGTTTCAGTGATTCTTGTTTGTGGCGATTGTGGGCATCCTTGAATTTGTCTAAAAACTTCAGCCCATCTTCAAATAACGAAAGTTCTATTTCATGTGTGTGCCTTTTGGTCTTTTTTTCGTTTTTTATTTTGACTATCGTTAGTAGATTAAAGCTGTCTTTATAAAATTCTTCCCTGCGATAAATTACCCTCTTATTGTTGAATAATTCAAGTTTGGAGGTGACCAATTGATTTGACTTATAGTAGTAAACTTTATTAACGGTAATCCTGGCGCCACCGTTGTATTCAATTCTATAAATTGTATCCTCTCTCAAGTTCATTAGCATATATTCTCCATAGCCCCCTACAGTCTTGCCACTTCTTTTTCTCTTTATTACACCATCTTCAACAGAGTGAAGAAACTCATTGTTTTGGGTGCCTGAATTATTTATGGAATCAATATATTCTGCGTATGCCTTGATAGCGCCGATTTCGGACGTGTCATATTGTGCATAGGATACAGTCCTGGATAGCAGTGCCAATAAAGTTATAAAAATGTATGTTTGTAAATATCTCATAATGCTGTTGCGTAAAGCTAATCTCCGCACCTCCTGCACCCGGGGTATTTTAAAAATAAAGTATTCTCACTTTCTATGCATCAATACTTTTCCCTGTTTACCTGCTAGCGAACTGCTGTTGTGCAAATCCATCGAAAAATCATAGGCACTATTGCCTGACACCACAGGGTTAGCCGCCTTCAGTTGTATGTTTCTGGCGCCGGAGGCGGCAGAAACGGACTTTTTATGTGCTACAACCAGCGATGAATTGGCTTCTGAAGGCCTTGATAGCAACAACTGGCCCGCCTAACCTGCAGCCTGCTTGAAAACGGGAAAAGACCGCAGTTTGGCACACCCAGGAACTGAAACCATGTTTTGGACTCAATGGATACCTTCAAAACGGAACTGGTTCGTCTTTTATGCCAAACGGACACCTTCAAAACAGAACTGGTTCGTCTTTTATGTCCAACGGATACCTTCAAAATAGAACTGGTTCGTCTTTTATGCCCAACGGATACCTTCAGAACAGAACGGGTTCGTCTTTTATGCCCAACGGACACCTTCAAAACAGAACAAGTTCGTCTTTTATGCCCAATGGATACCTTCAAAACAGAACTGGTTCGTCTTTTATGTCCAACGGACACCTTCAAAACAGAACTGGTTCTTCTTTTATGTACAATGGATACCTTCAAAACAGAACTGGTTCTGTTTTTTAGTCCAAAGATTATCCTCAAAACAGAACTGGTTCGTCTTTTATGTACAATGGATACCTTCAAAACAGAACTGGTTCGTCTTTTAAGGTCAATGGATACATTCAAAATAGAAGGCTTTCATTTTTTATGCCCAACAGGCATTAAACTGCCCGAACCGCGACAAAGTTTCTGGCGCCGGAGGCGGCAGAAACGGCTTTTTATGTGCCAGAACTGGTGAGAAATAGGCCTAAGCTAAGAGCGGCCTGGTTATAGTGTGTGCAGCATGAAAATGTGCAATAGCCAGAAGGACGCATGTGAATGGCCCCGGATGAAATACCGTGCAGGCATTTGATAATAACCCAACAACCCCGAAAGGTTGTTGGGTTATTACTTAGCAGGCATAAAACCTGCCTGCAAAAAATGCAACAGGCTGCACCATCGGGTGAGGGATTGAAGCGGATACCCCGGTGAAGGTTTGCGCGGCAGCTTCTGTGCCGGAGTATGAGCGAAAAGCCCGGCCCGAGGTACGAGGGACACCCCCAAAAACATTTACAAACATAGAACACAACAGCACCAGGAGCCCGCAGAGGCTGAAGAACGCCATTGCACATTTTTATGCTGTTGGCAGTAAAACAGCAGGCTTGCAGCGGGCAATGGTGATGGTAATTATGTTTTACTTCTGCAGAATAAATTTTATCAATTCCTGTTTATTGCCGTTTACTTCAAGGTAATATATGCCCGGGTGAAGGTTGGGCAAGTTAATGCGGTACAAGTTTTCACCTTTAAACCCTGCATCTGTACGGGTGAAAACAACCCTGCCTGCCATATCGAATACACGTAAAACCATTTTTCCCTGCAGGGCATTGTTGTACCGTAGTGTAAGGGCGCCTTTTGATGGGTTGGGGTATAACAAGTTGTTAGCCGGCATCTTTTTGCCTGCTTCTTTAACTTGCATTGGCCCGCTGGCAGCCAAAAGGGTAACCGCGAATGTGTTCCTTATGTTTTGGTAATACTGAATGTCGCTAAGCAGTTTGGTATGGGCAGTATTATCCAGGCATATAGTGGTGGAAACACTCAATTCCTTGTTATACGCTTCCAGTTCAACTGTTGCCCAATGCAATACCAGGTTGCGCAGGCTTGGGCTAAAGAGTGCAAAATTGCCCAGCAGGTTATAGATGGTACGGCCCAGGATAAGCTGAGATATGGATACTGCCCCCTTCCTGGCAATCACATTTTCCCGTACCAGGGTGCCGGCGCAAACATTTTCATTTACCAGTGTGCTGAGTGTAAGAAAAACCCTGCCGGATACATCTGTCCATGCATCCAGTGTAACACCGCCAACCTGGGTGGCCGTTGTATAGGTCTGCGTGCTGCCAGCCGGAAAAGTAACCGCGTATTTCCTTTTAGCATAGGCTATGGCATTGTTGTATTCCTGTACGTTGTAAACAAGGTAATTAAACCTGGATACCACCGATACCGAACCATTGCCCGGCGTGCCGTTGTTAACGGTACATTCCGCAAATACAGTTTGCGGTTGCAGGTATTCGTCTGTTGCACACTTGTTGGCAGCAATTTCCTGTTTTGCGCGGTAAAAAATTCTGTAATTACCATTGCCCAGGTCTTCTGCCTGGCTGGTTGCAACGCCTGAAGCAGATACCAGCGAACCCTTATCTGTTGTAGAAGGTGCAGCGCCTGTTATTGCGCAGTTAATGATTAAACCCGCAGTGACAGGGTTCGTGGATATACTTATTTCGCTGGTTGCGTATTTTGTTATGGCCGCGGCATTGTCTTGCACCCATTTGTTAGAAATGGTTGGCTTAAGAAATGACAGGCTTAGTTGAGCAACCGGTAACGAATAGATGATAACCACCAGGCCATCCCCACCAGCAGTTGCGTAAGCGCCACCGCTGGCAACATTGCCTGTGTAATCTTCATCCGCAGCATTGGCCGGGGTGATGCCTACAGCCCCTATGGTTGTACCGCTGGCGGAAATATAACTTGAACCGCCGCCGCCGGCGCCATCGCCTACATCGGTACCGCCGCCGCCGCCATAATAACCGCCACCGCCAGAGCCGCCAAGGCCATTATCAACACAGGCGCCAGCTCCTCCATAATAACTTCCCCCGGCGCCTCCGTCAGCATCCGGCCGGTCAGGGTTAGCACCACCTGCCCCACCTGCCGTTTGCGTACCGGGGCCGCCATCAAAGCCAGGCCAGTGGCTGGCTTCGCCGGTAAGGCCACCGCCACCGCCTCCGCCTACATTCTCAGGCGCACCCGCGCCGCCACCGCCACCGCCTGCACCTGCGGTAATAAGTTCTATATCGCTGCTATTACGAACACCCGAACGGCCGCCACCCCTTCCGCCGCCACCGCAACTTTTAGGGCCACCGCCACCGTAAGCGCCTACCCCTGCACCCGGTTGCCCGCCACCGCCGGTAATAATGGTTAAAACTTCGCCGGGTGTAACATTCAGGGTATCCATAGCAAAACCGCCGCCACCGCCCACATCGTTAAAAATGTAGTTACCGCCGGCGCCCCCGGCCCCCCAGGCTTTTACTACAATTTTGGTAACGCCATTGGGTACTACCCAGGTTTGGTCTGCCCCGGTGTATGGAAAAGTTGTTTTAAAAACCTGGCCAGGCAATTGGGTAACAGCAATCATACAAACATATAGCAGGATGAACCTTTTGAAGAGAATAATTGATTTCATACATCATTTTTTAATGGTGAAAAGCAAAATGGTTTACAAACGTCAAAATCACTGAAGGGCGGGCACGGGATTATTGCCCTGCCGGTAAACAGACCGCAGGTGTAAGATCTGGTGTATGCTCAATTGTGTGGTGCAGTAATAGGTTTTAAGTAACCCGATGGTTCCTGTTAAATGGCAGATTCATCAACAAAAGCGGGGGAGCCTGGTAAGTAGAGGCCAAAGGCATTTCAAATGGAGAATGTGTTGAATATGTATACCTGTATCAGTCTTCAGTTGATTTGCCTGTTATATGCAGGCCGAAGGTTAATACGCAGCAAAAAATAAAGCCTTTCAATAAAATTGCCACAGGAAAGATTGGTTATTAACAATGCCATGTATAATAAGGCCATGCTGGATAACTGTTCCGTTAGTACAAAGTACAAACAATAAAATGCAAATGCAATACCAATAAAGAATGTTTTTAAAAATTAATACTTCATGGCAGGTGTGCCTTAACACTGGGGTATTGTCTTCTGCTGTGATAAGATTTTTTTGGGGGTGCCCCCAAGCTATCGCAAGGGGTCGGGCTTTCCGCTCATACTCCGGCACAAAAGCCAACGCACAAAGCCTCACCGGGGTATCCGCTTCAATCCCTCACCCGCCGGTGCAGCACGCAGCTTCTTTTGCAGGCAGGTTGTATTCAGATTGCTGCAAGCGACAGAATAATACTGCGGAACTGAAAGTTCCGCAGAGCGGTGGTGCCACTATTGGTTACAAGTCCAAATGTATTTAAGGCGATATCCTGTCTCACGTATTTTCCAAAACCCTTTTTGCTGCCGGCGTTACTATTGTTGTTGCCAGGAAATGTCCTTTGAGTTAAAAACATGATAATACCAGCCATTGTTCCATGCGTATATTAAAAAGGTTGAATGCTGGTGATAGAATACCTGGGGCGTTATTCTCATAAAGTAGCCATCAGCAACCACCGCATCAAAAGCATT
>NZ_VVIP01000012.1:2500-200260 GCF_009650435.1 Foetidibacter luteolus
GAGGCGAAGAAGGACGTGGTAAGCTGCGATAAGCTTCGGGGAGCTGCACACAAGCATTATATCCGGAGATTTCCGAATGGGACAACCCACTATACTGAAGGTATAGTACCCGCAAGGGGGCCAACCCGCTGAACTGAAACATCTAAGTAGGCGGAGGAAAAGAAAATAACAATGATTCCCTGAGTAGTGGCGAGCGAAAAGGGAAGAGCCCAAACTTGAGCGGCGTGCCGCTTGAGGGTTGTAGGACTGCATTTAGAAGCTGTTATCAAACCGAACTTTCTGGAAAGTGAGGCCAAAGCGGGTGATAGCCCCGTAGGTATAAATTAGCAGTAACGAGCAGTATCCTGAGTAGCGCGGGACCGGAGGAATCCTGCGTGAATCTGCCAGCACCATCTGGTAAGGCTAAATACTCCTCAGACACCGATAGTGAACCAGTACCGTAAGGGAAAGGTGAAAAGCACCCCGAACAGGGGAGTGAAATAGTACCTGAAACCGTGCGCCTACAAGCGGTCGGAGTCCCGATTTATCGGGATGACGGCGTGCCTTTTGCATAATGAGCCTACGAGTTGCTCCTCACTGGCGAGGTTAAGTTCATATTTAACGGAGCCGTAGCGAAAGCGAGTCCAAACAGGGCGTTTAGTCAGTGGGGGCAGACGCGAAACTTTGTGATCTATCCATGGGCAGGTTGAAGTTCTGGTAACACAGGATGGAGGACCGAACCCGTTGACGTTGAAAAGTCTTGGGATGACCTGTGGATAGGGGTGAAAGGCCAATCAAACTGAGAGATAGCTCGTTCTCCCCGAAATGTTTTTAGGAACAGCCTCGGATATAGAAGTATGACAGAGGTAGAGCTACTGATTGGGCTAGGGGGCTTCACCGCCTACCAAACCCTGACAAACTCCGAATGCTGTCATATATCTCCGGGAGTGAGGCTGCGGGCGCTAAGGTCCGTGGCCGAGAGGGAAATAACCCAGATTAGCAACTAAGGTCCCTAATACGTAGTTAAGTTGATCAAACGAGGTAGGACTTCTAAAACAGCCAGGATGTTTGCTTGGAAGCAGCAATTCATTTAAAGAGTGCGTAACAGCTCACTGGTCGAGAGGTCCCGCACGGAAAATAATCGGGCATCAAACTACGAACCGAAGTTCTAAACTCAAACTTAATTGTGCGAGTGGTAGGGGAGCATTGAAACAGCATAGAAGGTGTGCGGCGACGCATGCTGGAGCGGTTTCAAAAGAAAATGTAGGCATAAGTAACGATAAATGGAGTGAAAAACTCCATCGCCGAAAGTCTAAGGGTTCCTGATCAACGTTAATCGGATCAGGGTTAGTCTGGTCCTTAGGAAAACCCGAAAGGGGCATCTGATGGAAAGAAGGTTAATATTCCTTTACCTGCTATACAATGAAAGTGACGGATTGCCGTGGTACCTGCGTCCTGACGGAATAGGGCGCTGAGCTGAACCTTCGGGGGAGGCGAAGGTATAAAAGCGATTCCAAGAAAAGCGAGTATGGCAGCCAGTACCGCAAACCGACACAGGTAGACGGGATGAGTATTCTAAGGCGCTCGGGTGAGCCGTGGAGAAGGAACTAGGCAAATTGACGCTGTAACTTCGGGATAAAGCGTACCGCAGCGATGCGGTCACAGTAAAATGGTTCAACCAACTGTTTAACAAAAACACAGGGCCCTGCAAAATCGAAAGATGACGTATAGAGCCTGATACCTGCCCGGTGCCGGAAGGTTAAGGAAGGATGTTCGGAGCAATCCAAAGCTTCTGACTGAAGCCCCGGTAAACGGCGGCCGTAACTATAACGGTCCTAAGGTAGCGAAATTCCTTGTCGGGTAAGTTCCGACCTGCACGAATGGTCTAATGAGTTGAACACTGTCTCCTCCACGAGCCCGGTGAAATTGTAGTATCGGTGAAGATGCCGGTTACCCGCCACGGGACGGAAAGACCCCGTGAACCTTCACTACAACTTTGCATTGATTTTGAGCAAACAATGTGTAGGATAGTTGGGAGACTATGAAGCAGTGTCGCCAGGCATTGTGGAGTCAACGTTGAAATACCAACCTTTGTTTGCTTAGAACCTAATCCCTGAGCGGGAGACATTGCATGGTGGGTAGTTTGACTGGGGTGGTCGCCTCCTAAAAAGTAACGGAGGCTCGCAAAGGTACCCTCAGTACGGTTGGTAATCGTACATAGAGCGCATTAGTAAAAGGGTGCTTGACTGTGAGGCAGACAAGCCGAGCAGGAGCGAAAGCTGGCTAAAGTGATCCGGTGGTTCTGCATGGAAGGGCCATCGCTCAAAGGATAAAAGGTACTCCGGGGATAACAGGCTGATCTTACCCAAGAGCTCATATCGACGGTAAGGTTTGGCACCTCGATGTCGGTTCGTCACATCCTGGGGCTGGAGAAGGTCCCAAGGGTTCGGCTGTTCGCCGATTAAAGTGGCACGTGAACTGGGTTCAGAACGTCGCAAGACAGTTCGGTCCCTATCTGTGGTGGGCGCAAGTAAATTGAGAGGACGTGACCTTAGTACGAGAGGACCGGGTCGCACGTACCGCTGGTGTATCTGTTGTGGTGCCAACTGCAATGCAGAGTAGCTATGTACGGACAGGATAAACGCTGAAAGCATCTAAGCGTGAAACCTTCCTCAAGATGAGTTTACTTTTAAGGGCTGTCAGAGACGATGACGTTGATAGGCTGCAGGTATAAAGATGGTAACATCAAAGCCGAGCAGTACTAATTGCCCGTAAGCTTTAATTTTTTTAACCCGCCCCTCATCCCCTGAAGGGGAGGTAAGGAGGTGTTAAAAACAATAAGATACTTAAGATAAGAAAGCAATCCCAATATGTACATTATTAAGCTGAGGGCTGAAGGCTCACAGCTCACCTTCTTATGGTGATTTTTCCGGGGGTGTTCACCTCTTCCCATTCCGAACAGAGAAGTTAAGCCCCCCATGGCCGATGGTACTGCACTATCATGCGGGAGAGTAGGTAGTCGCCATATTTATTTAAAAGCCCATCCTCAACAGGGATGGGTTTTTTTGTGCCCGTAACCTACCCCCTGCCTCTAACCCTGGCGCCGGAACTGCACGGTGGGAAAAGCTGCGCAGCGTACCCAACCGTACAAGTGTGCGATCCCGAATCGTACCTCTCGGGACATACGCAACAATGCCCCATACCTGTTCCTGGTGATGGGTTCATAAAAATTGTCACTATACCCGAAGGGTATAAAAAATCTATACCCGGATAACCGTGTTTGTATGTATTGCATTAAATACTATTGTAAATTTCGGTATAAAGCAATAGTATGAAACAACTAACAGCCGCCGTTATGCTGGCCCTGCTAACACTTGCTGCCTGCAAAGAGGAAACGCAGGAGCAGAAAGGCAGGATGCCGCAACAGTATTCTATTGAGCAGTTATACAACAACAAATCTGTGATAGCATCTGGCTTTAATGCCGATGAAACCAAAGTTTTGGTGGATAATAACAACACCGGCATTTATAATGTATATGAATTAAGTATAGCCGATACTTTGCTAAGCCCGCTTACCACATCAAAAAAAGAATCCTTCTACAGTGTTGATTACCTGCCGGGTAGTGATAAGTTTTTATATTCTGCCGATAATGGGGGTGATGAAAATTCTCATGTTTTTTTAGCCAATAAAGGAGATACAGCAGGCAAAGATTTAACGCCATGGCCTAAAAGCGCCAATAGCTTTGCAGGCTGGAGCAGCGACAATAAGGCCTTGTATATAAGCAGCAATAAACGTAACCCTCAGTTTTTTGATATATGGAAGCTGGATACCACTACATGGAAGCCGGTGTTGCTGTACCAGAACGATTCTGGTTTTACCGCTTCCGGCATTAGCGAAAGCGAAAGGTACCTGGCTCTTACCAAAGAAATTACCACTGATAAAAATGACCTGTACCTGTATGACCGTACTACCAGGCAAATGAAACGTATAAGCAATGATAATGAGGCTACCTGGAATGCGCAGGCTTTTGAAAAAAATGACAGCATTATGTACTATACCAGCAACGATGGTGCTGAATACAGCTACCTGGTAAAGTATAACATTAATAGCGGTAAAACAGAAAGATATTACGAGGATAAGTGGGATGTGGCAAGTATGAGCCTTAGCGAAAATGAAAAATACCATACCATATTTGTAAATGAGGATGGAAAGAACAAAGTGCTGCTGTTTGACCATGCCAGTAACAAAAAAATTGACTTTCCTGAAATACCGGATGGCGATGTACTGGGCATTATCATATCCCGCAGCGAGAAAAAATTGTTGCTTACCGTAGGCAGCAGTACCAGCCCCCCTAACCTGTACGTATATAACCTGGATAATAAAGACCTTAAACAACTTACCTCCACACTTAATAAAGAAATTAAGCAGGATGACCTGGTGAAAGCAGAAGTGGTGCGATTTAAATCATTTGATGACAAAGAAATTCCGGCCATATATTACAAGCCGTTACAGGCAGACAAAAACAATAAGGTGCCGGCGCTTATATGGGTTCACGGTGGGCCCGGCGGGCAGAGCCGTGTTGGTTTCAGCAATTCAATTCAATACCTGGTAAACCATGGTTACGCGGTGCTGGCGGTAAACAACAGGGGTAGCAGCGGTTATGGTAAAACCTTTTACAAAATGGACAATAAAGATCACAGCAATGGTGATCTTAAAGATTGTGTATGGGGTAAAAAATGGCTGGCACAGCAGGATTATATTGACAGCAGCGCTATCGGCATCTACGGCGGCAGTTACGGCGGTTGTATGGTGCTGGCGGCCTTGGCTTTTCAGCCGGATGAATTTAAAGTTGGGGTTGACTTGTTTGGCGTGGCCAACTGGCTGCGCACTTTGCGCAGCATACCGCCCTACTGGGAGGCTTTTCGCAAGGCTCTTTATGATGAGTTGGGAGACCCCGGTACAGAAGACAGCGTACGGCTGAGAAACATATCGCCTTTATACAATTACCAGAAAATAAAAAAACCACTGATTGTTTTCCAGGGCGCTAACGATGTGCGTGTGCTAAAAGTGGAAAGTGATGAAATTGTAGAAGGCGTAAAGAAAAATGGCGTGCCGGTTGAGTACATTGTTTACCCCGATGAAGGCCATGGCTTTGTAAAAAAGGAAAACCAGATGACCACATCACGCAAAACACTGGAGTTTTTAGACAAGTACCTGAAACCTAAACCTGAGGCAAAAAAATAAATAGGGTGGCTGTTAACTAATATTGATAGGGCACCCCTGGATTATGGCTGTTGCTTATTGAATAAAACAGAAGTTTTCAGGGGGTGCCCCTCGTTCCTCGGGTCGGGCTTTTCGCTCATACTCCGCCACAAGGCAGCGCTGCAAAGCTTCAGCGGGGTATCCGCTCCAATCCCTCACCCGGGCATCTTCCTCCGTATCGTTTCCTGCTCTTTAAAACAATCTTTATTGTCCCTTTGTAATGAAATTATCGCCCACTATACGGCTAAAATGGAAAACAGTACTGGTCATTATTGTTTGCTGGTCTTTGCTGGCGCTGCTTAACGATATACTCAACTACCTGCTTTTAAAAACCGTGTCGCAATTGGGCGGTATCAGTAAATTTAAGCTTGGGATTAACATTGTACTATCTCTTATGATTGTACCCCTTGCCGGCTTGTCTGGCGGCGGTATGATTGTATTTGTGCTACGTGAAAAATTTCGCCGTTTCCCGCTGGACATAAGCATTTTGTTGAATGTTGTTATCATTCTCTCCCTTATTATAGTAATTACCTTTTTCGGTGGCCTGCTATTTAACAGTTTCCGGTTTTCACAACCGTTATGGAATGCGCAGGTGGTTACGGAGTCAATAAACATTTTTAGCAGCCCCATCCTTTGGTACAATACCCTGTTCTGGGGTATTGTGGCCGGCCTTACTATTATGTTGCTTCATGTAAACGAAAAGTATGGACAGGGTGTTTTTTTCAACCTGTTGGTGGGTAAATACTACAGGCCTAAAGAAGAGAGCCGGATTTTTATGTTCCTTGATATTACTTCCTCCACTACCCTTGCAGAAAAGCTCGGCCACGAAAAATGGTTCAGCCTGTTGAATGACTTTTTTAACCACTGTACCGGCCCAATCATTAATAGTCGCGGAGAAATCTACCAGTACGTTGGGGATGAGGTGGTAATAAACTGGAAACTGAAAAAAGGCCTTGAAGGCCAAAACTGTATTAAATGCTTTTACGCTATTAAACAATTAATAAACGAAAAAGGACAGTACTATGAAAAAAAATACGGCGTAACACCCGGTTTTAAAGCAGCGATACATTGTGGTAATGTTACCGTTGGTGAAATTGGCAGGATAAAAAAAGAAATTGTGTTTACCGGCGATACGCTAAATACCTGTTCCCGCATGCTGGAACAGTGCAGGGTTTATTCTGCAGACCTGCTTATTTCCCACGAACTGAAAAGCTTATTTAGAGAAGAAGGTTACCAATATGAGGAAGTAGCCAACCTGGAATTGCGCGGCCGGCAACAGCCTGTAACCATTTTTAAAGTAATTCAACCTGTGGGGGATAAGAATAAACTGTTCAAGACCAAATAAAACTCTCCATTTTTTTCTTAAACAAAAAGTTGACGGCGTTAAGTTGATTACCGCTGAAATATAAAAACATAGGATAGATTATCTGCGAATCAAAAAATTTAGCCAACTTTAGAAAGCCGTCATAAAACAATGCTCCTTACCCCGGTAAATTCAGCATGATAAGCTGCAACAATAGTATGTAGGTAGTTGTAATTGGAAGACAGCCCTGGTTATGGCGTAAAAAACATTAAAAATTCTTTACGTGAAACAGTTACTCCTGGTTCGTCATGCTAAAAGCAGTTGGGATAACCCCATGCTTAAGGATTTTGACCGCCCGCTAAATGACCGCGGGCATGCTGATGCCCCATACATGGCTAAAAAGCTAAAAGACAAAAAAATAGCTATTGATGCCTTTATTTCAAGCCCGGCAAAACGGGCCATTACTACTGCTACCTATTTTGCCGAAGCCTATGGCATAAAAAAAGATGATATTATTGAATACAAGCAATTATTTAATGCAGATGAGGAAGCATTTTTAGAGGTAATAGCGGGCACGGATGATAAATTTAACTGTATTGCTGTTTTTTCCCATAATCCCGGAATCAGTGAATTTGCAACAGAACTTACTACCACCGCTATTGATGATATGCCTACCTGCAGTGTATTTGCTGTAAAAGTTAAAGCCAAAAGCTGGAAGGAATTTGCCGGCGCCCCTAAAGAATTCTGGTTTTTTGATTACCCTAAAAAAACTGCCTGACAACAGCCCGGTACCCGCATTCTTAATGCGTGGTTGCTACTGTAAGATTACCCGGGGGTGGTATGTTTTTCCAGAAAGTTTTTCAATATTTCTTCAAGCCTGTTTTTGGGCAATTCAGGAAGCGTGTAATTAAAACTTTGCGCATCCTTAATTTTCTGTAACAGGTCATCGTGCTGGTTACAGCTAAAAAACCAGCCCTGCTCCATCAGGCGTTTTGCAAGGTATTCCTGCTCGGTTTGGCCGGGTGTGGGTATCAGCATCGCTTTTTTTTGCAGGCTTACAAGTTCCATGATAGTTGTATAACCACTGCGGCAAATAATAAACTTTGCCTGGCGAAAAGCCCGTTCCATATCCCGCCCGGCCAGGTGGTTAACTATTGTAATGCCTTCAGCCTTTGGCAAGATACCTGTTTCCCCGGGTTTGCCACGTACCAGCAATGCCTGGTTGGCAAATGCGGCGGCAGCAGCTAATACTTTTTCCTCCAGCAGTGTACGTTGCGGCTCGGGCCCGGAAAGCGCTATCAGCCAGTCATATTTTTGATTTTCAGCTACAGTAGAATCAAACCTGGAAAGGATACCCAGATAACGTACCGGAATGGCCGGCAAGCGGCGGGGATGGCTTAGGTTACCGGCTATATTCTCCTGCTCCTCCCGGTCGGACACCCAGCATTCTGTAAAACGGTTAATGTACTTGTAGTTAATTTTTTGAATAATGTTTTGTAACCACCGGTAAGGCGCCTGTATCTGCAACTGGTGGGTTATAAAAATGCAGGGCGCCAAACGGGTATAAAGGCCAAAGCGATTGTCAGAAATAACCAGGTCAATACCTTTTTCAAGAATAATTCGCTGGAGCCATGCGTGTTCAGCTCTTATTTTTTTGAGAATTTTTGGGGCTTGCTGCAATATTTTAACGGGCAAAAACCGTTTATTAGTTGCGTATACAACATTATAACCCTTTAAAACCAGGAAATCCAGTTGCGGAAATTCATGTTGTAGCAAAGACAGTTGTGGCCCATCTGTGGCAATGCTAACTTTGCAACCCATTTTAAGAAGTGTTTGTACAACGGGTATGCAGCGGGTTGCATGGCCCAGGCCCCAGTCAAGCGGGGCAACAAGTACATGATATGATGAAGTTTTTTTATCCAGCTTGATTTTTAATTATTTCAGTGTTTAAAAAAATAGTATTTTGAGGAAACAATTTATGAAGAGAAAAGTAAACTTTACCATCATTTTGTTGTTACTGAGTATTGTAATATTGTCTTCATGCAACCGCAATATGTATGGCGGGAAAAGCGGTAAGAATTGTGGTTGCCCGCAACGCAGGGGCATAGTAGGTTAAAAAGATTTTGATTTTTATATTTTGTAAACCCAGCGGTTATGAGCTTCCAGCGAAACAGGGATTTACTGGTGCTTACAAAAAGCTTTACAAAAAACCCTGAAGAGTTTGAACATGAAGTTGAACTTTTACATGGGTTGCTTTACCATGCAGAAACCATGGACGTGTTTTGCCTTGCCAATGAAGTTGTTGATGTAAACCGGTACAAAATCATTCACCAACCACCTGTTATTTGGCAAACGGCCCAGGCTAAAACTCTAAAGCCTTTTGTTTTCATCAATTGCAGGAACTAAGTTCCGTTGCTTGCCCTCAAACGAATTGTAACTCTGCTGTTAATAGCAGAGTTTTTTGTTTTCATCCAACAGTATTCTTTACAAGTTTACCAGCTCACAGGTAAAACCTCAATACTGTTACAAAACCACTATGCTTTCGTTTTATCTGCAATTTCCCCAATAGCCCTTACCAGTGTATCCAAATCCTGCAAGGGGGTGTACACATGCGGCGTTACACGTACACAACGAATATTTTCCCATTCAATACCTACCGTATGAATTTTATAAGAAGAAAACAACATGTCGCTAAGTTCGCCGGGCGTTATGCCCTTAACGCTAACGCCGCAAATAGCGCAGGAGTAACGGGCATCCAGCGATGTATGTAACTGTACGCCCGGTATTGCTTTTACTTTTTGCGCCCAGTAGTTTTTAAGATACCGTATACGCTCTTCTTTTCTTTTGGGGCCTATGGCGTTATGAAAGTTAAGCGCTTCGCCAATGCCCTGCTCTATAGGAAAGCTGCGTGTACCCAGTGTTTCAAACTTCCTGATGTCGCCGCTTTGGGGCTTGTCATTACAGAGCAACGGCCATATTTTTTCAATCTTTTCCCTTTTAATGTACAGCATTCCGCTGCCGATAGGCGCACTTAAGAACTTGTGCAGGCTGGTTCCGGCATAGTCACATTCCAGGTCGGGAAAGCTAAAGTCAAGCAGGCCAAAAGCGTGGGCACTGTCGCACAGCACTTCAATACCCCTGGCATGCGCCATCTGGCTTATTTTTTTTACAGGCATTATCTGGCCCACCCAGTTAATCAGGTGTGTAATGTGCAGCAGTTTTGTTTTAGGTGTAATAGCCTTTTCAAAAGCCGTCACTATTTCATCATCATTTTCAACAGGAAAATCAAAATTTATCTGCTTATAGTTTATCCCTTCCCGCAGGGCCCGTTGTTTCCAGGCCTGTATCATGTTAGGATAATCCTGTTTGGTACCAATCACTTCGTCACCGGCTTTTAGCGGCAGCCCATAGATAACCGTGTTCAGCGCTTCGGTAGAGTTACGGTTAACAGCAATTTCCTCCGCATGGCAGCCGGCCAAAGCGGCCAGCTTTTGGCGCAGGGGTTCGCGGCCCTGGTCCAGTATGCGCCACATAAAATAAGATGGCCCTTCATTGCTCATGCGGTTGTAACGTTCAACGGCATCCTGCACTACTTTAGGCGATGGGCTAACACCGCCATTATTCAGGTTAATAATGTTAGGGTTTACGGTATAAGCCTGTTGAATAACGCTCCAGTAGTCTTCGTCTCCGGCAGCTTCTTCCGGCGCCAGGCCTTCAATGCGCAAGCCTGCTTTCTCAAAAGCGCCGGCATGCAACTGGTTAAATAAACTGCTGGCCGAAAAAGCGCCTGCCAGCGCCGCGGCCTGTTGTATAAATTTTCTGCGGGGAGTCATAGCTTATTAATTGGTAGTAACAATGGCGCCGGGTGCGCATAAAGTAAAGATAAGCATTATGGCGCCTCCCCAAGCTGCGCAAGGGGCCGGGCTTTCCGCTATTACTCCGGCACAAAAGCCTTGCTGCGATGGCCTCACCGGGGTAGCCGCTTCAATCCCTGGCGCGGTGGTGACACAGCCTGCCTGTACAATACGTACCGGCGATGATGGCGAACATCCACAAGGTGGGAAAAGCTGCATAGAAATTCAACAGCACAAGAGTGCGACGCAAGGAACGCCTAATGAATGTTCCTGCCGCTGGGCTCATAATGCCCCCTTCAGGGGATGGGGGCTTCCTGCTGCCGGGCTCCAAATAATATCCTGCCCGGCAACCAGTTGCTTTAGCCGATGGCTTCTTTTGGTTTTATACTTATTTTCGTTTTTCAACGGTTTGAAATACTGCATATGAAAAAAATAATCCTATTGCTCTGTTGCTTCTGTACCAAAGCTGCTTTTGCGCAAGATCCCTGGATAATACAGGCCGATAACATAAACCCATCTGACTATTACGGTATAACGGCGGCCAACGGTATGATTGGCATTGTTAGCAGCCCGGAACCGTTTAAAGTAAAAGATGTTGTGCTGGCCGGCGCTTACGACCTTTACGGCCGTGGCAGGGTAAGTAATTTTCTGCGCAGCTTTAACCTGCTGAATATGTACCTGGAGGTGGATGGTAAAAAGGTAGATGCCAAATCTGTTACAGGTTTTAAGCAAATGCTGGATATGCAGCATGGCGGCTTTACCAGCAGCTTTAACTATACGGATAAAGCCACTGTAAAAACAACTTACTATTCCCTGCGGCATTTGCCTTTTACAGTGCTGATGGATGTGGAGGTTACCGCGAAAAAAGATATTACCATTGGCGGCGCCAGCATTATGGAAGCGCCGGATGCGCTACGGGATGTGCAGAACTATTACAACGAAATTGACAGGCCGCATGTAACCATTTCTCTGCTTACATCCTCTGCCAAAAGCCCTACAGGCAAACTGCTCATGTGTGCATCCAATACTTTTTTGTTCAGCGAGGGGCATGGCCACGAACCAAAGGTTATCCACGAAATGTGGGACAATAACATGCACCTCATGAAGTTTTCCCGTACCATTAAGGCTGGCGAAACGTACCGCTTTTCTATTGTAGGCTCGTCTATAACATCGGCACACCATGATGACCCGTTAAACGAAGCGGAGCGCATGACGCTGTACGCCAAACTGGAAGGCCGTGAGCGGTTAATAAGCTTTCACAACAAAGCATGGGACGAACTTTGGAAGAGTGACATTATGATAGATGGCGATGCACAGGCTCAGCAGGATGTGCACAGCATGTTGTACCACCTGTATGCTTTTATGCGGGAGGGTACCGGCTATTCCTTGTCGCCGATGGGCCTCTCTGGCTTAGGCTACAACGGGCATATTTTCTGGGATGCGGATTTATGGATGTACCCCGCACTGCTGGTGTTGAACCCTGCCCTTGCAAAAAGCATGGTTGAGTACCGCTACAACAGGCTGGAAGCGGCCAGGCGTAATGCTTTTTCACACGGCTTTAAGGGTGCCATGTACCCCTGGGAAAGTGCGGAAAGCGGCGTTGAAGAAACGCCCGTCTGGGCGCTAAGCGGCCCCTTTGAGCACCATATTACCGCGGATGTTGCCCTGGCGGCCTGGAACTACTACTGCGTAACACAAGACAAAAACTGGCTTAGAGAAAAAGGTTGGCCTATACTTTCCGCCACCGCCGATTTTTGGGCCAGCCGTGTGGAACGTAATGGCCCGGGACGCTACGATATAAAGAACGTGGTAGCCGCCGATGAGTGGGCGGAGAATGTGGATAATAATGCCTTCACCAACGCGGCCGCCAAAGCCAACCTTTATGCCGCTTCTGAGGCTGCAAAGCTGCTTGGTCTTAACGCCGATGCCGACTGGAAGCATGTTGCGGATAACATACCTGTTTTAAAAATGAATGATGGCGTTACACGTGAACATGCCACCTACAACGGCGAGGGCATTAAACAGGGAGATGTTAACCTGCTGGCCTATCCCTTAAAAGAAATCACCGATGCCACTCAAATTAAAAAAGACCTCGACTATTACTCAACCCGCGTACCCAACGAGGGCACACCTGCCATGACGCAGGCTATTTTTGCCCTGCTGTATTCCAGGCTCGGCGATGCGGAAAAAGCGGCCCACTTTTTTAAGGATTCCTATATTCCCAACCTTAACCCGCCATTTAGGGTAATAGCAGAAACCAAGGGTGGCACCAACCCTTATTTTGCTACCGGCGCAGGCGGTATTCTGCAATGCGTGTTAATGGGTTTTGGCGGGCTTGATATTACGCCCAACGGCATTATACAGGTAAAAACCAAGCTGCCCACAGGCTGGAAGAGTTTAACGCTAAAGGGCATAGGCACAGAAAAGAAAACGTATGTGGTAAAGTAATGTTTCCCACATTATATTTTTAGATACCAGCAACAGTTTTTTTTATGGCATCGCCTGTTGCAAACATGGTTTTGTTATTATTTGGTCTTTCAGTGAAGAGCAAATAATAATCAAGCACTTCATCGTTCGGTTCTATGGGCAGCTTTTCAGACCCGGGTAGCATGGCTGCTATATTGAATCGTCGGCCAGTATGGCTTTGCACTTGTCAATAAAGTTCTGCGATTTGTTTTCCCTGGAATAAAAGGCGTGGTAAATGGCATTGTTATAGGTTGTGCCTAAGCCAAATTTGTTGTGCTGCGGGTGGTGCAAATACCACATTTCTTCTTCAATATGCGTAGGCCACCAGTACTTAAGGTTGCCGCCTGTTTTAAGTACCTGCTCCGTGAGGTTTTGCCCACCGTCCATGTCGTCAGTCATTTTAAGATCCGGATAGTTAAGCTCCCGCAGGTAAGCTGTTGATACGCCGAAAAAGAAGGGAGATATATACAGGTTCTTACTATCCCGCAGGTGGTTAGCGGTTTGAGCTGCACCGGCAAGTGTACGTGGTTGCAGGAGGTCGTTTAATAGCAAAGGCAGCCAGTAGCGGTTAACCGGTATGCAGTCAATATCGAAAATGATGAGATAGTCCGTGTCTGTAACTGTTGTTGTAATGTAGTTGAGAAACTCGCCATGCTCCAGGTACTTTTCATTAACGATGTGGTTAATGCTAAGCCCCATTTTATCAAAGACGGCTTTTTGGTAGCGGGGAACATCGGGGTTTACCTTACTGTTGTAGTAAGAGAATATTTTAAATAGAGACCGGTGTTGCTGTTTTTTCTTAAATGGCCACATGATTGTTACTTGTGTTGCAAAAATTTTTTAATCCGCATTTTTTCCGGGTTGCCACTGCTATTAAACGGCGTAAGGTAAAACAGCTTAAGCCTCTCCTCTTCCACACTTCTGCGGGATATACCAAGCTTTGCCAGTAAAATACGTAATGGCGCCATTACGGCAAGCTTAAGCCTGTTTTTGTGGCCGTGTTTGCGTACAACAAACCACGCATCATCATAGTGCTTTAACATTTGGCCAGCTTCATCAATACCCTCCATCAGGCGGTTTCTGTAGGCCAATGTTAACCTTTCCTGCGGTATAAAATGCTGCAGCTTTAACTGCTGGTTATAATATAAAGTGTAGCCGCGCAGCAATAACCGTTTGCTGTACTCAAAATCATCGCCGGTGCTTAGTTTTTCGCCATTGCGCCCATTTAGCAGGGATGGATATTTTTCATCCAGCAACTGTAAAAAAAGCTGCCTGCGTGTAACCATACCTGCGCCAAGAATAAAGCCCCTGTGCGATATGTCGCCGGATTGTGCAGCAGGGATGCCGGTAGCGTATTTATCCTTGTATTCCTCCCACCACCCAGGGTATTCGGGAGCATCTGTTACCGGCAGGTTTTGGCCGCCGGCAGCACCTATCCGGGCATCCTGGTTTAGCGTATGGTAAGCGGTGTACACATAGTTTTTATCCAACCAGTTGTCATCATCGCAAAATACAATACATTCTGCCAAAGCCTGCTGCACTCCGGTTTTACGGGCATGCATTTGCCCGGGCCGCGGCTCGTTGATAATGCTGAGCAAAACGTTGGCTGGCTTCAATGTATTCCACAGATGGTTTGCCGCAGTGGCAGTATCGTCTGTAGAAGCGTTGTTTACAATTAATAACTGCCATAAAAAACCTTCTGGTACTGCCTGGCGGGCAAGGTGCTGCAAAGTTTCGGGCAGACGGGCTGCACTGTTGTAGCAACAGATGATAACGGAAACCTGGTATGCCTTTTCATTATCCTGCATATTCTGCACTCAATTTTTTGAGCAACATTCTTGTTGCTTAGATATTGCACATCAACCTGCATGTTAAGGAAGCAAGAAGCTGCACTTTGGGTGAGGGATTGAAGCGGTTACCCCGGTGAGGCCATTGCGGCGCGGCATTTGTGCCGGAGTAATAGCGGAAAGCCCGACCCCTTGCGATAGCTTGGGGGCACCCCCTGTTTATTATTCATGCTCTGCAAATATCTTGCTGCGTTAAAACCATATCGCTTTAGCGGCAGGGCGATTATTGCAGTTTTAAATAGCCAACCAGTTTTTTTACCGGCCATGGCAATGGTTTGCCAAGCGCTGTATATATGCCCGCATGCATGGCCAGGAAACCGATGAACGAAAACACCGCGAATGGGTTTGTACTAAACCGCATACGGATGAATTTTTTTATAGCCTGCCTGCTGAATTTTGAGGGCGTTATTAGTTTTTGCTGCAACACCTGCCTGCGCTGCGGAAATACCTGGCATAGGCAGGTTTCGTAACATACTGCCGTACCATAAGCCAGCCGCCTGAGATAGGCCATGTTAACCCTGCTGCCCGGTATTATGTGCCGCAGTTTTAATGCCGGCGCTACACCTGCGGCATAACCCATGCTGATGCATAGCAAAACCATTTGTGTATCCTCGCCACTGGATAGTTTTGTGCCGCTGCGGCCGCTTAGCGTAAACCTGTCTTGCGCTGCCAACCGGTTATATTCTTTAAGAATGTTGGCCTTGGTACAAAGGCCGGTACCAAAGGGGTAGCAAGGTTGCCATTCTTGCTTTGATGCATACTGCACCGCTTGCCCGTGCCTTTCCTGGAAAGCATTACGGGCGTAGCCTTCCAGGTGTTGGGGAACGCCATCAATAAAATCAACCGTTACATGGCCAGGCCCCCAAGCTGCTACCTGTGGGTAGGCAGTGTTTAATATATGTAGCTGTTGCAGGTAATCGCTTTCTGGTTCGTTATCATAATCAATATATACAATGTGATTGCCTGTGGCCTTTTCAATAGCGGCAATACGTGCATGTTGCACGCCTTGTTTTACTTCTGTAATAATTTGCAGGTTGGGTACCTGTTGCAGAAATACCTGTATATAGGGCAGGCTTTTAACGGGTATCACGCTGTTATTGTCAACCAGTATTGTTTCTGTTGAAAGGCCTTGCCGGTTTAAATTACTGACGGCCTGCAAACAGCGGGTTAGCAACCTTTCATCAGGATTGTAAGTACAGATAACAATGCTATAGTCTATGCTTTGCTGCATGCTATTGATTTTATTTAAAAAGACCTCGTACCCACCGCTTAAAGCGTTTTGTTTTTTTGTTGTAACGTTTCCAGCGTTCCTCCAGGCCAAACTCTTTTTTAATGAAATAATAATCCGCGGCTTTCTGCGGGTACATACATATGGGGTGGGTGATATGTTCTATTTCGCCAACCGCTAAATCAGCATGATGATTGGCAGGATCGAAAGTGTGTGTAGCATCGTTACGAAAGCCTATGTTACGGATGAGGTTAACGTTAGGCGTAATGCACAGTCCGTTTTCAAAGAAGGTGATAAAGTTTAGCTGGTAATCCCAGGTGTCTATTTTGTTTTGCTTGAGGTCATTAAATATTTTTATCCAATCCTGTATAAGAAACCTGTCTGTAAAAATATTTTCCAGGGCAGATTGGGCGTTTTCTTCTGTGTATTTGGCCAGAGATGCATCGTACTTTTTCCATACACGCCGCCAGCTTGCCCAGCCCCATATATTGCTGTATTGGGATAAGTAATAGCTGCCATCACCCCAGGTTTGCCCGTTTTGCAGGTTGGTGCCGGTAATGTTGTGTATGCGTGTATCAAAACGGTAGTGCTGTAAAAGTTTATCACAGAAAAAAAAGAAACTGGTAACGGGCAGGCAGTCATCTTCCAGAATAATGCCTTCTTCTTCCTGCTCAAAAAACCAGTCAATAGCAGAAGATACCGCCACTTTGCACCCTTTATTTTCGGTTCTGAACAAAGTTTTTACTGTACAATCCCAATCTACCAATTGTGTAATGGCCCTTGCCTGGTTGCATAGCTCTATATCTGATGTATTGTTTTGCCGTGGGCCATCCGCTGCAATGTAAAGTTTTGAGGGCTTAACAGCTTTGATGGCATTAAATACCTGAAGGCCGAGGTCTGGGCGGTTAAATATTAAAAGTAATACCGGTGATTGAACAATATATGAAGTCATAAAAATATTTACCTCTTACTGTTAAGCAGGGGTTTAAAAAAGCCGGGGTAAAATTAAGTGTTTAATTTTGGCGCCACCATGAAAGAGTCCCGCTTAGATAACCATGAAAGTGAGATAGTGATAAGCATCATTATCGCTACGTTTAACGCGGCGCCGTATTTAAGGGAGTGCCTTGAATCAATAGCTGCGCAACAATTCAAACAAATGGAAGTGGTGATAGTTGACGGCGGTAGCACAGACGGCACAGTTGACATTATTAAGAATTTTAAAAAAATTGCCCTTACATGGGTTAGCGGGCCGGACAAAGGTATTTACGATGCCTTTAATAAAGGTTTAAAAATGGCGAGAGGGGAATGGATACATTTTCTGGGTGCGGATGATAAATTGTTGCCGTCTTTTAGCCAGATGGCACAAAACCTAAAAGATTCTGATACTGTTTACTACGGTAACAGTGTACCATTTATTTCAGAGGGCAAAAAGCCATCTTACGATATTTTAAGCGGGCCATTTAGCAAATACCGGCTTGCCAAGTACTGCATTAACCATCAGGCCATACTTTACCCTGCACGGGTTTTTAAAGAGTATGGGTATAGCCTGAAATACCGCGTTTTTGGGGATTACGATTTGAATATAAAAGTGTGGGGCAACAGTTCTTTTACAAAAAGGTATTACCCCATAGACATGGTTCTGTACAACATGGCCGGTTTTTCTTCTACCAATAATGATGTGTTATTTAAGCAAGACAAACCGAAACTGATAAAAGAGAGCCTGGGCCTGTTTATATACTGGCGCTACAGTTACAAAAAGCTAAGAAACAGGTTAAAAGGGGAGGATAATTTCTTTTAGCTGCTGGTTGCATTATTTCCTGCGTTTAAAAAGCCTTTTCAACAAAGGTTTCTGTTGCCAGTCGTGTTCTTCTTTCATAGCAGAATAGCTGGATGTAAACTGCCTGTAAAAAAAGTAACCTGCTGCTTTTAATTCTTCGTTGTATTCGGCATAAATGGTTTTTAAATCGGGCCTGTCTTCAAGCTTATACCGGTCATAATGCATTAGCGGTAACTCGTTTTTATCTACCATAAAAGAGCTGAAGTGAAAGAATATAAGCTTATCGCCATTATTTAAATAATAGCTGCCATTAACCTGTTTTAAAGATCGTTCATGAAGGTTCCATGGCGCCATGTTTAAGCCCCGGTCTTCCAATACTTTAACACCTTTAAAAAAAACAGGAACGTGATTAATCGGCAGTTGATCAACAAACTGGCCAATAGCGGTTGCAAAGTAGCCCCTTTTGTACGTTTGCTCTTTCCACCAGGCAACCAGCCGGTTAGCTTCGCTGTCATTCTTTAGCCCTATAAAGCCCAGGTTATACAGCCCGTAAACAAGGAAAGTATTTTCGCTTGGTTTCTTATCGTCTATCGGCACCGGTGTATAAATGTGAGGGGTAAGTAAAATTGAAAAATTTTGAAACTCGCTGTACAATTCTGTTAAAGGGGCATACAGTTTAATATCAGGATCGAGGTATAATACATTTGTAGCTTTTCGTTGCGTAAAAAGGTATTCAATGGCTGTTGGTTTAAGGCAGGTGTTCAGCTCTATAATATTATACTTTAAAACAAGGTTATGCAATTCCGGCTCAATATCTTCTACGGGTACAACTTCGTTTGCCGGCAAAGCGGCATAATCAATCTGGCTGTTTTTCTCATCGCATAAAAAGATAAAGAAAGCAACACCTGGCTCAAACTGCTGTAATGATTTGCCCAAAATGCTTGCCTGGGCAAGGTAATTGTTAGAGCAAATGGTAAAAATGCATTTCATGTAAAGCCCTCTACTATAAAATTAAGTTCGCAAATTATGCATTACATGTATAGGTTTTTGCTTAATGATGGCAGTGTTGCAGCATGTTTAACATGATTGGTTTAAATATGGTGGGCAAAGCTAAATAGTATTCCCGCCGCCCAATGGCTGCCGGATTGAAACGGAAACCCCGCAGCCGCCGGAGCGTAGCGAAGGCGGCGAGGAGTTGCAGTGGAAAGCCGGAACTGCTGTTTAGTAAAGCGGTGAAGGCGACAGCCCCAAGAATTTTGCCGAAGATACCCTGGCGATAATAATTTTACCGGAGCACCATCTGCCTGTCTGCATCAAGGCGCAGCAGTATGAAAATAAGCACTGTAAAAGTAAGCAACGACGAGCCGCCGTAACTGATGAGTGGCAGTGCGATACCTATGATGGGAAAGAGCCCGATAGTCATACACACATTTACTGTAATATGAAACAGCAGAATGCTAACCACGCTGTAAGCATATACGCGGCTAAAGGTGCTTCGCTGCCGCTCTGCTATCCATACAATGCGGAAGAGCAGTATCATATAAATGCCCAGGAATACCACGCAGCCTATAAACCCGAACGCTTCGCCAAGCGAAGTAAAAATAAAATCTGTATGCTGTTCGGGCACGTACTTGCCACGTGTTTGTGTGCCTTTTAAAAAGCCCCGGCCAAAAATGCCGCCCGAGCCTATGGCTATTTTACTTTGCCTAACATTGTAATCATCGGGTTTGTAGGCTGCTTTGTTTTTATCGCTGCTGTTTTGAGAATGTTTATTCTGGCTACAGTCATAATCCTGGCCTACGGCGCTAAAAATGCGCTGGCTTTGGTAGCACTCAAAAACATTATTAAATATATAAGGAACGGCAAAACGCTGTATGCCTACACATGCAGCCCATATAAGCAGTATAACAAGCAGCAGCGTTCTGTTTCTCCTTATCTTCCTCCACATAAAATAAATAACCAGGCCTGCAATAATGGTTAAAATAATGGCCAGGGTATTGGGGGCTATTACCAGTGTGGCCACTACCAGCACACCGAATGATACGCCTATTACCAGTATTTTACCGGGCAGGCCTTCGCGGTACATGGTTACAAAAAAGCTGAAATACACCAGCGCCAACCCTGTTTCGTGCTGCATGCGGGAGAGCACGGCGGGTAACAACACAATGGCGCCGGCAATTAACTGGGAGCGCAATTTGGAAAAATCCATATCCTGCATGCTCAGGTATTTGGCCAGCGCCAGGGCGGTAAATATTTTACACAGTTCTGCCGGCTGCAGGTTAAAGCCGCCGCCCAGGGCAATCCAGCTTTGGGAGCCCTTTACATCCCGCCCTATTACAAAAGTGGCCAGCATAAGCAATATGCCAAACATGTATAATAGGTTGGCAAAGGCGGTGTATAATTTACTATCGCTCAGCAGTATAAAAGTAGCTACCACCACGCACAGGCCGGCAAAGATGAGCTGCTTGCTGTAATTGGTTTGCCCACCCAGGAAAGAGCTTAGCCAGTTAACATCCGGCCGGTATTCTACCATAAAAATGCAAAGGATGCCAATGGCCACCAGTGCAGCATACAACCAGATAACCAGCCAGTCAATACCCTGAGAAATAGATTTATGCTGATGTGCCATTACACTTTTTTGTAGTTTCTGTTGTTCTTTTTATCGTCGCCGTTAATAATGGCCGCCGGTGTTTTTAGTGTAGCCGGTTTTCGGCTGCTGCTGTCGTTGGCAGGGGCGCCGCCGGTGGATGGCGGGTTGGTAGTTTGCCCGGGCTGTGTACGCGGTGCATTGTTGCCGGATTTTGAATCGAACTCGGGCTGCTCTTCTATATCCACGGTATCCCTTGCTTCTTTGGCCGCCCTTTCTTTTATGATGCGCATACTGTCTTTTACCCTGCGTATGGAATCCAGCTTAACCATTTCCCGTCTCATCCGGTTGGGTATCAGGTTCATTTTGGTAAGCCTGTCAACTTCCGCTTTGCGGCGGGGGTCGGTAATGGAATCTTTCAGGTATTTTTCAATCAGCAGGCTGGCAATGGGTGCCGCGGAAGTAGAACCAAAACCGGCATTCTCGCACATTACCGCAATGGCAATGCGGGGGTTATCCCTGGGGGCAAAAGCGCCAAAAAAGGCATGGTCTTTTTGTTTTTCCATTTTGCCATCCACTTTGGCCGAGTTTTCTACCGTGCCCGTTTTGCCGCACACTACTACACCAGGTACTTTAGCCGCGGCGCCGGTACCAAATTCCATGGTACCCTGCATACCATCGTGCACGGCTTCAAAAATGGCGGGGTCTATATCTTTTGTATAATGTTTTTGGCGGTAAGGTTCCAGCATTTTAAACGTGTCGCCATCTTCAATGCTGTCCACCAGGTGCGGCGTGTAATACCAGCCTTTGTTGGCAATAATGGCCATCACATTAGAAAGCTGCGTAAGCGTGGTAAGTATTTCGCCCTGGCCAATGCTGTTGGAGATAATATTACAGCTCTGCCATTTTTTGCCAAATATTTTCTGGTAATACTTACCGGTAGGTATGTTGCCCCTTTTTTCCGAAGGCAGGTCAACCCCCAGGCGGTTGCCCAACCCAAAAGAATAAGCGTATTGGTTAAAGGAACTCAAGGCACTGTCGCGGCTGGGCATGCCCGGCTGGTCAAGCTCCCGGCGAAAAGCCACCGCAAAATAGCTGTTACAGGATTTTGAAATGGCGCCCCGCAGGTTAAAAGTACCGGCAGCGTGGCAGCCCATACGGCCGCAACCATAGTAAGCGCCGGGGCAGCTAACCGTCATTTTATCGTCAATAACGCCTTCTGCCATGCCTATAATGCCCACCACGGTTTTAAAAGTAGAGCCCGGCGAATAGTAGGTGCCCATGGTGCGGTTAAGCAGGGGCAGCCGGGGGTCTGTAAACAATTCAGAAAAGTGTTTTCTTCTCTCGGGGCCTGTTAAGTAGTTGGGGTTGTAAGTGGGGGCGCTAACCATGCACAGAATGCCGCCCGTTTTAGGGTCAATAGCCACAATGCTGCCCACTTTATTGGTCATTAGCTGTTCACCCAACTGTTGCAGTTCCACATCCAGGCTCAGGTAAAGGCTTTTGCCTGCTATGGCGGTGGTATCGTACATGCCGTTTTCAAAAGAGCCCTGCAGGCGGCCGCGGTTATCGCGTATAAACTGTTTTACGCCCCGCTGCCCCATCAGCACCCTTTCATAGCTGCGCTCAAGCCCGGTCATGCCGGCGTAATCGCCCATTTCATACCCTTCTTCCACATGCTTGCGTAAAAAACCTGTATCTACCTCTCCCAGGTAACCCAGCACATTGCCCGCCGCGCCAAAAGGGTAAGCCCTAACCGGCCGCTCCTGCAGCACAAAGCCCGGAAATTTGTACATGTTCTCGTTCAGGCGTGCATACAGCTCCGGCGTAAGCAGCGGCACAAACACGCTGGGTTTGTACCGGGAGTTTTTAATGATGGATGTAAGCACCCTTTTCTTAAACTCGGCAGTGTCTATACCCAATATATTGCAAAGGGCAAACGTGTCTGTCTGGCGTATTTCCGACGGGGTAATCACCAGGTCGTACATAATGGTATTTTCCAGAACGGCTTTGCGCTTGCGGTCATAAATAATACCCCGGTCCGGGTAAACTACTTTGCGGTAAATGGCATTGCTTTCGGCCTGTAGTTTATACTTAGAGGAGAATAACTGCAGGTTAAGCAGTTGCGCCACAATGATGAGAAAAATTGCGATGAAAATTATCTGTATTACTCTGCTTCGGCTCTGATTGTACACGGGCATGATAAAAGAAAAGGCGTTTTTTGCAATTACAAAGTTGGTACTTACACCAACACAAACACGGGGGCATAAGCAAAATTTTATGCAAACTTGTAAAGATGTGTTGATAAATAAGCGTGGCTTTGGCCGGGTTATCCACAGGTCGTTTTTCAGGGCCCGTAATGAGTGAAGGGTTGTCGCATTCTTTTAATGTAAGGTTTTTTAGGGGGTGTCCCTCGTACCTCGGGCCGGGCTTTCCGCTATTACTCCGGCACAAAGCCTGGCTGCGAAGGCCTCACCGGGGTAACCGCTTCAATCCCTCACCCGAAAGTGCAACACGCTGCTGCTCAATGTCATTAAGTTAAGGAAACGAATGTCAGGTTGAGCTTGTCGAAACCGGGGTTATGCAAGCCGCTTTTTCACCAATCCGCCTTCGACAGGCTCAGGCTGACAGCTTAACTTAATGACATTGCACTGCTGCTTTTGCGGACAGGCTTAATAAAATGAAAATGAAAGACATACCGCGGCATCACCAGCAGGGCAAGTATTGAAGTTTTAAACGCTTAGCCGATTTACCTGTTTTGTTTCATCAAAAAATCAAACCCAGCCAGCAGCGCCTTGCTGTAAGCCGTTTTACTATTGCCGGGTATTGCACTGGTAAATTCCATTACCTTAACGTTTTCCGGTACCGTACATTTTTGCTGCGCCCCAATGGCCGCGATTGCCGTCATAATGTGGGGATAGTTGCAGGCCAGGCGGTAAGCCATATCCGCGCCGGTTTCAAAACCTGCGGCATAAATGTTATTGGGGTTACAACGGTATTGCTGGGTAAAATAAGTTATCATAATGCTGATGAAGCCCGCATCGTTTACAGAATCTTTGCTGCCTGTATGCCACCCGCTTGCCAAAGCTTCAGGATAAAGAATAACACAGCCCGCGGAATCAGCACTGGTATGCAACTCATCGCCGTAATTCTTAATAAAGTTGTTGCCGCTTTCTTTTTTGCCCGGCAGTACAATAAGCAAAGGATAAAAATCTTTGCTGCCATAATTTTCAGGAAGGTAAAAAGATATCCTGCGGGGTATTTCATCAATTACAAAATCGCTGCTGTACACCTGTTTGCCTTGCGGCATATCCTGCGCCAGGGTGCTTACAACTGGCAACAGGCCAAGCAATACCAACAATACCCGGTTTGTCATAATGTGTGTGGTACATAAAATTATACCAGTAACTGTTAGTCTTTAAATAATTTTCTTATTCAATAACCAATCTGCTATCTTTCGTAAAAGATTTTGCTATGCCAACCCAGGAGGCGTTTTTACAAGCCGTACAAAAAGGATACAGTTTTAAAGGAGAGCATGTTAAAATAGGCTGCGGTATGCTGGACGGGGCAGTGGTGCCCGGTGCGGATATACTGCTGCCGCTGAAAACCATGAACCGGCATGGGCTTATTGCCGGCGCTACGGGTACCGGCAAAACCAAAACTTTACAGGTGCTTAGCGAATGCCTGAGCGATGCCAGCGTACCGGTGGTATTAATGGACATAAAGGGCGACCTGAGCGGTATTGCCGCCGCTGGCACCGCCAATGAAAAACTGGCGGAACGCTGCCGTTTGCTGAATGTTGGCTTTACCCCCACCGCTTACCCTGCCGAACTGCTTACCCTAAGCAACGAAAAAGGCGCCAGGCTGCGGGCTACAGTTACTGAATTTGGCCCTATACTGCTGAGCAAAATACTGGGGCTTAACGATACCCAGGGCGGGCTGGTGGCCATGATTTTTAAATATTGCGACGACCATAAAATGCCGCTGCTGGACCTTAAGGATTTTGTGAAAGTGCTGCAGTACATCAGCGACGAAGGCAAAGCCGAAATGGAAAAAGAGTATGGTAAAATATCCACTACATCTACCGGTACCATATTGCGCAAAGTGGTAGAGTTGCAGCAGCAGGGTGCTGATATTTTTTTTGGCGAGCCCAGCTTTGAGGTGGAAGACCTGATGCGCATTAACAACGATGGACGGGGCATGGTGAACATACTGCGTGTTACCGATATGCAAAACAGGCCCAAACTGTTCTCCACATTCATGCTGCAGTTGCTGGCCGAACTGTATGCCATTTGCCCGGAAGAAGGTGATATGGACAAACCCAAGCTGGTGATGTTTATTGATGAAGCGCACCTGGTGTTTAATGAAGCTACAGATGCCTTGTTGAACCAGGTGGAAACCGTGATAAAACTTATCCGTTCAAAAGGCATTGGCATTTTCTTTTGCACCCAAAACCCGCAGGATGTACCGGCGCCGATACTTAGCCAACTTGGGCTTAAAATACAGCATGCCCTGCGTGCCTTTACCGCCGCAGACAGAAAAACAATTAAACAGGCGGCAGAAAACTTCCCTGAATCTGAGTACTATAAAACCGATGAACTGCTTACACAAATGGGCATAGGCGAAGGGCTTGTTACCATGCTGAATGAAAAGGGTATTCCCACGCCGCTGGTACATACCATGCTCTGCCCGCCCCGCAGCAGGATGGATGTATTAACCGAAACAGAGATTGACAACCTGGTGGCCAAAAGCCGCCTGGTAAACAAATATAACCGGGAAGTTGACAGCCAAAGCGCTTACGAGATACTAACCGGCAAACTGGAAGATGCCGCTGAAAAGCAACGTGAAGAAGAGGATAGAAAGGAAGAACAAAAAACGACCAAACGCCAACCTAAAGAAGAAGGCTTTTTTGATAACCCTGTTTTAAAACAGGTAGGCCGTACCGCGGCCAGCGTTATTACCCGCAGCCTGCTGGGTGCGCTGGGCCTGGGTGGCAGAAGAAGAAAGGGAAGATGGTTTTAATGAACCTTGTGTAATCTGCAAGCAAAAGGTACGGGGGCGGAGCATGAAATTTATTCATTCAAGATGCCACCTGCCATACAAGCCCCAAACATTAAAATGCGGAAAAGACTTTTTATAAACTTATTAGTGACATTAGTATTCTCGTTAATTGGGACTGGGCTTTTTTTTACTATTTGGTATAAAATTATCGAGATGGGGTTTGAAGAGCGTCAAGCAATAGTAATATTGTTTCTCCTATTGACAGTTATTCAAAACCTAATGTTGGCGATATTATCACTACCTGTAATGTTTCAAATAAATGCTTCCAACTTTTCTAGTACTTGGACTAAAATATCCTATTTGTATTTAGTTCCTTTTGTTGTGACACTTATGTTTTCATTCTATTTTTTAGACAGCATTGGAGATAAAATTGTTTTTGCATGTGTTGTAGCTCCTACGATCTTCTGCCTAGTTAATTGCTATTTTTATAAGCAATTGACAAAACATCAGAAATAGATAGCGCATCTATAAGTTGGCTTGAGCGTAAAGCTTCCATGAAGTGGAATATACGCTACTTCAGGGTGAGGGATTGCAGCGGTTACCCCGGTGAGGCTTCTGTGCGTTGAGCCTTGTGCCGGAGTAATAGCGGAAAGCCCGACCCCTTGCGCAGCTTGGGGGCACCCCCAAAAGCCAAGTACGAAGTACTTACTTATGTTAGATGTTTGATGTGGGGTGTACGATGCATCCAAAACATTATACCATTCTTGCTATGCCCAACTCATCCACCACTATTTTCCTTTCGGTTTGCAGGTAGTTGATTACCTGCCACAACTTTTCTCTTTTTATACCGGCAAGCTGCTGCAGTAATGTTTTTATTTCTACTCCGCCGTTTGAAAGACAGTTGTATATGCTTTGCTGGATGCTGCTGAACTCAGCCTGGGAAAGTGTTGATCTTTTGCGGTTAAGGCAGTTATCGCATACGCCGCAATCCTGTATGCCGGCATCTCCAAAATAATTACCGATAAAACTGCTGCGGCACTGCTGTTGAAGCCCGATGTATTGCAGCATGTGCTGCAACCGGTTTTCGTACTGCTGTTTGCGCAGGCTGTATTGCTCCCTGTTAATGTATAAAAACTCCGCCGGGGCACGGTTAAGGATAAAATGGACCTGTGGCTTTTCTTTCTGCGGCAGGTACTCAATAATACCGAACGCCTGCAACTTTTGCAGGCCGCTGATAACTTTTTCAACCGGCATTCTTGCCAGGCGAGCCACCTGTTTTTCATGTACAGATACACGGTTGTCGTAAATGCCTTCATAAGTGCGTAACAGGCATTTAATCAGCGGCTCAAGATCCTGGTGGCTGTTTTCAAAATCTTCCAGCGCCTGTTTAGGCGCAGTAAAGCAAACCTGCGACGGTAAGAAAATACTTTCATTAAATTCCAGGTGGCCTTCCTGCTCCAGCACTTTTAAAACGCTAATGGCAAGCTGCATTTCCAGCTTGAAGTTTTTCACAAATTCAACCAGGTCAAAATCGTAGTAGTTGCCGGCGCCAATGCCAACGGGAACCTGCAGGTAATCTGCCAGGTGCTGGTACACTTTGCGCACCTGGTATATGTCGGGAAAACGTGTATCGGGCAAGGCCTCGAGTGCATTTTCGTCCTGCTGGTTGTACAGCAAAACGGCGTAGGCTTTTTTGCCGTCCCTGCCAGCACGCCCTGCTTCCTGGTAGTAATTTTCCAGGCATTCCGGTGGGGTATAATGCACTACTGTGCGAACATCCGGTTTGTCTATACCCATACCAAAAGCATTGGTACACACCATTACCCTTACCTGCCCGTTTAGCCAGGCGGTTTGTTTGCTGCCGCGCTCATCCTGCGTAAGGCCGGCATGGTAAAAAGTTGCCGGCACTTGTTGCATGCCCAGCAGCCCGGCCACTTCTTTTGCCTGCCTGCGGCTGTTGCAATACACTACGGCGCTGCCCTTAACATTGGCTAAAATTTCCTGCAGCTTGTTTATTTTGCTATCTGCCTTAAAAACGCTGTAGGAAATATTAGGCCTGGTAAAAGGCTGGCGAAAAGTGTTAGGTGCTGCAAACAACAGCTTTTCGGCGATATCTCTTTCCACTTCCGGTGTGGCAGAAGCGGTTACCGCCAATATGGGTACATGGGGCAAATGTTCTCTTAAAGCAGCAATGCGCAGGTAGGGCGGCCGGAAATCGTACCCCCACTGGGATATGCAGTGAGCTTCGTCTACAGCTATCAGGCTTACAGAAAGATGGGGAAGGTATTCTTTGAACAGGCTTGTTTCAAGCCTTTCCGGCGATAGGTACAGGAACCTGGCATTTTCGTCTGTAGCCTGCTGCAATGTTTTACGCACTTCGTAATAAGTCATGCCGCTGTGCAATGCCAGGGCGGGTATGTTGCGTTTTTCCAGGCTGGCTACCTGGTCTTTCATTAATGCCACCAGCGGGCTGATTACCAGGCAAAGACCATCATTGAGCAATGCCGGTACCTGGTAGCATATTGACTTACCACCCCCGGTAGGCAACAGTGCCAGTGAGTCTTTGCCTTCCAAAACAGAGGCGATGATTTCTTTTTGCAAACCCCTGAAAGCGGCATATCCCCAATATTGCTTCAGTATATCTTCAGGTGTTGGCATCTGGCATCAATAATAGGAAAGAATTGTGAAGCGCTGAATATTGTACGTGTTCGTACTTCTAACCTCGTAACTGAGCCATCAATTCCTGCTAAAGTAATGCATGGTATTGCTGTTTTTTTCGTCCAGTATTTCCTGGCTGCAGGCAAGTATGTCTCCACTGGTAACTTCGTGGTATTTGGCCAGTTCCTCATTCATGAGGTTGGCATTGCCCAGCAGCTCGTAAAAAGCCAGGCTGTTGGCGCGGCTCATAATGGTCATATCTTCAAAGGCAATAATGCTCTCGGTTTTATTCTTCACTTTCTGTAATTCAATTTCGGTAACCGGCTCTGCCTTTATCTTTTCAATTTCTTCATTTACCGCTTTTTCAACGTCTTCCATTTTTACGCCTTTTACCAGTTTGCCTTCTACGGCCAGCAGACCTTTTTCCACCGTACCGAAATGATAACAATCCAGGTTGCTGAACAGCTTTTTTTCTTTTACCAATGCCTGGAACATGCGGGAAGAGGCGCCGCCACCCAGTATTTCACTGAGTAAATCAGTAACATAATATCCTTTCTCCAGCCGGGATGCCATGTGCCAGGTTTTATAAAAGGCATCCAGCGGCACATCCGCATGCACTTCAATTAAACGGGCGGCCTGTTGCTTGGGCTCCTGCGGCAAATGGCGGTTGTATTTTTCGCCCATGGGTATATCGCCAAACCATTTTTCTGCCAGCCTTTTGATATCTTCTGTTTTTACATTACCGGCAACCACCAGAATGGCATTTACGGGGCGGTAGTGCTTAAAAAAGAAATGTTTTACATCATCCAGGTGGGCATGCTCAATATGGCTTAGTTCTTTTCCGATGGTCATCCAGCGGTAAGGGTGTGTGGTGTAGGCCAGTTCCCTTAACTTATGCCACACATCGCCATAAGGTTTGTTGATGTAGTGCTCTTTAAATTCCTCGCATACAACTTTCCGCTGTACATCCAGGCTTTTTTTGCTGAAGGCCAGGCTAAGCATGCGGTCACTTTCCAGCCAGAAGGCGGTTTCAATATTTTCAGCCGGTAGCTGGCAGTAATAATTGGTTAAATCGTTAGTGGTATAAGCATTGTTTTCTCCGCCAGCCCGTTGTAACGGCTCATCATATTCAGGAATATGGATGCTGCCGCCGAACATCAGGTGCTCAAACAGGTGTGCAAAACCTGTTTTGGAGGGGTCTTCATCCCTGGCGCCTACGTCGTACATCACATTTACTACGGCCATTGGGGTGGAGTTATCTTCGTGTACCAGTACCCTTAATCCATTATCCAGAACAAAACGGTTAAACTGCATCATATCTCAAATCTATAAGAGGTGCAAATTAAGGAAAGATAGGTTTAGTTGGGATGACTAACCCTGCCGTTGCAACCTGCAGCCACTGCGAATTACACCCGCCTGCAAAAGAAGCAGCCTGTTACACCCGGGTGAGGGATTGAAGCGGTTACCCCGGTGAGGCCTTCGCAGCAGGGCCTTGTGCCGGAGTATGAGCGGAAAGCCCGGCCCCTTGCGATAGCTTGGGGACACCCCCAGATAACAAGTACGAAGTTTGAAGTCCGAAGTACTTTTCTATGTTAGATGTTTGATGTGGGATGTAATCAAGTACGAGTTACGAAGTACGAAGTACCTTTTTATGTTAGATGTTTGATGTGGGATGTACGATGTAACTGTCATTATTGGTTTTTACGGGTATTGATAATACCTTTGGCGCCATATGCCATCCAATTTCTTTAACCATTGATAAAAAAATCCAAGTACCTAAGTTTACAAGTATAAAGCCTCTTCCATACCACTATGACCAACTGCTTAAACTGCGACCAGCCATTATCCAGTCATTATTGCGCTAACTGTGGGCAAAAAGCCGCGACACACAGGTATTCTGTAAAACATTTTGTAGAGCATGACCTGATACATGGTATCTGGCATGTAGATAAAGGTATTTTGTTTACTATAAAAGAATTGTTTACCCGGCCGGGGCACAGTGTAAGGGCATTTATAGAGGGCAAAAGGACCAGGTATTTTAATTACATTACCCTTTTAATTATTGTAGCCGGGGCCGGGCACTTTTTAAGTGAGCTTTCTCCATTGAAGATTGCGGATATATTTCCCGAAAAAAGTAAAGCCCTAATGTCCGTAATTGAAGAGTATTCCAGCAAATACCCCAAGCTTCTGCTGTTTATTACTATCCCTTTTTATTCAATATTCAGCTTTTTATGGTTCAGGAAAGCAAAGCTGAACATAACGGAGCACCTGGTAATGAATTGTTACCGGGCGGCGGCAGAATTAATTGTTGCGCTTGCTTTTGGCGTGGTAATGATTTTTTGTCACAATAAAGAGGTCTTATACATGCTCTACAGTATTACGGGTGTAGTGGTTTTGTTGTATGCTGCGTGGTTTTATTATCAATACTTCTCAGTTTTTGGGTACAAAAAATACAGCCTGGTATTGCGAAGTATTTTGGTGCCTGTTTCAGTTAATCTTTTCGTTTTTATTGCAGGGGTTCTACTTGCTGGTATTATGTTACTGCTCGGCCATAAGTAACTTACCAGTAGCTCTGTGCAGCAGGTTTGGCCAACGGTAGCTGTGCGTTGAAAATTACCCTGCATTGTTTTTGGCATAAGGTTGGTACCTTTCTATATAAAAAGCCTATGATAGCAGAAATGATTGCGCAGCATATACTGGATGTACATTTCGGCAATAACTGGACGGAAGTAACCATTCGCGAAACGCTGGACGATGTTACACTGGAAGAAGCTTTGACGGTTACAGCCGCTTCGCCCAACCATATTGCCGGGCTTACTTATCACCTTAGCTTTTATAACAAGCATGTGCTGCAAAGGCTTGCCGGCAGCGCCCCGGAAATACCGGAAAGCAACGGGTTTGACCTGCCACCAATTAACGACGAAGCCGGTTGGGAGCAGCTTAAGGCCGATTTACTGGAAAGCGCCGAACTATTGGCTGATGCCGTAAAACCATTGCCAGATGATGTGCTGAACGAGCCTATACTGGAAGGCTATAGTTCCCGCTACAAAACCCTGCATGGCATTGCCGAACATGCGCATTACCACCTGGGGCAGATGGTAATTTTAAAAAAACTTATCAGGAATTTAAAAGCCGAGGCATAATAAACCCATACCGCATGCCACAGAAAGGCAATACGCTGCTGCAGCAGCAAATCATCAGTAAAACGAACCTGCAGCTTACCGTGCAACCGGAATTTGAAAACTTCAGGCAGGCGTTGGCTAACTGCGTGCAAGATTTAATAAACAACGATTTTAACAGGCTGGTGCTTTTATTATACCGGCTTGATATAAGTGAGAAAAAACTAAAGGAACAACTGGCTATATCATCTGCCAATGCAGGCCTGCTTATTGCCGACATGATTATTGCCCGGGAAGAAGAAAAAGCCAAAAGCCGCCAAATGTTTTCTTCTGTGCCGCCGCCGGGCGATACCGAAGAAAGATGGTAGCAAAAAAGCCACCCGGCTGGATGGCTTTTTGGTTAGTAGGTTTTGTATGGGAAATTATACACTCAATGTTTTAAGATAGGCCGCGTCTGCTTTTGCACTTTCAATTGGCGTACTGCCATCATACCGCTCCTGCTCTACAATAAAATATTGCACACCGCTTTTTTGGGCCAGTTTTAATATGGAGGCGTAGTCAATATCGCCCTGCCCCAGTATGCAGGAGGCATCGGCTTCGGTAGAGCCTTTAATCCTGTCTTTAACATGGCAAAGTCTGAAGCGCTTGCCGTATTTTTTAAGATAAGCATTAATATCCGCACCACCGTTTACCACCCAGTACATATCCATTTCATAATCCACGGTATCAGGGTTGGTGGCATCCATCATTACATCCTGCGGTATCTTGCCTTCCAGCTCTTTAAAAGAATAGCCATGGTTGTGGTATGCGAACCTGATGCCGTTCTTTTTGCATATTTCGCCCCTTTCATTAAAAGTATCGGCGTACCGTTTAAAATCGTCCAGCGTTTTTTGCGGGCCAATCCAGGGACAAATCAGGTATTTCATACCAATGGAAGCAGCATCCGCAGCCTTCTTTTCAAAGTCCTTGTTAATGTCGCAGTGGCTCGATACCATCGTCATGCCTAAATCGCCCACATAACTTTTAAAGTCTGCCGGGCTCATGCCCCAGAACATGCCCTGGGCGCCTTCAAAACTTTCCAGTTGCTTATAGCCAAACGATGCTACCTGTTTTAAAATTCCCTTTGGGTCTTTAGGCAAGTCATCCCGTAAAGTATATAGCTGTAGGCCAAACTCCTTTAAAGGCGCTGGTGAAGCCAGCAAATTCTTTGACAATAAAGTACCCGCAGCCAGCATACCCGCTGACTGCAAAAATGCACGGCGTGAATAAATGGACATAGTGAAGTGTTGGTGTTTTAAAAAAGCATAATCATCCGGCAAACTGCTTTTAGGTTGCCCAGGCTTTGTCGCCTTTTTTGTAAGGTATGCAACCTTCGTATTTGCCAGGCACGGCTACATAACGCAGTGCTTTGGTAGCACCGGGTTCAGAGGTAAAGTAGCCCCACAGCGTTAATTGCTTAACCATGGCAAAGTAGTGATTGGGGTCGCCCTCTTTTTTATTCTTGTTGTAGTCTTTGGCTTCTTTGTCCAGTTCAACCAGCAGGTCGTGTTTTTCGCCGGCAGAAAGTTCCATAAAGTCTTTGCTGTACTTTTTCTTTGCGGCTTCATTTATTTTGTCAATGGCCGTTGCAAATACTTTTTGGTCTTTTTCTTCGTAACAGTCGGTTACGATTGTTTTCATAAAATCGCCAATTTTAGCTTCCTTGGCGCCGGGCGAAGAAGCCGTTGTTGGCAAAATGGTTTCACCCACTTCGTCTAAAAAGGCAATGTTCTCTTTAGAAAAGTCAAGGGCTCCTGAAGTTTTGGTGTCGGTTTTACAGCCGCTCAAAAAGGCTTCAGCGCCAATGATGGTACCGCCAAATAAAAGCGCTACACGTGATAAGGCGTCTCTCCTGTTCATACTGAGGTTTTAAAATTGTTGTTTCTAAATGCTGGGCGTAAGCCAGAAATGGCAAGCAGGTATTTTTCCTGGCAACAAACTTCTTCTTACTTCCCAAATATATTCAGTTTAAGCTTTTGTTGGTTAATTAATTTCGTCAATAAATAGCCAACCGCTTCAGCACTTTGTTGATACCTGGCGGTAGCGGGCCAAAGCGGTTTTTTTATGAGCCCAACGTCAGAACAGGCATGAGGCATCGTTGCGTCGCACTCTTCTACGCCTTGTCCGCTACGCAGCACAGCCCGGATAGAATAGTGAGCGGTGAGTAGTGAATGGTGAGTGGGTGGCATCCCGCTTCGCTATTCATCATTCTCAACACCCCTTGTTCCTTGTTCAATATTTCCATCGTGAACCGCAATTTAATGTATCCTTCGTTATTCAAAACTCCTTGTTCCTTGTTCGATAGTCTCTTCGTTTCCCGCTTTTTTAATCAAGGCAAAACTTACCCGCTCTAAAAGCCTCCCCTGCGGGGAGGTGGTTACAAATTCCCTTTCTTCATCTCTTCTACCGCGTAATTGGCTGCCCTTGCTGTTAAAGCCATATAGGTCAAAGATGGATTTTGACAGGCGGCAGATGTCATACAAGCGCCATCAGTCACAAAAACATTTTGTGCATCCCACACCTGGTTCCATTTATTCAGCACAGATGTTTTAGGGTCTTTACCCATTCTTGCCGTTCCCATCTCATGAATGCCATCCCCTACTTCGTGCCCTCCATCATGGGTTTCAATATCTTTAACACCGGCAGATTCCAGCATAGCTTTCGCTTCAGCTACGATATCTTTCCGCATCTTTTTTTCATTTTCTTTCAACTCTGCATCCATCGCCAGTACAGGTAATCCCCATTTATCTTTTTTATTCTTATCCAAAGAAATTTTATTCTCATGATAAGGCAGTAACTCACCAAAGCCGCCTATGCCAATCCTCCACGGCCCTGGCTCTGTAAGTGCCTCTTTGAATTTTTCGCCGATGCTGTATTCTGCTATATCGCGGTTCCATCCTGTGCGGCTTGCGGCTCCCTGGTAACCGAAGCCACGCAGGTAATCGCGTTTATCACCAAAAAGATTTACAAATCTTGGAATGTAAATACCGTTGGCTCTCCTGCCATAGTAGTATTTATCTTCATAACCATCTACGCTGCCACTGGCACCAAGGTTATAATGATGATCCATTACATTATGTCCTAATTCACCACTGCTGCTGCCCAGTCCATCAGGCCAGATATCTGTTGCTGAATTCATAAGCACCCAGGCACTGTTAAGCGCCGAAGCATTCAGGAAAACAATCTTTGAATAAAACTCATATGTTTTATTTGTTTCAGCATCCAGTATTTCTACACCTTTCGCCTTTTTTGTATCCTTATCATACAACACTTTTGTTACGATGCTCCAGGGGCGTACAGTAAGATTGCCTGTTTTCATTGCGGCGGGCAGCGTAGACGACTGCGTACTGAAATAACCGCCAAAGGGACAACCTTCCCAGCACCTGTTGCGATATTGACATTGTGTTCTACCTTCTATCGGGGCAGTAAGGTTAGCGCTACGCCCAATAATCATGTGGCGCATTCCCTTGTATTTTTCCTTAATTCGCACAGCCACATCTTTCTCTACGCAATTCATTTCCATTGGTGGTAAAAACTGTCCATCAGGCAAGTGTGGCAACCCTTCCTTTGAACCGTTTATACCAGCGAATCTTTCAACATAATCATACCATGAGGCAATGTCTTTATAACGGATTGGCCAATCAATCGCCCAGTCATCTTTCGCATTAGCCTCAAAATCAAAATCACTCCACCGATAACTTTGCCTTCCCCACAAAATAGAACGGCCACCCAGTTGATAAGCCCTCCACCATTTGAAAGGTTTTATTTCTGTATAAGGCGCATCAATGTCTTTTACCCAATAATCCATGATAGCTTCGTTCTTACCCCAGGTACGTGCAATAATTGGTTTATCCCTTAACTGCTGCTGTGTTACAGCGCCACCATGTATAAACTCCCACGGGTTTTTATTGGCAGATAAATAGTCTTTAATGTGTTCAAAATTGCGGCCACGCTCCAGCATCAATACTTTTAGACCCTTTTCTGAAAGTTCTTTTGCAGCCCAGCCGCCGCTGATACCTGAACCCACTACAATTGCATCAAATGTATTTTGGGTGATTGCTTTGTTATTAATATTGAGGGAATCTCTTTGCATACTTAACCGTTGATTTTATTTGATTTAAATGATTTTAATGATTCGCGAATCGGGAGTAAACTGAAATCGTAAGCTTGATAGTTGTCCACTTTCGATTTACGATTCATTACTTACGCTATTCCCCTTGACCATAATCCACTTGCTATGCACCACCCACCTACAAATTCCCTTTCTTCATCTCCTCCACCGCATAATTGGCTGCCCTTGCTGTAAAAGCCATGTATAAAATGCTGGGACTGCCACTGCCGGTACTCGTCATACATGCGCCATCCGTTACAAATACATTTTTGCAGTTATGAAACTGGTTCCATCCGTTAAGTAAAGATGTTTTGGGGTCTTTCCCCATACGGCAACCGCCCATTTCATGAATGTCGCGGCCGGGCGCCCAGTGGTTGTCACCGGTACGTATGTTTTTTACGCCACAGGTTTCAAACATTTCGCTGCCCTGGGTAATAAAGTCTTTCAGCATTCTTTCATCATTATCATCATAGCCTACATTCATTTTCAACAGCGGAATGCCCCACTGGTCTTTCTGATTACCGCTTAGCGCTACATGGTTTTCTTCCCTGGCCACCGTTTCACCCTGTATATACATGTACATGCCCCAGGGGCCGGCTTCGCTCATGGCATTTTTGTAATCAGCTCCAATCTGTACATCCAGCACATCGCCGTTGCCACGGGTTCGGTAACAACCCATGAAAGCCATATAGCCGCCAACAAAATCCATATCATTCTTATGCACATTTCTAAAATTGGCCATCATGCATTCCACCGTACGGCGGCCGTAAAAATATTTGTCTTCATACCCTTCCACATCGCCACCTATGGAGCCCCGGTAATTTTGAAAACATACATACTTACCCAGCAATCCATTGTCGTTGCCAAAACCATGGGGAAAGCGGTTAGAAGTAGAATTTAATAAGACCAGGTTAGTATTCAAGGCTGAAGCGTTCATGAAAATGATGCGGGCAAAATAATCCGTGGTTTTTTTTGTTTGTGCATCAACAATTCTTACACCTACAGCCTTGCCTTTCTGTTCATCATAAATAATGGAATGTACCACAGAAAAAGGCCGTACGGTTAAATTTCCTGTTCTGGCTGCCCAGGGCAGGGTAGAGGAGTTAGAACTGAAATAACCGCCAAAAGGGCATCCCCTCATGCACAAATCCCTTGCCTGGCAGCGGCCGCGGCCCTGCTGCAAATGAATATCTTTCGCTTCTGTTAACTGTGCCCAACGGCCCTGTATCATAAAACGATCTTTGTACCTGCCCAGCAGTTTTTGCCGCATGTCTTTTTCCGGGCAGTTAAAATCAAATGGCGGCAGGTATTCGCCATCCGGCATAGTTTCCAGACCGTCTTTATTACCGCAGATGCCGGCAAACCGCTCCACGTGTGAGTACCAGGGCGCAATATCTTCATAACTTATAGGCCACTCAATTCCATAGCCAAATTTGGCTGGGTTAATAAATTCGTACTTACTCCACCTGGGGCAAGCCCTGCCCCAAATGAGTGATTTACCACCTACCTGGTAGCCTCGAATCCAGTCAAAAGGTTTTTCCTGTATGTAAGGGTGGTCGGCATCTTTGATAAAAAAATGCTGCGTCGTATCATCGTAACCCGCTGCTTTGCTGATAAGCGGGTTTTCTTCCAGTGTTTTTTCTGTTACACTGCCGCGGTATTTAAACTCCCATGGTGCTTTGGTGGCAGTAGGATAATCTTTCAGGTGCTGTACATCGCGGCCACGTTCCAGCACTAACGTTTTAAGTCCGTGCTCACACAGCTCTTTGGCAGCCCAGCCACCGCTGATGCCGCTGCCTACCACTATCGCATCAAATGTATTTTTTGCAATACCACCCGAGTTAATATGTAATGAATCTGTTGGCAAGTTGTAATCGTTTTTTTGTTCGTGGTAAACGTGGGTAATCGTGAACCACAAGTTCTGGTTCCCTTATTACTTATTTCCCCATCATATAAATGACCCTATTTTTTCCAGTAATTCCCTAATACTAAAGGGCTCCTGCTGAAAAACTTTCGTATAATTCTCCAGGTTGTTAAAGTCTAAAGTTAATTCTTCAAAATTTGAAACTACCCTAAATGAGCCTGTCTGTTTGCAAACTTCCTTTAACCCAGGATTGCCAATTTTTCTGAATTTATCAGTAAAATTAAGCAGGTACTTATGGTCAATACTGGTTTTGCTCATTCCTATTTCAAAGCTATTGTGCTCTTCTGCGGCTTTTTTCAAAATTGTATCAATGCCACCTTGCCTTTGCATTTCTTCAAAACTGATTGACAAAATTTTGGTCATATCCATTCCGATGCCAGACGGTATTTTGTGGCCTATTATTTTGCATTAGACTTCTTGCATATATCATTTTTTGTTATTTCGAAGGAGAAATCTATTCATCATCCGATACTAGATGCCTCATTCTTCGGCATGACAAAATCTTTTATGTATAGCAAAATGATTTATGCAAGAGGTCTAATACCAATTTTGTCTATACTGCACACCGCATAAAACTGTGCAAAGAAAAAAAGCCTGGCCGCGTGCTGCCGAATAGAATTACCAGGCGTACAAGTGAGTGACACAACAGGCGCCTCATAGTAGCACTATTGTTGGTCACCAAAAAATTGTTGCACAATTTTACCAGGCAAGCAGTATAACATTCTTAGACGTTAATTTTACTCACAGAATTTTTTTAAAAAGGCCCACAAATAAAACAATAAAATAGGGGCCTTTTAATGATTTAATATAAAGGCCCCCTGTAAAAAAGGACTGCTTATAAATGAGGATAGGATAGAAATCCATTTCCGGAAAAAAGCGCTTTAACTTAATACAGTGGGTTCTGAACCAGTTTATTGTTTCTATTCATTTCATCGGTTTTAATTGGCAGTAAATAAAATCTTGGCAACCACGCTCTTTGCTGACCAATACCCACATTCGTGCCGGGGGTTCTTAAACTTGGAAAACCAGTTGGGTTATAAACGGTGGGCCCTACCGGATTACCGTTTGCGTCTGACGGGTATACGATCTCAACTGTTTTCGCATCTACATAAGCTTGTTCTGCTATCATCCAGCGACGCACATCAAAGAAGCGGTGGTCCTCAAATGCCAATTCAATCTTGCGTTCGTTTCTATAACGGTCTCTTAACGCAATACCAGACTCTGTAATATCCGGCATTTTAGCACGCCGTCTTATTTTATTCAACCACAATTTAGCCTCTCCTTCTTCTCCTAACGCAATACAGGCTTCTGCATAATTCATCACAACTTCTGTATAGCGTATATATCGCCAGGGCAGGTCCTGCTTCACAAACTGCGACTCTATTGTGGGGTCAATAAATTTTTTAAGATAATAAGAAGTATAGGTTCCGTTCCAATCTTCTAATATGCTGTTTCTCGTGTCGAGGCCCCCTATGGAAGTTCCATCAGGTTTCAAAAAATATCCTGTTTGCACAATACCAACAGGGTCTTTGGCTATTGCGGCATTATCATTCCGGGGGCGCCATTTAGCTCCGTCATAGTTGATGGTAGCATAAAAACGGGGATCCCTGTTCTTATATGGGGCGGCTTTATGAGCAGGGTTATTCCAGCTAAACGGGGTGCCATCTATCGTTTCATAAGAATCTGCCATTTGCCCCGTGGGGCAGTTGCTGCCCCAACCATGCCAGCCGTTAGGCGTATTATACAAACCAGGGTTGTAGCCATCCCAATCTTCATTTGTTGCAGGCGTAAAATAACGGATAAAAATATCTTCCGGTGTTGAGCGTTGTAAAAAAATATCAGCGTAATTCTTTGTGGCTTCTTCGGCGGTTGCAGGTGGAGCACCGTCTTTGTATAAGCTATAAACGCCTAAATCCATCACTGCTTTTGCAGCATTTTTGGCGGCTGTCCAACGGGCTGTCCTGTCACCACCGGTATATCCGATCAACTCTTTTTGCGTGAAACCTCCTGCCCATGATCCGTTGCTATTGTAAAAATCACTCGCTGCATACAACAACACCCTGGCTTTTAAAGCCAATGCGGCGCCTTTGGTTGGCCGTCCTAAGTTTTCACCCGTTTGAACCAGCGGAAGCAGGGCTGCAGCGGAATCTAATTGGCTAACAATAAAATTAATGCAATTTTCATAGCTGTCTCTTGGCGCCGTAAAATCTTCGGTAAGTTCGTAAGCTTTTGTTATAATTGGCACCCCCCCGTAAATAGACACAAGGATATGATATAAATGTGCCCGTAAAAAATACACTTCTCCCTTCATTCTGCTTTTCATGGCTGCATCATCTATCGGAGCGTCATCAATATTTTGAAAAAATATATTAGTGGCCCTGATTTGCCTGTATTCATTTTCCCAGCTCATATAGCGTTGCCTTTTGCCAGTCCAATAGTTTAGGTCAAATACAATGAGATCACCAGGGGTAATAAGGCTCTTAACCGCATTTTGTTCGCCGAACTGTGCATTGTAAACAGACTCGTCTACCAGGGAAGACATCATAATATTGCTAAACCCATGTGGAATACCCTGATAGACATTATTTACAAAAGCCTGAATTAGTGATGGATCTTTCCAGGTAGTAGCCTCGTTATATTGCCCTTTTGGTTCCTGGTTTAAAAAATCTTTTTTACAGGAAACCGCTGTTAAGAAAAGCAGCAATACGGATATGATATAGTTAATCTTTTTCATGATCATTTTTTGAAGTTGTCGTTAGAATGTAACAGAAATACCGGTGTTGATTATTTTTTGAATCGGGTAACCTGTACCTGAAGTACTTATGCTATTATTTCGGGCATCTACATTTGCATTGTTAGCCCCCGATTCCGGATCAAAATCTTTTAAGTGGGGTGCGTAAGTAAGAAAGTTAAAAGCGTTTACGTATATCCGTAGGTTTTGAATGCTGGCCTTTCGTAATAATGAAGACGGAAGATTATACCCCAACTCGATGTTTTTTAAACGTATGTAATCGGTTTTATACAGCCAATAGGTATTACCCCTGCTTACCCAGTATTCATTACCACGGTTATATGTTCTCGGCCCTTTTGCGTTGGGGTTTTCCTCCGTCCAGCGATTTTCAGCAAATGACTGTAAAAAATTTCCGATCTCGCCCGACTCGGTATTAATATAACGCACAGCACCAGTTGCGCCCTGTATAAGTAAAGAAAGATCAAACCCTTTATAACCGGCACTAAAAGTTAAACCTCCCGTAAACCTTGGAATATCGGATTTGGTCATACGAATTCTGTCTTTATCATCAATTACACCATCGCCATTGTAGTCTTCGAAAATAATATCCCCCGCCCTGGCCCCTGTAACATGCGGATATTTATCCACTGCCGCCTGGTCTTTGAATACGCCAATAGCATTAAAATATAAACCACTGTAAATAGGATACCCGGTTAACCGCTGGTGCATATAATCGGGAGAAGTTTCTGGTTCGGCCCATTCAACGATTTTATTTTTTTGATAGCCGCCATTCAAGCCAATCTGGTAGGTAAATGCACCGCCCTTGTTTTTATAATCAATACTAAAATCAAATCCTTTGTTGGCCATCTTACCAATATTCTCTCTGGGAAGCCTCATGCCGGCAGAAAGGGGCACAGTGGCTCCGCGTTCCCAAAGAATATTTGACCTGGTATAATTAAAATAGTCGGCGGTGATAGAAAGCCTGTTATTTAAAAGCGTGGCATCAAATCCTATATTGGCCTGATCTGCTATTTCCCATGATACTGCTTTATTAGGAACTACGTTTTCAAACAATGCGGGGTTTTGCAAGCTATTGTTGGTTACAAAAGGCACCGAATTTTGATTATATAATGCGAGGTATTGCCATTCAGGTATCTGATCATTACCTGTTCTGCCCCATGAGCCTCTTATTTTCAAAGAATTGATAAAGGAAACATTATCTCTGAAGAAATTTTCTTCAGAAATTTTATATCCAAGGGAGATACCGGGAAAAAATCCAAACCGTGTAGCTTCTTCAAATATGTAGGAACCCTGGTACCGCCATACAAATTCTGCCAGGTATTTTTCTTTATAATTATAATTTACTCTTCCAAAATAATTTAGCCGTGCATTAGTAAATGAAGAACCCCCATTACTTAGATCTGTATTAATAGGCCCAGCCCAAAGCTGATCAACAGAAGGCGACGCAAAATCTTTCCGGTAGGCATTAAAATTATCGCCTTTTCCTTCAATTTTTTCCGCACCTGCCAGCACATTTATATAATGTGTTCCGATTTTTTTTTCATAGCTCACCAATCCATTTAAAAGGGTGTTTTGATTGTCTTCCATTTCTTCAAACAGATCGGGATTAGCAAAACCTTTTTTAGACCTGGTTAACTTTGGCTGGCCGTTTTCATCAAACCCATCGAATGAATAGAGGTACCATGGCGTTCTCCATCTTTTGTGGAAACGGAAACCTTTATCTAACGCTGCATTTCCGGTTAAAGAAAGCCCGCTAACCCAGGGAACCTTAACCACCACTTTTGCATTGGAGTTTAATACATATCTTTTGTCATGATCGTAACCGGTAGCCTTCGTGCTAACTACTACCGGGTTATCACCGTATTCAATATCCGGCCCTGGTGTGCCGTTCGGCCAATAAGCAGTGGCATTGGGTTTACCCCTCATTACCATTCTAAAAATATCACCCGCACCACGCACAGGAAAATTCCTGTCTTCATTTCTACCTGATATATCTACCGCAATACTGATGTATTTATTAATAGTTGCGTCGAGGTTACTTCTGATGTCGTACTGATTATATTTTGTTCCGCTGTTATAATAAAACCCATCCTGGCTTCTTCTTGAAAGTGATATAAAGTATTTAACAGCTTCTCCGCCACCATTTACTGATACGTTACCATAGTTTTGACCCGACCAGGGTTTTAATACTTCATGAAACCAGTCGGTGTTTGGGTGCGTCCAGGGGCTGGACCCATCAGCGTATTTTTTTAGGTCTTCATCTGAATATACCGCCGTTCTTCCTGCATATTTTGCAATTTCATTAACCATAGTAGCATAGGTTACCGCATCTGCCATTTTAGGTAAAACTGTTGGTCTTCCCCATCCCTGGTTAAAGCTGGCAGTTACCGTAGGTTTGCCGGTTTTACCCCTTTTGGTTGTGATAAGAATTACGCCATTAGCTGCCTGCGCACCATAAATGGCTGCAGAAGCGTCCTTTAACACAGAGATGTTTTCAATGGTACTGGGGTCAATACGGTCTAATGATCGTCCAGGCACCCCGTCTACAACTACTAAAGGATTATTATTATTTAAGGTATTAACGCCGCGTATCCGCAATACTGAACCATCATAACCGGGTTCGCTTGAGGGGGTTACCGATACCAGGCCGGGTAAACGCCCTGCTAAGCTGTTACTTACATTGGTGGCGGGCGATTTTATAAGCTCGGAACCCTTAACCGCGCTAACCGAACCCGTTAAGGTGGCTTTTTTTTGAACTCCATAGCCTATCACTACCACCTCGCCCAATTGCCCGCTTGTGGCTTGTAGATTTACATCGATAGAAGAACGGTTATCAATTTTTACTTCCAGGGTGCCGTATCCAACATTGGTAAAAACCAGGGTGCCATTTGCAGGAGCAGAAATAGTATACCTCCCCTGATCATTGGTTTGTGTGGCCGTGGAAGTGCCTTTTACTTGTACCGTTACGTTGGCGAGAACTGAGTCACCAGAGCTTACTTTGCCTGTGACCGTAGTTTGAGCAAATAATGAGGACGAAACAGTTAAAAAAAAGATTAAAAAGAAAAGCCGCAGTTTATCACATGAAAACACATGGGAAAAACATACGTTTTTCCTGTTTGGCAAGCAAATGCGCATACAGTTAGTTTTTTAATTGTGTAATAAAAAATCGTTTGTGTTTCTTTTCAGAACAGCATCATTTGTTTAGTTGCAATTAAATAGTCCGTTTTGATCGAAACAGCTTAAAATTAGAGAGGGCCTGCCTGCAACAACGGTGTAGTATGTTTCTTTAAAGGGGTTAATTTGTAACAGGCAACAGAAAATTTGCTGTTTTTAGGGAAGATCTGCCTGAAAACTGGTGTTCTCTTTGCGAGCCTGCTGGTATTGGGATGGGAGCATTTTGAATTCTTGCTTGAAAAATTTAGTAAACTTCTTTGGGTCATTAAAGCCAACTTCGTACGCTATCTCCGCAATGGTAAGTAGTTGGCTTTCCCTTAGTAATTGTGCCCCCCTTTTAATTCTTACAACCCGGATATATTCTAAAGGCGTTAAGCCGGTAAGGGCAATTAATTTACGATACAATACCACGCGGCTCATACACAGTTCTTTACTCAAAGCCTCTACGGTAAACTCGGGATTTGACAGGTTTTTCTCCACGACTTCCAACAGATTTTTCTTCAAAACTTCCTCAGCAGGCGTTAGTTTAACATCGGTTGGGGTAACCTGGTCTTTCTTTTTTAAAAGGTCTTGCTGAATTTTTTTTCTGTCTGATAAGATATTTTGTATTCTTGAGGCCAGAATTTCAAAAGTAAAAGGCTTGGTTACATAATCACTAATGCCCAATCGATAGCCTTCCATCTGCATTTCATTATTTCCCACGGCTGTTAATAGAATTATAGGGATGTGAGCCGTTATTGGGTCAGCCTTTATTTTACGAGACAATTCGATCCCGTTCATTACCGGCATCATTAGATCACTTACTATAAGATCAGGTTGATAGTGTTTTATTTTATTCCATGCTTCAACACCGTTACAGGCTTCCAGTGTGTGATAAAGTGAATTAAGATTATCTTTTAAATAAAACCGAAAGTCTTCGTTATCCTCTACAAGCAAAATTTTTTGAGTCGTTTTTCTCCGTACAGGTTCATTCTGAAGTTCCGGTAAAAAAGGAGGCGTGCTTTGAATTGTTTCACTATTAGAACTAAGATTTACAACCGGCTGATTTGATTTTTGAACAGGGATAGTTATTATAAATGTAGTACCTTTTTCAGGCTCACTTACAACATTGATCGTGCCTTTATGAAGCCGGACAAACTCTTTGGTAATGGCAAGGCCAATACCGGTGCCGTGATTGAGTAAATTACCTGCAACATCATTTTGAAAGAACGGTTCGAAGATTTTTTCGTGTTTGTCAGCAGGAATGCCGATTCCGGTATCTTTCACAATTAGCTCAATGCTAACTTCATTTTGTATATTTTCCATTTGGTAGTGGGCTTCTACCGCAACCCGGCCAAAATCGGGTGTATATTTAAAAGCATTGGAAAGCAGGTTAAAAATAATTTTTTCCAGCTTGTCTTTGTCAAAACAGGCCCGGCAAGAATCTACATTAGACTCGAAACAAAACGCTATATTTTTTTTCTCTGCAATATCGGAGAAGGATATGCAAGTTTGCCGTACAAATTTTATGATATCGTCTTCGGATAAGTTCAATTGAAATTCCTGAACTTCCATTTTTCTAAAATCAAGGAGCTGGTTTACCAGGTTCAGCAAGCGCTTGGCATTTCGTTTTATTAATAGAATCTTTTGTTTCTGCTGTGGTTCCGAAACAGCTTCTGCCAGATCCTGTATCGGAGAAAGAATCAGGTTTAAGGGCGTTCGAAATTCATGGCTCACATTCGTAAGAAACTTTGTTTTCATGGCATCTAATGCCTGCATACGTTCCGTTTCCTTTATTTGATGCATCATCCGAAACCGCATATGGGCCCTTTCTATTGTAATGCGCCTGGCAAAATATAAAATGGCTATAACAACCAGCACATATACTGCAAAGGCAAAAGGCGTTCTCCAAAGCGGTGGGTTAATGATTATTCGTAAAGATTTCTCTGTTTTGCCTGCTTCCAGATTAGTGTTAAAAGTTTTTACCTTAAATGTATATGTTCCCGGACCCAGGTTAGTGTATGTTGCTTTCTTATTATCATCATTAACAATCACCCAATTCTTATTAAAGCCTTCCAACTTATAAGCGTATTTGTTACTATAGGAAGGGTTTAGGTTGGCAAACTCTATTGAAAATATGTCTTCATTATGATTAAGGCTAATTTCCTCTGTAAAGGTTAATGCCTTCTTCAAAATAACATGACCATTTATTTTCTCACCCGGCTTTAGGCTTTCGTTAAACAGATCAATATTGGTAAATACTAAATTCGGTACAATCTCCTTCGCATTTATTTTTTCCGGGTTTATCCAATTAATTCCGTGCAGGCCTCCAACCAATATTGCTCCATTGCCGGTAATCATTGCAGCGTTTTCGTTAAACACGTTGCCTTGCAAATTGTTCTCTTCACTATAGTTCTCTATAGCGAAAGAAACTTTCCCGTTCCGGTTTTTAATTTTCAACCGCGACAATCCTTTAAGAGTGGAGACCCACAAATCTCCTTGTTTATCCTCAATTATATTGGATATGAGATTATCTGGTAAGCCGTTCGAAGTAAAAAACCGTTGAAACCTTTTTGTGTTTTGGTCAAAAACATTCAAGCCGCTTTTGGTACCAACCCATATTAATCCCCGCCTGTCTTCCAAAATGTCTGTAACTAAAGGATGGCTTAAACTATTGGGGCCGGTTGCCGATGCATAATGCGTAAACTTATTTTGCGTCTCATCAAGCACTTCTATTCCGTTGGCCGTACCCATCCAAAGATTGCCTTGCGTATCTTTTTTAATAACGGATACATAGTTGGAATGAAGCGGGTATGCCGTTCCCGGTGTTGCCGGGTAATGGTAGAATTTGTTTGTACGCTTATCGAATTTATCAAGTCCTTTCGACATTGTTCCAATCCATAAGGCATTTTCTCCATCTTCCAGGATATGCCATACCCTATTATCTGCAAGAGAAGCAGGGTCGTTGGCATTATGTTTATAATGGGTGAATGTTTTTCCGTCAAAACAGTCAAGCCCTCCCAAATAAGTTCCAATCCAAAGTTTTCCCTCCCTGTCATAACAAAGACTAACAACAACGTTATTCGTTAAACTATTTGAGTTTGAGTGGTTATTCAAATACTGAATAAACTTGTTGCCGACCCGGTCAAAATATAACAGTCCTCCACCATCAGTGCCTATCCATATATTTCCTTTTTTATCTTCTGCAAAGCAGTTCACGTCATTAAATGGAAGCGAATAATGGTCTTCGGGATCATGTTTTAATAAAACAAACCTGGAAATATTCTGATCAAAATAACTAACTCCCTGCTTACAAGTACCAACCCAAATTATTTCTTTATCGTCTTTATAAAGTGTGGTAACACTATTATCATATGAAGGAAGATTTTTGGTCGGCTTATTTATATACTCAATTTGTGAATTATCACTTTCATTAATGAGATTAATGCCACCATGATCAGCGCCGATCCATATAACTCCTTTTTCATCCTGCACAATGCCAAAAATCACGTTGCTATTTAGCCGGAAAGTTTTACTGGCAGCCGTAAAGTGTGTTATCGTGTTTGCATCATTATCAATTTTATACACCCCGTTTGGCTCACCGTTTGCCCATGCCCATATTTTGTTGAGCCGGTCGGTAAATAATTTATAGTTATAAACCGGTTGTTTATTTACGAGGAGGCTATTGCGTTTTTTTATTTTTAAATTTCCGTCAATTTGAACTAATAGACCTGTTGAGTAAATCAACCAGAAATTTCCATCCGTATCCTCTTTTATAGCAGTAATAGTGCCATAGGAAGCCAAAGCTTTATCATCGAAATAAGTGAGCTTGTTATTTGATGAGGAGTATTTGTATAAACCATCAGTATGATAAAGAAACCAATAATTTCCTTTCTTATCTTTTTCTATTGAAATAACTTTTTTCTGTGGCAACGACAGCCTTTTTAAATAACGCTTATAATCCCTGTCGAAATTATCCGTGAACGGATCAAATATAACAGCGCCTTCTTTTGACGCTATCCATAATTTTTGACCTGGTAGTGGAAAAATAGCCTGAACATCATTGTCGTGTAAGGAATTGTTATCAGAAGGGTTATTTAGATACAGTTTATTTTTAGAACCGTCAAAGCGATTGAGGCCGGCAAAAGTTCCAATCCATACAAAACCGATGCTATCCCTGAAAACAGTATTTACCCAATTATGAGAAAGGCCATTTTGAGTACTTAATTCAGAAAACTTATATGCATTTGACTGCGCTTTTGCAGAATAAACGCAAAAGGCTAAAAAGTATAAAAGGAAATATAAACATCTCATAAATAAGCAGCCGCTGATAAATTGACAAGTTTCTTTGAAGAAACCTCTGAACTAATTTAGTATTATTTACAAAATCCCAACGAATAAAAAATGTATTCAGACTACAATTGCTACAGTCAGATTCATATCATTCGTATAATCCGGTTATACTTTATTGTCCGCGAAGCGTATACGTTTTGCCAGTTCCTTAAAATAATCCCTTTACCAGATAGCAAGAGGCTTGTCGTGAGGAATAAACCGCACAATGTCTTCTTTGATATCATTCATTGATACCTGGTCAATTTTATCGACTAGCAAAATAGCGTAAAACAAGGGAATTATGCCGCATAGCGGCTACCCTTAAGCGACGATTGGGTAGCCACTACGTGGCATCCGTTCATATAAATGATTTTGTGTCTACAAACAGGAAGCCCCGATGGGGCTTAACTTAATGAATGTGAACCGCAAGTGCTGTATCCTTCGTCATTCAGTATTCCTTGTCCCCTGTTCGATATTCAAACTGTAACAGGTTTCCAAAGCCCCCTTCAGGGGGTTGGGGCTTTATATACTTCCTTTCTTCAACTCTTCCACAGCATGGTTTGCTGCCCGTGCTGTTAACGCCATAAATGTAAGCGACGGGTTTTGCGTACTTACAGATGTCATGCAGGCGCCATCGGTTACAAACACGTTCTTACAGTTGTGAAAAGCATTCCATTTGTCAAGCAGCGAAGTGTTGGGGTCTTTGCCCATTCTTGCTCCGCCCATTTCATGTATGTCAAGGCCGGGCGCCTGCTTGCTGTCGTTGGGCTGTATGTTTTTGCAACCTGCTTTTTCCAGCATTTCAGCCCCTTGCGCTAAAAAGTCTTTTAACAGCTTTTCGTCATTTTCGTCATAGTCAATGGAAGTTATTAACTGTGGAATGCCCCATGCATCTTCCTGGTCTTTGCTCAACCTTACATGGTTGCTTTCTTTAGGTATGGTTTCGCCCTGCATCATCATAGATACATACCAGCCGCCCGGCTCAGTAAGCGAATCCTTGAAGGCCGGCCCAAGCGGCTCGTTGCTTTCCGCACCCCTGCCACGGCCAGCGCCATAATGAACAGAATAACCGCGCAGAAAATCTGTTTCCTGTTTGTACACATTTCTAAAGTTGGGCATCATGGCCTGTGTGGGCCTACGGCCATAATAGTATTGGTCTTGCGGCCCATCGAATGAAGCGGAAATGCTGCCCCTGTAATTATGAAATGCCACATACTTACCCAACAGGCCATTATCGTTACCAAGCCCGTTAGGGAAGCGTTTGGATGTTGAATTGAGCAGTATAAGGTTGCTGTTAAGGCAGGCCGCGTTTACAAAAATGATCTTCGCAAAATAATCGGTTGATTTTTTTGTTTCTGCATCCACTACCCCTACGCCTACAGCTTTGTTCTGCTTATCATCATAGATAATGGAATGGGCTACTGAGTTGGGCCTTAAGGTAAGGTTGCCGGTTTTGGCGGCCCAGGGCAAAGTGGTTGAGTTGGAACTAAAATACCCCCCAAACGGGCAACCCCTGTAACACAGGCTCCTGGCCTGGCACTGGCTGCGCCCCTGCTCAATATGAATGGGGTTGGGCTTTGTTAAATGCGCACAGCGGCCCTGTATTACATAACGGTCTTTGTAATTGGCCATGATGCGCTGCTGTATTTCTTTTTCAACGCAGTTCATTTCCCATGGTGGCAGAAACTCTCCATCGGGTAATGTTTCAAGGCCATCTTTATTGCCGCTTATGCCGGCAAACTTTTCTACGTAAGAATACCAGGGCGCCAGTTCATCATACGCAATTGGCCACTCAACGGCAAAGCCATCACGGCCGGGGCCTTCAAAATCAAAACGGCTCCAGCGCTGGGTTTGCCTTGCCCATATAAGCGATTTACCACCCACCTGGTAACCACGTATCCAGTCGAAAGGCTTTTCCTGTATGTAGGGCTGTTCCTTGTCTTTTACAAAAAAGTGCTGGGTGGCTTCATCAAAAGCGTAGCACCTGCCCACAATCGGGTTTTCTTTTTTAAACGCTTCCGGAAATTCAAAGCGGTGCGGAAAATCCCACGGGTTTTTGGTGGCAGTAGGGTAGTCTTTCAGGTGCACAACATCGCGGCCACGCTCTAATACCAGCGTTTTTAAACCTTTTTCACAAAGTTCTTTGGCCGCCCAGCCACCGCTGATACCGCTGCCTATTACGATGGCATCGTAGCTGTTTTGGGCAGCACCGCCGGAATTGATATTAACTTTTGAACTGTCTTGTGGCATAGAAGTGAGTGGTTAGTGGTGAGTAGTGAGAGTGGTGAGTGGTGAGTAGTGAGAGTGGTGAGAATGGCGAGTGGGTGCCTTTCCGCTTCGTCATTCATCATTCCTTGTTCCTTGTTCGATGTTTATTTCGTTAATGATGAGCTTCCTGCATTTTGTTTTTTTCGTGCTTCCATGGTATTTGGCCCTGTAATGTTTCTGGCGCCAAAGGCGGCAGAAACTCATCTGCCCGGGTCTGAAAAGATGCCATAAAAAACCGGACGATGAAAGGATTGCGACGCAACGAAGATGCCACAACGATATGTAGCTGGTAGCCAAAAAATGCTGAATAAGGAGGTACCCACCATTGATTACTACCGTGTCCTAAAAATCAGAAAGATGGAACGGGCATACGCCCATCCCATCTTGTTATTTGAACAACCGCGCAGATTGTTACAGGTTTTGTTTCTTTAACTCGCTTACGGCATAGTCTACGGCACGTGCGGTAAACGCTATGTAGGTAAGCGACGGGTTCTGGCATGCGGCTGAAGTCATGAAAGAGCCATCGGTTACAAACACATTTGGTGCATCCCAAATCTGGTTCCATTTGTTGAGAACAGAAGTTTTGGGGTCGGCGCCCATACGGGCAGTGCCCATTTCGTGAATGCCGCGGCCCAGGTAAGGGTTAGTGTCTCCACCATGTACGTTTTTGGCGCCCATGGCTTCCAGCATTTCCTTTCCATCTTCCAGCATATCTTTACGCATCTTCAGTTCGTTTTCTTTTAGTTCCGCATCAAAAGAAAGCACGTTCAGGCCCCATTTATCTTTTACGTTCTTATCCAGCGTTACCTTGTTTTCGTGGTAAGGCAATGTTTCGCCAAAGCCACCCATGCCAATGCTCCACTGGCCGGGTTCGGTAAGTGCTTCTTTAAATTCGGCGCCAATGCTGTACTCGGCCACATCCTGGTTCCAGCTTGCACGGCTGGCGCCGCCCTGGTAACCAAAACCACGTTTATAATCGCGTTTATCGCCAAAGAAGTTGCGGTAACGTGGAATGTAAAATCCGTTGGCACGGCGGCCAAAATAATATTTGTCCAGGTAACCGTCAACAGTGCCGCCAGCATACACATTAAGGTGATGGTCCATTACGTTATGGCCCAGTTCGCCGCTGCTGCTGCCCAGGCCATCAGGCCATACATCGGTGGCGGAGTTCATTAATATCCAGGCGCTATTTAAGGCGGACGCGTTAAGGAAGATGATCTTTGCCTTGTACACGTAAGTCTTCATGTTTTCGGCATCCAGCACTTCCACACCCGTAGCACGTTTTTTATCTTTATCGTACAGTATTTTGGTTACAATGGCCCAGGGGCGCAGGGTAAGGTTGCCTGTTTTCATGGCCGCGGGCAGGCTTACAGATTGTGTGCTGAAGTAGCCGCCAAAGGGGCAGCCAAACCAGCACTTATCCCTAAACTGGCATTGCCTGCCATCCATAGGAATGGTAGCATGCGCCGTGCGGCCAATGATCATTTTACGAACGCCCTTGTAATATTCTTTAAGCCTTTGGGCAAAATCTTTTTCCACGCAGTTTAATTCCATGGGCGGCAAAAAGTTGCTGTCTGGCAATTCGGGCAGGTTTTCTTTGGTACCGCTTACGCCCACAAATTTTTCCACGTAATCGTACCAGGGTGCAATGTCTTTATAACGCACCGGCCAGTCTATAGCAATACCTTCTTTGGCATTCTCTTCAAAGTACATATCGCTGAGGCGGTAGCTCTGGCGGCCCCACATCAGGGAACGGCCGCCTACGTGGTAACCACGAAACCAGTCGAAACGTTTTACTTCAGTATAAGGAGAATCTTTATCGCTGGCCCACCAGGATAGGTTTCTTTCATTAAGCGGGTAATCCCTCACAAGTTTAGGATAATTGTTAATCATTTCCTGCGTTCGGTTGCCGCGGTGGGGATAATCCCAGGCCTCTTTGCTGGCTTCTGTGTAGTCCTTAACGTGTTCAATGTTCATGCCACGCTCCAGCATGATTGTTTTCAAACCTTTTTCGGTCAATTCTTTCGCGGCCACCCCGCCACTAATGCCGGAGCCGATTACAATCGCGTCAAATTCGTTATCTGCCATGATTTACAATTTATGTCCCCATCCCCTGTGGGGGGCGTTAAAAATGAACAGTAGGCCAGGGGCAACTTACCGGATTTTATTTTTGCATCACCACCTGCCTGGGGCAGGGGGTGATTATTAAAAGAACAATTTGGTACCTGGCTGACGTAGTACTATTAAGCTTCCGTTGTGTCACTCACTTGTACGTTCTGTCCGCTATTCAGCACAGCCCTTGCAGGAGGTGAGTGGTGAGGGGTGAGTAGTGAATGGTGAGTGGCGAGTGGGTGGCTTTCCGTTCATCCCTTCAACATTCATTACTCCTTGTTCCTTGTTCAATATTCCTCAGATATTTCCTTTCTTAAGTTCACTAACAGCATGATCTACAGCCCTTGCGGTAAATGCCATGTAAGTTAGCGATGGGTTTACGCAGGATGCTGATGTCATAAAAGCGCCATCCGTAACAAACACATTGGGCGCATCCCAAACCTGGTTGAATTTGTTCAGCACTGAATTGGTGGGTTTATCGCCCATGCGGGCAGAACCCATTTCATGAATGCCGCGGCCCAGCGTACCATCGCCATCACGGCCTTTGACATTCTTGGCGCCGGCGGCTTCCAGCATTTCCTTGGCATCGTCCAGCATATCCTTGCGCATCTTTTTCTCGTTGTCTTTGTACTCCACGTCTATGGCCAATACATTTAGGCCCCACTTATCTTTTTTGGTTTTGTCAAGCGTTATTTTGTTCTCGTGGTAGGGCAGGGTTTCGCCAAAACCACCGATGTTCATAGTCCACTGGCCAGGTTCAGAAAGTGCTTCCTTAAGCTCGGCGCCAATGGCTATTTCTTCAGCAGAACGGGTGTATCCATCCCTGCTGGCACGGCCCTGGTAGCCAAAGCCACGCAGGTAATCGCGTTTATCGCCAAAAAAGTTTCGGTAGCGCGGAATGTAAATGCCATTGGCACGACGGCCAAAATAGTATTTGTCTTCAAAACCTTCTACATGCCCGGATGCGCCAACACCCAGGTGATGGTCCATAATATTATGGCCGAGTTCACCACTGCTGCTGCCGAGGCCATCGGGCCACACGTCGGTAGCGGAGTTCATTAATACCCAGGCACTGTTTAAAGCAGAAGCGTTTACAAATACAATTTTTGCTTTGTATTCGTACGTTTTATTGGTTTCGGCATCCAGCACTTCTACGCCGGTAGCCCGCTTTTTATCTTTGTCGTATAGAATTTTTGTTACAATGCTCCAGGGGCGCAGTGTAAGGTTACCTGTTTTCATAGCCGCCGGCAATGTTGCAGACTGTGTACTGAAATAGGCGCCGAACGGACAACCCAGCCAGCATTTGTTACGGTACTGGCAATTGGTTCTGCCCTCATGCGGAACAGTAATGTTGGCGGTGCGGCCAATAATCATCTGGCGGGCGCCTTTATAATGGTCTTTTATGCGGGAAGCCACTTCTTTTTCAACGCAGTTCATTTCCATGGCAGGCATAAACTGGCCATCCGGCAATTGAGGCAAACCGTCTTTTGCCCCACTGATGCCGGCGAATTTTTCAACATAATCGTACCAGGGGGCTATTTCTTTATAGCGTACCGGCCAGTCTATGGCAATGCCTTCTTTTGCGTTGGCTTCAAAATCCATATCGCCAAGGCGGTAGCTTTGCCGGCCCCACATCAGCGAACGGCCACCTACATGGTAGCCCCGAAACCAATCGAAGCGCTTTACCTCTGTGTAGGGGGATTCTTTTTCGTTTACCCAGTAATCAAGGTTGGTTTCATTAAGCGGGTAATCTCTTTTAAGAACGGGGTAGTCGTTAATCATGGCCTGGGTACGTGTACCGCGATGAGGATATTGCCAGGCTTCTTTATTGGCGTTCACATAGTCTTTAACATGTTCTATGTTACGCCCACGTTCCAGCATAATCACTTTTAACCCTTTCTCTGTCAATTCCTTTGCGGCCCAGCCGCCGCTGATGCCTGAGCCAATTACAATCGCGTCAAAAACATTATCAGCCATTGCGTAGATATTTTGTGTTACAAGCGTTAGAGTAAAATAGAAGAATAATACAATAATACAGGTGCCTATACGTCGCAGAGTTCAACAGCTTTTCTTAAAGAAGCTATTTTATCCTGTGCTGCCGGTATAAATTCCTGTGCGGTATAACCTTTAAAGCCTGTTTCTACAATCGCTTTCATAATAGCGGGGTAGTACAGTTCCTGGCTGTCATCTATTTCGTGACGTCCTGGTACTCCTCCAGTATGGTAATGCCCAAAGTACTGGTGGTTATCTTTAATGGTTCTTATTACGTCGCCTTCATCAATCTGCATGTGGTAGATATCGTACAGCAGCTTGAAGTTCTCAGAGCCAACGCGTTTACAAAGCTCCACACCCCAGGCCGATTTATCGCACATGTAATCTTTATGGTCAACCTTGCTGTTTAACAGTTCCATGTGTATGGTAATGCCGTTTTTCTCCGCAAGGCCTACCACTTTTTTAAGCCCCTCCGCACAGTTTTTCAGGCCGGTTTCATCGTCCATTCCTTTGCGGTTACCACTGAAACAGATAACATCTTTGTATCCGGCCTGTACCATTAAAGGTATGTAAGCAGTTAGTTTGTCTGTTAAAGTGCCATGGTATTCTGTACGGTTCCAACCTTCTGTAAGGCTAATTTCCGATCCGTTGCACATGGAGCTATACACGTTGTACTTTTTTAGCGTTGGCCAGTCTTTGGGGCCTACCAGGTCAATAGCGGCAAAGCCGATATCGGTTACAGCTTTACACAGCTCTTCTACAGAGAGAAAGCCATAGCACCACTGGCATACAGAGTGGTTAATGTTTCCTTTAAGTTTCACTTTATTGGTGTTATTGGTGGTAGTGCAGGCTGCGAGGGCGCCGGGCAAAGAAAGGGCCGCGGTACCGGCAAGCAAATTTTTTAAAACGGTTCTTCTATCTTGATTAGAGGTCATCGCAGGTGTTATGATAGGCTTTAAAGATAATTACAAAATGTATTGCCCTGCCAGGCTGTGGATTGTTTTTGACAAAAAGTTTTCCTTTTACAGGACGGAAAAATATTACAGCATATCTCTTGATATGCTGTAACAATGCTTTTTTAGTTTATTACACTTGGCGCCGGTATTTCCAGGTTGGTTTCTTTCCTTTTCTTTTTCATGTAGAAAAACAAAATGCCAAATGCCACAATAAGAATAAGTGGAATGGTAAGTGTGGCGTTGATAATTTCAGGACCCGCCGCCTTTTTAGCTTCATTTAAAGCGTTGGCCATATCGCTACCGGGAGGAGCGGCGTTATAATCAGCAACAGATGACCCGGCAGGAAGTTTGGCAGCAAGCAATTTGTCATAATAACCACCCATGAAGATCATGTACAGGGATACTGCAAACATGCCGGCACCGCCCATCAGGTTCATGCCCACTGCGCCAGTGCGGGGCAGGTTCTCCGCAACAAAACCGATCATAGTGGGCCAGAAATAGCAAACACCAATACCAAATACTAAGGCGCCAACGAAAAGCATGTTGCCTGTTGTGCTGCCTAACAGGTAAAGGCCAATAGCGGCAACTATTGCTGAAATAAACAGCACGCCTGCCGGTGAAAATTTATGCACTACAGGCTCAGCAAAGGCACGCCCAAGCACCATTACGCCTGTTTCTATTGTTAGCAACAGTATCGCATTGTCAGTTACATTTTTCAATAATACATCAATCCACTGCCCGGTAAACAACTCTGTTATAGCTGTACCGAACATCAGTACAATCATAATGATAAACAAAGGGGTGAGTAGTGCCGAATACATTTCGCCGGTAGAAACACCGCTTGATACACGCTCTGTAACCGGAAACTCCAGCTTGCTGAACAGGAATATATACAGCAAAGTAGGTATCAACATCACGCCAACCTGAACCTGCCAGCCAATACCTATCTTGTCAAACAGGAATACCAGCAACGTACCTATCACTATACCGCCCGGAAACCACAGGTGAAAGTGATTGAGCTTTGTAGTTTTATTGTCTTTATAGATAGTTGCAACAAGAGGGTTACATGCCGCTTCAACAGTTCCATTGGCAATACCTACGCAAAGCGTGGAAATAAACAATGTCCAATAACCGCTTGCAAAAACAGTAAGTAAAATGCCAATTAAATGAAACACGCCTGCCGCAACAAGCAACTTTTTCATGCCGATAATATCCACTACCATACCTCCGATAACTATCGCCAGGGGAAAGCCCCAAAATGCTGTAGCTGCAATGGTACCAAGTTGTTCAGCATTCAGGTTAAACTCAGTTCCCAGCCGTCCAAGAATACCGGCACGGATACCAAATGATAAAGATGTAACTAACAAGGCTAAGCAACTTGCAACGAAAAGTTGTTTGCGGTTAATGGCTGGCATAAATCGTGAGATTGAGGATTTAATGAATAAATGTTTTTCTGACAAGTGAGGGTAAATGTAAATTTTTTTACTTTTAGTTCTCACTTACCGTAAAAAAAATTACAACCAATGTTAAACAGAAAACTAAGAATGGGTATGATCGGCGGTGGAAAGGATGCTTTCATCGGCGCTATCCATCGTATTGCTGCCAACATGGACGGATTGATCGAATTATCCTGCGGCGCTCTAAGTATCAATCCCGAAGTTGCTAAAGATTCAGGCAAATTGTTGTTTCTTCCGGAAGACAGGACTTACCTGACTTATGAAGAAATGATTACCAAAGAAGCGGCTTTACCTGCTGATAAGCGTATTGACTTTGTTACCATCGTTACCCCCAACTTTGCCCACTTTGCACCGGCTATGATGGCGCTGGACAACGGTTTTAATGTTGTAATAGAAAAGCCCATCACTTTTACATTGGATGAAGCAAAACAACTGCAGAAAAAAGTAGAAGAAACAGACCTTACACTATGCCTTACGCATACTTACTCCGGTTACCCAATGGTAAAACAGGCAAGGGCCATGATTAAAGAAGGCGCCCTTGGCAAAGTAAGAAAGGTTTGGGTGGAGTACCCGCAAGGCTGGTTGAGCAAGCTTAGCGAACGTGAAGGCAACGCACAGGCGGCCTGGCGCACAGACCCCAAGAAAAGCGGAAAGGCCGGCGCCATGGGCGATATTGGCACCCATGCCGAGCACCTGGCAGAATATATTACCGGCTTACATATTACCCACCTTTGCGCAGACCTTAACGTGATGGTAGAAGGCCGTTTGCTGGAGGATGACGGCAACGTGTTACTAAAATTTGATAACGGCGCCGCCGGTGTATTGATGGCTTCGCAGGTAGCAGCCGGGGAAGAGAATGCTTTAAAGATTCGTGTATATGGTGAAAAAGGCGGTATTGAGTGGGCACAACAGGAACCCAATACTTTATTGGTTAAATGGCTTGACCAACCAGCGCAAATATTACGTGCCGGCGCTGGTTATGGCCATTTGTCAACTTTTGCTACCAAAAACTGCAGAACGCCAGGCGGCCACCCTGAAGGGTACCTGGAAGCTTTTGGCAACATCTACCGGAATTTTGCCTTAACACTACAGGCCAAACTTTCCGGCGAAGAGCCTACACCTGAACAGCTTGATTTTCCGAAGGTGGACGAAGGCGTTAGGGGCATGGCGTTTATTGACGCTGTAGTTGAATCTGCAAAGAGTGATGCTAAGTGGACGGAGTTTGTGGTATAGCTGTTAGCAAATTAGCTGTGGGTTATGAGCTGTGAGCTATGAGTAGTAGGGTGTTGAATATCGAACAAGGAACAAGGAGTAAGGAATGTTGAAGGAAAAGCAACTTGCGAAGAGAATATTGAGCAAGGAGAAAGGAATTATTAATGGCGAAGGAAAGGCAACTTGCGGTTCACGATTACTCACGTTTACTTGCGAGAGGAATATCGAAGCGGAAAGCCCCCCACTCGCCATTCACTACTCCCCACTCACCTTCTACAAGGGCTGTGCTGAATAGCGGACAGAACGTACAAGTGAGTGACACAACGATGTTCAATAGTAGCAATCCAGCCAAGTACCAAACCTGTATTTGTATTTTTTAAACAATCAATCTTATACAACAACCATATGACTACATTAAAAGGCCCCGGCATTTTCCTTGCGCAGTTTTTAGGAGATGCCGCACCGTTCAATTCTTTGAAATCCATTTGCGAATGGGCGAAGAGCATTGGCTTTGTGGGCGTTCAGCTACCATCCTGGGATGGCCGGGTAATTGACCTGCAAAAAGCGGCCGAAAGCAAAACCTACGCCGACGAAATAAAAGGCATTATTGAAGAAGCGGGCCTGCAGATAACAGAACTTTCTACACACCTGCAGGGGCAGTTGGTTGCCGTTCACCCGGCATACGATTCTATGTTCGACGGGTTTGCACCCAAAGAAGTGCATGGCAACAGCAAAGCCAGAACTGAGTGGGCTGTACAGCAGTTGAAGTATGCCGCCAAGGCTTCTCAAAACCTGGGGCTTAATGCTCATGCCACTTTTAGCGGTGCATTATTGTGGCATACGTTTTACCCCTGGCCGCAACGCCCGGCGGGCCTCGTGGAAACCGGCTTTACAGAGCTGGCCAACCGCTGGCTGCCGATATTAAACGTGTTTGATGAGCATGGCGTTGACGTTTGTTATGAAATTCACCCGGGCGAAGACCTGCATGACGGTGTTAGCTATGAGCGTTTCCTGGAAAAGGTAAACAATCATGCCCGTGCGTGTTTGTTATACGATCCTTCACACTTTGTGCTGCAATGCCTCAACTATCTTGATTACATAGATATATATCATGAGCGCATCAGGGCTTTTCATGTAAAGGATGCGGAATTTAATGCCACCGGAAGGCAGGGTGTGTATGGCGGCTATACCGGTTGGGTAGAAAGAGCCGGCCGTTTTCGTTCACTGGGCGATGGGCAGGTTGACTTTAAATCTGTCTTTAGCAAATTTGCTGCTTACGATTACAAAGGCTGGGCCGTAATGGAATGGGAGTGTGCACTGAAACACCCTGAAGACGGGGCTAAAGAAGGTTCTGTGTTTATTAAAAACCACATTATACGCGTTACGGAAAAAGCATTTGACGACTTTGCGGGTACCGGCAGCGACGAAGCTTATAACCGGGCAGTTCTGGGGCTTTAAGTAATTACTCATGCATGTTTGATTATGGTCTGGCACAGCAATTGAATAATTTCAGTTGATCGGGCATTCCATAATCAAACAGCACGGGTATGAGAAACATCATCAACGGTCAAAACCTGTCTCACAGTTGCATTGCTGCGCTGGCATTTGGCGCCATATTTAATACGTTTGTCAACGATTATTCTTCCAGGCGGCCTGTGGTTACCGGTAAGTTTTCGAAAGACCAGCCGGTGCAGCCGGCAGATTCAATTTTCAATCATTCTTCAATTGGTCTTTCCAAACGGGTAGTTATGTATGCTCCATAATTTTTATGGGCCCGGCAGGAGGAATAAGCATGAGGCATCGTTGCGTCGCACTCTTCAACGTTTGGATTCGCTACGCAGCTTTTCAGCCCGGGTAGCAGGCCCGGTAGTTTGCCAATATCTGTTAATAACACGGCAAAAAGCATACAGCATTATTGGTGGCTATTTAATAGGTTTGACGGATTATTCTCCCGCAAATAACCGCAACGGATATGCTTAAATTTTTCGTGTCATTTATCTGTACCGCAACTTTTGTAACCGTTACCGCACAACCAAAACAACCACCTTATACCCGTGCCGATACACTGCGCGGCAGCATTACCGCCGGCCGTGCCTGGTGGAATGTGCTGAAATATGATATTACTGTACAACCGGATTATGCCAACAAACATTTGCTGGGCAAAAGCAGCATTACTTACAAAGTCCTTCAGGATAAGCATGCCAATACCCTTCAACTGGATTTGCAGGAGCCGTTGGCTATTGACAGCATTGTGCTTAACAACAAAAGCAAATTAAACTTTACAAAAGAAGGCAATGCCTGGCATGTGCAACCGCCACAACAAGCCAAAGGCTCTGTACAGGTAATTGATGTGTATTACCAGGGCCAGGTGCATGAAGCAAAACGGGCGCCCTGGGATGGTGGCTGGACTTTTACTACCGACTCCCTTAGCCGCCCATGGATGACGGTTACCTGCCAGGGCCTGGGCGCCAGCATTTGGTACCCCTGCAAAGACCACCAAAGCGATGAGCCGGATAATGGCGCTTCTCTTACCATGATTGTACCTGATACACTGGTAGCAGTAGCCAACGGCAGGCTGCAATCTAAAACCAGCAATGGCAAGGGTACAGCCACTTATACATGGGCAGTTGTAAGCCCCATCAACAATTATGATATCATTCCATACATAGGTAAATATGTAAATTTCAAAGACCTGTACAACGGCGAAAAAGGGCAGCTTGATATTGACTACTGGGTATTGGATTATAACCTTGACAAAGCAAAAGATTACCTGCCCAAAGAAGTAAACAGCATGCTGCAGGCTTTTGAACACTGGTTTGGGCCTTACCCTTTTTATGAGGATGGATACAAACTGATTGATGTGCCGCATACGGGCATGGAGCACCAGAGCGCCGTTGCTTATGGCAACTGGTACAAACCCGGCTACCGGGGCAGGGATGGCAGCGGTACCGGCTGGGGGCTTAAGTGGGATTTTATTGTTATTCACGAAAGCGGGCATGAGTGGTTTGGCAACAACATTACCAGCAACGACCTGGCAGATATGTGGATACACGAAGGCTTTACCAACTACAGCGAAACCTTGTACATAGACTACCTGTGGGGCAGCCATGCGGCCAATGCTTACAATGCCGGCATACGCAGGGGCATACGTAACGATAAGCCCATAATACCAGATTACAATATTAATGCACAGGGCAGCGGGGATATGTACCCCAAAGCCAGCAATATGATACATGCCATACGGCACAGCATTAATAACGATACGTTGTTCCGTTCCATTATGCGGGGGCTTAACAAGGCTTTTTACCACAAAACCGTGGATGCTGCGGAAATTAAAACCTTCTTCAGCAAAAGCACTGGTTTTAACTGCAACAAAGTTTTTGACCAATACCTTACCACTACGCAGATACCGGTGCTGGAATACTATACCAGCAGCAGCAAAGTATTTTACCGCTACAGCAATTGCATAAAGGGGTTTAACCTGCCGCTGCTGTTAAAAGATAAAACCAGCAGCATAAAAATATTTCCCGGCGAAGCATGGAAAAGCAGCAATATAACGGCAGCACAGTCTGCCCTTTTTAATAAGGCAGCTATTGAAAGCATGTATTACATAACCGCGGAACAAAAAGCGGCTAATTAAGTTTGATACCTTCTATTTTTATACCCCACGTTTACAGGTTTAAATAGTTACGCATGAGAAAACAGTATTTTGTTTTATGTATCATCCAGGTTTTTGCACTACAGGCTTTATTTGCCCAAAAAGATATTAAGTGGCGGCAGGACGGCAATGGCTATTACAGCAAAGAAGATAATGCGCTTGTTGAGTACAAACTACCGGCCTTCACAAAAACTATTTTGGTTACGGCGCAGCAATTAACGCCCACAGGCCAGGCCCAGCCGCTAAAAGTGGAAGATTTTTTCTTTAGTGCTGATGGCGCCAACCTGCTTATTTATACCAACAGCAAAAAGGTATGGCGTAAGAACACAAGGGGAGATTACTGGCTGTTAAACCTTGCGGCTAAAACACTGGAACAGGTGGGTAAGGGGTTGCCCGCTTCGTCGCTGATGTTTGCCAAATTTTCTCCCGACGGTAAAAAGATAGCGTATGTAAGTCAGCGCAATATTTACACAGAGGATGTATTTACGCACCAGGCACAACAGCTTACTACAGATGGTACCGACAGGCTCATTAACGGCACATTCGATTGGGCCTATGAAGAGGAGTTCGGCTGCAGGGACGGGTTCCGGTGGAGCCCCGATAGCAAAAGCATAGCCTACTGGCAAATTGATGCTACGCAAATCAGGAACTTCCTGATGATTAACAATACAGATTCTATTTATTCCTTTACCGTGCCGGTGGAATACCCCAAGGTAGGGGAAAGCCCTTCCCCGTATAAAATAGGCATTGTTGATGTAACCACCGCGGTTACCAGGTGGATGAATATTCCCGGAGACCCACGGCAGCACTACGTGCCCCGTATGGAATGGGCCGCAGGTAATACCGAACTGATTATAGAACAGCTTAACCGCAAGCAGCAGCAAAGCAGGATTATGCTGGTAAACGCCGTAACAGGCAGTGCCCGCACTATACATGAAGAAACCAGCGAAGCCTGGATTGACTGCAAAGAAAGATGGAATAATGGAGACCCATCCGGGTGGGAATGGCTGCCCGATGGCAAATCATTCCTATGGGTTAGTGAAAAAGATGGCTGGCAGCACATTTATATTATTACCCGCGGTGGAAAAGAAACATTAATAACCAATGGGGCGTACGATGTGATAGACATTAAAGCCATCAACAGTGCAGAAGGTTATATTTATTTTTCTGCCTCCCCACAAAACGCCACACAAAAATACCTCTGCCGTATAGCAATTAATGGCAAGCAGCCCCTGCAAATGCTTTCACCCAAAGAAGAAAAGGGTACGCACAACTATAAAATTTCGCCTACTGGTGCTTATGCGCAGCATACATTCAGCAATGCCAACACAGCACCCCAAATTAACTGGGTAAGCCTCCCCCGGCATAACATCATTAAAGAAGAACCCAGCGCTGCAAAAAACAAACCGGCACCCGTAGAATTTTTTCAGGTTACAACGCAAGACGGTATTACGATGGATGGCTGGATGGTTAAGCCGCTGCACTTTGATTCTGCAAAAAAATACCCGGTTGTGTTCTTTGTATATACTGAGCCTGCCGGCGCCACGGTAAAAGATGAATATGGCAGCGGTAATAACAAATACTACAGTGGCAGTATGGCCGCTGATGGCTACATCTACATAAGTCTTGATGGGCGTGGCACGCCGGCGCCAAAGGGCGCTGCATGGCGCAAAGCCATTTACCGCAACATTGGCATAGTTAACGTACGCGACCAGGCAATGGCCGCCATGAAAATTTTACAATGGCCGTTTGTTGACAGCAGCCGCATAGCTGTTTGGGGGCATAGTGGCGGTGGCTCTACCACGCTTAACCTCCTGTGTCAATACCCGGAAATTTATAAAACCGGCATCGCTATGTCTGCCGTAGTTAACCAGCTTACCTATGATAATATTTACCAGGAACGTTATATGGGGCTGCCACAGGAAAACCTGCAGTATTTTGTAAAAGGTTCACCCGTAACACATGCCAAAAACCTGCGGGGTAACCTGCTGTACATACATGGCACCGGGGATGATAATGTACACTACCAAAATGCGGAGCTGCTGATAAATGAGTTGGTAAAATACAATAAGCAATTTCAGCTAATGAGTTACCCGAACAGCACACACGCACTAAAGGAGGGCGAAGGCATTGCGTTGCACCTGCAAACATTGTTTACCCAATACTTAAAAGCGCATTGCCCGCCCGGCGGCAGGTAAAGGCATATTAATAACAAGTTTCTCATGCACTAAGTATAGGGCTTCCTTTTTAGGGGGCCCTTTATTTTAGTTTATCGTAAAGCGTAGGCCGGCCATTCATGAAAATTAGCAACGAGACATTTTTTGGGGCTTTTAGTTGTGGCATTTCAATGTAGCTGCGGTCCCGGCTTTTCGCTGCAAGTCCTCACCACTCGTGCCTCGTGGTTGCGGGCTTTCCGCTGCAATCCGGCAGCCATTCAGCTTTGGGAATATAACCCGGCAGGCGGCTTTTATGGTACTTCTTAACCATACAGAACAACTGTAGTTTATTTGCAAACCGTCTTCAGTTGCATTTAAAATATCCCGTTATTTTAACAGCCCTTCGCTTGCTAAAACAATACATTTGCCGGCTAATCTGTTTTGGTATGAACTGGCTGATATTAATACTGGCAGGCATATTTGAAGTAGGCTTTACTTTTTGCCTTAAAAAGAGCAACAACTTTTCCAATCTTCCATGGAGTGTGGGTTTCTTTATCTGCATTACCCTTAGTTTTTTATTGCTGAACAAAGCTGCCCAAGCTATACCTATCGGTACTGCTTATGCTGTTTGGACGGGCATAGGCGCTGTGGGCACGGTAATAGCCGGCATACTCTTCTTTAAAGAGCCAGCGGGCTTTTGGAGGCTATTTTTTATTGTAACATTAATCGGCTCTATTGTGGGGTTAAAGGCAGTGGCTGAGCATTGATTGTTCAATGTTAGTGGCGCTACGGAACCTGCACTTCATCACCACAGAATAATTTCAGCCAATTACACTTCAACAGACCGGTAATCTACTACCTGTAACCGGCAACTGCCCTTCGGGTGAGGGATTGAAGCGGTTACCCCGCTGAAGCCTTCGCAGCCTGGCCTTGTGGCGGAGTAATAGCGGAAAGCCCGACCCCTTGCGCAGCTTGGGGGCACCTCCTGAAATTTCTTTTGCTCCAATTAACTATTATGGCAATGTACTGGCCATAGCTAACTACGCTTACCCAGGGCCCTGGTTAAAAAATACAGCAACATAAAAGCTGCCAGTACGCAAATGCCGGTAACGGCTGTCATAGGTGTTTGCAAGGTGATGCTTATAGCAACAAAAACATAAGCGCAGATAAATATGATTGGCTGCAGCGGGTAAAAACGCATTTTGTAAATGGCGCCGGTACCATCAAGATGTTTGGTTCTTTTACGCAACCAGAAAATGCTGGCGGCAGAAGCGGCCATACCAAATGAATCGAGAAAGATGGTGAAGTTGAGTATCTTTTCAAATGTTTGAGCAAAGAATAAAATAACAATACATATTGCGGCAAAAGTGGTTAACGAAATAACCAGCACATCACGTTTCTGCGACTTTTTTTGAAAGATGGCTGGCAGTACGCCATCCTCGCTCATGGCAAACATTACACGCGGGTTGCTCATCAGCAACACATTTACATAAGCCAGCACCGACAAAAAAAGTAACGCTGAAAAACCGGTAGCACCGGTAGGCCCAAACATTTTACCGGCCACAACAGAAGCTATTTCACGCTCATTCTGCAACTGGCTAAAGCCTATCACTTTATAGTAAGAAAAGTTAACCAGCAGATAAAGCAGGATGATAATTGTAATGCCCATAAAAATGCCACGGGGGATATTGCGGGATGCGTTTTCTACATCGCTGCCAAAATTGATGGTTTGCTGGTAGCCGCCATAAGTAAACGATACGGCAATAAGGCTTAAACCAAAAGACTGTACCCAGGGCATAAAGCCATTGCTTGTAACCGCCGCATTGGTAACAGCAGGCTGCGCATGAATGCCTGGCATAAACAGGGCAGCAATCAGCAGGCCTATCATGCTTATTTTGATAATCATCAAAACATTTTGCGTTTTGGCGCTCATTTTTAACCCGAGCAGATTTACGCCATAAAACAATATAATGGCACTGGTGGCAATAAGGGCTTTGGTGATATCTGTAGCCGCTTCTCCAAATATTACCTGGCTGATGTAACCGGAACCTATCAACGCTACCGCACTTAGCGAGGCCGCATTGGAAATAAGGATAATGCAGTTAATAGAAAAGGCGATAGACGGATGATAAGCATACGAAAAAATGCGGTAGTAGCCGCCGGTAACAGGGTAGCGGGAACCTATCTCCGCATAGGTGAGTGCACCGCAAAGCGCAATAAGCCCGCCGGCCACCCAGGCAGTAAAATAAATTTGCGGGTTAAGCGCATACTTGGCCGATGTGGCAGCGGTACGGAAAATGCCCATGCCTATTACAAGGCCAGTTACCACCATGGTAAGATCGAACAACGATAGTTTTTGCTTTGTTTGCATAGGCCCTGCCCAAAGGCAAATATTTTGTTTGAACCGTAAAGTAAAGATTATTGCTTAATGAAAGTATAGGTGGTTTTTAATTATGCTTTGCAATATTTACAGGCGCTATCGGTGGCCACGGCTTTACCTGTAAGGCATAACTGTTTAACAAATACAAACCTGTTTGTCATTATCCTTAAACTCAATGGCCTGCCTGTCAATTATTTAAAAAAAATAAATCCAATCAAAATGGTAACCCGTACATCTAATTGAACCTGAACAGTTTTTAAACTTAATATTTTCTACTTATGAAACAGCACTTTAATGGGGATGCGTATGCCCAGACAACTAATGAACTTACAGCAAGGGGAGCACAAAGAAGAAAACTCTTATCCATTTTTGGCGGTACAGCCGTAGCGGCAACCATCATAACATCTTGCAGTAAAGATGATGATGGCCCGTCTATGCCAACTGATGGCATAGACCTTGGCAGCGGTGACCCCGGCATTCTTAATTACGCTTATGCCTTAGAACAACTGGAAGCTGCTTTTTATACGCAGGTAATAACAACCTTATACACCGGTATAACAGCATCTGAACAAGCATTGCTTACAGATATACGCGACCATGAAATTGCCCACAGGGAGTTTTTTAAAACAGCACTTGGTTCGGCAGCAATACCGGGGCTGGAAGTAGATTTCAGCAAAATTGACTTTAGCAGCCGTGACAGTGTACTTGCTACAGCAAAAGCTTTTGAAGACCTGGGTGTTTCCGCTTACAATGGCGCAGGTAAACTTATACAATCACCAGACTACTTATTGCTGGCAGGTAAAATAGTATCCGTTGAAGCCAGGCATGCCGGCTATATAAGAGACCTGATAAGTAATGGTTCTTTTGCTGACAGCACCGTTATTGATACCAACGGCCTTGACAAAGCCAATACGCCGGCAGATGTGCTAACCGTAGCGGCAGGTTTTCTTAAATCTAAACTTAACGGCAGCAACCTGCCTACTTCCTAAACAATGTAAGTACCAGTAAGCAATTATTTCCACCATCAAAAGCAAATAACATGAACATCAATAATATTCTTACAGAAATAGAAAAAGTTGACCCTGAAGTTTACGACAGGCTTGATACCCGCAGAAGCGCCATGCGCCAGTTTGCTAAAGCCAGCGGCAGGATAGCATTAACAGCCGTGCCTTTTTTGCTGGGCGGCATGTTTAAAAAAGCCTATGCCGGTACCACAGAAAGCATCGGCGATGTATTGAATTACGCTTTAACGCTGGAATACCTGGAGGCTGAATTTTATAAAGCAGCAGTGGCCTCATCCGGCCTTATACCTGCCGGGGCGCCTACCGCCGCTATTACAACCATCAGGGACCATGAAGTGGCGCATGTTAACTTCTTAAAAGCAGCACTGGGCTCCTTAAGCGTTACACCCGTTGACCAGCCAACCTTCGACTTCTCCGGCGGAAAAGGCAGCGGTAACGGGCCTTTTAAAAATGCATTTTCAGATTATGGTTTATTCCTGGCCGTTGCTCAAACTTTTGAAGATACCGGCGTACGTGCTTATAAGGGCCGTGCGGCAGAACTTATGTCTAACAATGATGTGTTAACCGCGGCCTTAAACATTCACTCGGTTGAAGCCAGGCACGCATCGCATATAAGAAGCATGCGCAGGGCCAATCTCAATAATTCATCCATTAAACCATGGATAACTTTAAAAGATACCGGTGGCATTGGGGCTGCAGTACAGGCCAGCTATGATGGTGAAGAAGTAACATCCCAGGCGGGCATTGAAATTAAAAATATTAATGGCGCCGCTATAAGTGCAGAGGCTGCCAGCGAAAGCTTTGATGAGCCCTTAACCAAAGACCAGGTTCTCGCGATTGTAGATCCTTTTATCGTACCCTGATTCCTGTTGCTTGCATTTTCCTATTTCGTGTTTTAAACCCTGGTTGTATAACCGGGGTTTATTTTTTACTTAATTCTTACGGAGTAAAGTATAAAATATTTATTTTTACGTAAATACTTACGTATATATTTACCTTTATGCAGCAAAATATTATCACCCAGCTTGGGGCGTTGGCTATAGGGGCAAGAATGAGAAGGCTTACAGATATCTTTTCCAGGGATGTTGCCATCATTTATAAAGAGCATAACCTTGATTTTGAAGCCCGTTATTTTGTGTTGTTTTACCTGGTATCAGAAAGGGATGGAATAGGGATTATGGAAATAGCAGACGAGTTGAGCCTTACCCACCCCGCCGTTATTCACCTGGCCAAAGACCTCGAAAAAAAGGGTTATATAACGTCTGAAAAATCGCCTTCAGACAGCAGGAAAAGATTGCTCAAACTTTCCTCCAAGGGTAAAGCTGCCTTGCCTGAGTTTAAAAAAGTATGGGATAAAATTCATAAACTAAACAACCAGCTTATGAAAAAGCAACAGAACAACCTGCTGAAAGCCATTGAAGAGATGGAGCATATACTGGAAGAAAAGTCTTTTTATAAACGCTTTAAAAGCATGCAATCTTAACACGATGAACAATATAACATTTTGCGCTTTTGACAAGCGCTATGCCGAAGATTTTAAGCGGCTTAACCTGGAGTGGATTGAACAATATTTTGTAGTGGAAGAGCACGACCTGGAGCAGCTAAGCAACCCCCAGGAATACATAATTGATAAAGGCGGCGAAATACTTTTTGCCCTTTGCAATAACGAAGTGGCCGGTGTTTGTGCACTTATTAAAACCGGCGCAAATGAATATGAATTAGCCAAAATGGGCGTATACCCCAAATACCAGGGAATGCAGGTTGGTTACCGCCTCGGTCTTTACGCCATTGAGACAGCAAAACGCTTAATGGCAACAAGACTATGGCTGGAATCTAACAGGATACTAAAGCCCGCTTTGCACCTGTATGAAAAACTGGGCTTCAAGGAAATACCGGTAACTGATACGCCTTATGCCCGTGCGGATATAAGAATGGAATTGTTGCTAAACAGCAGCAGCGCAGGTAATTGCCGCCAGGCTTACGGCTCATGTGCATCTGTATAGCGTTAAATACCTTTAAAAACAGGTTGCCGTTTTTGCAAAAAGGCTTCTACGCCTTCTTTAAAATCAGCGGTGGCGGCAGCCTGCTGCTGCAACCTGTCTTCAAGCTGTAACTGAGCTTCGAGTGTATTGTTCAACGAATGGTTTAATGCCTGCTTAATGTATGCCAGCGCCTGTGTAGGCATGCAGGATAACTGTACGGCAATTTTTGTGCTTTCCTGTTCAAAACTTTCTGTTGGCCATACTTTATAAAGCAAGCCCATTTGCAAGGCTTCAGCAGCCGTTATTTTATCCCCCAGCATCATCAGCGCAGATGCACGCTGAAAGCCAAGCAGCCTGGGCAAAAAATAGGTGCCGCCGCTGTCTGGTATCAAACCTATTTTGCTGAATGCCTGTATAAACGAAGCGTTTTCCGCGGCCACCACAATATCGCAGGCCAGGGCTATATTAGCGCCTGCACCTGCTGCCACGGCATTTACTGCTGCAACTACAGGTTTCCGCAATTGCCTTATGCGGGTTATAATGGGGTTATAATGCTCACCCAAAATTTTATCCATGCCCGGTCCGTTGGGGTTAACCACTTCGGCAAGGTCTTGCCCGGCACTAAATGCTTTGCCGGCGCCGGTGATATGCACACAACGCACCGCCTCATTGGCAGCGCATTCATCAAGGGTTTGTTGCAACAGCATAGCCATCTCCCGGTTAAAAGCATTCATCTTTTCCGGCCGGTTTAGTGTTATGTAAGCAACGTTGTCCTTTATCTCAAATTGTATAGAACTCATGTGCAGCTTTTGATTGCTAAGTTAGTACTCTCTGCCATGGTTTACAGGCAAATGAAAGCCTTACTTACGCCCAATTAGTTTCCACGTTGTCCTCGTGTAACTATGCATATAAAAATAGCCCTGCATTAAAGCGGTATTAATTTTTTTCTATCCGCATTGCTGCTGTTTTATAGGTAGTAATTTTATCCTGCTGCGTAGCCTTTTTGTAAAAAATAAGCCACAGAAGAACCTATAAGCCGGTATGTTAGCGCATTTTTTCCGCCTCATTACTACCAATATCTAAACTTATGCATACCCACTTCTTATTACCGCTGCCATGTTATGGCTTCCCATCCAAAATCAGCAACTGGTCTGATGCTGTTATAAACGATACAAAGCACTGGCTTGAAACTGACTTTGAATTTTTGCCTGAAAAAATGCGGTTAAAATACCTGCTAAGTAATTTTGGTAAAATTACAGCCCGGTGCCTGCCTTGCATGAAAGAATACAAACAGTTACAGGTAGCTGGCAGGTTTATGTTATGGGGTACTGTTTTTGATGATTTTTTTGAGTATAAAACGGTTGCTGAGCTTGAAGAACTTTACTACAGGTGCATGGAAATATTGAAAGGGAAAAAAGCATATGCAACTGATTCCCCATTCTTTGCAATACTTGCTGATATTCGTGAAAGCCTTTCTAAATTAATGCCTGCCTTTTGGTTAGAGCGTTTTTCAAAGAATGTTGGCATTTGGATTGAAAGCATGAGGGAAGAGGCGCCGTACAAAGGCGAGATGATTTTTCCGCAACTGGATTACTTTACAAAACTTCGTGAGAGGACCATTGGCGTACAAGCCTATCTTGATCTTATTGAAATGCAATTAGACAAACCCATTCCTGATGAAATCATGCACAGTTCATACCTTACTGAGCTTTACCGGAAGGCCGCCAGGGTGTTTGCCTGGTGCAACGATTTTTATTCGCTGCTTAAAGATGCAGGCCGCGAACCGCTGAACCTTATACTTGTTTTACAGCATCATTACCGCCTGTCTTTGGAAGAAGCCAATAAAAGAGCGATGGAAATTCATGATGCAGATGTGGCATCTATTTACCAAATGCAGCTTAATGTACCGGATTTTAGCGGTTACACAGAAACAGTAAGGCAGTTTGCTTATTATATTGGTGTAATGATACAAGGACAAAATGAGTGGTACCTTAATGACACAATGCGTTATAAAAAAGAAGGTTATCCTGTAAAAGACAGTTTTAAAATTTGACAACCCCCGGGTTTAAGTAAGCCTTATTAATGACATTTAAAATAATCAAATGGTTCCTGGCAGTTATTGCAGCGGTACAGCGCCTTACAGGCGGTAGAGCCAAACCGGGAAATCATTACAGTGTTGTAAGAGTTGCATTGCGGGCATTGTATAGCTTCTTCCTGTTGAAAAAGCGCCGGCGTACATACGGAATGCGATGGCAAAGGCGGTGCAATACCATAAGCTTTTAATTGTTGCTTACCTTTTACGGTTATCCAGTCCGTCGTCCATGCAGGCGATAAAACAGTGGTAATCTTTACAGGGCTGTAACCTTGCTGCAGCAGCGCCACTTTAATACTCATGCTAATTACATCCATAGCGGGGCACCCGGTGTAAGTAGGTGTAATAATTACTTCTACGCCGCCATCTTCCGGTAATAAAATTTGCCGCACAATGCCCAGGTCCATCACAGACAATACAGGAACTTCCGGATCCATCACTGTTTCCAGTATTTGTTGTATGCGTGCTGGGTCTGCTGCGGTATGGTTTTGCTTTACTTTCATCGTAGTGCTACCAGTTACATCCCGGGTATGTGCGTTGCAGGTATTGCATATCCGTTAGCATTGCTTCAAGATGGTTAGAATGCCTGCCCTGTTTACCACCGGCTGCTGCATATGTATCCGCCGGAAGGGCAAGTGTTGCTTCATACAGCGTGTTTGTAATAATGTGCATTACATGTTCCTTCAAAGAAGTAATGTTTATCATAAACTCTGCCGTCAAAACGATTTCTTCATACTCTACAGGTTCAAACAGTTCGGGCAAAAATGGCCACAGTGTGTTTAGTGCAGCCTGCATTCTTGCGTGGCTTTCTTTGGTACCGTCACCCAAACGTATTACCCATTCTGCAGACCATTGCAAGTGATACGCCACTTCCTTTACTGCTTTAGATGTAATGGCGGCAAGCTGGCTATCCCCAGTTTTGGCGAGCAGCGCAAATAACGAGTGCTGGTATGCACTGAACAAAAATTGCCTTGCTATGGTTTTGCCCCAGTCTCCATTGGGCTGCTCTACCAGCAGGCAGTTTTTATATTCAGCAGTACCCCGCAGGTAGGCAAGGCTGTCTTCCGTTACCGTATTGTTACCCGCATTGTTCATCAGTTCGGCGGCGTATTGATAAAAGTTTCTTGCCTGGCCAATTAAATCCAGCGCAATGTTGGATATGGCAATATCCTGCTCCAAAGCAGGGCCATGGCCGCACCATTCGCTGTTGCGGTGGCCGAGTACCAGGGCATTATCTGCCAGGTGCAATATGTAGTTTACCAATTGTATAGCAAGCTTATTTAAAGTTGATAATGTTTGCAGCAAAGAATGCCGTCATTACATGTGTTTCACTTCCGCCGGTATGTTGTAAAAAGTAGGGTGGCGATACACTTTATCGTTTGCCGGTTCGTAAAGGCTTTCCGCATCGTCGGGGTTGCTGGCGTGTATATACCGGCTTTCCACCACCCAAATGCTAACGCCTTCCATACGGCGGGTGTAAACATCCCGGGCGTTTTCCATAGCCATTGCCGCATCGGCGGCATGCAGGCTGCCTGCATGCTTATGGTCAAGCCCCTGTTTGCTGCGGATGAATACTTCCCACAGCGGCCACTCAGTGGCCGGGTTTACGGTAGCGGCCGGCTGTGGCCCACCAGCATCGCTGCCTGGTATGTCTCCGTAATAATATTTCGATATATATAAACGCATAGCTGAAGTATTTAATGCCTGCCGCTTTTGCGGGGCGATGTTTATCTAATGTTATTACGCTGTGTCACCTCCCGCGCCAGGGATTGCAGCGGATACCCCGGTGAAGCCATGGCAGCCGGGCCTTTGTGCCGGAGTATGAGCGGAAAGCCCGGTGCCCATCGCCTTAGCGTGGGCAGGCGCCCTGCCTTATTTTTAAGCGGCAGCAGGCTTAGCTATACTTTGCTCCTGCTCTTTCCTTTTTGTCGCGTAGGCAACAGCCGCCTCCCGCACCCAGGCGCCATCGTTCCAGGCCTTTTGCCTGGCTTCCAAACGCTCTTTGTTGCAGGGGCCGTTGCCATTAACCACCTGCCAGAACTGCTGCCAGTTAATAACCCCAAAATCGTAGTGGCCGGTCTGTTCGTTGTACTTCAAATCCGGGTCGGGCAACTGCAGGCCAAGGGTTTTAACCTGCACAGCACAGATGTCAACAAATTTCTGCCGCAGTTCATCGTTGGTAAAACGCTTTATTTTCCACTGCACGCTTTGCGCCGTGTGCGGCGATGCATCGTCTGGCGGGCCAAACATCATTAAGCTGGGCCACCACCAGCGGTTAATGGCATCCTGCGCCATATTGCGTTGTTGCTGCGTACCACGGCAAAGGGTAAGTAAAATATCAAAACCCTGCCGCTGGTGAAAGCTTTCCTCCTTACATATGCGCACCATGGCACGGGCATACGGCCCGTAGGAGGTACGGCACAAAGGCACCTGGTTTATAATGGCAGCGCCATCCACCAGCCAGCCAATGGCGCCTATATCGGCCCAGGTAAGGGTGGGATAATTAAAAATAGAAGAATATTTGGCCTTGCCGCTAAGCAGTTGCTCTGTCATTTCATCCCTGCTGATGCCTAAAGTTTCGGTGGCGGAATACAGGTAAAGGCCGTGGCCGGCTTCATCCTGCACTTTGGCCAGCAGTATGGCCTTTCTTTTTAATGTTGGCGCCCGGGTAATCCAGTTGCCTTCTGGCAGCATGCCTACTATCTCGCTATGGGCGTGCTGGCTAATTTGCCGTATAAGCGTTTGCCGGTATTTATCGGGCATCCAGTCTTTGGGCTCAATTTTAATTTCTTTATTTATTTTATCCATGAACCGAGCATCCATAGCCATGTTTTTAAAAAAGGTTAGAACTATTGCCGGTAAAACCGTTATTTTGTTAGCGGAACCAAAGAACGCTTTCAAAATTAAGCATTTAATATCTGTGACTAACGCCTGTTAGCCGGCATCTTATGAATAATACTAAAATTATTTTATCCGATGCATCAATAATTTTATCATTTTTGCCTTAGATATGGATTGCTCCATTTGAAGTTATGCTTGAAGGATTGCTATTAATACAACAGCGTATTGCCCATGGTGAAGAACAGGCGCTTGCCGAACTTTACCAGCATTTCCACAAAAAACTGCAGCATTTTGCCAAGGCTATTGTGAGGAACGAGGAAACAGCGGAAGAGCTGGTGGAAGACGTATTTGTAAAACTCTGGTGCAACCGCAACCGCATTGCCTCTATTGAAAACCTTACGGTTTACCTGTATGTGGCGGTAAAAAACAAATCGCTTAACACACTCTCCCGCAAAGCTACAGAGCTGGTAAGCAAGGGTTTTGATTTTTTGGACATTGATATTGACGACAACACGCCCGGCCCGCAGGATTTAATGATTACCGCGGAAATGATGCAACGCATGAATAAGGCCATAGACGCCCTGCCGCCCCGCTGCAAAATGATCTTTAAACTTGTTCGTGAAGATGGGCTGAAGTACAAAGAAGTGGCTGAAATTCTCAACATATCCGTAAATACCATAGATGCGCAAATGGCCATAGCTGTTAAGCGTATTTGCACCGCCCTCAACATTAATTACAGCAGCAAAACTTTCGACCATACAACGGTAAGCCAAAACCACCGGTAGTTTTCCAAAATGTTTTTACACTAATGCCTGGCATTCTTTTGTTAACGCTGTGCACTTTAAGCTATTCATGGCATTTAGCAGTTTTTCCATTCATTTTCAACAAAAAAATCGTACTTCGTAGTTCAACAATGTTTGTTGCTTCATGGCTTTCAACATCCAAACTTTTAAAACCCGGGCATTAACGGCAGTGGTATTTGTGCTGGTAATGCTGGCAGGTTTATTTACCGGCCACTGGACATTTCTTATTCTTTTTTCCATTATACATTTTGGCTGCTGGTTTGAATACCAGAAACTGATTGGCTTGATTGATCCCGATTATAGAGACATTACCGCGTTTCACAAATACGGCGTTATGATTGCCGGCTGGAGTTTTATGCTCTGGATGACCAGCAATATTTACAGCCTGGGCAACATAACCCTGCATGAAATTGGCTGGTGGCTGATGCTTATTTTTGTAATTGCGCTGCCACTCATTGAAATACTGTTAAGCAAAAACCTGTTTATTAAAAACATAGGTTATTCTTTCCTTGGCCTGCTTTATATATCGTTAAGCTGGGGCTTGCTGGTAAACCTGCGCAGTATGTACAGCAGCGGGCTTTTTGCCAGTGTTGATATAGGCCTTTTAATACCCCTGCTTATTATTTTCTCCATTTGGATAAATGACACCATGGCTTACATTGTGGGCTCACTGATTGGTAAAACGCCATTCTCCAAAATCTCTCCTAAAAAAACCTGGGAAGGTACCCTGGGCGGGGCTATACTGGCCATTGCCACCATTACCCTGGTGGGGTATTATGGCTTTGGTTTTACAGACTATGTTACGTTAATTGTTGTATCAGCTATCGCGGCGGTGTTTGGCACTGCCGGGGATTTGCTGGAAAGTAAACTTAAAAGGCTGGCAGGCGTTAAAGACAGTGGCAGCCTTATGCCTGGCCACGGTGGCTACCTTGACAGGTTTGACAGCTTGTTACTTGCCACGCCCTTTGTATGGTTGTACGTACGTTTTTTCATCCTGGATTATTGAGATTTTATTTTTTGGGGCTTTCACCTGTAAAGCGTTAGCTCAACTTTGGTCCCGGCTTTTCGCTGCAAGTCCTCACCACTCGTTCCTCGTGGTTGCGGGCTTTCCGCTTCAATCCGGCAGCCATTCAACTGCGGGAATGCTATTAAGCGATAGCTCACAACCATTGTTCATCATCAGCAGGCAGTTTTGGCATAACTCACCTATCCGGCTATCATATATCTTCCCTTATCTTTGGCGCTTAATTATATCCAATGACCATTCACAGAGAGGGTTACAAGTCTATCGCAATCGCCGCTTTAATTTTCGGGTTGATAAACCTGTTATCCTTTTATTTCCTCAGCGCCCAAATACCCTGGCTAGCCACGATAATATTCATAATAACGCTGTTTTTGTTCCTGTTTATTATTTCTTTTTTCCGCATACCCAAAAGGCTGCTTACCATAGATGCCGGAAAAGTAATTTGTCCCGCAGATGGCAAAGTGGTGGTTATTGAAGAAATTACTGATACGGAATACTACAACGACCGCCGCATACAGGTAAGTATATTTATGAGCCCCGCCAACGTGCATGTAAACCGTAATGCGGTTTCTGGTAAGGTTAAGTACAGCCAGTACCATAAGGGTAAATACCTGGTGGCATGGCACCCAAAATCATCCACTGAAAATGAGCGCCACAGCGTGGTAATAGAAAATGATAATGGAAGTATACTGGTAAAACAAATTGCCGGCGCCCTTGCCAAACGCATTTGCAACTATCTTAAGCCTGGAGATATTGTTACCCAGGGCACAGAAATGGGCTTTATAAAATTCGGCAGCCGGGTTGACGTATTGCTGCCGCTTACGGCTAAAGTGCAGGTGCAGCTAAACCAGGCCGTGCAGGGCGGGGTAACGGTGCTGGCTACTATGTAAAAGCTCTGTAGTAAAAAATATTAACGATAGTTCTTCAATATCACCTCAATACGTTCATCCGGAACTAAATCAGTAGAATCAATTAATTCTATTCCCGAAAAATCGGCGTGAGTGGTATTAATAATAAAATTAAAAGCTTCGGGCAATACAGCGGAAGGCACTTTTAGTATTAAAGCCTTTTTCTCGTCATACCATTTATCGCCCAAAGGCTGGCATTTGGAGTAATCATGAAAATCCCTCCATCCTTCTGGTAAATCTTCAACACTTATTTCATTTACAGATGCTTCAGCGGGAATGTTGATGAACATGATCCTGAAATCCCGGTTAAACCCAACACCCTGCCTTCTCACCATATTTTCAAGAAATGCCAGGGCGATGGATTCTGCGGTATAGATAACTTTCCTGCCGTCGGTATTCCACCGGCCCTTCAACCCAGATGCAAATAAACTACTGCTATAATTTTTGTGTACAATCCTGTAAGCAAGCATAAACAAATATTAAGCAGGGTAACCTTGTGCTATTTTATCAAGCTCATCCATCAATAAATCCACGCCGCCGGGTGTGGTAATCCAATCTTCCGGCTTTTCGTCAGAATTCCAAAAACTCTTTTTCAACCAATAATTAAATTCGTCTACGTTTCCGAAAATCTCTTCTCCTTTTTCAAACAGTGCAATAAGCTTAAGCAGGTGCTCACTGTAAGACGGCTCAAGGACTTTTTTTTGATCTTTATAGTTACTAATAGTTCTGGAAGTAAGGTTAATAATGCTTGCCAGCTTTTTCTCCGGCATATTAATGGCCTCAGCAAAATCATAAAAAATACTGGTCTTTACTCCTTTACGGGCCGTATTTACAATAGAGTAAAGATTTGTTACTCCAAGGTTTTTAAACCTTTGTTTCACAGATAACGCGGTAGAAGTTGAAACTGCCATAAGTTTCGTTTTTCCAAAAATAGAAATTTTTCTTCTTTAAAGAAGAAAAATTTCTTTATCACATTCAAAAAAGAGGCCGCATTCGCGGCCTCCACTTTTTTATTTCTACACCACTTTTAAATTACCAGCATAGCGTCGCCGTAAGTAAAGAAGCGGTATTTGTCTTTAATGGCTTTTTTGTAGGCTTCGTTGGCCAGGTCGTAACCGGCAAAAGCGCAAACCATAATCAGCAGGCTGGTTTTGGGCAGGTGCAGGTTGGTAACCAGGCTGTCTGCCACGTTAAACTGGTATGGCGGGTGGATAAAGATGTTCGTCCAGCCTTCGCTTGGTTTTAAAAGCTTTTGTGCGGTAAAGCTGGTTTCCATAGCCCTCATGGTGGTTGTGCCTATGGAACAAACGCGATGGCCGGTTTCTTTGGCCTTGTTTACAATTTTGCAGGCCTCATCATCAATACGGTAATATTCCGCGTCCATTTTATGCTTGCTCAAATCTTCCACTTCAATAGGCCTGAAAGTACCCAGGCCTGTATGCAGTGTAAGTTCCGCAAAGCGAATGCCTTTTATCTCGCAACGTTTAATTAATTCCTTGCTAAAGTGCAGGCCTGCTGTAGGGGCGGCAACAGCACCTTCGTGTTTGGCGTAAACGGTTTGGTAACGCTCTTTATCTTCATCATCAGGTTTACGCTTAATGTATTTGGGTAGTGGTGTTTCTCCCAAAAATTCCAGCATTTTTTTAAAGCTCTCATCATCGCTGTCCCACAAAAAACGGATGGTACGGCCCCGGCTGGTGGTGTTGTCAATAACTTCGGCTACCAGTTCATCGTTCTCGCCAAAGTACAGTTTGTTGCCCACACGAATTTTACGTGCAGGGTCAACAATCACATCCCACAGGCGGTTGGGCTTATTCAGCTCACGCAGCAGGAAAACTTCAATTTTGGCGCCGGTTTTTTCTTTACGGCCATACATGCGGGCAGGAAAAACCTTGGTATTGTTAACTACAAAAACATCTTTATCATCAAAATAGTCGAGGATATCTTTAAAATTCTTGTCTTCTATCTGGCCGGTTTTCCTATGCACAACCATCATTCTGCTGTCTTCGCGTCTTTTTGTGGGATTCTGGGCTATCAGATTAAGAGGCAGATCGAACCTGAACTGTGATAATTTCATCTTTTTCTGTTTGTTTGCTTTGCTGAAGGAGTAACCATCCTGTTAAGGCGGGCAGTTTTTAGCGGCTGATACCAGCGAACTGACAAACCCGGGATTGGTTATTCCATGTGACTACCGTTATTGTAATAGGCCACATGCAGTCCGCCGCCGCCTTACGGGGCAGCTTACGTCATGTTAAGGCATGATTCTAAAAGTGGGCAAAGGTAAGACATTAAAAGTTAATTCGGTGAAAAACTATTAGCCCTCTCCGTGTTTTACCATTGGGCTGTACGCTTTGGCCTGATTTAATGGGTTTTGGTTCCGCTTTTCACTCAAACTCCGCCACCTGGCGCTCTGCATTCCCCCTTCAGGGGCAGCGGGGTAACCGTTTCAATCCGGCAGCCCAATGTCATTAAGTTAAGGTTGTCAGCCTCAGCTTGTCGAAGGCGGATTCGTGAAAAAGTAACTTGCATAACCCAATTTCGACAAGTTCAACCTGACATTAGAGCTTAACTTAATAACATTGTCCGGCAGCCATTCATCAACAGTAATTTTACCCGGCTTTTCCCACAATATAGATGAGGGTGCACAACACTGCTTTTGCTTTACAGCATTTATGTGCAAGTACAGGCAGTGTCACCACCGCGCCAGGGATTGCAGCGGTTACCCCGCTGAAGCCGTCGCAGCAGGGCCCCTGTGGCGGAGTATGAGCGGAAAGCCCGGTGCCCATCGCCTTAGCGTGGGCAGGCGCCCTGATAAATTTCTGTTCGCCGGCCATTACGTTCCATTCCATTCAGGCTTTTCCGTAAATTGCAAGGAATGAATAAAATTGTAGTATCCGTTAACCCAAACCTATTAACCAACCAGATTCTATGAGCAGTACTAAAGCAGTTGTGGCGCAGGTAACCTTCGCTTTTATTTTACTTTTTTCTACCGCGGTGCATGGGCAAAAAAGCAAAAAAACAGTTAAGCCGCCCGTTGCAGCAACAGAACTTAAAAGATACAACAGCCTTTTGTGGGAAATTACCGGCAATGGCCTGCCCAAGCCATCGTACCTGTTTGGCACCATGCACATAAGCAATAAAATGGTTTTTAACCTTAGTGACTCTTTTTACCGGGCTATTAGAAACGCTGATGCCGTAGCCCTGGAACAAAACCCTGAGGTATGGCAGGAAGAACTGTCGAAAAACGATGATGATGACAACGGTTACAACATGGCCCGCATGTTTACCAACTTTAGGGGCGCCAGCCAACGGCTTACACAACAAACTTTTTACACAGGTGGTTACGAATCTAAAATAAAACTGGGCCTGGCATCTGAAGCCCGCATGGTAAATGGTATGCTGTACCGCAACAACCTGGGCATGGAAAATTTTGAAGAAGAAACCTACCTGGATATGTACATATACCGGCTGGGCAGAAAGCTTAACAAAATTGTTACCGGCGTGGAAGATTATAAGGAAAGCAACCGGCTGGTAAAAGAGGCCTATCGGGCCATGTACAAAGACAAAAAACGTAAAATGAGCCGCGGCTACGAAGGTTATGGCGAACGTAAGAAAATGGAAGATGCTTACCGCCGTGGAGACCTGGATATGCTGGACTCACTTCAAATGCTGAGCGTGATATCTGAAGCCTTCCAGGAAAAATTTATGTACCGGCGCAATGAGATACAAGCCAATTCCATAGATACCATTATAAGAAAGCACTCTCTTTTTGTAGGTGTCGGCGCTGCCCACTTACCCGGAGAAAGGGGTGTTATAGAATTGCTGCGTAAAAAAGGTTACCGCCTAAGGCCTATAATAATGGGCCGGCAGGACAGCGATGAAAAAGAAAGGGTGGAAAAAATACGGGTGCCGGTTACTTTTTTAAAGCAGTATGCTGAAGACAGCCTGTTTAGTGTTGAAATACCGGGCAGCAAATTTTTCCGGTACAACAGCATTGGCCAGCAAAACATGGTGCAATATGCGGATATGAGCAATGGCAGCTATTACATGGTTACCCGCATTAAAACTGCGGCTTCGCTGCTGGGCCATTCTACTGCGCTTGTAATGCAAAAAGTTGACAGCCTGCTGTACGAAAACATACCGGGCAGGATTGTTGCCCGCAAGGCTATTGCTCGCAACAATATACCGGGGTATGATATTACCAATAAAACAAGAAAGGGCGACCTGCAGCGCTACAACATTTTTGTATTGCCCAACGAAGTGCTGGTATTTAAGGTGCATGGCCTTAACGATTACATAGCCAATGGCAACGAAGCCGGGCAGTTTTTTTCATCCATCAATTTTTACAGCAAACCTCAAAACGGCAATGTTGCTTATGCCCCGCCGTATAATGGGTTTACAGCCAGTTTTCCTGCACAGCCCTTGTACATTGATGAAGAACGCAATGAAAAAAACCGCAGCGAATGGCTGGCTGCAGATAGCCTGGGCAACTGTTTTTTTGTTTACCGCACCAACCTGCACCAATACGATTATATTGAAGAAGACAGTTTTGAACTAAGGCTGATGGAAGAAAGTTTCATTAAATCTAAAATGTTCAGTAACGCAGCTCCGGGCACCATTGCTACCTGGAACAACCGCCCCGTTATTAACGCTAAGTACACTCAGCCTGACGGCAGCCAGGTTAAACTGCGTTACCTGCTGCAAGGCAATAACTATTACATTATCGGGGCCAGGTATAAGCAATCCGGCAACGTGGCAGAACAGTTTATTAACTCCTTCTCTATAACGCCTTTTACCTACAGTACCGCAATTTTAAGAAAAGACACGGCTATGGGCTTTACTGTAAGCAGCCCGCTGTTTTATAAAACAAATACAGATTCAACAGAAAATACCGGCAACAATTATCTTGACATGCTTGATGATGATGACAAAGATGCTTATAACGATATTTTAAAAAGCATAGCCATTAAAGTTGCAGGTAACGATACCACCGGGGAGCGTGTTACCATAACAGCCCTGCGCATGCCCAAATACACTTACATTAAAGATTCTTCTTTGCTGCTGGCAAAACCTGGTTTGTTTAACAACAGGGGCGGTATAGACAGCCTGTTTACCGTTCGCTTTAAAAAGCAATATCACACACCATCGGGCTGGCTTTGCAATTATACCGAGTATGGTAACCCTGGCAGCAGCAGGACCATACTTACCAAAGGTTTTTATAAAAACGGGGCACTTTTTTACCTTTTCAGCCAGGGTGATACTTTAACTCCCAAAAATGGTTTTGTAAGTACTTTTTTTGAAACCTTTACCCCCGCCGACAGTATTTCCGGCACAAACCCCTTTGTAAAAAAATCAAAATTGTTTTTTGAAGACTATTTTGGTTCAGATACCCTTATCCGCAAAAAGGCCATGAAGTTTATAAGCCCTGCGCTGTTTGACTCAACTGACCTGCCACAAGTGCAAAAGGCCATCAGCCAGCTTTCGTGGAAACAAAAAGATTACCTGCAGTTAAAAAACTCCTGGATAGAAGTAGCAGGCAGCTTTCGCTGCAAGGCCGCGGCAGATTACCTGCAAAGCCTTTATGCGCAGGTAAAAGATACTTCTGCTTTTCAAAATGCCATACTGGATGCGTTGCTGGATATGCGTACCGATACTTCTTTCAGGCATTTTAAGGAACTGGTTACCACCGAACCGCCGGCCCTTACAGAAAACAACCGGTCATCTGCTTATGGCCGCATTAATTTTGGCAATTTTGTTAACCTTTTTTCCGGTGAAGAAAGATATACCGGCCGCCGCAGTTATGGTTATAAATGGGCACAGTTATACGATACGCTTGCCCTTGCCGCCAACATAATACCCGGCTTGCTGGACCTTACCATATTGGACGACTACAAAAGCGATGTAGTGCAACTGCTGGAGTACGGCGTTGACAGCGGCTACGTAAAAGGCACAGCTTACGAAGCATACTTTAACCGCTTTCTGCTGGAAGCAAAACAGCAACTTAAAAAAGAGCTGGCACAGCAAACAGAAGAAGAAATGAACAGGCTGAAAAAAGAAGAAGATGCTGATGCAACTGTTCCCGTAGATTACGTTTCTGACATTAGCTACAACAACCGTAGTGGCGGTGGCAGCGAGCTTTCCAGCTATGCTATTTTACTGATGCCTTTTTGGGACAAGTCGCTGGAAGTGCCCGCCTTTTTTGAAAAGTTACTGAACCTGAAAGATAAACAGCTTACCACAGAGATAGCGCTGCTGATGATACGAAACAAAAAACCGGTAAGCGACAGTGTCTTTAACAGTATTGCCTCCAGCGACAATAACCGTGTAAGGCTTTACCGCATTTTAAAACAGGCCGGCCAGCTAAATAAAATGCCTGCGGCTTTTGCCACCCAGGCCGAAATAGCGAGGGCGCAGCTTAAAAGTGCTATGAGATACAACAGTAAAGATACCCTGGTGTACATAGACCGTATTAAAACAACCGGCGCCAAATACAATGGCTGGGCTTATTTTTTTCGGTATAAAGACAAAGATGATACAGAATGGAAAATAGCCATGTCTGGCCTGCAACCGCTTGATACCGCCGAAATTGCAACAGACGATGATGAAATAAGCGAAAAGAAGGGGTTGGCTTCCTCTGACTTTACCCAATACACAGATGAAATTTATACACCTGGCCAGCCGGTAAAACCTATACTGCAAAAAATATTGAAAGAAGCCCTTTACGGTACAAGGGAAAGTGCATCACGGTTTTACAGGAAAGGCGATGATGAAGATGACGACAGGGAATCTTACGTGGTGGATGCGGTAAAATCCGGCCGGTACGATTAAACAAGAAACCTTTACGGTTATAAAAAGCTAAAGACGCCTAAAAGGCGTCTTTAGCTTTTTATATGGTGGCGAACGTCCGGTTCTTTGTGGAGGCATCGTTGCGTCGCACTACGTTTATCGTTCAGTTATTATGGCATCTTTTCAGCCCGTGGCTATTACGTTTCTGGCAGCGAAGCTGGCAGAAACGTAACCCTTACTTTCCCTGGCCGTACTCCATTACCGGATGCCTTTCAAAAGCATGCCTGTCATCAAAAATATAGCGATAGGTTACCATTCGCCTGCTTTGGTTGCCACCCAGGTTTTTATAGATGTTCAGCATTTTAGGGTTCCAGTCGGCGGCCCAGCCCATTTCGTACCTGTCGTACCAGTCATTGTTTTGTATAAGGCTGGCGCCTTCGTAAATCATGAATGAATCAATACCCAGCGATTGAAATTTGGGTACAACGCCAAAAGCCACGCCAGTAAAAATCCGGCAGCTTCCCGCTCTTTTCATCCATAGCAAACGTAATTTTTCAAGCAGGCCCAGTTTGCCGTTGAAATGCTTAAAATACTGGTTAAGATCCGGTATGTTAATCCACATGGCGATGGGCTCTTTTTTGTAGTAAGCAAACCATATCAGGCGCTCATCCATTACCGCTTTCATCTTGTTAAACAGTTTCATCACCTGTTCTGTAGTAATTTCTTTGGCTTCTCCATGCTGTGCCCAGGCCGCATTATACACAGTGGCAAATTCGGCGGCATGTTGTGCAAGGTTATTTTTGGCTATATGGCGGGCTGTATAATCAGGCTTTGATTTAAACTTTGCATGGCGCTCTGCAAAACGTTCCGGCAGCTTGTCTTTAACGCCCATGGCGTAATAGTACTGGTTGTAATAATTCTTAAAACCATATCCTTCAAAAAGGCTTTCATAATAGGGTGGGTTAAAGGGCATGCCGTACAAAGGCTGTGTTTCAAAACCTTCTACCATCAGGCCCCACCATTTATCACGGTCGCCAAAATTTACAGGCCCGTCCATTGCATCCATGCCTTTTTGCTTAAGCCATTCCGCAGCCTTGCTGAACAACTTATTGGCGGCATGCTGGTTATTAATACAGTCAAAAAAACCGATGCAGCCGGTAGCGTAATCCGTACCCTTGTTAATATACTTGTTGTTGGTAAAGGCGGCAATACGGCCAAGCAGTTCTCCATCCTCACTCAGCAGCAGCCAGCGTTTGGCTTCCCCAAACCTGAACGCTTTGTTCTTTTTAGGGTCAAAAAGCTCATTCACTTCACTATCCAGCGGCCGGATGTAATTGGGATTGAACTTATTGAGCAATACATTCACCTTTATAAACCCGGCAGCTTCCTGCGCACTGGTTACCTCTGTAATCTGCATTAATAGGATGATTTATACGAATATAGGCAAAAGCGTTTTTTAGTAAACCCCGGACTTCATCCGGGGCTATTCACATGTAGCCCTTCGGACTGTTGGATAATTTTATGCTGCGGCACCCTGTTAGCCGGGTGGTTTGGTGCGCTGTGTCACTACCGCGCCAGGGATTGCAGCGGATACCCCGCTGAGGATTTTGTGCAAGGGTTTTGTGGCGGAGTAGCAGCGGAAAGCCCGGCCCCTTGCGATAGCTTGGGGAGGCGCCCTGGACATTTTTTCAGTTATTCTAACAGGCTATTTTGTTTCCAGCTTTTGCAGCCTTTGCGCCAACTGTTCAATAAGGCTTTGCTGCGCTTTTAACCGTGCTTCCAGCACCTGGTTTTTATCACTTAACTCCTGCACCGCCTTTACCAGTGGCACTACAAACTCGGCATAGCTTAATGAATAAATATCATTCGGATTTTTAGGCTGCAAAACACCACTGAAATCAAAGCCAGTTTCTTCCGCCGCCTTTTGCACCTGTTGCGCTATAAAACCGGTGTAGCGTATTTTTTCCTTATCGGCCATACTCTGCTCTTCAGCCTTTGTATAAGCAACTGGATGCGTTTGATAACCGGCAGTAAGGTATTTATTAAGCTGGTGTATATCCCAGGTATAGGTAACGGGTTGCAGCCTGTTGATAAAACTTAGGCCGGGCACATTGCTGCTCACGTTTTTCTTAAAACGTCCATCGCTGTAAGTGGTAAAATTTACCTGCCCGCGTATGGCCTGTATGGAAGTATTGCCGATGCTGATATAATTGGCTGTACTAACTGATGCACCGTTGCCCAGCGCCATGGAGTTTTGCGCACTTGCTGCGGTGGCATTACCTATGGCCGTGGCCTGGTAGCCGGAAGCATTGGCACTTACACCAATGGCTATATTCTGGTTATCGCTGCTGCGGGAGGAAGCGCCGATTGCCAAAGCCTGATAAACAGTTGCCCTTGCATCGTACCCGATAGCGATGGTGTTATTGCCGGAAGTTTGTGATGTTGCACCCACTGCCACGGATTGAAAACCGGCGCCGGTAGCATCATACCCCACCGCAACAGCTTCGTTGTTGGAAGATGCATCCGCCTCGGCCCCGATAGCGGTAGATTTAAACCCCGCATTTGAACTTACGCCAAAAGCAGTGGCATTAGAAGAGCCGGAAAGGCCAAGGTAACCGGCCTGTGTATTGTTGATTTTAAAAGTAAGTGGCTGCCCGTCTGTAGTGCCTACAAAATTGGATGAGCTGGTGCCGCTGTTGCCGGTTAGTGTCCATCCGGAAAAGGCGGATGAAATGGGTTGCCAGCTACTGCCGGTATAATACTCAAAACGTGCAGTGGTAGTATTATACAGCAGCAAACTGGTTGCCGGGGAAGTGATGGCGTTGCGTTGTGTGGTGGTTACCCGTGGAATAAGCAATCCCTTTTTTGAGGATGCTGTAACTACATTAACATCCAGCATGGCGCTGGCATCGGCAGAGGCATTATTATCGTTAATGGCTATGCCGGTAACCTGCGCCCTGGCGCACATTACCCCCGCGGCCATAGCGGCAGTAACGGAAATTTTAAAAAAAATAATGGTTTTCATAAAGTGGTTTTTAATTTACTGAGTAATACAAACATAGTGGTATGATTGACTTTTGGTGTTAAGCTGGGTTACTGTAACAAGATAATTACCGGCGGGTATGCCGGCGCAGGGCATAAAGTAATCTGCATTGTTTACGGTGGCCGTACGCAGAATGCGGCCCGATATATCTGTTAGCGTTACCTGGTAATTACCGGCAACATTTTTAAACTTTAATCTTATATAACTACTGGTAGGGTTGGGATAGACAATTACGTTTCCGTTTACGGGGCCGGGCTTTACTGCAACAATTTTGCTGAAAGTTGAATTGCCCTGCCCGTCTGACAACTGCAGCCTGTAATACAGCAGCGGGGCGGTATTACTACCCAGGTTATCTGTGTAACTGTAATACCCGGTGGCGCCCGTGGCGGTAACACTGCCCATGGTAAAAAAGTCTATACCGTTGGTACTGCGCTGCACATGGAAGGAAGTTGTTTTTGTATCCGCGGTAGTGCTCCATACAAGGCTTACCTTATTACCGCTTAAGCTGCCCGTAAATTGCAGGGCCGTTGTGGCAAGCACCGTATTAATGGCGGTGGCGGATACCGGGTAGTACTCATAAGTGGCAGCATCATAAGTAACAGTGCCGCTTAATGTATAGGGATTGCTGCCCGAAGCAGGGCCCTGCGCCTGCGGAAACCAGGTAGCATCGTGGTGGCGGCCAATGGTTACATCTGTTGAGCGGTGTGTGGCAAAAGCGGCGTTTTCATTGGCCGCGTTCCATTGAAGGGTAACTGTAAACTGGTCGCCTGTTACCCGGTTGTCTTTTTTAACAATCCAGGTTTTTTCCACAAAATTAAAATTGGTGGTTGTACCTATGGGGTCGCCATTGGCAGCATTGTAATCATAGTAAATATTATCCATTACGCGAATGCCAAAGTTGTCTGCCGTTCCGCTATAGCTAACACTGGCTGGCGTATATTGGGTATTGGTTCCTGATGTACCTACAGGAAACACCCTGGTACTCCCTATGCCGCTTTGTTTTAAAAGGCCACGGCCGGTAGTTGTAAAAAACCTGCCCGTTGGTGCATTTATACCGCTATAAGGGGTAGATGTATTGGTGAGCCAGTAAATGCCTTCTTTTATTTCGGCCGTGCCACTGCTGAAGGTGTGGGTGCCCGCAACAGTGGTGTTTACCTCTACGGCAATGCCGTTACTGTTGTTTTGCAGTACGTTGCCCAGGCTTACCGGGTAAACAGAACTGTTGTAAATACTGGTACAACCACTGCCGGCAATACAGGTTATACGCTGCTGGGATGAGCCGTTAAAGTTGGTGGTAGAAGAACTGGCGAGGTTAACTGTGCCATCGCTTCTTATATTTCCGGCTAATACAAGGTAGGCATTTCCACCGCCAGACAGGTAGGCCCCTGAACCGACAATAAGACTGGCCTGAGACATTACAGGTACGGTAATGATGACCGAAGCCAAGAGGAGTAGGTATCTCATAAGTTTAAACGAGGCATAACAAGCCCTGCTTTCATTTAGTTATTTAAGTAATGCGTGGGAAAGGGGTTACAGCACTTTATTTCCTGGGAAGAAATAATCATTCGCTCAAGTTTTTACAGAGAAAGGGCAGAATTATAGTTTTACTACAGTTATAAGCCAGGGGGTAATAGCAAAGGAAGAACAAGATAAAGCAGGCAAAAATTACCTTGTCCGGCCTGGCCGTTGCAGTAAAATATTTGTGCAATATACAAATATTGTTTTATATTTTGATGAGGTTTAGCCCTCAAAAAGTTCAACGCTTTTACAGCGGTTTTTTGCCGCCGCATAAGGCTTTTTTGTCGTTAAAAGCGGTGGGATAGTTAGCCAAGCAGTAAACCCCGCCGCAATTGGTGAGCTGCCTGTCTTAATTTCCTGGGGTACAGCGGTTTTCTTTAGCCTGATAATTTATATTTACGCTTATTATGGATTTATCTTACATACTGAATGAATACGCTGAAGAGCGCTCAGAATATTTTCAGGCGGTAGCCCCGCCCATTATGCAAACCAGCAATTTTGCTTTCAGAAAAGTAGAAGACCTTCGCAAAGGTTTTGAAGACGAATACTCCACCTGGCTATACAGCAGGGGGCTTAACCCCACAGTAGAAATACTCCGCAAAAAACTGGCCGCCCTGGATGGCGCTGAAGATTGCCTGGTATTCAACAGCGGCGCAGCGGCCATATTTGCCGCGGTACTGGCCAACATAAAAAGCGGAGACCATATTGTAAGCGTACGCAACCCCTACACCTGGGCAAAGAAAATGTTCGACGAAATTCTGCCCCGCTTTAATGTAACCACTACTTACATCAACGGTACGGAAACCGAAAATTTTAAACAGGCCACCCAGCCAAATACTGCCATATATTACCTGGAGAGCCCCAATAGCTGGACGTACGAACTGCAGGACATACAAGCCGTAGCGCAACTGGCAAAAGCAAACAATATTACCAGCATTATTGATAACAGTTATTGCACCCCGCTGTACCAGCAGCCTATTAAGGCCGGTATTGACCTTGTGCTGCAATCTGCCACCAAATACATTGGCGGCCACAGCGATGTAGTGGCTGGGGTTTTAACCGGCAGCGGCCAAATGATTGAACGTATTTTTAACAGCGAATACAATAACATCGGCAGCGGCATACAGCCTTTTAATGCCTGGTTGCTGATAAGGGGCCTCAGAACCCTGCCCACCAGGTTAGACCGCATTACCCGCACCACAACCAAAGTGCTGGATTACCTGCGCAACCACCCACTGGTTGAAAAGGTTATTTTCCCTTTTGATGAAACCTTCCCGCAATACCAACTGGCTAAAAAACAAATGAGCGGCTGTTGCGGACTGCTCACGTTTGTAATGCATGCCAACAATGCCGCGGTGATAGAAAAATTTTGCGAATCCCTGAAGCATATCCTTATGGCGGTAAGCTGGGGTGGCCATGAGTCGTTAATAATACCCCGTTGTGCCGGCATTAAACCAGAAAATTTTATTGCCGCCAGCCAGGAGCACCGCATGCTGCGCCTGTACTGCGGGCTGGAAGATGCGGAATATCTTATCGCCGATTTACAGCAGGCTTTTGATAAATGCGGTAGCTAAACTAAAAAGTTTTTAAAGCGGCTTTGCTTCGCAAAGGTCAGAAAGGTTTATGGGCCCGGCAGCAGGAACATAGATGAAACTGCCGTTGCGTCGCACACTTGTACTGCCAGGTTCTTTATTCAGCTTTTCCCGCAGTATAGCTTTTGCTGCCTGTAGTATATTATGCGGCAAAGCAATCTTAACAGCTTAGCCCCTCTGTAGCACCCACACTTCATCTCCCTAACATAGCGTCAATAACTCATACAGCCCAGAGTACCTTTCTCAACATTAAACTTTGCATTTTTAACATGTGCATATAACGTGCGTTAAATTGCCTTCGGGTTGAATATAATTGTATTAATTTGTAATCTTTATCAATAAAAATTCAGTGTATGATTAAGTTACAGGTGATAGGCAACCTTGGCAAAGATTGCGTGGTAAATACCGTAAACGGCAAAAGCGTTATCAATTTCAGTGTAGCTCACACAGAAAAGATCCGCGATGCCCAGGGCAATCAAAAAGACAAAACAATTTGGGTAGAATGCGCTTACTGGACAGACAAGACCGGCATTGCCCCCTACCTAAAAAAAGGTACACAGGTTTACGCCGATGGAACACCAGACATACGCTCTTACACTACACAGGATGGCCGCCAGGGCACATCCCTAACCTTACGCGTTTTAAGTGTGCAGTTGCTGGGCAGCCGTGCAAACGATGGGGAGGGCGCCCCACAGCAAGGCTATAACAGCGCCCCCGCTTACAACAATTACCAACAGGCGCCGCAACAATCCGCACCTGTTTCTTCACCAGCAGCCTATTCAGAACCGGTTGAAGATGATTTGCCTTTCTAAAACACCAGCTTAATATTAAAATAACTAAGGGCGGTTTTTTACCGCCTTTTTTTGTTCGTTTTAGAGAAACTCTTTAAGCATCGCATGTTCCCGCTATACCTGCCTTATCCTTATCTTGCGGCACCCTGTTTACAGTATCAGCAAGGGGTTACATTATTTAAAACATCATTCTGTGATTATTCAGTACCATAACCTATACCAGTTTACCAACAGCGTTTTTTTAGCGATGGGCTGTTCCGCGGCAGACGCTGCAACAGCTACAAATGCCTTGTTAGCTGCTGATGCCCGGGGAATAGACAGCCATGGCGTAGCCCGGCTGAGTGGTTATGTACGGTTATGGGAAGCAGGAAGAATTAATACCAACCCGCAAATAAGCATCACACACCAAACACCTTCTACCGCGGTTATTGACGGTGGCAAAGGCCTGGGCCTGGTGGTGGCGCCTTTTGCTATGCAGGTAGCCATAGAAAAAGCAGGTAAGGTAGGTACCGGCTGGGTATCTGTACGCAACAGCAACCATTTTGGTATTGCCGGCTACCACGCCATGATGGCTTTGCAGCACGATATGATTGGCATGGCCATGACCAACGCCAGCGCCCTGGTAGCGCCCACCTTTTCCATAGAAAGAATGCTGGGCACCAACCCCATAGCTGTGGCCATACCCGCCGGCGTACAGCCGCCCTTTGTGGCAGATTTTGCTACCACTACCGCTGCCAACGGAAAGCTGGAAATATTGCAGCGCAAAAAACAGGATGCCCCCGAAGGCTGGGTGCAGGCTAAAGATGGTGGCCCATCTACCAATGCCAATGAGTTAAAACAGGGCGGGGCTTTACTGCCGTTGGGCAGCGACAGGGAGCATGGTTCTCACAAAGGGTACGCGTTGGGTAGTATTGTAGATATATTTTCCGCAGTACTCAGCGGCGCCAGTTATGGCCCCTGGGCGCCGCCGTTTCCGGCTTATGTACCTATGCCGCAAAATATGCCCGGCGAGGGGCTGGGGCATTTTTTTGGCGCCATGCGCATTGATGCTTTTCGCCCGGCAGATGAATTTAAGCAGCACATGGATAACTGGATAACACGTTTCAGGAGTGCCAAAACCGCTGAAGGCCACGAAAAAGTGTTGATTCCCGGCGACCCGGAAAGGGAAATGGAAACCCAGCGAATGCAACACGGCATACCCCTGGAGCCATCCGTTGCGGAGGACCTTTCTGCTACAGGTAAAAAATTCGGCATCCACTTGCCGCTATAGCCGGTTTGTGTATGGTATGGTTTTTACAGCGGTAATAGTGTAACAATATTGCTGACCATGCTTAAACAACCGGGGGCGCTCCCATTCCTGGTAAGGAATGCGGTGCTCATTGCTATTATTTCGTCTTTTCCAATGATTTATTTTATCAGGCAGGCCGATTTCTCTCAAATCTGGCTCCTGTACCTGGGGGATGTTGTATTTCTCGGCAGCATCTTTTTTGTGATGATGCGTTATAACCGAAGGATTGGAAATAACAACACGCCCGTTTCGCTTATGCTTATTGCGGGCCATATTCTTACCATTTTATCAATTTCAGTTTTTTGTTTAATAGCGTTCATTCTTATTACTGTATATGTGCCGGGGCTTTTCAGTAGCGGGCATGCAGAAAAAGAGTTGGTAAATGCGCCGGCAAACATGGTGGAAGATAAAACAAACGGGTTGTTGTTTATCGTATTTATGAATGCCGCTTTTGGCAACTTCAGCGCAGGTTCTTTTGCTACTATTATCACCGCATACATCAGTAAGCGCAATCAAAAGTCTGAGCAGGGCAGTATGTAGCAATCGTAAATCTGGCTTAGCGGGTTTGTTGAGCTGACCATTGCAAACCTGCCTGCAAAAATATCAGCAGGCTGCACCTTCGGGTGAGGGATTGTAGCGGTTACCCCGGTGAGGCCATCGCAGCAGGGCTTTTGTGCCGGAGTAATAGCACAACCGAGAAAAAGCAACTAAATGTTGCTTTGACGAAGGTTGCGAACGAAGTTCTGCCCGGCCCGAGGTACGAGGGACACCCCCAAAAAATTCCCTTTTTTAGCGTAGCAGAACAAAACAGCAGATGATTTGTAATCAATGTTTCAGCCGGTATTTTAGAAAATGGCCCTAAATTGATTTTAAGGTGCTTTGATTTCAAAAAATCGCCTGAAAGCAGCTTAAAATATGGTTTAACCAGGCTGCCGGTAACCGCAAAGCCTGAATTTAGGGGCCAAAGCCTTATTTTTACATATAAATCACGCTACATGGAAATTCTGCCGGGGGCTTTGTTAAGCCAGATAAACAATCCTGATGACCTTAAAAAGCTTCCACGTGAACAGCTTCACCAGCTTTGTAACGAATTAAGACAATACATTATTGATGTTGTCAGCGTACATGGCGGCCACTTTGGGGCCAGCCTTGGTGTGGTAGAACTTACCGTGGCATTGCATTACATTTACAACACGCCCTACGACCAACTGGTTTGGGATGTAGGCCACCAGGCTTATGGCCATAAAATACTCACCGGCAGAAGGGATAATTTCATCACCAACCGCAAATACAAAGGCCTTAGTGGTTTTCCTAAAAGAAGCGAAAGCGAATACGATACATTCGGTGTGGGCCACTCTTCCACCTCAATTTCCGCGGCGCTGGGCATGGCCATGGCGGCACGGTATAAAGGAGAAGACAGGAAATCAGTAGCTGTTATTGGCGACGGGGCTATGACGGCGGGTATGGCCTTTGAGGCCATGAACCATGCCGGTGTAACCGATGCTGACATGCTGGTGATACTGAATGATAACTGCATGAGCATTGACCCCAATGTGGGCGCCCTGAAGGAATACCTTACGGATATCAGCATTTCTCCCACTTACAATAAATTGAAGGATGACATTTGGAAGGGTTTGGGAAAACTGCCGGTGGGCAAGCGTTTTTCACGCCTGATGGCACACAAGGTAGCCGAAAGCCTGAAAGGCATGGTTAGCAGCAGCGCCAACCTGTTTGAATCGCTGAAGCTGCGGTATTTTGGCCCTATTGACGGCCACAATATTACCAAACTGGTAGACACGCTTAAAGACCTGCGCAATATTCCCGGTCCCAAGTTGTTACATATAATTACCGTAAAAGGCAAAGGATACGCTTTAGCCGAAAAAGACCAGACTAAATGGCATGCCCCCGGACTGTTTGATAAAGTAACCGGCGAAATATATAAAAAGAAGTACGACATTCCCCAGCCACCCAAATACCAGGATGTATTTGGCCATACTATGATAGAATTGGCGGAGCTGAACGATAAAGTAATGGGCGTAACCCCGGCAATGCCCAGTGGCTCGTCGCTAAAGTTTATGATGGAAAAAATGCCGCACCGGGCTTTTGATGTGGGCATTTGTGAACAGCATGCAGCTACATTAAGCGCCGGCCTGGCTACACAGGGAATGCGTGTTTTCTGCAACATTTATTCATCTTTTATGCAGCGTGCCTACGACCAGGTAGTGCATGATATTGCCATACAAAAGCTGCCCGTGGTACTTTGCCTGGACAGGGCCGGCCTGGTTGGCGAAGATGGGCCTACGCACCACGGCGCTTACGACATACCTTATTTCCGATGCATACCCAACATGATCATCAGTGCACCGATGAATGAGCAGGAGTTGCGCAACCTGATGTACACCTCTCAACTGGAATCTACGAAATATCCTTTTGTTATCCGCTACCCCCGCGGCGAAGGCGTAATGCCCCAATGGCGCACCGCTTTTGAGGAAATTGAAGTAGGCAAAGGCCGCAAGCTGAAAGATGGCCAGGAAGTGGCGATACTTACTTTAGGCCACCCGGGCAATTTTGCTACTGCCGCTATTCGTGAGCTGCGCACCGAAGGGCTTAACCCGGCGCTTTACGATATGCGTTTTGTAAAGCCGCTGGACGAGCAGATGCTGCACGAAGTGTTCAGCAAGTACAGCAAGGTTGTTACTGTTGAGGATGGAACTATTGTAGGTGGTTTTGGCAGCGCTATAGCAGAGTTTATCGCCGTACATAATTATAAAGCGGAAATTAAAATACTGGGTATTCCTGACAGGCTTGTTGAGCACGGTACTCTAAAAGAACTGCACCGCGAATGCGGCTACGACGCACAAGCCATTGCCGATGCTGTAAGGCAACTGATGACTGATAAAGTAAGAGTGGCTGAGTTGTTGGGATAGATAAAGTACTTACTGTGTACGATGTTAGATGTATGATGTAGGTACCAGTTAACAATGGCAAATGATACATTACGTAACCTACTTTACATATTTCCAGTTGCGTATTTTGCCTTCGGCCATCCATTCAATAGCCGTGGCCAGGCGGGATGAACGTGTGGCTTCGGTTTTGGCGCCGGTTATCCACTCCACGTATTCTTTTTTATTGCTGTAGCTAAAATTGCTAAAGGTGGCTGCCGCGGCTTTATTGGCCTTTAAAGCTTTTTGTAAATCCGCCGGAACATTTACCTCTTTCTTTTCAGCTTTTGCCTTTGATGGCAGTTTTACTTTGTTTTCATTCAACAGCGCCGCTTCTTTAATATAGCTGATTAAAACTTTGTCGGCGGGTAAATCCTGTAACGAGGTAATACGCCCAAGGTGCCCCATTGCTTCCGTATTGCCATCGCTTAGTTTATCCGCGTCTTTCATAAGGCGGGCCTTCCAAAAACCAAAAGCACAGTGCTGTTTAAAAGCGGCCATGCTGCACATCATTTCATTGCCATAATCAAAGTGCGGAAAACTCCACTTCATGGTTTCCTGAACACCGGGGCATGCTTTGTGCACCAGTTGGCGTATATGCCGCAGTATGGGTTGGGCAAACGCGGCTGATTTTTCTATGTAGGCGTCAATGCGGGCATCTGTAACTGGCATGGCGGTTAGATTTATACCAATGTAAGAAAGTTTTAAAAACCGGCAAACGGCCTAAACTGAGAAAGCATGGTGAATATCTGCGCTGTGTCACCAACGGGTGAGGGATTGCAGCGGCTACCCCGGTGAGGCCATCGCAGCAGGGCCTTGTGCCGGAGTAATAGCGGAAAGCCCGACCCCTTGCGATAGCTTGGGGGCACCCCCAAGTACGAAGGCAGAAGTACGAAGTGCTTTTTTATGTAAGATGTTAGATGTGGGGTGTACGATGTAAAAAGAAATGCAAGATGTTAGATGTGGGATGTACGATGTAAAAGGAAATTTTCCTTCTCGCCATTTATCACTACCTACTTGCCCCAACGATGTTATATGGTATGCAAAGCTAAAATGGCTGCCCGCACCGGCTGTATTGGCGGTGTTGTTATCTTCGCCGCATTATGACAGGTACAGACAGCGTTGAACTGCAACAGGTAATTGTGCACAAAGTGGGTAACCCATCCCGCGGGGAGGAATTGAAGCTTTCGGCTAACCCGCTTACTTTAAATGATGAAGATGTGCGCAAGCTGCTTACTAAATACTTTCTTGGATCGTTTAACGAGAATGAGCAGTATCATTTTACACATATCAGCGATATACAGTTAAATGAAGTGTACCGCTATATATCGGAGATATTTGAAAACACCCAAAGCTTTACTGCCCAATCGGCATTGCTGGCCCACTTCTTATACAGCAAAAGCACCCATGTAAAAGTGAAGGAAGGGGAGTTGTATGTAGCGCTGTTTAACAATGTTCCGTTTGGTACGGAATACATACAGGCCGTGGGTTTGTTTAAGAGCGAAACAAAGGAAACGTTTTTAAAGGTATTCCCTCATGGCAAAAGCTGGGAGGTGGTTCAGGAGCAAGGTATTAATATTAACAAGCTTGACAAAGGCTGCCTGGTGTTTAGAAAAAACAGCCAGGAAGGTTTTGTTGTATGCGTGGTTGACAGCACCAATAAACAGAATGATGCGCAGTACTGGGTGAATGATTTTTTGCAGGTAACGCCTTATGCGGACAGCTATCACAACACGGATAAATACCTGAGCTTTTGCAAACAGTTTATTACGAATGAATACCCGGAAAAATTCGAGGTAACAAAGTCTGACCAGATTGATTTGCTAAACCGGTCTATGGACTACTTTAAAACCAAAGAGCAGTTTAACTTCCAGGAATTTGCAGAGGAAGTAATACATCACCCAGACGTGGTGGACAGCTTTAATAACTATAAAAAGAATTTTGAAGCCGCTAAGAATTTTGAAATAGAAGAAGCGTTTGATATACACCTGGCCGCGGTAAAAAAGCAGGCAAAAGTGTTTAAATCTGTTCTTAAGCTGGATAAAAACTTCCATATATACATTCACGGCCGCCGGGACCTTATTGAAAAAGGTTACGACGAAATGACCGGGAAGCATTACTACAAACTGTACTTTGAGGAAGAGAGTTAAACGCTTTTGCCTTTATATTTTTCTGCTATAATAAAGCTCTTACCACACCACCATCTGCCCTTAACGCTGCGCCGTTTGTAGCGGATGATAACGGGCTGGCAACATAGGTAACAAGATTGGCCACTTCTTCTGTAGTGGTAAACCTTTGTAACAGGGATGATGGCCTGGCGGTTTTAAAGAAATTGTTTTCCACTTCTTTTGTATCAGATTGCTGCACCTTTGCCAGGTCGCTTAAGAAAGTACTTACGCCTTCGGATTTTGTGGGGCCGGGCAATACAGAATTAACCGTAACATCAGTGCCCTTGGTAAGTTCGGCCAGCCCACGGCTGATGGCTATTTGTGCGGTTTTTGTCATACCGTAGTGAATCATTTCTTCAGGTATCTGTACGGCCGATTCGCTGGAGATAAAAATGATTCGCCCCCAGTTTTGTTTAAGCATGGCGGGCAGGTAGTGGCGGGACAGGCGAACCCCGCTGAGTACATTTATTTCGTAAAACCTAAGCCAGTCTGCGTCTGGTATTTCGGTAAAAGGCTTGGGCTCAAAAATAGATATATTGTTAACGAGTATGTCTATGTGTGGTACCTGGTCTATAAGCGCCTGTACATCCGTTGCTTTGGAGAAGTCCGCAACCACACCGCTGACCTTCGCAGAGGGGTTATCTTTTTTTATCTGCTCTATGGCAGCATCAACCCTGGCCTGTGTGCGGCCATTTACAATTACGTCTGCGCCTTCCTGTGCCAGTTGGCTGGCAATAGAGAAACCGATGCCGGCCGTAGAGCCGGTAACTAATGCTTTTTTGTTGGTAAGATGTAAGTTCATAGTATTTATATAAGGTGATGTAATAACGAAAAAAGGAAGGGCGCAGCTAACCTGTTTGTTAAAACGCTGATGAGTTTGCTAAAGCCGTGCTGTTGTTCATAAGCGCCCTTACCTTAATATAACTGAGTAAAGAATAGTTTTGTTTAGGCGGGTTATTGGGCTTCTGTCATTAAAGCCAGTAATTCCTGCTGTACAGAGATAGTCTTATCCTTAGCGTACCAGCCATGAATTTTTTCTTTTATGATGTCGTACGGTGCCTGCTGCATTTTAAGTACATCAAACAGTTGCTGCACTTTTTGCGGCCTTGGGCCCCAGTTAAAAAGCTCTTCGCCTTCACCATTAAGAACAATAAGTTTGGGTATGCTTTTGCTCATGCCTTTGTATAAGTAAAGATCCATCAACTCCGGGTTTTCTTCACGCAGCAAAAATTTCAGTTCAATATTACTGTTCTGCGCCGCTATTTTAGCAAATACAGGAACGGTTTGAGCCGCATCCCCACACCAGCCTTCGGTAAGTACCAGCCATATTTGTTTGTTATCTATTTTGGCTATTGTTTCCTGAAATTCCGGAAGCAGGGTTGTTGTTTTGTCCAACCTGTTCATGCGGGCAACATTCAGTTTGGTATATTCCGTTAAAGCAGGGGATTGAACAGGGCTAGTTGATTTACCCAGTTCCAGCAGGTCGTCAATTAATTGCCGGTAAGCGCTGTAATCAAGCCCCTTATCAGCATAGGCTGTATCAATTATTTTAATAACAGCTTTGTTTTTTTCACCAGTAAGTTTCATACATTCTCCTTTTATTTTATTCCTGGCAGGCAAGTGTTAATTGTATATACAAGTGTTAACTCAAAAAAAATCAGGGCAGTTTATCTGCCAGCTTGCTCATGCCGGCAGCAATGGCCTTGCTTTCAGTGGTGCCCAGCAGCCCGCAGGTACTTTTATCAAACTCATCCATGCACTTTTTCATATCCGGCAGCAAGGCTTTGGCCTTTGGGGTAGGGTAAACATTGGTAACCTTTCCCTCTGTAGTGCGAACCACCAGTTTGCGTTCTTCCAGTTTTTCAATAAGCCTGGTAATAGTACTGGGCGAAAGCTGTAATTGTTCCGCCAGCGCCCCTGGCTGTATGCCCGCATCGTCAAGCACTATCAGCAGCAGGTAGGCATGGCTGGGAGAAAGCCCAACGGGCTTCCAGCTTTCCAGCGCCAGCTTCTCCACCTTCCTGGCCAGTGCGCTGGCCGAGAAGTATATGCACGAAGCGTACCTGCACTCTGATGTTTTCATTATCACTTTCTGTTTAAGATGGCAAAAATAAAAACAATATTTGTATATACAAATATATGTGGGTTGCTAAATTGTTAAACCATTCAGGATTTGCTATAACCGTACAAAGGCGTCCAGCAAACTGTGCATATAAACTTGTTGCTGCAATATGTGATGCGGTGTGGCAGAAATAATCTCTTGTTCTGTTTGTACATAGGTGCTTTTTACCAGCTCGGCTCTTTCATGCTCCGTCATGTCGTCCAACAGGTTTTCCTTTACTTCCGGGTGAAATTGAAAACCGGCAACATGAGAACCATACACAAACCCTTGCTGGTTACAGCATGCAGACTGCAATAATTGTATGGCTCCCTGCGGTAGGGTATAGGTATCGCCATGCCAGTGAAAACAGGTGAAGGTATCCGGCAACTGTGCCGTAAGCGGGTGCTGAACGGTTTTTTGCACAGGCCACCAGCCTATTTCTTTTTCGGTGTGTGGATGTACTTCCGCGCCAAGAACATCTGCTATTAATTGCGCACCCAGGCAAATACCCAGCACTTTTTTTCTATCGGCAATGGCTGCTGCTATAAATGCTTTTTCAGCCTTAAGCCATGCATAAGTATCTGTCTCGTAGGCGCCCATGGGCCCGCCCATCATTACCAGCATATCAAATTCTGCTGTTGCCGGAAATTTAAAATCCCCGTACATGTGGGTAATACTGTAGGTATGCCCGTGTAAACCGCACCAGTCAATTATGGAGCCGGGGTATTCAAACGGAACGTGTTGTATAAAATGTACGTGCATGCTGTGTATTTATCTAAAAATGCAACTATGTAACCAACCTTAGTTTTGTGCTTGGCTATAAGTTATTATTTGCTTTAAATGGTGTTCCATGTGCACCAGGTAGTCTTCAATAAGGTAAGAAAGCGTATATAAATTACCGTCCCTTCCCCGGCATTGGCGGCCCAGGCTTTCGGCAGGTACCAGGCTTATTATGTAAGCCAGGTGCCTGTTATAAGCCTGCCATAATGCTAACAACTGCTGCATGCTGGCGGTATTGTACTGCTGAAAACTTACCCATTCATTTTGTGCATAAAATATTTGCGGCTCCTGTTCAAACTGGCCACGTACAAAACGCTGGTGGTTATTGGCGGCTGAATCAATTAAATGCCCCAGTATTTCTTTTTTGCTCCATTTGCCGGGTGCAGGCCTGGCTGTCAGCTCATTTTCCGGAAGCTGCAATACCAGAGCAGGTATGGTATCGCAAAGAGTCAATATCCTGTCAGTTAATGTTTCGTACATAATAATTCTTTTTCAGCTTCAAAATAAGTTGTTTTTATGTATTGGCCGCAGACTGTGATACTACTATTGGGCTTTGGTTGTGTCACTCACTTGTACGTTCGGTAATTCTACGCAGCTTTTCAGCCCGGGTAGTATTGTTTACGGCTACAGGCTTTTGTATTGATTTTGTGCTTTTGCAACTGTTGTTCAACCCGTTGCAGCTATTGTTAATTGCGTTATCGCCAGAAACCAATTCCCTTATCTTTGCCCCAAATTTTTTATAGTGAAGGGTAAGTATGCAGCTTTATTAATAGCGGCGATTTTAATAGCAGACCAGGCCATCAAAGTATACATTAAAACACATTATTACCTTGGCGAAGAGCACAACGTAATTGGCAATTGGTTCAGGCTGCATTTTGTAGAGAACGAGGGCATGGCATGGGGCTGGAAATTTGGCGGTGGCGTAGGTAAAATTATTCTTACACTGTTCAGGCTGGTAGCCGTTATAGCCGGTACTTTTATCATCCGCAACTTTATCCGTAAAGGCTACAGCAGGGGTTTTATTATCTGTGCATCATTAATATATGCCGGTGCTTTCGGTAACCTTATTGACAGCATGTTTTACGGTCTCATCTTCAACGAGAGCACCCCTTATATCCAAAATGTGGCCCAGCTTTTTCCTCCCGGTGGCGGTTATGCCAGCTTTTTGCATGGTAAAGTGGTTGACATGTTTTATTTCCCCCTTATCAATACCACCCTGCCTTCCTGGGTTCCTGTTTGGGGAGGCGACCAGTTTGAGTTCTTTCAACCTGTATTTAACCTGGCAGATGCTTCCATATCATTCGGGGTAATAGTATTGCTGCTGTTTCAAAAAAGGCTGATGCCCCATAAAGAGCATGCCGCTGCCAATACCGTTGAAACCGGCGCTGTTGTAGATGACAAAACCCAGGTTTCATAATTTCCTTTACTTTTTTATTTCCTGCTGACATAAGGCTGTCACTGGCCGGTGTTTTCTTTACATCAACAAAAAAGAAAACACATGAATACCACTCTTAACAACACACTGCAACCTGCTACAGAACAGCAGGTATTAACTTCAGAAGCTTTCCTGGCCCATTGGCAGGGGCACCGCTCCTTAACCCGCCGTGTTATTGACACCTTTCCTGAAAAAGAATTGTTTAGCTACAGTATTGGCGGTATGCGCCCATTTGCTGAGCTGGCTATGGAAATGGTTAACATGGCGTTGCCCGGCATTTATGGTGTAGCCACTTCCGCCTGGAAAGTGCCTGGCAAGCCTGATGGTTTTGTACTGGCTACCCCGGCTACAAAAGAAGAACTGCTGCAGCTTTGGGATGAAGTAACTGAAACAGTAAACAATCTATGGCAGCAGGTGGAACCGGGCAGGTTTCAACAGAACGATGTAGCTTTTGGTTTATACGAAGGACCTGTTTACTCCACTATTTTCTACTTTATTGATAACGAAATTCATCACCGTGGGCAGGGCTATGTTTACCTGCGTTCATTGGGTATTGAACCTCCGCCATTCTGGGAAAGATAAATTGTTGCTGATCTATGATAAAAGCAGGTGCTTATGTACCTGCTTTTTATTTTTCACTCGCATTCTTTAGCGATATAAATTGAGGGGGCACTTCATCTGTAAGCCACACTTTATTAGCTGAAATATAAAAACGATACCCCTGGTCATACATAGCTTTTGCATTTACTTGCAAAACAACAGGTTTGCCATGCCTTGCGCCTACCTGTTGGGCCGTGTTGGTATCCTGGCTAAGGTGTACATGCTGCCTGCTTTGTTTCTTAATACCGGTAAGCATAATTAGTTCAACCGATGATACGGTTGAACCGTGGTATAAAATATCCGGCGGTAAGCTTTCTTTTAATTCAAGGTCAACAGCAATGCTGTGGCCCTGGCTGCCCCTTATCAGCGTTTTGTCTTCATTAAAAGCAAAGCGCTGTTTATTATTGGTGACTACAACTTCTTCAAGCAACGTTTTATTTACAGCTATTCCGTGGCTGTTCATCCTGTTGATAAGCTCTTCTACGCTGGCCCAGCCATTTGCGTTAAGGGTAAGGCCAATATATTCCGGCTGATGGCGCAATACAAGGCTCATTAGTTTGGAAATATTTTTTACCTGGGTACTCATGGTATATTATTGGGTTGATATGATTTTAAAACGGGTTAACCAAACGAAGTAAGTATTAATTATGCCTGCTGCTAAGGCCTGGTGAAGTTAAATATTGCCAGGTAATCTGCTGCAGCCATTAAATTGTTATTTACAGTTTACCAGGCTGTGTAATTGTTGTATATATGCAGCAATTATGTACCAGACTAAATTTCACCAGGCAAATATAAGCGGCAGCAGCTTCCTGGTAACAGGGGGCGCCGGTTTTATTGGTTCTCATATTGTGGAATACCTGCTGCAATATGGCGCCGCCAGGGTGCGTGTACTGGATAATTTTGCCACAGGTTCGCCGGCCAATATTAAGCCCTGGCTTTCTCACCCCGGCTTTGAATTAATGGAGGGCGACATACGTGATGCCGGTACCTGCCGCCTTGCAGTGCAGGGTATGGATTATATTAGCCACCAGGCCGCTTTGGGTTCTGTGCCACGGTCTATAAACGATCCTCTTACTATCAACGAGGTAAATATCTCCGGTTTTCTTAACATATTGCAGGCCGCTAAAGAAGCCCAGGTAAAACGGATGCTGTATGCTGCCAGTTCCAGCACTTATGGCGATTCGTCCGTGCTGCCCAAGCAGGAAGACAATATCGGCAAGCCTTTATCCCCCTATGCTGTCACCAAGTATGTTAATGAGTTGTATGCGGATGTTTTTTCCCGTTTATATGGGTTTCATACCATCGGCCTGCGTTACTTTAATGTGTTTGGCCCCAGGCAAAACCCCGCCGGGCCCTATGCCGCAGTGATACCTCTTTTTATACAGGCCGCGTTAAAAAACGAAGCCCCGTACATTAATGGCGATGGCAATACCAGCCGCGATTTCACCTTTGTTGAAAACGTGGTACAGGCCAACATAAAAGCGTTGCTGGCGGATAATATTACACAGCACGAAGTAATGAACATCGCCTGCGGCACCTCTATTACTTTAAACGAGTTGTGGCAGCACATCAGTCATGCGACAGGAACAACAGCAGCGCCGGTTTACAGGCCGGAGCGTAAGGGGGATGTAAAGCATAGCCTGGCCGATGTTTCAAAAGCTTTTGCCGTTATTGGTTACCAGCCAACGGTAACCATTAAAATCGGCCTTGAAAAAACTGTGGAATGGTACAGCAAACATTCTTCCGTCGGTGAATAAAGTCCGTTTTTCAATCTTTTTTTGGTTGCCAGCTTTGGTACTTTGTGGCCACCCAGTTGCGTCGCAATCCTTTCATCGTTCTGTTCTAAGGGCGGCTTTTCAGCCCCTGATAGAGAATATTATAAATAGGATTAGGCACAATAAGCCCAAGGTAATACTATGTTCCTGAGGAACATTTTGTGCTCATCCCTGCTGATACGGGCACAAAGCGTTCCTCTGGAACGCCAAGCTAACACCCCGCAATGTATTCTACCCACAAAGTGTTCCGCCGGAACACATGTTGGGTAATGCGCTTATTCTACTTAATCCTGCAGTATTGAGTTTGGGCGCCCCCATTCTGTCATCAGCGTAGCTCTTTATTACACGGCAACATTTTTTGTACATAATAGTGCCAACGTGTCTGGCGCCAAAGGCGGCAGACACTGCGGCTATCAGTTCAATCAGTAACATCACCGCAAAATCCTGGTTCAGACATTCTACCCGGGGCTGAAAAGATGCCATGAAAACTAACTGATGAACGTAGTGCGACGCAACGATGCCTCATAGAAGTACCGGACCCCTGCCACCAAAAGCAAAACCGCCCTTTTAAAAAGGCGGTTTTGTAAATTGTTGTAATGCAGGGGATGTTTTAGAAACTTACCCTTGCGGAAATAATAAAGTTTCTTCCCGGCGATACAATGCCCGATGAGTAGGGCCTGTATCGGCGGTCTGTTATGTTTTCCAAAGCCGCCGTAAACATAAAGTTATCCGTAAGCTGGTACATGGCTTTCAGGTTAAACGTAGCCCAGGATGGCGAGTAGGGTTTGCCATCCGCATCTACGGCATACATATAATCCTTGCCCTGCTCTTCCGGCGCCAGGTTGGCGTTGCTTACCTGGCTGTTGTAAACGGCATAAAAATCTGCCTTGAAGCGGTTGCGGGAGTAGGTAAGGTGCGTTATGCCGAAAAATGGCGCCGCATGCCTTAATGGTGCTGTGCTGCCATCATCCAGCTCTTCCTCGCCTTTCTGGTAGTTCAACCGGCTGGAAATGCCAAAGCCAGAGGGCAACTTTATTTCTATATTGCCGCTTACACCCCATACCCTTGCCTGTGCGGCGTTTTGTATGGATTGTACCTGGCTTAATTCCCCATCGTACACAATGCTGTCCTGCCCGTTTAACGTACTGTTGCGGCGCACCAATGCATTTTCCAGCCAGGTGTAAAAGCCGCTTATCTCAACTTTTACAATGCCGCCAAAAGTTTTGGCAATACCAGCGTCTATATTGTACGCATACTCTGATTTGAGGGATGGATTGGGCACCACAACGGAACCCGGGGTTGATTCGAATATCTTGCCCATGTCATCCACATTTGGCGAACGGAAACCTGTGCTTAGGTTAGCACTTAACTGCCAGGTATTACTGGGGTTATACACCAGGCCAGCACTGCCGGTAAGCCCCCCGGCGTTAACTTTTGCGGTGGAAAATGGAAAATGGTAAAAGCTGGTATCAAACACGGCATTAAGCACATAGCGGTTGTAGCGTGTGCCGGCCTGCAGGCTTAATTTTTCGCTGGCTTTATAACGATAGGTAAGGTAGGCCGCGTAAGATTTCCAGTCGTCGCCATCCGGGTAGCGGGGTGCCCCGGCTACCGATTTACCAGTGCTTACATCTTCATCGGTTCCGGTAGAGGTTACTTTGTTGTAAATAAATTCAATGCCATAGCCCAGGGTGTGCTTTTGGGCTAAAGTTTTTTCCAGGTCAATATTGAAAGACCAGGCATTTACCTTTTCAATGCGGTTGTACCTGGTGGTTTTTTGAAAATCCCTGTCGTGCCGGCTTTCCCTGAAGTATTGCTGTGCGGCGCCAATTTTCATTTGGTCATATAAGGCTGTGCGGGCCGTGCTGGTTACGGTAAGGTTGTTCATCATCCATTCCTGCGGGCCATAATACCATTCCGCAGAGCGCAGGTTGCTGCCACGGTAGCGCAGGAGCCGGTCGTAGCGGGAATAATCGGAGGTTTTGGAATACTGGAAGCCATATTGAACATCCCAGTGTTCGTTTGCCGCAAAGCGTACCTTTTGCAAAAGGTTGTATTGGTTGTACCCGGTAGGCACCTGCTTTTCAGGATTGGGATTGGTTACCATTTCATCCACACCGTTTACGGTTTGCACATAATGTGGCCGCAGGTATTCTTCAGGTCCATGGCTGCCCATTTTAAGGTGGTCAAAATCAAAGTAGCTGGCACTGGTTAAAAAAGCCCATTTTTTCAGGCCTATGTTAAGGTCAACGTGCCCCGTTTTTTCGTTGCTGGCAGATGCCCAGCGTGCCTGCGCATTGCCTTTTATGAAAGTGTGACCAGTTGACGACAATACCGGAGATAAGGTGCTGAAGTTCATTACACCGCCAATGGCATCGCTGCCGTACATAACTGAGCCCGGCCCAAACTGCACCTCTGTTTTTTCGATGGAGAAAGGATCAAGCGAGATAACGTTTTGCAGGTTGCCGCTGCGGAAAATGGCGGTATTCATGCGCACACCGTCAACAGTTATTAAAACGCGGTTGGTAGAAAAGCCGCGTATCATAGGGCTGCCGCCGCCATACTGGCTTTTTTGTATAAATACTTCTCCTCCCTGTCCCAGTAAATCAGCCGCGGTTTGCGGGTTTTGCAGCAGTATATCCTTTTGGGAGATGACAGAAATTTTAGCGGGGGTTTGCCTTTTATCCTGCCGCCATTTGCTGGCAGTAACTACTACTGCCTCAAGAGAAATGGGATCTTCTTTTAGCAGCACTTTTAATTTCCGTTGTTGCAATTGATCATAGGTTACCACCTGCTGCAGGTAACCCGACAGGAATATGAATATGCTGTCAACGTTTTGCAGTGGCGAAATGCCAATTCTGCCCAGGTTGTTTGTTTGCAGGCTTATGCCGGCTTTTTTGTTGCCTACCTGTACCCTTGCAAGGGGCTGGCGTGTTACTTCGTCTTCTATGGTTAGCTCCTGGCCCATGCCTGCAAAAGCAAACAGCAGGCATGCCTGGATAAGTATAATCTTCCTCATTACAGTAGTTTAAGTAGTAATCAATAACCTGCACGTCAGTAACAGTGGTTTGTACCGTAATAAGTGGCCTTTTGGTATCGCAGTATATGATATTCACCCTAAGTGAAATGTCTGCGAACAGCATACGTTTAACTGGTGGCTCCATTGGAATTGTTCCTGGTAGATTGTGCGCAAATACTGTTAAGTTCTTTATGATGATATTGGGGTGTTCAAGAAAAAGTAACGCCAATCTGAAAAACTGTTCTCCCGAAATTTCGGGACTGACACCAAGATTGATCAACCAAAAGCTAGCAGCCATTTACCGGTAACAAAACCTTCTGTGACGGTGCAGGTAATACCCGGGGTATATGCCTGGACTGTTTAATGAGGTTTTTCAAGAAAAACATATACAACACCCTTATTGCTAAGGGTGTTGCTGATACTTTCTTGTTGTTTATGAGAAAGGTTTTGGGGGCGGGGCAGGCATATCCAGTGAAACAGATTGATAAAGATTTTTGTAGTAGGAAGGTAAGGTTGCCAAATGATCAAAGTGACGGGTATCTTCACTTGCTGCAGGCACTATAAGCGGAAGCCATACTTTTTCCAGGCTTTTAAGTGAGCCCAGTTTTTTTGAATGGGCCAGGTGGTCCTGCACCATTTTGTCTAAAAACGCAAAAAGGCTCTTTTCCTGTACATCGTTAATGCAGTAGTAAACAATACTGTCAGCGGATTGCTCAGTCTTCACCACATCATACATCATGTTATGATAATGAAACTCTTTTCCTTCCTCAAACCATTCCAATTCGTCTTTTCCGTCACGGCTTATATGTATAGCAGTTAGTTCTCGTACAGGTACATCCCGCTTAATTTGTTGTTTTATTTCTTTGCGGGCCTGTTGCTGAAATATAATGAAGAAGGAGTAAAACCCCCCGGCATAAAAACTGAATACCAGAAGAAAAAATATGGTTAACGCTTTCTTCAAAACATATTATGTTTAATACAATATTAATATGCAATTTATTAAACTATCTTAATAATTTTACCCATTAATAATTGAAACACTGTTGTTTATAAGCGTTTTTGTGTCATTTTCTATCATTAATTACAATATTTTACTACAAATATTATATATAACAGTAATTTTTACTGCTGTTTCAAAATTTTTTTATAATCTCTCTATTTTTTTACTCCTTTTTTAATGTTCATTAGGAAATTTTACTGTTTTTACATTTTATTTTAATTTTTTTTTAAAAAATAACTAATCTTGTAGTACCAAAAGTTACTGTTGCTAACATTACTAATAGTCACATTATTTTTATTGTAATATATAAATTTACCCTTCTAATCCTAGCCGTTTTCGTTAAAGCTTGCTCTATAACACCGGATACTCTTGTTGTTTATAAACCATTTATTGATTAGCTTATGAAAAGCAGATTATTCTTTTCGCTTTTTTGCCTGGCATCCATTGGCCTAGCGGCCCAGGACCGGACCGTGTCAGGTAAAGTAACCTCCCAGGAAGGTGGAGGTGCATTGTCCGGTGTTAGCATAGCACTGAAAGGAAGCGCAAAAGGCACGGTGTCTGATGCCTCTGGTAACTTCCAGTTAAAAGTTTCATCTTCTTCAGACACGCTGGTTTTTGAATTTGTGGGCTTTCAAAAACAGGAAATCGGTGTCGGCAACCGTTCTCTTTTTGAAATTTCACTGGCTCCTGCTTTTAATTCCATGACAGAGGTTGTGGTTACCGGTTACGGCCAGCAAAACCGTAAAACGCTTACCAGCGCCATTACTTCTGTTAAAGCGGCCGAAATATCCAATATCCCGGCTTCCAGCTCCGACCAACTTTTGCAGGGCCGTGCGGCCGGCGTACAGGTAAATACCAACTCCGGCACCCCGGGCGGCGGTGTATTTGTGCGCATTCGTGGTACATCATCTATCAATGCTTCAAGCGACCCCCTCTACGTTATTGATGGTGTTCCCGTACAATCCAATAATCTTTCCGGCCTTAGCATCGGCGGTGGTATTACCAATCCTATGGCAGATATTAACCCCGCCGATATCGAGTCCATGGAAATTCTCAAAGACGCCTCTGCAACAGCCATTTATGGAGCCCGTGCCGCCAACGGCGTGGTACTTATTACTACCAAGCGTGGCGCCAGCGGCAAGGCTAAAATTGCACTCGGCTTTTACTATGGCAACCAAAAAGCGCCTAAAAAACCCGGTGTTACAGATGGCCCCACATTCGAAAGGCTAATGAATGAGGCTGCTGTTAACGATGGTAAGCCGGCGCCGTACGGCAATCCCGATACGGCCATCACTACCAACTGGGCGGATCTTATCTTCCGTACAGGCGCATTGCGCAATGTGGATCTCTCCATCAGCGGGGGTAACGAAAAAGTAAAATATATGGTTTCCGGCAACAACATGCTGCAGGAAGGCATATTGAAAAAATCCGATTTTGTGCGCAGCACAGGGCGTGTTAACCTGGACTTTACTCCGATAGAAAAACTTAAAATCGGAACCAGCCTTTTATACTCCTATAACAAACGGGGCAGGTTGAGAAATGACGATAACATTTCCGGCGGCTTGGAAGGCACTTTCTTCTATCCTACAGACAGGGGCGTTTATAATGCCGATGGTTCTTATTTTAAAATACCTACGTTCGAAAATCCGGTGGCAGCCATTGCAGAAAGCGACCTGGCTATGATGACCAACCGCTTTGTGGGCAGCATTTATGCGGAATATGAGTTTATACACGGCCTAAAGCTTAAATCCAGCTATAGCCTTGACTACAGTAATGTTGAAGAAACCGTTTACGACAATTCTAAAACCAATGGCGGCTCTGCTGTAAACGGCAGGGCGCAGGCGTTAAGCACCAACAACAACAACTGGATACAGGAAAACGTATTGAGCTACAATTTTAAATTTGGTAAAAGCTCAGTAAGCGCCCTGGTGGGTACCACTGTTCAAAAATCAACCACCTCAGTTATCTCTGTAACCGGCACTCAGTTCCCCAGCGATGATTTTAAAGAAGTTACCGCGGCAGCTATTCAAACAGCCACAACCACCGGCACCAGTTGGGGTATAGGTTCTGTTTTTTCCCGCGTTAATTACGATTACGACCGCAAATACCTGCTTACTGTAAATGTCAGAAGAGATGGCTCTTCCCGTTTCGGTAAAGCCAACCAGTACGGTACTTTCCCCTCAGTGGGTTTGGGCTGGGTATTAACTGAAGAAAAATTCCTGCAGGATATCCCGGCGCTTAACACATTAAAAATCCGCGGAAGCTACGGCATTACAGGTAACCAAAGTGGTATTAAAGATTTCCAGGCACTTGGCCTTTGGGGTGGCGCGGCTTATGCGGATTTGCCGGGTATCAGCCCTACGCAATTGGCCAACCCCAACTTAAAATGGGAAACAACCAAACAAACAGATATAGGCATTGATATCAGCCTTTTTCAAAACAGGTTAAATATCACCGCCGATTACTACTACAAAAAAACGCAGGATCTCTTGCTGGATGTATCGCTGCCCCGCTCCACAGGTTTTAATGTTCTTACGCAAAACTATGGCGAGTTGGAGAACAAAGGCTTCGAATTCGGCATCAGTGGCGATATTGTCCGCTCCAAAAGCGGCCTTACCTGGAGCACCAGCCTAAATATGTCGTTCAACAGGAACAAGATATTGAAATTGGCAGCTCCTTTCAATGTATATAACAGGGATATTTACCGTTACCAGGAAGGTGGCCAGATGTTCTCCTTCTATCTTAACCCCCAAACAGGTGTTGATCCTAAAACCGGCGCCATCCAGTTTGAAGACGTAAACGGCGATGGCCAGTTCGACGTTAACAACGACCGCCGCATTGTAGGTACCGCCAATCCCAATTTCACCGGCGGTTTCACCAACAACCTCAGCTTTAAGGGTTTCGATCTCATGTTCTTCTTCCAGTTCTCACAGGGCAACAAACAGTTGCACTGGAACAGGTTTTTCCAGGAGCATGGCGGCACAAGGTCAACCAATTTCTCTCTCAGCCAGTTAGACAGGTGGCAGAATGACGGTGATATTACCATGATACCCAAAATGACGGCGGCCAACTATGCCAGCGATCTCAGGCCTTCCCGCTTCCTGGAAGATGGAAGCTACATGCGCCTTAAAAACATTTCGCTCGGCTATACGTTGCCTTCATCCCTGGCACGCAGCATAAAAATGTCTTCAGCAAGAATTTATGTTTCTGCGCAGAATATATGGACCATCACCAACTACACTGGTCTCGACCCTGAACTTACAGGTACGGCCTCCAACGCGTTAACACAGGGCATAGAGTTTTATACAATGCCGCAGCCTAAAACAATTATGGCGGGTATTAATGTAACATTTTAGCACACTGGCAAACCATCTCAGCAGGTGGTTTCAAGCACCTCTCAAAAAGATGCCGGGCATGGGTTTTCCATGTCATGCCAATCATGTTTAAAACTCTTAAAACATATTTTAGATGAAAACAGTAACAGCAACAAAAGCCGTTTTGCCTTCGGCGTCACTATATAAACTGGGTTATGCCTTTATCATGGCTGGCCTTGTTTTTACAACTTCCTGCAATAAGGTATTGGACCAGTCACCGCAAAACGAAGTGCAGGATGCCTCTTCCATTACCAACCGCAAGGGTGGCATAGCCGCTATGGCGGGCCTGTATAACGAATTGCAGAACAGCAACTACTACGGCAGCAATTTCTTAATCATCAGCGATGTTAGCTCCAACCAGGGGCAAAGCATCGGCACCTGGGATTTTTACCGTGAAATGGATAACTACCAGGTATCACTCGGCAATACAGAAAACGGTAACTTTTATGCCAGGGCATACAGGGCCATTAACCAGGCCAACAACCTCATAGCTGCGGCCCCGGGCCTTGCCGATGCTTCTGACGCTGACAAGAACAAAATGATGGGCCAGGCTTATTTTGTTAGGGCCCTCGCTTATTTCGATCTTACCAGGTTGTACGGCGGCGTGCCTGGCGTTGTAGGCGCCCTGGGTGTACCTATTACGCTAACACCTTCGCGCCAGATAGACGAAAGCTCCTTCCCCCCAAGGGCAACGCTGGATGCATCTTACAAACAGGTAGAAGATGACCTGTTGCAGGCCGAAAACCTGCTGCTTTCCACGGCAGACAGGTCGCAGGCTTCCAAAGGCGCTGCCAGGGCGCTCTTATCCAGGTTGTACCTGTACACCGGCAACTTTGCCAAGGCTGCGGAGTATGCTACCCTCGTTATCGGCGAAGCCAACTACGCATTAAACCCCAGCTACACGGATATCTTTCTTACCAAGCTCAGCACCGAATCAATATTCGAGCTTAACTACAACGCTGCAGACGTAAGCAATATCCGCAACTGGTATTTCCCCACCTCTTCCGGTGGCCGTGGAGATTTGGCGGCCCATACAAGCTTTTACGAAAAAGCAAAGGCAGATCCTAAAGACATCAGGGGTACACTCTTTGGTTTTGCAGCTTCAGCAGGTATCTACTATCCAACCAAGTACAATAAAGCAGGCAATATTGATAACATCCACATCCTGCGCATTGCCGAAATGTACCTCAACCGTGCAGAGGCCAGGGCCAAAACCAACGACCTTACCGGCGCCATTGCAGACCTTAACGTTGTCCGCAAACGTGCCGGTGTAGACGAGGTTAATCCCTCCGGCCAGGCCGCTGTTCTTGCTGCTATCTGGAACGAGCAGCAACTGGAGTTCGCTTTCGAAGGGCACAGCTTCTTCGATTATGTAAGAACAGGCCAGGCGCTTACCCAACTGGTAAACGTAGAAAGAAAGAACGGCCCTCCGGTTAGCCTTACCATACCGGGCAGGCAGGTATTTCCAATGCCTTCCTTCGAGGTAGATGCCAACAGCAATATCGAGCAAAACGAGGCCTACCAATAGTACGGGCTACGGCTGCGCCGTACCTGCTGAAGAATTTTTATGGGCCCGGCAGAAGAACAGGAATGTAGCATCGTTGCGTCGCACTCTTGTACGGTTGGTCCTCTCTTCAGCACACCGGTGCAACAACCGGCCTGTACACAAAAGCTACTATCGCCGAAAACTTATCTGCCCCTCTTCCCCGGAAGAGGGAGCGGGTAAGCCAGCATAGGCTTTAAAAAACATTCTTGCAAACAGCCATTGAAAATTTACAAACAAACACTACAATGAAAACATTAGGAATAGCAAAGATGATAGGCCTGGCAGGCCTGGCTTTAAGCTTAACCGTTACAGAAATGCAGGCCCAAACATCCCCGGATGTTTTTAAAGGCATGGCCTGGCGTAACATTGGCCCCAACAGGGGTGGCCGTTCGCTGGCCGTTGCCGGCAGCGGCAAACGCAAGCTGGAATATTATTTTGGTGCGGTAGGTGGCGGCCTGTGGAAAACCATAGACGGCGGCCTTAGCTGGAAACCCGTTACCGATGGCCAGTTGGCCAGCTCTTCGGTTGGCGCTGTAGCGGTATCAGAAACCAACCCCGATATCGTGTACATAGGTATGGGAGAGTCAGAATTCCGCGGCAACATCATGCAGGGTGATGGTATCTACAAATCAACAGACGCCGGTAAAACCTGGACAAACATCGGCCTCAAAAATTCACAGATTATTTCCCGCATCCGCATACACCCCACCAACCCGGATATTGTGTACGTGTCAGTACTAGGCCATGCTTACGGCCCTAACGAAGAAAGGGGCGTATTTAAAACCACTGATGGCGGTAAAACCTGGAAAAAAATACTGTACAAAGGCGATAAAGCCGGCGCTGCAGATTTGGTGATTGATGTAAATAATCCTGAAACTGTTTACACTTCAATTTGGCAGGTAACACGCACCCCCTACAAAATGTGGGGCGGCGGCGGTGCCTGTGGTTTGTTTAAAACCACTGATGGCGGCGCCACCTGGACTGAGCTCACCGCAAAACCGGGCATGCCCGCCGGCCCTATTGGCAAAATAGGGGTGGCTGTTTCTCCGGCTGATTCAAAAAGGGTATGGGCACAGGTAGAAGCCAATGAAGGGGGCCTTTTCCGTTCCGATGATGGCGGCGAAACCTGGAAGATGGTGAACAACGAAAGAAAACTTCGTCAGCGGGCCTTTTATTATACCCGCATTTATGCCGATCCTAAAGATAAAAACGGCATCTGGGGCCTTAACGTGGGCTTTTACAAATCAACAGACGGCGGTGTAACTTTTGATAAAACCATACGTGTGCCGCACGGCGATAACCACGATTTGTGGATTGACCCTAACGACCCATTGCGCCTGGCAGAAGCCAACGATGGCGGCGGTACCGTTTCCATTAACGGCGGCACTACCTGGACAGATGAGGATTTTCCCACAGCCCAGTTGTACCATATTTTTGTTACCAACGATTTTCCTTACCATGTAGCCGGTGCCCAGCAGGATAATACCACCATTGCTGTACCAAGCGAAGGATGGAACCACATGAACACCCGCAGCAATTCTATTAAGCCTGGTATGGGTTACGCCTATGCTGTTGGCGGTGGCGAAAGCGGCTACATTACACAAGACCCGAAAAACCCCGACATTTTCTTCGCAGGCAGCCAGGGTGCCCTGTTAACCCGCATTAACCGTGCAACCGGCCAAACAAGGGACGTGCAGGTGTATCCGCGTTTCTTTAGCGGCGAAGAAGCCAAGGTGTTGCCTGAAAGATGGCAATGGACTTACCCGATTGTTTTCTCTCCTATCGATCCCAATCGCCTGTATACATGCTCCCAACACGTGTGGATGACAACCAACGATGGCCAGAGCTGGGAAAAAATAAGCCCGGATTTAACCTATGCCGATACCGCTACTCTCGGCATCAGCGGCGGTGTTATTACAAGGGATATGAATGGCCCTGAAATTTATGCCACCGTTTTCGCTTTGGCGCCATCTTATCACGATGTAAACACAATATGGGCTGGCTCTGATGATGGCATGGTACACATTACGCAGGACAACGGTAAAAGCTGGCAAAACATTACCCCGCCCGGTTTGCCTAAAGACAGCAGGGTAAGCATTATAGACGCATCCCGCCACAAAGCCGGAACAGCCTATGTTGCCGCCAAGCGCTACCAGATGAACGACAGGGAGCCTTATATTTTTAAAACAGATGATTACGGCAAAACCTGGAAGAAGATCATAAACGGCATTTCAGCAGGAGATTATGTACACGCGGTAAGAGAAGATGTAGTTCGCCCCGGTTTGTTGTATGCAGGTACTGAGCACGGCGTTTGGGTTTCGTTTAATGATGGCGAAAACTGGCAGCCTTTGCAACTTAACCTGCCCAACACCCAGGTGTCTGACCTGCTGGTTACCGAGAAAGATATAGTAATAGGCACGCATGGCCGCTCAATTTATGTATTGGATGATGTAGCGCCTATTCGTGAATACAAACCTGAAATAGCCAATGGTATTCATTTGTTTAAACCTTACTATGCGGTTCGCCGTGTACAGAATGCGCTGATACAATACTTCCTTCCCAAAGATGCTGACAGCCTGAAAATTGAAATATTTGACGCGGCTGGCTCCCTGGTAAACACTTTCTACGGTGTTAAACCAAAGCCATCTAAAGAAGGCAAAGAAGAATCTGATGAAGAAAGCTTTTATGGTCGTGGACAGCAACAACCTAAAATGGCGGCCGGCCTTAACAGGTTTGAATGGATGATGCAGTATCCTGCAGCCGCATCATTCAAAGGAATGATTATCTGGGGTGCAAGGGGCAATAACGGGCCATCTGCGCCTCCCGGCAAATACGAGGTAAGGCTAACCACAGGTGGCCAAACCTTATCTCAAACCTTTGAGGTAAGGCTTGACCCACGCCTGCAAGGAGTTACCGAAGCGGATGCACAGGCACAGTTTAAGCTGGCCATGCAGGTACGCGACAAAACTACAGAGGCTAATGAAGCGGTAATACACATACGCAGTATTAAGGAAAACATCAAAAAGGCCGGAGCCGAAACTGCTAATAAGAAAATACTGGCCGATTTAAGTGCCGTAGAAGAATCTCTGTACCAGGTTAAAAACCAGAGCAGCCAGGACCCCCTCAACTATCCAATTAAGATTAACAACCGCCTCGCCTCGTTACAGCGCAGTATAGAAACCGGTGATGCCAAACCCACAGATGGGGCTTACAAAGTGTTTGGAGAATTGTCTGCTGAACTGGACGGCTACCTGGCTACTTTAAATAGCCTGTTGCAAAACAAGGCTGTTAAAAAGTTTGATACATATAAACCAGGCCAGAAAGAAGAGACCGCCTCTAACGGCAGCTCCGGTGAATATGATGATGTAGGTAACGAGGAAGAAATGGAAGAAGAGGAAAATTACTAAAGTTGTCAGCCCTGGATGCCCGAAGTTGGCATCCCAATGTCATTAAGTTAAGCTCTGAATGTCAGGTTGAGCTTGTCGAAACCGGGTTATACAAGTTACTTTTTCATGAATCCGCCTTCGACAAGCTCAGGCTGACAACCTTAACTTAATGACATTGGCAGGCATTCATTAAGCAGAAAGCATTTTATAAGCGTTTCCTATCGTTCGTGTCAAAAAGAGCAGTAAAACCGGCGGGCCGCAACACCAGTACCACGCTTTGCAGAGCGGCGGCCTGCCAGGGTTTTACTGGCAGTTGCAGATTTACTGATAGCCTGTTCGGTTACGGAAGAATACAAAGGATAGTTTAATACCCGCTTAAATGTCGCCATGAAAAACAGAAAGTACAAGTGAGTGACACAACGATGCTTAATTGAAATGCCGCAGTTTGTCACCAAAAATAAAAAGCTTAAAAGCAATACCGCTGCATTCATAAACATACCCTGGCTGATAGTGCATTTGACAGGTTTTATTAACAGCTAAAAAAATTTAACAGCAATGAAAAAAGCATTCAGCAAAATGCACAAAACCTTTACCATTATAGTGGTGGCGCTGGCTGTTGGTGTGCAATTGCATGCGCAGCAGTTGGATACCGCTTTGTATAAAACCATGAAATACCGAAACGTTGGCCCCAACCGTGGCGGCCGTTCGCTGGGTATTGCAGGGTCATCAAGCCGCAAAAATGAATACTACTTTGGCGCAACTGGCGGCGGCCTTTGGAAAACCACTGATGGCGGCCTTACCTGGAAGCCCGTGACAGACGGGCAAATAAACTGCTCATCTGTTGGCGCGGTTGGCATATCAGAATCTAACCCGGATATTGTGTACATAGGCACCGGTGAATCGGAATTCAGGGGTAACATTATGCAGGGCGACGGCATTTACAAATCAACCGATGCAGGCAAAACCTGGAAGAATGTAGGGCTGAAAAATTCGCAGACCATTTCAAGGGTAAGGGTGCACCCCAAAAATCCTGACATTGTATATGTTTCCGTACTTGGCCACGCTTTTGGCGCTAATGAAGAAAGGGGTGTTTATAAAACAGCCGATGGCGGCAAAAGCTGGAAGAAAGTATTGTACAAAGGAGATAAAGCCGGGGCTGCTGATTTGATTATTGACCCGGTGAACCCAGACATTGTATACGCTTCTATTTGGGAAGTGTACCGTACGCCCTGGAAAATGTGGGGTGGCGGTGGCGCCTGCGGTTTATTTAAGTCAACAGACGGCGGCGAAACCTGGACAGAGTTGACCGCCAAACCCGGCATGCCGGCCGGCCCAATTGGTAAGATTGGTGTAACGGTATCGCCGGTAGATAACAAACGCGTATGGGCTATTGTGGAAGCCAATGAAGGCGGTGTTTTTCGCTCTGATGATGGCGGAGAAACCTGGAAACAAACCAACAGCGACAGAAAGCTGCGCCAGCGTGCTTTTTACTATACCCGCATTTATGCCGACCCAAAGGATAAAGAAGGTGTATATGTGCTTAACGTGGGCTTCTTTAAGTCTGTTGATGGCGGTGTTAAGTTTGATAAAACCATACGCGTACCACATGGTGATAACCACGATTTGTGGATAGACCCCACTGACCCCATGCGCATGGCACAGGCCAACGATGGTGGCGGAACTATTTCGCTTAACGGCGGCCAAACCTGGACGGATGAAGACTTTCCCACAGCACAATTGTACCATATTACGGCTTCAAAAGATTTTCCTTACCACGTAGCCGGCGCCCAGCAGGATAATACTACTATTGCTGTGCCCAGCGAAGGCTGGCGCCACATGGTAAGCCGCACCAACAGCACCAAAGGCGGCATGGGTTACGCGTATGAAGTGGGTGGCGGCGAAAGCGGCTATATAGCCCAGGACCCTAAAAATCCTGACATCTTCTACGCAGGCAGTTACAGTAACACACTTACCCGCATTAACCGCATTACGGGCGAACGCAGGGAGGTGGAGCCTTACCCAAGATATTTCATGGGCGAAGCCGCCAAAACTTTACCGGAAAGAGTGCACTGGACTTTCCCTATCGTATTTTCTCCTGTTGATGGCAACCGCATGTACGTATGCTCCCAGCATGTTTGGTTTACACAAAATGGTGGCCAGACCTGGGAAAGGATTAGCCCGGATTTAACACTGGGCGATACTGCTACCCTGGGCGAAAGCGGCGGTATTATTACCCGCGACATGAGCGGCCCTGAAATTTATGGTACCGTGTATGCGCTGGCGCCGTCTCAAAAAGAAGTGAATACCATTTGGGCCGGCTCTGATGACGGCTTGCTGCACATTACCCGCGACCATGGCAAAAGCTGGCAGAATATTACCCCGCCAGACATGCCAAAGCACACACGCATCAGCATTATTGAAGCTTCTCCCCATAAAGCCGGTACCGCCTATGTGGCAGCCAAACGTTACCAGATGAACGACCGTGCGCCATACATCTGGAAAACGGATGATTACGGTAAAACCTGGAAAAAAATAGTGAACGGCATTGCTGCAGGCGATTTTGTGCACGCTGTTCGTGAAGACATCACCAAACCCGGGCTGCTGTACGCAGGTACTGAACATGGTGTGCTGGTGTCTTTCAACGATGGCGAAAGCTGGTCGCCTTTGCAAATGAACCTGCCCAATGCACAAGTGCCTGATATGGCCGTTACAGAAAAAGACCTCGCGATTGCTACACATGGCCGTTCTATGTATATCCTGGATGATATAGCCCCTGTAAGGGAATATACGCCGGAGATAGCCAGCAAGGCCGTTCATTTTTATAAGCCGTACTATGCTGTGCGCAAAGTACAGAACGCGGTTTTCCAGTATTACCTGGCTAAAGACGTGGATAGTGTAAAAATTGAAATACTGGATGCCGCCGGCAAGCTGGTACAAACTTTTAAAGGCGAAAAACCTAAACCTAAAGCAGATTCCACCAAATCTGATGACGACGGTGGAGATGAAGAAAGCTTTTTTGGCGGCGCACCCAAGCCTCCTACCGTAAAAGCTGGTCTTAACAAGTTTGAATGGGACTTACGTTACCCCGGCGCCACTGGTTTTAAAGGCATGATTATGTGGGCTGCGCGTTCACAAATGGGGCCTGTTGCCACACCGGGCCAATACCAGGCAAGGTTAACTGTGGGTGGAGAAACCATTACCCAGGCATTTGAAGTACGGTTAGACCCACGGCTTACCAGCGTAACCGAAGCCGACATACAGGAACAATTCAAGCTGGCCATGCAGGTGCGTGATGAAACCAGCAAAGCCAATGAGGCGGTAATAAAAATCAGGAATATTAAAGACAGTATGACAAAGGCCGGTGTTGCTGAAAAGAACAAGAAAATTATTGACCAGCTAAGCGTAATTGAACAGGCCATTTACCAGGTGAAGAACCAAAGTAACCAGGACCCGCTCAACTATCCCATCAGGTTGAATAACAAAATTGCCGCTTTGCAGCGCATTATTGAAAATGGCGAAAACAAGCCAACAGATGATGCTTACAAAGTGTTTAAAGAGTTGTCTGCCGAACTGGCCGGCCACCTGGCTGCCCTCGACAAGCTGTTGCAGGACAAAACAGTGAAGAAGTATTACAGCTTTAACCTGGCGCAATACAAAATGAACAATGCAGGCGAACGCATGGGCGATGTTGGCGGCATGGAAGAAGAACAAGAGGAGGAGGAAGAAAATTATTAGTTGATACAACCAATGCAGCCGGGCTGTTGCTGGTATGCAGCCCGGCTTGTAAAATAGCTATTGACATATCATATACCCCCCGCCGGTGGGCCGGGCTACCAGCATACTGGCCTGCCGGTTTAAAAGTTCTTTTACACATAACGGCGTATTACCCGCGGCGGCAATTTTTTCTTTTTATGGTACATGTAAAAAGGATATTCCAGGCAACAGCTTTGGGTATCCTGAGTAATTTTTTTCTTTCCGCCGGGCTGGTGGTAAACAGTGTAATGGCGTTTAAAGGTAATAGCTGGGCCTGGACGGCCTCTTTGCGTTACCTGTTGCTGATACCATTTCTTGCAGGCATACTGGCTGCCCGCAGGCAACTAAAGAGTTTCCTATCAACTTTTATGCGCATGCCTGGTGTTTTTCTGTTGTGGGGCAGTATTGGCTATGGATTATTTTATGCGCTGCTGGTATATGCGGCGGAGCTTTCACCCGGCTGGCTGGCCGCGGCAGCTTTTGAAACAACCATTGTAGCAGGGCTGCTGCTTTCCCCTTTTATTTACAAAGACAGCAGGAAAGTTATCCCGTATAAGGCGCTGTTATTATCGGTGTTCCTGGTTAGCAGTTTGCTTATCATGCAAATGGAAAGGCTAAAGGCAACAGAAAACCCCGCTACCATAATAGCCGGCATATTACCTGCGCTGGCCGCTGCTTTTTTATGGCCGCTCGGTAACCGCAAATTATTACTGGCCCTGGAGCAAAAGCAAATACGAATGAATGCCATGCAGCGGGTGCTGGGTATGGCGCTTGGCAGCCTGCCGGTGTCGCTTCTTACCTCGTTATACGGGTATTTTTCCTCGGGGCTGCCGGGCCGGGTACAGGTTCTGTCATCCCTTTGCGCCGCCTTTTTCTCCGGCGTACTGGGCACAGGGCTTTTTTACAAAGCCATGCAAATGGTAAAGCATAACCCTATAGCCATGGCAACCGTAGAAGCCACACAGGTAACTGCCATTGTATTTACCCTGCTGGGCGAAATGCTGTTTACAAAGGCTGCATGGCCAGGGCTTTACGGCAATATCGGGTTCGCTGTAATGGCTGCCGGCATTGCAATGTATATATCATTATCTGTTAGGTACGAGCGGGCATAAACCAGGGATACTTTATACCCACAGTAATAAAAAAGCTGTTAAGTTTTATTGATAACGGCAGGTTTCTACCTGCTGTATTTTTTAAAATACAGGCGTACGGATTAATCGGTGAAACCGGCAGATTTATAGGGGCTTTAAAGCGTTCGTTCGGTGTTTTTTGCGGTTAAATGGGTAATTTGCCGTAACACCATAACCTTCATAAATCTTGCTGGTTTATCCCAAAACACGGTAAGAACACCCTCTAATTACAAATACAATCTAAACCAGGTAAGTAATCCTTCCTGTAAAAATTTGCCCATTTACGTTGATGCTTGCTTTTAATATGATGGCGTTAAGCCGCATGTTAAGGCAGGTATTTTAAGTAAGCCTGGGGCTGCATTGTTAACATTTAAAACAGGCTAACCGCTATGGAAGAACTGGATGACATAGACAAAAGTATTTTACGGCATTTGCAGCAGGATTCAAAGATTACCGCCAAAGAGCTGGCGTCAATACTGCAACTAACGGTTTCTCCGGTTTACGACCGCATCAAACGGCTGGAGAGAATAGGTTACATTAAAGAGTATGTGGCCGTATTGAACAGAAGCCTGTTAAGGCAGCCCATCACCACTTTTTGCCAGGTATCCATGCGGTACCATAACGAAGAGTTTATAGAGAAATTCGAGCAGGAAATTCAGCAGTTAAAAGAAGTGCAGGAGTGTTACCACATAGCTGGCCAGATAGATTTCCTGTTAAAGATTAATGTAGGCAGCCTGAATGAATACCACGATTTTGTAAAGTACAAATTATCCAAGCTGGAAAATATCGGTACGTTGAACAGTACGTTTGTGCTCAAGGAAATAAAGCATACCCATGCATTTAATATTTAGCTATAGGGTACGTTAAAGCAAGAATTTTTTTGGGACAAGCAGGGGTTTTTCATGGCATCGTCCCTTGTGTCACTCCCTTGTGCTATTGGTTTTCATGGCGGCATTTATGCGGGTATTAGTCAACAAAGGCCTGCGGCCATGTATTGATCACGCAAAGACAGCAAAGCCACCAGGGAACTTTTATCCTCCTTTGCGCCTCTGCGTTCTTTGCGTGAGCAATTGTAAAACCTGCACAGCTATGCGGGTCTTATATACCCCTGCGCAAGCTTTCTGCGTAAGCATCTGGGAGTGGGCTTTGTTCAACGGCTATGGCTGCCTTTTCTACGTCATACTCAAAACGTATAAACTCAACTTCAATACTCTCCTTATCCAAAATGCTGCTGTTGTTGTTAATGTGCAGTAAAACATAACCGCCCCGTGGGTCGCCATCTTTCGGTTTGCCAACAGAGCCAATATTGATAGCATGCCTGTAGTAATTCCCGCCTTTTTCACCGGAGTTAAATATCCTGTGGTAAGGCTTATGCGTATGGCCAAAACACATGATATCTGCGCTGGCCTGCTCCATAATCCGTATCATGCTGTGCTCATCCCGGTCTTCAAACAGGTATTCGTTGATTTTTCGAGGGCTGCCATGCACCAGCAGCAGGTTTAGCTTATCGTTGTTCAATTGAAATTCTATGTTTATATGCGCAGGCAGTGTACGCAGATAATTTCTGTGTATTTCATTTACAATCTCATTGGTATAATCAATAGAAACCGCGCCGTTGGCTTTTTCCGTATCGGTTTTGTAGGCGCAGCCGCAATCATTGCTGGCCCTGCCAATGCCAAAGTCGTAGTTGCCTGCAATTGCAGGTATGCCCCTTTTACGTATAGCATTAATAACCTCGTTAGGCCAGATGTTGTACCCAACCATGTCGCCCAGGCAATAAATTGCATCGGGTTGGCGGGCATCCACATCAGCAAAGAAGGCTTCCAGTGCCGGAAGGTTGGCATGAATGTCGGAGAATAAAGCAATTTTCATTTCTTTATTTTAAACAGTTGATAATATCGTTAACTTTTTAAGCATTGAAATATTTTTTCCTGAACCAGAATGCAAGGTTTACCAGTGCCATTAAAGCGGGTACTTCTACCAGCGGGCCAATAACCCCGGCAAACGCCTCGCCACTGTTGATGCCGAACACAGCAATGGCAACCGCTATGGCCAGTTCAAAATTGTTACCTGTAGCGGTAAAAGCGATAGAGGTTGATTGGGAATAACCAGCTCCTAAAAACTTGCCCGCAAAAAAGCTGGCCACAAACATTACCGCAAAGTAAATAACCAGTGGCAGGGCAATGCGCAAAACATCCATTGGTATCTGAACAATAAGTTCGCCTTTCAGGCTGAACATGAGCAGGATGGTAAAAAGCAGCGCAATTAAAGTAATGGGAGAAATAAATGGAACATACTTTTTCTGAAACCAATCCTCCCCCTTCAGCTTCATTAAAAGGTAACGGCTGATAACCCCTGCTGCAAAGGGTATGCCCAGGTAAATACCCGTGGATTTGGCTATTTCTGCTATTGTAATATGTACAGCCAGGCCCTGCAGGCCAAAAAGCGGCGGTAAAAGAGTAATAAAAACATACGCGTACACACTGTACAGCAGCACCTGAAAAATACTGTTGAGTGCGATAAGCCCGGCGGCATATTCCCGGCTACCTTCGGCCAATTCATTCCAAACCACCACCATTGCGATACACCGGGCAAGTCCAATAAGTATCAGCCCGGTCATGTACGCCGGATAATCCCTTAAGAAAGTGATGGCCAGCAGAAACATCAGTATGGGGCCAACAACCCAGTTTAAAAATAAAGAAGCGCCCAAAACTTTAGTGTTTTTAAAAACTTCCCCCATTTTTTCGTACCGAACTTTTGCAAGTGGCGGGTACATCATCAGTATAAGGCCAATAGCCAAAGGAATGTTAGTGGCACCGCTGGAAAAATTATTAATAACCCCGGCTGATGAGGGCATGAAAAATCCAAGCGAAACACCTGCCGCCATGGCTAAAAAAATCCAGAGTGTGAGAAAGCGGTCAAGAAAACCTAACCGCTTTCTTTCATGCGCCGGGGCGCAGTTGTTTGCAGACATATTGTGCTTTTAGGTGGCAGTAATTAGTTGCAGCATTCAGGCCCGCAGCAGGCGGCTTTTTCTTCTTTGGGCTGTACGCTGCCGGTTTCTTTAGCTCCAGGCTTTTCCGCATAAACGGTTACGCTGTAAATGCCAGTGCCACTGTTTTTAAACTCCGCGATTTCTTCGGCCGTCAGGTAATCCTTCAGTATGTCATCAGGAACAACAATTAGTTTTTCTTTCTGGACAGTTATATTGGCAAACCCGTTCTGCTTTATCAGCTCAATATAATCCTGCTTCTGGATAGCGCCGGAAACGCAGCCGGCATACATTTCAGCGGCCCGCTGAATAGCCCTGGGCAGTTCACCCGATAAAACGATATCTGAAATGCTGAAATGGCCGCCGGGCTTTAGTGTTCTGTATATTTCTTTTATAACGGCATCTTTGTTGGGCACCAGGTTTAATACACAGTTGCTTACAATAACATCAGCGATGTTATCATTCAACGGCATTTTTTCAATGTCGCCCTGCCGGAATTCCACATTGTGGTAACCCAGTTTTTCTGCGTTTGTGCGTGCCTTGTCAATCATAGCCGGGGTAAAATCTATACCGATCACTTTACCGGTTTCCCCTGTTTGCGCACGGGCTACAAAGCAATCGTTACCGGCGCCACTACCAAGGTCAACCACCACGTCGCCCTTTTTTATCCTGGCGTACTGGGTGGGCAGGCCGCAGCCCAGCCCCAGGTCAGCATCCGCGTTATAACCTTCCAGGTTGCTGTAGTCATCATTCATAATGTTGTATACATCAGTACTGCAACTGCCGCTGCCACAGCAGGATGACTGGTTAACAGATTTTTCCTGTAAGGCTATTTCACTGTATTTCTGCCTTACCATTTCTTTTAGTTGATTGTTTGTGTGCATGTTGTAAATGTTTAATTGGTATATTGCAATATTGCGATTAATTAAAGCAAAAAAACTCAGCAGCATTTCGGGCCGCAAAGATCTACCTCCGTAAAAAAGCTGCTGAACAGGTCTTTGTATTTTTTCCAGGTATCCGGGTGAATGCAATAGCAAACGCTGACACCTTCAATAGTTCCCTGTATAATGCCGGCGGTTTTCAACTCTTTTAAATGCTGGGAAGTGGTCGCCTGGGCCAGGCCAAGTTCTTCAACAAGATCTCCGCAAACGCAGGCATTCTTTTTAACCAGGTGCTGCAGTATGGCAATACGTGCCGGGTGTGCCAGCGCTTTGGCCATCAAGGCTATTTCATTCTGCTCTTTGGTAAACAATGCTGTTTTAGTAGCTCCCATCTGAATTAATATTATATCGTAAAATTACGATGAATAGGATATCAGCCAAATTTTTTTCCCGTGTAGGTAAAAAAATATAGAAATCTTGCCACGGAAACACGGAGGATTGCGGGAAGTCAATACATCGCCTTGCGTGTGCTCATCGCCTTAATGTGTGTTCAACCGCCGCACTACCCGGGTCTGAAAAGCCGCCCAATGAATAAAATGATGAAGTGCTTGCGACGCAACGATGATGCCATGAAAAACTATTGCCGGTATCTAAAAAATGCCTTTTTTTCTCCGATGACCAATATTTGAAGTTTATTTTTTAAAGCGCTGCCAAAGTTTTTTTATTCTTTCTGTACGCAGTTGTTTAAGTGTTTTCTCAGTTCTGTCATCGTTATCGCCGGTTTTGTAAAATGCCAGCCTTTGCGAATGATAAATGCCTGTATGCCCGCTGAAGTAATACGCCGTAAAACAGGCAACGGCATAATATAGCGTATGCTCGGCCCCAAAAAGTTCTACCCCCATTATAGTGCATGCAATAGGGGTATTGGTAGCGCCGGCAAAAACGGCAATAAAACCCAGGCCAGCCATAAGGTCAATGGGGGCGCCGGTAACAACACCGATGCTGTTGCCTAATGCGGCGCCAATAAAGAACAGCGGCGTTACCTCGCCGCCTTTAAAGCCGGTGCCGAGTGTAATAGCCGTAAACAGCAGCTTAAGCAGCCAGCTTGCATAACCCGCGCCGCCAGGCTGAAAAGAAGACACAATACTTACGCCACTACCAGGATTGGTAACGCCCAGGCCAAGATAATCTGTGGTGCCACTAATGTAAACCAATGCTATAACTATAACGCTGCCTGTTACCGGTATTAACCAGGATACTTTAATGTACCGGGTGGTGATGTTTTTTATGCTGTGCGAAACCTCCGCAAACAGGTAACCTGCCAGGCCAAAGCAAATGCCTGCCATGATTACCTTCAGCAATAGCAAGCCGTTTATTTTAAAGAGGCTTTCCGTATTGGCAGCTACCAGTTTGTGAAGGAGTATCTGGTAATGGGTGTGATGGGCACCCCAGGCGGTACAAACAACATCCGCAAGTACCGCTGCCATTAAACAGGGCAGTAAGGCGCGGTGATTAATACGGCCTATGTACAAAACCTCCAACGCAAAAATGGCGCCTGTAACGGGTGTGCCAAACACTGCCCCAAAGCCTGCTGCTATGCCCGCCATCAACAATATGCTTATGTCTTCGCTGGTAAGTTTAAACCATTTGCCAAATAAACCTGCAAAGCTGCCGCCCATTTGTACGGCAGTGCCCTCTCTGCCGGCAGAGCCACCAAATAAGTGGGTAATAATGGTGCCAGCCAGTACCAGCGGCGCCATGCGCAACGGCACACCACCGCCGGGCTCATGAATTTCATCCATGATCAGGTTATTGCCTGCTTCCGCATTTTTACCGGCATATTTATACATAAAGTAGATAGCTACCCCAGCCACCGGCAGCAGGTAGAGGAGCCATTCAAAACTGTGGCGCAGGCTGGTTGCCATATCCAGCAGCCAAAGGAACAGGGCTACCGCAGAGCCTGTTACAGCGGCTACTGGCAGTACCAATAACGTCCATTTAAAAAGGTGTAAAAGAATGCGGAGATGTTCTGGTGAATTGGTTTTTGATTTCATGCCTGCAAATAATTTAAAAGCACATTGTACAATGTTGTTACTGCAGGCGCCATCAGCTCCCGGTTGAGCGGTTTATAACAGGAAGACACCATTTCCTTGAATGGTAAAGATAGGCGATGAAATAAATTAATCTGGATACAACATAACAAAAGTTGAAAAATCCCAGGGCAAAGCGGCATTAAAAAAGGTATCGTTTTTTGACACCTTTAATTTACTATTGAAAATTTTGAGAGACCTGGGGTTTTACTTTTCGCAAATATTTTTTTGCGTTTTCAACCTTTTTAGGAAACAAAACTCTGTCTTTGAGTTTTGAGGCAACTAAAGACAAAAGCCCGGATTCAGTTACATTAACCAATTCCTTAGATTTTACCGTTTTAGGTTTCATTGTATAAAATTATGCTTTTCTAAATAAAAAGACCGAATCATACCTTTTGTAAGGTTCGTAAGGTTCAAGAATAGTTTGCCGCTGCTCATTTTTAAAACCTCCAAGAAAATGATAATCAAGTCTTAACTTTTTGTAGTTTTTGTCAACATAACCACGGTATATGTTAATTCTCCTATTGTGATTTTTACACTCAACGGTACATTTTTTTGTACAAGTTAACCTGCAGTGTTCAACAAATTCAGGTCTCCCATCACTTCCTTGAACCATTAATATATCGTTGTAGTGCTTCTCAAAAAAAAGTGGAATTGTACTTAGAACAGTATTAAATACTTTATAGGCATCTCCGTTGTTTGAATTTATACTGTCGACAATAATATCGTTTTCTAAATCATAATCTCCAAAACCAAGATTGTAGACATTTCTTCCTTTCAGTTCTTGTACTAACGAATATTGAATTACTTTAACTACGTGTTGAAAGCCTTTACTGATGAAGAAAAATGTTAGATAATGTGCTGATTTGTCTTCTTGCAGTTCATAACTGTTCTCTATGGCACGCATTAAGTTTGTTTTCAGCTTGCAAATTTAGGGCATGTAAAAAGATTAATTATAAAATATACCCTTTAGCCGTAGCATTAAACGCTTCTACCTGTTCACGCTGCCAGGCTTCATCTTTGTTCATGTACCGGGCCATTATTGCGGCCACGGCTGGGGCTTTTGCTATGGCCATCCCGGCATCCAGGAACAACAGCCTGGTGCGGCGTGCAAGTACATCTTCCACAGTTGCAGCCATTTCGTGCTGTACAAAAAAAGCGATGTCTTTTTCCTGTATCTCAAAGTCTTTGTGCAGCAGGCTATTGTCTTGACGCGGGTAAAGCGCTTCGGTACCGCCAATGGGCAGGTTGCTGGTAATACAGGTGCGTTTTGGCAGCCTGCCCGTAATTACAGCCTGGTTAACCACTTCTTCGGCCATTTTGCGGTAGGTAGTCCATTTGCCGCCGGTAATGGTAATTAAGTGTGCCTTTGAAACAATGATAGTGTGATCCCGCCGGATGACAGCGGTGTTTTCGGCATTCTTTTGTTTTACCAATGGCCGCAGCCCGGCAAACATGCTTTTAACATCGCTGCGCTCAATATTGGTTTTAAAGTATTTGTTGGCATGCTGTAATACAAATTCTATTTCAGACTGCAGGGGCCTGGGCTCCAGGCTAATTTCAGGCACTTCATTATCTGTAGTGCCAATAACCACTTTGTTGTGCCAGGGCACGGCGAACAGCACCCGGCCATCGCTTGTTTTGGGAATCATGAGGGCATGATTGCTGGTAAAGAACTTTTTATCCACTACCAGGTGTATGCCCTGGCTTGGCGTTACAATATCGCTGTGCTGCTGTTCATCCATCTGCATCACATGGTCTGCAAAAACACCGGTGGCATTAATAACGGCCCGGGCATTTAACTGGTAGGTTGTACCGTCAAGCTTGTCCTGTACGGTAACGCCATTTACCTTCTCCCCATGCTTAAGAAGCCCGGTAACGCTGCTGTAATTAACAATAACAGCGCCATGCTCTACAGCAGTCTTGGCAAGTTCTACCGCCAGCCTGGCATCGTCAAACTGGCCATCGTGATAGGCAATGCCGCCGGCAAGGCCTTTTTCTTTCAGGTCCGGCAAATGCTGTATGGTTTGCTTCTTACTTAACCATTTTGTTTTGCCCAGGCTTAATTTTCCAGACAATAAATCGTACATGCCCAACCCTATGCCGTAGAACATCTTTTCAAAAAAGCTGTACACGGGTATAACAAACAACAGGTCTGATGTTATGTGCGGCGCATTTTTAAGCAGCCAGCCCCTTTCCCGCAGGGCTTCTTTAACCAGTTTTATATTGCCTTGTGCCAGGTATCTTACGCCGCCGTGCACCAGTTTGGTGGCCCGGCTGGATGTGCCTTTGGCAAAATCATGCGCTTCCAGCAGTACAGTGCGGTAACCGCGGGATGCCGCATCTACAGCGGCGCCCAGGCCGGTAGCGCCACCACCTATAATGATGACGTCCCAATCTTTCTCGTTATGTAACCTGTTTAATGCTGCCTGCCTGTTCATGATTAGCTTATGCTGACGGCAACCACCGGTTGCCATGATGGATGGTAATATACAACTTCGCTGTTAAAGCTATGAATTTTTGCTGCTGGCCAATACTTACGCTGCGTCACCACCGCGCCAGGGATTGAAGCACAACTGAGGAAAAGCAACTGAATGTTGCTTTGACGAAAGTTGCGAACGCAGTTCTCCCCGGTGAGGCCATAGCAGCAGGGCTTTGTGCCGGAGTATGAGCACAACCAAGTAGAAGCAACTGAATGTTGCTTTGGCGAAGGTTGCGAACGAAGTTCTGCCCGGTGCCCATCGCCTTAGCGTGGGCAGGCGCCCTAATCAGTTGTACGGCCTCGCCCCCGCCCTCTCCAAAGCAGCGGGAGTTGCAGCTATTCTTCTTCCGCCCAAACCTGTGCAGCTTTAATGGCCCTGTGCCAGCCTTTAGATAGTTTGTTTCGCTGCTCCTCACTTATGGCGGCCGTAAAGGTCTTATCCATCTTCCACTGGCTGCTTATTTCTTCTGTGTTTTTCCAATACCCAACCGCTAACCCTGCAAGGTAAGCTGCGCCCAGGGCGGTGGTTTCTGTAATGACCGGCCTTATAACAGGCGTATCCAATATATCGCTCTGAAACTGCATGAGCAAATTGTTGGCGGTGGCGCCACCATCAACCCGCAGTTCTTTAACCGCCACGCCGGCATCGGCTTCCATGGCCTTTAGTACATCCATGGTTTGAAAAGCGATGCTTTCCAGCGCCGCCCGGGCAAAATGAGCGCCTGTAGTACCGCGGGTAATACCGGTAAATGTGCCACGTGCATGCTGGTTCCAGTAAGGGGCGCCCAGGCCGGCAAAAGCCGGTACCAGGTACACGCCGTCGCTGCTGTTAACCTGCAGGGCCAGCTTTTCCACATCTGCGGAGTTGCGGATAATTTTAAGCCCATCCCGCAGCCACTGTACCACGGCGCCGGCAATAAACACGCTGCCTTCCAGCGCATAATTGGTTATGCCGTTAACCTGCCAGGCAATGGTGGTAAGCAGGTTGTTTTTTGAGGCAACAGGCTTTTCTCCCGTGTTCATGAGCATAAAACAGCCGGTGCCATAAGTATTTTTTACCATGCCCGGCTGTGTGCACATTTGCCCGAAAAGCGCCGCCTGCTGGTCTCCGGCAATGCCTGCAACAGGTATGTTTTTGGCTGTTAAGATGTTTTGTGTGTGGCCATACACTTCGCTGGAGCTTTTTACCTGCGGCAAAAGACTGGCCGGTATATTCATCAGTTGCAACAATTCATCATCCCATTGCAGGGTTTGTATATTAAATAGCATGGTGCGGGACGCGTTGGTTACATCCGTAGCATGCACAGTGCCGCCGGTAAGCTTCCAAAGCAGCCAGGTGTCTACGGTACCAAAACAAAGCTGGCCGGCTGCGGCTTTTTGCCGGGCGCCTTCCACATTATCTAATATCCATTTAAGCTTGGTGCCGGAAAAATAGGCATCTATCACCAGCCCGGTTTTTTGTTGTATAGACGCGGCATGGCCGGCCGCTTTAAGGCTGTCGCAGTAGCCGGCGGTACGCCTGTCCTGCCATACAATGGCGTTGTAAACGGGCTGGCCTGTTTGTTTGTCCCACACTATGGTGGTTTCCCGCTGGTTGGTAATACCAATGGCGGCTATGTTGTTAACGGTAAGCCCTGCTTTGGTAATGGCTTCGGCGGCCACGCCCAGTTGGGTACTCCATATTTCGTTGGGGTCATGTTCAACCCAACCCGGTTGTGGAAAAATTTGCGTAAACTCTTTTTGCGCAACAGATATGCTGCTTCCTTCCCTGTTAAAAATGATGGCCCTTGAGCTGGTAGTGCCCTGGTCGAACGCCAGAATGTATTGTTCCATATCAGCAATCGTTTGTGCCCAAATTACGGCATTCGGGTGAAAAATGCGGGTAAAGTTGCAGGTTTGGCGGCGTTAAAAACAGGCTGGTATGGTACTTTTTGTTATTCCTCTTTCATTTCTTTTATCTCAAAGTACTGGCCGTATTCATCTTCCAGAGGGTACATGTATTTCATATTGCCGCTGAATTGTACGGGTTTGTTGTTGTGCATAAATTCTGCTGACAGGTTGCATGGAAAGAGGTTGATGCTTTGCTCCTGGAAAGTGATGATGTAAACGGGGTCTTCGTTGGAACCTATATTGCGTATAACGCCTTTTTTAGCTTGCAGGGTTTCTATGGTTTTGCGTTCTTTTACAAAAGCATAGCTCCTGTTTTGCCGGGCATTGCGGTAAGAAATGCCAATGGCCAGTAACAAAAGTATAAGTGTTATAAAACGCATCATGCAATATCCCCACCTGCTATTACGTAAATGCGAAGCCACTATTACAAAATAGTTAAGGAAATTTTTTGGGGTGCCCCCAAGCTATCGCAAGGGGTCGGGCTTTTCGCTGCAAGTCCTCACCACCTCCGCTAAGGCTACGGTGGTTGCGGGCTTTCCGCTTCAATCCCTCACCCAGGGGTGCAGCTACCGGTTTTTTTGCAGCCAGGCTGCTGCTTTTATTGGTTTTCATACTTAGCTTAATCCTTAAATGCCGGCCGGCCAGCCACATGACCGGCAAGGCTTATATTTGCCGCTGCAAACGGGCAAGGAATGGAGAAGACCAACTTTATTGATTATATAAGAATTTTTTGCAAAAGCGGCCATGGCGGCGCAGGCAGTAAACATTTTTTACGTAACAAGCTTACTGCCAAAGGCGGGCCGGATGGTGGTGATGGCGGCCGCGGCGCCCATATTATTTTAAAAGGCAATGCCCAGTTATGGACATTGCTGCACCTGCGTTATTACAAGAACGTGATAGCGCAAAATGGGGAAGGCGGCAGCAAAAACAACAGCACCGGTAAAGACGGGGAAGATATTGTGATAGAAGTGCCGCTGGGCACCGTGGCAAGAGATGAGGATACCGGCGAACAGGAAGCAGAAATACTGGAAGACGGCCAGGAAATAATATGGCTGAAGGGTGGCCGTGGCGGGTTGGGTAACCAACATTTTGCAACGCCCACTAACCAGGCGCCGGAACATGCCCAACCGGGCGAACCCGGCGTAGAAGGCTGGAAAACCCTTGAACTGAAAGTGCTGGCAGATGTGGGGTTGGTAGGTTTTCCAAATGCCGGTAAGTCAACATTGCTTTCTGTTATTACGGCAGCCAAACCTAAAATTGCCGACTACGCTTTTACCACGCTTACACCGCAACTGGGCATGGTAGAATACCGCGACTCAAAGTCTTTTTGCATAGCCGATTTGCCCGGCATTATTGAAGGAGCCGCAGAAGGCAAGGGGCTTGGCCATCGGTTTTTACGGCATATTGAACGTAACGCGGTACTCCTGTTTCTTATACCTGCCGATAGCGCTAACCATCGGAAAGAATTTGACATACTGCTGAATGAGCTGAAAGAGTACAATGCCGAAATGTTGCAGAAAGATTTTGTAATAGCGGTAAGTAAATCTGATATGCTGGATGATGAACTGAAGGAAGCCATCAGCCAAGAACTGCCTTCGGATATACCGCATTGCTTTATTTCTTCTATTACCAACAAAGGGCTTACAGAATTAAAAGACCTGCTTTGGAAAGCATTAAATAAACCTGTTACTGCCTGAGCAGGCTTATTGTTAACAAACTCCGGAGCTGTAAATTCCGCACAGCGGCGCAGCCGCCAACATTAAACTTTGAACAAAGGAATATTGAACAGCTAAAGCTGCCGGAGACGCAAGGCCAAACCTACTCTGTGGGCAAAGCCCAATAGCGAACAGAACGTACAAGAGTGCGACGCAACGATGCTTAATGCTTGTTCCAATAGCCGGGCTCATAAAAAAACTACCGGGGTAACCGGTAGTTTAAATGTTAGTTTAAGACTGATTCGCTTTTTTCGGTTTCAATTTTGCCCTGCTCCTTTATTTTGTTCCAGCCGCCCTGCACGTTGTACAGGTTGTGAATGCCCTGTCTTTTAAAGAGAGACGCGGCAATGATGCTGCGGTAACCGCTTTCGCAATGCAGGTACAGGTTATCGGTGTCTTTTACATTGGCCATACTGCCGGGATCTGTCAACTCGTCCAGGGGCAGGTTAACGGCGTTTTTTACATGGCCTTCGGCAAATTCAACTTCGCGGCGTACATCTATTACCACCAGGTTATTGTCAAACGGCAGGTCCATGGCCAGTTCGTCGGCTTCCACTTCAATAATCATGTCTTCCGGTTCGCCGGCATTTTTCCAGGCGCCGTAACCACCATCCAGGTAACCATCAATTTTTTCAAAACCCACCCTTGCCAGGCGCACCGCGGTTTCACGCTCTTTGCCGGGTTCTGTTACCAGTACTATGTTTTTGTCAAAAGGCAGCAGGCTGCCAGCCCACTCCGCAAAGCGGCCTTCGAGGCCTATATTAATAGAACCGGGAACGAACCCGTTAATAAAATCGTTGCCGTTCCTTGAATCGAGCAGTATGGTGTTGCCATCATCCAGTTTTTCTTTAAATGTAGCCAGCGATAGTGGTTGTAGTGCTTTTTCCATAATCCGGTCTAAATGTTCGTATCCTTCTTTGTTTATTTTAGCGTTTATCGGGAAATATTGCGGCGGTGCTTCCAGGTTGTCTGTAACGGCTTTAATAAATTCTTCCCGGGTTGCAGCCTGCAATGCGTAGTTGTTTTTCTTTTCTTCTCCCACGGTGCTTTTGGTTTGGGGGCCCAGGTTTTTACCGCAACTGCTGCCAGGGCCATGGGCAGGGTACACAATCACATCATCGTTAAGTGGTGCAATTTTGCTTTGCAGGCTGTCGTACAGCATGCCCGCCAGGTCGTTCATGGTAAGGGAATCTCCTTTTTGAGCAAGGTCTGGCCGGCCCACATCGCCTACAAATAAGGTATCGCCGGTAAAAACGGCATGTTGTTTACCATTTTCATCCAGCAAGAGGTAGCAGGTGCTTTCCAGTGTATGGCCAGGGGTATGCAGCGCCTGCAGGGTTAATTTACCCAGCTTAAATGTTTCTCCGTCTTTGGCAAGGTGAAAAGAGAAAGCCGCTTTTGTATCCGGGCCGTAAACAATGGTGGCGCCGGTGGCTTTGCTTAAATCAATGTGACCGCTTACAAAATCGGCGTGAAAGTGTGTTTCAAAAATGTATTGGATGGAAGCGTTGCGTTTTTGGGCCAGTTTCAGGTACTCCTCAATGTCCCGCATGGGGTCAATAATGGCGGCCTTTCCTTCGCTCTCAATGTAGTATGCCGCCTCGCTAAGGCAACCCGTATATAATTGCTGTATGTACATAGAACATATTTACAGCAAAGATACCTAAACTGCCATGTATGATGTACGATGTGGGATGAGGAGGTGGTTAAGGGGTTAACTTTTTTGGAATACTACCCGACCAGGTCCTCCACAAAATCGCTCACTTCTTTTACACGTTTGTAGCTAATGTGGTAATAAATAAACTTTCCATCCCGCTGGGTAGCCACGATGCCCGCCCTTCGCAGGATAGCGAGGTGCTGGGATGCCACCGACTGCTCAAGCCGCAGTTTGACGTAAATTTCGGTTACTGTCATCCGCTTGTGCTCATCCAGCAGTTTTACCATTTGCTGGCGTAGCTTATGGTTCATGGCCCTAAGTATAAGGGAAGCTTTTTTCAGGTGTAGGTAATCAATTTTGATATGCTCTTCACCATCCGCGCCATTATTTATAAAAACAACTTGATTCGGAGTGTTCATGAGGTTGTAGAATTCTTTAGATATCAATTAAAACAATATAAAGATATTATAAAATTTTTTAAACAGTAAATTTTAAGCAGATATAGTGATAGATTTTTAGTTTATTCAGGATTTTTTAATGGGAGTGAAGAATTCTTTTACGTAAAATGGCTCTGCGTAAGCTATGTTAACAAATTGATATTTATTGAATAACTGGCAGGATAGCTGTATGATAGACTTTTCAGAATAATTTTCTTCTAAAAAATACGCATTTGAATTTTTATTAATATTCTTAAATTTTTGGGATCCCGAGCCCGAAAAAATAAGTTTTTTAGTTGGGGGATACTCCCCAAAAGCGTTTTCATCGAGAATCATGGCCTGGGGATTTAACAACGGTTGCAACATTTCATCGTACACCGCCGTAAACACTTCCATACGCCGGGCATCAATCATAGGGCAAAAAAGCAATCCTTCTTCATTATCAGCTAATCCAGCCATACTGTGCTTGGCTCCAAGAGCTATTAATTCCAGTGTGTTCAGCATTAATAATGGCTTATCAAGTGCATAGCACAAACCTTTGGCGCTGGCCAGCCCCACACGCAGGCCGGTATAACTGCCAGGGCCTGCTACTACCGCCACAGCATCAATATCCCTTAATTGTATGCCCGTTTTGTTAACCAGTTTTTCTACAGCAGGCTGCACAAAAGCAGCATGGTTTTTAGAAACCTCGTTGGTTTCGCTGTGCAACACAGTTTCATTATCCGATAAAATAACAAACGATTTTTCCGAAGAGGTATCAATATGCAGTATCAGTGCCATGCTTTTTCTTTTCTGCCAGGTTTAAAAATTACTGTTCATTTGCCGCTTTTTGTAATGCCGGTGCAATAGTATAACGGTTATTGCCCACACCCATGCTGGTAAGCAGGGCATAAATTTCTTTCAGGCCTATTTTTTCCGCCCATTCAAAAGGCCCATAGGGGTAATTGGTGCCGTATTTCATGGCGGTGTCAATTTCTGCCTGGGTACTAACGCCCTCCTGCAGGGCAAAATACGCTTCGTTAATAATCATGGCCACAATGCGGCCGCTTATCATGCCAGGCTGGTTAGGCACCCAGGTAAAAGGCCAGCCAAGCGCCTGTAGTGTTAAGCCCGCAGCTTCTTTTATTTTTTCACTGCCGGTTATTTCAAGCCCGTTATTTTCCCAAAAGCCGGGCCATGTGTTCATTCTCACAAAGTTTTCAGGCATGCTATCGGCAGTTATAACAGGCGCATGTACAAAAACGGGAGCATAGGTTTGCCCTATAACGGGCGGGCCGCTGCTGTAACAAAAATCAAAGCAGGCATTGTAACTGCCGGTATCATCGTGGCCACCGGCCGTAAGCCAGGTAATATCGGCCTTTTGGCTTAACCCCTTTGCCAGCAATACCCGTTGTTGATACCCGTTTGCCCGTATGCCTAACTTCATAAAGCGTTTTTGCCCTGCAAAAATAGATTGCTCTGTTGAGGAAAAATTCATTCATTTGCCACTTACAATTGTATCACCATGAGCAAACAGGTAATTAATACCAGCAATGCGCCGGCGCCCATAGGCCCGTACAGCCAGTCAGTTAAGGCCGGCGGTTTATTGTTTATCAGTGGCCAGATAGCGCTTGACCCCGGCAGCGGCCAACTGCTTATGGGCAGTATAAAAGAAGAAACCCACCAGGTAATGAAAAACCTGGGCGCTATACTCAGCGAGGCGAAGCTTACATTTGAGCATGTGGTAAAAACCAACATTTTTCTGAGTGATATGGGCCTCTTTGCCGACGTAAACGAAGTGTACGGCGCCTATTTTAATGGCGATTTTCCCGCCCGGGAAACGGTAGCAGTAAAAGGTTTGCCCAAGGGGGTAAATGTGGAAATAAGCATGATTGCTTCCATTGAAATATAAGTTGACGGCTACATTCATAAGGAGAGTTTTTATGAGCCCGGCAGCAGGACAAGCATTGGCTTGCGTTGCGTCGCACTCTTGTACGGTTAGATTCGCTACGCAGCATTTTCCACCGGGTAGGTGTGCCGGCTGCTTTGCTAAAACCTTTTTAGCAAACAATACAGTACAATTTTGTTTTCTTTAACTATTCTGCAGGGTACATGCGGTTGGTTTTCTCCGTTATACCCTTTTTCTTCGGTAAAAGATGTTTATTATTTTACCCCAACAAAATTTAAGTACAGCATATTTCTTTATTTTCACAACTCTTTCATTACTCATACTAACGATTTTTAAACATGAAAAACAGGGAACAAGCTTCCGGTCATTCCTCTAACAACTCAAGAAGGAATTTTATCCGCAATACGGCCACTGCCTTTGCGGGAATGTATATTCTGCCCCGCCATGTACTGGGCAGGGGTTTTGTAGCCCCGAGCGACAAGTTAATTGTGGCAGGTATTGGCGTAGGCGGCAAGGGGACCAGCGACCTGAATAACTTTTACAAAAGCGGTAAAGCTGAAATAGCTGCCCTTTGCGATGTGGATGACAGGCAGGCCGCCCCTATGCAGAAGAAGTATCCCAAGGCAAAACATTACCGCGATTTTCGTGAGATGCTGGAAAAAGAAGGAAAATCCATTGACGCGGTTTCTGTTTCCACACCAGACCATACCCATGCTGTGGCAGCTATGGCGGCCATGCAGTTAAATAAGCATGTGTACGTGCAAAAACCGCTTACACACGATATCTACGAAGCCCGTATGCTTACCCAGGCTGCACACCGTTATAAAGTGGTAACCCAAATGGGTAACCAGGGCGCCAGCGGCGATGGCGTACGCCAGCTACAGGAATGGTACAATGCCGGCCTGCTGGGAGACGTGCATACTGTTTACTGCTATACAGACAGGCCTATATGGCCGCAAGGTATTGAAAGGCCAAAAGGCGGAGACCCTGTGCCTTCTGAAGTTGATTTTGACCTGTGGCTGGGTACCGCACCTAAAAAAGAATATTTTGAAGGCTTGCTGCCGTTTAACTGGCGCGGCTGGTGGGATTACGGTACGGGCGCCCTTGGCGATATGGCCTGCCATATTATGGCCCCGCCATTCGCGGTGCTGGGCTTAGGTTACCCTGTTTCTGCCGAGTGCAGCGTTTCTACCAAATACATACAAAACTGGAATGCGGCTTACTACCCGGACAGTGGCCCGATATCTTCTCATATCATTCTCACGTTTAAAGGCCAGAACGGTAAACCCGATCTGAAGCTGCACTGGATGGATGGCGGCATACAACCCGAAAGGCCAGCAGAACTTGGGCCCAACGAAGTAATGGGCGATGGCGGCAACGGCGCTATTTTCCTGGGCAGCAAAGGCAATATGATGTGCGGTACGTATGGTATTAACCCCCAGTTGCTGCCAACATCAAAAACAGCTACAGCCAATGTGCCCAAAACACTTAAGCGGGTACCCATGGGCGACGACGGCCACTACGCGGCCTGGGTTGAAGCGGCTATTGCCGGTTACGGCAGCACACAGGCCAAAGAACTTAGCTCTAACTTTGATATTGCCGGCCCGCTTACTGAAAGCGTGCTGATGGGCAACCTGGCTATACGCAGCTATAATATTCAAAAGAAGGTAGATAAGGATATGACTTACCCCGGCCGCCATATTAAACTGCTGTGGGATGGCCCTAACATGAAAATTACCAACTTTGATGATGCCAACCAGTTTGTAAAACGCGAATACCGCGATGGCTGGAGCCTGGGTGTTTAATGATTGAATGTTTTAAGGATAATGCAAACGGCCCCTTGGCGGGGCCGTTTGCTATAATGTATAGTAAAAGATGCTTCGATGCTCTTAGCTCTCCTGCTTTACATTGCCCACCTCCCGCAAAATAACATTCAGCAGTTCATTGGAACTGTAGGGTTTTATAAGTATCGTGTTCATGCCGGCTTCAAACACTTTCTCCTCTACTTCTGAAGGTATGGCCGCTGTTAAAGCTACTACCGGAACACTGCAGCCATTTTCCCGCAACTGCCTGGTAGCCGTATAACCATCCATAACCGGCATGTGCAAATCCATCAGCAAAATATCATACTCCTTGCCGGCTGCTTTTTCAACGGCTATCTTACCGTTTTCAGCCACATCTACATTCGCCTGCCAGTGGGCAAGCATTTTGCGGGCTATAAAAATATTCATCTGGTTATCTTCTACCAGCAGTATGTTAATGCCATCAAGTGTGGCATCTTTCCGCGCTGTTTTAACAACAGCTTTTTTTACATCTTCTATGGCAGAGCCCAGGGGAAAAACCTGGGTAAAATAAAACACCGAGCCTACACCGGGCAGGCTCCTTAACCGCAGGTTGGAGTTTTGCAGCTCCAGCAGCCGTTTGCAAATGGCAAGGCCCAGCCCTGTGCCGCCATAACCGCGGGAAGTAGAGGAATCTGCCTGCGTAAACTTCTCGAATATCAATTTCTGCTTGGCGGCTTCAATGCCAATGCCGGTATCCTCTACCTCAAACAAAATGGCTATGTTTTGTTCTGCCTGCTGTTTTATTTTAATGCGCAGGCAAACCCAGCCTTCGTTGGTAAACTTAATGGCGTTGTTTACCAGGTTGTAAATAACCTGGCTGGTGCGGGTGGGGTCGCCATATACTTTGTTTTTTAAAGCTGGGTCGGTTTCAATCCGCAGCTCAATACCCTTGTCTGTAGCGCTGGTTTTTGCGCCTGCGATAATGTTTTTGGCAATGGCGGCAATATCCATTTCAATACTTTCAAAAACTATTTTGCCCGCCTCTATTTTGTTGTAATCTAAAATGTCGTTTACAATGGCCACCAGGTTGTTGGCTGAAAAAAGCAACACATCAAGGTATTCCTTTTGTGTAGTGGTGGGGCTGCTCTGCAGCATTAGGTTGGCTGTGCCAATTACAGAATTCAGCGGGGTGCGTATTTCATGAGACATGGTTGATAAAAACTCAGACTTGGCCCTAAGCCCCTGCTCCGCCTGCAGTTTGGCCTGTTTAAGCGCCTGTGCGAACCTGAAGGAGAGTATAAGTGACTGGCAGAAAAAGAAACAGATGTAGCCCAGGTAAACCGCCAGGTAGTAAGGAAACTCAACCAGCACCAGGTAGTTAAGATTGATAATAATAAAAACGGCCATAATAACGCCTGTGCTCATAAGGGCATAGCTTGCCCCCATTCTTTTATTGGCCGCCGCTTTAATAAAAAGGTAAATGGCATAGGCAATGTAAAAGAACATGGCCCCCAAAAAAATGTTGATGAGGCCGGTGAAAAAAACAGGTGCTGTAACTATGGGCAGTACGGTAAAAAATAAGGCAAACGCACTCATAAACGGAAAGAAGGGCTTGTAAATATCATCCGGGTAAAGGTGCTTTATGTAGCCAACAAAAAGAAATACGCTAAGGCTTAATGAAATATATTCCAGCCGTATGGTTAATTGCCAGCTAAGCTCCGGCAAAATAGTATGCAGGGAGTAGGGCGATACGCCAACAATGCGGTAGCAATAAACAATGCAAAACAAAGCGAAATACAGGATGGCTTTATCGTGCCTGCCAAAAAAATAAAGGCCTAAAAAAAACAGCCCGCCCATAAAAAGGCAGCCTGACAAAAGAAAATCCCCGGTTAGCCTTCTGTCCCTTTTAAGCATCAGTGTTTGTCTTTCACCAATAAGCACATGCTTGTATAAACCACCTTTGGAATGATGAAAGTTGCTTACCTGCAGCAGTAAATGCAAAGTATCTCTTATGTTTCGGCCAAACGGCGCCACGTTGGTAAGCCAGTGTGGTTTGGTAAGGGCTTTGGTGGTATCCGGCACGCCGCTTTGCGCATACAGCCTGCCATTAACAAACAGCCTGTAAGCGGTATAGGTATCAGGTATTTCTATGGCCAGCACAGGCCTGCTCTTGGGAAGCAAAACGGTAAGCCTGTAACTGGCATAACCCTGGGATGGCAATGATTTACCGTTAACCTTTATCTCTTTCCACAATGCGGGAAAGTTGGTGTACGATGTGGCTTTGCTGCTGTCTGCAGGGCCTAATAATTTATTGTAATAAAACTCCCATTCGCCGTCCAGTTGAAGGGGCCGCAGGCCCAGGTTCGCACCGGTTAAGTCTAAAATACCTTTTTTAGCCAGGGGCGCTTCATCAGCATGCCTTTTGCAGGAGAAAAGCACTGCGGAAAAAATCAGAAAGAATAATATACGCCACGGGTTTTTCAAAATAGGTGTATTACATAAGGATATTGCCCGTCAAAATAAACATTCTTTTACAAACATGCACAGAAAGTGCCCCTTTTATTAAGGCCAATTTAAGACAGCAGGCATTATTTAACCGTTTATCAATACCGCTGTTGCATGGCATTGGCATCAATGTTACCTTGCTGTTTTTTAATTGCCGTGTAACTGCTTATAAATTTATTTATCTTTTGCGCATGAATTTATTAGGCAACCTTATCTGGCTTATTTTCGGCGGCTTTTTAAGCGCCCTCGGTTATCTTATCGGTGGTATTGTGCTGTGCATCACCATTATCGGCATTCCATTCGGTTTACAATGTTTTAAAATTGCAGCCATGGTATTATGGCCATTCGGCAGGCGGGTAGTAAACGGGCGCAACAGCAGTGGCTGCCTGCCGGTACTCTTTAACATTATCTGGATACTTTGTGGGGGCTGGTACACCGCATTGGTACACATTGTATTTGCCTGCCTGCTGTTTATTACCATTATAGGAATACCGTTTGCAAAGCAGCACCTGAAGCTGGTGGAGTTATCGCTGATGCCCTTTGGTAAAGAAATTGTGTAGGATAGGCGGCGAATGCTGCGCATACGCCTAAGCAGCATATTTATGGGACGGGCAGTAGTGCTGCTATGATGCATCGTTGTGTCACTCACTTGTACGCTTTGTACGCTATGCAGCATTGGGCAGCAGGCTGTAACTGTTTGGTGTTCTATTGTTCAATGTTAGCGGCGCTTGCACTTCATCGCCTCAAAGCAACCGCAACACACCGGTAACCGGCAACGGACTTTCGGGTGAGGGATTGAAGCGGATACCCCGGTGAGGCCATCGCAGCATAGGCTTGTGCCGGAGTATGAGCGAAAAGCCCGGCCCCTTGCGCAGCTTGGGGACACCCCCAAAAAATGCTTACTTTTTTATAATACCGGTTTAACGATATTCAGCTACGGCTTCAATAAAAAATATGTATGACAGGCTACCAGATATACCCTTGTGGAGATAACGCTGTTACCATTGAGTTGGGAGATACCATTAACCTTGAAACGCACCAGCGGGTAATGGCATTGTACCAGCATATTGCAAACAATGCTCCCGAGGCAGTAAAGGATATAATACCGGCTTATACTTCTGTAACTGTTTTGTATAACATGGGCCAGGTAAAAAAGCAGGAGCCACACAGCATTTACCAACACATGTGCCGCATACTGGAAAACCTTTTGGAAAACTGCGTTTGGGATCGGGTCGTTACAACTTCGCACATGAAAATTCCGGTGTGTTATGATGTAGGCATTGCGCCGGATATTGAGCGCATGGCGGAAGAAAAACGTCTTTCTGTTGAAGAGATTATACACATACATTCTTCGCCTGTTTATCATGTTTATATGCTTGGTTTTTTACCGGGCTTTGCTTACATGGGCACGGTTGACGACCGTATAGCCACAGCCCGCCTGGCCCGCCCACGGCTGATGGTAGAAGCAGGAAGTGTGGGTATTGCAGGCCGCCAAACAGGGATATACTCACTAAACAGCCCCGGTGGCTGGAATATTATAGGGCAAACGCCTGTGCAGATGTTCGATGCCTCTAAAAAAAATACCTGTTATGTAAACGCGGGTGATACGGTTAGCTTTGTGCCCATTAGCCTTGAAGAGTTTGTTCACCTTAAAAACCTTGCATGAGCATTACCGTATTAAAGGCCGGGTTGCTGGATACGATACAGGATGAAGGCCGTTATGGCCACCAGCACCAGGGTATAAATCCCGGTGGTGTTATGGATACAGCGGCGGCCGCCATTGCCAATATGCTGGTAGGAAATGAAGCAGGAGAAACGGTTATTGAAGTGCACTTTCCTGCCTGCAGCCTGCTGTTTAACAAGGCCTGCATGGTTGCGCTGGCAGGCGCCAATTTTACTGCTGTTATCAACAACGAGCCTGCGCCATTGCATACAGCCATTATTGTTTCAGCAGGTTCTGTATTAACTTTTGTAAAGCCTGTATGGGGCGCCAGGTGCTATGTTGCCATACAAGGCGGATGGGACGCCAGTTACTGGATGGGCAGTTACAGTACCAACCTGCGTGTACAGGCTGGCGGTTATCATGGGCTGGCCTTGCGAAAGGGCGATACGGTGCACAGCAGGATGGAATCCTTTGCTTTTGCCGCATTGCCGGGGGGCTCGGTTATAGCTACGCCGGTACGGGCTGATGCATCGCCATTATACGAAGCATGGCCCTTTATACATTGTATAAAAGGGCGTGAATTTACCTGGCTGGGCAAGGATGACACGGCTGTTTTTCAAACATCCTCCTTCCGGGTTTCGCCACAAAGCGACCGTATGGGTTACCGCCTGAACGGCCCGGTATTGCATGCCGCAAATGGGCAGGTTATTTCAACAGCCGTTACAAAGGGCACTGTGCAACTTATGCCCGACGGGCAGCTTACAGTGCTTATGGCCGACCACCAAACTACCGGCGGCTACCCGCGTATTGCGCATGTAACATCTGCTGCCATGCCCCTGCTGGCACAGGCGCAGATACAGCAGCAGCTACAGTTTACGCTGGTTAACATAGAGGAAGCCGAACAGCTTTACACCAAACAGCAGCAATATTTGCAGCAACTGCAACAGCAATGTAACTTACAGCTTCAGCACTTTCTTTCTGGAAATGACCATTACCACAGACCTTAATTGCGACATAGGCGAAGGGCTGCCCAACGATGCCCTGCTGATGTCTTTTATCAGCTCGGCCAACATTGCCTGCGGCTACCATGCAGGCAATGCTGATACCATGCGCCATACCATAGCGCTATGCCTGCACCACGGTGTAGCCATAGGAGCACACCCAGGCTTTGCTGACAAAGAAAACTTTGGCAGGAAGGAGCAGGTGCTCGCTGATGAAGGTTATTACCAGCTTATGATAACCCAACTGGGGGCTATTAAGAAGATAGCCGATGAACTGGATGCACCGTTGCACCATGTAAAACCGCATGGGGCGTTGTACAATATGAGCGCCGCTAATAAACAACTGGCCTGTGTTATCGCCAGGGCGGTAAAAGACTTTAACGCTTCACTGCTGTTATACGGCCTTAGCGGAAGCCATTCCATAGCAGAAGCAAAAGCGATAGGTTTGCGTACGGCATCGGAGGTATTTGCAGACCGTACCTATCAAAATAACGGAAGCCTTACACCCCGCAGCCAGCCCAACGCTTTTAACGACAGCACGGATAAAGCCGTGAAGCAGGCATTGCAAATGGTTACCCGCCAAACGGTAAACACTGTTGATGATGCCATTATATCCGTAACTGCAGATACCATTTGCCTGCATGGCGATGGTAAGCATGCGGTAAATTTTGCTAAAGAAATTTATCACGCTTTTAAAGAAAACAACATTGTCATCCAATCAGCCCGGTAAAAAAAGCATACTGCTCGGTGCGGCATTTTTAATGGCAACCTCAGCCATTGGGCCGGGTTTTCTTACACAAACATCCTTATTTACACAGCAACTGGGCGCAAGCTTCGGTTTTGTGATACTGATATCCATACTGCTGGATATTGGCGCCCAGCTAAACATTTGGCGCATACTTGCCGCCAGTGGGCTAAAAGCACAGCAACTGGCCAATCAACTGGCGCCGGGCCTGGGTTCATTTTTATCGGTATTGGTAGCGTTGGGCGGTCTTGCTTTTAACATTGGCAACATAGGTGGCTGCGGCCTTGGGCTTAATGTGCTTACCGGCCTTGATACCTCTTATGGCGCTATATTAAGTTGCGTGATAGCGTTAGGTATTTTCTGGATGAAAGAGGCGGGCAGCATGATGGATATTTTTACCAAAGCACTTGGTATTTTAATGATTGGCGTCACGTTGTATGTGGCCATAAGCTCCCGGCCGCCTGTTGCCGAGGTGCTTAGGCATACCATTATGCCGGAAAAGATTGATGTTGCCGCTATTATTACCCTGGTAGGCGGCACCGTAGGCGGCTACATAAGCTTTGCAGGGGCACACCGCCTGCTGGATGCGGGCATTAAAGGGCCTGGCAGCATACGGCAGGTAAACAGCAGCGCGGTAAGCGGTATTATTGTTACCGGTATTATGCGCTGCGTTTTGTTTTTGGCCGCGTTTGGTGTTGTGGCAAAGGGTGTACAACTGGCAACCCAAAACCCGGCGGCATCGGTTTTTCAATCTGCCGCAGGCCGGTTAGGTTACCGTTTTTTTGGATTGGTAATGTGGAGTGCAGCCATAACATCTGTAACGGGTGCTGCCTATACATCGGTTAGCTTTATCAAAACATTCCACCCCATGTTGCAAAAGCGTGAGCCACTGCTGATTACCGGGTTTATTCTCAGCTCCACCCTGCTGTTTTTACTGTTCGATAATCCTGTTAACCTGCTGGTTATGGCGGGCGCCCTTAACGGGCTTATACTGCCGGTGGCACTTGCTGTTATACTTACCGCGTCTTATAAAAAAGACTTGATGAAAAATTACAATCACCCCCAATGGATGCGTTGGGCAGGCTGGCTGGTAGTTGTGGTTATGGGCTGGATGAGTATTATGAGCTTAGTGAAATGGCTGAAGTAATGCTTTGATAAACGTAAAATGATGAAGCAGCGCAGAATGCCACAGGGTAAGGGGTAATGTCATTAAGTTAAGGAAACGAATGTCAGGTTGAGCTTGTCGAAACCGGGTTATGTACGGCGCTTTTTCATCAATCGCCTTCGGCAGGCTCAGGCTGACAGCTTAACTTTATACCAACGGGTGAGGGATTGAAGCGGCTACCCCGCTGAAGGTATTGTGCGGAGGCTTTGCGGCGGAGTAATAGCGGAAAGCCCGACCCGAGGCACGAGGGGCACCCCCTGATTTATCTACTACGTTACGGATAATCAAACAAACGCATCATTTGTTTAGCACTGTCGTCTATTGAATATGCAAGCACCGGTGTAAAAGGGATACCCGGTGTGGCAAGTAAATCAAAAACTTTTTGCAGCATTTCCTCTTTGCTGGTAACAATATGCCAGTGAGGGATATCGTGACGCATAGGCTTGCAAAAACTAACTACATGTGCCCCGGCAAACAAGGCTTCAAGACAGGCCGTGCTAAAGCCTTCATAAGAGGAAGGGTGCAAGAGTATTTTTGCCCTTTGCATCATCTTTAATCCCTGGTATTGTTGCAGCGTACCGGTTAATTCTATGTTTGATGTAAGTGCATTTGCCTGTATAAGTGCTTTTAATTGTTCCATGGCCTCACCATCGCCACAAAGCATGGCTTTTATGCCCGGCAGTGATTTTTTTATTTGTGCTATTATTTCAACAAAGAGGTTGTACTGCTTTAAAAAACTCATACTACCCAGGCCAATCACATCAATATCTTTTGCAGCAGGCATTTCATCAAACATGGCAGTATCAATACCATTGGTAACTACATGTTCCGGCAGTACATGATGATTGCGGTAAAATTCCTCCCGCACAAAATCTGAGATAGCTGCCAGCATACCCGGCTTTGGCTTAATGCGTTTTACGTAGGGGTTTAATGCCCGGGCATCCTGACCTAAAATCCAGCAGCGGTGTTTTATGGAAAACAGTTTTGCAAGGTATTGGGCCATAAAGGCACATTCCCCACACCAAAGGCTTAATATGCCAATAATATTTTCTGTCTTTTGAACTGCATAAAACCTGCGTGCTATGCGCAGCCACATTAACAGCCTTGCCACTTTGTCTTTGTGCATACCGTTAAAAGGAATAACCATATTCCCTTCCCAGGTATAAGGGCTGGTACTGTAGGGATATTGAAAAGCGAAGATTACCAATTTTAATTGGGGAAAATTTCTGTTGAGCGCCTTTATAAATACCTGTACGGGCGGCAACCAGCCGGGCTCTGCTTTGTCAGGAAAAGCCGGTGAAAATATGCAGAGTGTTTTAGTTTTCATTTAAGTTGATTAGTGTATCGCAGCCTGCCAGGCTATTACTGTTGTGTGTTACCAGTATAACCATTTTGCCCTGTGCGGCAAGCTGCTTAAAATACTGTAGCAATGCTGTTTCAGATGCTTCATCCAGTTCGTTAAAAGGCTCATCCAAAATGATAACCGATGCATTTTTATACAATGCCCTGGCAATAGCTATGCGTTGTTTTTGCCCACCACTGATGTTCTTTCCATCTTCGGAAATAACATGCTGCGGCCCTTCCTTAAACTGGTTGACAAACTCATGCAGGCCCGCTTTTTCTACAGCGCATGCAAGCCTGCAGGCATCATGGTCTTCCTCAAACAAAACAATGTTATCGCGGATAGATTCATGTAATACAAAAGCCTGCTGTTTAACATAGGCCACCTGTGTTTGCCATTGCCTTCTTTGCTCTGCTGTTGTTGCTGTGCCGTTAAAAAGTATATCACCCTTTTCAGGCTCAACAAAGCCAAGCAGCATGTTGAGCATGCTGCTTTTACCTTTTCCTGAATCACCTTTTACACCGGTAAGTTTTCCTGTTTCAATAACCGCTGTTAAGCCGTGGAGTACCTGTTTATTATCGTAGGAAAGATGAATGCCGGAAAGCTCAATTCTATGTATATGGGGGTAGTGCGGTATAGGGGTAGGTGAAGGCGTTTCTTCAACCGTAAGGTCAGGCAACACATAGCTGTAAGTGCGCAGCATGTTTTTAAGGTTAATAATCCGGGAGATGCCCGGTATAATTTTATATGCCGCGGCAACAAAAGCACCGATGGTTATAATTGCCGTTTGTCCGTTTTCTTTAAGCACCAGGCTGTATGCAATTAAAACGCATAAGCCAAATACAGAAAACAATTCAAAAAAGCGGGAGGGCAGTCCCTGGGTTACCTGTATATCCGCTATGTACCTGTTCAACCGGCCCTGCAACCTTGCATACCGGCCCGCAAAAGCTTCGTTTTTGCCATACACATTGCTGTCTGTAAAACCGCTCAAGGCTTCGTTAAGGTATTGCAGTGTTTGTTCATTTACGGTTTTAATGTTCGCTCTTATGGCCTGCAGTTTTTTCCTGTTAATAAAAGTAATAACAGCTATTGCCGGTGCAAGCGTAAAGGATACGCTTAGCAGCAGGCTTGCATCATACAACAGCAAAGCCGTAATCACAAGCACAATAAGCATGCACTCGGCTATAATCTGCTGAAAGCCGGATAAAAGATAGCTGCCGAATTCAATAGGCTGGTACAGTATTCTTCTAACAAGCACCGCGTTATCTACAGTAACATGGTTGTTATAACTGCCATACAAGTGCCGCTTTAGCCTTGCCGCTGAAATCCTGGATACTACCCGGCTTACAAGCCGGTATTGAAACTGGTACAGCCTGTAACTGCCCCAGCTTTTGGCTGCGAAAACAAGAAGCAGCAGCCCGGCAGCCAGCAACCCGTTTTTTTCAAACGGGCTTTTAAGCGGCAGGGAAATTTTATAGTTTATGGCTGAGGAAGTATATAAGCTTACTACATAAAACAACAATGCCAGCGAAAGTATGTCGGCAACGCTGAGCAAAAAACTAAGCAGGGCGGAAACCCAGAAATGTTTACGCTCCCTTTTGTTTAAAATGGATAATATATCAGTAAATGTTTTCTTCAATTGCCAAAGTTGTGGTTTATGTACAGCCTGCCTGTAATTGCAACCGGCTGATTTTTTTATACAGCCATCAACTACATACGCAATATTTATAATAAGGTAAATATGCGGCACTGAAATTTTTGGCGCAGTAAAAAATAACCGCGGTTTGGTTTCAGCTATAAAATATTCTAACTTACGTACGTGATTTGCCGGCCTGTGGCGTTATTCGTATCAACTGCTATTCCCTCTGTTTTTCTTCTAAGCTTGTAACAAAACATATTATTGTAAATAAAGAAACTCATGAACGACAATACTACTGTCAACCGGCGGAAGTTCCTGCAAACCGGTGCATTGGCCGGTGGCGGGCTGCTGTTAAGCTTTTATATGCCTGCCTTAGGTAAGGGCCTAAAACGTGTACCGCCTGCACCTGCCACCTGTGCGCCCAATGCATTCATACGCATCAATGCGGATAATTCCATCAAAATTTTATGTGGCCATTCTGAAATGGGCCAGGGCACTTACACCGCCATGAGCCAGTTAATAGCCGATGAAATGGATGCAGACTGGAGCAAGATAGTGGTAGAAGCTGCGCCGGCCCACCAGGACTATTTTAACCCCGGTTTTGGCATGCAGCTTACCGGGGGCAGCGCCTCCGCTTATTCCGAGTGGGAAAGGCTGCGCAAAGTAGGCGCATCAGCAAGGGCCATCATGATTGAAGCGGCAGCCAAAAAATGGAATGTGCCTGCAGCCGGCTGTACTGCAAAGGATGGTTTTGTGCTGCATAGCTCCGGTAAAAAAATATCTTATGGAGATTTGGTAGAAGCCGCGCAGGGCATTACGCCCCCTACCGATGTAAAACTAAAAGACCCTAAAGACTTCAAATATATCGGCAAACCGGTTAAACGGCTAGACACCAAAGAAAAAACCAATGGCGAAGGCATTTTTGGTATGGATGTTAAAATACCAGGCATGCTGGTAGCTGTAATACAAAGGCCACCGGTGTTCGGAGGCAAGGTAAAAAGCTTTAATGCGGATAAAGCCAAAGCTGTTCCCGGTGTGCAGCAGGTGGTGCAAATAGACCGTGGCGTTGCCGTAGTGGCTACTGGTTACTGGGCGGCAAAACAAGGCCGGGAAGCCCTGGAAGTGGAATGGGAAGATGGCCCGTTACTGGATAGCGTTGAACAACGTAAGCTGTATAAGGAAATGGCTAACAAGCCTGGATCGGTGGCGTTAAAAGAAGGAGATGTTAGTGCCGTTACCGGTGCAGCTAAAGCGCTGGATGTTGAGTATGAGACACCCTACCTTAACCATGCACAGATGGAGCCACTCAACTGCGTGGCGGATGTACGTGCAGATGGCTGTGATATTTACATCGGCACTCAGGCCCAAACCATTGACCAGATGGTTGCGGCAGGCATTACTGGGCTAAAGCCGGAGCAGGTTAAAATACACACCATGCTGCTGGGCGGTGCCTTTGGCCGTCGGGCAATTATGGATGGTCATATCGCCGCTGAAGCAGTGCAGGTATCTAAAGCTATTGCCAAACCGGTTAAGGTAATGTGGAGCCGGGAGGATGATGTGCGGGGTGGTTACTATCGCCAGTTCTCTCACCATAAAATGATTGGCAGCCTGGGTGCCGATGGTAAGCCGCTAAGCTGGCTGCACAGGGTAGTTTGCCAAAGCTTTATGATTGGCACACCGATGGAGCAAATGGCTGTAAAAAATGGCGTGGATATGATTGCCGTAGAGGGCGCCACCGAATTGCCCTACGAAGTGCCTAACCTGCAAATAGAATGGCACCGTGGCACAGAGGCTGTACCCACCCTATGGATGCGCTCCGTTGGCCACAGCTATACTGCGTTTGCCAAAGAATGTTTTATTGATGAGCTTGCTTTTGCTGCAGGCAAAGACCCGTACCAATACCGGCGCTCACTTATGGATAAACATCCAAGGTTACGCAATGTGCTGGATGTTGCCGCTAAAAAAGCAGGCTGGGGTACAGCGCTTCCCGCCGGCAGGGCAAGGGGCATAGCTGTTCATGAATCTTTCAAAAGCTTTATCGCACAGGTGGCCGAAGTATCTGTTACCGCCACAGGCAAAATAAAAGTGCACAAAGTGGTTTGTGCTATTGATTGTGGCCCCACCATAAACCCTGATACCATAAAGGCGCAGATGGAAGGCAGCGTGGTGTTTGCGCTTACTTCCGCATTCTATGGCGATATCAGTTTTGAAAACGGGCGTGTAAAACAGCGCAACTTTCACGATTATAAAATCATGCGCATTAACGAAGCGCCGGTGGTAGAAACCCATATTATAGAAAGTACAGACACTATGGGCGGTGTGGGCGAGCCTGGCGTTCCCCCCACTGCACCCGCCGTAGCCAATGCGGTGTTTGTACTTACCAAAAACAGGTTGCGCAAAATGCCGTTTCCGGCAGATGTGCGTAAGACAACGTAGGTATTATGGCTCCCTTTTCTTTGTAAAGGGAATAAGACGAGGTTGGTGACCGGCTATAGTTTTTCATGGCATCGCCTGTTGCGTCGCACTACGTTCATCGTTCGGTTTTTTATGGCGACAGTTAAGCGGAATAAAATTCAACTTACCATCAAAAAATTTCTATGATAAGTCTTAAAGTAAACGGCAAAAATTATGAGGTAGATGCCAGCCCGGATATGCCCCTGTTATGGGCCCTCCGCGAAAACCTGGAGCTTACCGGTACCAAGTTTGGTTGTGGCATGGCACAATGCGGCGCATGCACTGTGCACATGGATGGCAATGCTGTACGCAGTTGTGTAACGCCTTTATCAAGGGCGGCAGGTAAAAACATCATCACCATCGAAGGGCTTAATGATGACATTGCGCAGCGCCTCCGCGACGCATGGACGGCAGAAGAAGTGCCTCAATGTGGTTATTGCCAAAGCGGCCAGATTATGGCAGCAGCCGTATTGTTACGTGAAAAACCTCACCCTACTGATGAAGATATTGATTACGGTATGGCAGGTAATATTTGCCGGTGCGGTACTTACCAGAGAATCAGGAAGGCGATACACAGGGCAGCGAAAGCCTCAACCCCATAAAGGGGGCTTAACGCTTTACAAACAAAGCTGTTTGTGCTGGTAAACCTGTTTAACCCACAGCCTGCAGCCGCCCAATGAACGGAACGATGAAGTGCTTGATTATTATTTGTTCTTTCACTGAAAGACCAAATAATAACAAAACCATGTTTGCAACAGGCGATTCCATAAAAAACAACTGCTGGTATCTAAAAAATTCTTTTAATTAAAACAACCATTATCAAACAAATTGGTATGGAAAAAAATACGAATCAACCGGGTAAGCTTGTAAGGCGTATAGTTTATGTAGCCCTTGCCACCGGGTTTTTAACCGCCGTGGCACAGCCATTGCGCATAAAAGAAGAGCCCGAAAAAGAAACCTATGAAAAAGTTGCAGATGGTAAAGATGATGCGGCAAGAAGAGAGCAGGAATCCAAGGATGCTTTTCTTGCAGCGTATACCGTGTTTATGCATCCGCGTTGTATGAACTGTCACCCAAGCGGCGATGCACCTTTGCAGGGCGATGACAGCCATATACATGCGCAGAACGTAACACGTGGTACCGATGGCAAAGGCCTGTATGCATTAAAATGTAAAAACTGCCACCAGGATGCCAACCTGCCCGGCGCTGATATGCCACCCGGCAGCCCGGGTTGGGCTATGCCACCTGCCAAACATAAAATGATCTTTCAGGGTATGAGCCCCAAAGAACTGGCCACACATTTTAAGGATAACCATTACACAGGGTTTAAGGATTTTGAGAAAGACATGATACACCACGTAGAAGTAGAACCGCTGGTGCTAAACAGTTTTATACCATTGGAAGGCCGCAGCAGGCTACCCATGACACATGAAGAATTTGTAGCCAAAGTGAAGGAGTGGATTGAAAAGGGTGCGGCCATACCTGATAAATAGAGTTTGATAGTATGAAGCTAAAAAGGAGGCAATTACTGCTTCCTTTTGGTTTTTTATGGAAGGCTTGAAAATTGTTTTTTAGCCTTTTAATGTGATGCCGTATGGGCAGTTTTTTGTTGCTTACCACAAGTGTTTGAATTTGGGCAGTTGCCAACTGCCCAATTATCACATTGCTGAAACCCTTTGCTGACAACCGTTTCGTAAATAATGTGTTTATAGCATAAAGCTTATTTTATTCAAAGAAAAAAGCGACACCATTGTAGAGTACTCCTTTAAAACCATAGATAAAGCTATGGGTGTAGCCACTTATAAAACTACCCCGATGTGCCCAAAAAAATGAAAAAAATACTGCCCGGTGCGGAAGCATTAAGAAGATTGCTGTAGTATACTGCGTAAAGTCGATATTTTTTACTAATTATTTTTATACCGCCTTTTGCAGTACCAGTAAAAAGGCACACCTGCAAAACATAGCGCCAGCCCGAACAATGAATTAATCACACGGGTTTGGCCGGAGATAAAATTGCTGACGTCATTGTAGATGGTAACTGCAAAATAGAAGGCGGAAAAAGCAATAAAAATTAATGGCACATACGGATAGCCCCATACTTTGTACGGGCGTTCCACCTCTTTCATTTTCTTTCTTAATATAAAAATACCGATACCAAGAAAGCCATAAAATATCCACTGGATAAATACAAACATATCAAACAGCATATCGAAGGAGCCTGTCATTACAAGTACGGCACTCCAGGCAAACTGCAGCCATAATGCATTAGCAGGTGTTTTGTACCTGGGGTGTACTTTACCGAATACCCGAAAAAAATTGCCTTCCTCTCCCATCGCAAAGGTTATTCTTGCACATGGCAGTATATTGCCGTTAGCGCCGCCGAATGTTGACACCATCACCAATGCCGCTACAAACCCTCCCCCGGCAATACCAAACGCTTTTGCAAAAGCATCTGAAGCTATCAGAGATGATGTTTTCATTTCACTCACCGGCAGTACATATAAATACGCCTGCGTGGTAAGCAGGTAGGCCGCAATACAAATACTGATACCAATGAATAAGCCCCGGGAAATGTTTTTTTGCGGCTGTTTTATTTCGCCGGAAATAAAGCCAAGCACATTCCAGCCATCGTAGGCGGATAATGCGCCTGAAGCCGCTGCAAAAAAACCGGTGATCAATTGCCAGGTGGAAAACTGGGTATTGTCTGAGGTGGAATAAAAATTTTTGAAATCTCCTTTGCCGGAAAAAAAGATGCCCAGCACCAACAGCAGCAGCGCCAACAGCTTTACTACGGTAAACACCACCTGTATGGCAGCCCCGCCCTTTACACTACGGGCATTAATGGCGGTAATAAAAAATATTACCAGTATTGCCAGCATTTTAATGCCAATGTTTTCCAGCAGGTAAAACTTGCCAATAAAAGGGATAGTAAAAAAAACGGAGTGCTCCACAGCCGCACTAAAACGCGGCAACGGAAAAAAGTATTCCGCGTATTGCGCAAACAGGAAAGCTATGCCGGCTATAGCGCCTGTATTGATTACGATAAAGCCTGCCCAGCCGAACAGAAAGGCGAAAAAGCGGCCGTACATGTGGTGAAAATAAATATACTGGCCACCTGTTTGCGGCAGCATGCTGCCAACTTCAGCCATAATCATGCCGCCAAAAATGGAAACCACGCCGGTAATTACCCATGTTAACAGCAGCAGCAGCGGCAAATGGGCCTGCCCGGCCATAGCTGCCGGCTTCATAAAAATGCTGCTGCCAATGATGGTACCGGCCACGATGGTTATGCAGCTGTAGAGGCCTAATTTTCGCTCAAGTTTTGGGGGCTGGTTCATGTGCGGGTGATACGGAGCTTTACATTAATGATGATTGAAGAAAGTTGGTTACTTATTCATGTGTTCCGCTAACAGTGAGTGGAAATGATGGGTGCCCTGCTCTCTTTTTACGGAGTACCTGCCATGCGTGTAAAATCTTGACCGGATGCCTTTCTGCACATTTTCCACCACTTCTTCATCTTCCAGTTCAACAGTGTCAAGACCGCTGCCTGCGCCGGTATTCAGCTTGGGTTCATCGTTTACGTAAGTTATAAAAGATACTTTACAGGTATCCACGCTAAGCGGTTGTACCAGGTTAAATGACAAGCCCCAGGGATAAAAATTGAACATCATGTTAGGAAACACCCAAAAATAATAGGCGGCTACTTCTTTGCCGTAATCCGGCGATGAAGCTGGTAAATCAAAACAGCTATCGCCTTTTTTACCAATGCCCAACTGCAGGTTGCTGTACCTGAAAATTTCGGTAGTGTATTCACCAAAATCCAATACCTGGTTTAAGCCGGCATGTACAAACGGAATATGAAAGCCTTCCAGGTAATTTTCGCAGTAAAGCGCCCAGTTGGCCTTTACTGTATAATCTTTACAAAGGTCAGCCCGTAGCTGCAAGGCATCCATGTTAAACCAGTGCATGCGCTGCTGCATATCGCCAAACACCTGGCTGCCATCCACAGCAGGCTGCAGAGAACCAAAGAGCAGGTTGCCCCATCTAAAAACGGGCAACTGGTGCAGGTTATCTTCCGCGGTTGGAAAATCCTTTACTTCCTTAAACTCCGGCATAGAAGTAAAACTGCCATCCAGGCCAAATTGCCTGCCATGGTACCTGCAACGTAACTGGTTAAGCTTGCAGGGTTCATACACCAGCAGGTTACCGCGGTGTGTACAAACATTGCTCATGCAGCGTACAATGCCATCTTTGTCTTTCGTAAGCAGCAAAGGCTCATCAATATAATCTTCCAGCAGTGTAAAAGGCCAGGCAGAGCCATTGGCTGTAACCCTGCCGGTATCGCCAATGTATTGCCAGGATGGGGCAAATATTTTTTCTTTAGAACTTTCAAACGATGCAGGTGAAGTATAATAATCTGTGTGTATGGTACGGGCACTGGCAATATCAGGATCAACAAAATAGCGGGGCATAGCAGCAGTTTTGCTAAAGATAAAAAATCATACGCATGGCGCTTATAATTAGTTGCCCGGGTTGGCAGGAGTAAGAGCGATAACACAGCCCACAGGTTTGGCAAATAATGTTAATGAGGATAACATTCTGCTGCCACACCAAATGTAAAAGCGACAGAACCAACTACTATAATGCGGGAAAAGCTGCATAGAGAACAGAACGTACAAGAGTGCGACGCAACCAAAGCCTCCTGCTTATTCCATCGCCGGGCCCATAAAATTACTCACAACAGCGCATGCGCTGTTGACATAAGGCATCAGTCTTTGCCCCAGTTATCTTCCATTTTTTTATATGCCTCTTTAGATATGGTTGAATCTTTTTTTGAGCGGGAGGTTCCCTTTTTCTTCTTTGCGTTTATGTTGTTGACCAACGAGTTTTTTACACCCAGTTTATTTTTAGTGTTGGTTGATTTTTTGGTGGCCGCTTTTTTGGCGGCTTTCTTTTTTGCAGCTTTTGCCATAGTTTTTACTTCATGTAATACAATTGGCATGCCGGTATAAGAGGTAAAACTATTTTGTTACATAGGCTTTGCGCTATTGAAAATGGCTTCGGTAGTGTTGTTGTGGGCATCGGCATCCATCAGTATTTTCCATAAGCCGTTTTCTTTTTGCAAAAGCACATGAAATTTGCCATACCCTGCCCTTGTTGTACCATCCTTTGCAACGGAAGAGGTTTTGTAATAACCCACTTTAGAGGCTTTTCCATTTGCGGCCATGCGCTGTATAAAGCGTAGTTCAATCGTTCGTTCTTTCAGGTTCTCTTTGCTGTAATCATTGCCTTGCCTGTTACTGTTATAGTACTGCTGGTAATCCCATACAAGGCTGTCGTCCTGTATAACCCTTGTCATGTTTTTGCTGTGCACGGCCATAAAGCCATCAGTATCCAATTGGTTAAAAGCGGCAATAAATGGTTTCCATACATCCCGGTTTATTTGCTGTTGCAGGCTGTCTGCCTGTGTGTAGCTTTTACCTGCCATACATAAAAGTGCTGCGACAATATAAGCGGCTTTCATTTTTTTATCCTAATCTACCGAGCAAAGGTTTTGGGGCAGCCGCTTTATATATCAACGGCTGTAACAGCTTATCCTGTGGTAACTGCAATGCAAATAAATGGATGTCAGGCCTTTTGCAGGTAATTTTTAAGAGAAGTGCCAATAATGTGAGTCCAACCTGCGGAAAAGCTTTCCCTGGCAAAATCGGGGTGTTTGGGAAATGTCTCAAGCCCGGTGTGGGTAAGTTTTAAGCGTGTATTTTCCCCTTCTTCAAACAATTCAAAACTTACCAGCGACTCCCCTTCATAGTCCTTATAACGCCAGGTGTAAGCAAGTTTCTTTTCCTTTATCACTTCTGTTATCCTGCAAAGGTGTACATACGGAGCTTCGTTGTCTTTGCCGGCTTCAAAGGAAAATTCAAAGCCAACTTTGAGAATAAATTCTTGAAGAGTGAAATACCATTGCTTCATCTGGTCTTTATCTGTAATGGCTTTCCATACCCTGGATACAGGGGCGTTATATACACGTTCTATAACAAATGGTTCGCTGTTCATAAAATGTTGTATTTAAGCTTTGAAGGAATAACATACATTCAAATATATGCGTAACTGATTGGTTACTCAAATTTTTTATATGGCCTTTTCTAATGGATGCGCGGTAGCGGCCAACTGGTGCTTTTTTGTAGATTTATTCTTTAAAACATATAATTATGCCTGCCAAAGTAAACTGGCCAGAGGCCATAAAGCCATTGCTTAAAAAGTACAAGAACAAAAAGCACCCGCTGGACTATGAAAGTGTTTATCAACTGGTAGTAATGGTGGTTTTGTCTGCCCAGGATTCTGACCGGCACATTAACCAACTGGCCCCAAAGTTTTTTGAAGCCTATCCTGATATGAAAGCGCTGTCTATGGCTACGGAGGAAACGCTTACCCCGCTTATAGGCAGTGTGCGCAATTTTGGCAACAAAATAAAGTGGCTGATGGAAATGTCTCAAAAGATAAAGGCCGACAAAAATATTCCCCTTAACCTGGATGAGCTTACGGCGTTGCCGGGCATTGGCCGCAAATCTGCCAACGTTATTTTACGGGAGGCCGGCAAACCCGCAGAAGGAGTGATTGTTGACTTGCATGTGGTGCGTGTGGCGCCAAGGCTGGGCATTGCTACCGGCATAGACCCCAAGAAAATTGAAAAGCAAATAATGGAAGCTTTGCCGCAAAAAGACTGGGATGCAGGCATGGCTATGTCTTTCCTGGGCCGTGAAATATGCAGGCCCCAGCCTAAATGCGAAATCTGCCTGATGAATACTGTTTGTAAGTTTTATCAGGCGAATATGGCCGGGTAAAACAACAATTTTTGATACCAGCAATAGTATTTCATAGCATCGCCTGTTGCGCCGCAATCCGTTCATCGTTCGGTTCATTGGGCGACTTTTTTAGACCCGGATAAATAAGGATATTGCTTCTACGAAGCTCACTGCCAACTTATCATTACAACTACTAACATTTCGGCCTTACAGAACTTAAAAAAGCAAAACGCCTTGCAAAGTAGCTTCGGTTATTGCAGCCAAATATTGTCAGAAACCTTTTCTGCCCGCGGTCTGAAAAGATGCCATGAAAAACCGAATGATGAAGTGCTTGCGACGCAACAGGCGATGCTATGTAACTATATCGCTGGTATCTAAATTCAGTTTCACACAATAACGAATGGACGTAAAAAAAGCTGCCTTTTGCAAGAGCAGCTTTTTTATGTACAAAGAAATGAGCTAAGCAATTTCCCAAACTTCTTTACCACGCAGTAGTTTATCCAAATTACCGGGGCCTTTGGTGGCTATGGTTTCTTCAATCTGCATCCACATTACATCTTCGTAACAAGCCCGGTCACTTTCATAAAATACGCCAAATGGCCGGGGAAAATGGCCTTCTATCCTCGGGTCATCAAACATGCGTATCAAAACCTGGGCTTTGTAAAAATCCCTTTCATCGTGTATCCATAAATCATCTGTGCTAATGCCATCGCCCAGCTCTGCTATTACAGGTTTTAAACCATCCAGCCTGATACCCTTGTTTTGGGCGGCGCCAAAAACAAGCGGCTTACCATGCTCCAGGAACAAAGCCTCGTTGGGTTTGCTGCTTTTTTCGGTGAATATTTCAAAAGCACCGTCGTTGAAAATATTGCAGTTCTGGTAAATTTCCAGGAAGGAGGCGCCCTTGTGCTGGTAGGAGCGGGTTAACATGGCCTGCAGGTGTTTGGGGTCGCGGTCCATGGTGCGGGCAATAAAGCTGGCATCCGCACCCATGGCCAGTGCCAGCGGGTTAAACGGATGGTCTATGCTGCCAAAGGGAGTACTCTTGGTAACCTTGTTTTCTTCTGAGGTAGGAGAGTATTGCCCCTTGGTTAAGCCATATATCTGGTTGTTGAACAGGAGGATATTTACATCCAGGTTGCGGCGCAGCAGGTGTATGGTATGGTTGCCGCCGATGCTGAGGCCGTCACCGTCGCCGGTAACAATCCAAACACTCAGCTCTGGCCGGGTAGCTTTTAAACCGGTAGCCACAGCGGTAGCACGCCCGTGGATGGAGTGCATGCCATACGTATTCATGTAATACGGAAAACGGCTGCTGCAGCCAATACCGCTGATGATTACAATATTTTCTTTGGGTAAACCCAATCCCGGCATAATCTTTTGCACCTGGGCCAAAATGGAATAATCACCGCAACCGGGGCACCAACGCACTTCCTGGTCGGTGGAAAAATCTTTGGCGGTTAATGTGGGCAGGGCAACACTTGTTTCACTCATTTCTTTAAAAATTGCGTATCAAAATTAAGTTGTTTAGTTGAGTTAGCGGTTGTTCGATATTTGCAAAGCTTCCCAATATTCAGCCGCTCTTCTTGTATGCGGCACTACAATGGTACCGCCAACAATATTGGCTACCGCGAATATCTCGTACAGCTCTGCTGTATTTATACCAAGTTCGTGGCATTTGCCCAGGTGGTACTTAATGCAGTCATCGCAGCGAAGTACCATGCTGGCTACCAGGCCCAGCATCTCTTTGGTGCGTTTGTCAAGGGCGCCGTCTTCGTAAGTGTTGGTGTCCAGGTTCCAGAGGCGTTTTAATACCAGGTTGTCCTTGCTAAGGATAACTTCGTTCATTTTGGTGCGATACTCATTAAACTCCTTGACTGCATCGGCCATAAACTAAAAAATTTGCGCAAAGGTAAGCGCAATTGGCGAGCTTGGTTTGTCGAAATAGGTAATAATAGCAGGCTTTGAGTTTTGGGCCTTGAGCTTTGAGTAGTAAGGCGTTAGCCAGTTTACGCCGGCGAGGAAGGCCTAATTTTCCTGTTTGCTCAGCATACCTTCTTTAATTTGTTTCCAAACGCTGTCAAAACTCCGGTTTTCGTCTTTTTTAAACTGTTGCATCTGTTGGCGCATTTTTTCCTTTCGTTCCGCCTCCGCCTGCTCAAAAAACTGTCGGATAAAAGCACTGTCCTGTTCAAAAGCGGTTTGATTGTATAACTCTTTTAATGCCAACTCTTTGTCATAGTTGTTTTCGGCCATGGTTTTCTCCATTTTTTCACGCAGCCTGATCTTTTCATCGTATGTGCCGGTGGGCAGCAGCGATTTGGCGATTACGGGCATCAGCTCAATCAGCATCAGCAGCATTACCAGCAGGTAATAGCGTATTTGCACGGCGCTGTTGCTTTGCACCAGGTGCTGTAATGCTTCAATACGTGTAAGAAAACCATCGTTCAGCAATGCTTCAAAAGCCTGTTGCTCTTTGTGTTTGGTTGTTTCTATCGCGGCAAGGGAACTGTCAATAGCATGCAGCCGGGGTGCATTTTGCTGTTGAAGCCGGTTGTATTCTTCATCCAGCTTTTGGTATTGCAACTCTTTTGCCCGGGCAATATCTTTCAGGCCTGGTTTTTTGCTGCCGCCTGTTCCGTCGGTTTCATCAATAAAAGCATCCCGGGCAGCGGATACCTCGCTGTAGCGGCCGGTTTCCTGTTGCTGCAGGGTTTGTTTTTGCGCCAGCAGAAAATTCTTTTGCTGCAAGTACAGGGAATCAAGCTGTTGGGATTTCACCCTTTTCTTCCCTTCGTTATCCAGCGAAATTTGAAGATGCACTTCCTTATCAAACAGGTACAGCAGGGCAGGCTGCGCCATAAAAAAACCAATGGTGCAGGCCAGTAACCCGCGGAACAGCATCGGCCAGATTTTTTGCTTGTTGGCGGCAGTAATGCCTTTTATCAGCGCACGGTCAATACAAAGTATAATGCCGCCCATAAAAAGGCCAAGCAGTATGGATGTAAACAAAGAACTGGTAACGGTAGTAAAAAAGAAAGTCCAGGCCAGGGTAGCAAACAGCCAGGTGCCTAAAACAGTCATGCCGGTTATGGCATAGCGGTTACGGTCTATTATGCATTCTTCCAGCAACTCCTCTTCGGCAGTGGAAAGCCACCATAAAAATTTTGTAAATACAGAAGCACGGTATGTTCCCCGCTGTGCCAGCGATTGTACAGTATCAGCCATAGCGATAAATATTTGAAACAGGTAAAGTTGAGCGGCTAAAGTTGGGAACTAAGTTGGTATGTAAAGAAACGGCTAATCCGGGGCTTTGGTATGCCCGGTTTCATAAATATTTGTTACAGGGGGGTAAATGGTGGGCTGGCTATCCGGGGGCTGAAAAGATGCCATAATAACCGAACGATGAAGTGCTTGCGACGCAATTGGGCTGCCATGTAAATATATCGCCGGTATCCTGAAACTGCTTACAGTTGGTGGCGCTATTTGTCCACACCGCGGGTCAAAAGGTACAGTTCATACACCTGCCGGTTGACCTGCGTTAAAGTAAGTTTTAAACTTGCATCCTGATTTAGCGATACCCCTGCTCTAAAAAATTAACCATGAAAAAACATTCAATGGGTACGGCAATACCCCACCCTTCAGCGGTAACAAAAGAATACCGCATACTATTTGCCAATGTGCCTGCCGATGGCCATTTTAACCCCTTAACAGGGCTGGCGAAATACCTGCAAAAGCAGGGGCATGATGTGCGCTGGTACAGCTCTGCCCAATATGGCGCCAAGCTGCAGAAAATGCACATTCCACATTATCCTTTTGTAAAGGCAATGGACCCAGCGGACAAAGATGTTGACCAGCTTTTTCCAGAGCGTGCCAGCCACAAAGGCACTGTTGCAAAGCTGAATTTTGATCTGATCAATTTCTTCATTCTGCGCTCAACAGAGTATTTTGAAGACATTAAGAACATCTACGACAGCTTTCCTTTTGACATTGTGATTGCAGACAACTGTTTTTCTGCCATACCCCTGGTTAAAGAAAAGCTGGATGTGCCCGTGGTTGCCATTGGTGTACTTCCGCTGGTAGAAACGTCGGAAGACCTGGCCCCCTGCGGACTTGGTATGATGCCTTCCTCCTCTTTCTTCGGCAAGGTAAAGCAAGACCTGCTGCGCTTTGTAGCCGATAACATTTTGTTTCGCAAACCTAACCAGTTAATGCGCCAGATTATGAGGCGTTACGATATTAAATGCGGCAACTGGAATGCGTTTGATTTGCTGGTAAAAAAATCATCACTATTGCTGCAAAGCGGTACGCCGGGCTTTGAATATAAACGCAGCGACATGGGCAAGAACATACGGTTTATCGGGCCCTTGCTGCCGCTAACCCAGGACGTAACCAACCCCTGGTTTGATGAGCGCCTTAACCGTTACGAGAAAGTAATTGTAGTAACTCAAGGTACTGTAGAGCGGGATGTGGAGAAACTTTTAGTGCCTACCCTGGAAGCGTTTAAAGGTTCAGAAGATTGCCTGGTAGTGGCTACCACAGGTGGCTCCCAAACGGCAGAGCTTAAAAAGCGTTACCCGCACAACAATTTGATTATAGAAGACTTTATACCCTTTGAGCATATTATGCCCTATGCGGATGTGTATGTAACCAATGGCGGTTACGGCGGCGTTATGCTGGGTATTCAAAACCAGTTACCGCTGGTAGTGGCCGGCGTGCATGAAGGCAAGAACGAGATAAACGCACGTATAGGTTACTTTAAACTGGGCATTAACCTGGGTACCGAAACACCTTTACCCATGCAGGTGAGGGGTGCGGTTGAAAAAGTACTTACCGATGTGGAATACAAAAGAAACATTCTTGCACTGGCAAAGGAATTTGAAGAGTACGACAGTCATGAATTATGCGAGATGTATATAGATGAACTGGTTGAAAAAAAATATCGTGACCGTATTGTTCAGATAGGGAGAGATACCATAACGATTTACTAATGTGGTGCGTTTGGTTTTTTGGCCGCAGGCTTTGCCTGCGGTTTTTTTATTTATTGGCCCGGCAGCAGGAACACCCCCGTCCCCTGAAGGGGTGTTATTATGAGCCCGGCAGCAGGAACTACTATGAGGCATCGTTGCGTCGCACTCTTGTGCGGTTAGATTCGCTATGCAGCTTTGCCCGCATGATAGTTTGTTTCTGCCGCCTCCGGCGCCAGAAACTTTCTGAGTAAGCGTTATGCAACATCAACAAGGTTAACGTGAGTTTTAGATCTTTTATGCTGATATTCAGATATGTACAAATAAAAATCAGATAGAATCATTTATGTTAACTGCATCATCAGGTTTAGTATGCCTTGCACATGAAAATTCTGCTGCTGAAATCACAGTAGTAGAAAAGCCTAATCAGGGTTAATGGAAGAAACGTGCTGTATATCGTTTCTTCCTTGACTTTTTTTGTTACTTTTTTGTGTCAAGACAAAAAAGTAAAATAGTGTCATTCAATACAGGTAAATGCGACATCCAAAACTCAAGTTAAGGTTATGCTTTCAGTACCAAAGGCAGCCCGCTTACCATTAACACAGCCTTGTCTGCTTTTTCTGCCAGGTATTGGTTGGCCCATCCCTGCAGGTCAGTAAACTTGCGGCCAACTTCCGTTTCAGCATGTACACCCATGCCTATTTCGTTGCTGATGATAAAGAAGCGGGCATCAGTTAATAATAGTGCATCTATCTCTTTGGTAAAAGCATCCAGGGATGGCTGGGTTTCATAATTGCACCGGGAGAAGAAATTGGTAAGCCATAGCGTTACACAATCAATAACTACAACTTTACCCTCCAGGGCATGTTGGTGAATATAGAGCTGTTCTTCAATAGTTGTCCAGCGGTGGTCTCTGTCTGCAATGTGCCGGTTTATCCTGGCGCTAAATTCGGCATCGTCTTTATAACGTTTAGCTGTGGCTACATATACAGGGGTGGGAGATATTGCCAGCGCTTCTTTTTGGGCATAGCTACTTTTACCGCTGCGGGCGCCGCCTGTAATAAAAGTTAGCATTGCTTTTTTACCGGTTTCCATCTTTCAAAAATTTCTCCCTGAACAACACAGATTTGTTCTTTAGCTCATGCAGGCAGGCTGCACACAGGCAGTCAGAATAGCGCTCCGCGATAAACGCTTTTTCATAAGCGGTAAATGTAAAGCCATTGCACTGGCAGTTGGCAACATCTCCCACACGGCACTCAAATGCCTGCTGGCAGCGGGGGCAGGTTTTGCTTTCATGCGCCGGCATAAGCTTGCTGTTTTATAATGTTCTTTACTTTATGCTGCAGGTGGCCGGGAATGGTAAACAACCGCGGGTGAAACAGGGCTGCAAGCATCTCTATGCCATTTACGAGGGTAGAGGCGCTGGGCTGGGTAAATAAATCAAAATCCACCACGTACACCTGCCCTGTTTGCACCGCCTGCAATTGCTGCCATTCAGTTTTTTGGCTGAGCAAATGCACTTCTTCAACAGAGCGGCGCACATCAAAACCGCAGGGGGCTATCACCAGCACTTCAGGATTGTATTTTACCATCTTTTCCCAGGGTGTAACAATGGAATCGCCGGCAGGGTTACTCAGCATATCAATGCCGCCGGCCTGCGCCACCTGGAAAGGTATCCAGTGGCCGCAGTTGTAAATGGGCTCTATCCATTCCAGCAGTGACACTCTTTTCAATGGCATCCTGTTTATGCGCAGTGTGTTTAATATAGCATCTGTTCTTTTTTGCAGTGCCGATAGATGCTGGTAAGCTTTTTCTTCTTCACCCAAAGCGGTTGCTATGGTAACCACTGTTTGATAAACATCATCCAGGTTTTGCGGTGTAAGCGGAATAATCAATGGTTGCTTTTGCAATTTTGCAACGGCCGCCGCGGTGCATTGTGTATCTATCTGGCACACTTCACAAACATCCTGGGTAAATATTACATCCGGCTGTATTTGTTGTAATAGCTCTTCATCTACATAATACAGGCTTTTACCCTGTGCTTTACTGGCAGAAAATATCCTGTCTATCTCTATGCTTGAGTAAGCTTTGCCTTCCAGCACGCAGCGTACCACTTTGGGCTTTTCCTGCAATGCCATGTAAGGGCACTCAAAAGTTACGCCATGCAGGTAATGCTGCAGGCCCATGTCGTATATCATTTGCGTTACCGCTGGCAGAAAGGAACAGGCTTTCATGTGGTGAGTGGTGAATGGTGAATAGCGAGTAGGGTGCTGCCTCGCAAAATCAATGTCAGGTTGAGCTTGTCGAAACCGGGTGAGGCAACAGCATTTTAATAAACCCCGCCTTCGACAGGCTCAGGCTGACAGCACTAAGCTTATAGTTTTATGCAGCCCTAAGCGTTTTGCAAAACAGGGTACCTGCGCTGCATCCACTCAAACAGCCCGAACATGAGTACGCTGTAGATGCTGGTACCGGCAAAAAAGCGCAACTCGTAAGGCAGGGCTGCTGCCAGCCGTTGCAGGTAAACACCAAAAGATGGTTGCTCATTTGCCAGGCAGCCGCCGATATCGCTTACAAGCCAATGAATAAGTACAGAGGCTATCACGCCTGCAAGCACCGTTTTTGCATTCACTTCTTTAATAAGGTATTTGCCTGCCACCGTCATTAACGCGAATGCAGCATAAACCCAATACCATCCGGTGTAAAGAAACCCAGTTCTATACGGTGCGTAAATGGTAAAGGAAAGAATCAGGTCGCTGATAAGCAGGGTAAGTAATGGGAACGCATAAGGCTTAATGTTACCCTTAAAATAAGCGCCGCCAAATAAAGACATTGCACCCAAAGGTGTAAATAAAGCCAGGGGGCCAAAATCTGGATTGAAATTAGTGGCCAGCCTTAACGCGGCTGCCAGAAAAATGAAGAGTGCCAGTACTACGCCTCTCGGGTTAAATTTTGGAACAGACATGGTTGTATTGTTTAAAGTTTAATGTTGAATGTTTCTTTGTTTTGTTAGCAGCAAGGCTGTTGGCAAAGTTTCTGGCGCCGGAGGCGGCAGAAACAAAACTATCCTGCGGGCAAAGCTGCGTAGCGAATTCAACAGTACAAGAGTGCGACGCAACGATGCTTAATATGTGTTCCTCCAGCCGGGCCCATAATACTTCCTTTTGTGCGATGGGCCATGTCATTAGGTTAAGTAACTAATGTCAGGCTCAGCCTGTCGAAACCGGGGTTACAAAAGTTGCTTTTTCACGAATCCGCCTTCGACAGGCTCAGGCTGACAGCCCCAACTTAATTACATTAAGCGATGGGGTTTTATCGTAAGAACAATACCTTCTTGGGGCCTACGGCCGGGCTTACAGAAAATTTGAATTTCAATTTGCCGTTCCTGTCAAAGCAAAACACTTCACCCGTGTTAATGAAATTTTTTGCATCGGTAATATACACATCTCCATTGCTTTCATCTACGCTAATTCCATAAGGATAGGTTATAACAGTACCATCTGTAATAAAGTTATTACGTACTATGGCTTTTGTTTTGGAATCAATAACCGGGTAATGAATGCCTTTTATCTGGAAATTTTCATCGTATTCCGTGTAATAGGCATAGATGGTATCGTTAAAAACCGTCATGTCAGAAACAGGCGTTGTAATAGAATCTTTCAGCGTGTTATTGCTGCCATCCAGTATATAAATTTTTGGCGGGTTGGCCGGGGTATAATCTCCAAAGCTTGAAACAAGCACCTGGCCAAGTGAGTTAATGCCTACCTTTTGCGGGTTAGGGCCAATAGTTATTTTTTTGGTTTCCGCCCAGGTGTTTACATCAATCACAGATACGGTTTTATCATAGTCCGGAAAATTAAGACCGCCGGAATTAGCTACATACAGGTAGTTGCCTTGTATGGCCAGCCCTTCGGGGTTAAGGCCTGTATTAATGGTTTTGGTAACAGTTAAAGTGGCCGTATCAATTACAGACACCTTATTATCCCACGAGGTAACCAGCACATTGCCCTTATAGCTGATAATATTCCTGGGCAGGGTAATGGAAATGCTGATGATTAATTTGGTTGTTTGCGCATTGGCAATAACCAGCTTATTGCTGTTGTTAACAGCTATATACATTTTGGCGCCATAGGTAATGGCATCGTTGGCTACATCGCCCAGGGCAATGCCGTTTTCCTGCTTAAAAATGTCGCCAGAGGCGGTTGAAGTTGACAGATCATAGTAAGTAACCATAGCGCCGTTAGAACCAAAAGCGCCTTCACCCAATATAAAAAGCCCACTGGTAGGTTTAACCGCTGGCGGGGTAGGCCCATCATCGTCTTTGCTACAGGCGTTTATCAGCAGTACAACCGGTAAAAGCCATTTCCATACATGTTTCCTCATACAATTGTTTTTGTGTTGTTACAGTTTACAGTTTAACCCCAGCCGGAACGACCTGCCCGGCATGGGATAGTATTTAATAATGTCGTATTGCGTGTTCCAGATATTGTTAAGCTCGAAGCTTATTTTCCAGTCACCATACTGTTGTGCAGGCAACCGGTAAGCAACAGTTACATCCTGGGTTGACCAGGATGGCAACCGGTTGTATGCAATGTTATCGCCCAGCCTGTACCTGCTGCCGGAGAACAGGGCATTGTAATTAATTGTGATGGCTTTGTATTCCATGCCCGCATTTACAGCGCCTGAATGTTTGGGCGTGTAGGGCAGCTCGTCTTTATACGAATCGGAAGAAGGGGTACTTAAATCCTGCGTGTGCTGGTAGGTATAGCTGCCTCTTAAAAAAAGCTGCACTTTACCGATGGGCGCAAAGTATAGCTGTGCCGCGGCGTCTAAACCTTTAATGTCAACCCTGCCAAAGTTCAGCATCGTCCACAGGAAAAGGTTTTGCCTGGGTACCGCCACAATTTTATCCGTTACCCGGTTATAATAAGCGTCCGCTGTAACAGACAATGCCTGTACAAAACCTTTTACATTTTGTTGCCAGGTAATGCCCAGGTTGTACTGTTTGGCATATTCGGGCCGCAGGTTGGTATTGCCCAGGTTGGTATAGTATAAATCGTTAAAGGTTGGCATGCGGAAGATATTCTTGTAAAAAGCCCTTATCCTTAACGGCAATGCCGCTACCGGTTGCCATGACAATGCTACTGTTGGCGTTAACCTACCCTGGTTGCCCGGTTCGGCGCCGCTTTTTACGTTTTCGTTTACTGTGGTATGCATCAGGCTGCCCTGTACTTCCAGCCGCGGCCAGGTAAAGCGTGCTGCTGCCGCGTTAAGCACAGTGTACCTTACAGGGTAAGCAAAATTGTGCAGGTCTGCATGCATTTTTCCGGCTATAAAATCTGCGGCATAAGAAAGCTGCATGTAAGGCAGCACCTGATAAGCATAAGCGCCGGAGAGGTAATACTCTTTTTGGGTATAAACATTCTCCTGCCTGCCTGTACTGTTGGGGTACAACGTATCCAGGTAGTGGTTATAGATGTAATTGTATTTGGCGCTGAAAAGCCAGTGGCTTTTGCCCGTTTGTTTTTGCCAGTTGCCTTGCAGGAAAAAGATTTTATCCCACAGGCGCTGGGCTGAAAAAGCGTTGCTGTACAATATTACCGCGCCGGGCAAACCCCTTTCTGAATCGTAGTAGTATGCTTTGATGGATACTTTATTACTGTCGGTAATGATAAGCCTGTTATCCAGTTCCAGCCGCAGGGCATGTATGTTGGAGTTGATGCGGTTAAGCGTTTTGGTGGAGTCGCCGTTTTCCAGCGTAAAGGGATACTCTCCTTTTATCTTTTGCCACTCGGTGCTTAAAGAGCTGTATAGTTTGCCTGACCATTTGTAATGCAAAGTGGCCGATGGGTTAATTAAACCGAAAGAGCCTGTTTTAATGCCCGCATTCAGCTTTACTTTTTCCGGGCTTTTAAAAGCCGGCAGCCCTGTTTTTAACTGCAGCACAGAAGCGTAGGCATAAGCCCTTGCCGGTTGGCAAAGGTTGTTGCCGGGCTGGGCATTGTAGAGGCTTATTTCATCAATATTGTCCACCGAAATTTTACCAAGGTCAACCTGCCCGCCCTGTACGTCGCTCAGCATTATGCCATCATACATTACACCTGTATGGTTGGCGCCCAGGCTTCTTACAGAAACGGTTTTTAAGCCACCAATGCCGCCATAATCTTTTACCAGCACACCGGAAAAATACTTAACGGCGTCTGCCACAGAGAGGCTGTTAAGATTGGAAATGGTTTCTTTTTTTAGCTGTTGTACAGGCACTACGGATTTACCGGTGGCAGGCAGTTTCCTGGAAAGCACATCCACTTCATCCAGCACATGCGCCGTATCCTGTGCGTGCAGGCAGGCAGCAGGCAGCAGGTGAACTACAGCCACCAACAGCATAACTGCCGCTGTTTTGCAGTAAGTTGGTTTTTGCCGGTATGAGAGATTTACCTGGAACAACGCCGCGATTGTTGAAGTGATGAATAGTAACCGCGGAACATTTGCAGAAAAAATAAACGGCAGGTATAGCGGAGCGCCATTACTCCCTGGCCAGTTCATTATCTCCGGCTTTTCACCCGAAAGCCCAGCGATTGTATGTGAACCTGGCAGGTCTTCTGGCTTGTTACTGCTGAACACCTTCCCACTGATGCGGCAATGTTTACCGGCATCAGCAGTGGTATTTTGTTCAGCAGGTGGGCGGCGGGGTAGCGAATGTTGAGCTTTACAACCAACTATCTGCTACTTACAACCCACTATACTTACAGCTACGGGTATAGCGCCGGATTTTAACCGGCTTCCCTTTTCATCCCGGAAAAACACGGGAACCAAATTCAACGCAAAAGTAATGGCTGCAGGGGGTATTCAAAATTTTATTTGCGGGGTGCCCGGCACAGAAACACGCAGCGATAATGCAAAGAACCATAAAGAGAAAGGGGATGAATTGCTTCTCCCCCTTCTCTTTTATTTATCAACACTGGTTTATTTATAATTCCAGCAAGGTTTTAACCGGGTCTTTGCCAAACAAAAGCAGTTCAGGATTTTCCAGCAGTTCTTTTACCCGTACCAGGAAGCTTACGCTTTCACGGCCATCTATAATGCGGTGGTCGTAGCTTAAGGCAATGTACATCATGGGTAAAATCTTCACCTGGCCATTAACTGCCATGGGGCGCTCCTGTATTTTGTGCATGCCTAATATGGCGCTTTGCGGCAGGTTAATAATCGGCGTGCTCATCAGGCTGCCGAACACACCGCCATTGGTAATGGTAAATGTGCCGCCGGTAAGCTCTTCCATGGTTAATTTATTGTCCCTTGCCTTGCCGGCAAGCTCAATTACTTTCTTTTCTATGTCAGCCATGCTCAGGCTTTCCACATTGCGTATTACCGGAACGGTAAGGCCACGTGGTGTGCTTACGGCAATGCTGATATCCGCGTAATCGTGGTACACCAGTTCATCTCCATCAATGTAAGCATTAACAGCCGGCCATTCGCTTAAGGCGATAGCGCAGGCTTTGGCGAAAAAGCTCATAAAGCCAAGGTTTACACCGTGCGATTCTTTGAACTTATCTTTAAACAGCTTGCGTATGTCCATAATGCGGGTCATGTCCACTTCGTTAAAAGTGGTTAGCATGGCCGTGGTGTTTTTAGATTCCACCAGCCTGCGGCTGATGGTTTTACGCAGGTTGCTCATTTTTTCCTTGCGTACATTACGTGTATTAAGCTCCTGCCCGTTAAAGGATTTTTTGCCCGGGTTGGATAGTGCTTCCAGCACATCGTGTTTCAGTATTTTACCACTTGGGCCAGTAGCGGTTATTGATTTGGGATCAACTTTCTTGTCTGCTATTATGGCTGCTGCAACGGGCGAAGCTTTAACATCGGCAGGTGTTGCCGCAACCGGCGCTTCAATAACGGCAGGTTTTACCTGTTGTTTGGCTTCAGCCGCCGGTGCGGGCTGCGCTGCCGGCTTATCTGCAACGGCCACATCCGTATCTATTTTGGCAATAACATCGCCTATTTTTATAACATCGCCTTCAGCTATCAATATAGATAGCTTTCCGCTTTCTTCAGCATTCAGCTCAAATGTGGCTTTTTCGCTTTCCAGTTCCGCGATCACTTCATCACGTTTTACCAGGTCTCCTTCTTTTTTCACCCACTTCAGCAGGGTAACTTCAGAGATGGATTCGCCTACTACCGGAACTTTCATTTCTATCACACCTTTGCCGGCAGATGCAGCCGCAGGTTGCGGTGCAGGTTTTTCAGCCGGTGCCGCCGCCGCGGGTTCTTCCTTTTTAGGGGCCTCTTCAACAGCGGGCGCTGCTTCTTTTTTGGGCTCAGCAGATGGTGCGGAGCCGCTTTCATCAATATGGGCGAGTACGGCGCCCACTTCCAGTGTGTCGCCCTCTTTGGCAATAGTTTTTAATGTGCCTGATTGTTCGGCATTAACTTCAAACGTAGCTTTTTCGCTTTCCAGTTCCGCAATTACTTCATCACGCTCAACAAAATCGCCGTCTTTTTTCGTCCATTTCAACAGGGTAACTTCATTAATGGATTCGCCAACCGTAGGAACTTTTATTTCTATCATAAAAAGTTTTTAGAAAGTGGTGCAAATTTCGGGGAAAAACAAATACAGCCATGCTGCTGTTTTGTAAATGTGCGCACTTTATTTAATATGATTTTAAAAAACTTCGCAACCCTTATACCAATTGATTTTCAGCCATTAATCACATCCATGCCATTTGTACTGCCGCCAGCCCCAAGGCGTAGCGGGCAACTGGCCATGCAGTTAACAGCCGGAAGCATTTAGATACCAGCGTTTGGTATTTCATGGCATCGCCTGTTGCGTCGCAAGCACTTCATCGTTCGGTTCATTGGGCGGCTTTTCAGGCCCGGGTAGATGGGCTTTGGCCAGGCTGCAGCCTGTGCCAGCAACGTTACCAATGATGGAACACATTGAAGATGTTCGCCCGTTAATAGAGCGTTAGGTGTCATGTTTAACGTACTCTAACAATCTTTCGACTAAAACATAAACCCTTGTAGTGGGACAGGAATTTGCAGGTGTTGTACCCGTGCTGTTTACTTCCAACACCCTTGCCCATTCAATCGCTTGACGAACATTACCCTTTTCAAAAAGAAATTTAATGACATCCAAGTCATTTTTTTCATACTTAAACTTCAAAGTCTTTGACAAAATTGTAATGTAGTCACTTCTGTGCAGAGCGTTTTGGAGAAATTGAAAATGGAGGACATACCATAATTCAAAAGATTGATTAGAATGTCCACTTTCTATATTATTTTGAGCTGCCAATCTAACAGCGGTATTAAATCTGTTGGCGGGAAAATCATCTTTATCATAAACAGCCCATACCTCATTATAGTCAGGAAGCAAAACATTTTTCTTTCTTTCGTCTCTTAAAGAAATTGCTTTTCTAACAATGTTTACGGTATTATCACCTTCGCCATGTACACTAATAGTTTCAATTAAGTGTTTAGGTAAGAATGTCTTAAAATGATTAAAGTAATTTGGCTCTGTTCGTTCACCTTCGCTAACAATCAAGAAGTATTTTCTTTCTGGAATTACTTCTACCGGCTTTGGTTCGGCAATAGCATTCTGCTTCAATTCTTTTAAGAAATCCGCAAAGGTCTCTTTTTTAGCTTTGGCCATTAACAATCAATTTTTCAAGGTCTTCAATAAATGGAATTGCACCATACTTTCCTTCTAAATAGTTTTTATCATATGGAGAATCTTTTCTTGGCTTATATTCAACTAAAGACACAGCACTTGACGCTCCATAAACATTTTTCTCAATAAAATAAATCTGGTCACGGCGAAGAATTTCTCTATCCAAAAGAGCCGTATCATGACTTGCTACAATTAGCTGAGCGGTAGATTTAATAATGGAAGAATTAAAAAGCTTCAAAACTGCTTTTGTAAGTAAGGTGTGTAACCTTGCATCAAATTCGTCTATAACAACAACTCTATTTTCGAGCAAAGCGGTTATTAGTAGCCCAATTATATTGAAGTATTTCTTTGTTCCCTCTGATTCAGATTTATTTAGTAATAGCGGTACACTACCAACTATCTCATTCTTGTCATTGTACTTGTTATGGATTGCGAAAACAGCTTTCTCTGAACGATCCCTAAATCCCCTTTTAAAAAAATCTTTAAGCTCGTCGGGCACTCTATTTGTTATGTCTTCAACCTTAATCGGAATATCAACAACATCAATATCATTAATACCTAAATCCGCCTTTTTTATGAAATTATTTATAAGTGTTGAATACTTTTTATCATTTAAAAGTTCAATAGTGAATTTTATGTATTCATTATCTTCCATCCCATGAACAGTAAAAATACTTTCAATCCATTCATCAATCTTTTGTGCTTTTGAAACATTCCACTGTGAAGCTACAGAGAGAAAAAGGGCATTTTTTCTGGTACGTTTTTCCAAATCCTCGGCATTTCCAAATCTCTTATAATCAATTTCTACTTTCTGATTTATGCGTAAGAAAACCGGATATTCTTTAGCAGCTTTAGATTCTAAAAGCCATTCTTTGTGTATCACATTTTTATCAGCTTCAAACCCATAACGATATGTTAGTTTACCGAGTGTAAACGACATTTCAAAAAAACTGGGTTTATTGGCTGTTGATTCATTAAATTCAAATGGCTCTACGTCAATCGGCTCATTACTTTGCTTATCCGTTGCGGAGTTATTTATAAACCATTTAAAGTAAACTAGAGCGTCAAGCAACTTAGACTTACCACTTGCATTATGACCATACAGAACAATGGACTTCAGCAAGGAACTCTTTTCATTATAAATAACATTCGATTCTGTATGTTCACTTATTGATGCAGCGTTGAAGTTTAAGGTGACAGCTTCCTTAATCGACTTGAAATTGGCAACCTTAAAGTAAATTATCATTTTGTGCAGGTTTTCCGCAAGAATACAACTTTTTGATGGCAAAATAAGCAAATAGTTGACAGTTTATGCCAAAGATTAGCATGAATGGCTAAATCAATGAATTCTTTGCCTTCGTAAACACCCGAACGGTGTGTGCTAAATAGATAGATTCATGCATTGCCCGAAGGGCATAAACGACAATAGCCGCGGGTGAAACCCGTGGTTAGAAAGTAGCGTAACAAACAACCCTGAAAGGGTTGAATGCGTTAGGTGTTCAACCCTTTCAGGGTTGGGGGCATCATGCATCCAGCAACCCCGGTTTTCAACCGGGGCTATTGACAGTAAAGCCTTTCAGGCTTTTTCACGCACCAGCTCTATCCGGTTCTAAAAAGATGCCATGAAAAACGGAACGATGAACGGATTGCGACGCAACAGGCGATGCCATGAAAGGCCGCAGTTGGTATCACAAATTATTGCGGCCTTCATTAGACTAAAATAAAGTAACTGATTGCGAAATAAGCTATGTAGCTGGTATTTAAATAACCCACTGATAACCCTTGCCGCGGCAATAAATGTATACGTTAACATATACCATGCAGGGCTATTTTTAATTTGGCTTATTTTGCAATACTAAACTGAAAACTGCTATGCGCATTATATCGTACAATGTAAACGGTCTGCGGGCTGCTATTAAGAAAGGATTTACGGAATGGCTGAAAACAAACCCTGCCGATGTTATTTGCCTGCAGGAAACAAAAGCGCATAAAAATGATGTGGACTATGCCTCTATTGAAGCGCTGGGCTTTGAAACCTACTGGTTTTCCGCAGAAAAAAAGGGTTACAGCGGTGTGGCAGTTTTTACCAAAATAAAACCGGACCATGTGCAGTTTGGCAACGGCATTATGCAGAGCGATGCAGAGGGCAGGGTAATACGTGCCGACTTTGGCGAAGTTACTTTGATTAACGCCTACTTTCCATCCGGCACCAGTGGGGATATACGCCAAACCTACAAATACCAATGGCTGGATGAGTTTCATGATTACCTGGATGCGCTGCGCAAAACAAGGCCGCAGCTTATTGTAACGGGCGATTACAACATTGCACACAAAGAGATTGACATTCATGACCCCAAAGGCAACAAGAATTCATCAGGCTTTTTGCCCGAAGAAAGGGCATGGATGGATAAGTTTTTAAATGATGGCTTTACAGATACCTTCCGGCATGTTAACCCTGATGCGGCCCACCGCTATAGCTGGTGGAGCCAGCGCTTCCCCAGCGTGAGGCTGAACAACAAGGGATGGAGAATTGATTATATAACCGTTACAGATAACATAGCTTCTAAAATTACCGGCGCTGAAATTTACCCGGATGTAAAGCACAGCGACCATTGCCCCATATACCTTGACATTAAACTATAACCCTTTATGGAAACCCTGCTCCTCACCCTTGTAATTATCCTGCTGATTATTCTTGCCAGCATGAACAAAAAGCTGGGCGGCATTAATACCTTGCTGGAAGAAACAGAAAGGCTTAACCGGCAAATTACCGAGTTAAACAGCAAAGTGGAAATACTGCAGAGACCCAGGCCCGGTGAAGAAAAACCCCCGGAAAAAGAACGGCCCGCCGCACCACCTGTACCGCAGGTGAAACGGGAAATTACGCCCGATGCGGCACCACCTATGCCGGTAAAGGAAAAACCGGGTATGCCCACACCTGCGCCACAGCAGGACAAACCGGTAGTAATAATCGCACCCCAGCCGCAAAAGCAGCAACCGGATGCGGCACCACCCCCTGAAGAAAGCTGGTTTGACAAATGGCTGCGCAATAACCCCGACATAGAAAAATTTATTGGAGAGAACCTGGTAAATAAAATAGGCATCGGCGTACTGGTGCTGGGCATTGCCTTTTTTGTTAAATACGCCATAGACCAGGATTGGATTAACGAGGTGGGCCGTGTGTGCATCGGTATGCTGTGCGGTGCACTTTTAATTGGTGTGGCACATTGGCTGCGCAACAGTTATAAAGCATTTAGCTCAGTACTGGTGGGTGGTGGCCTGGTGGTGTTCTATTTTACTATAGCCTTTGCATTTCACCAGTACCAGTTGTTCAGCCAGCAGGCGGCGTTCATCATCATGGTGGTTATAACAGGTTTTGCGGTGGCACTCTCTGTTTTATATGACCGGCTGGAAATTGCCGTACTGGCTACAGTGGGTGGTTTTCTTACACCATTCCTGGTAAGTACGGGGCAAGGCAACTATATTGTACTGTTTACTTACCTGTGCATACTTAATGCAGGGCTTATTGTGCTGGCACTCTATAAACGCTGGCGTGTGCTGAATTTTATAGCCTTTGTTTTTACCATGTTTATCTACGGCGGCTGGGTGGTAAGTGAAACCGGTACAGAAAGGTTTTCTTACAGCGGCACCTTTTTGTTTGGCACTGTGTTTTACCTGATGTTTTTGGCCATGAATGTTATACACCATGCAGGAAGGGGCAGCAAACTTAAAGCTGTTGATTTAAGCCTGCTGCTGGCCATTAACCTTTGGTACTATGCGGCAGGCGCTTTTCTGCTGCATGAATGGGCGCCGGAATTCAAGGGGTTGTTTACGGCTTTGCTGGGCCTTATTAACCTGGCGATGGCTTATACTTTTTACAGGCGTAATAGTATAGACAGGAACTTTGTTTTCCTGCTTATCGGCCTCACGCTTTCTTACATTTCACTGGCAGCGCCTGTGCAGCTAACCGGCAACTACATTACCCTGTTTTGGGCAACAGAAATGCTGGTACTGTTCTGGCTCTATCAAAAATCGGGCATAGGGCTCGTTAAAATAGCTTCAGCCATTATTACCATACTGGTAACAGTAAGCTTGCTGATGGATTGGGGGCAGGTGTATCCGGTTTTCTATTCATCCAAAAAGCTACTGCCTGTGGTGGCCAACAAAGGATTTGTTACCGGTATTTTTACCGCATTTGCCATGGGTGGTATGCACCTGCTGTTTAAAAAAGAAGCCAACAGCTATTATGCTGCGGCTATCACCAATAAAGCAGTTGGCAGCTTTTACTTTTCGGCATTCCTGGTACTGTTATATGTTACAGGCGCCCTTGAGATCAATTACCAGTTTTCGCAACGGTTTAGCGGTACAGGCATGCAGCACGTATGGTTACAGTTGTATAGTATTGTGTTTCTTGGTGTGCTGTTTATTGTATTTGCCAGGCAGCAGATTATCAAAGGCGCAAATACCTGGCTTATTCTTTCAGCACTGCTGTTTCTGTATTACCTGCTTAACATACCCAATATATACCGTACGGAAAAACTTGTGCTTTCTACAGGTAGTTACCGGGGCTGGTTTGCCGGGCATTGGCTGGGTGCCGCCATTCTGCTGTGGTTTATGTATAGCATGGTGCAACATACAAGGCAAAGGCAGGCGCAAATGCAAGGTTTCATAAACGCTTTTACCTGGCTTGCAGTTATTGCTATTGTGATACTGCTGAGCGTTGAAATAAGGAATATGTATGTATGGATGATGTATAAAGATCCGGCTTCTGTTAGCTATGCGGAAAACCTGTATAGCAAAGCAGGTCTTAGCATAGTATGGGGCTTGTCTTCATTCGCCTTAATATGGCTGGGCCTGCAAAAAAGGGTGAAGACTTTGCGTGTAATAGCGCTGCTGTTGTTTGGCCTTACCCTGCTTAAGTTGTTTGCCTACGACATAAAAAATATACCACCGGGCGGTAAAATAGCAGCCTTTATTTTACTGGGAGTGCTGCTGCTGGTAGTATCTTTTATGTACCAGCGCATTAAAAAAATACTGATAGATGATGCATCAAAGCCGTAATATATTGCTCTGCCTGCTGGTAGCCTGCTGCAGCATGGGCAAGGCACAGCAGTTTGGCAAAAAAGCAGCGCTGCAGCCGGTAACGGCTACGGGCTTTTATGCTATTGATATTAACCCGCAATTAAGCAGCTTCAGCACGCTGGATTTTGCCGACCTGCGCATTGCCGATGAACAGGGCCAATACCAACCTTACATAATACGGTCACATGTGGAGCATTTTTTTTCAAGGCAAAGCCAGCCGCTTCCCATCATCAGCAATACCGTTACAGACAGTGGTAAAACCGTTTTGATTGTTGAAAACAGCCAGCAGCAAAAGCTTAAAGAGGTTACACTTGTTATTCGCAATGCCGTGGTTAGCCGTACTGCCAATATAAGTGGCAGTGATAACCGCCAAAGCTGGTTTGCCATAGCTGAGAATGTTAACCTGGAAAGCCGGTTTTCTGATAGTGCGGACAGGTATGTACAGCAGTTTCAATTTCCGTTAAGCTCTTACAGGTATTTTAAAATTGAAATCAATAATGGCAAAAATGATGCATTGAGTATCATAAGTGCCGGGCATTTTACCGCTGTGGAAGGCAACCAGCAGGCTGCTATGTATGTATCCAACCCCGCTTGTGATTTTATACAGAAGGACAGCAACAACATTAGCTGCATTAATGTTACGCAGTCTGCTTCCTTTCATACTGACAGAATTGTACTTTACGTAAAAGGCCCAAAATTTTTTAAGCGTGCCGTTGATATACAAGCAGGCGGCATGCTGCACAGTTTCTTCATTTCTGCTGATACGGTTTTTAATTTCTATCCATCCTCTTTTAAGCAGCGTTACTTTGTAATCAGAATTTACAATGGCGACAACCCGCCGCTTACGGTAACAAGAGTGGCCACACAACAGCAGCATAAACAAGTGGTAACTTATCTTGAGGCAACCAAAAACTACCACCTGCTGCTCAGCGATTCTCTTGCGGTAAAACCCGATTATGATTTGCAGCAGTTTGCCGACAGCATACCGGCGGATATAAAAACACTTGGCTTTGAAAGTATTGTTGACAATAACCCACCTGCTGCAGGGTTACCCAGCGCATCCGCCTGGAAAAAATGGCTATGGCCAATACTGATTGCTGTGCTGGCCGTGCTGGCGATGTTTACATTGAGGTTGTTGAAAGATGTACAGAAAAAGCAGTAGGTAGTAGGGTGAGTGGTGAGTAGTGAGTGGTGAGTAGGGGGCATCCCTCTTCGCCCTTCATCAATCCTTGTTCCTTGTTCGATATTCCTTCTCTGTCACCCCAAAAATAGCTTACAGTATTATCGTATTTTTACTGGCGTCATGCAGCTTACACCGGAACAACAGTCTATTATTAATACCAACGGCAACCTGGTTATTAATGCCGTGGCTGGTAGTGGCAAAACCACTACGCTTATTGAATATGCCAAAACCCGCCCTGCCGGTAAACGCATACTTTACCTGGCTTTTAATAAAACGGTTAAGAATGAGGCCATCGAAAAATTCAGGGCTGCCGGCGTGATGAATGTTAAGGTGGAAACCGCTCATTCACTTGCTTTTGATTACGTAGTTAAATTCAGCAACTACCAGGTGGTGCAGGGTTACAAAAGTTATGAGCTTTGCGAAATACTCGATATTAAAACCGGAGACCGGCATACGGATTTTATTATTGCCAGCCATGTAAACAAGTTCATCAGCTATTTCTGTAACAGCAAAGCTGCCAAAGTGCAGGAGCTTAATTACGCGGAGGTGGTTACGGAACCAAAGGCACACAACTTTGTAAATAATTTCTATAAACAGATAGAGCAGTTTACCCGCGAAGCATTGGGCAAAATGTACAAAGGGGAAATTGCCGTAACGCATGATTTTTATTTGAAGAAATTCCAGTTAGACCAGCCTGTACTGCCTTACGATTACATACTGTTTGACGAAGGCCAGGACGCCAGCGCCGCCATGCTGGATGTTTTTTTGAACCAGCAAAATGCTGTTAAGGTAATTGTAGGCGATATGCACCAGCAGATATATGGCTGGCGCTATGCCATCAACAGTTTGCAGCAGGTTAATTTTCCCGTTTACAACTTAAGCAACAGTTTTCGCTTTGATGATGAAGTAGCTCTAGTTGCCAATAAAATACTGGCCTGGAAAAAGCTGTTAAGCCAGCCGCCAGCCGTGAAACTCACCGGCGCAGGAGAGCCGCCAGACTTGGTAAAAACAAAAGCCACGCTTGGCCGTACCAATCTTAGCCTGCTGTTAAATGCCATTGCCCAGTGGCAGCATGGCGTTATTAAAACCATACACTTTGAAGGTAATATCAACAGCTATACGTTTGCGGATGAAGGCGCATCCCTGTACGATGTGCTTAGCCTGTACAATGGCAAGCCGGATAAAATAAAAGACAAGCTGATTGCCGGCATGAAAACCATGCACGAGCTGGAGGAATACATTGAGAAAACAGAAGACAACAGCTTGGCAATGATTGTGGAAGTGGTAAAGGAATTCGGCAACCGGCTGCCTGCGCTGATTAACGACCTGAAGACCAACCATACAGCCGCAAGGGAAGATGCTGACATGATATTCAGCACCGTGCACCGCTGCAAGGGCATGGAATATGATGAGGTTACGTTGCTGAACGACTTTATCAACGAAACCAAACTGCAAAACTATATCTCGCAGATGGGTGGCGAAGACATTAGCGAAGCGGATAAAAACCGGCTGGCCGAAGAAGTAAACATACTCTACGTTGCTGCCACACGTGCCAAAGGCAGGTTGAGAATTCCGCCGGACATTAACCCGCTGCGCAATATAGAACTGGCGCAGGAACCGGCGCCCATCAGCTATGGCAAAAAGAATTACCAGCATTACAAATCTTTCGAAGATTGGGATACATACAGCAAATCAGCTTATAGTAAAAACAGCCAGGCCGGTACCATACAAAAAGCCAACTATGGCAAGCGCTGGACGGATGAAGAAGAAAAAACAGCCGCTGCGCTGTACAAAAAAGGGGTAACACTTAAAGAAATCTCAGCGGAGCTAAACCGCAGTGCCGGGGCTGTAAGAATCAAGCTCATCAACATGGGCCTCCTGGATGAAAATGTATTCTAAAAGCTTATGCGCCTCCCGTAGATGCCCTTATATTAAGTTGTGAGGTAATCACCACATTTTGTTCAGCCAGCATAAAAGAGTTCTTCTCCAGGCTCCTGAACAGTAGCTGGGCAGCACGTTCGCCCATTTCGTAGGCCGGTTGTGTTATGGTGGTAAGAGAGGGGTTTAAAAATGCCGCTGTTTCCAGGTTACAAAAGCCCACAAGTTTTATATCCGCAGGTATGGTTAACCCCAGGCGGCTGCAGGCGTTGTAAACAGGCATCGCCAGTTTTTCAACAGAAGCAATAACGCCATCCGGCCGGCTCGGGTGGTCAAGCAGTTCTTCAATGGCCTGCAGGTTGGCCGTATCGCTTCCGGGGCAAAGTATGGCATGGCCGCCGGCGGCTATACAGTAATCCTCTAACGCTTTTTTGTAGCCCGCCATACGTTCGTTGGTAATGGCCAGGTTGGGCGATGTGGCCAGGTAGGCAATTTTTGTACAGCCCCTTTCCGCCAGGTGGCTGGCGGCAACATAACCCATTTCAAAATCGTTCGTCATTACTTTGGCGGTATCCACTTCACTGCAAACCCTGTCAAACAAAACAACGGGCATGGCGTTTTCCTGCAGGGCATTAATATGCAGGTATTCGCGGGTATCTTTTGTTACAGACAATAAAACGCCATCTACCCGGCCGCTTTTAAAATCATTCAGTATGGCTTCTTCACGTAATACATCCTCGTGGGTAAGGTATATCAACACATGGTAACCCTTTGTCCGCGCCACCGATTCAATGCCGTTAATGGCCAGCGAAAAAAAACTGTCTGATATTTCGGGCACCACAACGCCTATGGTTTTGCTCTTTCTTTTACGCAGGCTGCTGGCGTAAGGGTTGGGTATATAATTAAGCCTCACCGCCATTTCATGCACCCGTCTTTTGGTCTCGGTACTTATTTCGTAGCTGTCTTTTAAGGCTTTAGAAATGGTACCAACAGATAGGTTTAGTTCCTCGGCAAGCTTCCTGATAGTCATACACTCAATGTTTATGCGGGTTCTTACGAAACCGGTTTCGTAAATAAAGTCGCTGTAAAACACTCTAAGATTACAAAAAATATGAAATTTAAGCTCCACTATTTAGCCATATACACCGCCTTTTTTAACGCAGAGGCCGGTAATGTATTGTCAAATAGGCCAATACCCGGCAAAACATACAGTTTACCGGAAGTATTCTGCCGCTGAAGCGGCAAATCAAAATAATTTTTTTGGAGACAGGGGTCCGGTATTTCAATTAAGGGTCCGTTGTGTCACTCACTTGTACTGTAGTAATTCTATTCGCCAATTGCCACAGTAGCCTGCCCCGGGCAAATAAGGGGCCCGGTTTTCATGGCGGCATTAAAGTGTGCAGGATTAACCGGTAAAAAAGCGCAATTAGTATTTCAGTATCCAATGATAAAATCAGCACCTGTGCACCACACAGGTAATCTTTGGCCGTTGTAACTAACCTTGGCAGCCACTTCGTTATGTGGTAACCACTTCAACCTCAACCTTTTAATAACTATAACTTTACCTGGCGCATGGCATGGATGCGCTAACTTGGCGGCTTCCCCAAAACAAAAGGCCGGCAATGCTTAGAAATGCAGCGAAACTGAAACTACTTATGACTTCCAGGGTTATCCCATACTTTATTGCCATGCTATGCCTTTTAAGCCAGGGCTGTAAACCAGGTGCGGAAGAAACCCGTTTTGTTGCCTTGCCAGCTTCAGCTACCGGCATTGATTTTAAAAATGAAATAAAAGAAACCCCCGACTTCAACATACTTACCTACGAGTACCTCTACAACGGCGGCGGCGTAGCCGTGGGTGATATTAATAATGATGGCCTTACCGATATAGTTTTCTCCGGCAACATGGTGGCATCCAGGCTTTACCTTAACAAAGGCAACATGGCTTTTGAAGATATATCTGCAAAAGCTGGCTTTACTGACAGGCAAAAGTGGAAAACCGGCGTGATATTGAGCGATGTAAATGGAGATGGCCTCCTGGATATTTACCTGTGTTACAGCGGCCCCACCAGCGATGCGGAACGTGCCAACCAGCTCTTCATCAATACCGGTATTAAAAACGGCATACCCTCTTTTGAGGAAAAAGCAAAGGAGTACGGGCTGGATGCGCCGGGCACATATTCTACTACCGCTTCTTTTTTTGATATGGATAATGATGGCGACCTGGACATGTTCCTGGTAAACCATGCGGATATGTTTTACAACCCCTTCTATAATACGGGTAAGCTGCGGGCTACACGCCACCCCAAATTCGGCAACCGCCTGTACCGTAATGAGGAGGGATTTTTTAAAGATATCAGCGATTCAGCCGGCATTGCGGGCAGCGGCCTCAACTTTGGTTTAAGCGTAACCACCACCGATATCAATAACGATGGCTTTACTGACATTTATGTAACCAATGATTATGATGAACGCGATTTCCTTTACCTCAATAACCATAACGGCACATTCAGGGAAGTGCTGGACAAATCTGCAGGGCACATTTCAGAATTCGCCATGGGCTCCGATGCGGCCGATTACAACAACGACCTCCGGCCCGACCTGCTGGTGCTGGACATGCTGCCCGAAGACAACCACCGTCAAAAGCTGCTGAAGGGCGCCGACACATACGATAAGTACAACACCCGGTTGCAGCACGGCTTTCACAAGCAGCAAATGCGCAATACCCTGCAGCTAAACAACGGTACCGATACCGCCGGCCAACCCATATTAAGCGAGGTGGGCCAGTTGGCGGGTATTCCTGCCACAGACTGGAGCTGGGCCCCGCTCTTTGCCGATTTTGACAATGATGGCTGGAAAGATATCTTCATCTCCAACGGCATTTACAAAGACATTACCAACCTGGATTTTGTAAAATATACATCCGGCTACAGCAACAACTTCACCGGGCAAAAAGGCGATAAAAAGCAAATGTGGCAACTGATACAGGAAATGCCTTCCACCAGGCTCAACAACTATTTTTACCGCAACAACCATAACCTTACTTTTTCCGACGTATCCAAAAGCTGGGGCTCCGGCAATAATGCCATCAGCAATGGCAGCGCTTATGCAGACCTGGATAATGACGGCAACCTGGATATCATTATCAACCGCCTTAACGATGGGCCGCTGATACTAAGAAACAATGCCCCCAAAAGCGATTCAGCCAATTACCTGAAACTGAAATTAAAAGGGGCAGCCAAAAACACCATGGGCATTGGCGCTAAAATAACCGTGCAGTCGGCACAGGGCAGCCAGTTATACGAGCAGTTTACCAGCCGTGGTTTTCAATCGTCTGTTGACCCTGTGGTGCACATAGGAACCGGTGCAGACAGTATCATACAAAGTATTACCGTGCAGTGGCCGGGTGGTAAAATCTCAAAGCTTGATAATGTAAAGGGTAACGCCATTATTACTGTTGACGAGGCCAGGGCTTTAGCAGGTACTGCAGCCCCGCAACCTGTACCAGCTTCTTTATTTAAGGATATAACCGCGGGTGCAGGAATTAATTTTGTGCATTCCTCCTCGGCTTTTGTTGATTTTAAGATATCCCCATTGCTGCCCTTCCAGCCTTCTAAAACGGGGCCGGCACTTGCTGCCGGAGATGTTAATGGCGATGGGTTGGAAGATGTATTTATCGGGGCCTCTGCCCGACAGGATGCCATACTCTATTTACAAACCAGGGAGGGTAAGTTTATTCCTGCTGCAAACCAGCCCTGGAATTCGGACAAGAGCATTACTATTACAGATGTGCTTTTCTTTGATGCGGATAAGGATGGGGATAATGACCTGTACCTGGTTAGCGGTGGTGCGGATTATTACCTGCACGCCAAAAATTACCAGGACAAGATTTTTGTAAACGATGGCAAAGGCGTTTTTACCTGGGCTAGAAACGCACTGCCCGCTGAAACCGAAAGCGGCAGTTGTGCCCGTGCAGCAGATATGAACAATGATGGCCTGCCCGACCTTTTTGTAGGCAGTAAACTGATGCCGGGCCGTTTCCCGGAAAAGCCCCTTAGCTTATTGCTTACCAACAAAAGCAGTAAAGACAACCTGCTGTTTGAAAAAGATGTACAGCAAAAAGATACGACGTTATCAGGCGCCGGCCTTGTTACAGATGCATTGTGGTTAGACTTGAACAAAGACGGTTGGAAAGACCTTATTGTCACCGGCCTTTTTATGCCCATCACGGTTTTTGAAAACAACAAGGGTATGTTATTTAACAAAACAAAAGAATACGGCCTGGCCGATACCGAAGGCTGGTGGTGCCGTATTGCCGCCGCCGATTTTGATAAAGACGGCGACAGCGACCTGGTTATTGGAAATATGGGCATTAACACCCAGTTCAAAGCATCTGTTGCGGAGCCCCTTAGTGTTACTTATGCCGATTTTAACGGCGATGGCGTGCTGGACCCCGTGCTGGCCTATTACAACCAGGGCCGCAGCTACCCCTATTTTTCCCGGGATGAAGTGATGGAGCAAATGCCCGTGCTGCAAAAAAAGTTCGGCAGGTATAAAGATTATGCGGATGCGCAATTGGCAGATATGTTTCCGGCCGAAAAGCTGGACAAAGCATCCCAGGCAATCGTTAAGACATTGTATTCTGTTTACCTGGTGAAACAGGGCGGTAAGTTTGAGATAAAGCATTTGCCCATGGAAGCGCAGGTAAGCATGGCGAATGGGCTTTGCCCCACAGATATAGATGGCGATGGCAATACCGACCTGTTGGTGGCAGGCAACTTTTACCCAATGCGTGTGCAGCTCGGCCCCATGGATGCATCCATTGGCGTATTGCTTAAAGGGGATGGTAAAGGCGGGTTTATACCACAGCCGTATAAATCAACAGGATTATATATGCCCGGCGATGTAAGAGATGTAAAGATGCTGTCGGCAGCAAAAGGCAAACTTTTCATAACCGCCCGGGCCGGGGATGCAGTGCAGGTGGTAAGAAGTGAACAGTAGAAGGCGTTGTTTGATGTTCGGTTGTTCAAGGTTCAAGGTTTAATGTTGGGTTGTTCAATGCTGAGTCAGTGTCTTTTAGTTAAGTATGTCAGCCTGAGCCTGTCGAAGGCGGATGCGTAAAAAGTAACGGACGTAAAACGGTTTCGACAATGCCTCGATAAACTCAGCACGACAATACTTAACCTGACATTGGGTTTTTCCTCCCTGGTGCGTGTCTTCACGCACTGCTCCCCTTGGTGCGTGTCTTCACGCACCAGCGATAAACGGGTCTGAAAAGATGCCCATTGAACAGAACGATGAAGTGATTGCGACGCAACGAAGATGCCACAGGGCTTTGTAGCCGGTACCCTAAAGAAACGGTTAACCATGTTAGTAAGTTTATGCATATATCAAAAAAACAACCATTATGCTTCGTGTAACCACTTTGAAAAAACTCGAAAAAAAGCAACGCTTATGAAAAAGAAAAAAGGATTGTTGCTTATGCTAAGCCTGCTTTTTGCGTGTGCCATGTATGCGCAAAAAACAGTAACAGGTACGGTGTCTGATTCAACAGGCGCCAAACTGCAGGGCGTAAGTATTTATGTGGCCGGTACGTCAACCGGCACCGCCTCTGGCCTGGATGGAACGTTTAGCCTCTCTGTACCTTCCGGCGCCACCAGGCTTGAATTTTCGCTGGTAGGCTTTCAGACAAAAACCGTTGACATCAGCTCCGGTACCAGCTTTGATGTAACACTGTCTGCCGCTGCCGGCGCATTAACAGATGTGGTGGTGGTAGGTTATGGTACGCAGCGCAAACGCGATGTTACCGGCACCATCAGCAGTGTTAAGGGCGATGACTTTAAGAACCTGCCCGTTTCCAATGCCGCACAGGCATTGCAGGGCCGTGCGGCAGGTGTAAACATTGTACGTTCCGATGGCTCGCCGGGCTCTGTGCCCACCATCCGCATCCGCGGTACGGGTACCATCAACAGCGCCGACCCGCTGGTGGTAATTGACGGTGTACCCGCCGGCAGCCTTAACGATGTAAACCCCAACGACATTGCCTCCATCGAAGTATTGAAAGATGCCTCCTCATCGGCCATCTATGGTACCCGCGCTGCCAACGGTGTAGTGCTGGTAACCACCAAAAAGGGCAATTTTGGCGAGCAGTTAAAAGTATCGCTGAATGGCTATACCGGCAGCTCTAAAGCTATCAAATACCTGGATGTACTTACCGCGCCGGATTTGGCAACGCTGAAGAAAGAAGCGTTTACCAACGACGGGCTGCTGGTATCCGGAATATGGAACGACCCTAACTATGCCACCCAGCGTACAGACTGGCAGCGTGCATTAATAGGTACCGGTAAAACAAAGAATGTTGATTTTGCGGTAAGGGGCGGCAACGAAAAATCTACCTACAGTTTTTCGGGCAACTACTACGATGAAAAAGGCATGATTGTAAATACCTATTTTAAACGCTACAGTGCCCGTATTAACAGCGAGCACAAGTTTTTGAAAATATTTAAGCTGGGCGAAAACTTCCTGTATTCAACCACCAACGGAAACAGTACAGATACACGGTCCACACAAACCGGTACGGTATGGAGTGCGCTGCGGTTTAACCCGGCCATACCCGTGTATAACGAAGATGGCTCCTGGGGTACATCCAAAGCGGACAATGAGCTGGGCGATATTAACAATCCGGTGTTTACCGCCGCCAGTCCGGATGTAAGAAACCGCACCAATAACCTGCTTACCAATGCTTACCTGCAGGTGGATATTGTAAAAGGCCTTTCGGTAAAAGCCAATATCGGCTACAGCAGCAGCACGTTCAGGGGCTACACTTTTAACCCCGCAGAGCCTAACCAAACACGTTCTATACCGCTGGCATCATTAAGCCAGGGACAGAATGAATCAAGCTCGCTGCTGGAAGAATATACGCTTACCTACAGCAATGTATTTGCAAAAAGCCATAGTGTAAACTTTACCGGCGGTTACTCAGCCCAGAATTTTGAAGGCAGCTACTTTAATGCCTGGAGAAACGGGTACGATGACCCATCTGACCCGTTGCGCAACCTTAACAACGGTAACCCCGCTTACCAGTTCAACAATGGCAGCAGAAATATTAAATCAGGCCTGGCCTCTTACTTTGGCCGTTTAAACTATGGGTATAAAAACAGGTACCTGCTTACGGTAACCATGCGTGCAGACGGCTCTTCCAAATTTCCCAAAAACAAGCAATGGGGTTATTTCCCGGCCTTTTCTGCCGGCTGGCGCATATCTGATGAAGATTTCTTCAAAAACAGTGTAAGCTTTATCAACGAGTTAAAGCTTAGCGGCGGCTGGGGCCAGTTGGGCAACCAGGCCGTGCCAGATTTGCAATACCTGGCCATTTTGGGCACAGGGCTTAACTACAATTTTGGCAACTCCCCGGCACAGGGCGCTGGCGTTATAAGCCTTTCTAACCCGGCCATTACCTGGGAACGTGCGGAAATGACGAATATAAGCCTTGAATTTGCTTTGCTGCAGAACAGGTTAACAGGTACGCTTACCTGGTTTAACAAGAATACCAAAGATATGCTGATACCTTATTCCATCGTGGAAACCTATGGTATTGCCGGCATACCCAACCAGAACATTGGTACACTTAACAACAAGGGCATAGAAGCAGAGTTGAATTACCAGAACAGGGTAGGTGAGTTTACTTACTCTATTGGCGCCAATGCTTCTTTTATCAAGAATAAGGTTACGTTGCTGTACGGTGACGAGAAGAATTACATCGGTTCTGCCATATACGGCCGCCAGTTGCTGGAAACCTCCCGCACGTACGAAGGTCAGCCTATCTCTTCTTTCTACGGCTTTAAAACCAATGGCCTCTACCAGAACCAGAAAGAAATTGATGACGATGCCAACATTGCCAACGATGGCAACAAGGCCAACATAAAACCCGGCGACGTAAGGTTTGTTGACCAGAACGGAGACGGCGTTATCAACGACCAGGACAGGGTGTACCTGGGTAACCCCAACCCTAAAGTGGTATATGGCATAAATGGCAGCGCCGGTTTTAAACATTTTGACCTTAGCTTTTCCTTTGCCGGCGTTAGTGGTGTAAGCCTTTACAATGCCGACCGTGTAGCCGGGTTGGACGCTACAGGCGTGTTTAACTGGTACGAAGAGCAGCTTAACAGGTGGCATGGCGAAGGTACCAGCAATACAGTGCCCCGCCTTACCAGGAGAAACCCCAACAACAACTACCGCTCATCAGACATGTGGATTGAAGACGGCAGTTACCTGGCGCTAAAGAACATTACACTGGGCTATACCTTCTCTAATCTTAAAGTATCAGGTTTCCAGTTGCCCCAGGCAAGAATTTATGTAAGCTGCTTTAATGCCTTTTACCTAACCGGCTACAATGGTTTTACACCAGAGCTGGGTTATACAGATGGCAACAGGCAACGCGGCGTGGATGTGGCGCAATATCCTTCTGCAAGAACGTTTACTGTAGGCGCATCCCTTAATTTTTAAAACAAAGCAATTATGAAACCTAAATATTATTTACCGTTAGCCGCAGGTATCATCAGTGTTGCTGTAATAATGGCCGGTTGCGTAAAACAACCACTGGATACAGCGCCTGTAGGCAACTATACAACACAAAACTTTTGGCGGGACCAAACGGATGTGCTCGCTGGTATCGCCGGTATTTACAACATCATGTTCCAGGAAGATGGTGTGGGCCATGGCAACTATGTTTTTGAAGACCAGAGCGATGATATTTCCGTTGATGGCGACCACGCCGATTACTGGCGCATAGAAAGCTTTAACCCGCTGGCATCAGACTACCAGATACGCACTACCTGGATATTTGCTTACGAGCAGATAGCCCGTGCCAATAACGCCATTATCTATGTGCCGCAGGTACCGGTAATGGATGAGGCCATCCGCAACCGCTCATTGGGCGAAGCTTATTTTTTAAGGGCGCATGCTTACTACACTTTGCAGACCATCTATGGCGAAGTACCGTTGATACTGGAAGAAAATGTATTAAACGGCGAGTACAACCAGCCCAAGAAAACCGAAGAAGAAGTTAGGGTTCAGATTGAAGCTGACCTGCTGAAAGCCGCCGACCTGCTGCCCGAAACCTACGGTGGTGAAGACAAAGGCCGTGTACACAAAGGCGCTGCCTGGGCGCTGCTTACCAAACTGTACATGACCTGGGAAAAGCTGGATAAAGCGCAGGAATACGGTCAAAAAGTTATCACCAATGCCAACTATGCGCTGGCGCCGGAATATTCCGACAACTTTATTGTAGACAAACAGATCAACAACTCCGAAATTCTCTTCGGCATCTGGAGTAAAGATGGCTTCGGTTCCGCTGTAGCCAATATTTATTTTACCAACCGTGCCTGGGGCGGTTGGGGCTTCCACCATCCCACGCAAAATTTTGTGGATGCGTTCGAGGCCGGCGATACCAAACGCAAAGAAGCCACAGTTTTGGCCGTGGGCGATTCAATTCCTAACCAAAACCAAATGATAGAAATATCAGACAAAGACGCTTACCAGATGTTTGCAGGCAAAGAAGGCCAGCTAACCGGCCGCATGCTGCCCAGCCAGTCACCCACCGGTTATTCCATACGCAAATACACAGGCTTTAAAGCAGATGGCAGCGGGTTGGATTTTAGCATTAAACAACCTCTGCTGCGCACCGCGGATATTTACCTGCTTGTAGCAGAGGCCAAGATAAGAACAAGCGGCCCCGGCGCCGGCGATGCAGAGATAAACGTTGTACGCAAAAGGGCCGGCCTCGGCGAAATTTCCGGCGCTACTTTTACTGACCTGGTGCATGAGCGCCGCGTAGAGCTGGGTGGCGAAAATGTACGCCATTTCGATTTGCTGCGCTGGGATAAAAAGCAGTTGGTTAACCTGGATACTATCGTTAACAAACCCAAAGCGGCTTCTCCTTTACAGCCTTACAACGGTACGGTAATAGTTCCGGCACGTACGTTTACACGCCCCAAAAATTATTACCAGCCCATACCACAGTCTATCGTAGACCAAAGCAAGGGCATCATAACACAAAACCCCAACTATTAATACCCCCCATGTTAGCAGTTAACAGCAGCAGGCCCCGGTAACGGGGCTTTGCTGTTTTAAAAAGCTTTACGCGTACATCCCATCTAACGTAAGTAAGCCCTTCCTAACAAGACATCACTTCACATTTACATCGTACATCCCACACCTAACATCTTACATACATAAGTACTTCGTACTTCTAACTTCGTACTTGCTTTTGGGGGTGTCCCCAAGCTGCGCAAGGGGCCGGGCTTTCCGCTCATACTCCGGCACAAGGCCCTGCTGCGATGGCTTCACCGGGGTAACCGCTTCAATCCCTCACCCGGTAGTGCAGCACGTTGTCTTTTCCGTAAGCTGGTTTTTCAGGACATGGAACATATAATCCCCATCCTTGGTTACATCATAAGTCCACATATTGCAGGTAAGCGTAGGTCTAACGGCGGTGTCGGCGGTAACCTTACCTTCCGGTTATGTAAACACAGGTGAGAAGCTGGGTACTGGTACCGGCAGCGATGGAACGCCAATAGTATCTTATCGTTAGGCATGGTAAGCCTTTCAACCAACAATGTCAATTTGGCATTATGCAACCCTGCTATATTTATGTACACAAGAAAACGTTGGATTTAATACGCTTGCAAAGGCTGTTATTTTTAACTTAGCATACATAGCCACTTACATGCGATAGTTTTTGGCTCAATTGTGAATGTGTATAATGTTTTTAAAAATCCATAGAATTGCCTTGACGAACTTGCCATTTGTGGCCATTGTGGCTTTTTTATTGACGATAAGTTCATGCAGAAGCCCTCAAAAAGAGGAGAACCCACAATATTTTGACCTCGTATTCAACAGCTTCGACTCTTCAAATAACATTGAAGCCGTAACAAAGCTTGATGCTGAGTTCAATGCTTTTCCGCAACCAGGTGTTATTGATAAAGCAAAAAAATATATTCATAAATCGCTTTTTTATCTTCAGCGAAGAACACATTACCAAGAAGCTCTAACATGTACAGACAGCCTCGTTAAGTTACTTGAAAAACGGAAGGATGAACCTTTATTAACACCTTTGTTTGCCAGAGCATTCTTCCTAAAAGGGGATGCCTATTTTGGTATGCTCAATTATGACAAAGCCTTCGAGAATTTCGTGACCGGTAAAAACGTTCTGTCAAAAAGCAGGCAAAATAACTGTAACGCTTTTGAATATACAGCCAGGATTGCAAGCCTCTTGTTTACACAGGGAAAATTTTTGCAGGCAGTTCCTTATTACAAACAGGTCTGTAGTGAACTACTGTATTGCTGGAAGCCAACATTTGAGCAGTTTGCGGAATTACAGGGTAATCTTGATAACGTAGGCATCGCTTACTCCAAAGCAGGATTATATGATAGTGCAATACATTATTTCGATTCTGCACTTACATGCATCAGGGACAATAAAAAATACTTTCCCGCCAATAGCGCCTTTATGAAATTGGCAAAAGCCGTTATCTACAGCAACAAAGCCGAAGTGCTTGGTAAGCAGAAAAAAATAAATAAAGCCGAAAAACTGTTTATTGAAAGCAGCCTGGTTACCTATGCACAGGACAAATTTTACACCTTAAGCACATTAACCGGGTTAGGCAACATTTACATACAAAATAATCAGTTCAGGAAGGCTGATTCTTTGCTGAGAAAAATATCTCCTATGGTTGACAGCTTTCCTTTAACAAGTGCTGCCATGGCCTATTACAAGACCAGGACTGATTATTATACGAGTGTTAAAGACACTGCCAATGCTTTTATAACGATGTTGAAATTTAACGCTGTTAAGGATACGGTAGAGAACAGAAAAAGGCAGTTCAGGGATATGAATGTTAAAAGTGAATTTGAAGCGAGTGAACAAAAAGTACTTAACAATATTTTGCAGAAAGATAACCAGATAAAAACAACGTACCTGGTTATTTCAGTAACTATTGGTGCGCTGGGTTTTATTATTTTAATGCTGGTTTTACAAAATCTAAAAAAGAAAGCCAGCCACGTAAAACAGTTGATGATCCTTAATACCAAAGTAAGGCAGAGTAACGAAGATCTTCAAAAGGCATTTATTTCACTGGAAGAGAGCCACAAAGAAAACAACCGCATTACGAGGCTTGTTGCACATGATCTCCGCAACCCAATAAGCGCCATAAATAACCTTGCTTATGCAATTCTTAAGAAAGATGTGCCGGAAGCAATTAAAGAGTCGCTTGAATTTATCAGGGAAGCCTGCATCAATTCTATGAGTCTTATTAAAGACATCCTAGACCAGGAAAAGAAAGCGCAAAAAATGCAGGCTGAGCTTACAGATATGGAGAAACTGCTTGAGTACTGTGTGGAAATGTTGCAGCACAAAGCAAATGAAAAGAAACAACTTTTGAAGCTTGAAGCAGACAGCATAATGCTGCGGATAAATGCTCAAAAAATCTGGCGGGTTATCAGCAACATTGTTAACAATGCCATCAAATTCAGCCCGGAAAATACAGTTATTAATGTGCAGCTTAAGAAAAAGAATCAATCCTCTGTAGTTTTGTCCGTTCACGATAACGGCATTGGCATACCGGCCCATCTGCGTGACAAAATTTTTACGCTGGACCCCGAAAACCGGAGGGCGGGCACTGCCGGCGAAGAATCTCATGGGCTGGGGCTTTCCATTGCAAAAAAAATTGTGGAAGAGCATAAGGGCCGTATATGGGTTGAAAGTAGCGATGGCAAGGGCGCGGTTTTTTTTGTTGAGTTACCATACAATAACTAAAAATAAGCCATCCACGTAACTTCATTCACGCCGTCATTAAAAATTGCTTAACGAAGTAATAATACACCCGTCGCTTTTTGTATTTTGAAGCACTTAAAATGTAATTTAGTTTTCCAAAAAATTCTGTGCCAAACTTGCTCCTTTAGGTTTTTTGAGAGTGAATCACCTATTCTTCACTTATGTTGATGCTTGCATTAACAGAACTAAAGTTGTATTGATTCAATTTTATTTTTATGAAAACGAACAAATCCTTCAATACTCCTGTAAAAAAAGTCTTTTTTCTTTTGTTCGTTTTATTTGCCTGCTTACAGGTAATGGCCACTACTTATACTGTCAATTCAATAAGCGATGCCAATACCGGCTCAGGTACAAGCGGTACTTTGCGGTATTGTATTACCCAGGCAAATGCAAATACATCGGTACCACATGCCATTAACTTTAATATTTCCGGTAGCGGCCTGCAAACTATTACGCTGGGCTCCGCATTGCCTGTCATTACAAGGCAGGTAACTATTAATGGTTATACCCAGCCCGGGGCTTCGCAGGGTACTATCTCCGCCAGAACATTAACGCTTAGAATTGTAACAACCAGCAGTATTGCTGACATTTTCGATATACAAGCCAGCAATACGGTGATCTGTGGTATCTCTTTTTCTATATTTGGTAATGGAAACCTGATTGCTTCAGGCGCTGCACAGGGAGCAACCGTAAGCGGCCTGCATTTTTGGGGCAATTACGTTAATACTGCGGCGGATGGTAATTCTACAACCGGCAGCGGCTATGCATTTGCCTGCTATGGCAAAACAACTGCCGGCGGTGTTTCCAATTTGCAAAGCTGGATTATTGGAACGAATGGCGATGGTACCAATGATGCCAATGAAGGCAACCTTATTTCACATCCTACCCAGGCTTCCGGCTATGGCAATGTAGAGCCGCTGCGGTTTTTCTTTGCCGATAATTTTATTATTGCCGGAAATATTTTCGGGTTACAAAAAGATGGCGTAACGCCCTTGCAGACATTTGCTGCTTCCGGAGCCCTAAATTATGGTATATCCATTTCGGATTGCATAGGATTTAGAATTGGCACAGATGGAAATAACACTTCTGATGCACTGGAGAGAAATGTGCTTACAGGTATGCGTTCTTCCGCGATTGTTATTTTCGGTAATGTATCCGGGGGCACTTTTTATAATGACGGCCTTACCACTGATGTTAACCGCGCCAACGGCAATCATAGCATAGCGGGTAATTATATAGGCACCGATATAACAGGCATTGCTACAGGTGCTGATTTAAAAAATGGGACAGGCATAGCGCTCAGGGGCACTACTTATAACAGCATTGGCTCTGCTACCAATGCGGCTATGGTGAATGTTATTGTAAACAGCAATTCGCATGGAATAACTATAACAGGTGAAAAATTTTATTCCACGAGCCCCTATCCTGCCATTTACAATACAATTGCGGGGAATTATATAGGCATTTTATCAAATGGAACTACTGCCTCAGGTAACGGTGGTACCGGTGTTTACATCAATACAGGAAATAACCTGTCTTCGGGGGAAATTTCTGCTACCAATAACACTATAAGTAAAAATATCATTGCCAATAATGCGTCCCGGGGGATAAATGTAAGGCCTTCAACCAGCGGCTCCCTTGTTTATGATAATACAATTACCCAAAATTCAATTTATGCCAATGCAGGCCTGGGTATTAATATTGGTTCATCTTCGGGCGATATAGCTGTAACCCCTAATGACGGTGCCCTCAGCACGCCCGGCAGTGCTAATGCCAACCGGCTGATGGATTATGGAATAGTTACCGGCGCTGCCCTGGCAGGCACTAATCTTTTGGTTAAAGGGTACATTGGTAACAACTCCGCCGGAAATACAACCTTTGCCAATGCAGTGGTAGAATTTTTTATAGCCGATAACAGCCCGGCTGATCAAAATGGCGCTATCATTAGTGGTGATGGGTTAAGTGTTGCACATGGCGAAGGCAAAACCTACCTGGGCTCTTTAACGGCAGATGCCAACGGTCTTTTTTCAGGCACCTTAAATGTATCGGGTAAAGGAGTGGTAGCCGGTACTACACAAATTACCAATACAGCAACAGAATATACAGCCACAGGCAGTACCAGTGAGTTCAGCAATAACACAACTGTTACCGAGGCGGGATATATTTATGTGCATAAGAAGACCCTTGATGAATCCTCCAGCACGGATTTTGCCTTTTCTGTTTCAGGCGGCTCTACAACAGTACCCAATTTCAGCCTGAACGATAACCCCACGCAGGTAACCTTACGGGATATAGGCAGCTCCCAAAACGGCCGGCTGTGGGCCGTGAGCAGCAACAATATTTTGTATTACCGTGATATGGGCAGCGCCACATGGACAGTTACCAGCATTACCAATGCGGTTAATGTGGATGGTGGTGCAAATAGTATATGTTATGTGCAAACTACGGGTGGCGGACTAATTTCTTTTGATGGTACCACCAGTACAACCCTGTATACGGGTACTACAGTAGCTGATGTTGCCAGCACCTGGGATAACCGTCCTTATATCATTGCGAACGGTTACAGCCTTTACCGGTACAGCGGTAGCGGCAGTGGCACAGCCGGCAGCGCTGCATGGCCGCAGGTAGGCACCAGTAACGATAACCTTTATTTAGATGCCGACCCCTCAACCGGTAATGTCGTTGTGTCAAAAACCACTTATAATGTTTCGGTTATTACCAGTGCGGGGGTGGAAACCAGCTTGGGCCGGCCATCCGGAGCCGCAGCATCTGTTTCCGCCGGCGATGTGGGGGTTGATGCAAGCGGTAATATTTATGCAATCTATGCTAATACAGCTAATGTGGGTTATGTATTTAAATGGACAGGCGGCACCACCTGGTCTGCAGCAGAAGCAACTTCCAGGAGCGCCGGTGCCCTCACAGGCGGTACCGGTAAGCAGGTATGGATGGTGATGAGCGGGAGCGTTGCCCCCTTTGGAAATATCTTCAGCCGTTCATCAGATGGCGCCACCACCTGGTGGATAGATGATGAGCGGGTGCGCACCAGCCCCACCAACAGCAACTCGGAAATGGTAGCTGTGGTACCCGGTACTTATACTATTACTGAAACAGTACCGGCCAACTGGGATTTACAAAGTATCACCCTGTACGATCCCAGCTCAAACTCAAGCAATAACGTGGTGGGTAATACTGCCACCCTCACCGTATCCACCGGTGAAACCGTACATGCTGTTTTTACCAATGGTGCGGTAAATCCCTTTACCATGACCAACAGTTGCGCAAACGCTTATACGGATGATTTTGGCAGCGGCACGGCTGGCAGCTACGGGTCTGCTTTAACAGGACAGACCTCCTACCATTATATGAATACCTCCACTGCCACAAGGGAAGGCTATTATAAAATATCCGGGAACGCGAATGTTTTGTTTGGAGGTGCCGCTAGTTTAAATGACCATACCAGCGGCAACGGTACAGGTTATATGATGATTGTAGATGCAGGATATGACCTGAATGACTTCTTCCGCCGCCGGTTTAACGGGCTGGTGATTGGCGCAACCTACAACTTTTCCGCCTGGATAGCCAATATCAATACCGGCGGGTCCATTAAGCCAAATGTCACTTTTAAAGTAGTGGATCCTACCAATTACAATACCCTTGCAACCAATACCACGGGAAATATTACCACATCAGGCTGGCAGCAATACACTTTATCCTTTACCGCCACAGCCACATCAATAGACCTCATATTATCCAATAACGCCATCGGCGGCAGCGGTAATGACCTTGCACTGGATGATATCAGTTTCTCACTCGTACCTCCACAAACAACCATAACCACAACCATTACCAATAATGGCAGTGGTGGCTGCTATACCAGCGGCAACATACAGGTAACCAACCCTGTTGGCTCATCATACGAGTACAGCCTTGATGGTACCAGCTACCAAAGCTCTGTAAACTTTAATACCCTCAGCCCCGCTTTTTATACCGTGTATGCCAGGTTTGTGGGCACAACGGGCTGCGTTATAACCAAACCTGATACCATAAGGGCCTATGTGTGCGGCAATGTATATGATGATGCCAATGGTTTAAAAGATCTGCCAACAGGAATAGTGAATGGTACAGGCACCAATGCAGGCGGTGTGCTTAAAGCAGTGCTGTACGACAACACAGCAGGCAAGGTATCAGCCATAACCACGGTGGCTTCAGATGGTACTTACAGCCTGGGGGCTTTACCGGGGTATAACAGTACAGTGTACCTTACCAACAGTACGGCAACACTATGGCAAACAGCAATTCCTGCAGCTTCTTTACCTGCTGGTTGGGCTAACACCGGCGAAAATATTGGCCCTGGTGCAGGTAATGATGGCACCGTCAACGGCATTTTACCGCTGGGAGCCGTAAGTACTACGGTTACCAGCGCCAACTTCGGCATAGACCAAAAACCCTCTGCCACAAGCTTTAATTACACTTTAGACCCCGTTCCTACCCGTGGCGGCACATATCCCATAGATGGCAGCTACAGGAACATGTTTCCGCTTGATGGCGACGACCCCGAGCAGGGCAGCATGGGAACGGGGGCTACTTTTGTTATTACCGGCCTGGGCAATATGGATGGCAACATACTTTCTTACAACGGGGTGCAGATTAGCGGCCCTGCCACCATAGCCAATTATAACCCGGCATTGTTAACCATCACGTTCAACCAAAGCGGCAACAGTGGATTTGCATTTAATTAC
>NZ_VVIP01000012.1:200310-202329 GCF_009650435.1 Foetidibacter luteolus
CCAAAGCGGCAACAGTGGATTTGCATTTAATTACGCGGTGCGGGATGCGGCAGGCGTACAAAGCGACCCAGCCAGCTATACGGTAACCTGGGGCCTGGGTGTACTGGCTGTTAAGCTGGTAACCTTTGAGGCAAGGCAGCAAAACGGCAAAGCTGCGCTGGTATGGTCAACGGCGGAAGAGAATGGTAAGGAGCATTTTGAACTGCAGCGCAGTGCTGACAGCAGGAACTGGCAAATCATCACAAAACTGCCGGCAAAGGGCGGCAACGGCAACAACAGTTACAACTTTACAGATAACCAACCACAGCCAGGTACAAATTACTACCGCCTGCTGATGAACAATGAAGGCATTATAGCCTACAGTGCAGTCAAAAAGCTGGACTTTGCGGGCAAATGGGAATTGAAGCTAAGCCCCAACCCTGCCAAAGCAGGGGATGCGGTTACGCTGCAAAGCAATGCTGCCATCAGCAGCATAAAGCTGCTGGATATGCAGGGCAGGGCCTTGCAGTTAATCAATGGCAATAATACCGTCGCAGGCACTTACCGGCTTACCACAACAGACCTTGCCAAAGGGTTGTATTTTGTACAGGTGATTAATACTGACGGACAGGTGCAGGTACTGAAGCTGGTGAAAGAGTAGGGACAAGTACGAGTTACGAAGTACGAAGTACGTTGGTGTAGCCGGTTGATTTTTGCAGGGTTGGTAAAGTACGATTTACAAAGGCGCTCCCTGGTAGTTTTTATTGGGTGGGGTGCCCCCAAGCTATCGCAAGGGGCCGGGCAGAACAGCGTTCGCAACCTTCGTCAAAGCAACATTTAGTTGCTTTTTCTCGGTTGTGCTCATACTCCGCCACAAAGCCAACGCACAAAGCTTCAGCGGGGTAACCGCTTCAATCCCTCACCCGCAGGTGCAGCTCGCTATTATTGTGCCGTAGGCACTACCTGTTTGTAGAATAAAAAAATATGGAATGTTATGCCCCGTAGGGGCTACCTTGATGTGTTTAAAAAGGGCAGCCCTTACAGGGCAATAAAATCCGTGGTTTCATTTAAGCTACAAACATTTAACCTCTACGAGGCATATTATTAGTCTACAGGATAAAAATGGTCAATAACCCGAAAGGCTGAATGTAAATAGCCCCGGATAAAAATCCGGGGTGGGTATTTTATAATGGCTTACCAACCCAATGGGATTGACAATGCTATTGCACATTTTTATACTGTTTGCGGTAAAACATGGAATACATCCCAGGCACCTTTCCTTCAAAAAACCTGGTGAACATATCGCACCTACGGCGCTCCTGGCTACCACGTTCTTTTATCTACTGACATGCCGCCCCGATGGGGCTTGGGTTGTTCAATGTTCTTTTGTTTAATGTTTAAGATTAGCGCTGTGCGCTCTGCGGAAATTACAGCTCCGCAGCCCTATCATTTGGCTTGCAGCGAATGAGCATAAACAAGAAATAACGAATGCAGGATGAGTCAGGATAAGCATTTACGCAACCTGTGTTCCGGCGGACACTTCGTGGGTAGAACATTACAGGGTGTTACCCAGCGTTCCGGAGGAACGCTGGGTGTTTTTACCAACTGGCATGGACACAAAATGTTCTTCCGGAACATAACAGAACGTATATGGCTGTTCTACCCACAATATGTCCCTCCGGGAAAGCTCAGATGAGTCATTACTTGCCTCAACCTAATAAATCTTATCAGTAAGTGATTGACTTTTAGATAATTGCAACACTTATCACTTTTTTAGCTTGGTAACTTTACAAAGGGTAGCAACAATTTATTCGACTAAAAATTCGACTAATTATGTTGTTTCCAATCAGACCAATTTGCAATGTCCGAAAAACCCGCAGAGACGGAACAAGCCTTATCCAGATTCAGTATTGTTACAGTGCAGACAAAAAAACACTGCTTAATACCGGTATAGCGATACCTCCACAGTACTGGATAAAAAGACGCTTATCCATTTCTGATGATTTGCCAGCAATTTATGGCAACGTTTTGAATTTAAAT
>NZ_VVIP01000013.1:0-12469 GCF_009650435.1 Foetidibacter luteolus
TCCTGACTTGTCCCTTTTAGTGCGGAGCGTTTAGTTTTTCTATAAATTCCTTCATTTTAGGAGTTGGTTCTGCCTTTACGGTTACGATTTTACTGGTTATATGATTCAATATTTCTCCATCAACAACTTTTCTGGACTCATCGATAAATTTACGGATGGATGTTTGTGTTTTCAGTTCGATGTGTTTTCCTATCACCAGTGCCATAAAGCAAATCAGGATATGTAGTTTTATGGGTTGTTCTTTAAAATGAAAGACGGGCCTTGTTTGGAGGTCAGTTTTTGACATTCGGAATGCCTGCTCTATCCGGTAAAGCTCGTGATAGCGTTTTATGATAGTGGAATTGTCAACAACAGATTCTTCAAGGTTAGTGTAATATCCTTTAATGCCGAGCAATTTTTGTGTTTTCTCAATCAAGGCTTCATTGAGCGATATTTTTACTCCGTCGGTTTGCGTAAATTTCAGTTTTTTGCTTTTAGAAGGCTTTTCAATTACCTGCTTTGCCTTTGCTATTTGTTGCTCCATTTCATATCTGTCCTTGCGATACCTGACGGCGGAGTAGCTGCAAATCAAGTAACCGTTATCTGTTTTTATTCTGATGCTTTGGCCATCCTCTCTGCTGATGTTTTGATCAATGTTTTCGAGTAGTTTGGCCGATACATTTCCCAGTCTTGCACCTACGATATAGTTGATATTGTTTTGTGTTAACTGCTTCACATTTTCAGTGCTGATCATTGCAGCATCTGCTACTACTGTAAAATTTCTTATACCATTTTTGTCAATGAAATTTTTAATAACAGGGATGATGGTATGCCCTTCAAACGTATTGCCTGAAAACACTTCATAGGCAACAGGAAACCCTTCTTTACTTACCATCAGGGCTATCAGTATTTGTGGTTGTTGGGATTTGTTGTCTTTTGAAAAACCGTTTTTACGAAGTTCATCTTCTTCAAAAGTTTCAAAGTAAAGTGTGGTTATGTCATAGAAAAGAAGGTCGTAGCTAAATGCGTAATATGCTTTGGCAAAGCCCGCAACTTTCTCCTCTACCATCTGTTTAAGTTCAATGCAACCGGGGGCGATCTTGTAATAGGTTTTACGGCTATGGTTAATACCGAAAAACTGTTCCATTAATTCCAGGGAACGTAGTTTGGAAGCGGGTTCAAATATCCTTATGGCCACCAGGTCTTTGAATAATGCCGGAAAATTACCCAGCCCGATTTTATCCTGAATAGCACATACCTGATCGTAAAAGAAACGGAATTTGACACCCACAAAAGTGCTGTGGTGGAGATGCAAAAGCTTGTTTGGGTCCTGGTCGGGAAAAATGGACAGTTGATGACTGTAATCTTTTATCCATTCTTCAGCCAATAGCATTAAATCACTTAATGCCTCATCGGTATGAGCAGAACCTATATGCCGCAAAATCATCCTTTTGTTATGTTCATACCGCACTATCTGAACAGCCCTGGCCTTTGATGCGGTTTGTACCACCCGTATTTTCATGACTAAAAATATCCTTAGTGCGGTATTTTGAACCAAAAAAATAATAATGTAATTGAAAATCAAATAATTATAACCGCACTAAATCCGAGGGGGACAAGTCAGGAGCTTGTTTTTATTATGCGAATCCCAAGGCGTTCACTTTATTTTTGAGAAGCCTCGTGGAGTTCAATAAACGGGTACCTGTTATGAGCCGTAGTGCGGCATGTGCACATCAAGAAATTGCTGCTCAACAGTATTCCAGCTTTCTACTGTTTGGGCACGCCCGTTATTAATAATGTTATTTAACTGGTTATAATAATTAGCGGCAGAATTATACTCATCCACAGCTTTATTATAGGCGTCCACATCCTCCTGGGTCCTTTTGCTCTCGGCTTTTGACTCAAAGCCTTTTCGTACTTTTTCAAGATTCTCTTCTTTTAAAAAGAAGTCGGTAACCTTGGGCAAATCAGTTTCTGCCAGCTTCAGGTAAAAATTCAACGCTCGTTTACAGGCCGTGGCAAGAGATGCGTCCTTTGCAAAAGGCTTTAGTGTATCCAATACCTGCAGGCCTTCTTTGGCGTAGGTGGCCAACGCGTTGCGGGCCTGCTCTACGCCATTCAGTTTCTTTTGATTGATGGCGTTTGTTATCTGCCCATCCTGCCAGTTACATTTAAAAAACAGCAGGTACAGTTTGTTTTTATAAGAGGTAAGCTCTGACGCTTTTTCCATTTTGCTGTACAACTCACTTTTACTGTCAATAAGCGTTACGTTGTATTTTTTTGCAAAGTCCTTACTGGCCTGGCCCATTTTTTCCCCGGCTTCGTGCAGCTTTTCATCCGTCTTTTCCTGCAAGAGAAGATATGCCTGCATTTCATCAAAAGATTGTTCGGCTATTTCTTCCATGTTTACAATATGGGCATAGTCTTCATTAAAAACTTTATAGCACATCTGTACATAATCAATACTGCTTTGGCGTAAGGAGTTATCTTTTTTATAAATGGGCAGGTCAAGTATTTTGTAGCGGCATTTTTCAATACTTTCCAGTGTTTTCTGCCGCATCTTTTCAATTTTTTTGGCTCTGCCGCTGTGCGCTACAGCACTCATGTAGGCCATATAGGTTTTGTTCATGTCCATTTGGGCGTTGCTTATAGCTGTCATATAAGCGCCCGGGTCTTCTTCAATATTCTGGGCATTAATTGAAACAGATAACATTGAAAAACAGAACAGGGTAGCTAAGTACTTATAGGCTACGTTCAAGAAGGGTTTCATTTTTTGTTGTTTTATGTAATTAATAATCGTTCAGGCTGATTTCTAAAAATTGGTACGCATTACATCTGTAACAGCAAGCGATAACTTATTTCGAGGTAAGCATCGTGCAACAGGTAATTTTTAAAAAAGTCATTTAATTGCCGGAGACCGTCATTAGCCTTTAGCTTTTCAAGTTCATAAGCATTATTCTCTATCTTGAAATACGTGGCCTGGCCTGGCTCCGGAAAATCGGTATCTTCTGCTTCTTCTTTTACAGGCGCCCATTTAAGCGAAATATCTTCCCATTCTTTTTGCTGCCCTTTTACCTGCAGATATTTTTTCAGCGATTTAAACCATGCGCTTGTATCTGCAATATTTTTAGCCAGTTGCTGTAATGACGCTACCGGAAGTGGCGGGTACGCTTTGTAATACTTGTTGGCTTCAATGGTTGTTGGCTTTAGGGCAAACTTTTCATCAGCTTCTTTATTGGATTGTGCTTCAAGCAGGCCGGGCAACTCTACATCAGGTTTAACACCTGCAAACTGGGCTGTACTACCATCAATGCGAAATAATTGGCCTGTAGTTATCTTGATATAGCTTTCCGACTGCTTTTCGTGTATGGTTTCAATAGCTACAGTTGTATCCATGGGAAATACCACCTGGCCGGTTGCTTTACCATAAGTAGAAGATCCCACAATTAATGCCCGGTTATAATCCCTGAGAGCGCCTGCAACCATTTCAGAAGCTGATGCGCTATAGCCATTTACAAGTACCAGCAGCGGCCCATCGTAAATGGTTCCCCTGTTTACATCCTTCAACGTAAAAATTTTACCGGCTTTAGGCTTCAGTTGATGAACAGGGCCCCCGTCAATAAAAATGCCAGTTAACTCTGCTGCTTCCTGTAAAGAGCCCCCGCCGTTAAACCGCAGGTCAAGTATTAAACCAGTGATGTTTTCTTTCTTCAGTTTTAGTATTTCCTTTGCCACGTCGTTGGCACATCCTTTTACTCCCTCCTCTTCATTTTCCCAGTCGCTATAAAAGGCAGGCAAAGAAATGTAGCCAACTACTTTAGACCCCTTCAATAAAAAACTTTTTACCTTATCGTCATCATCTTCTTCCTGCTCTTCCACCATTTCTTTTACAAGTGTTACGGTGCGGGTTGTTCCGTCAGCTTTTTTAACGGTTATGCTAAGCTTGTCATGGTTACTTTCATCCAGCATTTTGCCAAGTTCCCGTGGCGCAGCGTCTGAAACATCTATAGGCTGCTTCCCTTCCCACTGTATGGTTTCAAATTTATCCCCCTTGTTCAGCATGCCGCTTTTAAACGCCGGGCTTCCAGGTTCCAGTTCGTCAATCACCACGCCTTTATCTTTTGCCCTGCGGGTTCTGAAACCAAACCGGTAAGGCTGCTGGCCAAGGGCTGCATCGAAATTTTCTTTTTCGGTTAGCGGAAAGTATTCCGTATGAGGGTCGTAATATAGGGCAATAGCGCTGCACCAGGCATCTCCGATATGCTTAGGCACACCGCCGGGGGAATTTAAAATGCTGCTGATTTCCCGTTTGTAAGCAGACGCTACTTTTTTCTGAAAAACAAGCTGCGCCGTATCCAGGAACTGTTTATTCAAATTTTTACCAGGATACTCTTCCTGTAAAGCTTCCAATACATTCCACTTAATTATCCTGGTTATTTTGGCTTTGGCCTCAGCTTCGGCCTGCGGCCACGAACTGTCTTCTTTTGCAGTGTAGTATTCGTCAACTGAAAAGTCGAAAGGTTTTTTGCAAACATCTGCCAGTAATGAATCAACCTTTTGCAGCCTTTTTTGATACAAACCTCCCAACAAAACCAGGAAATCTGTTTTCCGCTGTAACACCTGCTCATCAAGCTGTTGTTTCCAGGAATTTAACAGCATCAGATCTCCGGCTGTAAAATATATCCGCTCATCATCCAGCGATTCAATAACCTGTTGCCATAAATTTTCGGAGAAGGCATTATCGGTTGGCTTAGGGGCTATGTGAAATTTTTCAACCATCCTTGTGACGACAAAACCGTCATTCGCGGATTTTTGGTAATCCTGCGAAATAGCACTGTAAAAAAGGCCGGATACAAGGAAAAGGGTTATAAACAGTTGTTTCATGTATTCAGAAAAGGCAAAATAAACTACCATCTTCCAGATGGAAAATTAAATTCTGCATAAGTTCGGTTAGCCGGATAATTAAGAACTGTCTCTACACGCTCACCTACCTACTTAAACACACTATCCTCTACCCCTTTATTAATCAGGTAAGACGCGTAGGTAATTTCAACTTTACCTTTCTTGTTTTTCATCTTATCCAGCTCAGAGGGCTTGGCATCGTCTTCAAATTCCATGGATATACCGCGGGGCAGTTTGTAGTCTTTGGTATTAAAGCTAAAAACAATTTTATCCGGCAACGCGTAACTGCTGTATTTGCCGTAGCTAAAAGTCATTTCATAGGTACCACTTTCCTTGGTGGTAGTAGTAGCTTTTTTAATCAACAGGTTGGGCTCATCAATATACATGGTGGTAAGCACTATCTCGCTGTTTTCATTCAGCGGCAAAAGTTTTACAACTTTTGTTTTAACACCTTCCACTACCGCTTCTCCTGCCGCCAGTGCAACAAAATCGCTGGTTGTCATCAACGCTCCCGGACTAATACTTATACCACCCTTGGGCAATACAGAAATTCCACCATCCCTGCGCAACTTGAATTTGCCGGGCTTTTTATAATACATTTTCACCTTGCCAACCGGCGCTTTGATAAATGTTACATCAGTTTTCATTTTGCCATCCGCAACGTAATCATTCACCTGGTCAAGCTTGGCTTTTACTTTTTTTACCAGCTCAGTCATGTCCTGCGAAAAAGCAGCCAACTGAAAGCCGGATACCAGTAGCAATAACAGCACAATTTTTTTCATACTCTTTCCATTAATTGTTCAATGTTGGGTTGTTTAAGTTCAATGTCCGCATAAAGCCGTAATGGGTACCTGGCTTCTGGCACCTGCGGTGCCGGAAGCATCATCTACCCGGTTCGGAAAAGACGCCATGAAAAACCGAACGATGAAAGTAGTGCGACGCAACGAAGCCTCCCATGAAAAACCGAACCCCTGGCACCAAGCCTTCGACAAGCTCAGGCTGACAGTTGTGAGCCATTCCATTGCCACCTAACTTAAAATATCTTTTTTTCTGAATAGCGCCACAGAAACACTGATAAAAATAACGATGTGTGCCACCAGTACCAGGGCGCTTCTTATCAACCGTTCGGGGTGCTGCACAGTACCTTTAATTGCCTCGTTGGCATCATTTACTTTTATATCAAAAAACTCCTTCCAGGTTACCATGTGCGTGGTAAAAAGGAATGGACGTATTTTACTGAATATGGGCAAGCTCATAGTGCTTAATATGGTAAACACAATAATAATGCTCATGGTTGCAACAATAGGGCCAATGGAGTTTTCAGCAAATTGGGAGAGGAAAAAACCTAATGCCGCCACTGTTATCATGGCCAGTGCCGCAAAGCAAAAAGCGCCGCAGTAACGCCAAAAAACATCGCTGTTTTCTATTTGTACGGCGTATTGCGTTTTCATGATAAACATATCATCGGTACCGAATATCAATATGCTTGCAAAAAGCGCCAGTATGGCTATCCATATCAGCAGCAACACCGTGTAAACAGCCGATGCTGAAAATTTGGCGAGCATAAATTTGGTACGGCTAACAGGTTTGGTTAACAGCAAGCGTAACGTACCGGCATTGGCTTCACCGCTAATCATGTCGCCGGCTATAAGGGCTATCAGCAGTGGTACATGTATCAGCAACAATTGCAGTATTACATAGCACACAAAATAACCGTTAACAATATTCCCTTCTACCTCAATGGAGTTCTTTAGATCGGCCATGATGAATTCCGAATACTCTTTACCATCAGACTTTAGCCCTAACTGCACAATAACAATCAGGGCCGTTATAGCCGCGAAGGCGATATACGTTCTGGGCCGCCGGAATATTTTATATAACTCAATTTGAAAAAGCTTCCACATATTGTTTGCCTGATGTTACCTGTAAAAAATAATCTTCCAGCGAATGCCTGGGTTGCAGCGATATTACGGCTATATCATTTTGCGCCAGCCATTTATGAAGGTCGGGTATCTGTTTGCGGTGCAACTTTAAAATAATGTGTGCATCGCGGTGTTCCTGCAGAGCGCCACTCCATGCGCTTTGCTGTATCGCTTCCAGTGCGGCATGATTGTTTAACGTATCCAACGCAACAATGGTTTGAGAAGGGTCGAACAATTCCGCGGAGCTGCCTTCTACCAGTTTTTTGCCCTTGTCAATAATTAGTACACGGGTAGCCACCTGTTCAATTTCGCTAAGCAGATGAGATGATACTACCACCGTTTTATTCATTTCCCGGCTAAGGTGCAGTATAAGGTTTCTTATATCAGCAATGCCCTGCGGGTCAAGCCCGTTGGTAGGTTCGTCCAGTATAATCAGTTGCGGGTTATGTACCAGTGCAATGGCAATGCCTAACCTTTGCTTCATACCCTGCGAAAAGGCTTTTACCTTATCATGTGCCCTGTCTTCAAGGCCAACCATGTGCAGTTGGTCCAGCAGCAGCTTACGGCTTAAAGGCACATCACTTAGTTTGGCAAATAATTTAAGGTTATCGTAGGCACTCAGGTATTTGTATATGTCGGGCTTTTCAATAACAGCGCCTACCTGTTTTAATATCTCGTGGCGGTGGCTGTTAAGGTTCATGCCGAATAACTCGATATTGCCCGCTGTTGGCGTAATTAAGGTAAGCAGCATGCGTATGGTGGTGCTTTTACCCGCGCCGTTCTGGCCCAGGAAACCATACACATCGCCGGGCTGCACCGTAAATGACAGGTTGTTTACAGCGGTAAGGTGGTTGAATTGTTTGCTAAGGCCGGAGACCTTTATAATCGGTTGCGTATGCATGTCTGCCTGCAAAAGTAGTTTACGGATGGATGCAAAATTGTGAAAATTGAAATAACAGCTTTATGCAAGGCTGAAGGGCATGTTTATAATTGAACCATGTAAGACATGTGAGTACAAGCTAGAGGAAGCTTTTGATTAATGCTACCCTTTTCACAATCTCGCCCTACCGCCTTCTTACATCCCCTTACATGTCTTACATGGTTAAAATTATCCTCAACCACAATTTCGCTTTACTGCCTTCTTACATGTCTTACATGGTAAAAATTATCCTCAAAAAAAATTTCGCCTTACCGCCTTCTTACATGCCCTTACATGTCTTACATGGTAAAAAAACACCCTTAACTACATCTCCCGCTTGTTTTTATCATGACAGGAAAGAAATTTCAGGGCGCCTGCCGAAGGCACCGGGCTATCCGCTGCTACTCCGCCACAAGGCAGCGCTGCAAAGCCTTCAGCGGGGTATCCGCTTCTATCCCTGGCGCGGTGGTGACACAGCGTAGCAATCCTCACGTTACCGGTTACAGGTTACTGGTTACCGGTCTGTTGAAGTTTAAAAGACTTATAATTGGTTTAATTGATGAAGTGCAAAAGCCCTTCTATACTCGCTGCTAACATTAAACAGTTACCGGTTACAGGTGGATGCTGTTGTTTAGCTGCCTGCCTCGCAGCTCATAGCTTACATCTCATAGGTTAACCAGGCCCTTACTCAATAGCAGCAAAACTGTAGCCTTCATTACTGTAATACTCCAGCAGTTTGGGCAATGCATAGCTCATCCTGTCCCAGGCCTTGGTACTGTCGTGAAAAAGTATAATGGCCCCCGGCGATGTATTGAGCAGTACATTGTTCCAGCATTTTTCCGGGGAAATGGCGGTGTCAAAATCGCCGCTCAACACACTCCACATAATTATTCTGAAGTTCCTGGCGGCAACAGCCAATGGTTTTTCTGCCTGCAACAGCCTGGCTTGAAATTTTGATATCCTACCATAAGGTGGCCGGAACAGGTCACTGTCTATGTGCCTTGCCGCCTCGTGAACATCATTGATGTAGGCGGCATCGCCTGTTTTCCAGCCGTTCAGGTGATTATGAGAGTGGTTGCCGGCGCGGTGCCCTTCATCTAAAATTCTCCGGTATATGGCGGGGTGCGCCACCACGTTTTTCCCTATGCAAAAAAAAGTTGCTTTGGCATTGTATTTCTGCAGCTCATCCAGCACAAAACCAGTAGCCTGTTCATGGGGGCCATCGTCAAACGTAAGGTAGAGCACCTTGTCTTTGGCGGGCATCTCCCAAACAAAAGAAGGATATAATTTTTTAAGCCACCAGTTTGTTTTAATAAAGTAAAACATGCTGTAAATGTAAGCATGCGGCTGTAAAAGCCACATTAATATCGGCGTGTTAAAAACATACCTGCAACCATCTTCAGCCTGGGTGGCTGCGCTAACTGGCCGCCACTTTATATCTTTGCGGCCTTATGAATACAGAAAAAAAAGTAAGGGTTCGTTTTGCGCCCTCTCCTACAGGGGGCCTGCATTTAGGTGGTGTAAGAACGGTATTGTTTAATTACCTGTTTGCCAAACATTATGGCGGCGATTTTATTTTACGCATAGAGGATACAGACCAAACCCGTTTTGTAGCGGGTGCGGAAGAATACATTTTTGAATGTCTTAAATGGTGTGGTATAGAGCCGGATGAAAGCGCCCTGCATAGCGGCCCGTATGCACCATACAGGCAAAGTGAACGAAAGCCGATATATAAAGGCTATGCAGATAAACTGGTAGAAGCCGGCCATGCCTATTATGCATTTGATACCCCTGCGGAGCTGGAAGAAATGCGCAGCAGGTTTAAAACTGATGAAAACCCATCTCCACAGTACAACCACCTGCTGCGTGAAAAAATGCGCAACTCACTTACCCTGGGCAACGAAGAAACCCAAAGGTTACTGGCCGAAGGAACAGCCCATGTAATTCGCATTAAAATGCCGGTGGATGAAGAAATAAAGTTTACTGACATGATACGGGGCGAGGTGAGCTTTCAGTCATCGCAAACAGATGACAAAGTATTGCTGAAGGCTGACGGCATGCCTACCTATCACCTGGCCGTGGTGGTAGATGATTACCTGATGAAGATTACCCACGCCTTTCGTGGAGAAGAATGGCTGCCAAGCGCCCCTGTACACGTACTGTTATGGAAATACCTGTTTGGCCTTGAAAACATGCCGCAGTGGGCGCACCTGCCGCTGATACTAAAACCCGATGGCAATGGAAAACTAAACAAACGGGATGGTGAGCGCCTGGGGTTTCCGGTGTTTGCCATGAATTGGACAGACCCCCGCACCAATGAATTTACCCAGGGGTTTCGTGAAAAAGGTTTTTTGCCCGGCGCATTTGTTAACATGCTTGCACTGCTGGGCTGGAATGATGGTACCGGGCAGGAAATTTTTACACTCAATGAACTGGTTGAAAAATTCTCTATGGAACGTGTACACAAAGGCGGTGCAAAATTCGATTATGAGAAAGCAAAATGGTTCAACCACGAATGGATAAAAAATTCCGGTGCAGAAGATTTGGCGGATAAAGTTGTAGCCGCGTTTGCTGATAAGGGAATCTCTGTAACAAAAGATAAGAAGCTGGAAAAAGTTGTTGCGCTTGTTAAGGAACGCTGCACCTTGTTACCTGATTTTGTTCAGCAGGCCGGTTTCTTTTTTCAGGCCCCTGTTGAGCCGGACATTTCTGCAATTAAGCCAAAGTGGGACGAGAAAAAACAACTTTTTTTTGCTGAGCTTATCAGAACATTGGAACTCTCCACCCTATGGGAACATGAGGATCTTGAAAAATCGTTTAAAGAATTGGCAGCCACACAACAGCTTAAACCCGGCGACCTAATGTTGCCCTTGCGCATTATGCTGGTTGGCGGCAAGTTTGGCCCTGGTGTTTTTGATATCGCCGCCATCATAGGCAAGGAAGAAACCATACACCGTATAAAGTATGTACTTGGCTTGTTGTAAGGTAGTTATTAAAACAGGAACACCCATGCGGACTTCCGCATGGGTGTTCCTGTTTTAACGCTCTCACTCACCTACACGGTGGGTTGGCGAATAGAATTACCGAACGTTGAAGTGAGTCTATATGTAAAAGGTTTCGGTGCAGCGGCAGTCCTAAAATTAGGCTGCAAAGAAGAATTTTGCTAAAAAAAACAAATATGAAACAGCAAACTTCAGCCACAACCGAAACCTTGGACAAAGGTAGAAGCCTGATTGATTTCAGCGGCAAAATCATCTATGTAGGAATAGATGTACATCAAAAAGATTACCAGGTTGCCAAATTATTAAATGGGATTTGCCTGGGTAATCACCGTATGGGCAGCAACAGTGAAGACCTTATTAAACACCTGAATAGCCACTATCCGGGGGCCACATTTAAGTGTGTGTATGAAAGTTCGGCCTGGGGTTTCACCCTTCAGCGTTCACTGCAGTCCGCAGGAATGGAGTGCATCGTGGTTCATGCTGCCGATGTATCCACCAGTGATAAGGAGAAGAAAAGGAAGACCGATAAGGTGGATGCCTTAAAGCTGGCCCGCAACCATGCAGCCGGTGAGCTTAAGGCCATCCATGTACCGGGGGAGGATATTCAAAAAGACCGCAACCTGATAAGATTCCGCAAGAAACTGGTAGGGGATCTAAACAGGAGCAGGAACCGGTTGAAAAGCATATTGAAATACCAGGGCATCCAACTGCCGGCTAAATATGAAAAGACCAACTGGAGCCATAATTTTCTGGAATGGGTGGAACAGGAAGCTCAAAAAGACGAACGGCTGAAAAGCACTTTAGTGCTGATGTTGGAACAAATCAGGTTGCTGCGCCAGTTGCTGTTAAAAACGGAAGGTAAATTGCGGGAACTGAAAAAAAGCCGGTACCAGCAAAATACCAGCCTGCTGTTGAGTGTTCCGGGAGTAGGCCCTACAACAGCCCTGTGGTTTTTGCTGGAAGTGGGCGATATCAACCGGTTCAAAGGATTTGACGCATTGAATGATTTAATAGGTTTCTGTCCTGATACGGACAGCAGCGGCGATAAGGAAAAAGATACCGGTATTACCACCCGGCGCCACAAACAATTGCGCAGCCTGCTGATAGAAGCTGCCTGGCAGGCCATAAGGATAGATCCGGCTTTAATGGATTGTTATCAGGCATTAACCAAAAGAATGAAAGGCAACCAGGCCATTATCCGTATTGCCCGTAAACTGCTGCGCAGGATAAGGGCTGTTTTGATAAGCGGTGTGCCTTATCAAAAAGGTGTGGTAAAGTAACGGGAACAGAAATGAGTTTTTTTAAGCCATCCGGCTTACCGATAGTAATACAAAAGGAGCCGCCATGACGGCCCCCTCTATACTATCGTATAAGCACAGGCCCTATCGCTGGCAGGTTGTCCTCCGGCAGAGCCCGCTTCCTGTTCAGGCCGGTGCACAAACTTAAAAATCTAATTTTGAAGCAAACAGTATTATTCATATCACAGAAAGGTAATATCAAACAGTTATAAGGACTGCTTTTTGTGTCCTGCAGTTGCAACATACTGCTCAAGTGAGTCTGCAGCCTTATACTTTTACTTTATGGGATTAATAAAGATTTGCAGCGGCCATGTGCCGACTGCTGATAGGAGTTTCACCACCTGTGATAAAAATCTTTTTTCCAATGACTTAAAAAAACACAACATATTAACCTTGTTTTGCAACCTTTTTCAGGATGGCAGGCAGCGTATTCCTTTACATAGGAGT
>NZ_VVIP01000013.1:12519-72720 GCF_009650435.1 Foetidibacter luteolus
TAATAATGTAATTGAAAATCAAATAATTATAACCGCACTAAATCCGAGGGGGACAAGTCAGGACACCAACATAAACCGCTCTTTAGCCAGACAAAGTCTGGCTTTTATCAGACATCCGAAGAGCCGCTATCGCTTACTCTTCGGATAGCGGGGGTATATCTTTTTCATAAGAACAGCAAATCATTAATTTTAAAGTAGCATTCGCTACAAGCAGTTTCTCAAAATCGAATTTTATATGCTTCCATCCCATACTCCATTCAGACTCTACAGCCAATGGCACTTCGATTAAATTCCCTTTCAAATTTTCTTTATACCATATTAGATCATATAGCCACTCTGTTTCAAAGTCTTCATCTTTGCAGGCGGCACAAATTTTAAAGCCTCTACTTTTACCCAAATTTCCAAGCGCCTTCTTCATTTCTCTAGTCCATGGCGTATTACCAAAAACTTCGTTTTTAATCAATTGTTGATTTGTTTGAATAAGTGTTTGCTCTATTTCATTAATTAATGATTGTTTATCCATCTTTAACTTTAATTTAGATTACTGCCAACAAATTACGGCATATACAAAATATCTATTTCTTTCTCTGTTAAGCCATTGCCTATAATGCGTAAATCGAAATATTCCAGCTCTCGCAGGCACCACAGACAAATATGTATCAAACTTCGATGTATCTTACTCTTCAACGGTTAGAGTGGCTATAAAGCTTTCCCTCCAAAGAAGGGTCTTTTTGATTTAAGGCTTACACAGTGACTAAGTGGTTACCATCTTAAGCTATTGATAATGCTTCGAAAGGCTATCACACAAAAATTAAAACACAATACTCGCACACAATTTTTGCACTGGCGTTACATTTATTTATTGATATTCTTAGGCGAACGGGAATTGACATTCCTGAATCAACTAGCAATAATTTTTACTTTCTTGCAATCTTTGCATTTGGTCTGCTGCTTACGATAGTTTGCTTTGGATGCGTTTGCATTGTTTTAATAGCTGCAATAAAAAAGCCTCCATCGAGATATAGTGTTGCATACTTAAGTATATCATTTACTCTATTTTTATTTTTCATTTCGTTCGAAAGTTTGATAAAATATTTAGGGATAGCTTTATTTCTTTCAAAGAATAATGCCTTCAATCTTTCTTTATCATTCAAAAATGTTTCATTGAAAGCGAAAGGAACTTTATTTGTAACAAAACGAATCTTAGTTTTAATAGCCGGATTTATATCATCCTTGTTCCAGTTAGAGGTTGCAATTCTTTTTTTGGGATCATGCTTCCTTTTCTTCATATTGGCTATCATTATGATTTATCCAAAGGTTTTAGATTATTTTCCCCTCACATCAATTAAAAAGTCGGGATTAAAATATTCGGTATAGATTTCTCTTTGATTAGGCCCCGCTTTAACATAGTGCGTACAGCCTTTTATTTTTCTTGGCAATCGACCTTCCTCTTTAATCCAATGCTGAGGAATAAAAAACTCACTTTCCTTATTAGCAAATATTCTCATTGGTGATAGATGCTTCAAGATTTCTGAATCCATTAGTTCTTAGTTTACTAGTATAATTGATGCAACTCATAACTTAGTTATAATAATGACAACCGTGTTTATTCTTCTTATCAATCTTTAACTTATAATACCGTTTAACTTTCTTCTTCACCATAGTCCTTAAAACACAAACCATTTTAGATTTACTAAATTATTAAATACCTGATTTAGATTATTAGTCACAACACTTCTAATGGCAGAACTTCCGACACCCCAGTCTGATCATATGGTCATCAGCCGCAGTAAGGCCTGTTGATTTATTCAGTAGACAAATAGGTCTCGTTATAAATATCACGCAACTTTTTGCCATTATATGTCCAGTAAGGGCCAGGAGCAACATGATATCCATTTTCCAGAATTACCCTGGTCGCATTTGTTAACGATGTTTCCTCGCCTCTAAAATTCACACTCCTATCGCTAACTACTGTAACCATTTCTCCATTGGCTACTGACACAAGTTCACTGCCAACAGGTATATTCATCTGGCCAAAACTGAAACGGGGCCTTTTTTTCCGTGCATACGCTTCCCCAGCTTCCCTGTCAACTTCGTCCACTTCTTCCTTTTCTACCGCGACTTTGGGTGTAACATCTTCAATTTCCAACAACTTAATAATAGCTATTGCCTGTGTGGCCTCTATCTCAAAAAACTCACGGCGAGGATTAATCCTGTCCGGACCGAAAGCAGTATGTAAGGCTTTTTCAACTCTTTGAGCATTAGACACCCTTGCCGCATATACGCATTCAAAAGGCAATGGTACCCCGGGATTTGAATATAGCTGCGCCATTCTAATTTTTACATCTTCGTTATTTGTAAAACCAATCTTTATCATATTGGGCATAGCAGGGTTTGTCAGTATATAAACTATCCCATTATTAAATTCCATCATGCTTATTCAGTTGGTATGTTTTACAATTACTTATTCAGGTTGAAACTATTATGTCACTAGAAAAAGACTGTGAATTTTAAAGGCTTAATCCATAGACTTTTCTTATAGGTTGTAAATTTAATCCCAAAACTAAATCAAGCCATTTTCGCTCCCGGTTCTTGTTTGGCCGCATTAGAGGATGATAAAAATTAAGCCCACGATTGATAATCCGGTCGTTTCCAAAAAAATTTACAGCGGCATTCAATAGATATCTCGCTTTTGGATTAGTACCACATGCAAACAATACAGGAACTGTTTCCGGAGCCAGAGATAATAAATTCTTTTCCCTGGAAGCATGAAAGATGGAATGCTTAGAATTTCCTTCTTTTTCAAGCCCGGCGAGCATTTTAAAGAAGTTGCCGCTTTTTTCATTGCGGATATCTGACAGGTTAAGAATTCGGCCATGGCATAAATCTTTTGCTTGCATAAAAGTAATAATCCTATGCAGTGTTGCATCCGGTTTTACCCTTACTTCTTCGCAAAATTTACCTTCATTATCACAGCTTCCGGGATTCAACATCACAAAAATAATCTCCGGATGTTTGGGCAATACAACATCATCCTTTCGGATATCAACATAAAGCCGACAAAGAATTTCATCAAGCTTGTAAAAGCAGGCAAAACAGGAATAGTTAAGTGCAGTCATAAAAATTATAGGGCTTTTAATTCATCCATGTCAGCATCGTACTGCTTTTCTTTTAAATACCTGATCCAGGATTCCAACTTTACAAAGTCAGGCGCACCAACTTTTTTCAAGGCTTTAAATAATCTTTTAAACCGGTCGTCTTTTTTGCTGTTTTCTCTTTTCGACTCTTTTTTAAAATCATCCATATTAGTTGGCAAATCAAAATCACCAACAGTAACATCCATCTCACCAGCGTTTTTTAATATCATTGTTTCAATGGCTGGTGATATTTGAATGATGTAATGATGCCTATTTGGGTGTTTATGTAACAACAAAGAGCTGGATGCAATAATAACGTCAAACTCCTTCAAATAATCAACATCTCTTTTGTCTTTATCTATAATTCCCACGGCAAAACGGTCCCTGAAATTCTCCTTCATTACTTTTGTTACAGTTCCGCAACCTTTTTGATGGTTGTAGCCTTTGCTGATTGGCGGCACAAGGGTTTCGGCCAAATTTGTATCAACATAACATTCCGGGATAATCGCCAAATCCATCAGAGGTACATTTCATTATTGGTAAATATATCTACGCCATTCTGCAGTATTTCATGCAATTCATCGCGACTTAAAGCTTTTACTACTGTTTGCTTATCCCTGAAATCAACGTTAAAAACCGCCAATTCTTCCTGTGCATTTTCAAGCAGGTCATTCAGGATAAACGGGCTATGGGTGGCGATAAAATACTGGTTATCTTTTTTATAAATCATCTCCTGCGTAAGGTGCGACATATAAGGCGGGAATGAATGGGCCTCAGGCTCTTCAAACAGCAACACGCTATCATTATTGGATGTTATGGCTGCTTTGTAGAAAATAATCCTTTGTAGTGTATCCGCTATTGAGTTATAAGGTATCAGAAAAATACCGTCCCTGTTATTTTGGATAATTTTCATAGTTTGGCTTGACTTGTCAAAGGCTATCTCTAATTGGTAATCACTAAAGAGGGAGATAATGTCTTTTTTTAATTTGGGGTAGTTTTCAATTATAGAAAGCAAGTTTTGTCCAAAGGGCGGGATCAAATACTTTGAGTGCCCCTTTTTGTATACTACATCAGTCTTAAAATTGTACCTTTTAATATTTGTTTCGGCAAAACCATTTGTAGCAAGAGCAGTAACATTAAGCTTCTCATTTATCCTTGCGCCAAAGCTTTCACCGTTTATATTAATATGAAAATACAGGAACTCTTTAGGATGAAAAGTTATTGTACACGATCCAATACTAGTTTGAATTAAAGCCTCATTTTCCCATCGGCCATTGTAAAATAATTCGGATTCGTTTTCTACGCGTATGAGATTTGATAATTTTTTAGACGCATTCTCCTTCAAGTAACTAACGGAAAATGCAGACAGGGCTTCTACAATATTAGACTTTCCTACATTCGGCCTTCCAATAAATAAATTAATCCTTTTACACTCCCTTATTTCGCATTCTTCTATTGACTTAAAATTTCGTATATATATTGAGTCTATAAGTTTACTCATCGCATCCTTTTTGATAGATAAAATTACCCGTTTATTTTTTGATATGCCTATTTTGTCTGGTGCGTAAATTTCATAAGTAGCTTTTTACAGTCCATTCTCCCCACTCCACCCATCCGCCAGCAATTCTGCCTGGCTCAATACCCTGCTTACAGATACGGTGTACTCCCCTGTTGCAGGATCATCAGGGGGATATTTGTATTTGCGGAGGATACGTTTTATTAAGGTACGCATTTTAGCTTGTACGCTTTCTTTCAGTTGCCAGTCAATAGAAGTGTTTTTGCGTACGTTTTCTACCAACTCGTGGGCGATGGCTTTTAAAGTGACGTCGCCGAGGATGGCTTCGGCGGTTGGGTTTTCGGCAAGTGCATCGTAGAAAGCCAGTTCATCTTCCCGAAGGTTTAGTTTTTTCCCGCGGTCTGCTGCTTCTCTCATCTCCTGCGCCATCTGTATCAGTTCATCTATAATCTGTGCTGCTTCTAACAAGCCTGCCTGGTAGCGCTTCACGGCTTCAGTGAGCATCACCGAAAACTTTTTGCTTTGTGCAATATTGGTCCGTGCCTTGCCCGCAACCTCATCTTCCAGCAACCGCTTCAATAACTCCAGCGCCAGGTTTTTTTGCGGCAGGTTCTTCACTTCGGCCAGGAACTTATCATCAAGGATGGAAATGTCGGGTTTTTTAATGCCCGCGGCATCAAAGATGTCTATTACATCTTCTGAAAGCACCGCATCGTTTACGATTTGCCGTAAAGCCGTTTCTATTTCCTGGTTGCTGCGTTTGCGTTTGTTTTCATCAAACTTGGCAATACGGGCTTTGATGGCCTGGAAAAAGGCAAGGTCATCCCTTACCAGTTTTGAATCAGGGTGTGTTACCGATAAGGCGAAAGCCTGTGATAACCGGGTTACATGGTCTTTAAACCGCTGCTTGCCATTGATGATGGTATTACCTTCGCCGTCCGTTTCCGTCAGGCCGAGTATGTAGTTAGCCGCTTCCAGCACAAACTGCATTTTCTCCCGGGCTGTTTTGCCGTAGTAAGCCTTGTAATTAAAATTCACAAACATACCTGCCACCACTTCAAACAGTTCCATCATTTTATCGGCGGCTTCATCAATGTTATGGGTGAGTTTGCCTTTCCCCTTGCTTTCAGTATAAATGGCCAATGCTTTCTTTAAATCCTGTGCAATGCCTATATAATCTACTACCAGCCCGCCCTGCTTGTCGCCAAATACCCGGTTAATCCTTGCTATCGCCTGCATCAAGTTGTGGCCGCTCATGGGCTTATCTATGTATAAGGTATGCAATACCGGTGCGTCAAAACCAGTCAGCCACATATCGCGGACAATCACGATTTTCAGTTCATCGTCAGGGTCTTTTAAACGGTTGCCGATATCCGTCCTTCGCTTTTTGTTGCGTATATGTTCCGCCCATTCGGGGCCATCGCTGCTGCTGCCTGTCATGATAACTTTTATGCCCCCTTTGTCATCATCTTTATGGTACCATTCCGGTTTAAGTGCAACAATGGCGTCATGCAGTTCAACAGCTATGCGCCTGCTCATCGCTACAAACATGGCTTTGCCTTTGCTTCCCCTTGTACGTTCCTCAAAATGGGCCACCATATCTTTGGCAATCTGCTTTAACCTGCTGTCGCTGCCCACCACCGCTTCTTTGCTTGCCCATTTGGCAAAGCGTTTTTGCCTGTCGGTTAGTTCATCATCTTCCGTTATTTCTTCCACCTGCTGGTCCATAATGGCCTGGTCGGCTTCAGATAGTTTCACCTTGGCCAGCCTGCTTTCATAAAAGATGCGCACCGTTGCACCATCTTTTACGGCCTGCTCTATATCATACACATCAATATAATCGCCAAATACGGCCTGTGTGCTGGCATCCTGTTTTTCAATGGGTGTGCCGGTAAAGCCGATAAACGAGGCGTTGGGCAAGGCATCCCGCATGTGGCGGGCAAACCCATCTATAAAATCATATTGACTCCGGTGTGCTTCGTCTGCCACCACCACGATATTTCGGCGGCTGGTAAGCATGGGGAAGGTATCGCCCTTTTCATCCGGCAGAAATTTTTGTATGGTGGTGAACACGATGCCACCCGAGGCGACCGACAACAGCTCCCGCAACATCTTCCGGTCTGTGGCCTGTCTGGGTTCCTGTCTTAGCAATTGCTGGCAGTCTGAAAAGGTGCCGAATAGCTGGTCATCCAAATCGTTGCGGTCTGTTAATACCACAATTGTCGGGTTGTTCATAGCGGGCTCTACGACCATTTTGCCGGTATAAAATACCATACTTAAACTCTTGCCGCTGCCCTGCGTATGCCATATAACACCGGCCCGTTTGTCGCCATTGGCGCCGGAGGCCTTTACGGTGGTGGCAATAGCTTTGTTTACCGCATAGTATTGGTGGTAAGCCGCGATCTTTTTGATGGTCTTATCCCTTCCTTTCTCAAATACAATAAAGTGACGAATGATATCCAACAGGTTTTGTTTGGCCAGCATACCCTTTACCATGGGTTCCAGTTCTTCCTGCAGGCTGGTATCTACAATATGTTCGCCATCCGCACTCTTCCATTCCATAAAGCGGCTGTAACCGCTGCTGATGGTACCGGCCTTGGCAAACCAGCCATCGCTGGCAATCATAAAACAGTTGTAGTGAAACAGGGAAGGTATGGTGCGTTTGTAGGTTTGCAGTTGCTGGTAGGCGGCATATATATCTGCCTGCTCATCTGTGGCGTTTTTCAGTTCTATTACCACCAGCGGCAGTCCGTTGATGAACAACACAATATCCGGCCGTTTGTTGTTGTGGTTTTCTATAACGGTAAACTGGTTAACCACCAAAAATTCGTTTTTGTTGCTACCGGGGGTATAATCTATCAGCCAAACCTTATCAGACCTCACCCCCCCGCCCCTCTCCAAGGGAGAGGGGAGCCTGAACTTCACGTCTATGCCATCCGTTAACATTACATGAAATGCTTCGTTGTTGCTGATAGCATCAGTACCCGTTACCCGCAATACTTTCTTAAATGCTTCTTCCCTGGCTTCTGCGGGTATATGCGGGTTGATACGGTCTATGGCCTGCTGTAAACGGTGAGGCAATACCACTTCCGCATAAGTACGCTCCGGAACAGCCGCATCGATGATATCTGGGCCAAATAGCTTCTCATATCCCAACTCGTTGATGAGGATATCCAGTGCTATCTGTTCTATTTCGTCTTCAGTTATTAGATTCTTCAACTGCTTCAGATTTAAAGGATGCTTTTTTTGATTCTGACAAATCTATTTGAAGAAGCCTTTCCACCTCTGTACAAAACCACCTATAACGATGTTCCAGTGCATCAGTATTCCATTCACCGTTAAATTTACCACCATTATAGTCATTTACTATTTTCTGTGTAATTATGAACGATGAGATTTTAGTATCGCTGGCAATATGATTGCCCGTGCCATCGTATGCCTTTATTTTTAACGCCAGACCTGCATTGGTTGCTGCTATATTTTTAGAACCACTTAACAACGTAAGATTTGCGGCGCTATTTATCCAGTCTTCGATCCCCTCTACATTATTAAAATGAACCCACTCAGGATTTTTCATAAACCCTCTTGGCAAAACATGTTCGATATGTATATTTTTATCGGACATCAGATAAAACGGAGGATTGTCTTGCTGATTATACTCAATCATAAGAAGTAAGGGCTTACACCAGGCTTCAAAGTAAACATCATTGTCCAGGTTAACAATAGCGCGGTTTATGGTATGATTACCAGGATCTGTCAATAATGCTTCAAGATCACTTTTAATCTCAAACAAGGGTCTTTTTTCTTTTAGCCATTTAATAATGTTAAATGACGTCTGTTTGATCTTGGACAAAGTATTGCCTGCAATCCAATTTAAATAGTAATATCTCTTGAGAATTGGCAAAAACTCCTCGTAAGAAGGGTAACCAGAATGCAATGCTGTTAGAACAATTGTTTTCCAGTACACTGTCCACCTCAAATACCAAAATCCGTACATGAGAGAATCTTCCCTGTTGTAAACATCCTTTTTATAAAAGCTGACGAATCTTTTGAAATCAGCTATTACCTGGTTGGGATTTTTTGTTTCGAACTCTCTAACCAATTCATCGTATAAAGATTTTTCCGGGTTATTACCTAAAAGGTAATATTCATACATTACGAAAAGGTCATTCATACTTTCTTCTGTGTCAATAGCTATAGTCTCACAAAACTTCCAATCATCCATAAACTGGTTTTCTTTCTGCTTCCTTTGTTCCGGATCATCAACGTGCTTTTTGTGTATTTGGCCGATTAAGAAGCTTTTGATCAAATCTGAGTTAGATAAATCAAGCCCTCTATCATTCAACACCTGAAATAGTTTAATAGCAAAACTTACCGACTGGCAATCAATTCGAATAATTTTTACTTTATTGAATAAGTAGTTTATGAATGTACCAGCTTCTTCCTCTCCCAAATCCTCCAATTTTTCAGTGAAAAAAGCTGATGTATTTAGAAACTTATATTTCGGCTCCTCCTGCCGTCTTAAATCTCTTTTATAGGGATATTCATTTCCTATGGCTGCTCCAGGCGATAAAATCAATTCCTGAAAGTCGCTTTCGTGGTTGGAGTGTGTTTTAAGGCGTAATCTTTCAAAGCGGTCATTAAATTTGATGGAAGTTTTAATAATATTCGCATCAATAGCGAAAGGGTCTTTATCTAAGATATCGCTGTTTATTTCAGGATACATATCCCTGTACACACACAACAAAACAAGAAGGGTTGTAAGTCTTTGCTGACCATCAACAATGTCAATGTAATTAGAAGCATCTTCCGGTTTAGCTGTGATAACTGAGCCCAGGAAATAATTTGGTTCGTTTTCCTGTGCTTCCCTCAAATCGGTCCAAAGTTTATCTAATTGCTCATCTCCCCAGGAATACGGCCTTTGATAGCGTGGTATTTGATACAGAGCATCAGCATTCCCAAAAAGTTGTTTAATAGTAAGGCTTTGAGGTTTAAAGATATCTTCCATGTTATTGTTATTTTAGCTATGAAACTTTCTATAGTTCAGTCCATGAATATTACAATCAGAAAACCTTTTTATCTTCCTGAATCATCCTGTGCATAATATTTTCGTCATATTCCAAAGTATAATAATCTACATACCATTTCTCTTCTTTGTTTATTACATGAGAAATAAAAAAATGCAGTTGCGGTACTTTGTAACCTAAACAGTAAAGTCTTTCACCATTACTCCCCTCGACAACCATCATTGGGTTTTGTATTGATTTCTTCATCTGCTCCGCCACATGGGATCGCATCTCACCCAAAGCAATTGCTAAACCAAAAGATTGTGCATCGATGGTTACCTCATTACCGGATGGGTCTTTTAAAACCAATTTGTCAAAATTCATGGCAGTTGTTTTTCTTTGAACAAACAATAAAATACGTGCTAAGTCACGGCTATTTCTCCCTTCATCAATTTTGGCAATAAACTGTCGCGTAGTTGAATAATAGTTTGATTTTGTTTTTCATTATTTTTTATTAACTCAAATAATGGTAACACATTCTTATCAAAAGTTGCTACTAGCTCTTTATTGGGAAACATTATCTCGATTTCCTTAAACACTGTTTTACTAATTTCCAAAAATGTTGAACCATTAGCTCTGCCTACTACTTTATCCATGTTTTGTCTTAGCCAATAAAGAAGAAAAATATTCGACAACTTCCCACCATTAATTGCAATAAACCCTTGATTGATTGAAACTGGAATATCAGTAATTGCAAGATAACCGATAGGCGCTCTGGATGACAGCAATAAAGTACCCTCGGGTAATACACCAGAACTAATTTGATTAATACCTTTCTCTGTTAATTTTCTTTCTGTATTTAATAAAACAGGGAATTGAAGTGTAGATAAATCTTTTGGTGTCGCCCAGTAATATTCGCCATCCCAATAATCAGCAACTTTAGTACTGGGAGTAGTTCCACCTTTTACTGTTAAGACATCCCCCAACTTCCCAACCCTCCATCCCTTAGGTATTTCGCCCAATTCACTCTCTTCCATTTCACCGGTGGCGCCGGGAAAATTAAAATCTACAAACCATTCTTTAAACAAGGCTTGTGCAATGGCTTCCAGGGTTTGGTTGGTTTGGCGGTTGAGTTCTATTTTGTCATCTAAGGAAGAAAGAATAGATACTAATTTTTTTTGATAATCAAGAGTCGGAAGTTGAACTGAAACATTTTTAATGATTGTAGCGCTAAGATTCTGCTGTCCACTGCCTAATTTCAAATTAACCAAGTAGTCATAGGAGTTTAACAGATAATAGTATATATACTCATAGTCCGCAATCCCTTCGTTAATAATTAAGTTACAACAAGCCTGATTTGTTGACAATGGAATTTTATTGATTGCTACCCTCCCCGCAGTTTCTCCATCTCCATACATGGCAATTATTATAGAATTTTGAGGGATTAATTTCGCCGAAGAATTTGCTAATCCTATTTCCGAAATATAATTTTCAGTGGTGTAGATTCTACCGTTAGCAACTTCCTTTGTTTTTAACCAAGGTATTTTACCGTTTTCATAATATTCTTTTCGAGAACGCAAAGGTGTACCTCCTGATGTCACTTTTTTACATAATTCACCAAGTTTATATTCTTTCCAACTGTTAAGACTCATATTCTGTATACTTTGCTTGAAATTATTAGCATTATATAACATTTACGTCAGCACAATGATATAAAAAAGAGTACAAGAGTGCGACGCAACGGAAGCCTCATAGCAGCACTGTCGCCGGGCTCATAAATCAAACCCAATACTTTTTAAATTGGCTTTTATCTGTTCTTCCAACGCATGCCCCTGTTTTAATTGTTCCGCAAGCGTTGCTGTTAACGCCGCCATTTTATCTGCAAACAATACCCCATCGTCTTCGGCTTCTTCAGTGCCTACATAGCGCCCCGGCATGAGTACGTAATTGTTGTTGCGTACTTCATCCATAGTGGCTGCTTTGCAGAAACCGGGTATGTCCAGGTATATACCCTTCGACAAGCTCAGGGTGACATCGGATAAATTCAAGTTGTCATCAGCCTTATTACGCCACTTATGATACGTGTCTGCAATCTTTGCTATATCAGCATCCGTTAGTTCTTTGTTGCGGCGGTTAACCATTACACCCAGCTTGCGGGCATCAATAAACAATATTTCATTGCTCCTATCCCTAAAGCCCCCTCTGGCTCCGCCTGAAGGGGGAGTACCACTGCGATTCCTGGCTAAAAACCATAGACAGGCAGGTATCATGGTATTATAAAAAAGCTGAGCGGGCAGCGCCACCATACAATCTATTAATCCGGCTTCTATCATGGCTTTGCGTATTTCGCCTTCGCTGCCGGTATTGCTGTTCATGCTGCCATTGGCCAGCACAATACCGGCCGTGCCATTGGGGCTTAACTTGTGCGCAAAATGCTGCAGCCAGGCATAGTTGGCATTGCCCACCGGGGGTACGCCGTATTTCCAGCGGATATCTTCCCGCAGTTGCTCACCACTCCAGTCGCTGATATTAAAAGGCGGGTTGGCCATAATAAAATCAGCTTTCAGGTCTTTGTGGCGGTCGTTTAAAAAAGTATCGCCCAATTCTATTTTCGCATCTATGCCACGTATGGCCAGGTTCATTTTGGCAAGACGCAGCGTGGTGGGGTTACTTTCCTGCCCGTAAATGGAAATATCGCCCAGCCTGCCGCCATGTTCTTCAATAAAATGTTCGCTCTGTACAAACATGCCGCCGCTGCCGCAGGCGCCATCGTACACACGGCCTTTATAAGGTTCCAGCATGGCCACCAGCAATTTTACTATGGAAGCGGGTGTGTAGAACTGTCCGCCGCTCTTGCCTTCTGCATCGGCAAACTGCCCGAGGAAATATTCGTACACCCGCCCCAGCAAATCTTTAGCCTTATGCCCCGGCTGGTTAAAGCCAATGCTGCCGATAAGATCAATCAGTTCGCCCAGCCGTTGTTTGTTCAGGTCCGGGTCTGCATATATTTTGGGCAGTACACCTTTTAGGGGCGGGTTTAACTTTTCAATTTCATCCATCGCATCATCTACCAGCTTGCCAATCTCCGGTAATTTGGCTTTGGACTGCAGGTAACCCCAACGGGCTTTTTCCGGCACGTAGAATATGTTGTGGCTGCTGTATTCGTCTTTATCGTTGAGGGTATGATACACCGCCTGTTCTTCGGCAACATACCATTCGCTGCCGGGGTCTTGCAGTTCCAGTTTTAGCTGGTCGTACCGGCCATTGAAAGCGTCGGAGATATATTTGAGGAATATCAGCCCGAGCACTACATGTTTATATTCAGCCGCATCCATATTGCTGCGCAGTTTATCGGCGGCAGCCCACAATGTTTTTTCTAAATCTTTAATGTCAGTCATTCAACAAACAATTTTAGCCGGCTGCAACTCGTCCTGGCCAGCTTGTTTAAAATCAAAACTATGCAGGGCAAAATAAGTAATTCGTGGCAGCAATACAGGTTTAAAGTGGCAGCAAGCCGGTAAGGGTGTTGATTCATTGGCAGTAGATGGTTTATCGGGTGTATGGGGACTAAAGTAGTAATTATTTTTTATTTTACAATAGTGTGATTTACTGCATTTGTAGGGAAGTCACTAAGGCGCAAAGACACGGAGAGGGCGGCTGAAGTCATAAGGCCGCAAGCTAAAGGCTAAAAAAGAGGACTATGTTTAAAGAGGAAACTAACAACTCAGAGTGCTGATTATATAACTCTTTGGCTTTTTAGTCCCGATTTTATTTTTTCCGATTCTGCTTTTAATTGGATAATTAAAAAGCTTAATTAAAAACCGTTTTTTAACGGTTGCAGGATAATATTTTCTACAGCATATTGCTTCAAAATCTTTAAAATGAAAAATATAATGAAATTAAAATTCATGCTTTTACTCACCGGGTTGATACTAACAATGTCTACCACAGCTCAAAAAAGACCTTTACCATCAGCCTATGTTGATAGCAAAGATGCGGCAGAGAGGATTGCTAATTTTCGTGAAAAATCAGACAGCATATTTTCCAGATTGGGCATAAGAACAAACGATAGCATCTTTTTACCTATTAATAGCTTTAACGAGATGATCAAATATTTTGATAGTGTCCATAAGTTTGAGGGAATAAGAATTGTATTTGTGCAATTACCTAATACAGTGTCATCCCCGGTGTGGAAAAATCAATTAAGCATCCTGTTTTCCCCGATTGAAACAAAAGCTTCCCCCGTTTACTACTACATCCCCGATGGAGGAAGATTTAGCGGAAAAGATAATCAGGTTCCTGATAAGGAGGCTGCGACATGGGTTTCAAATTATGCAACCAACATGCTACCGGCCCTGGAAAAAACTATTTATCTTGATGATCCCGAAAATCGAATTCCAAACGTTAGCAATGTTCTGCCCTCGGATACAAAATATATGAGTTATTGCAGAAAAATGATTGAAGAGTTTGCTGATGAAATCAGGTATCAGGATTCATTACATCCTAAGTCTGATCCTATTGATGGTATTAAATTTTATTTCTCCGCCTATGGAGATACCGGCATTTTGCTAGCTGATGGAAAAAAGAAGTACCGAAAAAGATTAATGATTCAAATGGCATTTACAAAGAAGGGAAGCAATTTTGAAATTGATACTACGGGAAGAGACCCTAAAACAAATCTTTGTCCGATCGAAAAAATGCATTCTGCTTTTGTGAATAAATATGATAACGGCCAACTTTGCCCAGCAAACTGCCCATGATAAAAAATTATTTAAACCCTACGGTTATTGCAGAATGGTGCCTCTTTGTAGCTGGATTACTACTACTTACAAAAGGTACTGGCCCCTGGCGTTTATTTATTATCTGGTTTTCTTTGATATTATGTACAGAAACTTTCGGCTGGTACCAGTACGACATCCTAAAGGTAAAAACCAATGCCGGACCCTTTAATATTTTACTGCTAATACGGCTGTCATTTCTTTTATGGCTGTTTAGGCAGGCCCCTCAAATGCATTCTGCTAAAAATATCCTAGGTATTTTTATAGCGGTTTTTCTTTGTTGGGGATTGATTAACTTGTTTTTTTTTCAAAAACTGCATGCCTACAATTACGTAACAGAAATCCTGGGCAATTTGCTGCTTGCTGCCGCATGCGGATACCTGGTATACCGGATTATTGACGATGATAACGAGCAGCAAAGCCTTTTTACCCAGGAGTATTTCTGGCTGGCTATCGGAGTTTTATTTTCCGCCATGGGCAGCACCGTCTTGTATATATTTCTGGAAGAATTGCAGGAATACAAAAATAAGACCGGTATAAAAGTATATGGCTATATCAACTACACGGTAAATATTTTATTATATTCCTGTTTATTGATTGCATTTATATGTCGCAGGAAAGCAAGATCATAATAGCCATTGTAGCAACGACCATCTTCCTGCTGATGGCGGTCTTTTTCGTCATCGTATTAGCAGCCTACATCAACAAAAGAAAAAAAGGACTGCTGGCAGAGCAAAAAGCCATGCAATCTGCCTACGAAAACGAGTTGCTGAAAACCCAACTCGAAGTGCAGGAACAAACCTTTCAACAAATAAGCCAGGAAATTCACGACAATATCGGACAGTCATTAAGCTTTATAAAGCTTACCATCAATACCATCAACCTCAACAATTATCCGGATGCGGAAACTAAACTAAATGAATCCAAATTTCAGCTTACCCGTACCATACAGGATTTGCGAAATTTATCCAAAAGCCTCAACACGGATTTTATTAACCGTAGCGGGCTCGTCAATTCAATTTTGCAGCAAATTGAGTTGCTAAAAAAAACCGGGCTCTACCAGGCGGAGGTAAACATGCAAGGCGAGGAAAAGAAATACAGCCTGCAGGCAGAATTGATCATTTTCCGGATTGTTCAGGAAACCTTGAATAATTTTGTGAAACACGCCGCAGCCGCCAATTTAAAAATTGACATTTTATATGAAGAAAAAAGACTGCATATCATCATAGAAGACGATGGAGTGGGTTTTGATAGCGATCTGGTAAATTCATCCCATCTCTCGGGATTGGGATTAAATAACATGGCTAACCGCATGCGGCTGATTAACGGCAGTTATTCCATAAAAAGTGCACCCGGACGGGGAAGCAAAACAGAAATTATACTTCCGAACCCTCCTGCTGCCTAACAAGATGGTCAAAAAGGTGCTGACAAACTTCCACCCGGGTCTGAAATGCCGCCCAATGAACAGAACGATGAACGTAGTGCGACGCAACGAAGTCGCGACAAGGTACTATTGCCCGCCACCAAATGCCTTTGTTATTTAATCTGCAAGTGGTGAATCGGGAATCGCAAGTGGGTTGTATTTCGCTTGGCCATTCAAAATTCCTTGTTCCATGCTCAATATTCTTACCGTGAATGGTAAGTAGCAAATCGTGAATGGGGGCACCCTTTCTTCATACAAAATTCCTTGTTCCTTGTTCGATATTCTTGTCGTGAATGGTGAGTAGCAAATCGTGAATGGGGGCACCCTTTCTTCATACAAAATTCCTTGTTCCTTGTTCGATATTCTTGTCGTGAATGGTGAGTAGTAAATCGTGAGTGGGGCGCCCTTTCTTCATTCAAAATTCCTTGTTCCTTGCTCGATATTCTTATCGTGAATGGTGAGTAGTGAATCGTGAGTGGGGCGCCCTTTCTTCATTCAAAATTCCTTGCTCCTTGTTGGATATTCGCATTTCTGTTTACACCCATCTTTCCGTGCCTCCGTGGCATTATCTCCTCCAACAAACAAAACAGGCGCAGCAGTTTACGCTACGCCTGTTAACATAAGTAATAAAGCCCCTGGCAACTATTGCACTACCAGGCCACCCAGGTATAAGCTGCTGGCTGTTCTGTTGCCGCTGGCAGTTGCAAAGCTCAGGTACACATGCACTTCTTTGCCTGCAAACTGGCTTACCTGCAGGGATGCTTCCATTGAACCCCGCAGCGCCGCGGTGGTGTTATATACCGCCGTTTTTAGCTCCGGGCAGTAGGCGGCCAGTATGCAGGCATCATCGCTGGAGGCATCCCCGGCGCCGCTGTTATCGGCCCAGGAAACCAGTATCCTGCCGTCTCCGCCGTTTTGCACATTGGCGCTGTGCACATTCAGCAAACCGCCCTTGCTTATCATAACGGCGGCATAGTCAATAGTGTAATCCGGGTAAACACCCGCTACAGCATACTGCATGTGGTAACGGAAAGCGCTGTTAAAGCCGGACATATTTACCGCCCCATCCTGGAAGCCCATGGCCAGTAAGTTTTTCAGCGGTTTTAAAAACTTTGACACCAGCGAGAATTTAGCCTGCTGCTGCTCCTGCTTTGCGCTGGCTTTGCCCTTTCTGCGGCCGGGCCTGCTGCGCATATAGCTGATGCCGTTCCAGTCGCCGCCAACAACGGGGCCTACTTTGCCGCTAAACGGACCGAGTATCCCTTTTTCAAATTTACCCATAACATGTTTTTTTAAGTTTAAAATGGTTTTTCAGGGCCGGGTGATGGTCACTTTCCCTGCGTCTCCATTCAAAGCTAAAACGCCGTACCGCCGTAAACATCAAAGAACAGTTTTGTTGCCGCGTTTTGCCGGGGTTTGCCGAGTTTTGCCACCCCGCATTGTACAGCTAACATGGTTTGCAGGACGCATTCACCTTACAGGTACCTTCTGGCTACCATCTCCGTACCATCTTCGTACCATCTGGCCCCCCTGGTTTGCTGCCTTTCCAGGCAAAAAAGCGGCGTCGTCAAATTCCATTCCAGTTATTGGGGCAGCCGGTTGCTGCCCAATGTCATCAAGTTAAGGGTGTCAGCCTAAGCTCCGAAACTTCGGAATCGAAGGCGGATTCATGAAAAAGCAACTTGCATAACCCGGTTTCGACAAGCTCAACCTGACATTCAGAGCTTAGAAACACATAGAACACGGATGACACGGATAAAATGGATTTTCACTGTTTGTTTTCGCGTTTGCGAAAACATTCATTAAAAAACCAAACTTACACTTGACTTTTTTGTGTCAAGCCTGTCCCCGGGTTTGTTGTAGAAGAAAATTCTGCTGCCGAAGTCACAGTAGTACAAAGCTTAATCAGGGTGCAAGGAAGAAACCTGCTGTATATCGTTTCTTCCTTGACTTTTTTTACGCAACGTCCCATTCCGGTTGCCTTTTTTGTGTCAAGCCTGTCCCGTGTTTGTTACGGGGACAAAAAAGTAAAAACAATACCATTCAATACAGGTAATGCTACATACAAGTAAAAATCAGGTAGGATCATCCGTTGTAACAGCTTCATCAAATTTAGTAAGCCTTGTAGAAGAAAATTCTGCTGCTGAAGTCACAGTAGTACAAAAGCTTAATCAGGGCGTATGGAAGAAACGTGCTGTATATCGTTTCTTCCTTGACTTTTTTTGCTACTTTTTTGTGTCAAGCCTGTCCCGTGTCTGTTACGGGGACAAAAAAGTAAAATAACGTTATCCAATAGATGTGTGTGCTACACCCAAAACTCACGCTAACGTTTTAAAAACGGCGCGGGGACGGACACAAAATGTTCCTCTGGAACATAACGACCCGGGGCATGGTTGTACTACCCACAAAATGTTCCTCTGGAACATTGCAAGCCCACACTCATCCCGTTAATAACATTACCCGCATGCCCTGTAGAATTTTAACGACAGCATTTTCATTTTTTTAAAAGCAGGGCTGCTGCTTAGATTAGTAGTTACGGCCTTACCCTGGCCTGCCTTTTTTACTTACTATCCCACCCAAACATTTTTATTGTATAAAATGCCGTAGTTGTATGAAACAAACAAAAAAGGAAGCAGTGCAAAAGCTCTCCCAACCCTCCCCATCCCCTTCCACAGAAGGCGCCATGCCCCATGAACGCTTTTTAGACAAACAAGACCTGATGCAGATGCTGCACGTAAGCCTGCGCACCCTGTATAACTGGCGCACCAAAGGCAAACTGCCTTTTGTAAAAGTGGAACAGAAAATATTTTACCGTCAAACGGATTTGGAGAGGCTGTTGAAAACGGGGAAGGGGGAATAGTGAGTGGTGAGTGGGGGCTTCGGTTGGTATTTTTTGTGCTTCGCCCCTTTTCCTTCGGCGGGCTTAGGAAGACAAGAGGGTGAGTGGTGAATGGTGAGTGGTGAGTGGGGCTTCGGTTGGTGTTTTTTGTGCTTCGCCCCTTTTCTTCGGCGGGCTTAGGAAGACAAGAGGGTGAATGGTGAATGGTGAGTGGGGCTTCGGTTGGTGTTTTGTGCTTCGCCCGTTTTCCTTAACAAAGCTTCAAAAACTTAACTACCCATTAAAATCCGGTTAAGTATTCATGGTGGTTTTTCAGACTAATGCTACATTATCACAATCATTGTCCTTTGTGTTACTCGCTTGAACTTCTTAACAATAAAAAGGCATCTTATCTTTTATCTGCGGGCAAACATTATCTCTCAAACACCGGCCAATGGACGCCGGTTTCTTCAACCCCTGCCAAGTATGTTACAACCACGGTGGCTGATTCGTAGCAATAACTCAGGTACCATTTGAAATAGCTGACGCCGTAACAGGAAGTAATCTTATGTTAACAAGCCTAACCGACAAAAACTGGAATAAGCTTTCACACTGGGCATGCAATTATATTCCGCTGCGAGTGCCAATGTTACCATTTTTTGAGTTCAGTTCATTGATACTCCTCATGACATCAATGTAGGGCTATTATCCAACTTTTAGCGATTATACGTTTTCGCATAATAGGTTTATTGAACAAAATGAAATAGAAGCTAAGGTATATCTTACACCCTAATAACCTTATCAAGCTAAGCTATAGTGGTCAGACGTGTAAATTCTTTGGCCGTTACAAAAGCATTTCATCAAAGTCTTCCTAATCTCTTCACAATCCCAATTTGTATGCTTGGTATTACCAGGTCATTAGTCTTTGTTAATCTTTTTACATCACCTCCATTCACAATAAAATTTATATCAGAATATATATACAGCCCAAGGTCAATTTTTGCCTGTGGGGCAGGGTCTAGAAAAAATCTTGCTCCACAATCAATATAACCAAAAAATTTTGAGTCTATGCCGGTAGCCATATTAAATTGATCAACCTTATCCATTAGGCTGACGGTGTTTACATTAGCGTAAATACTAAATCTTTTTGGAAGAATACCAAGCTCAAGACCGGCTTTTGCATACAGCATAGTACTATTAATAGCATTAATTGTTTTAGCAGTGTCGAATACAAGATTTTTTCCAGCAAAGCCAAAAGATAGTTTTAAGGCAATACGCTTTGCAGAGTCCTTATCTCTGGAATTGCTTTGGTTTGTTGACCAAAAACTATAATTAAAGTTTGAATATACCAGAAATTTACTGGCGCTAGGCAAGAAAATATCATGAATGTTTCCAGTATCTGCATTACCAGACGCTGCAAATGACAATCCAATATTTCCTTCAAAAGAAGTACTGTTGTTTTCATAATTGTAGCTTCCATACAATTGAAGTTGAGGTATAATTTCTTTCTTACCCAGCACTGATGTAAGCTGTGGAAATGCACCAAAGTCTGTTGTCTTTGCTGAAGACTCTTTAATTTGTTTATTCTTAATATTATTTTTTAAGAGTTGATTATATAATTCAATCGTTTTTTCAAGGTTTAAAGATGTTTCCAATAATGACTTTGATATCAAAGTTGTATCCAAGGCAAGATGGTTCCATTTGTTTTTTAGTTTTGCATATTCCTCTAAATCATTAATCGAAATCTTTTGCGACGAATCTTTTAGGGTATTTAATTGCTGGACGGCTTTCGTAAGTATTTGTTGTGTGATATTATTATCATCAGCAAGAATTCTTATTTTACTATATATATCAGATAAAGTATCCAAAAATTTTCCTTTATCAAAATCTTGCTTGTTAGAATCAATCAAAAACCAATAACTATTTATATTGTATTGATTCTTATATAGATCATTAAAAAGGTTTGAAACTTTCTTTTTTTGGGTGGATAATTTTTCGTTGTAAGCAATTGCATAGCTATTGATAACCTGGCTTATAAGCTCTTTATTCAGGGCTTCAAAAGAATTTGATTTGGCAACAAGATGACCTAGTTCAGTTGAGAGTTGATTAATCATATTAATTGCCTGATCTTTGTCCTTTTGAAGCTGATCCAATCTTTCAGTGAGGTTTGTTATCTCTTGCATCTTTTTTTTCTTCTCTTCCTTCGATAAGGCTTTCAGGCCATTTAACTCTTTTGCAACATCATCGTATGTGTTTTGCAAAGCATAAAGACGAGTATCCTGCTTATTAACCACATCTTTTAAACTGTCAATTCTTTGCTCGTTTTGATTGAAATAATTGATTATCAAGCTCGCTGTATCGCTCACAGGAGTGATCGCACCCAACGTTTTTGTTATTATCAATGAAGGATAATGAATAGAATCTATGGGTGCCTTTTGATAGGAATTTTTATTATTACTACTAAGTAATCCTACTTGTGCGTAGAGTTGAAAACTAAAAAAGGATAAAACAAAAATTAATAAAATTCTTTTCATAATTGCTGCTTTTTATTGCCTACTCTAGTTACCCTTTTCGGCTTACGGGTCAGCATAAAATTAGCATTGTCGAATACCGTTAAACAACCTCTATAAAACCTATTTATACCCGTTTTTTCACCCGCATACAAACGCTTATTGCACCTCCCCATCCCCTTCCACGGAAGGCCCCATGCCCCATGAACGTTTTTTAGACAAACAAGACCTGATGCAGATGCTGCACGTAAGCCTGCGCACCCTGTATAACTGGCGCACCAAAGGCAAACTGCCTTTTGTAAAAGTGGAACAGAAAATATTTTACCGGCAAACGGATTTGGAGAGGCTGTTGAAAACGGGAAGGGGGAATAGTGAGTGGTGAGTGGTGAGTAGTGAGTGGGGGGCTTCGGTTGGTGTTTTGTGCTTCTCCCGTTTTCCTTCGGCGGGCTTAGGGAGACAGGAGGTTGAATGGTGAATGGTGAATCGTGAGTGGTGAATGGTGAGCTTCGGTTGGTGTTTGTGCTTCGCCCCTTTTCTTGCGTGCCTCCGTGGCATTGCACCTTGTTTTTGATTACGTTTCTGACGCCAAAGGCGGCAGAAACATTCTGCTTTACTCCCTTGGTGCGTGTCTCCACGCACCAGTACTACCCGGGTCTGAAATGCCGCCCATTGAACAGAACGATGAACGTAATGCGACGCAACCAAAGCCTCATGCCTGTACATCTGCCCGGCCCATAATTTCTTTTTCACATATGTCATGCAACCGCAAAGCGGTTATCATCCACTCATGTAAATTCTGTTATGGGCTGTGGCTTTTCTTGCTTAATTTACGGCATTGTAAACCAACACAATTTATGAGAAACTTTAGCCGGGCCGCTTTTCGCTTAGCGGCGTTTATGCTCTTTGCTTTCATCATTTTTTCATCTCACGCACGGGGAAAATTCTTTTTTGAAAAAGTCTTTTATGCAGACTCAACTAAAAAAGATACCGTGGTATATGAGAAGTTTAAGAACCTGCCCCTTAAGCCTGCCCGTAAAATAAAACTGAATACCAACGAGGGTACATGGACATCGCTGGATATTAGTCCCGACGGCAAAACAATTGTATTTGACATGATGGGCGATATTTTTACCGTGCCGGCTGAAGGCGGTGCCGCTACCGCGGTAACAAAGGGCCTGGCTTTTGATAACCACCCACGCTTTAGCCCTGATGGTAAGAAGATATTGTTTATTTCTGACAGGAGTGGCTCGGATAACATTTGGTACATTGATACAGAAAAGAAAGATACCGTACAGTTAACTACGGATGGCAACCAGGATTATGTAAGCGCCTGCTGGACACCCGATGGCGATTATATAGTATATGCCAAAGGCCGCCGTATTGTAAAGCTGTACATGATACATAAAAATGGTGGCGGCGGCGTTCAGTTGATTGACGCGCCTGCCAATCTTAAAACCATTGACCCCGCCGTTGGCCATGACGGAAGGCTGGTGTACTTCTCTGCCCGCAATGGCTCGTGGAACTATAATGCACAGTTACCGCAATATGAAATTGGCGTGTACGACCGTAACAATGCCAAAATGAGCTTTATCACATCCCGGTATGGCTCGGCTTTTACGCCGCTGCTCTCCGGCGATGGCAAATGGCTGGCCTATGGCAGCCGTTATGAAGATAAGACCGGCCTGGTACTGCGTAACCTGCAAACCGGCGATGAAAAATGGCTGGCTTACCCTATACAGCGGGATGACCAGGAGTCTATTGCTACCATGGGGGTTTTACCCGGCATGGCTTTTACACCAGACAGCAAGGCGGTGATAGCTGCTTACGGCGGCAAAATTCACCGCATACCGGTTGACGGGGCACAACCATCTGAAATAGCTTACCAGGTAAATACCGAACTTGAACTGGGCCCGGGCCTGGAATTTAAATACCCTGTATCTGATACCTCTCACTTGCTGGCCAACCAGGTACGTGATGCCGTGCCATCCCCCGATGGTAAAAAACTGGCCTTTACTGTTTTAAACAGGTTATACCTGATGGATTTTCCCAACGGTACGCCAAAACGCTTAACTGCCAACGAGTTTACAGAAGCGCAACCAGCATGGTCTCCGGATGGCAATACCATTGCCTTTACTTCCTGGAGCCCTGCCGGTGGAGGCATTTACAAGGTTAATGTAAACGGCAAAGCATCGGTTCAAAAAATAACCAAAGAAAGTGACCTGTACCAGAACCCGGTGTTTAACAATAGTGGAGACAGGCTGGTATTTATACGCACCCGCAAAGACCGCTACCGGGAATCTATTGGCCCGGTGGCAGACGGCTCTGAAGACGAGCTTTGCTGGATGGCTGCAACCGGTGGCGATATAACTGTTATTGACAAAACAAGGGGCCGTTATAACCCGCACTTTGTAAAAGGTGAAGACGATAAGATTTACCTGAACACTTTTGGCAACCTGGTAACCCTGAAATGGGATGGCACAGATGAAAAAACATTAGCCAAAATAACCGGCATTACCACTTTTGGCACCATGCGCTATAATGAGAAGGGGAAGCCTTACCCCATGATGGATTGCATACTGCATGCCGATGATGAAACAGACGCGAAGGAAATGAACCCGCCATCCAATGCGGCGCAGATTAATATGTCGCCCACAGGCAACAGGGCGCTGGCACAGATTAACAACGAAATTTACCTGGTTACCATACCCAAAACGGGTAAAACGGTAAACATATCTGTAGCCGATGCCGCCAATGCGGATTTTCCTGCAAGGGAATTAACAGAATTGGGTGGTGAATTTCCCGGCTGGGAAGCCGACGGTAAAAAAGTGCACTGGAGCCTGGGCAATACGCATTGGGTGTATGATGTGGATAAGGCGCAGGCTTTTGAAGACAGCGTAAAAGCCGAAGTAAAAAGAAAAGCAGACTCGCTGGCCAAAGTAAAGCCGGATACTGCCAGGCTTAAGCTTGATTCCACCAAAATAGCTGTTGACAGTGCTAAAGCCAAGGCCGATTCTATAGCAAAAAAGAAAACAGAAGACAAGTTTAAGCCGCTGGAAGTAGAGGTGAAAGTATATTTTGCGCAAGACATACCTAAAAGCTCCGTATTGCTGAAAGGCGCCCGGATTATTACCATGAAAGGCGATGAGATAATTGAAAACGGCGATATACTTGTTACCAATAACCGGATAAAAGCGGTTGGCAAAAGCGGTACGCTGCAACCGCCATCGGGCACCAGGGAGATAGACGTGTCGGGCAAAACAGTGGTACCTGGCTTTGTAGACCCCCACGCCCACATGTGGCCGCAATGGGGCATAGCCAAAAACAATGTATGGATTTATGCTGCCAACCTGGCTTACGGTGTTACCACCACCAGGGACCCTCAAACTGCTACAACCGACGTGCTCACTTATGGTGATATGGTTGATGCAGGTTCCATACCCGGCCCCCGCATTTACTCAACCGGCCCCGGCGTGGGTTTCTGGTATTACAATGTAAAAGACTCATCCCAGGCAGAAAATATATTAAAGCAATACAGCAAATACTACCATACCAAATACATTAAAATGTACCTTACCGGTAACCGCAAACAAAGAGAGTGGATTATTACCGCGGCCCGCAATCAGCAACTGATGCCTACCACAGAAGGTGGCCTTGATATTAAGCTGAACATTGCCAACCTGCTGGATGGTTACCCCGGCCATGAACATGCCATACCCGTGTTTCCGTTATACAAAGATTTAATTGGCACCATAGCGCAGGCTAAAATGATTGTAACGCCTACATTGCTGGTATCTTATGGTGGCCCGTTTGCCGAAAATTACTTCTGGGAAACAGAAAACCCCTACCACGACCCCAAAATGCAATACCTGATGCCCTACGAAGAACTGGCGGGTAAAACCAGGCGTGTTGGCCAGGGCTGGTTTATGAAAGAGGAACACGTGTTTCCCAAACATGCCAAATCAATGAAAGCGCTGGTAGAAGCCGGCGGCATGGCAGGCATTGGCAGCCACGGTGAATTTCAGGGCCTGGGTTACCATTGGGAAATGTGGGCCATGCAAAGCGGTAATATGAAACCGCATGACGTATTGAAAGTGGCCACCATACTTGGCGCCACCGGGCTGGGCCTGGATAAAGACCTTGGCACCTTAGAAGCAGGTAAGCTGGCCGACATTGTTATACTGGACAAAAACCCGTTGGACAACATACGCAATACCAACAGCATTAAATACGTGATGAAGAACGGCCGCCTGTATGATGGCAATACCTGCGATGAAGTGTACCCGCTGCAGCGTAAGCTTGACCGCAGCGAATGGAACTTTGAAAAGCCGAAAAATACAACCGGCATACCTGAATAGGCAAACGGCAGTAAAGCCGCCCGCCTTTCTGAAATTGAGTATATTTAGAGAGCCACAGCATTCGTTAGCTGTGGCTCTTCTCTTTCCCAAAAAATTCATGATAATGGAAAATGTACCCCTTTACGTAAGCATTGTATTCGCATTAACTGCACTGCTTACCATATACCTGTTTTACAGGGCTGCCGGTTATTCAAAAAAAGTATTGCTGGTATTAACAGGCTGGCTTGTGTTGCAGGCCGTTATAAGCTTGGCTGGTTTTTATACGGATACATCCACGTTGCCGCCCAAATTTCTGCTGGCGGTGCTGCCACCCATGCTGCTCATAATTACACTGTTTATTATGCCTGCCGGCAAGCGTTTTATAGATTCCCTCAACATTAAAACCCTTACGTTACTGCATGTTGTAAGAATACCTGTTGAAATAGCGTTGCTCTGGCTGTTCGTGTTCAAAACCGTTCCCGTGGTAATGACTTTTGAAGGCCGCAACTTCGATATTGTATCAGGCATCTCCGCCCCTGTTGTTTATTACCTGGTATTTAAGAAAAATGTCGGTTATACATTGCTGCTGGCCTGGAACATTTTCTGCCTGCTGCTACTCATTAACATAGTAAGCACGGCTGTACTAAGCACGCCCTACCCTTTTCAAAAGTTTGGTTTTGAACAGCCCAACATTGCCATATTCCATTTTCCCTTTATATGGTTGCCATCCTGCGTAGTGCCACTGGTGCTGCTGGCACAATTGGCTGGCATAAGAAAAGCGGTAAAAAACATATAGCATCGCCCAGATGCCCGGCTACTGAAGCATAAAAAGACATGGCTGTTAAAACAGCGGGTATTTTTATATAAAATTTATTTTGCTTTAGACTGCATAATGCCGTAAATTTTCCTTTGAAAGCCAGAACTGACAAACTGGCCCGTTAAACGGATAATTGTAAAGAAAGCGCCATCCATACCTACAGGCAAAGCAACAACCTGCTTTAGAACTACCGTAGCTGGTTATTGCGCCAACCATGTTTAAACAACCTGCATTGCTGTATGAATGTCGTTTTCCACCCTTATTCATTCAAATGAGCGCCTATGTATCCCCTTGAAATACCACCTTCACATATTGGTCCATCTTCTTATGCCGAACATTTTTCAGAAATACTGAAAACATACAATTGCGAATTACTGGTGTACAGCCGCGGTAACGGCAAAATTTATTGCTCTGCCGGGCTGCTGAACATACTGGAATATCCACCATCAGAAGTGCCGGATACAGCAGAGAAATTCACGGCCCTGCAGCACCCGGATGATATTATGCTTATCAGGTACCTGGATAAAGGCATGCACCCTTTAAAACCAAGGTTTGTAAACCTGAGGCTCAGAAAAAAAAGCGGGCTGTATATATGGATAGAAGTTGAAATATCGGAAGAATACAACGAAATAAACAAGCCATCAGAAGTTATTATGCTGGTAAGAGACATTACTGAAAGAATTATTGATAAACCGGGCATTCCTTACAACGAAATGCTGAACGATGAAATATCCCGCATATCCCGTGTGGGCGGATGGGAGCGTGACCTGCGTACAGGCAAAGTGAACTGGACAAGCGGGATGTTTCATGTATTTGAAGTGGAAAGCCAGCCACCTTTTGAAGAGATATTTACCTGGATACTGGAAGAATACAGGCCCCTGGTAAACAAGACCTTCAAAAATGTGGTGGAGCATAAAACCGCTTACTCCCTGGAATTTGAAACATATACGGCCAAAAAAAGAAAAATATGGGTGCATACCAAGGCGGAGCCCGTATTTGACAACCATGGCAATGTAATAAAGGTGAGAGGCATTTTCAGGGATATTGACGAGGAAAGAAAGCAGGCCGAACAGTTGAAGCAATATCACGCGGACCTGGAGAAAACCAAATTTCTGCTGGATGAAGTGAGCAAAATGGGCAAATTCGGCCTTTGGGAAACCGGCATCCATTCAAACCAGTCTTTCTGGAGCAGGGGTATGTTCGAAATTCATGAATTGCCTTACGACATGCAGCCCTCTATTGAATTGCTCAGTGTTTTCCACCCGGTTAAACACAATTACGAAGAAATAATGTCTTGCTATAACCGCTGCCTGCAAACAGGCGCTTCTTACGAAGTCAGCGTTCCCTTCACCACTTTTAAAGGCAACCACCGTTGGATGCGCCTTACCGGTATGGCCATCAGAGACCATGAAAGAAACATAACCGGTGTAAGAGGCCTTGTGCAGGATATTACCGAAGAAAAACAAAAAGAACAGGACATCAGCCGTTACCGCGAAGAACTGGAAGCCAACCACTTTATACTGAGCGAAGCCGGCTCCATGGCACACATTGGCGGCTGGCAGCTTGATGTTGCCACCAACCAGGTGCTCTGGAGCCAGGAGGTATTTAAAATTCATGAAATGCCCTTTGGCCAAATGCCTACACTGGACGAAATGCTGGCCTTTTACGCACCCAAATCGAGAGTGGTATTAAAAGATGCCATCCGCAGAACGGTTGAATACCTGCAGCCCTACGATCTTGAGCTTGAACTGTTAACCGCTAAAAAGAACAAAATATGGATACGCTGTATAGGTAAACCCGCTCTTAACGAACATGGGCTGGTAACCGAACTGCGCGGCGTGTTGCAAAACATTATGGAGTACAAGCACAAAGAGCAACAGCTTGAACATACCAACCGCATCATAAAAGAGCAGAACAGCAGGCTGGAGAATTTTGCCCAGATAGTATCGCATAACCTCCGTTCACATGCTTCCACTTTTTCTGCTTCGCTGGAAGCCCTGCGCATGGCCGAAGACGAAGACGACCGGCAACCTATTTTGGCCAGCATGGATAAAATTGCCGCCAACCTGCACGAAACGCTGCACCACCTTAGCGAAGTGGTTAAAATAAAAACCAATTCAAAGGAGGCAAGGCAAAAACTGCTTTTCAGCGATGTTGTTAATGCCGCCATTGAAACACTGGGGCCGCTTATTAAGAAAACCGGCGCTACCATACATACGGATTTCAGTGAATGCCCGCAGGTGGACCACATTCCCGCATATCTTGACAGCATCGTTCTCAACCTTATCTCCAATGCCATCAAATACCGTTCGCCGGATAGGGCGCCTGAAATTACCATCGCTGCCAAAATGCACCACACCAAAAAACTGCTTACCGTAAGCGATAACGGCCTTGGTATAGACCTGCATAAACACGGCACAAAGCTGTTTGGTATTTATAAAACCTTCCACAACAATCCCGATTCAAAAGGCGTTGGCCTGTTCATTACCAAAAACCAGATAGAATCCCTCGGCGGCTCCATAGAGGTAAAGAGCAAGCCGGGCATTGGCACCGTATTCACCATAACATTTTTGTAGCCCGGGTTAAAGTAAAAGCTCCGCTTTTTAGAGAACAATGCAGATACCAGCGATTGATTTTTATGGCATCGCCTGTTGCGTCGCAATCCGTTCATCGGTTGGTATTTCATGGCATCTTTTCAGACCCCGGGCGTAGAGACACGATGCATTTGTAGAGACACGATGCATCGTGTCTCTACTGCAACCGCCTTACCCAAAAACAACCTGTTACACCTTCGGGTGAGGGATTGCAGCGGTTACCCCGGTGAGGCCATCGCAGCAGGGCTTTTGTGCCGGAGTAATAGCGGAAAGCCCGGCCCGAGGCACGAGGGACACCCCCTAAAAAAATTATCTCAACAGGATACAACGCCCCTATAGATATGTCGTAGAGACGCGATGCATCGCGTCTCTACGACAATTGATCACCAAACGATTGCCAGGCCAGGTTAAGCAGGCGTTCTATTTCCAGCCAATCAGCCTCTGTTATGTTCTTTTCTTTATCGTCCCGCAACAGCATGGCCTGTACACGCAGCCTCGCGTAATCCTTAAATTTTTCAGCAGGCAGGTGGTACATGGCAGAAGCCGTGGCGGCAAGATAAGCCTCCCACTCAGCAGGCGGGTGCTGCTGCCGGTAACGCCGTATAATCCACCACTCCAGTTCCTGCCGGGCAGCAGTGGGCGCATCAAAAGCAGTATTGCTTATGCTGCTTATTTCTTCAAAATAGCTGGTTAAACAAGGCAGGGCCTTATCGTAATCAGCCCGGCTTTTGCCATCTTTAAAAATAAACGCCGCCCTGGCAGCATAATAGGCTGTTTTAAGAGAGCGCCAGTAGGGAAAATGAAATTCTGTACGTAACAGTTCAGCACTTTGAAAAAACAACTTTGTCTTTTTCTTTTCGTAATAAGAACGCCACATGGCTGCATCAAGCCTGGCGGTTTCGGGGGCATTAATTACACGCAGGTTTCGCTGCAGGGGATAGTAAATATCCATTACCATCCACACAACCAGCAGCACGAATGCAATAAAGGATATTTTCTTAAAGTGTCTCATAAGCAGGTTTTAAAGCTGGCATATACGCAAGGCAGCAGAGCAGGGATTGGCAGAAACGGTGTTTTAAAGTTAATATTTTAATCCTGTGTTTTGTGGCATGAATTTTAAATACTGTAACTAATTGTTAACGAAAGAAACAGCGATGTATAAAGTAATTCTTTTTGAAGATGCAAATGCCCTGGAACTGCAGGAAAAGATTAACAGGTGGCTGGCAGCTAATAAAGACGCCACTATACACCAAACCAACATTGGCTGCGCACCGCTTGCGAAAGCCGGTAATACATACGTGTTTTACATACTGTACACGTCTGCTGAAAACAGGGAGGAGGAACTGAAGGAATTGGCTAAAGAAGCGGTTGCCGGCGAAGTGCTGGAGCCAAAAGAAATAAATCCCGCGATAATGGATGCAGGCAGTATTTACAATCAATAAAAGCAGTCTTAAATTGCAGTATGAGCCAGTTATTTACACCTTTAGCCATAAAAGGCATTACGTTAAAAAACCGCATAGCCGTATCGCCCATGTGCCAGTATTCCTGTGTGGATGGATTTGCTACAGACTGGCACCTGGTACACCTGGGCAGCCGTGCTGTGGGCGGCGCCGCATTGGTAATGCAGGAAGCATCTGCCGTAAGTGCCGAAGGCAGGATTACCCCTGACGATCTGGGTATTTACAGCGATGCACATATTGAAAAACTGCGGCAGGTTACTACATTCATAAAGCAGCAGGGCGCCGTGGCAGGCATACAGTTGGCACATGCGGGGCGCAAAGCCAGCCATACATCGCCATGGAAAGGCGGCAGGCAAATACCTGCAAACGAACCCGGCGGCTGGCCAACGGTTTCTGCCAGCGCGGTGGCTTTTTCTGACAAAGAATCAGCGCCTTTGGCATTGGATGAAGCGGGCATTGATAAAGTGGTTACAGACTTTACCGCTGCCACAGTCAGGGCCCTGCAGGCGGGTTACCAGGTTATTGAAATACATGCGGCCCATGGTTATTTATTGCACCAGTTTCTATCTCCACTAATTAACCGGCGTACGGATGAATACGGTGGCTCTTTTGATAACCGCGTAAGGTTATTACTGAGGGTTACTGATGCCGTGCAGCAGGTACTGCAGAATGGGCACCCGTTATTCGTACGGATTTCAGGAACAGACTGGGCAGAAGGTGGCTGGAACATTGATGAATCTGCACAACTTTCTGTGCTGCTAAAAGACAAAGGCGTTGACCTTATAGATTGTTCCAGCGGCGGCGCAGTGCCCGGTGTAAAAATTCCATTGGGGCCCGGTTACCAGGTGCAGTTTGCTGAGCGTATTAAACAGCAAGCCGGAATACTTACCGGGGCGGTAGGCTTGATAACTACAGCCCAACAGGCGGAAGATATTATTGCCGGCAACCAGGCGGATATAGTATTGCTGGCAAGAGAGATGTTGCGGGATCCTTACTTTCCTTTACACGCAGCCCTGGCGCTGGGTGTGGATATTCCCTGGCTGCCGCAATACGAAAGGGCTAAGCCCAGGTAGCAAGCAGGATTTACAGGAACTTAAGATGCAAGATTTTGCCTGATCTTTTGCGATAGCCTGGGGGCGCCCCAAACAATATGACTTCACATCTGGGGAAGAAAATCAACAAACACATTGTAACCGCAAACCTGTGGGGCTAATGGCATGGTTCTTTCAGCTTTTGTTATAAAACAATAGTTATGGGAGACGTAAAAAACCTGACAAGCACAGAAGCTGTAGAAAAACTAAAAGAAATTATAAAGGATACAAAAACCTGCCTGTTTGTAACCAGGCTGCAGGATGTACCGCTTGCAGCAAGGCCCATGAGCTCTCTTGATGTGGACGATGACGGCAACATTTATTTTTTCAGCAAGGCAGGCAGCGAAAAAAATGTAGATATTGAAGCTGATGAAAAGGTGCAGTTGTTTTACTCTAACAACAGTGGCTACGAATACCTGAGCGTTTACGGAAAAGCTGAAATTTTAAAAGACCGTGAGTTGGCCCATGACCTATGGACGCCCATTGCCAAAACCTGGTTTAATGAAGGAAAGGATGACCCAACGCTTACGATCATTAAGGTAATTCCGCATGATGCGTATTACTGGGATACCAAGAGCAATAAACTTGTATCCCTGGTTAAAATACTGGCAGGCGCTGTTACCGGCAACAGCTTTGATGATAGTGTGCAGGGCTTTATCAAAGTGTAATAAAGTTATTTTCTGTTTACAAGCAGCATTACCTTTTCCTTATAATTAAGCCCGATAGGTAATGTTGCTTTTTGTATTTCTACTGAGTTTCCGTAAATGCTTTTAATATGTGGCAATGCTATAATGTATGATTTGTGTATGCGCATAAATTTGCCTGGCGGAAGCATCAGTTCCATTTCGTTCATGGTTTGATGCGTTACAAGATTGTATTCTGTTGTGTGAATTTTCAGGTAATCTTTCATGCCCTCCACATACACAATTTCAGAAAAATTAATCTTGAAGAATTTGCCGTTGCTTTTAATGTAGATATGGTCCGGCGGGTTAACGTTCTTTTCTTCAACAGGCATGTTAAACAGGCGGCCATCTGCAATTTTATTTACGGTTTTGCAAAACCTTTCAAAAGAGATGGGCTTTAACAGGTAATCAATCACGTTAAACTCATAACTCTCCAAAGCGTATTCGGAATAGGCGGTGGTTAATACTACCAGCGGCGGGTCAGGTAAAGTACGCAGAAAGTTAAGACCCGTCATTCCGGGTAATTGTATATCAAGAAAAACAAGGTCAACCTCTTTTGTTTTTAGCATCTCGCCTGCTTCGGCACTGTTGCCGCAAACACCTACGAGTTCAAATTTTCCCGTTTTTTCCAAATGGGTTTGTATTACCTGCTGGGCAAGTATTTCATCTTCCACTATTATGCACTTTATCAAGCAGATCTGTTTTAATTATGAGGGAAACAGTAAATGTGCTGTTGCTTAAAATTACATCAAGGGTATGAGTATCGGGATACAAAGTTTCCAGGCGCTCCTTTGCATTCTTAAGCCGCACTTTACTTTCTTTTCTTTGTTCTTTTTCGGTTTGTATAATGTCTAACGCGTAGGCGTCAGGATAAAGCAACTCCAATACGCTCCTGCTGTTGCTGATGCCTTTGCCATTTATTTTTTTAGCCTGCCGCTCCAGGCTGGCATTGCTGTTATTGATAACATTTAAAACAATCTGGTCAGGTTCTACTTTTAGCGTTACAAAAATAAAGGGCCTTATATCTGAGTTATCCAGGGCATGCTTAAACCCATTCTCAATAAATGAAATGAAAAGAAAGGGCTCAATCATGCGGTTTTCTATGTTGCCCTCTACTATAAAGCGTACATCGGCATTAAACCGGATCTTTTCCATCTCTATATAATTGCGTATAAACTCCACCTCTTTTGCAAGAGGTATTTTTTCTTCGTTGCATTCATCAATAAGGTAGCGCATAATATCGGCCAGCCTTATAATTACATCCGGCGTCCTGTCAGATTTCTGCAGGCTTAACGAATAAATGCTGTTAAGTGTATTAAATAAAAAATGAGGGTTTAACTGGGCACGCAGGTACCGCAATTTGTAGTAAGTATTATCCTTTTGCAGGCTTACCAGCCGGTCTTTTTCATCAAGCGCCTGCTTAATAAAATAAATGCCCGTTGCCATGGCAATATGTATAATGGCCCACAGGCATTCTCTTATAACAGAGCTGTAGCTGAAAGCAAAATAATTTATCTCTGCCCCGGATAAAGGAAATTGCTGTACCAACGTATAAGCCAGGTAAATAACCGCCAGCACCAGCAACATAAATGCCAGGCTGAAAAGCACAAAAAAAGCCGGCCTGTTTTGAAATAAAAAACGTGGCGCCACCCATGCTGAAAAAAAGAAGTAGGCTGGCAATACCAGCAAGTTAACCGTTAGTACTACAGGCCACATTTTTATATCCCCTAAAAAAATGGTGAGGCTGTTTACCAGCGGGTTCATCAGGGCAAGCAATACCCAGTAAACTATCTCTATCCTGTAGGGCCGTTTAATCAGTTTATCGTTATCGAATTCCATAGTACAACTTGTAAGGGTTATGAAAGTTTTGGCAACTTAAAACTAAATAGCGGGTGGCGGCTGTATAAATCATTTCGACAAACTTTACCTGCCCTTCGATGAACCCTGGGGATTCTTGCCTGGTTTCTTTATCGCAATAAGTCGCCTGTTTGAAATTTCAATAATTCGCTGTATTTTCTATGCCACAATGGGCCTGCTAACCCTGCATACACCGTTTTTAATCTGAAAAAACAATCAATATGCGCAACTTGCAAAACACACTTATCAGCCGCTGGTACCAGCAGGTATGGAACCAGGGCATCGAAAAATCTATTGACGATATGCTGGATGATGATGTTACCGTACATGGCATATCCGACGATGTTCCGCTGAAGGGGACCAATGGCTTCAAAGGGTTTTACCATGACTTCAAAAGCCAGTTTACAGATATTGACGTTACTGTGGAAGATGTAATAGCGGAAGATGATATTGAATGTGGCCGCTGCTCTGTAAAAGCAGTACACAAAGCCACCGGCAAGCCCGTAAGCTTTACCGGCATCGCCATGGTACGCATTAAAGACGGCAAAATAACAGAGGGCTGGAACAATTTTGATTTTCTTAAAATGAACCAGCAACTGGGCATGAAACTGGTAGCGCAGTAAAAACAGTTTACTACGATAGCTGCAAATAACAACAAAACGTATCGCCACATCAGCTACCTTTAGCACCTAACCTGTAACGCCATGTACCACCGACGGAAGTTTATACAAAGCCTTGCCGCCCTAACGGTGTTGCCGGCATTTGCCAAAGCGGCACAGCAACCTAAAGCATCCCTGTTAAGTGTTACCGGGTGGGTTAAGCCCGGCACTACAGGTTATATACTTCCGCATGAGCATGTGCTGGTAGATTTTATAGGCGCTGAAAAAATTACAAAAGACCGCTACAACACAGAGGAAGTGGTTAAAGCGGCATTACCCCGTTTGATGGAACTGAAACAGCAGGGCTGCACCACTATGCTGGAATGCACACCGGCTTATATAGGCCGCAACGCCGCATTGCTGCAACGGCTTTCAAAAGAAACTGGTTTAACCATACTCACCAATACCGGCTACTACGGGGCCGCTGGCGAAAAATATTACCCGGCGCATGCCTATACAGAAACTGCCGGCCAACTGGCCCAACGCTGGATTACTGAATTTGAACAGGGCATTGACGGCACGGGCATAAAACCCGGCTTTATAAAACTTGGCGCCGATAAAGCGCCCATCACCGAAACACAGCGCAAAACAGTGCATGCTGCGGCCTTAACGCATCTTAAAACCGGCCTTAAAATAGGCATGCATACCGGTGACGGCCCCGCTGCGGAACAGGAATTGGCCATTCTGCTGGAGCATGGCGTAGCGGCTGAAAACTTTATATGGATACATGCGCAAAACGAAAAAGATTTTTCATTTTACAAGCGGCTTGCAAGCCAGGGTTGTTGGATAGAGTTTGACGGCATTGGTAATACAACCCTTACTGAAAACCTGCAGCGACTGCAATACATGCAGTCAGAAAAGCTGTTGCATAAAGTGCTACTGTCCCAGGATAGTGGCTGGTACCATGTAGGCGAGGCCGGCGGAGGCAGCTACAATGGCTACACCAGCATTTTTACTCATTTTTTGCCCTTGCTCAGGAGCAACAATTTTAAAGAAGCGGAAATAGATATGCTGATGAAAGAAAACCCTGTAAAAGCTTATGGCATGGCAGGGTAAACATTCTGTTATCAAAAGATAATTTTCAGGGGGTGCCCCCAAGCTGCGCAAGGGGTCGGGCTTTCCGCTCATACTCCGGCACAAAAGCCCGTGCACAAAGCCTCACCGGGGTATCCGCTTCAATCCCTCACCCTAAGGTGCAGCCTGCTGTTACTTTCGCGTACTGGTTTTTCAGGTAATAAATTAGAATGCAGCCGTTACACTTCAACAACCTCTGTCTTGCTCAGATAATCGTGAAGTGTTTTATCTAAAAAAGGAAAGAAAAAGCAGTCAATGATGGTAAGCCTTATTAAACTGCGGATGATAACCTGCAAAAAAGTTGGCTTACCACCCTGCCGGTTTACCACTTTGCTGTAAGAAAGCCATTTGCCCGGCGTACGTTTAAAAATTGATTCAAAAATAATATAGTACAGCACCAGCATTATATAAAACCAAACATAAAAAGGCCAGTAGAACGACTTATAATAGAAATAGTAAAAGGCATTAATCTTATGAACAAAATAACCAAGAACAAAAACCAGTAATGTATCTACCAGGAAGTTAAGAACACGTGTACCAATACCAACTGTCTTCATGCTGCAAAGATGGGAGAAACAGAGAATGGAAAGAAATGAAATTGGAAACCCGCACCCGATAATATTTGCAAAAAGCAGCTTTGCTAAAGGCTATACAGGTTACTTCCACGTCGCGTCCCTAAAACCTACAACCAGTATTACTAATACAATATGCACTATTAAGATTGTTAACCTGACAAGCAGTTTCTTTTGCACAGAATCGAGTAGCATGCCATAAACAGGAAATTGAACTGCGGCTATCGCTATTTGGTACAAAGCCATATTTGTTTGCCATATTAGCGGCAGGGTTGCCCATGGAAACGCAATTATCGCGGGTGCAAATACACCGTGACCTCCGCCCATCAACCATGTTGTTATCAACAGAAGAGGAAAGGTTAACAGAATACCGCGTTTTGTCCATTTGAAACTCACTGCTATTTTACTGGTTATTGTTGATGATATTGCAAATAAGTTACCAAATACTCACAACGACAGCTTTATCTACACGGTGGGAAAAGCCGCCCAAAGAACCGGACGATGAACGTAGTGCGACGCAACGATGCTACATTCCTGTTCTTCAGCCGGGTACCAAAACCTAACGCATCAGGTACATTTTACCATACCCTTTGTTGAAGTATTTATCTGTGTTGATGGTATTGCCTGATTCATCCAGCGGGGTAAACTTGTCCAGAGATTTACCGTCGAGGTTGGTGATAACACGATAGATATACACGCCGTTGGCCAGCTTTTGTCCATACATATCGGTACCATCCCATTTATACTCTGTTATGTTACGGCCTATGTGCAGGGGGCCAAGTTCGTCCTTGGTTATTTCCTTTACAATCTTGCCGGTTATGGTGAGTATTTGTATGCGTATATTTTGCGGCACCTGGCTGCCCGTTACCGTAAACACAAACGCGGTTGACGTTGTGAACGGGTTAGGATAGTTGAACATGTTTGATATCATGGGCTTGTTATACACCTGGAAGCTAACGCTGTATTCAACCATGCCGGCAGGGTTACCCGTTTTGTCTTTACCACGAACGTATAAAATATACTGGCCGTCTTCCAGCAGGTGGGGGTTAAACTCTATACTGGCAACATTTTCAGCGGAGCCGGGTGTTGCGGCATTAAACCGCAACGTATCGTTGTTGAAATTAAACCGGCGTGTACTGCCATCAGGAAACTGCAGGTGAATGGTAACCAGCGATGTATCATCCAGCAACAGGAATTTGGACTCATCCTTCAGCTTAATGAGCACATTAGGCTTAGCGGAAACAATATCGTTGTTAAGTATGTGTACGCCATCAAAAGTTACATCCAGCAGCGGTTTTATGTTATCCTCACTCACCACAAACCCTTTGTACATAAAGTTGTTGAAATGGTATTGTTCGGGCTGGTCGTTTTCAGGGTTTACATCCAGGAACAAAGTATTAGCGCCGCTAAAGGCGGTAGTGGGCAAAGTAAATTTAACAGTATCAACTTCGCCAGGCGTTAGCCTCTTCAAATCGGAAGCAGTGATAGCTGTGGCGTTATTATTCTTGTCGTATGCTACCAGCTTTACCTTAATGCTGTCTGCAAAAGCAGCGTCGCTTACATTTTTAAACGCAATGGCGGCATCCAGCGTTTCACCAAGGCCAAGCGTGTCTTTAAACCTGTACAAAATATTGGGCGCCAGTGCCCCTTCAGGAACGGGATCGTACAGCAGCCGCCAGTAACGTAACTGGTAGGGTGTAAGGTTAATACTGTCTGCGTTGCGCATGGTTAACTGCAGGTATGGGTAAGTAGCCGCGTCCACTGTGGAAATATCAAAATCCTGCTGCGAAGCATTGAGGGTATAAAGCAGGTTTTGCGAGCCCGACGGAGTTATGCCCGTAACATCTATGCTTACCCTGTCCCCGGCGGTGGCATCCAAAGTGGCGCCACGCCATTTAACCTGCTTCCAGGCTTTTGCGGGACCGAAACGGGGAGAAACAATGTAGCCTAATGTATCAGCAGAAGCTATCTGGCGGCTGAAAAGAATTTTATCGTACAAACCGTTGGATAATTGCTGTGAAGGCGTAAAGGAAGCTACATTTTTCTTGTACAGGAATATCCAGGTTCTTGGGTAGCTGAATGAATCAATCTTATCAAAACCTGCATCTTTAAGCCTGTTGTAAAAACTGTTACCCTGGCCGTACACTTGCTGGTCGTTGCGCCATGTATCCACAAAAGGCGTTCTGTCGTATGGCTGGTCAAGGATTAGCCTGGCTGATACCAGGTAGCCGGACGGTATCCAGTCCATAAAGTCCCGCATGCGGCGGCGGCTGGCAGTATCCATGTAACTGAATTCAAAATTGTATTGCGCACCTGTTTTTGAACAGGCAGCAGCGCTGCCCATAAAACGGCCGTAAGTACCGGAACCGTTAACTGAAGGTACCGCCTGGTTATGCAATGGCCTGAGGGATACGGGATCGAATACATTGAATATAACAGAATGCCCGAGACAGGCGGAAGATGTTACATTAAGGCCGTTTAACTGTATGCTAAAGTCCGCATCATACGTGCCGCTGGTTGGGTAGATGGAGTTGATAATTTGAAAAATGGACTGCCTGTCTTCATACAACCACCTGCGTGAATTACTGTCTATGTACACCCTGTCTGTAGTTGATTTGAGGTGCTGGTACAGGTGCGACTGGTTATAACCAAAACTACTGCCAGCCAGGTACACAAAGCTGCTGGTATTCCAGCGGTAATCGCCGGATGCAGGCACAGGCGCCACCCGCCAGTAGTACACGGTGCTATCCCTGAAGCTAAGGCCATGCTCAAATTCTATGATGCCGCCACCGGCCATAACCGTTTTGGTAACTTTTGCCGAAGAATTAAACAGTTCGGTTGTATCTACCTCCAGGGCATACTGGCGTTGCGGTGTAATGGGGTTGGCGGTAGAAGCTACCAGCTTTATGTTTTGCCTGTTTACAATACTGAAGTTGTACGGGTACACAATACGCAATTCATCTTCGTATATAAAGAAGGTTTTAGTAACCGTGTTATTGGTTTCACTCAGTTCGTCATATACGTTGGGCTGGTCAATGGTTACTATAAGTTTGTTTTCACCTTTGTCCCTGCTGGCAACGATGGGTACATCAATAGAAACAGAATCCATATACCTCACAGCCGCTATGTTGCGGGATATGATGGTACCCGAACTTCCATCAGGAAACTGGCGGCGGATATCTATATGCACTGAATCGCCGGTAGCTTTACCAATATTGTAGAAATAAACCTTTACATTAAAACTATTATCAGCTACAGAAACAAATGTAGGGTTAATCTGAACCTGGGGTTCTTCCACCACATAATCCGCCTTTGCATGTGCATTTATCTTGAGGGCGGGGTCTCCATGCAATACAGTTTCTTCCGCATGCAGGTAGCGGGATGTAGAATCCAGGTAGCTGGTGGAAAGCAGGTACTTTACAGCATCGCTTACATTGGAAGAAACATAGTTGCCATAACCTGCACGGCCAAGCGAATTATAAAAACCAAAATTGTACACATCCAGGTAGTTTTCCACGCCAAAGTGTGTACTGGCCACAAAAGCGATAGCGCCACGGTCTTTTGCCAGCACATATTTTTCAGCCAGTGAAGAAATCACCGTTTCCCTGGCCGTATCAAAAGCGTAAAAATTACCAGCATTACACCCGTTTACCACAAACACAGGATATTTACCCTGGTTGTTGTAGCTCCCGGGGTCGTTAAGGTTATAGTCCAGCACGGTAGCTGAAGAGTGGCCGAAGTAGTTTAGCACGCTGATGCCCTCTTCAAACAACTGCTCCATTAAGGCATTGGTAACTGGTGTAACAGGGCCCGTAGCTGTTTTGTTGAAGTTATACACTTTGGCGCCGTAAAAAGTGTCTTTTAATATATTCTCGTAAGTTCTGAAATGTGCTGTAAGGCGCTGGTCAAGAAAAGCATCGTTGGCGCCCACCACATGCACCATATTCTTCATCCAGGCTTTGTTTTCTATGGTTTGCTGGGTGTTGACTTGCTGTTGTTCGTATTCTTTCACCTTATCCAGGTAAACCTTTAATTCAGCCGCGTTTATTACCGCCAGCCTGCCGATAGGAGTAGTTGGCACCGGCGCATAGTTAACTGAAGATAGCAGGTTATCGCTGGCCGGCCAGCCAAAAGTGGGCACCATATTCAACCGGTCCGCATGCCGGGATGATTCGTTCATGCGGTATTCATCGTATGTAACCGCTTTGCCAATAAGAAAGGCGAATGCCGGCGCCACAGCGAACTTATTGCGGGCAAAATTCAAAAAATTCTTTACGCTGAGGGGGTGTTTTTTTATGCCGAAAGCAAACTGGTCAACCAGTTCGTCAATATCGTATAATTTGGGTTTATGGCTGCCGCCGGCCTGGCTGCCGCGGTAATTAATGTAATCCTGCATTACCGTACCAAAAAGCATTTTGTTGGATACAATCAGGTAATCTCCCTGGTTTGCTGCATTGGCAAAGTCAACAAAATTGCGCTGCGTAAGGCTACTTACATTTTTAATGTTAGAAGCAGCCTGGCTTACCAGTACCAGCCTTCTTTCTATGCTGCTGGGCGGCAGGGCAAACTTCAAAAGTCCTGTGGTGGCGGTATTGGCCTGGTAGCGCTGGTTATTGCTTAAATCGTACAAAACAGGCGTTGCGCCGCCGCTGTTGAAATTGCTGATTTCAAGGTAATTGCCCTGTGCAGAAGCAGGCAACTGAAAAGCGAAGCTGGCGGCGTTACCAAAATTAAATTGCCGGGGGTATTGTATCTCCAGAAATGATGCCACTATCCGGTCGTTGGTATTGGCGGGGTTATTATTGGCAATGGTAACCTGTATAGAGGCGCCACTTAATGCCGATACGGGCACGGCGTTGTTGGCAAATATCTTCGCGTCAAAAGTAGCCAGCGGCTGGCTGATGTACTGGGTTCCACCAATTCTTACCTGTACCTGCCTGTTACCACCAAATACGGAGCTACCGGCTACACCGGCAGAAAGTACAGCCGCAGGGCCGGCAGAAGCAACAAATAAGGAAGAAATGTTTTCTGTTAGCGGGTTATTGTGGTTAATATCCCTGCTGCTTAACCCTTCTCCCCTGTCGTAGGTGGAGGAATATACATTTTCGCCAAAATATACTGCCTTGCCGGAGTGTACCTGGGTACGGAAATTTCTTCTCCAGGTATGTATAAAGTAAGGCTCGGCCGGCAATGTGTTGCCGCCAATATTGTTGCTGGCATTTACTACCCGCAGGTTATTAGCAGCAGTGTTAACGGTTAAAAAATAGGCGGCAGTATCTGTTTGCAGGCTTAGCTGGTCAGAGAGTTGAAAAGCGGGGTCTTTGTACAGTACTCTATCCGGCTTGCCGTCATTTTGCTCCCCCCAGAATTCAATATACCCATTAGCGGGCAACACGCCGGTGCCCACGCTGGTAAACAACGCTATTTCCTGCCCGTTGCGCCAAAGTGAAAACTGCTCTGCCGGGGTATTTGCCAGCCCCGCCGCGGCCAGCGTACCCTGCGTTATGCGGTAAAGGCCGGTTTCGCCTACATTGAATTTATAGTAAACCTTACTGTAATCAATCCATTCATTGTTATACGGCTGCGCATTCAGCAATGCGCTAAACAGCAGGCAACACCATATCGTCCAAAGTTTCTTCATAGTACCGGAAAATAACCTTTTTGTTTTTTGGGCTTGTCTCCTTTAGGCAGTTCCGGAAAGTTGTCTTTCCGGCGGCTTTCCTTGTCTTTTGATGTAAGGTCTAACCGCAGTGAAAATATATGGGTGTAAAGTGGGTTGCCCTGGTTGGCCAGGTTGGTAAAAGCATAGTCAATAGCCACGTTGCCAATTTTAAAACCTGCCCCCAGCGCCGGCTGGTATATCCAAACTTTTTTCTGGTTCAGCGTATCGCCATCTGCCAGGGCCCGCTGAAAATTAGATAGACCTGCACGTACAAAAAAAACATTGCTCACATTGGCTTCCAGCCCTACCCGCGGGTCTATGCTAACCGGTTTGGAACTTACCACCGTATTGCGTTTTCCGTCAAAAGTAAAATCAGCATTGGCTTCAGCCAGCAGGCTAAACCTGTCGCTGAATTCAAAATTGTACGCACCGCCAATAATAATTCTGGGTGCTGTAAGTTCGGTAGATTTTACGGGTATATCATTTTTAGTAAGGTAAAGCACCTCTTTCTCACGGTCTGTAAACGTAAAGCTCCAGGCATTAAACGTAGTGGTTATATCCCTTGCGGTTACGCCCAGCCGCCAGCTAAGTGTTTTTATCATAAGCCCCGCATCAAAGCCAAAACCCCAGGCATTGGCAAAGCTGCCCACTTTGCGGTAAATAATCTTGGTGTTGCCGCCAAAGCTAATCTGCTTGGTATCATCTTCATGCAACAATTGTGAATAAGAAATCAGGAAAGCGTAATCGGCCGATGAAAAGGTTTGGATATTGTTGTAGTTAACAGAACCATCCGCAGGGTTAACCAGGTACAGCGTATTGGGAATATCATCTACCGCAAAACGCATGGCCGAAATACCCAAAGAACGAAAACCATTGCGCATGGGTATGGCTGCGGAAACAAAATCGTACTTACCAATACCGGCAAAATATTCGGCATGCATTACTGATACAGATGGGTTTTGCCAGGCATATACCATACCTGCAGGGTTCCAGTAACCGGCCGTGGCATCTTCTGAAGAAGCCACCTGTGCGCCACCCATGCCCAAACCACGGGCGCCGGCGCCAATATGCAAAAATTCATTGGAATAGGTGCGGAATTGCGAAAAGCTTTGCAGGCAACACAAAACCAAAACAATCAGCAGTAGCTTTTGGTATTTCATACCGTTAAAATAATAAGATTTGGGTTACGGGTTCACTTAGTTGCTAAAAAAGCGGGCCCTAACGTAGATACAGTTTAGTTTTTAATTGCAGCCTTGCGGCACAACTAATGGCTGTAACGGCTAAAGCTGCAAATTATTGCGCGGTGACCATATATGGCTATTAAAATTTGCTGTAAGAGTTTGTTTGCTGCTGGCTGGCGAATGCTTTCGGGTACGCGTCAATCTTCGTTTTAAAATCACCCATCAAAATTCTTTAGCTCAGATCCAGCTACAATTTTATGGCGCCTGCCGAAGGCACCGGGCAGAACTACGTTCGCAACCTTCGTCAAAGCAACATTTAGTTGCTTTTTCTCGGTTGTGCTATTACTCCGGCACAAAGCAGCGCTGCGATGGCCTCACCGGGGTAGCCGCTTCAATCCCTGGCGCGGAGGTGACACCGCACACTTTTCATGCTGGATAGCGGTTTTGCCTGGCGATGCATTTCAACAATCTTGTAAAAACAGCAAATCCAACTAAATGATTAATTTAGCCATTGTTATGCTCAACTCAGTATATATTAAGAATTATAGAAGCCTTAAGGATCTAATCATTAGTCATTTGGGACAGGTAAACCTGGTAACAGGTAAAAATAATACAGGCAAATCCACTTTACTTGAAGCTATTGCGCTGTATGCTTCAAAGTGTGAGTTAAATTTCATGTATCAACTTTTGAGCGAAAGAGGAGAAAATTTTCGCATTACAGAAACAAATAAGAATGCAACAGATACCAATATACGGTCGTTATCTTCTTTGTTCTCAGACAGAAAAGTGGGGTTTGATATAGAGAGCGCAATTACAATAGGCCCTATGGAAGAAAGTCTATTGGGGTTGCAAAAATCTACTGACAAATCTCTTTCCCTCCGATTCATTCAATACCTTGACGAAATACAACGTGACAGCCGCGGAATCGTCATATCAATCCAGCGAAAATTATTTGAAGACAATAAAGAATTTCAGGCTCCTTTTTCAACATTTAAAGTTGGACTAGAAATAAGGGTAGAAAATAACCCTTATATTCTACCATTGGAAGAAGATAGGCCATACAGCTTTAGTGTTAAAGGTGTTGGCGGTAATGAAAGCTTCCAGTTTATAAGAACCAGAAACATTGATAGGGAAATAAATGGCAAACTTTGGGACAATATTACCTTAACCGACAAAGAACAATTCGTAATTGATGCGTTGCAAATAATTGAACCGTCTACCGAAAGAATAGCATTTATAGAAGAAAACCCAAGAGAACGCACCCCTGTTATTAAAATATCCGGTGTATCTAATGTATTACCGCTGAGAAGCATGGGAGACGGGATAAACAGAATACTCACCATAATACTCGCTTTAGTAAATTGTGACAATGGTTTTTTATTGATTGATGAATTTGAAAATGGGCTTCATTATAGCGTACAGGAAAAATTATGGGAAATAATTTTTCACTTATCAAAAGTTTTAAATATCCAGGTATTCGCAACAACCCACAGCGAGGATTGCATTGCCGGCTTTGAGAATGTACTTAACAAATCCATACAACATGATTTGGATGGCATCCTTATACGGCTTGACAATATTAATGGCACTATAAAACAGGTGGAATTTAGTGCTGAAGAACTAAAAATTGCAACCGATCAAAATATTGAAACCCGATAATGAGAACAAAAGAGAAGTTCAACAAAAAACTTTTGGTGGAAGGAAATGATGATCAACATGTAGTTTGGGCAATCTGCGAAAAGTTTAAAATCCCGGAAAACTTCGATGTTATTGATTGCGAAGGAATCAATAACTTAATTGAGCAAGTACCTGTGCGTCTTAAACAATCGGGCCTCAATACCCTGGCAATAATGATTGATGCGGATACTGATATTGCCGGCAGATGGGAACCTTTAAAAAATTTGCTAAACAGTCATGGTTTTAAAATGCCGGATAATTTGCCTAAAACGGGGCTCTCACTTAATGGCCCAAACAATATAAAGATTGGTGGGTGGATAATGCCTGACAATACCCTTAATGGAATGATAGAAGATTTTATCAGGTTTCTGGTTCCTGAAAACGATGCCCTTTTGCCAATTGCAACATCCACACTTGACCATATCGAAGGCAATAAACTAAACAGATATATTACACCCCATAAAGCAAAAGCACTTATTCATTCATGGCTATCCTGGCAGGAAGATCCGGGAACTCCGATGGGGCTTGCCATAACAAAAAGATTCTTAACCACTGATAAGGAAATCTGCCAGCAATTTGTCAATTGGCTAACTGACACATTCCGTGAGGAGTGAAACCCCTCCTTTTTAGCTTCTGTTAAGAACGAACAATAAAACTTCCTTCCAAAATTGGAAGCAGGTTGATTTATTGCTGAATAGAATTCCAAGGCGTACAAGTGAGTGACACAACCAAAGCCTCATAGCAGCAATCCAGTTGGTACCATAGTCAAATAAAAATCAGCGAAGCTGTTTTTAGTTTTCCTTTAAACGGTATAACTCTTTAATGTTGCGGCCAAGGCCATCGTAATCCAGGCCATAGCCCACAACAAACTTGTTGGGAATGGAAAAGCAGCAATAATCAATTTGAACGGGGAAAACAGTTGCTTCGGGCTTGTGCAGCAATATGGCAATTTTTAGCGACCGGGGTTGCTGGTTGGTAAGTTGCGGTAAAAACTGGCTGATGGTTTTGCCGGTATCTATAATGTCTTCCAGTATAATTACATCGCGGCCGGTAATGTCAATATCAAGGCCAATAGCCGTTACAACCTGGCCGGTTGATTTGGTGCCTTTGTAAGAAGCCAGCTTGATAAAACAGATTTCTGCCTCGATGGTAAGGTACTTAAACAGGTCTGCAGAGAACATGAAAGAACCATTGAGTATGGCTATGAACAATGGTTTTTTGCCGGCATAGTCTTCATCAATCCGGGCGGCAATTTGCCTGATCCTTTCCTGTATTTCGGCTTCTGATAAATAAGGCTCAAAATATTTATCGTGCACACGGATAAGCGACATGGGAGTTAGTTTCAGTTGTAAAATAGAGCCCTGGAAATTTTAATAAGCAGCGGTTTCGGAGGCGCCGTTGCGGGGTGCCAGCTTAGGGGCTTTGGCAGCCGGTTTCTGCAGGTAAATTTTTTCGCCTGCTGCAGGCTGTTGTGTACCGCTGGATAACCTGTTATACTCCAACAGGTTTTTAAGGCTTACACCTTCCTGCTGGCAAATGTCGTACAGGGTTTCGTTAAGCGCAGCAATATGTATCTCTTTTTCTCCTTTTTTGGGTTTCTTCTCCAGGAATATCAACTGGCTTTTTTCCAGTATATCTGTTTTAGAAAGTTCGTTATAATCCAGCAGCTTATTAAAGGATATGCTGTTGTTGTTGGCCAACGCAAATAGCGAGGTGCCTGCTTCGGCATATACCACCCTTGTTGCATTAATAGTAAACTCCCCTGTAGGATAACTGGGCGCTTCCAGAATGGTTTGCGCCACTTTAACTATGCCGGTATTTTGCCTGGGCTCTTCCCTGGCCAGCGCTGTATTTTGCTCTTCAGGCTGCTGTTGTTCTTCTTCTTTAAACAGCGGTGTTACAGTACTGGTATTTGTAACCGTGCGGTTTTGTTGTGGTGCAGTGTTATTATTTATGGCAAAAAGGTCTTCCTTATTGTTCATCCGCTGAATGGCTACTATGGTGTATTGCTGTAGCTGGTTGGTGACAATGGTGTTGATGAGCATTTTTGCGTAAGCGGGGTTGGTAGCATAGCCGGCTTTCTTAAGGCCTTTGGCCCAACCTTCATAATCTGTTGCATCCAGCTTGAAAAGAAAAGCGTAGTGCGGACGGTTCTTTAAAAAATCAGAATGGTCGCGGTAAGATTCTTCGGCAGTATTATAGCTTCTGAAGCATTCGTTTTTGGCATCGTCGTCGTAAAGATAGGTAGCGCCGTTCCAGTCGTTCTTGCATTTAATACCAAAATGGTTGTTGGTATTTGCAACCAGGCTGCTTTGGCCGGCCTGCGTTTCTATAATGCCCTGCGCCAGTATTATAGATGCCGGTACACCTGTGCGCATCATTTCTTTTATGGCCAGGTCGCTGTATTGATTAATGTACTCCTGTACTTTGCTGGTTTGGGCAGATGCCTGTATGCAAGCCACCGCTGTAAACAACAAAAGGACTCTCTTCATTGGATATTTTTTATAAGTAACAAACCATCTCTTAATGTTACCATCACCTGTTCGGTTCTGTTGTCATTAGCCACCAGTTCATTAAAGGCCTGTATGGCTTTGGCGTTTTTTCCTTTTATTTCGTCTTCCAGCACTTCGCCATGAAAGAGCACATTGTCTGCTATAATAATTCCTTTACTGCTTAAACGTGGTAAAACCATTTCGTAGTATGTGCAGTAGCCAACTTTATCCGCGTCTATAAAAACCAAATCCCATTCGTAGTTGAGGGTGGGTATAATATCGGTTGCATTGCCGACGTGCAAATGTATTTGTTTATCCATTTCCACAGCACGAAAATTTTTTAAAGCAGTATCCGCATCCTCTTGCCTCAGCTCTATGGTGTGTAGCTCGCCGCCTTTTGCAAGACCTTTGGCAAGGCATATAGCGCTATAGCCAATAAAGGTACCTATCTCCAAAATGTACTTAGGCTGCTGCATCCAGCTAAGAAACTCCAGGAATTTACCCTGCACATGGGTACTAAGCATGTGTGCATGCGGGTGTGCAGCCATTGCCTCATCATGCAATTGCTGAAGCGCTGTTTCATGCGTTGTGGTAAACTTTTCGGCGTATGGGTTTAATGCAGAATGGAAGAAATCCATATATGGTTTATTTGGAAATTTTTTGGGGCCCGGCAGCGGAACATGTGGCATCGCCTCTTGCGTCGCACTCTTGTACGTTCGGTAATGCTACGCATCATTGCCGCTCCGGTTGGTCAGTGGCGCATCCCCTGAGCTTTGGCGCTTCGAGATAAGCATCAAACCAACATAAGTGAGCAGGCCATTATATATCAGCAGCTCATACCCTATCTTAAACTTACCGAATACATTTTCACTCAATTGCTGAATACCCTGCATCGTCTCCGGCGCAAGCTTTAACTGCCTGGCATACCATTCTATGTTGTTGACAAAATCAATACCAAGTATTATCAGCGGTGCAGCCAGGCAAACCCATATCGCTTTACTGTCATTAATCTGCCGTTTGGTAAATATGCCAAAGCAAAATAAGCCCAGCAGCGGGCCATAGGTAAAGCCGGCCACCTTTAAAATAATATCAATGATAGACTTGTTGTTAATGAACTTAAACAGCAGTATCAGCAAAAAGAAAATAACAGCGAATGTAATATGAACGGTAAGCCTTACTGTTTTACGTTTGGCTTCGTCCCAGTCTGCCCGGCGCTTAAGGCCAATGATATCAATGCAGAAAGATGAAGTAAGGGCCGTAAGGGCGCCATCAGCACTGGGGAACAGGGCAGAGATAAGCCCAATAATAAAGATGATGGATATTACAGCCGGCACATGGCTTAAGGCTACTGTCGGAAAAAGGTCATCACCTTTTACAGCCAGTCCATTGTTCTCGGCAAACAAATACAATAAGCCACCCAGCAACAGGAAGAGGAAGTTTACTACAACCAGCACAACGCTAAAGGTTATCATGTTCTTTTTAGAATCGCCCAGGTTTTTAACGCTGATGTTCTTCTGCATCATCTCCTGGTCAAGCCCCGTCATGCCAATGGTAATAAAGGCACCACCAGCTATTTGCTTCAGCCAAAAGCCGGCGCTGTTTACATCGGTATTAAAAATTTTGGTAAACTGCTTTGCTTCCAAGGCTGTCATGCTTTCAGCAAATGAAAAGCTCAACTGGCCCATTATATAAAATACGCATACCACCAGCCCCAGTAACATGAATGTGGTTTGCAGTGTATCAGTAAACACAATGGTTTTAACCCCGCCTTCAAAAGTGTACAGCAAAATCATCAGCAGTATAATAAAAGCTGTTAAGCCAAAAGGCACACCCAGGTTATCCAGTATAAAAATCTGCAGCACATTTATAACCAGGTACAACCTTGCTGTTGCCCCAAGCGTACGGGATATAATAAAGAACAGCGCCCCTGTTTTATAGGATGTAATGCCAAACCTGCTTTGCAGGTAAGAGTAAATGGAGGTAAGGTTAAGCCGGTAATACAAAGGCAATAATATGAATGCCACAATAAAGTAACCTATAAAGTAACCCAGCACCACCTGGAAATAACCGAAGGCACCCGCCCCTACGGTACCGGGCACACTTACAAAAGTCACTCCGCTTAATGAAGTACCTATCATGCCAAACGCCACCAGCATCCAGTTACTGTTGCGGTTGCCGATGAAAAACGAATCGTTATTGGAGTTGCGGCTGGTGTACCATGCCACTACCAGCAGGATAAGAAAATACAGTGCTACAAACGTGAGTAATAATACTGGGGACATTGATTTGATTGCCTTTTTCTAATGATTAAACTTGAACGATGCAGGACAATTTTCAAGGCCGCAATGCTGGTGAATAGCGCTCCGGACGTACAAGAGTGCGACGCAAGGGACGCTTCATTCATATTCTCCAGCCGGGCCCAAACATTTCTTTCCAGGCTTGCCTTACATCAAAAAATAACCAAACGATATTACAATGATAATGGACAAATATCTGCAATAAACGTTCAAAATGGTTAAAGCATTTTAATATTGCCGTTAAAACAAGTGTATGTATAAATCGCTGGCCGTGTTCTGCGGCTCTAAATCCGGCAACGATCCATTGTATGAGGAACATGCTGTTTTCCTGGGCGAGCTGATGGCAAAAAATAATATTCAACTGGTATATGGCGGCGGCAACAAGGGTTTAATGGGCGCTGTAGCCAACGCTGTTTTAAAGCATGGCGGAGAAGTTATTGGCGTAATACCTGAAGTGCTTTTGCAGTGGGAAAGCCAGCATACCGGCCTTACCGTATTGCACACTGTGGCAGACATGCATGTACGCAAAAAAATGATGTACGAACTTGCCGACGCGGCCATTATACTGCCGGGCGGCCACGGCACATTGGATGAGATGTTTGAAATGATTACCTGGAACAACCTGAGCATACACGACAAAAAAATAATACTACTTAATACGGCAGGATATTACAATTCTTTAATGCAGCATATTACTAATATGTACCAGCAGGGCTTTTTGTATAAAGACTGGCGGGAAGGCATTGAAGTGTACAATACACCCGATGCTATTTTTGACGCCCTTTTAAATAAAAGTTGAAACCTGCACGTACAATGGGTACAACCCTGTTATACCCATCCCGGTAAGGCGAGTTGGGATTGGTATTCAAATCCACCATCAAGGCAGTATAAAAACTACTCTGCCCAACGATGCGCTGGGTATAACCAATGCCCGCCAACACGCTGGGTGCAGAGGTGGTTACCTTGTAGCTTTGGCCCGTAAACTCATCTTTAAGGTTATGCTTTACCCAGTTATTTTCAAATTGCCCTTGTATAAAAAGAAAGCTGAGCGGGTAAATACGTACAAAGGGCCCGCCCCCATAGTTAAAGCTCCTTTGCCTTAAGCCACCATTATATTCAGCACTTATGGTATAATAGTTAATATTGAAAGCCAGTCCCAGGTCAAGCCATTCGGAAATACTGTAACCTACTTCCGGCACACCGCCCACATTAAAACTACCGCTGGAAAAACCCAGGTTAATGCTGCCTCCAATAAATACCCGGTTATCCGGCAACATGCCATCATCATCCTGGTAAGTTGGCGGCACCTGTTGGGCCACAGCAAAAGAGAAGAACAAAACAGCAGGTAATAAGAACAAGAGTTTCCTGGTCATTTTATTGTTGGTATTGATATGATAAATATGGTTTCATTTTTCTGGTGACGGACTTTGGCTTTTCATGGCATCGTCTGTTGTGTCACTCACTTGTACGTCCGGTTTTCATAGCGTCATTTAAGCGGGTACCAAGCAGCCACACACAGCCAAAAGGCCAACCATTATGTAAACTACAGCATTCAACTTAATCAAAGATTTTACCGGCATTTAAAATATTGTTAGGATCGAACGCCTTTTTTATCTGTCGCATCAGGCGAAGGTTGGCATCTGCAAAAACAATATCCATAAAATCTTTCTGAATAAGCCCTACCCCATGTTCCCCGCTGATGGTGCCACCGAGTTGCTTAACCAACTCAAATAACGAGCGGAGTATTTCTTTCATTGTTTCGTTGCCAAAACTGTTGGGTATGCCTTCTTTTTTTATACGTATGTGCAGGTTGCCATCGCCTGCATGGCCGTAGCAGACAGCATGAAAATCATATTCAATCCCAAGCTTTTTCACTCCTCTTATCAATTTGGGCAATTCCGCACGTGGCACCACCGTATCTTCTTCTATGGTGTACCCATCCATTTTTACAGCTTCGGCAACGCGGCGGCGTATTTTCCAAAGCTCCGTTTTTTGCTGGGCATCATCGGCAAACAATACATCACCTGCTTCATAATGCTGCAGCAGTTCGGCTATGGCCTCCATTTCACTTAACAGCACATCCATGTTGTTGCCATCCACTTCAATAATAAGGTGCGCTTCTATGTCGTCTGTAATGGGTACTACATGGCTATCCACCATAGCACTGGTAATTTTAAGCGCATCTATTTCCACCAGCTCCATAGCGCTGGGTGTAAACCCCGCCCTGAAAATGGCGCTAACCGCCTCCCCGGCTTTTTCCAGTGAGCGGAAAGGCGCCAGCATCAGCAGGTCGTAAGCAGGCAGCGGTATAAGCTTTAAAACAATTTTGGTAACAATGCCCAGGGTACCTTCGCTGCCAACCACCAGGTGGGTTAAGCTATAACCAGTAGAATTCTTCAGCACGTTGGCGCCGGTCCAGATAACTTCACCGGAGGGCAAAACGAGTTCCAGGTTCAACACGTAATCCCTTACAACCCCGTACTTAACCGCTTTAGGGCCGCCACTGTTTTCCGCTATGTTGCCGCCAATAAAACAAGAGCCCCTGCTGCTGGGGTCTGGCGGGTAAAAAAGCCCTTTGGCTTTAACCTCGTTCTGCAGCACTTCTGTAATAACGCCAGGCTCGGTTGTAACCTGCAGGTTGCGTTCGTCTATTGCGATAATGCTGTTTAACCGCTCTGTAGATACCAGCACACCGCCCAACTGTGGTATTGCACCACCGCTTAATCCCGTACCTGCTCCACGAGGCGTTACCGGTATCAGCAACTGGTTGCACAGCATCATAATGGCACTGATTTCTGCTGCTGTGCGTGGCTTTACCACCACTTCGGGCAAATAGAGCAGGTGTTCCGTTTCATCATGGCCATAGTGGCGCAGGTTTTCTTCATCGGCAAAAACAAATTCTTCTCCTGCAATTTCTTTTAGCTGCTGCAATACTTCAATAGTAACCAATCCGTTTTTCATAACCGGGTTATAAGGCTGTAAAAATAAGGGCAAATGGTGGTTGGCAACGCATAGGGCACTAAATGCAAGTACAAACTTCTTTTGCAGCGCCGGCAAAAAATATTCTTATCTTTTACGCTTTAAACGTACCAGCCGTGCCACATGAATACGACAAAATACTAAAGGAGCTTTTTGCCCAGGTAAAAGCCACTATGCTAAAGCTGCTTTTTAATATTGAAGCTGTGCAAATAATATCCCTTGGTGGCAAACTGCAACAAACCATACTGGAAAAAGAAGCTGATACCGTAGCTGAAATAACAACAACCCACGGCGAGCAGTTTATTATGCATATAGAATGGCAAACTACTAACGACAGGAAAATGGCAGACCGAATGCTGTTGTACAATAACCTGTTACGCCTTAAGTACAATAAACCGGTAAGGGGTGTGGTAGTTTATCTGGGCAGCGATAAACTGCGCATGGAGGCATCCATAAAAACTTATGGATTAAACTATCGTTACAAGCTGGTAGATATCCGCCAGCTAAAACCATCAGGCTTTTTACAGGCAAGTGAAGCAGCAGGGTGGATATTAGCCGTACTGGCAGGCAAAGGAGCAGACAAACGAAAAATCATCAGGGAAATTTTACATAAATTGCATTACGGTTTAAAGAAGCAACCGGAAGACTTTAAAATAAAAATAAAACAACTGGAAATACTGTCACTCCTGCGAGGTACAGAAGCACAAAACCAGGTGTTAAAGGAGGAACAAAATATGCCCGTAACCATTGATATTACCAAAGACCAGCGTTTCCAGGAAGGTGTGAGCAAAGGACTGCAAAAAGGCATTGAAAAAGGAAAAAAATTGGGAATGGCAGAAGGTATTGCAGAGGGCAAACTTGAAACTGCAGTAAGGTTAATTGAAAATGGGGTACCCATTTCCATTATACATAAAGCCACCGGTATTGACATGAAAAAGCTACTTGAGCTTTCGAAAAATGTAAAACACTGAAGCGATAAGCCTTCAAAATAATCACTGAAAATTAGAATAAGACCTCTCACCCAGCAGATTCTTTTGCCAGCCTTCAGGCTGGCTTTTTATTTCCCATTTTCATACCTAACAAACTGTTAAGGCAAAATATTGATGAGCGGTTTTGGCCATTTACGAATATCATCGTACGTTTGTTACGAAATAATTCGTAATAACTTTTCAAAACATGTAACATGAAAAATAGACTGAATACAACCCTGCTGATTGCTTTTGCGGCACTCATATTAATTGGAGGCATTTCCATTGCCTGGCAGAAAAAAGATCCCCCTAAACAAAAAGGCACTTATGAAAAAAAGGGTGATGATACTACACGCTTGAAGAAAAAGTCCCTGACCAATAAAGAGATGGAAGAAATTGACAAGGCCATGGAAGAACTGGATGTTGAAATGGGCAAACTGAACCTGGAGATGAAAAAAGTTGATTTTGAAATGATAAACAAGCAGGTGAAGGAAGCCATGGCGCAGGTTGATTTTGAAAAGATCAACCAACAGGTAAAAGAATCTGTAAAGCTGGCCATGGAGCAGGTGAAGAAAATTGACTGGGAAAAGATAAAGGTTGATGTTGACAAAGCCATGGCTGAAGCTAAAGTAGAAATGGAAAAAATTGACATGGAAAAGATCAATGCCGAAATCAAGGCTGAAATGGCCAAGGTTAATGCTGAAATAAAGAAGGTGGATATGGAAAAAATAAAAGCCGATGTTAATAAAGCCATGGCTGAAGCCAAGGTGGAAATGCAGAAAGCCAAAGAACACCTTAAGGAGGTAAAAGCCTTTAGGGATGAGCTTCACAAAGATGGGCTTATTGACAAAAACAAAGAGTACAGTATTGAATGGAAAGGAGATGACTTGTACATCAATGGAAAAATGCAGTCAAAAGAAACCAGCAACAAATACCGCAAATACAAAAAAATTGAAAATTATACTATCCATTCTTCCGGTGACGATGACGATGACGATGAAAAGGATACTGAACGACTATAATACCCTCCATATACATCCTTGTTTTATAACAATTACGGGCCGCTTTGCGGCCCGTTTTTATTTGTAAGTGACCTGATACCCTTTACCCGTACCGGTGATCAACGGGAATGCAATGCCTTGCCTGGTCAGTATTGGCAAAGCTGAAGGGCTGCCGGATTGAAGTGAAAACCCCGCTACCCCATGGGCCCCTGAAGGGGGAAATGCAGCGTTGCGGGTAGCGGAGTTGCAGCGGAAAGCCGGTACCGCTGCCGATGAGAAATATCAATGGCCGAAAGCCCATCAGCAGTTTATTAAAAAATCTACCTGTTGCCGGGGCAACATAAAGCCGTTTGCCAGGTTCTTATAACCAAGGCTCGTATAGCGCCATTAAACATAAATTGCTATATTCGGCCCGAATTAAAAGCTAACTGACCAATGCCATCCGGTTGCTGAAAGCCATAGCATTTTAGATAGCCAATACATAACAGGTAATCCAATATTTTACAAAAAAACGAACTGTAAAAAATCTAAAGGGATTATCATGTATGTGTGGCTGGCCTAAACACTTCGTTTTACTAATCATCTACGTACTCCTTCAATGCCAGGGTATAGCACAGGTTTGCGGCACACCCGGTATTGATGGCCCTACCAATGCAGCCCCTCCTATCAATACTTACTACCCAACCGGCGCTAATACAGTTCTACTGAGTGGCTCCTCAAGTGTTCTGCTTGAAGCTGTGCCGCCTACAGATGCTTTCGGCAATTCTTACGGCATTACCCCGGTAAGCCCGGGCGATTTACTGTTACTGATACAGGTACAGGATGCCACTATTTACCGCAGCAACGATAATCTTTATGGCAGCAACGATGCTACCGCTGGCCCTGACGGATTGGGGGGCACCGGTTATACAAGCCTGGGCAATGCAGGCATTTATGAATATGTTGTGGCGCTCAACAGCGTACCCTTAACAGGTGGGTTATTAAACTTCAGGGGCGGGGGCCCAGGCGGTACCCTGGTAAACGCTTACACCAGCCACCCGGGCGATGGAGACCAGGGCAAAAAAACATTCCAGGTGGTAAGGGTGCCGCAATTTTCTTCGCTTACACTTAGCCAGGATATTACCTGTCCGCCTTTTAACGGCTATGCCGGGGGCATCATCGCATTTGACGTAGCTGCAGACTTTGATTTTAACGGTCATACAATCAACGCATCGGCAAGGGGTTTCAGGGGCGGGTTCCAGGGGCCGGATGTAGCGTCGGGATGTAATACCCCTGCCACCTATGGCAGCCATTTGGCCAGCAAAGCATCTGTTAAGGGTGAAGGCATAGCAGGAACGCCGCGCCATACATGGAACGGCTTTGATTCCGCGGATTATGGCGCAGCCTGGTTAGGGTTTCCCGGAAACTATTACGGCAGGGGCGCCCCTGCCAATGCCGGTGGCGGAGGGGCCGACCACAATTCCGGTGGTGGCGGCGGAGGCAATGGTGGGGCCGGCGGCGGCGGCGGAGATGGCGTTTTGAGGGTTACTGTATGTTCTGATGAAGGCACCGACCGCGTAAGCGGCGGCAGGCCGGGCATCAACCTGCCTGCCACCAGTCCGCATCTTTTATTTATGGGAGGCGGTGGTGGTGCTGGCGATGCCGACAACGTATCGGATGGCAATGGCGGCGGCGTGGGGGGCGGTATCATATTAATTAATGCATTCAGGATAATTGGTACAGGCACAATACTGGCAAATGGAGGCAATGGTACCACGGGTACACCCAAAATTTTTGGGGACGGCGCAGGAGGCGGTGGGGCCGGTGGAACAATTTTAATAAACGCCATAGCCAGCAGCGGCGCTGTTCTTAACCTGTCAGCAAATGGCGGCAATGGCGGTCACACCATCAACTTCGCTGCAGATATACATGGCCCCGGTGGTGGCGGTGGCGGTGGCATAATTTGGCACAACGTGCCATCCGCGGTTATTAATACGCAGGTTACGGCGGGTGTTTCGGGCCTTACCGCCAGCGGCGCTGGCATTCCCTATAATGCGCAGGATGGTGCGGCAGGCATTGCAACATCTTTCCTCCAGGATGATTTGCCCGATTACCTCAAAGGCAAAGGCGCCACCTGCCTGCCAACACTCGTTATTGAAAAGTCTGAAATGCGGCCGGGTGTACCCGGTGCACGTACTGCCGGCAACAATGCGGTTTACACCCTAACTATTACCAATGTAGAACCGCAAAGCGGCGCCGGCGGTGTAACAGTTAATGATGTATTGCCTGCGGGTTTTTCATTTGTATCCGCGTCAGTTGCCTACAGCAACTGGGCATCAGGACCAACTTCTCCTGTAAATTCAGGAACGGCCGCTAACCCTGTGTTGGGCACGTTTAATATTCCGGGTGGCGGTGTGGTAACCATTACTATGACGGCATATATTGACCCATCCGTAATACCGGGAATGTATCATAACGGGGCCCAGGTTTTATACTTTGACCCTACACGCACCTTCCTTAACCCCTTACGGCAAATTACCCCGCAGGCCCTTGCGTTGGCCGGGCAAAATACCGTTTACGAAGCAGGGCAGTTGGCAGGTACAGCCGCCGGTGGCTCCAACTACGACAGCGCTTCAGCCGGCCCTAACAGTGAAGATGTATATGTAATTGAAAATGGGATATTAACCTCTAACTCCCCCATCTGCCAGGATGAAGATATTGTTCTTACCGTTACTCCGCCTGCCTTAAAACTGCCATTAACTTATTCGTGGAGCGGGCCTAACTCGTTTACGTCAACCGCCCAAAACCCAACTATAACATCTGCACAACCTGTTAACTCAGGTATTTATACCGTGCTGATAACTGACGCTAATGGATATACTTCTGCCTTAAGTACAACGGTAAATGTGGGTGCAAAATATTCCATCACCGTTGAAACCGAAATTTGCGAAGGCGGCTCTGTAAATGGCCATACAGTAACCGGCTCTTACAGGGATGTATTCAAGTCTGTTTATGGGTGCGATAGTATTGTTGTGCTTGACCTGTTGGTAAAACCAACATCTTCATCCTCCCTTTCCCCCGTCATTTGCGAAGGTGAAAGCTATGAGGGCTACACCACAAGCGGCACTTATGTGGATGTATTGGTGGCGGCCAACGGCTGCGACAGCACAAGAACCATTAACCTTACCGTTTTGCCCAAAGCTTACGAAACAATTAACCCCATCATTTGCGAAGGCGAGAGCTACGAAGGTTACACCACCGCCGGCACTTATACTGACATACTGGTGGCCGCCAACGGCTGCGACAGCGTTAGAACCATTAACCTTACGGTTTTGCCCAAAGCTTACGAAACAATCAACCCCATCATTTGCGAAGGCGAGAGCTATGAAGGCTACACCACAAGCGGCACTTATGTGGATGTATTGGTGGCGGCCAACGGCTGCGACAGCGTTAGGACCATTAACCTTACCGTTAAACCTAAGTCCCATACCACACTCAACCCCATTATTTGCGAAGGGGATAGCTACGAAGGTTACACCACCAGCGGCACTTATACTGACATACTGCTGGCTGCCAACGGCTGCGACAGCGTAAGAACCATTAACCTTACCGTTAACAAAAAATCATACGAAACGCTTAACCCCATTATCTGCGAAGGAGATAGCTACGAGGGTTACACTACAAGCGGCACTTATACAGACATACTGGTGGCCGCCAATGGCTGCGACAGTGTAAGAACCATTAACCTTACCGTTAACAAAAAATCCTATGAAACGCTTAACCCCATTATTTGCGAAGGAGATAGCTACGAGGGTTACACTACAAGCGGCACTTATACAGACATACTGGTGGCGGCCAATGGCTGCGACAGTATAAGGACCATCAACCTAACGGTTAAAGCCAGGTCTTACACCTCTTTTTCACCCACCATTTGCCAGGGAGAAAGTTATGAAGGCTATAAAGTGAGCGGCACCTATACAGATATTTTTCCAGCCGCCAATGGTTGCGACAGCATCCGGACCATCAACCTCACAGTTAAACCAAGGGCTTACTCCTTATTTACGCCCATCATTTGTGATGGAGAAAGTTACCAGGGCTACACAGTTCGCGGCACGTACGTTGATACATTGGTGGCGGCCAATGGCTGCGACAGCATCAGGACTATTCGCTTAACCGTTAACCCCAAAGCTTCATCCATCCTTAATGTTTCTATTTGCGAAGGTCAAAGCTACCTGGGTTATACCATAAGCGGTACTTATGTAGATGTTCTGGTGGCTGCCAACGGTTGCGACAGCATAAGGACCCTTAACCTTACAGTAAAATCAAAACCACGTATCAGCATAACCCAATCCATCTGCGAAGGTGAGGACTATGCCGGCTACACAACAAGTGGTACATACATAGATACTTTCCCCACCGCCAATGGCTGCGACAGCATACGCACCCTGTACCTGCAAGTAAAACCCAAAGCCTATTCAAGCATTGATGCAGTTATCTGCGAAGGAGAAAGTTTCTTAGGTTACAACAGCAGCGGCACTTATACAGACAGGCTGGTAGCGGCCAACGGCTGCGACAGCATAAGAACCATTCACCTCACCGTTAATCGTAAATCTTATGCCACCCTCGAGCAATCCATTTGCGAAGGTGAAAACTATCTCGGTTATACACGCAACGGCATTTATATAGATACACTGGTGGCTGCCAACGGTTGCGACAGCATACGTACCATCAGACTTACTGTTCTATCCAGGCCGGCGCCTTCTCTCGGCCCCGATAAAGAAATCTGTTCCGGCGACAGCATCCTGCTTTCCCCCGGCATATTTAAAAATTATACCTGGCAGGATGGCTCTTCACAGCCTGCTTTTGTTGTTGTTGCGCCAGGCGTGTATTACGTACAGGTAACGGATATATGCGGCACCGCAAGAGATGAAATTTCTATTGTTCCGGGCAACTGCAATGTTTATTTTCCCAGTGGGTTTACCCCTAATGGCGATGGCCGCAACGATGTCTTCCGTGTGCTCAACGGCTTAAACCTGCAGGATTACCGGCTTACCATTTTTAACCGCTGGGGGCAAAAAATATTCGAAACAACCAACCCCTCCACCGGGTGGAACGGCATGCACAACGGCAGGCCATTGCCCATGGGCAGCTATGTTTGGTTTAGCAGTTTTAACAAACAGGGCGAAGTATTTAAAATGAAGGGCACCATCACGTTAATAAGGTAAGCCAACATTGGCAATAATACCTGATTGCCGTTTACTCAAGCTGTCAGCCTGAGCTTGTCGAAGGCGGGCAATTAAACTGTTACGAAGCCAAGCGCTTGGATTAAACTGGAATTTATTTTCGTAAGGAAACAATAGCCAAAGCTGTTTAATATAATTATTTAAAATAGACAGATTTTCAGGGGGTGCCCCCAAGCTATCGCAAGGGGTCGGGCTTTCCGCTCATACTCCGGCACAAAGCCTCTGCTGCGATGGCCTCACCGGGGTATCCGCTGCAATCCCTCACCCGAAAGGCGGTTACCGGTTACCAGTTACCAGTGTGTTGATGTTAATACGGTGTCTTGATGAAGCGATGTGGCAGTACCGGTTGCCGTTTGCCCGAAGGGCATTAATAACAATAGCCACGGGTGAAAC
>NZ_VVIP01000013.1:72770-208620 GCF_009650435.1 Foetidibacter luteolus
TGTGGCAGTACCGGTTGCCGTTTGCCCGAAGGGCATTAATAACAATAGCCACGGGTGAAACCCGTGGTAAAAGAAAATAACCGTCCAACAACCCTGAAAGGGTTGACTACCAACAAGCATTCAACCCTTTCAGGGTTGGATGGTTACTCCGCAAGTAACCCCGGTTTACAACAGGGGCTATTATAAGTAAAGCCTTTCAGGCTTCCTTTAAACGTTTACCAAAAGAACATTAAACATCCAAAGCCTCGTAGAGGCGGCATGTTAGTAGCTAATGAAACAAGGTTTCCCCGTAGAGCCTTAGGTGCGCTATGTTACGCAGGATAATGTGTAACAGCAAGATTGATGATTACGGGGTTCCGGTGCAAAAGGCTGCTCAACATACCGCCTCTACGAGGCTATACAAAAAAATTCGCTTTCTATCTTTCTACTAACATGCCGCTCCTACGGAGCTTTTTAACCCCTCACTCGAAAAGCGGTTACCAGTTACAAGTTACCAGTGTGTTGATGTTGATATGCTGTCTTGATGAAGTGATGTGGCAGTACCGGTTGCCGTTTGCCCGAAGGGCATTAATAACAATAGCCACGGGTGAAACCCATGGTAAAAGAAAATAACCGTTCAACAACCCTGAAAGGGTTAACTACCAACAAGCATTCAACCCTTTCAGGGTTGGATGGTTACACCGCAGGTAACCCCGGTTTACAACCGGGGCTATTATAAGTAAAGCCCTTCAGGCTTCCATTAAGCGTTGAACAAAAGAACATTGAACAACCAAAGCCTCGTAGAGGCGGCATGTTAGTAGCCAACGAAAACAAGGTTTCCCCGTAGCGCCTTAGGTGCGATATGTTACGCAGGATAATGTGTAACAGCATGATTGATGATTACCAGGCACTGTTTCAAAAGATTGCTCAACATAACGCCTCTACGAGGCTTTACAAAAAATTGCTTTCTATCTTTCTACTAACGTGCCGCTCCTACGGAGCTTTTAACCCTTCACCCAAAAGAAAGTTGCCGATTACCAGTTACCGGTTAGTCTGTTGATGTTGATAAGTTGTCTTTAAGAAGTGACGTGGCATCAACGGTTGCCGTTTGCCCGAAGGGCATAAATAACAATAGCCACGGGTAAAACCCGTGGTCAAAGAAAATAACCGTCTAACAACCCTGTAGGGGTTGACTACCAACAAAGGTTCAACCCTTGCAGGGTTGGATTATTACGTCGCAGGTAACCCCGGTTTGCAACCGGGGCTATTATAAGTAAAGCATTTCAGGCTTCCATGGAACGTTGAGCAAAAGAACATCGAACAACCAAAGCCTCGCAGCAACATTAAACTTCCGCTGCTTTACAGCACAAATATCATTCATCCGTTAACTTGTGCATTCAACAGCAGCAAACAACCATGAACAGCATTTTCCGGTTACTCCTCCCCCTTTTGTTGGCAAACAATATACAGGCCCAGGATACATTCACCTGCATTCCGCTTGGTGTAAAAGGCGGTATTGACGAAAGCAACCTATCTTCCTATATGCTTGGCGTAAAAGGAAGCCAGCAATACATTTGCCTGGATGCCGGCACCCTGCATGCCGGGCTGCAGAAAGCTGCGGCCAAAGGCATTTTTAAGCAGGATGCGGCTACCGTATTAAAACAAAACATAAAAGGTTACTGCATCTCCCACCCGCACCTCGACCATCTTGCAGGCCTTATCATTAACTCGCCAGACGATACTTCCAAATACATTTACGGTTTGCCGCATTGCCTCAACATCATCAAAGACAAATATTTTTCCTGGAAAAGCTGGGCCAACTTTGGAGATGCAGGCGAACAACCGGCGCTGGGCAAATACCACTATGTAGAACTTGCAGCAAAAGAAACCGAAGCAGCCAATACGGGCCTGCATATAAAGGCTTACGCACTAAGTCATGTAAACCCTTATGAAAGCACTGCTTTTTTGGTGCGGCATAACGACAGCTATGTGTTATACTTAGGCGATACCGGTGCCGATGAAGTGGAGAAATCCACCCGGTTACAGCAGTTGTGGCAGGCTGTTGCGCCTATTATTAGAGCACACCAGCTCAAAGGTATTTTCATCGAGGTTTCTTACCCCGATGAACAGCCGTCAAACAAACTGTTCGGCCACCTTACCCCTGCCCTGCTGATGAAGGAAATGCAGCAACTCGGCAACCTGGCAGGCAAAGAATCCATCGCTGGCCTGCCGGTTGTCATCACCCACATAAAGCCATCCGGCAATAACGAAGCAACCATATACAGGCAATTAACAGAACAGAACAAACTGCAACTCAAGCTCATTTTTCCGGAGCAGGCAACACCTTTTGATTTGTAAGGGCTTTGCCCCCTGAACCGTAAACCTGGTTGCTTGCCATGAAGCACAGAAAATTGCGGAACCTGTTTCTGCCGCCGTAGGCGCCAGAAACTTCGCCTGGGCATTGCCACGGAAACACGGAAAGTCACGGAAAAGCAGATCTTCCCGGCTTACAGCAAATTTTCCTGGCTTGTTGGCCTTCTTTTACTGATAACAGGCTGTTTGCCGGGTGCGGTGGCACCCATTCCGGAAATTAAGATGTATGGGCCCGGCTGAAGGAGCTACTATTGAGCTTTACTTGCGTCGCACTCGTGTACGGCTGAATTCGCTATGCAGCTTTTCCCACCTTATAGCCATTGTTTCTGCCGCCTACGGCGCCAGAAACTTTACGAGGGCATGCTATGGCAAATACAGAAACCTGCAAAGCGTCTACATTTATCATCCCGACACTGAAGAAGTTCTGGTAAATTTTCCAATCCTATACCATCAAAAAATTTTGTTCTGAAGCGGAAATCCTGTCTTCGGGGCTACAATGGCGAAAGCTGGAAGTATAAACTTTCCGTTTAGAATTACTCTTTCCAAGTCAAAAAAAGAAAAACTGTGCATAAACGTTTGTAAAAGTTTGTAAACATTTATAAATTGGAGCCGAGGCAATGTAAGCGCTTTATGCAACCTTATAGACACACCCCAAAATTTTAAAGCTATGGGGCTAATGGTTCACAGTTCGGAAGGTATTCCAGACAAACATGACAGAGATTATTTCATTTACTTGTTAGATTATGGTTGGTATGAACCATTAAGCCAAGCATTGAAAGACAATTTCGGTAAAATGGCGACACTTGCTTCTGAAAAGAAAAATGCTGTTGTTATTATGCGAACAGACGAAGGTGTGCATTTCAGTGACGAAGTGTTATCGTGGCATAGCATTAATGGGGAAGACGCAGACAAAGAAGAATTGCTTCCCGCAATTTTAGTTACTAACAGAAACCCTTCAGAGTTTCGTCGTAGAGTAATTGGGACAATTGAAAAAGGAGAAGAAGAAAATTTGAAAATGATTTTCTTTCCATTAAAAAAGCATTGTAAAGACACAACCGAAGTCGTAGAGCTTATTCAAAAAATATTTTATAAAATAAAGCAAGGACAAGACCTATTCGACTTCGCGATTACTAAAGAGAAAAAGCGAGGGGTTAGAGGGGCATTAGCCAATTCAGTTATGCTTGAACCTAACTTTGCAGGAGTAGGTTTTAGTTTCAACAAATTCATAAATTATCTACGAGCGACAAATAAAGCCTGCACATAACAGTCGTTACCAACAAGCGTAGAACGACAGCGCAACAATTTATGTACTACAATATCAAATGGGGAGGGAATTACAGATAAACAATGGCAAAGAAGAAAGAAGATAAAGCATTCAACGCAAGGAAATATATGGAAATGGCTATTCAGGTAATGAATAAATCCATTCAAGAGCCGCGAAAAGACAAAGTAAGTCCTAAGGTGGGAGCAATTTTAATTAAACCCGATGGTTCAGAAGAAGAAGCATTTAGAGGAGAACTTCGTCATGGTGATCACGCAGAATTTACTTTGCTTGAAAGAAAAAACCGTAGTAATCATTTAGATGGCTCCATCTTATTTGCGACACTTGAACCTTGTGCTCCCGGGGCGAGGAACCTTCCTAAATTGGGTTGTGCTGAGCGTATTGTAAATGCTCGCATAAAGAAAGTTTGGATTGGCATAGAAGACCCCGACCCAACCGTTGATCGAAAAGGCATTAAATATCTTTTGGATAATGGTGTGGAAGTTGAAATGTTTGATGCCGACCTTCAAAAGCAAATTCGGGATGCAAATAAACAATTTATTGAAGAAGCAGAAGAACGGGCTAAAAAAATTAAAACAGTTCCTTTACCATCCATTTTATCTGAAAAAGAAAAGGGAGAGCCTAAAGCTAACACAGCAGATTTATCTAAGGAAATAATTGAAGATTTCATTAGTAAAGCTAATCTCGAAGTAGCGATTGACACTCCAGAATACTACAGAATCTTTGACCAACTCGGTATCATAGAATTGAAAAACGACAAATACATCCCAACAGGTTTGGGACTATTGTTGTTTGGCAAAAGACCTCAATTGATATATCAGAATGCATTAATAAGAGCAACTTATAAAACTAGAGGACGTGGGGAGGGTATTGAAACAATTGAAGGCCCTTTACTTTTACAAGCTGACAAAATACAAAGCTGGTATGAAAATCATATTGGCAAACAGATAGACAGAACTAATGCTGAGCGTAAAGTCATTTATGATTATCCTTTAGTAGTCTTCCGAGAAGCTATTATTAATGCTATTGTACATCGTGATTACGATATTGGCGGAGCTCCTATCTATTTTGAAATTAATGATGATACAATTATCATTAAGAGTCCGGGAAAACCAATAGAGCCAATTACCTTAGAGCAAATCAAGAAATTTAATGCTCCATCTTTAAGTCGTAATCCCAAAATAATGTATGTGTTTGACCAAATGGACTTAGTGGAGCAAAGAGGCTTAGGTTTTCAAACCATTAAAGACTTGCCCACAAAGCATAATTTGCCTTTGCCGTTAGTTTCTTATGAAGCTCCATATATGGTCTTGACATTCCCAAGAAGCATTGCAGCTGCTAAAATAGTTACTGATAAGCCAAACGTAACAAAACTTAACGATGCTCAACTAAGAGGTTACGAATGGCTTAAAACAGTTGGAGAAGTAAGTACAAGGGAATATTCAGCTCATTTTGACATTGGTTATAAGACCGCCCAAAGACATCTTGCTGTTATGAAAGAACTTAGTTTAATACGTGATAATGGAGAAGATTCTAATTCTCCTAATTACAAATATATTGTGAATGAATAAGATAGATAGGTTGGACAAGTTGTTGGACATGATGTCCAAGCTATAGAAGAAAAAGATACTTTTAATGATGAACTTGGACAAGAAGTTGGACATGGTGTCCAAGAAGGAGAATTATGAAAAGAAACTAATACTACAGAAGATAGAGAATATGAGGAAGTAAATGCAATTTAAATTGATCTGCCAGAAGAAAGACGAAGTAAATGACATTAAAAGTGACCAAACGACATGGGGGGCAAGAACGCCATCTGGTAACATGGTTTTCTGCTATGCTGGCTGACGAATATATACTAATCGTCCCGTTCGCTTGTCATCTGCAGTCCGGCTGTCCGAGTAAAGCTAAGCTACAAAATACAACATCAACTACATAACTTTATTCAACCGCGGTTCGTGGCTGACAAATCACGGAATACCAGCACAGCATAAAGCCCCGCCGTTAGAACGCAATTATATGACAGACTCTAAATTCAGTAAGCTTGTAAATTTTCTCAAAAAAGTCCCTTCCGTAAAACAAACAATAGAAAGCGGATCTCTTGAGAATGGCAATTGGTGGATAAAATTTTCTATCAACAAAAAATTCCGCTATGGCCAGCAATACCTCAACTTTCTATGCCAGGTTAAAACAACAACTAAAAACCAATACAACTCCTTAACACATTGAAACAGTTTTTTACAGAGTTATTTGAATACAGTAATCACTACAACCAAAAGTTGTTTAGCGTTTTTGCGGGCAACCCGGACAAAACATCGCAAAAAGCCGTGAGCCTGTTTAATCATTTGCTGAACGCTCATCAAATTTGGAACAACAGGATTGACCCGAAACAGCCAACCTTTGCTGTGTGGCAACTTCACCATTTACAAGACCTGGAAGCCATCAACACAACGAACTATGAACAGACATTGCAAATACTTGACAGGTTTGACTTAAGCCAAATTATCAGTTACTCAACCAGCAAGGGAGAAGGGTTTAGCAACCGTGTGCAAGACATATTATTTCACGTTATTAACCATTCAACATATCATAGGGGGCAAATTGCGACAGAATTTAAACAACACGGGCTTGAACCTTTGATTACTGACTACATTTTTTACAAACGATAAATACTTGTTTTCTTGAAGATAACGAACCCGCATACATTCAGGCTAAAGCCACCGATCGTTTTATTTCTAACCCGGGCTTAAGCCCAATGTCATTAAGTTAAGCGTCAGAAAATATTCCAGCCATATAAAGTCTTCTATAAAAGCCTGAAAGGCTTTACTACGAATATCCCCGGTTGCAAACCGGGGTTACCTCAATAGGTACGGCCCAACCCTGTAAGAGTTGAACATCCGGCATATTCAACCCTTACAGGGTTGCCGGGTAATTAATTCTTTAACCCCGGGTTTCACCCGGGGCTATTCTTATTTATGCCCTTCGGGCAATGATAAACACTGCTGATTTCCTTAACTCGTTTCTCCGAAAAGTCTCCTGCAATTGCACTCTTTGCGGCAGGGATGGGCAGAATGCTATAAATCTATATCCAATCTTCTACCCGGGCTAAAAAGCCGCGTAGCGAATCCAACCGTACAAGAGTGCGACGCAACGGCAGCCTCATTAATGTTCCTGCTGCCGGGCCCATAAAAAACAAGGCAGCCCAAAGGCTGCCCTGGTATGTTCTATCTTTAAGATTGTTATTTTAATTCGCCTACCATGTTGGCGGGTATCACCCATTCATCAAATTGTTCGGGGGTAACATAACCCAGCTTAACGGCCATTTCCTTAAGCGTAGTGCCTTCTTTATGGGCTTTCTGCGCAATTTCAGCGGCTTTGTAGTAACCGATTTTTGTATTGAGCGCCGTTACCAGCATCAGGCTGTTATCCACATGCTTTTTAATGTTGGCTTCAATGGGCTCTATACCCACCGCACACTTATCGTTGAACGATACGGCGCCTTCACCAATAAGCCTGGCGCTGTGCAGGAAGTTATAGATCATTACGGGCTTAAACACATTTAGCTCAAAATGGCCGTTGGCGCCGCCTACATTTATGGCAACATCGTTGCCCAGCACCTGGGCGGCAATCATGGTAAGCGCCTCGCACTGGGTAGGGTTAACCTTGCCCGGCATAATGGAAGAGCCGGGCTCGTTATCGGGTATAAAAATTTCGCCGATACCGCTGCGTGGGCCCGAGGACAGCATGCGTATGTCGTTGGCTATTTTCATCAAGCTTACCGCAACAGTTTTTAGGGCGCCATGCGCTTCAACAATGGCATCATGCGCGGCCAGTGCTTCAAACTTGTTTTCGGCCGTTACAAAGGGCAGGCCTGTTAGCTCAGCTATTTTTTCAGCCACCAGCTCAGCGTATCCTTTGGGCGTATTAATACCCGTACCTACGGCTGTGCCACCCAGTGCCAGTTCTGTTAAATGCGATAAAGAATTGTTGATGGCCTTTAACCCGTGGTTTAGCTGGGCAGTATAACCGCTAAACTCCTGGCCAAGGGTTAAGGGGGTAGCATCCATAAAATGGGTGCGGCCAATTTTAACCACATTCATAAAAGCCTTGCTTTTGGCAGCCAGCGTATCCCGCAGTTTTTCAATGCCGGGAATGGTATTTTCCACCAGTGTTTTATAGGCCGCTATGTGCATGGCCGTTGGGAAGGTATCGTTGGAAGATTGCGACTTGTTTACATCGTCGTTAGGGTGCAGGAATTTATCCTTGTCTTCCAGCCTGCCGCCATTAATTACGTGGGCACGGTAAGCCACCACTTCATTCACGTTCATGTTGCTTTGCGTACCGCTGCCGGTTTGCCATACCACCAGCGGAAACTGGTCGTCCAGCTTGCCCTCCAGTATTTCATCGCATACCTGGCCGATAGCGTTCTTTTTTTCTTCCGGTAAAACACCCAGCTCAAAATTGGCGATGGCCGCCGCGTTTTTCAGGTAAGCAAAAGCCTGTATAATGGCTTTGGGCATTTTGTTGATATCCTGTGCTATTTTAAAATTCTCTATGCTACGCTGGGTTTGTGCGCCCCAGTACACATGCGAAGGTACCTGTACTTCGCCCATGGTATCTTTTTCAATGCGGTAAGACATACGGTAGATTTTTTGTGGCGCAAAGGTATGGGCTAATGCCATAGGCGCCGGTTTGAAATTTTCGGTATGCGTAAAAGACAGGGCGCTTAAAACTTTTCATCAATAATGTAAGGCAGCATCATGCGCCAGGTGGGCCAGTCGTGGTGAATGTCTTTACCCCAGATATCCAGGTCGTGCCAGATGCCTTTATCCCACAGAACCTGCGAAAAACGGCGGTTGGCATCGGGGTCTTCGTGGTTGCCGCTGCCGGTATAAATATGAATGTGGTGGCTGGCCCTTATTTTATCGAAATACCAGGGGTCTGACAGATTGGGGATGTAGTGAATGGGGCTGTTGAAATACACCTGCTCATCCCAGTAACCTTTGGTGTATTCTGTAAGATCGTACACACCGCTCATGCTGATGACGCCGTTGATGATATCGGGCCGTTTTAAAAACAGGTTCATGGCGTGCAATGCGCCAAAGGAAGCGCCGCAGGTGTAAATAAAAGTGCCCTCGCTGGTATGGGTGCGTATATAGGGAATCACTTCCCTGAAAACGTATTCGTTAAACTGGTTATGCCTTATGGCTTTGTGTTCGCCCAGCATATTGTTGTTAAGCCAGCTTTCTTTATTAATGCTGTTAATGCTGAACACTTTTAGCTTGCCGGCATTAATCATTGGCGCCAGTGAATCAATCAGCTGGAAACGTTCGTATTCCAGGTAGTCGGCGGCGGCTGTGGGTATCATCAGCAATGCAAAGCCATAATGGCCGTAGGTGGCAATTGGCATTTCGGTGTTAAGAGACGGACTGTGCCAGGAGGTAATTGTTCTTTCCATAAAATATATTTTTCCTATCAAATAATTTTCAACCGGACGGGTTATAGGATGTATGACGTTATATGTACGATGTTTGATGTAAGATGTTTGATGTGCGATGTAGCCCCACCCACTTACGGAATATCGAACAAGGATCAAGGAATTTTGAATGAAGAATGCTCCCACTCACCATTCACCACTCACCATCACAAACAGGTCTTCTTAAACTCATTCCATAAATCCCTGTAGCATTGGGCAGCATAGCTGCTGTTGGCAAACTCGAACAAAGGCTGCTGGTGGGCGCCCATCTTTTCCACATCGCTCAGGTAGGGTATATAATTTTTGAAGAACAGCTTGTCTTTGTAAAACTGCTGCATGGTTTCGTGGTGCAGGTTTTTACGATGGTCTACCATGCTGAAGAAACACTTCAGCTTATCACTGTCAAACTCATTGTCTTTAAAATATTCCGCCACTGTTTCATAAGAGCGGATGGATAAGGTGGTGGGTATATTGGGCATCAGCACCCAATCTGCGGCATTAAACACATTATCGTGCAACAATGATATGCCCGGCGGACAATCCAGGAAAATGTGGTCAAACTGTTTTAACTGTCCCACCAGGTTTTTCAGCTTTTTTTTGCTCTGCTTCATATCGCCCAGCAATATATCCGCATTGCGGGCACTCATATCCGCAGGTATAACCCAAAGGTTTTCAAAATTAGAATCCTGCACGGCTTCTTTTATATCGGTATCTCCTGCCAGCAGTTTGCGGCTTTCATTTTTATAAGCCGGTGAAACATTCAGGTAGAAAGAAGAGGAGCCCTGGGGGTCAAGGTCCCACACGAGTGTTTTAAAGCCGTCCGCTGCGGACAGGTATGCAAGGTTAATGGTAGCTGCCGTTTTGCCCACGCCGCCCTTAAGGTTATACAATGCAACCACTGCCATAAGCTTGTTTTTAAAGTTGAATATACAAATACATGCGCTGAATTTTAGCAACAGCAAGGTTTAAAAATAAAACTACAAGCAATGTCCATTAAGTTAAGGTTGGCAAAGAGATGGCTTGCAATAACCGGTTTCGACAGAATTTACTCCGCTTATTGCCGGGTCCAACCTGGCATTGGGTTCTTAATTTAATGGGATTGACCCGCGTATCGTAACAGCCAACGGGATTGCTGAACATTTTTCATCCCCTGCATGATATTAAAAATAACATCATCATCTTATACAATCAACAGACCGGCAACCGTCGGGTAGCCTTGTGGTTAAATTTTCCGCAATCAACCGCAAAGCTCCGTAGAAGCGATATGTTAGTAGCAAACAGGTAATCGCGGCCTGTTTTATAAAGCCTCGTAGAGGCGATATGTTAAACAGCCTCTTGCAACAGGGCCTGGTAATCTCCAACATGCTGTTTCACACCACCCTGCTTAACATATCGCACCTACGGCGCTCTTTGCAAAGCGTATCTTTCCCTATCTACTAACATGCCGCCCCGATGGGTCTTTGTTGTTTAATGTTCAATGTTTGCGGCTTTGCCGCTATGCAGAACCTGCACTTCATCATCCCCAAAATAACCTCAACAGACCGGTAACCAGCTACCGGCAACCGGTAACCGTCTTTCGGGTGAGGGATTGAAGCGGTTACCCCGCTGAAGCCTTCGCAGCCCGGGCTTGTGGCGGAGTAATAGCGGAAAGCCCGACCCCTTGCGCAGCTTGGGGGCACCCCCTGATAATTTTATTTATCCGGGCGGCAGCCCCGGCCATTACATACCGCTATTGCTGCCAACCTTAACCATTACTGTTCCTGAAAAGATATCGTGTATGGCCCTGCGCTCTTCATTAAAGTGTACGGTAATAAAAGATAACCAGCCAAAAGCAATTTTGAAAATGTAGCGAAACATTGCCTGGAAGATATTGATACGGCGCTCAGGATTGCTATACCGCCTTACCCGTATGCCTTTTACCAATTGGCCAATGGTACCGCCAATTATGGTGCAAACAGGCTCGTAAATGCCCCATATAGCAAAAAAGAAAACAATGCGTATCCATTCGGGCGGGTTTTCATATTCATCCAACAGTGAGCTTAAGGCAAACATGGCAAGTATAAGCAAGGTGCTGTCTATAAAAATAGACTGAATTCTGTCTCCAATGGAGGGGTATTGAGGCTGCATAGACCGGGTTTGGGTATAGCTGAAACAACGAAAGTAAGAAAGCCTTTTTTGATACCAGCATGTAAAGGCTGCCATGAAAGGTTATAATGAAATTTTAAGTTAGTTGCAATTTTTGCAGGTACCGCTAACCACCAGGTCTGTTTGCTTTTCTGTAAAGCCCAGGGGAAGCTCTACTTTGGGTATCAGCACATGGTCAAGGCAATAGGTGGTTCCACAATCATCGCATATAAAGTGTACATGGTTATCGTGATGGTGGCCGGCGCTGCATTCATCTTTGCAAAGCGCATACAGCACGGAATTATCTACCGTTGGTATGGTATGTATAATGCCTTTTTCAACAAAGGTTTGCAGGGTACGGTAAATGGTAACACGGTCAAAATGTTCCCCGCTCATCTTTTCTATGTCGGAATGCGCCAGTGCCCCACCCGCATTTTGAAAAAGCTCCAGAATTTTTTTGCGGCTGTCTGTTATACTTAACTGGTTCTTCTTCAATAAGTCCGCTATTCTGTTTTGCATAAAGCGTTATTATGGATTGTTGTTAAAAATGCCGTTTGCAAAACCGTTGTGGCCCTGCTTTTCGGCAAGCAATGTTTTTACATCGCTTTTCAGTTTGGCAATTTCGTCTTTTTTAAGGCCATCATACACACCGCCCCTAACTTTTCCTTCTTTATCTACCACTGCAAAAAACTGTGTGTGAAGAAACTGCTGGTTTATATCCACCAGGTTATTCTTAGGGTCATCCAGCAGGTAGCTGTTGCGGGCAGCCAGGTAAAGGCTATCCTTGCGGCCGGTAAGAAATACCCAGTTGTTGCTGTTGGCGCCAATAGAATCCGCATAGCGTTTTAACACGGGCACCGAATCTGTTTCCGGGTCGCTGGTGTGAGAGAGTATCATAAAATCAGGCTCATTCTTAAACTCCTGGTAAATGTCTTTCATGTTGGTGTTAAGCTTAGGGCAAATACCCTTGCAGGTAGTAAAGAAAAATTCCACCACGCAAACCTTTCCCTCCATATCCTTATCTGTAAAACGGGTACCGTTCTGGCTAAAAAAAGAAAACGGCTTTACAACACTGATAGCGGGCGACTTCTTTTTCCAGTTATCCGTTCCTGCAAAAACAAATACCAGGAACAACCCTGTAAGCACTACGAAAAAAAGGCTATAGCCTACCAGTTTTTTATTCATGCCGCAAAGTTAAGCCTGTTATAAAAAAAGAAAATAAACTTAACTTTGTTTTGCAACTATGTTGCAAACGATTATTTTTGCAGGCTCAATTACAATAATGAACCTAAAGATAAACTGGGACGCCTTAGGAATTACCGCTTCTGTTGCCTGCGCCATACATTGCGCCGTACTGCCGCTGTTTTTAACCAGCCTGCCGGTACTGGGCTTTGAAATTATAGACAATATTGCCTTTGAATACCTGATGATTATACTGGCTTTTGCCATTGGAGCCTATTCTTTGTACCACGGCTGGAAGAAACACCACCATAGCTGGGCGCCTTTTATTATTTTTTCGGCGGGCATAGCGTTGCTGTTTGCCAAGCAGTTGTGGCACAATTACCAGTTATGGTTTTTGCTGCCGGCTGTTGTGCTGGTGGTAGCTGCGCATTACGTTAACTACCGGCTTTGCCGCAAAGCCAAACATTGCCACGAGCACGACTGCAGCCATTGAGCCCACCCACCAGTACACACTTTTATACAAGATTATAATACCAGCTAAGGAGTTTCATGGCATCGCCTGTTGCGTCGCAATCCTTTCATCGTTTGGTTCATTGGGCAGCTTTTCAGACCCGGATAGATTAACGTGAGTTTTGAATCTTTTATACTGATATTCAGCTATATACAAATAAAAATCAGACCGGGTCATTCATTTTAACTGCATCATCAAATTTGGTATGCCTTGTACAAGAACATTCTACTGCTGAATTCACAGTAGTACAAAAGTTTAATCAGGGGCGAACGGAAGAAACGGCTGTATATCGTTTCTTCCTTGACCTTTTTTGTTACTTTTTTATGTTTCTGGCACCAAAGGTGGCAGAAACTAAGCGGCTTTTCAGACCGGGTAACGCTGGTGCGTGAAGACACGCACCAGGGAAGCGGATTACGTTTCTGGCGCCAAAGGTGGCAGGAACCAGACCTGTGCAGAAGCAAAAAGTTCCGCCTTGCGGCAGAACTTTTTGCGGTTATGATTTCAGCTTTACATTATGCTACCACACTTTTATCCTTTCACTTTCAGGCTTGTACATTTTATCTCCAGGCTGTACGTTAAATGCTTTGTAAAAAGCATCCATATTTTGTACGGGGCCGTTAGCCCGGTATTTACCCGGCGAATGCGGATCTACAAGCACCAGTTGGGCAGATGTTTCCGGCAGCACTGTTTGCCGCCATACCTGCGCCCATCCCAGAAAGAAGCGCTGATCCGGCGTAAAGCCGTCAATTTTTTTATCACTTTTTCCTTGCTCTGTTTTTTTGAAAGCTTCGTAGGCTATGTTTAACCCGCCCAGGTCGGCCAGGTTCTCGCCCAGGGTTAACTTCCCGTTCAGGTGCAGGGAATCGTTTACCACAAAACCATTGTACTGTTCCACTACTTTATTGGCACGCTCTTCAAACTTTTTGGCGTCATCGGCCGTCCACCAGTCTTTCAGGTTGCCATCTGCGGCATATTGCCTGCCCTGGTCATCAAAACCGTGGGTAAGCTCGTGGCCTATAACCGCCGCTATACCACCATAGTTAACCGCGTCATCAGCGCCAAAGTCAAAGAACGGAAACTGCAGTATGCCTGCGGGAAAAGCAATTTCATTGTTAGCCGGATTGTAGTAGGCGTTAATGGTAGGAGGTGTCATGCCCCATTCAGTTTTATCAACCGGCTGGCCCAATTTGTTAACCATCTTATTGTATTCAAACTGGTTAATGCTTCTAAGGTTTGCTACCAGGCCTGTTTTGCTGATGGTTACGCCGGGATAAGTTTCCCATTTATCAGGAAAACCTATTTTGTTAACGATGGCCTGCAGTTTTTCCAGGGCACGTTGCTTGGTGGAGTCACTCATCCAGTCGAGCCGCTGGATTCTTGATGCAAAGGTTTCCTGCACATTTTTTACCAGTGCAAGCATGCGCTGTTTGGCATTGTTATCAAAATATTTTTCAACATATAACTGGCCCAGCAATTCGCCAAGATTATTATCCACCAGCGAGCTCATGCGTTGCCAGCGCGGCGTCATTTGCTTCTGGCCGGTTAATACACGGCCAAATTCAAACTGGCGGTTAACAAAGGCACTGCTTAAATAAGGCGCAGCGCTTTTTATTACAGCCCATTGCAAATAGGCTTTCCAGCTATCCAGGGTTACGGCGCTTAACAAAGCATCCGCTGTTTTAAAAAAAGCGGGATTATTTACCAGCAGGCTATCAGCATTGGCTGCTTTCATAGCCGTAAACAATGCTTTCCAATCCAGGCCAGGCGTGGTTTTGGTAAAATCGCCTGTGGAGAATTTATTATAGGTTTTAACAGGGTCTCGCAGTTCCACGCGGCTTAACTGTGCTTTGGCCAGCCCGGTTTCAATACCCATAATGGCGGCGGCCTTTTTCGTGGCAGTAGCTTCATCATCGCCCACCAGCTTAAACATGTCGGTAATATACTTTACATATTCTGCACGTATGGTTTGGTTGCGGGCATCCTGCTTAAGGTAATAATCCCTGTCCGGCAAAGAAGTGCCACCCTGGGAAAGTGTGGCAATGTACTGGTTTACATTCTTATCATCCTGGTCAATCCTGAAGCCGAATAAAGCGCTGCCAATGCCTTTGGTACGTATAGTGGCAATTTCGTTAACAACATCCTGTAGCGTGGTTAACCCATTCAACCTGTCCAGTTCCTCCTTAATAGGGGTAAAGCCAAGCTGCTCAATACCGGCACTGTCCATAGCGGAGAGGTAAAGATCGCCTACCCGCTGATAGGTAGCGTTTTTCGAAGCATTGGCAGCCGCATCTTCGCAGAGCGATTTTATTTTTTCCAGGCTGCCCAGGTACAGTATGTCAAAACTGCCCCAACGGGTTTTTGAGGCCGGTACCGGGTTATTCTTTACCCAGTTACCGTTGGCATAACTAAAAAAATCATCGCCCGGTTTTACGCCCAGGTCCATGTTGGCCGGATCAATAAATTTTGTTTTTGATTTTGGTTTTTGGGCAGTTGCCGCAAGCAGCAACGAACCCTGCAAAAAGCCAAGGATAAATACTCTCTTCATGTGTCTAAAAAAATTTCCCAAATGTATTAATTGGAAACTCAAATAAACCAGCCTGGGTTGTTAAATGGATGAGCGGGTGATTTCAGGCAGTTGATGTAGTGATGATCAATTCAATGTCGTTCAGTTAACAAACCGATGCCAGGGTGAGTATTGTCCTGCTGAGTTTATCGAAGCATTGCCGAAACCTTTTATGTCTCTTGCTTTTTCACGCATCCTCCTTCGATTCCGAAGTTTCGGAACTCAGGCTGACATCCCTAACTAAACGACATTGATGACCAATTGGTTGAAATCGGTTACATCTCAATGCTACAAACAACAAGGGCAGTTGTAAAAACAACTGCCCGTAATTCTAACCAAAACCAACTATAAGAGATGTTTACACTAAGAGATATTTTAAGTACAAATTTTGAAGTACGAAGCAGTATGCTTTTAGGAACCTGCTGCACATTGCCCCGTAAAGAACCGAACGTACAAGTGAGTGACACAACGGAAGCTCAATAGCAGTAATGTCGCTCAGGAACAAAAAATATGTACGGTGTATGATGTTGGATGTACAATGTCTGGTTACATCTACATCTCACATTTTCTTTATTTCCATCCACCGCCCAGCGACCTGTATAAGTCTACCACAGCCCCCAGGCGCTGGCGCTCTACCGAAGCAAGGTTAAGCTCCGCATTAAGCACATTGCCCTGTGCGGTAATTACTTCCAGGTAATTGGCCATACCGCTGCGGTACAAAAGCTTGGCGCTTTTAATTGCACCCTGCAATGTGGCTACCTGGCTGGCTGCTATTTTTTCCTGTTCTTTTAACTTGTTGTTTTTTACCAACGCGTCAGATACTTCTCCAACCGCGTTTAATACAGACTGCTTGAAAGCGATTACAGATTGGTCGCGTTGTATTTTGGCAACCTCATAATTTGTTTTTAAACGCCTGCGTTGAAAGATGGGTTGTGATACACTGCCCACCAGCGTTCCGAACAGAGAAGAGGGCAAACTAAACCAGTTGCTTGCCAGGAAAGAGTTTACGCCGCCTTGCGCAGTCATGCTTAATGTTGGGTACATAGCGCCCTGTGCTACGCCTACTTCAGCAGTGGCGGCTATTAATGCCATTTCGCTGGCACGTACATCCGGGCGGCGGCTTACCACTTCGGCAGGTACACCGGCATTTAACTGGTCTGGCACCTGTAGTTGATACAACGTTACAGAACGTTTTACGGTATCTGGCGCAACACCCGTTAATATACTTAGTGCATTTTCCTGTAACGCTATGCTTTGCTGCAATTGGGGAATTAACAACTCGGTTGACTGCTTTAAAGCTTCTGCCTGCTGAACGGCCAGCGTGGTTACTTCGCCGGCATCACGCTGCAATCTGGTAAACAGCAAAGTGCTGTCATTAAGCACCAGGTTTTTACGGGCTATGTCCAGTTGTGCATCCAGCATCAGCAAATTGTAAAAACCCTGTGCAATGCTGGCCACCACCTGTGTTTGCACAGCGCGGGATGCTTCATAAGTTTCCAGGTAGCTGGCAAGTGCCGCTTCCTTCTGCCTGCGCAGTTTGCCCCATACATCAGCCTCCCAGGTAAGGTTTACAGCGGCGGTATAATCTTCCAGCCTGCTTTTACCTAAGAAGGTGCCAAGGCTTATGCCATTTAAACTGTTGTTAGATGGGTCAGTGGTTTGCCCGCTAATGTTAAGGTTAAGCTCCGGCAGTATCAGCATTTTAGCCTGCTTCAATTGCTCCTGCGATGTGGCAACCCTTTTTAAGGCCAGTTGCAAATCGTAATTGTAGCTTATACCACGGCTTATAAGGCCCTGCAGCGTAGTATCGGTAAAAAACTCTTTCCATCCAATATCTGCTATGGTGCTGGTATCAGATGTTGTAACCGTTCTGTATTGCGCCGGTGCAGGCAGCTCAGGCTGCTGGTAGTTCTGGCCTACCTTGCAGGCCGAAAGTACCAGCACCAGGAACATTGTATACAAATAAATTACCCTGTTATGCATATTTCTTTATTTAGAATTCAGTTTGTGTAATCGTTCTTCTGCCTGCGGCAGATTATTTTTTTGGATACCAGCGACATCGCTTTGTGGCATCGTCTGTTGCGTCGCAATCCATTCATCGTTCGGTTCATTGGCCAGCTTTTTAGCCCGGGTAGACTGATGCGTGCAGACACGCACCAGGGAGGGAATATCGAACAAGGAACAAGGAAATTGTGAATGAAGAATGCCCTCCTACTCACCACTCACCATTCACTATTCACCATTCACCACTCACTACTCACTCAAAAGCTCCCTCTTTTCCAATGCTTTTGGTGCACCGGTAATTTTTTCCTGCAGGTACTGGAAAATAACGAACAGCACAGGTATTATAAACACGCCCAGCACCACGCCAAACAGCATACCGCCGATAGTACTCCAGCCTATGGAATGGTTACCAATAGCCGATGCACCTTTTACAAAAATTAACGGCAGCATACCTACCACAAAAGCGAAAGACGTCATTAAAATTGGTCTCAAACGCAGGTTAGCGGCCTCCAGCGCAGACTCTACCAGGCCCATTCCGTTATTGCGCCGCTGTACAGCGTACTCTACAATAAGGATGGCATTCTTAGCCAACAAACCAATCAGCATGATTAATCCTATCTGCACATAAATGTTGTTATCCAGCCCGGCCATACCTACAAATGCAAACACACCCAGTATGCCCGTGGGTACGGATAATACCACCGCGAAAGGCAGTATATAACTTTCGTATTGAGCAGCCAGTAAAAAGAATACGAACACAACGCTCAATAAAAAGATAAATGCCTGCTGGCCGCCTGCCCTTATTTCTTCACGGGTAATACCTGTCCACTCAATGGCAAAACCACGGGGCAGGGCCGTTTTGGCAGTTTCCTGTACAGCCTTAATTACATCCCCCGTACTAAAACCAGGTTTGGGGGTTGCGTTAATGGTAACTGCGTTAAACAGGTTATTGCGGGTAACTGTTTCAGGGCCATATACACGGTTAAACTTAGCCACCGTGTTAACCGGTACCATTTCGTTCAGGTTGTTCTTAACGTAAATTCCGCTCAAAGAGTTTACATCCGTACGGTACGAAGCATCTGCCTGCGCCATTACGCGGTAGTATTTACCAAAGCGGTTAAAGTCTGAAACAAAGCTGCTGCCGTAGTATATCTGCAGCGTGTTCATCAATTCACTGATGGATACGCCTAATTGCTTCACTTTTATTTCGTCCACCTCAATCATGTACTGCGGGTTGCTGGTATTAAATGTGGTGAAGGCTGAAGCTATTTCCGGGCGTTGGGAAAGGGCGCCCACAAAGCCCCATGCGTTGCCGGCTAACTTATCCAGGGGGCCGTTTGTTCTGTCCTGCAGGGTTAATTCCACACCGCTCACGTTACCAAAACCCTGTACCGTAGGAAAGTTTACAAATATGGTCAGCGCATCATGCACCTGTCCTGTTTTTCCCATCAGGCCGCCGGCAATCTGCCCAGGCTCTTTCACCGGGCCTCTTTCTTCCCTGGGTTTTAACCGGGTAAACACAGCGGCATTGGGCGATGCAAAGGCATTGGTAACAAAGTTCATCCCGTTTACGTTCCATACATCGCTAACCGCATCATCCTGTAGTGCAAGCTTACTTATCTGGTCAGTAGCCTGGGTGGTTCTGCTTAAAGAACTGCCACCTGGCGTTTGTGTTACCGCAATAACAAAGCCCTGGTCTTCATCAGGGATAAAACCTGTAGGCGTTTTTTGTATTATGAAAAAGCTGCCAACGGCAATTAATACCAGTCCAGAAATACCTACCCATTTGTGGCGTATTAAAAATTTAATACTGCGTATATAACGGTCTGTCATTGCTTTAAAGCCGGCATTAAAGGCTCCGAAAAACCGTGCTCCAAAACCTTTCTTTTTGCCATGCTCATCTACAGCATGCGGGTTCTTTAAAAACAAAGCACACAAAGCGGGGCTTAACGTTAACGCGTTTACAGCAGAAATAACGATTGAGGTAGCGAGTGTAATGGCAAACTGCCGGTAAAACACACCCGCCGGGCCCTGCATAAAGCTAACGGGGATAAACACGGCCGCCATTACAAGCGTGATAGAAATAATGGCGCCTGATATTTCGCTCATGGCCTCGTTAGTAGCACGTCTGGCTGGCATGCCCGTTCGTTCCATCTTTGAATGCACTGCTTCTACCACCACAATAGCATCATCCACCACAATGCCTATGGCCAACACCAAAGCGAATAAGGTGAGTAGGTTAATGCTAAACCCAAACAACTGCAAAAAGAAGAAAGTACCTACAATGGCAACAGGCACGGCGATAGCAGGTATCAATGTAGAACGAAAATCCTGCAGGAATATAAACACCACTACCGCCACCAATATAAAGGCGATAATTAAAGTTTCTTTTACCTGGTCTATAGATGCATCCAGGAACTCCTTCGAGTTGTACATGATCTTAAACTTCATGCCATCGGGCAAGGCTGCAGAAAAATCATCTAACTGGCGCTCCAGCTCCGTAAGAATTTCGTTGGCATTAGAGCCAGGTGTTTGCAGTACCCCAAAACCGGAAGTGGGTTTGCCATTCAATTTATTGGTAGATGTATAGGTGTAAGCGCCAAACTCCACCCGTGCCAGGTCTTTCAACCGTAATATAGAGCCATCATTGTTGGCTTTCACCACCATGTTTTCGTAATCTTCGTTCTTGTTCAGCTTGCCCTTGTACTTTATCACATATTCAAATGATTCCGGGCTGCTCTGGCCAAGACGGCCGGGTGCTGCTTCTACGTTCTGGTCCTTTATAGCGTTGAGTACATCCTGGGGCGAAAGGTTATTGGCAATCAAACGGTCTGGTTTCAGCCAGATACGCATGGAGTAATCCTTGGAACTCAGTAGCTGTGCCTGCGCCACACCGGGAATACGCTGCAACTGCGGAATAACGTTTATCCGTAAATAGTTTTCCAAAAAAAGCTCATCGTACTTAGCGCTGTCCTCGCTATACAACCCTACGAACATCAGGAAGCTGTTCTGCACTTTCTGGGTGGAAACTCCCGCCTGTATCACTTCGGGCGGCAACTGGCTGTTGGCTTTGGATACACGGTTTTGAACGTTTACAGCAGCAATATCAGGATTGGTACCTTGTTTAAAAAACACGGTAAGCGCCATGCTGCCGTCGTTACTGGAGTTGGAAGTCATGTAGGTCATGTTTTCCACACCGTTTACGGCTTCTTCAATAGGCGTAGCCACCGTACGGGCTACCACTTCAGCATTGGCGCCGGGATACACAGCCGTAACCTGAACGCTTGGCGGCGCTATTTCAGGAAACAGTGTAATAGGAAGGGAGAACAAAGACAATGCCCCCAACAGGAGTAATATGATGGATATGACGGTGGATAATACCGGCCGTGCAATAAATTTTTTTAGCATACATTATTATGATTATGGTATTGCAGATAATAAACTGCCAGAGCAATGCTGCACTTTTAAAAAGAACAACTTTACCTGTTGTCTTGATTAAGGCATGATAAACCGGTGTTGTGGTTTACCATACACAACCCAACCAATATTTTACACAATCTTTAGTGTTACAGAGGTTTTACCTTCAATAAACTATCAGTAGAAATCATTTGTGGCACAATGGGCATACCATCCCTCAGGCCGCCCATCAGCATAGTTGACTGAGAAGACAAAACAATTTTCTCTCCCTGTTTCACACCATCCGAAACAAAATAATAGTTGGTTGTTCTGCCTGACACAGCAAGAGGTTTGGTTACAATTTTATTGCTGTCTGCCAATGCATACACAAAAACTTTATCCTGTATTTCAAAAGTAGCTTCCTGGGGAACAACTAATGCTGAAGGGTAAAGTGTAGGTATTTTAACTTTACCGGTGTTGCCGGTTCTCAATGTACCGCCGCTATTGGGGAAACTTGCCCGCAGGTTTATGGCCCCGGTGGTTTTATCAAACTGTCCTTCAACCAGGGCTACTTTTCCCTTTTGTTCATACACATTGTTGTCCGCCAATATCAGTTCTACCGGGGGTATTTGTTTTACCTTTTCTTCAATGGTATTGCCTGCGTACTTGTTTTTAAACGCTATAAAATCGGGCTCGCTTAATGAAAAGTATGCATACATTTCACTTACATCAGACAGCAGGGTAAGGGGCTGTTCGTCTCCCTTGGTTACCAGGCTTCCTATTTTAAAGGGTATCCTGCCTATGTAACCGCTTACCGGCGCTTTTATTAACGTATAGCCCACATTTATCTGGGCATTGCCAACAATGGCTTTGGCTTGCTCAGCAGAGGCTTTGGCGGCCTCATAAGCGGCTTTTGCGGTTTTTAGCTGCACATCTGCAATAACACCGTTTTCTACCAGTGGTGTAAGGCGGTCAACTTCAACCTGCGCTTTTTCCATGTTGGCCTGGGCCGCAAGCAAGCTTGATTTTGCGCTGCTGGCCTGTTCATTGTAAATGTGGTCGTTAATCTTAAATAAAGGCTGGCCTGCTTTTACATAGGCGCCTTCATCTACATAAATCTTTTCAAGGTATCCATCCACCTGGGCCCGTATTTCAACATTTACCTTGCCTTCCAGCGAAGCCGGAAACTGCTGGTATGTGGTAGCAGGCAGCGATGATACTGTAATTACAGGCAACTGGGGGGGCGGTGGGGCAAAAGCTCCGCTTTCGGCACTGGAGTTGCCGCAGCCATACTGGAGCAACAAGGCGCCTATCAACAGGCACCCTTGTAACTTACTAGTTACGAATGCATTTAATATCCGTTTCATTTCCTTAATGGTTTTAATGTAATGAGGTTTTAGCTTTTCAATGGCAAAGCATGCATCAGAGACAGTTAATACGGGCATTGCACATTAATGCGCCGTTATACTGTAAAAAAAAATCGGTTAACAATGTTTATAATGTAAGCCTGTGGAAGCGTAAGGGAGCTTTCCGTATAGTTGGTTACATATCTCAAACGTAAAATTAAGCTGCGTTTTTGCAAAAAGGGTTTACCTAATCAGGGTATTAATTGTACTTTTCACGGCTCATCTTTTGAAAGAGCGCTGGTGTTTGCCCTGTATGCTTTTTGAAAAAGCGGTTAAAATAAGCATCATCTTCAAAATTCATGTGACTGGCAATCTCCTTTACAGAATACTCTCCCCAAAACAGCAGGCGCTTGGCTTCAACCACTCTTTTCTCGTCTATGATCTGTTTGGCAGTTCTGCCGGTTACATTTTTAATCAAATCATTCAGGTGGCCTGGTGTAACATACAGCATATCCGCGTATTGTCCAACCTGGGTAGTTTGCAGGTAAAGTTCATCTGTAAGGTTTTTAAATTGCCTTACAATTTTATTCTGAGAGGAGTCTACCTGCGTAGTATTACTGGTTTCACAAGTACCCAACCGTGCCGCAGATATGATAAAGGCGTTTAGCAAGTTTCTTATAACAGTATCTTTCATCGGTTTTAGCCGCACAAATTCCTCACGCATAAGCATTGCGTAAGCCTGCAGTTCCTGTAATTTATCGTCTTCCTCTATTGATAGCACCACCTGGCTAAACATACACTCCCAGCATGATAAAATGTTTTCTGACTCACTCAGCAAAAAATCTTTGCTGAAAGCGATATGCACCATTTTATGATATTCGTAGCTCACATGCTGATGAACCTGCTCCGGAGATAGAAAAAGCAAAGCAGGGGCTTTAACCTGGTATTTTTTAAAATCTGTATAGCTGGTTGTTTCACCTTCCAGCAGCAGGCTAATCTTATAGCCACTAATACGGTGAGGTTTCCTCATTCGTTGGGGCACATCCGCACATTCTGTTGTTTTTATGATAAATTCTTTACCTGGAATGCATTCGGCCAAATCTAAAACCGGTATTGAAGTGTTGTTTCTCATAAAATGACGTGCTTTTTTGAAGAATGCGACCGTAAAAATAACACAATGCTTTTATTAGGCGAAGAAGTTTGTATGAAAGGAGAAATAAAGGGGACAAAGAGGTAGTAAAAGCTGACATAAGAGAAATGTAACCTGATGGTTTCATGTAATAATGTCGGGATTGTTCTAATTCCTTCGTTACCAGCAGATACGTAACCTGGTGATACCCGCACGGCAAACTCAAGGATTGATGGATTGCTTTTCAACCCGCATTTGGCCCATCGTAATAATGCGTATCCGGCAACGGTAAGATTATTTCATGAAAAATTAGAGGGGCTATCAGCCTGTAGTGTTTCAATGCAACTGCAGTACTGCAGAACTTCGTTTGTAACCTTCGGCGGAGCAACATTCACTTGCTTCTTCTCGGTCGTACCTCTATCCACCAGCCAGGCTCTACCGCCTTGCCCAGTTTATGACTTTACTTTCATTCCCAATGCAGTACACACTCCTTACCAACGAGTCGTTTAGGCAAGGGTTTTTATACGTAACCAAATTTATTTTGTAAAAGTTTGGGTGATATACATCAGAGGTATATCTTTGCACCCTCAAATCGCGAAGTAGAGCAGCGGTAGCTCGTCGGGCTCATAACCCGAAGGTCGGAGGTTCGAACCCTCCCTTCGCAACAAATAAAAAAAGCCTCATATGAGGCTTTTTTTATTTACAACATTTCCCCTTCTATTTACGCTGCAAATTTTTTTCAGACATTTATTGCAGGCAAAACTGCCTTTGGTCATCATACAGGTTTTTAGCTAAAACCCAATACCAGCAAGGGTTTTGGCATTTCATTTTCCGGTTAAGCATCAGTAAAGTTTACTTAAATTGATTTCAGCAGGAAGAGTGGCTGTGTTACTTTTACATCATCGAAAGAAAAGAGAAGAGGTTCAAAGACAGGCAATCGTTAGAAAGGCAATTAATCTGTTAGAGGTTCAAGCGGGCAGCAATATAATAACTCTTTTCTACTTAACAAGATTTTTTTTAAGATTTTCATATGGCAAGCAATCGTTAGAGGTCGTCTGTTTCTACAGAGGGCCCTTTTTTTGCAGCTATCCCGCCAATCATCAAGACATAGGCTGTTTCCTTTCTCATTTTCAGCCTACCTTCGGCCCAAAAAACTCATCATCTTGAAATCTGGCTTCGTAAACATATTTGGCAAACCCAATGCAGGCAAAAGCACCCTGCTAAACGCATTGCTTGGCGAAAAACTGGCCATCGTATCACACAAAGTGCAAACCACACGCCACCGCATTAAAGGTTTTCTTACCCAGCCAGGTGAGTACCAGGTAATTTTTTCTGATACACCCGGCATTATCGAGCCCAAATACAAGCTTCATGAAAAAATGATGCTTGGCGTTAAAAGCGCACTGGAAGATGCTGACATCGCTTTGCTGCTGGTTGATGTAAATGATGACCTGGAAGAAAACAACCAGTTGTTTATCGCCCTCAAACTAAAAGTACCCTGTATAGTAGTACTGAACAAAACTGACAAGGCAAAGGCTGATAAACTACAGCAGGCCGAAGCTTTTTTTAAAACCCAGCCTTACTGCAAAAAACTGGTGCAGGTTTCTGCACTTAAAAATAAAAATACACAGACCCTGCTGGAAGCCATTATTGAATTGCTGCCGGAAGGTGACCCATTTTACAGCGAAGACGATCTTACAGATTTACCTACCAGGTTTTTTGTGGGAGAAATAGTACGTGAGAAAATTTACGAACTCTTTTCGGACGAAATACCTTACCACACCGCTGTTATGGTAAATGAGTTTAAAGAAAAAGAAACACTTATTAAAATACAGGCCGATATAATTGTGCAACGGGAAAGCCAGAAAGCTATTCTCTTAGGGCAGAGCGGCGCTATGATTAAGCAAATTGGCACACTTGCCCGTAAGGATATTGAACAGTTTCTGCAGCAAAAAGTATTTCTGCAATTATTTATTAAGGTAAGGCCAAAGTGGCGCGACAATGATACACAACTGAAAGAATATGGCTACCATTAACGCAACTGACAATCACAATAACTTATAGCATGTTTAAGTTTTTTACCGTGGCCGTTTTACTTTGTGTAAACGCAACAATAGCCCGTGGGCAGGATATAGAGCTTTTTAAATCAGGCAGCGCCCCAAACTCAAGCTATGTGCGGCAAAACAACAGCGCAATACTTGCCGATAGCGCTACGGGAAACATTAATTATTCAGATGTGCAAGGCTCGCCTTACTGGAATACAGAATGGAAAATGGCGTTGCTGGTATGTGCAGGCAACATGGAGTTTATGTTGCCACAAGCAAAACTTAACCTGCTTAACGGAACAGTTCATTACATAAGCGAAACGGGTAAGGAAATGGTTGCCACCAACGCAGTTAACCGCATTGTTTTTTTTGATGGTATTGACACAAGCAAGCCTGCCGTTGTTTTTGAAAGGTTTTCTTTTACTGACGTTTCTGAAAAGAACAGTTTCTACCTGGCGCTTAACACAGGTAACACAAGGCTGCTAAAACTGTTTACCGCCAAACTTGAGTCTAAGCTTGACCCGCAGGTGGGCAGCACTGTTCACAGGTTTCAAAATAAAAGCAGCTATTTTCTTTGTGTTAACGAGGTGGCCAAAACACTAAAAAAGCTAAACAAAGAAAACATTTTTGAATACATTACCGCAACACCAGCCCTTGAAGAGTGGCTGAAAAAAAATAAGAACAGTTTAAAAAACGAAGAGCAGGTAACCAGCTTTCTCCAATACTACAATAGCATATCTACCGGCGCCAATTAAAATTTGTTACCGGCGCCTTTGCATTTAGTTATCACATTTTTTTTCTTTTCAGGGGGTGTCCCTCGTGCCTCGGGCCGGGCTTTCCGCTATTACTCCGCCACAAGGCCATGCTGCGATGGCTTCAGCGGGGTAGCCGCTTCAATCCCTCACCCGAAAGCCGGTTGCCGGTTACAGGTAGCTGGTTGCCAGTCTGTTGATGGGTGAGTGTTTGACATTACTTTCTAAAGATGAAGTGCAAGTTCCTTCCGCAGGAGAGCCGCTAACATTGAACGTTAAACAAAAGAACATTGAACAACCAAAGCCTCGTGGAGGCGATATGTTAGTAGCCAAAGAAAACAAGCTTTTTTCGAGCGCCGTAGGTGCGATATGTTAAGCAGGGTGATGTGAAACAGCATGCAGCGCATTACCAGGCCCTGTTGCAAGAGGTTGTTTAACATATCGCTCCTACAGAGCTTTGAGGTTGATGCTGAAAATGTAACCACAAGGCTACCCGGCGATTGCCGGTTGATTGGCGAGATAATAGTTAACTAAAAATCCTGCCAGGCCAGAGGAAATAATCAACGCTGAATCAATATTGTTTAGTTAAGAAACCAGTATCAGGTTTAGCTTTTCGAAACCGTTTTATGTTGCTTGCTTTTTATGCATCCGCCTTCGATTCCGAAGTTTCGGAAATCAGGCTGGCATCCTACATTGAATGCTGGATTATAATACGCGATATGTTGCGTTCTTACATTAACCAATTGTACACTGGCCAACCAAAAAACCTTTTGCACATTGCCGCATAGCGAATCCAACCGTACAAGTGAGTGACACAACCGGTGAATCATAGCAGCAATGCAGCCGGGTTCATAAAAAAGATGAAGCCGAAGGCGAAATTCTATTTCAACTTACTGATGACCCACTCTCCTACTTTTATACCTTGTTCGCGGCCATTGTTAATAGCATCCATAAAATGGATGCCGCCGTAAAAACGGGAAACACCCGCTTCTTCAGCAGCGTGATGAAAAGATTTAAAGCTGCGCGGCGGCAGGCCGTAACTAACCTCCACACTGTCTGTATAAGCGAAACCATCTCCAAAATAATGCGTAAGAATAGTAGCTGACGCGGCGGATATAACTGAATGGCCGCTAAGGTATTCAGGAAAAGGCGGCGTTTGCAACAAGGGGGTCCATTTCGGGTCTATGTACTGGCGTATAGCCGTTTCGGGGCGTACGCGGTTGCTCCTGAATTTCTCATCCCAACAGCACATGAATGCATCCATCAGCCCAATGGCAACAGAGGTTTGTATAAGCATGGTTTCTTCAAAACTCTTATTAGCTTTTGCGCATGCTATACCGGAAATGCCAAGCCAGTGAGCGCCGGGAGATATTTTTTTGAGGCTCATCTGCAGGTGCCCATCATCCTGCACGGCAAAGGGGTTACAATCCCAGAAAGCCGCTACTACACGGTGTTCCTGCGGCAGATCTTTACCTTCTTTATAGTTCTGTAGCAACATGGCGTAAAAAGGAGAAGATTTATCTTTTGAGAATGCAACGGGCGGCGCAGGAATAAACTGGTTGCAGGTATCCAGCGTAAAAGGCCGTACCGTGTTAAAATAAGGCTCAACAGCGGCTATGTAAGCCGGAGGGGTAGGATACCAGCAGCCTTCTTTATTTAACGGCGTATACCGGGGATAATTGCTGATCTTATTGTACCTGTCGGCCTTTGCATAAGCCAGTATTTTTTTGCTTACCGCAGCGGCATACTTTTTTGATTGTTCCATTGTTTCTTCATCAAACCCGGCCTTAATGCAGGAATCTATAAACGATGCTTCGTAGGCCTGCACCATTTTACCGGAAGGCTGCAGCTTTTGCGCCGTTTGCAACATGGCAAGAATGGCCGAAAGCTGCACATGATAGCCTTTAATGCTGTCGGGCTTTTGCAAAAGCGGGTATTGATTAAGGCGGCCATGCATGCTTTTAAAAGACTGATTGTTTTGCGATACCACTTCGTAACCGGCCAGGCAGGTATAAGAAAAGAACCGGGCTGCCAAGGGCGGGTTGGTGATGTCGTGTATCATAATATCCGTCATTGCAGTAAGCACATTACTGATATCGCGGTTGGTTAGCTGAGGCTGTTGTTTTTTAGCCGTGGTGCATGCCGTAAAAAAACATATAATGATCACTATTCTTTTCATACACATTTATTTTGCCTTATACGCTTTTACAGGTTGTTGATTAATACCGAACAGCAGGGTGTTGTTATCAAGCTTAAGTACAGACCTTACATCTCCCCGCAGACTAAAGCCTGATTGCCGCTGGTTGATATAACTGAAATTACCCTTGCCATCGCCTTTTAAGAGAGTGCCGTAATTGGCATCATAATTACCAAAGCGCAGCCTGGCATGTGTGATATTGCCCGCCAGTAACAGGTCTTCATTTCCATCTTTATCATAATCCAGTGATGTGATGGCAAACACGGGTGAAAACTGCGCCTGTACAGGTAGTTTTTGCTCTGTAAATTTTCCATCGGCGCCTGCCTGGAAGTATGCAGTTTGCAGGTAGTTGGCTGAAAGCTGTTTTACATCTTTCAATTCATCCTGGGAGAATATTTCTTTCAGTGTAAGATCGGCATAACTTTTATAGTCAGTATAGCGGGCACGCATTATGCTCATCTGGTCTAACAATTCATCCCTTGTTACATAGGGATAGCTTTTGCCCTGGATATAAAAACAGAGTATGGGGTCAACGGAGCCGTTGTCATCAAAATCTTTGTAATACATTTCGGCAGGCTCTTTATCGCTGGCCTTGCATTGGGTATTAAGCCCCAGGTTGCCAATAATCAAATCCTGCCTGCCATCCTTGTTAAAGTCGCCAACAAAAAGCTTATTCCACCAACCGCTGTATTCTTTGGCAAAATAATCTTTGGTTTTATTTTGCAGCCTGCCACCGTTATTGATGAAAACAGATACAGGCATCCACTCCCCTACCACTACAAGGTCGCTTACCTTATCGTTGTTCATATCCACCCAGGCGGCATCTGTTACCATACCTGCATTTTGCAACGCTGGTGCTACTTCGGCAATTTTATTAGCAAATTTTCCTTTACCATCATTCATTAATAAAAAGCTTTGTGGCGTTTCAGGATAACGGCCAGGTATTACCCTGCCGCCCACAAACAGGTCGGCAAAGCCATCCCCGTTTACATCGGCTGCCCGCACACAACTTTTGCTAACTTTCATTACGGGCAATGCATCACTGGCTTTCACGAAGTTGCCTTTCCCATCGTTCATGTAAAGCCTGTCCTGCAGGGCAGCATCATCCGGCTGGTAATTGTGATAGCCGCCACTGGCCACATACAAATCCACAAAACCATCCTTATTTACATCAACGAATGCAGCATCGGCATCTTCGCATAATTTATCTGCATCAAATGCAGGCTGCGCATGTTTTGCAAACTCACCGTTCTTTTGTTGCAGGTATATGGCGCCCGGCTGGCCACTGCCGCCGCCTGCGAATACATCTTCCAGGCCATCGCCGTTTACATCGGCCTTAGCCAGGCAGGGCCCGGCAAAGGAAAGCGGGTTAACCAGCAGCGGCTGACGTTTAAAATCGTTAATGCTGTTTGAAGCGTTGGTGTAATTAAGCGGCGGTTTCACTTCCTGGAACAACGGCTGTACAGCAGCGTCCTGCCGGGTGGTTTTTACTGCATCGGTTTCTTTAAGAGTAAGTGCCTGGTTAGCTTTTATGTTGGCAACGGTTTGTGCTTTACCACTTAGCCATGTAATACGCAAGGAATCTATATTGGTTTCTTTGCCTAACCCAAAATGCAATACCGGTGATACCGATGACTGGTAACCCCTGGCCGGCATTTGTTCCAGGTATTGTATTGAGCCTTTGTTATACAACATTACTTTGGCGCCGATGCCCTGGGTATTTTTTCCTTCTCCCTGCAATTTTACAGAGAGATAATGATTGTCTTTTTGTTTGTCCGATTCATTGCGGTAAATAAACGCGGGCTGATTAATATTATTTACTATTAAATCCAGGTCTCCATCGTTGTCAAGGTCTGCATAGGCAGCACCATTGCTGTTTGAGGGGGTTGAGAAGCCCCATTGGCTGCTGACATCTGAAAATACAACGCCATCTTTATTCCTGAACATGTAATTCGTTACGTTGGATGAGGGCATTTGTGCGACCAATTCCAGCACCTGGTCTTTTTGCAACCTTCCTTTGCTTTGAACATAGTCGTTCATGTACTTCATAAAATCCATGTTCGTAAAATCCCGCAGGTACCCGTTGGTTACATATAAATCCTTCCAGCCATCATTATCATAATCCGCAAACAAGGGCGCCCAACTCCAATCTGTGTTAGAAATATTTGACACCTGCCCTACCTCGCTAAATGTACCATCGCCATTATTCAGTTGAAGCATATTACGCATATACTGGTAGTAGAATCCGCTGCGAAGGCTTAATTCGAATTTTTCATAATTGTCCGGAGCGAACAGCAATTTTTGCCTGCGGTTATCCTCTGGCAACATGTCTAAAGTAAAAATATCCGGCAAGCCGTCGTTATTAACGTCGGACACATTGTTACCCATTGAAAAATGGCTTATATGCCCGGCTGCAGACTGCAGTTTATCAGTAAATGTTCCGTTTTTATTATTGATATAGAGGTAATCGGGAACACCATAATCGTTGGAAACATAAATATCCGGCCAGCTATCACCATCAATATCCGCTATACCTGCACCAAGGCCATAAGTAAGCGCAGATCCATTTATACCCGCTTTAGCGCTTATATCTGTAAAACTGTTGTTATCGTTCCGGTACAATTTTACTCCTGTATAGGGGTCCCTTTCTGAAAGTACTGCTTTAGTCCTTGCTTCATCCAGCACCGGCAGATTATCTGGATTGTGGTTAAGCAGCAACATGTCCATATCGCTATCTTTATCAAAATCAAAGAAAAAAGCCTGTGTGCTATACCCGGAATCCGCAAGACCATATTCCTTTGACATTTCATAAAAAACAGGCATACCTTCTTTATCATTGCCCTGGTTGACGAATAATTGATTAGTCCTTTTGGCCACGGGCATCTTGCCGGAATAACAAACATATATATCAAGTAAGCCATCTCCGTTCACATCGGCCATTGTAACGCCGGTTTTCCATGGGCCGGGCCTTGTAAGAACACCTGATTCAACTGTGATGTCCTGAAACTTTAGATTGCCTTTATTAAGGTATAGCTTTCCAACTTCCAGGTTAGCTGAAAAATATATGTCCGCCAGGCCGTCATTATTAATGTCACCGGTAGCAACACCTCCTCCGTTGTAAAAATATTCATACAAAAGCACATTTGTATTCGGACCATCTTTCAAAGTGTTTGCGAAACCAATAGAGGTCTGTTCTGCTGACAACAGCGTAAACAACGCATCCTTTGCATCAGCAGCTTGATTGTTTTTATCAGATTGGCAGGAGGTTAATAGGATAGCCGCAAGAATACAGGTTAAACAAAGCAGTCTGGTTCTCAAGTCAAAAAGTTTGATTGTTCAAAAAGCAATGGTTACAAAAATCTAAAATTATAGAGAGTTATATAAATAAGCTATATCAAAGTTTTTCAGGCCCATTGTAAAAATCCGTTATGGTCACTAATAAAATCATTTCCGTAGAAAATATGGGGCTTTCTTCTATGGTATTTCAATGTAGCTGTAGTCCCGGCTTTTCACTGCAACTCCGCCACAAAAGCCTGTCACAAAGCCTTCAGCGGGGTTTCCGTTGCAATCCGGCAGCCCATCACCCGCAGGAACAATGCCGGGCATTACCGGCAATAAATGTCTGCAGATTTATAAAACCTAACGATTATTTTATTTACGGGCTGTCATTACACAAATAGTTATGCCGGCAAATACACCGGCATAACCATTTCTAAACAAAGTAAAAGCTATATGTACTGTTAATAGCCAGGATTCTGTATCAGCTTATTATTCTTATTCATCTCATCCAATCTTATTGGCGGGAAATAAAGCTTATCATGCCAGCTACGGTTTTCTACGCCTGATTCTATGTTTTGCACAGTGTAAGTGTAGTCGTAGTTGTCTTTGCTGTACCTGTAAACATTAACTGTTTTACCAGCTTTAAGCTTACCTGTAATTTTCATTATCCTTACTTTTTGGCCTAAAACATCGGGGGCAATCATCCAGCGCCTTGCATCATAAAAACGTTGCTCTTCAAACATCATTTCAATATTACGTTCGTTTTGATAGCGTTTCACCAATGCATCACCAGACTCGGTTATGGCAGGCATACCAGCCCTGAAGCGTATCCTGTTCAGCCATGTTTTAGCTTCTGCCTCTTCTCCCAGCTCCAGGCAGGCTTCTATGTAATTGAATACAACTTCAGTAAACCTTATCTGGATAGATGGTATTTCCTGGCGCTGGTTCATATCCACAATAGCGGGATCGTCATTCGTAAATTTCCTGATGGAATAACCGGTACGTGTACCGTTCCAGTTTTCTATGGAGCTATTCCTGGTATCCAAACCGAAGTAAACAGCAGGAGAGCTTGAGCTACCTACTTCATAGGTTCCAAACTGTATTTCTCCATAAGGGTCAACAGCGGCACCATCGGTAGTGCGGGGTTTCCATTTGCAACCATCATAAAAAACAGATGCATAGAAACGGGGATCTCTGTTTGCATAAGGATCCGCTGCCTGTTCCGGCTTACTCCAGTCGAATTTGGTACCATCCATCATTTCATAGCTGTCCACCAGGTTTTGTGTGGGTTCGCTGGATGTCCATCCATGGTAACCGTTGGTGGTATTGTTCCTGGGATACCATGCGCCCCAATCATCGGGGGAAGCATTTATGTAATACTTGGAAAAAATGGATTCTCTTTCACCGCCACCTCTTGAAAGGTAGACGTTCGTATAAGCAGTAATAGCTTCGTCTTTTGTTAAAGGTGCGCCTAAGTCAAGCATATACCCATATTTGCCCAAATCCATCACAGCCTTTGCAGCATCTTTGGCTTTTTGCCAGCGGGCAGTGCGGTCCCCGCTTACGTACCCTAATAATTCAGGATTTGAAAATCCGTTAATCACTGATGATTTTGCTTTAGCTGTAGGTATATCGTGCAGGTCGCTGGCGGCATACAATAATACTCTTGCTTTAAGCGCCATTGCAGCATCGGTAGTTGCACGGCCCAAAGCCATGTTTTTTCCGTTCAGCAACATCGCGGAGGAATCAAGGTCGCTGATGATAGCATCTACACACTCCTCGTACGTATTTCTTGCAATGGTAAAATCAGGACTGTTAAGCGTGTAAGTTGACTTAATAATTGGTACGCCACCATAATAACGCAGCATTTGGTTATAGCAATAAGCCCGCATAAAATAGGTTTCACCTTTTAGCCTATCTACGGCCCCTGCATCAAATGTTGCCTTGCTGAGGTTTTCCAATGCAATGTTGGCGGCCCTTATCCTCGCATACATTTCATTCCAGTCGTAAGTATTGTTAACCCAACCCACATTGGTAGGACTAATGTTGGCTTCCATAATATCCATCCTGCCAAAGTTATACAGCGCATTGTCTGTAATACAATCCATGCTTTCCTGGTTTAACAGGCCATCGCGAATTGCATTGTAGATATCTGTTACAAACAACTCCGAGAGGGCAGCATCATTCCAAACATTATCGGCCGATGCTTTATCCAAAGGTTGCGTATCCAGAAAGTCACGGCTGCATGCTGTAAACATTAAACCAACAGATAAAAAAATTGCAATATTTTTTGAGATATTTTTCATTGCGTTCAATTTAGAAGGTTACTGAAACACCAGTATTAATAATCTTAGCCTGCGGATAATACTGGAAACTGCTGTTAACTGATTCCGGGTCAAAAATGTCCTGTTTTGCCCAGGTAATCATATTAAGGCCGTTTACATATACCCTAAGGCTGCTGATACCTACTTTCTTACCAATTTCCGAAGGAAGTGTATAACCAATTTCAAAGTTCTTCAAACGTAAATAGTTTGTGTTCATCATGTAATAGGTATTGCGGTTGGAGAAATATTGGTTATTCCTGTCTACCGTACGTGGATCAACAGAACTTGGATTATCCACAGTCCAGCGATGATCGTAAGTGTATTTCAGATAATTACCGATTGTTCCGGATTCTGTTTGTACAAACAACTCACCCCCGGTAGCCCCCTGGAAGAGGATAGACAAATCGAAGTTTTTATATTGCGCCCCTATTACCAAACCACCCTGGAAGGTAGGCTGTGTATTCTTCTCTGAACGTATCCTGTCATTACCATCAATTTTTCCGTCCCCGTTGATGTCTTTAAATTTCATACTTCCCGGAAACAGTTTACCTGCACCTCCTACACCACTGTAATCCAGCGTATTGGCATCTACATCTTTCTGATCTTTAAATACGCCGTCATATACATAGATCAGGTTATTATCGGCATTAAAAGGATCATTCGGAATAGGCTTGCCCGTTGTTAACTGGTAGTCTGGCCTTCCGGGAGTTTCATCCCAAAAAGTGATTTTGTTCTTGGCATAGCCACCATTAACATTTACGTTGTAGGTAAAATCTCCGGCGTTTCCGTTGTACCCAATTTTAAACTCATAGCCTTTATTAGCTACTTTTCCTATGTTTTCAGCAGGCAATTCCATACCTGTGCTCGCCGGGATAGAAGCATTCCTTCTCCACAGGATTTTAGACCTGCGGTTTTGAAAATAATCCAGTTCAACGCTTACACGGTTGTTGAACAAAGTCGCTTCCAAACCGATATCGTAGTTGTTGGCAACTTCCCAGGTAATATTGGTGTTGGGCACGCCATTCTCACGCAGCACAGAAGTTAACTGGTTATTGATAACATAGCCGAAGTTTGAATTGGCCCTATCGCCATAAGCATAAGTGGGCAGGTAATCATATTCCCGCAAACTACCGCCAAAGTAAACCTGGTCGTTACCCAACTGGCCCCATGAACCACGAAGTTTTAAGGAGTTAACAAAACCCACATTCTTCATAAAGCCTTCTTCTGAAATTCTCCATGCTGCAGATACGCCAGGGAAGAAACCAAAACGTTTGTCTTTGGGGAACATGTAAGAACCATCATAACGCCACAAGAATTCAGCAATGTATTTTTCCTGGAAGTTATAACCAACACGGCCGAAGTAGTTAAGACGTGCCCTCTCCCACGCACTGCCGTTTGCCACCTGGTTGGTAGCACCACCGGCAAACAACTGGTCAATACTGGTGGACGGGAAATATTGCCTGAAAGCGCCGAACGAGTTATTGTTGGATGTTTCCTTTGTAGTTGCAGCCAGCAAAATAAGCTGATGGTCGCCGAATTTATGATCATAAGAAACGATGGCTTCCAAAAGCACATTTAACTGGTCTTGCGTATACCTGTTAAGCGTAGCCTGTGTGGTTGGCCCTTTTTGAACCTTGGTAAGGATCGGTTCGCCGTTTCCATCATAGCCGCTAAAGGCATAGATAAACCACGGAGTAACCCAGGTTTTCCCTTGCTGAACGTATTTATCTACTGCCGCGTTACCGGTTATTTTCAAACCTGTAATCCATGGAACGGTTATTTCTACACGGCCGTTACTCTGATAGTAATAGCGGGTATCGCGGTCGTAACCTGTTTGGTTGGTTGTAATAACTACTGGCTGCTCACCATTCTCAATATCGGGGCCAGGCAAGCCATTAGGCCAGTAAGCTGGCGCATAAGGGTAACCACGCATCAACATCCTGAAGATAGAACCTGCACTTTTTGTTGGGAAAAAGCGGTTTTCCTGCCTGGCGGTAAAGCCAAGCATGGTGCTGACATACTTGTTTACTTTGGCATCCAGGTTAACACGAACATCATACTGTTTGTAACCGGTAGCGGAATTTTTATAGTACGCATCCTGGTTCTGATACCCCAGAGAAGCCAGGTACCTTAAATTTTCCGAGCCGCCGGATAATTGCAGGTTGTGACGTGATTGGGGAGACCAATCCTTCAAGGTTTCTTTAAACCAATCTGTATTAGGATGTCCCCAGGGGTCTGACCCATCCCGGTATTTCTGGATATCATCAGGTTTAAAGGGAGCATCAATCTTGGTGCCACCGGGGTCAGTATAACTGCCGGTTTCTTTAAATGCCGCAGTAGCTGCAGTCCATAATGAAGGGTCCAGCTTATACACTTCTATTTCGTTGGCCATCTCAGCATATTCTACAGCATTCAGCATTTTAGGAATAACTGTAGCCCTTGCCCATCCCTGGTTAAAGTTGTAAGAAAGCTGGGGCTTGCCGGATTTACCGCGCTTGGTAGTAATTAGTATAACACCGTTTGCCGCACGGGCACCGTAAATGGCGGCGGAAGCATCTTTCAAAACAGACATGCTTTCTATGTCCGCCGGGTTAAGGCGCTCCAGGCCACCTGCACGGGCAGGTATCCCATCAATTACAATCAAGGCATCGTTATTACCCAATGTATTGGAACCCCTGATGCGGATGGTTGAACCATCATAACCGGGCTCACCGCTATTGTTAGTGGCTATTACACCTGGCAACCGGCCTGCTATTGAGTTAGAAAGGTTTACTGCAGGTGATTTTTGCAGCTCGGTACCTTTAACGCTGGCAACGGCCCCGCTGACAGTTACCCTTTTCTGGGTACCATAGCCCACCACTACAACATCGTTTAACTGGCCTGCATCGGCGGCCATAGTTACGTTTACCTGGCTTTGGGTACCTACTGTAATTTCACGGGTTACAAAGCCTACATAAGAAATAACAAGCACCGATTTTTCATCGGGAGCCGTAATGGTAAACTCGCCGGTTTCGTTGGTAGTGGTACCCTGCGTGGTATTCTTGATTATCACGCTTACGTTGGCAAGAGCGGCGCCTTTGTCATCTGTAACCTTACCGGTTACCTTTCTTCCCTGGAAATAAAATTTGGGTGTTTTGCCTGAAGTTGCCTGCGGCGTTATCAGTTGCACAAGCAATGGCAGAGAGGTTACTATTAGCAATCTTAGAATTTGCCTCTTGTTTAAAAGACGGTTTTTATTAAGCAGTCTTTTCATAGCTTAAAGCGTATTAGTTTGGTTTGTGAATGTATAGGTTAAGTGCAAACGTTTACATAAACCTATGTGTCGTCATTGTAAAGCATAATCATATTTGATTTTTATTTGTTTTTACTTTTTATAATGTACAATAGGGAAAAAGGGCAAGCATTACATGTATTGGGAATGCAACTAAAGAAGCCTAAAGCCTTTAAAAAAGAAATTCCTTATCAATATGTGCTACGCTAATTCACGGAAAAAGCCCAGGTGAAAAAGGGATATACCCTACAGGAAGCTTCAGGTGACCGATAATTCAGAATTTAAACTGGCAATAAGTAGCGCTGGTGTTACTTCACTGGCTATGCATGGTGTAAATAAAGGTTTCATCTTTTGGCAAGTTTGTTAAGTAAATGTAAAAGAATTTTACGATACCAGCCTAATTTAAAATTGACAAATTGTTATCAAATTTTAACATCACTCCCATTTATTTGTCATTTTGACAATATTAACCAAGTATTAGTGCAATTATTGCTCACCCAACACATTCTTGTGCAAATTCTCTTTACCTTATGGCAAATAAAACTTGATTAAATGTGAATTTAACATTTTCTAAGCCCGTTAGGTAATATACAGCAGGTACTACCAGGGCTAAAAAGCCCGGCAGTGTATCCAGCCGTTGAAGAGTGCGACGCAAGTAAAGCCCCATGCATGCTCGCCTGCCGGGCCCATAATTTTTTCTTATCCTAAACCGTAAACCTCATGGCGCTCGGGTATGCGAACGTTCTGCAATCCTTTTTTTAATAACCTGCGTTGAAACTCCTCCTGCACATCGAATTCGCCATGTACTAAAAACAGGGTTTTTATAAGCGACAGATCCTGACAGGCCAAAAACTGGCAAAGGTCATCATAATCGCCGTGGGCACTCATGCTGCGCATAACGCCCACCTCGGCTTTTACATCAAAGTATTCTCCAAATATGCGCACCTGCTTGGCGCCATTCATCAACCGGCCACCCAGGGATGATGGTTCGCAATAACCTACAATCAAAATTGTATTTTCCCCGTCGCCAATATTGTTCATTATATGGTGCTTTATCCTTCCCGCATCGGCCATGCCGCTGGCCGAAATAATAATGCATGGCCCATGATATTCGTTTATCAGTTTACTTTCATCAGAGGTCTTAATAAAGTGCAGGCCGTCAAAACCAAAAGGGTCATCATCTACCTGCAGCAATTTTTGAATGCGGTTATTAAAATTTTCAGGATGGCTTTTTACCACATCTGTGGCTTCGCGGCTTAGCGGGCTATCAACAAAAACCGGAATACGGGGCAGCCTTTTTTCTATGCTTAACTGGTTTAGAAAGTATAATAGTTCCTGTGTGCGGCCAACACTAAAGGCTGGAATGATTAGCTTGCCTTTCTTTTGAACGCATGTTTTTTCTATCCACTTATGCAGCATGTCGGCTGTTTCAAAAATATCTTCATGCAGGCTGCTGCCGTAAGTGCTTTCCAGTATAATGTAATCCGCCTGGGGAAAAGTATCGGGGCTCCGCAAAATAATATCGCGGTACCTGCCTACATCCCCACTAAAGCTTACCTGTGTTGTTTCGCCATCTTCCTTCACACGCAGGTGCACCGCCGCGCTGCCTATTATGTGGCCGGCATCGGTATACAGTACTTCTATATCTTTCTCTATGGCAAACCACTCACCATAGTTAACCGTTTCAAACAGCGGCAATGCATCCTGTGCGTCCTGCGGTGTATATAAAGGTTCAATGGGCGGTTTACCCTGCCTGGCTCTTTTCTTATTGATGAACCGTATATCGTCCCGTTGTATCTCGGCTGAGTCTTCCAATAATATTACAGCAAGGTCTTTTGTGGCAGGGGTACAGAATATTTTGCCCCTGAAACCATCTTTTACCAACTTGGGTATAAGGCCGGAGTGATCTATATGCGCATGAGACAGCAACAGGTAATCTACTTTATCTGCTTCAAAACCAAATTCCGCATTCATGGCATCTGTTTCCTGGCCCATGCCCTGGAACAGGCCACAATCCAGTAATACCTGCTTACCGTTCTTTAATGTTATCAAATGTTTTGAACCTGTAACTGTTCTGGCTGCTCCGTGAAACGCTATTTTCATGGGAAGTTTTTTTTGTTCTGTAAAATCCTTTATTACTATATGCCGCATGCGGCATTATTATTTTTATGGGCCCGGCTTAAGATACATGTATGAGGCTTTACTTGCGTCGCACTCTTGTACGCTTTGTCCGCTACGCAACAACATAAACCAACATCCATCAACATTGTCATGCAGGATGTGAGCGGTATTTATTTGCCACACTAACTGCAACAAAAGCAAAGGCATAACCGAACATACAAAAGAAGAAATATTTATTGCAAAAAAGAATAAAAATTATGGTTGTTCCTGTTTTTATTCTTTAACTTAACATTGTGTAACTGATTGACTTGTCAATGCCGATGGATTTGTTTATTTCCCCGTAGCAAAAAACCTTGTCAAATGAATAACAGTACCGTTTCCCGCCTCGCAACCATTGTGTTCGCTATTGTAATTGCCGTATTTGGCATCATCCATTTTAAAGACCCGGATGTTATCGCAGTAAGGGTTCCAGACTTTATACCCGGTGATAAATTATGGGTATACTTTGTTGGCGCCTGCCTTATACTGGCCGCTATTGCATTTCTGCTGGATAAAAAGGCAAAGCTTGCAGGATTTTTACTGGCAGCGCTGCTGGTAATATTCGTGCTTACCGTGCATTTGCCGGGCTATTTAAATACTGCGGACAGAGAACAGCAGTTTTTATCTTTCATGAACCTGCTGAAAGATACCGGGCTTGCTGCCGGTGCATTGTTAATTGCCTCCAGGGCTGCTGCAAGTGAATAATAAGGGATAGCGAAGCGTATGATGCCTAAACCATATAACTGCTTTATTACCATTTTTGCAGGTGAGCATTTCACCGGCAGGGTTTGTTATACCATATACCAAAGTTAAAAAGCCCGGTTGCATTACGCCCGGGCTTTTTTATGTGGCTTTCTTTCACATACGTGCTTTAAAGCTCCATTCATAATACAGTTCTGCTACCAGCACACCATCCTGGTTTACAGCAGCGGAATAACACTTTACTTCTGTTGGTTTATTTGTTGCCACAGCAGCCAAGATAGCATCCTTTACCACATCACCATCGCTGCAGGTAAACAAAATTTTGCCGGTTGCCTTTTTGTGAAACACTGCTTCTGTTTTTACCAGCAACATGCTTACGGATGGCTGCCGCTTGTACAAATGCCCCATGCATAAAACGCCGGTGCTTACTTCGGCAGCTATGGCCATAATACCAAAGTAAAGAGACCGGAAAGGATTTTTATTGAACCATTTATACCTTACCGAAATAACGGCCTGGTGCTCTGTAAGCATCTCAATCTTTATACCTGCCAGCCATGCGGAAGGCAGGTTGCCCAGCATAAACAGCCTGAACTTTAGAGGATGCATTATCTGTTTGCGGAATAGTTGGAATTGTGTACCCAAAACAAACGGTTTTGAAGCAAGTTAGCATAATTACAAAAGCACACATTTTAAAAATGCTGCCACATGTGTAACTTTAAACAACACCAAAAAACGCTTTATGACAGCAACCCATGCGATACCTGTACGCTTTGTGTTTACAGTGTTACTAATGCTTAGTATTTACACCTCTGATGCACAGGATGGCGCCTCAAAATATTTTACTGTAGAAAACTACTATAAAGTAAAATGGGGCTTTGCTGAAGAATTTATCAACCTGTGGAAAGCCAATCATTATCCTCTTTTGAAAATGGCGCAGGAAAAGGGCGACATCATCAGCGTAACGGCTGAAACACCCATATTGCACAGCGGAGAAGATACCCGCTGGGATTTTAAGGTTACCATCGTTTTTAAAACTGTTGAACTGGCCTTTGCGCCAGACCTTACCACGCCCTACAAAGCACAGTTGTACCCAGACAGTGCAAAGTTAGCCAGGGATGAGCAGCACAGGTTTAAACTTTTGATTTCCCATTGGGATGTTATGACGGAAAAGGTTGCATTATAGGAGGGCCTTACCGTTTATCCATACATGAGGCTGGCAAATACAGCATCTCATTTAACTTGCGGTTCACTTATAATAGCGAGATGAAAAAATTACCCATTTACCAGGCCGATGCTTTTACCAACAAAATGTTTGGTGGTAACCCAGCCGCAGTGTGCCCGCTGGAAGAATGGCTTCCGGATAATATTATGCAACAGGTAGCCGCTGAAAATAACCTGGCAGAAACCTGCTTTATTGTAAAGGAAGGTGAAGAATACCGCATAAGATGGTTTACCCCTGCTGTAGAAGTTAAGCTTTGCGGGCACGCCACTCTTGCATCTGCCCATATATTCTATACTGAACTGGGTTATGACAACAGCGAGATTGCTTTTAATTCTTTAAGCGGCGTTTTAAAAGTAACCAGGAAAGAGCCGGGATTGTACACGCTTGATTTTCCGGCCGACCCGCCTGTAGCAACGGAAGAAATACCGGCAGAAATTTTTGAAGGGCTGCATATACAACCGGCGCCTGTTTTTAAAACGTCTTTTGACTATATGGTGGTACTCGCAAACCAGGAAGAAGTTGAGGCGCTTGTACCGGATTTTAAAACTTTGAGTGCCATTAAAGCAAGAGGGGTAATTGCTACAGCCGCAGGCAATGGGGCTGATTTTGTTTCCAGGTGCTTTTTTCCGCAGAGCGGCATAGATGAAGACCCAGTTACCGGTTCAGCACATACAGCTACCGTTGCGTATTGGGCGCAACGGCTGGGTAAAAATAAACTGCAGGCCATACAACTATCCAAACGTAAAGGCCATCTTGATTGTGAACTTAGGGGCAACCGTGTTTTAATGAGCGGTAACGCGGTTACTTATCTTAAGGGCGAATACTATATTGATGAAGCGTAATGGCTATAAGACCAAGCCAGGAACAATATTGTTTGCAGGGTGCTTACAAGCCAAACCTTGAAAGAAAATCTTCTTTGCGCCGTACAGCCACCTCAACAGTAGAGCCATCTGCCATAACCAGGTATCCACCCCTGCCTTTGTAATAACGGGTAATACAGTTTACATTAACGATATAAGAATGGTGAACACGGCAGAAAGTATGCGCAGGCAACAAAATTTCGTACTCTTTTATTGATTGGCTGGACGTAAAAACCTGCCTTTCCCGGGTATGTATTTCTGTGTAAGCCCCCTTAGCCCTGCAGTACACAATGTCATTAGCCTCCAAAAAGCAAACACCATCCATTAAAGGCAGTGCAAGCCGGGTATTGGCAGTTTTATACAAGGCCTGCATAACGGCTGAAAGCTGCCTGTCAAAGCGTTTTTGCTTAACCTGCTGTTCAGCCTTGTACAGCACATTTATTACGCTTGGCAGGGTAATTGGCTTAAGAATGTAATCAAGTACATTACAACCAAAACGGTGGCGCAGATTTCTTTCTGTCCCGGTTACAAACACCAGTTCACTGCCCGCACTCATCATTTCTTCAACCAGCCTGAAAGCCGCATTACCGGGCATATCAATGTCAATAAAAATCACATCCGGCTTGCTGCAGTTAACCAACGCAAGTGTTGCTTCGGAACATTTGGTACCCGCCACAGAAAATACATCCGCACAGTAATTCTTTAAAAGGTTCAGGAGAATATCCGCATTCTCTGATCCGTCATCAATCAAAACCGCTTTAAGCATTTTATACAGGGTTATAGATTAAATACAATATGTTTCATACGGCAACGCACGAAAATTTCATTTAAGCTTACGGGGAATTAATGAATGCCTGGCCAAATACAGGCCAGTTACCCGGCTAAACCGGTGCTACTTTTTTTTACAGTAAATGACATTGGATTTTAAAATGCAGAATGGTGGGAGCGCAAAAATAATAAAACCTAAGCTACCTGCAAGACTTCGAAAACAACAATTTTATGTTTTTAACCAAGCCTCCTTTTTACTGGTGCCATGCTGCTTAACCTATGTAAAAATCAAGAGATACCATTTTTACATAACATTACATCAAACTTTTTCCACTTAGCTTAATGCCCTACTTTCGCCGGCAACAAAAAAGCAGCATGCAAGGTCACCAGCTAATTATTTATACAGACGGCTCATCCCGCGGCAACCCAGGACCGGGTGGATATGGCGCTATACTGATGTGGGGCGATAAAAAGAAAGAGCTTTCTGCCGGGTACCGTTTAACTACCAATAACAGGATGGAACTGATGGGCGTGATAGCGGCGCTTGAATCGCTTACCAAAAAAAATATACCGCTTACCATTTATACAGACAGCCAGTACATTGTTAACAGCGTTACCAAAAAATGGCTGGATGGCTGGATACGCACCGGCTTTGCAGGCGGCAAAAAAAACAAAGACCTGTGGATGCGTTATTACCAACTATCCAAACAGTACCAGGTAAAATTCGTGTGGGTAAAGGGCCATGCGGATAACCCTTACAATAACCGCTGCGATGTACTAGCCACTTCTGCCGCAGACGGTAATAACCTGCTGGTGGATGAAGGCTATGAGAACCTGGATGCCTAAGCTGCATATTACGCTGTTACCGGCTATGCTATGCTGCCACGGTCAGCGTACAAAGCGTTGAAGAGTGCGACGCAACGATGCCTGATAAACATCCTGCTGCCGGGCCCATAAAAAATAAAAAGCCGCCATGCGGCGCCCTTTCATCAATATCATTACCAAGTATGCGGGGTATAACGTTAACTTAGTGCTTAGCTATTAACTTATGAACCGAACGGACCGTTTAAATGCCATACTGGTACATCTGCAAAGCAAAAAGAAAGTAAAAGCGCAGGAAATTGCCGACCGCTTCGGCATTACGTTGCGTACCGTTTACCGTGATGTAAAAGCGCTGGAAGAATCCGGAGTGCCTATTATTGGCGAATCGGGCATTGGCTATTCTGTAATGGAAGGTTACCGGTTGCCGCCCGTAATGTTTACACAGGAAGAGGCCGCGGCACTTGTGCTAAGCGCAAAGCTAAGCAACCCACTGCCTGGCAATAGCGGCAAGAGCCACCTGGAAGACGCGTTGTTTAAAATTAAATCTGTTATACGCGGCAGCGATAAAGATTTTTTGGATGAGCTGGAAAAATCTGTTGCGGTAGAAATGTCTAACCTGCCTTCTACGGAAAAACCGTCGTACGTAATGCAGCAACTGCAAAAAGCCATGATTGGCAAGTATGTGGTTAAAATGCAATACCAATCTTTGTACAAGAAAGAACAGGTATGGCGGGATATAGAACCTATCGGCCTTTACTATTACTCCCTGGGCTGGCATATTATTGCCTGGTGCCGCTTAAGAAAAAACTACCGCGATTTTCGCATAGACCGTATTTGCCAGTTTACCATTACCGATGAATCTTTCGCTGCCAAAAAACACCAAAGCCTGCAGGAATATATTACCCAAACCACCCGCAAAACGGCTATGCAGGAAGTGGTAGTACGCATGACAAAGAAAACAGCTTCTTACGTTATAAACCAGAAATATAACTACGGTTTTCTGTCTGAAGAAGAAGTAAACGCCAATGAACTGCGCATGTACTTTTTAACGTACTGCAATGAGCATTTTGGCCGCTGGCTGTTAACTTTTACCAATGCGGTAACCATTGAGCAACCGCTTGCCTTAAAAGAATATATGTACCGCCTGCTGGATGAATTGAAAGAAAAGTATGAAGGGAGCCTGGAAATGGCTTAAAAGACATTTTTCCCGTATATTTGGATAAAATGTCCACCATGAATAAAGCGGAAGCCCGGAAAAAGGAAGAAGATTTAAAACTTGGGGTACAGGCCTTTGTTGATAAACATGCCTCAAGTGAATTGGTTACCTGGGCAATACTGGGCGGAAAAGAATTTATGCCCCAGGAACCGATTACCAGTCTTGATTTTGTTTCTGTAAGCGATAAAGGCATACCTAAACAATCCGTAGCTAACCTTGCCGGTATTATGGATGTTCCCATGAAGGATATTGCATCGCTGCTTAACCTTTCGTATAAAACTCTTGGGCGGAAAAAGAATTCTGATGCCCTTGACAGCCTTTCTTCTTCTTTATCTATCGAAATAGCCAACACCATTGCAAAAGGCCTTTCTGTTTTTGAAGACGCTGACAAATTAAACCGCTGGCTTCAAAAAGAAAACAGATCACTTAATGGAAAAAAACCATTTGAGTTGTTGCGTACCCCCACTGGTATTAAACTGGTAAACCGGTTATTGGGCAGAATTGAAGAAGGTGTTTATACCTAATGCATACCCTATGTTTGTTTACAGGATTGTAAAACTGCAAAAAAGGACTGCTGATTTATCAGGCACAGGCGCTTACAACGAGGGCGGCCGCTGGAACAGCGAAGGCGTATATGCTTTATATACCAGCGAGCATGAAGCCCTTGCTATGCTGGAATTACTGGTACATCTTGATGAATCCGAATTACCGCCACGTATGTTTGTAATGACAATTGAGGTGGATGATAATGCCCCTGTTGTGCAAGTACCGGATAGCGAATTACCGGCTGACTGGAGGGTGCCGGGCAACATTGTGTTACAGGAAAAAGGCGATGACATATTCAACGCACGCCAATACCTGGCTATTAAAGCCCGTTCCGCTGTAATGCCTAACTCGTACAACTATATCCTTAACCCACTTTTTACGGGATATTATGACCTTGTTAAGGTAGTTGATGTTAAAGAACTGCAGGTTGATAAAAGACTGCACAAATAAACCGCCTATCATTACGCCGCACAGGTAACTTCCAGATTTTTCTGTTTTTTTAAAACTTTCTATTTCCTGCTGACATAAGGCTGTCACTAACCGCATGTTTTTTTGTTCTGTCAAAAACATTACAACATGCAAATAACTGCACAGCCGCCCGTTACTGCACTATACTTCAGCACACAAACTACTTTAAGCAGCCTGGCAGAACATATAAGCACCGTTGCACAGCTCTTATACGCAGAATGCCTAAGGCTACAGCTATGGCCAGCCGGCCCTATACACTGGATTTATTATGAGGCTGATGGCAACCCGCAAACCGTATTTATGCTCGAAATAGCCCTGCCTGTAGATGGCACTCCCAATGGCGAAACCGCCTTTCCCGTTAAACAATTACCCGCTTTTACATGCGCCGTTACAGAGCACCGTGGCAACTGGGCAGAGCTTGGTAAAACCTACGGCAGCTTTGTACCACAGGTATTGCACGCCGGGCACAAGCTTAACGGCCAAACAAGGGAACTGTACATTAATATAGATTTTAACCAGCCCGAAAACAACATTACACAGGTACAAGTGGGTGTTGAGTAAATAACAATCAAGTCACGCTAATACTATGACTAATATGAAACCTATTATCCTCATCCTGCTGCTGGCAGCTAACTTTAACCAGATAGCCCAAAGCCGCTACGAAGTCACTCCATCATCAAATCAATCTGTTATGAAACTAAATGCAGGCATCATTACATCTAAGCTTTCAGAAACCAAGGCATTCTATCAAAAGGCGCTTAACTTCGGCATCACATTCGAGAATGAATGGTATGTGTTGCTGCACACGCCCGATGGCAAAGACCAGTTAAGCTTCCTGTTACCGCAGCAGCCTTCGCAAAAGCCCATTTTTCAGAAACAGTTTACCGGCCAGGGCGTGTACCTTACCATTGAGGTAGAGGATGTGGATGCCGAATACAAAAGAATAAAAGACCTGGGCATACCGATTGAAATAGAGCTGAGGGATGAGCCGTGGGGCGACAGGCACTTTGCTATTGTTGACCCCAACGGCATCGGTATAGATATAGTCAAATACACCAACCCGGAATAACGCCCCGATCCCCTGAAGGGAAGTTTTTATGGGCCCGGCTGGGTGAACTACTATTAAGCCCCGGTTGAGCAATCTTACGTGGCAAAGCAGTAAGATTGGAACACTTGTACGTCCGGTAATACTACTGCCCATTGTGCAGCCTTACCCGGAACACAGCCCGGCTGTATTGATAATTCATAAAAAACAAATCACCATGGCAGAACTGTTAAAAGACATGTACAGCAAAGCTTTCTTCAATAAGCTTACCAACATATTTTCCGTTACAGTACCCTCCTTTAATGCGCAGTTATTTATGGAACGTATATACGACGGAGAATGGGAAAACCGGGCATTGAAACAGCGTATGAAACATATTGCCATTACGCTGAAGCACTTTCTGCCTGTTGAGTATGGCAAGGCCATCAGCATTATAAAAGACAGTATTCAATACATGCGGCGGCAGGGCATACGCGAAAATGGCATTGAGTACATGTTTTTCCCTGAATTTATAGAAATGTTCGGCATTCACGATTATAAAACCTCTGTTATGGCCATAGAGTATGTAACACAGTTTACCAGTTGCGAGTATGCCGTACGGCCCTTTATTATCCAGCACCAGGATAAGATGATGAAACAGATGCTCGTTTGGTCAAAACATACCAGCCACCTGGTACGCCGCCTTGCCAGCGAGGGTTGCCGCCCACGGTTGCCCTGGGCAGTAGCCTTACCCGCCTTGAAGCAAGACCCTTCGGCTATCTTACCGATACTGGAAAACCTTAAAGACGATGAATCTGAATTTGTTAGAAGAAGCGTAGCCAACAACCTGAACGATATTGCCAAAGACCATCCAAAAGTTGTAATGCAAACAGCGGAAAAATGGAAAGGCTACTCCGATAATACAGATTGGGTAATAAGGCATGGCTGCCGCACTTTGCTAAAGAAAGCGCATGGGGAAACCTTGTCTTTCTTTGGCCTTGCCGATACGCAGGACCAGGTTTCTGTTACAGTTCCCGTACTGGAGAAAGATATTATTGCTATTGGGGATGACTTAAGGTTTGCCTTTAAACTTAAAGTGCGGCACCAGCAACCGGTAAAGCTGCGTATTGAATATGGCATTGATTACATGAAGGCCAACGGAAAGCCCAACCGGAAAATATTTAAACTGGCCGAAAATGTATATCCGCCCGGCAAAGGGGTAGCTTTTCGCCGCTACCAGTCATTCAAAGATTTAACCACCAGGCGGCATTATGCCGGTAAGCACCGCATCTGCATCATAATAAACGGACAGGAAAAAGCATTGACTGAGTTTAATGTAGTACAACCTATGGTAAGAAAAACAACAGAATATACAGCCCCGCTTTCTACGGCCGTATAAAAGAAAAACCCCGCCATAAAAAAGCGGGGTTTTAATTTATTATAGAAGCATTAGGAAACTGTCCCTAAATAAGCTAATAGTATGCCAATCCCTAAAACAGATAGTAACCTATTGATTATCAATGAAAGCATGTCTTTGTTGATGAATTTATGATCCGAATTGGGAAAACAGTCCACAAAAATGGGAAAGATGGCGGAACAATTGATAATCAATTGGGTAGAGACACAATGCATTGTGGTAGATGCGAAATGCGTTGTGGTAGAGACACAATGCATTGTGACTCTACAGCCGCAGGTATTTGTTAAACCACTTGATATGGCGCTCGTACCTGTCTTTCTGATAACTGGGCACACTGATGCCATGATTTTGGTTGGGATAAATAATTAATTCAGTAGGCACCCCATTGTTTTTCAAGGCCTGGTACATCTGTTCCGCCCCGGCAACCGGCACGTTAAAGTCATTCTCCGATGCCATAAACATGGTGGGCGTTTTAATCCTGTCCGCATGTAAAAACGGGTAAGAGAGTTTGAGCCACTTATCGGTATTTTTCCAGGGGGCGCCCAATTCTGTGTCATATTGGGTAACATATTGGTCTACACCATACATGCTTAACTGCATAGCGCTGCCAGCTCCGCTTACCGCTGCTTTAAAGCGGTTATCGGTAGCAATGGCATAATTGGTGGAAATACCACCGTAGCTCCAGCCAGCAATACCCAGGCGGTTACCATCTGCTATGCCTTGTTTTACCAGGTAATCAGCGGCGCCATGTATGTCAATAATTTCTTTATTGCCCCAATCGCCATAAATGGACTTTATGTAATCTACACCCCGGCCGCTGCTGCCCCTGTAGTTTACGGCGGCTACGGCATAACCTGCGGCAGCATACACCTGGCGGGCAAAGTCAAACTCAAACTCATCCTGCCCCACCGGCCCCCCATGAATAAACATTACCAGTGGCAATTTTTGACCAGCTACGGCATTGGGCGGCAAATAAAGCAATCCTGATACCAGCGTACCATCCTTGCTTTTGGATTGAAAACCTTCTACCTTGCCCAACTGCAGCGGCGCCAGGAACGAATCCTGCACATAGGTAAGGCGGCGGGTAGCGCCGTTTTCAACAGCGTACAGCTCCGCCGGCATTTCCGGGGTGCTTAGTAAGGCCACCCAGTTAGCAGCGGTTTTATTGCATTCCAGTTCAGAAAAGCTTTTATCGCCGCTGGTAACCGGCGTAAGTTTGCCGGTAGCCACTTCTACAGAGGCAATGTTATTGCGGCGGTCGTCTTCCATTAACAGCAGCAGGCTTTTGCCGTCTTTGTTCCATCGCAGGTTACGCACCGGCCTGTCGGCGGATTTGGTTAACAAAACCGGCTCTCCACCCGCTACATTTATTACAGCGGCATAGCTGTGACCATACATATTAAATGCTTCGCTGCTGCTGCTTTGCAGGTAGGCAATCTGTTTACCATCAGGGCTCCAAACCGGGTTGTCATCCGTTCCTTCCCAAGTGGTGAGCTTTTTAGGCGCCGCTCCGGGCAAGGCATTCATTACATAGATATCTACATTCTCGTTCCTGTCGGGGTCTTCCGTATGGTTGGCGGAGAAAGCCACCTGGCTGCCATCCGGTGAAAAGGCAGGATTGCCTTCGTCATAAATGCCGCGGGTAAGTGTGTCCAGTTTTTTGCTGCTAACATCAAAGAGGTAGAGGTGTGTGGCCCGGCGGTCAAGATAACCCTGGTAATCCTGCTTAAAATGGTAACGGTCTATTACATAAGGTGTTCTTATTTTGCTTTTAGCCGTATCAGACTGGTCGAGATCTTTTATTACCAACAGAATTTTCTTACCATCGGGGCTCCAGGCATAATCGTTTATCTCTCCTTTTACATTGGTTAGCTTTTTAGCCTCGCCGCCACGACGATCCAGTAAATATACCTGGCTGTATTTTTCTTCGTCATCATCTCCCCTTTTGGCAATAAAGGATAAATACTTGCCATCGGGGCTCCATTGCTGGCTGCCTTCGTTACCCGGGCTGCTGGTTAACTGTACCGTTTGGCTGCCATCCCAGCTAACCATCCAGATATCGCGGTTGCGTTTGTCTTTGGCTGTATCAACAGAGGTAAGCGTATAAGCCACCCAATTACCATCCGGTGATACCTGGGGATTGGCCACGCTTTGCAGGCGGTAAATGTCAGCAGGGGTAAGGGCACGTTTGGTTTGCGAAAAAGAAATGCCGGCAATAAGCAGGGCCATACCGGACAGCAGTGTTTTCTTCATACATGTTTAATTATGCTATAGATAGAGGAAGAATAAATGTATTACACAAAGCAGAAGTAATAAAAAGAATTGCTATTGTTTAGCCAAACAATCTAAAATCTGTATTTCAATGTCCGACCTTACCGCAGCCCTCTCCAAAGGAGAGGGAATAAAGCCCAGTTTGCTGAAGGTTAGAAAGGGTACACAATTTTTACTGGAACAATGGTGAAAATAATTTCAATGGGTTAGCAATGATAATGAAAACTGCCTGCGAAAGAAGCAACAGGCTGCACCTACGGGTGAGGGATTGAAGCGGATACCCCGGTGAAGCCATGGCAGCAGGGCCTTGTGCCGGAGTATGAGCGGAAAGCCCGACCCCTTGCGATAGCTTGGGGCACCCCCAAGTACGAAGTTAGAAGTACGAAGTACTTACTTATGTTAGATGTTAGATGTGGGGTGTACGATGTAAACAAGTACGAGTTACGAAGTACGAAGTACCTGTAATATGTTTGATGTGAGATGTAATCAAGTACGAGTTACGAAGTACGAAGAACTTAAATATGTAAGACGTAGATGTAAGACGTAGATGTAAGGTGTACAATGTAAACAAGTATGATTTCCGAAGTACGAAGTACCTGTAATATGTTAGATGCTTGATTGGGAGGTACGATATAATGGACATGACATGAAATAAGTTTATCTGCCTAACTAATCTTATCCATTGCCCTAATTTTGCAGTTCACCATTATGCAAACAAAGAACCGTTCTTTACTCATTTTTATTTTAGGGTTGCTTACCGCCATCGGGCCATTTTCTATAGACATGTACCTGCCCGGCTTTCCTGACATAGCCAAAAGCCTGGAGACGACGGTATCGCATGTATCGCTGTCGCTGTCAAGTTTCTTTATCGGCATTTCTGCGGGGCAATTTTTGTACGGGCCCCTGCTTGACCGCTATGGCCGCAAAAAGCCGCTGCACATTGGGCTGCTGATATACCTGCTGGCTTCTGTGGGCTGCGCTTTTGCAGCATCGGCCAACATGCTGATAGTATTAAGGCTGCTGCAGGCATTGGGCGGCTGTGTAGGCATGGTGGCTTCGAGGGCTATGGTGCGGGATTTATTCCCGGTAAAAGACAATGCCAAAATATTCTCTTTGCTTATGCTGGTGGTGGCAATTTCGCCCATTATAGCGCCTACCCTTGGCGGCTACCTGGCAGCAGTGCTGGGATGGCAATCAATTTTTGTGGTATTGTCTGTAATGGGCCTGGGCATTTTAATACTGGCCTACAAATTTTTACCGGAAAGCCGCCAGCCAGACAGCACTTACTCGCTAAAGCCTAAACCTATACTACAGAAATTCGCGGCTGTTATTAAGGAGCCGCAATTTTATACCTATGCTTTTACAGGCGCCTGTGCCAGCTCGGGCATGTACGCTTACATTGCAGGCTCGCCATATGTGTTTATGGAGCTGTTTAAGGTAAGTGAAAAGCAGTATGGCTGGATATTCGCATTGATAGCCATGGGCCTTATTGGCGCCAGCCAGTTAAACAGTGTGCTGCTGCGTACTTTTAAAAGCGAACAGGTGATTAAAGTAGCGCTGCTTTGCCAAAGCATAACAGGGCTGGTGCTGTTTGCCGGAACATACTTTCATTTTCTGGAACTGTTCAGCACTATTTTTTTCATCTTTATTTTCCTGTGTTGCCAGGGCTTTACGTTCCCCAACTCGTCAGCATTGTCACTTGCGCCGTTTGGGCATTTGGCAGGCAGTGCTTCAGCTTTGTTAGGCGGCATTCAAATGAGTATTGGCGCCTTTTCATCCGCCATGGTAAGTGTACTGAATAACCATACCGCTTTGCCCATGACAGGCATAATGGCCTGCTGCTCCTTAACCAGCTTTAGCATATTAATGATTGGCAGCCGCATTATTAAATACCGGGCCAGCATTGCTGAGGTGGAAGAACAATCGGTGGATGCGATAGGAACATCGTGAGGAATGTACGATGTACGATGTGGGATGTGGGATGTACGATGTGGGATGTGGGATGTACGATGTGGGATGTACGATGTGGGATGCAACACAAACACACTCCGTACTTGTACTATGTGGCAATGCAAGGTGTACAAAAACTTAGAACAACCGAACATTGAACAAGCTGTTTTATTGTTGTATAAACCAAAGAACCGCCAGTTCGTAGCCCTTAAGCCCCAGCCCGCAGATGGTACCTTTTGCTTTAGCGCTTACATGAGATATTTTTCGAAAATCTTCCCTTGCATGTACATTGCTGATATGCACTTCTATAACAGGTGCAGTAATGGACGCGATAGCATCGCCAATAGCAACGGACGTATGCGTATAGCCGCCGGGGTTAATGATAATGCCATCATAATCAAAGCCGGCCCGCTGCAGTTCATTGATCAACTCGCCTTCTACATTGCTTTGAAAATAGGTAAAAGAAATACCAGGATATTGCTGCTGCAGTTGCTGGTAATAAGCTTCAAACGTTTGAGAGCCGTAAATGCCGGGCTCACGTGTGCCCAGCAGGTTTAAATTAGGGCCATTGATGATAGCTATTTTCATAGCAGCGAAAATACAAAAGCAACCAACATTCAACCGCTATAAATTATGCGCCCAGGTTTTTAAGGCATTTGCGCATATCCACGCCTTTGCCAAGTACGGGTTTAAAGATATCTCCCTTTGCATCCAGCCTTTTAAAGATGGTTTGTATGGTAAATTTTGAAGGGTGTAAACCTTTTTTCAGTTCTTTCCATTCTAAAGGGGTGGATACGGTTGCACCAGGCCTGGGCCGAAGGCTGTATGCTGAAGCAAGTGTTTGTCCCTTACGGTTTTGCAGGTAATCTACGTATAATTTATTTTTAGGTCTTTTGCTCAAGGAACGCTCCGTGGTGGTTAGGTTGGGCAATAGTTCCACAGTAAGATGTGCTACCAGTTCCGCGAATGCCCGGGCATGGTCGTAGTCGTATTTAGCGCCCAACGGCACATATACATGCATACCGGATGCCCCGGATGTTTTTAGAAAAGCTGCGGCGCCGGCTTTGTCTAAAACAGTTTTAACGGCCTTCGCCACTTCTATCACGTCGTCAAAACTGTTCTTTTCAGAAGGGTCTATATCCATGATGATGTAATCGGGGTTGTCTAAACTTTTTGTCCTGGAGTTCCATGGGTTTATTTCAATACAGCCCAGGTTGGCCATGTAGATTAACGAGGCTTTGTTGTTGCAGAGAAAATAATCTATATGCTTGTTGGCGGATTCTGAGTAAAGCTCAATGGTATCTGCCCATTCCGGTGCTTCGCCCCGCATGTCTTTCTGAAAAAAGCCTTCATCCTTAATACCGTTGGGGTTACGCTTCATGGATTGTGGCCGGTCTTTAAGGTAGGGTATAATGTAACGGTATATTTTGCTGTAATAGTCAATCACATCTCCTTTGGTAATTTTCTCTTCTTCCCAATACAGTTTTTGAAGATTGGTAAGCTGTAACTTTTTACCTTCTATTGTTACAGCCTTGTCTTCTTTTTTAGCCGCCGGCTTACCGGTTTTTTTTATTGCTTTACTCATACTATTGGCAAGGTTTATCAGGAAGCTTTTTTCTGTTTTTTTGACAGGCTGGCTTTTAGCTGGCTCATCAGGTCGTCTGACTGACGGTGTACAACCTTCATAACCGGCTGTTTAACTGTTTTGCCCCGAGCTTTAGCCTTTATCAACTTCATCAGCTCGGCTGTGTAATTGTCTTTGTAGGCTTTAATGTCAAAAGTGGCTGTCATATTTTCAATAAGGGATAGCGCCATTTTTATTTCGTTAGGCTTAGCGCTGGTTTTTGCAGGAAGCTTAAGATTCGAAGCGTCTCTTATTTCTTCTTCAAAACGAATGGTATTTAATATAATAGCGTTGTCTTTAGCCTTTAATATTACCAGGTGTTCCCTGTTACGCAGCACAAAATTGCCCAGGCCGGCCATTCCGGATTTTCTCAGGGCTTCCCGCAATAACGCGTAGGCGCGGGTGCCACTTTTGTCCGGTTCAAGGTAGTAAGGCGTTTCAAAATATACACTGTCTATTTCCTGCAGTTTTACAAACTGGAAAATATCTATATTTTTGGTTTTTTCCGGGCTGGCTTTGGCAAAATCTTCCTCACCCAGTATTACATACTTGCCGTTTAAATCGTACGCTTTTACAATGTTGGCCCAGGCCACTTCTTTACCGGTACTCTCATTAACCCGCTTGAACTTAATGTGCGAATGGTCTTTCTTATCAAGCATATCCAGGTTAAGTTCGCTTGCCTCAACGGCACTGTACAATTTTACGGGAATATTAACCAGGCCAAAACAGATGGAGCCCGTCCAGATAGAGCGCATAGCTGAATAATTTATTTTGAACTGGTTTCAAAAGGCTTGCCAGATATGACAAGTACGAAAATTGAAGTACGAAGTACTTGTAATATGTAAGATGTAGGATGTACGGTGTACGATGATATAAAAATAAAACAAGCTGCCCCGCCATTTCCACTCACCGCTTGCGAAAGATGCGGGGAGGGTTAAATAATCCCGCCATTGCGCTCTCCTTTTCTAAAGCGGCTTCAATTAATGGTATTAGATTTGCGTATGTTACAACATACAATCCAGAAAAATACATTTATGAAAAAGATGCAATTATTACCTGCTGCCCTTTTAATGATGGTTGTTATCGCTATCAGTTCCTGTACCTCTCAAAGTAAAGTTGCCGGCCCATTGGGTACATCCGGCGATTTAAAGGGTACCTGGACATTAAATGATGTGGCTATTGATGGCGCCGACAAATCCAAAGTGAAAATAACCGTATTTGATGACGCCCTGCTATCCTGCTTTATCGGCAGCCAGTGGACGCTTATTCAAAATGGCAATGGCAGTTACACTATCCAGTCTTCTGAGCCTAACTGCAATGCTGGCGAACGTAAAATTTACTGGAGCCTGCAAACCATTAACAACGTTCGTTACTTCCAGTTTAAAAAGCTGTTTGAAGGAGAAAAACCGAAATCTGTTACAGACGGCTTCAGGCTGGAGTTAAAAGCGCTTAGCGCCAACGCCATGACGCTGCAATCTGCAGCTAACCTGGATGGGAAAACAATTTACCTTAACTACCAGTTTAGCAAATAAGCATTTTGTAACCTGTTTAACAATATTATCTATAAATAAGGCCGCCCTGCAACCACAGGGCGGTTTTATTTATGTAAAAGTGTTTTGTTTATACACAATGCCTTAAACTTGCTACCATGAAATTTTTATTCAGCGCATCATTATCCTGTATAATAAGTTTAGTTAGCCTGGCCCAGCGTACCAATGTACAAGGAGTTTTAAAAGACAGTGCAAGTTTTAACCCCATCAGTTTTGCCAACATTACCAATATAACTACCGGTAAAACGGTTATTACCAACCCACAGGGGCTGTTTAGCATAGAGGTAAAAGAATACGACATACTGTCCTTTTCTTATGTGGGATACCATTTTGATACCATTCATTACACCGGGGAATATCTTACACGGCAACCGCTGGTGCTAACTTTAAGCCCGCTGGTTAACACGCTGGATGCGGTTACCGTAACTACAAAAGGCTACAGCCGGTACCAGATTGACAGTATTGAACGCCGCAAAGAGTTTCTGGCTGCCGTAGGCTCTAATAAAATGCCGGCGGTAAGCGGCGCCAATTCTGGCGCGGGCATTGGCCTTAACCTTGACCGGTTTAAGAAAAAGGAAAAGAATAAGCGGCAGGCGTTTATCTTTTTTGACGAAAACGAACAGGAGCAATATATTAATTACCGCTTTTCCAACACGATTGTAAACAGGTACACCGGTTTACAGGGCGATTCTTTGCAATTATTTATGCAGAATTACCGGCCTGATTTTACCTGGCTGCGCCAAAATACTACGGAGGAAGATGTGAAATATTACATTAATGACAGGCTAAAGTCTTTTTTTAAAAGAGAGGATTAGTTTGCCCAAAACGAGCATTGCGCATTTCCTTACTAACATTAAACCTGCCTGTAAATCGCGATAGGTGTCGCCTTTGGGTGAGGGATTGTAGCGGTTACACCGCTGAGGCCTTCGCAGCCCGGGGTTGTGGCGGAGTAATAGCACAACCGAGAAAAGCAACCAAATGTTGCTTTGACGAAGGTTGCGAACGCAGTTCTGCCCGACCCAAGATACGAGGGGCACCCCCTGTCATATCTTTTCTTCAGCCGTAAGATGTGGCTTTACACCAATTCATGGCTTTTTATTTACAACTTGTACATTGTTGTGATTTTGCCAGCCTGCATGATTTTTTATTTCGTACAAAATAAAAATTATGAAAAAGATAGTTCCGTTTATGCTGGCATGTGCCTGGCTGGCGGCGTGCAGCGACAAAGATGTTAACCAGCCCAAACCTTCAAAACCCGGCCAGCCGGAAATGCTTTACACCGATTTGAAGGATAAAGAAGTAAAGAAAAATGGGGCGGTATTTATTGACGTTGACCAGGATGGCCTGAAAGACCTTTTCTTTAACACCATGCTGGTGGGCGATGCCCTTAACAAGCTGGATAAACTACAGTTTTTTGTACTATCCCTGGAAAACCGCCACCTGCTTAGCAGCCTGGATGACAGGACGCCGGTGTATAAAAAAGGGGACGCTATTTCTCTTGCTAACAACAATGGCTATTACTGGAACCATGTGTTGCAACTGGTGCTTGCTCAAAAAAACACGGGTATTGCCGGGCCACCCTACTGGATTGGCGACTGGAAGAATGCTTCACACAAATTTATTGCATTACAGGTAGATAGGGGCGGAAAGCGTTATGGCGGCTGGATAGAAATTTCTTTTGACACAGCAAACGAAAAAATTATACTGTACCGTTGCGCCATTAGCAAAGATGCCGGTAAAAATGTGGTGGCAGGCCAGTAGTTAAGTTTTGCTCTCTAAGCTTTTTGTAATGTTATTACTGTAATCTCGGGAAAAATGCCCACCCGGCCGGGAAAGCCTATGTAACCAAAGCCACGGTTTACATAAATGCATTGATCGTTTTTATGGTACGTGCCCGCCCACTGGTTATATACGTATTGGGCGGGGCTCCATCTAAAGCCTGGTATCTCTACCCCAAACTGGGTGCCATGTGTATGGCCGGATAAGGTAAGGTGTATATGGCCGGGATGCTCGAGTACCTGTGCTTCCCAATGGGTGGGGTCGTGGCTCAGCAACAGCTTAAAGTTATTGTCGGGCACGCCCTGCATGGCCTTATTAAGGTCGCCGTATTGTGTAAATTTTTTCCCCCAGTTTTCAACGCCAACCAGCGAAATAGATTCGTTACCACGGGTGAGTAGCAGGTTTTCGTTAAGCATGAGCTTAAAACCAAGCTCACCGTGAATTTCCTTTAGCCTTTTCAGGTTGGCAGCCTTAGCTTCGGCGCTGGGCCACTCGCTGTAATCGCCGTAATCGTGGTTGCCCAATATAGAAAATTTGCCCATGGGGGCTTTCAGGCGGGAGAAAATATCCACCCAACCTTCCATTTCGTCAGAGCTGTTGTTTACCAGGTCGCCGGTAAAAAAAATAATATCGCTGTTTTGTTTATTGGCTAGCTCGATGCCTTTTAATACCGCATGGTGGCTGTCAAAGCTCCCTACATGAATATCCGAAAGCTGTGTAATGGTAAGGCCGTTAAATGCGTCGGGCAAATCTTTAAACGGCAGGGTAATGCGGTGCACGGTAAAATCGTACTTGCCTTTAATCATGCCGTAAATGGTGCCGGCAAAAGGTATGGCGCCTACCCCCAAAGCCAGCCGGCTTATAAATTTGCGGCGGCTATCAAATACAGGTTTGTCGCCAGCTTCCTTTTTGTTAAAAAGGCGGCTTATACCGGTTACTGCTGCTTTTATTAAACGCCAGGCATCTTCGGCCAGCAAAAAAGGCAGTATAAAAACCTTGGGCGCCAGGCTCAGCACCATAAGCCCTATTATCCAGCCTATTACATGGCGGGGCGTACTTCTTATAGAGTCGGTAAATATAAACCACAGCAGTATGGCGGCAAGTAAAATATCAAACAGCCAATACAGCCACAGCAGGCGTTTGCGCCAGGGGTCTTTCATACCCCTCAACGCCGTTTTTACAGCCTGAAAAACATAAATGTCTGCAATTATCCAAAGCGTAGTAATAATCAGGAACCGGTTTCCCATACCAATGAAAATACAGATTTAAAGATTAGCAAATGCAACTGGCACAAATCTTAACAGTTGGCAAGCAGTAAATGTTTACATCGCCTCATAAGGGCAAGTGGGTAGTGGCAGTAGAAGGGCACATACACCATACATCGTACACCTTAAATCGTACACCTTACATCGTACATCTTACATTGTACACCTTACATCGTACATCTTACATATTTTAGTACTTCGTACTTGCTTTTGGGGGTGCCCCCAAGCTATCGCAAGGGGTCGGGCTTTCCGCTCATACTCCGGCACATAACCCTGGCTGCGAGGGCTTCACCGGGGTAACCGCTTCAATCCCTCACCCGGTGGTGACGCCTGCTGCGTTGCGTACAACAAGGCTCAATTTGCAAATGCTTCATCAATACTTTTTAGCAGCAAGTCGCATGCTTGCAACAGTTGTTCTTCAGAAATAACCAACGGCGGGGCAACCCGCAGGCAATGCGGCGCAAACAAAAACCAGTCAGTTATCAGGCCATTGGCAATACAGCGCTGTACTACGCGTTGATTCTCTTCAAAGCTTTCAAAACCAACCGCCGCCCACAAGCCGGCCGTACGTATAAAACTGGTATGCTGGTGTTTAAGCTTTTCCCGCATTATCTGCTCTTTGCGCCTCACATCGTCTATACAACCGCTTTCCAAAAGTACTTCCAGCGCTGCCATGCCCGCGGCGCAGGAAACCGGGTGCCCGCCAAAAGTAGTAATGTGGCCCAGCACCGGGTCATGGGTAAGCTGGTTCATTAAATGGCTATCAGCAATAAAAGCGCCCAGGGGCATGCCGCCACCCAGGGCTTTGCCCAGCAGCAGTATATCCGGCACTATATCAAACTGCTCAAAAGCCCAAAGGCTGCCGGTGCGGCCAAAGCCGGCCTGTATTTCATCCAGCACCAGCAGGCTGCCTGTAGCGCTGCACTTTTTTCTCAGGGCCTGCAGCCATGTTTTTCCAGGCGCATTTACACCGCTTTCTGCCTGAACAGTTTCGGCTATTACACAGGCGGTTTTACTATCTATCGCATCCAGGGCATCCTGGCTGTCGTAGTCAAAATGATAAACTTCCGGCAGCAGCGGCCTGAAAGCATTGCGCCAGTATTCGCCGCCCATTACACTAAGGGCCCCCTGTGTGCTGCCATGGTAGCTGTTATTAAAAGCAATGATTTTAGGCCGGCCGGTAACCCGTTTGGCCAGCTTCATGGCGCCTTCTGTAGCTTCTGTGCCGCTGTTGGTAAAGTAAACGGAGTTGAGGCTTTCCGGCAGCAACGATGCCAGTTGCCGGGCGTACTGCACCTGCGGGTGTTCAATAAACTCACCATAAACAATCAGGTGCATATAAGCGGCGGCCTGTTCCTGCACTGCTTTTACCACTTTAGGGTGGCTGTGGCCAATATTGCAAACGCTAAAACCAGATATAAGGTCTATATATGCTTTGCCGTTAATATCGTATTGGTAGATGCCCTCTGCCCGTAAAATCTCAAGACCGATGGGCGATGGTGAAGTTTGACCTACATGATTGAAAAACAACTGCCTGTTAGAAAGATGTTGCATCTTTTTATGTTTCTTCCGTTCAAAAGACTGAAATTTGAATAGCCCACCCGAAAAGGGAAATCAACAGTTTTTTTAGCAATAAGCAAAACGGAAAAATGTATCATCCCGGTAAAGTTGCCCATAACCATACGTTACACATGGCTGCGGGGTGCTGGTTAGGTTGCTGCTGCGCAATGTGATGCAGTACAAGAGTGCGACGCAACAACAGCCCAATAGCAGTATCGTGAGCCGGGATCATACATTTCCTTCATTTTGCTTACTGCGGCCATTTTTCTTTAATATCGGATGGCTTTTACAAAACAGCAAAAATCTAACTTTTATGGCACTAATTCATCCCGTGTTGGGAAAACACCCGCAATTTGGTAAAAACTGCTTCCTGGCGCCCAATGCCACCGTTGTTGGCGATGTGATTATGGGCGATGATTGCAGCATTTGGTTTAACGCCGTGGTGAGGGGCGACGTGAATTACATACGCATCGGCAATAAGGTAAACGTACAGGATGGGGCTATTATACATTGCACCTACCAGAAAAACGCTACTGAGATTGGCAACAACGTTTCCATTGGCCATAATGCACTGATACACGGGTGCAAACTGTATGATAACGTATTGATTGGCATGGGCTCTATCATTATGGACAGGGTAGAGGTTCACAGTAATTCCATTATTGCGGCCGGGGCGGTGGTGCTGGAAGGAACAATTGTTGAAACCGGCAGTATTTATGCGGGGGTGCCTGCCAAAAAGGTAAAAGACATACCCAAAGAAGCCACCCATGCCGAAATAGAACGCATTGCCAACAACTATGTAAAATATTTTTCGTGGTTTTCTGAAATTAATGCAGCGAAATAAAACCCGCTGTTGTCTTGAACCTTCAAAGGATGGTTCCTGTTATCTACAATCGAAACTAACTGCTTATTCTTTTTTTATAAAATGATAATACCCTTAACAAGAACCATCCTTTTAATTGGCTTCATCTTTGCATTAAATTCCTGCCGCGTGAAGAAAGGTTGCCCAAGTAACGGTGCAAACGTAGGAGCCGAAAGAATACTAAGCGGAGACCCCCAGGCTGAAAAAGCGATAAAAAAAGGTAAGAAGTTTAAACAGGGCAAGTTTTAATTGGCTGATCTGCATTGGCGAGACGCATTCCCGGAAAATTCTCAACCTTACTAACTGTTTTCAAGATTTTATTGACGGCTTAAATACAGCATATTTTGTATTACCCCCGGCTAACCTAAGGCGGTAAACATAGAAAAGGAAAATTAATACATCACATAAAAGAGGAGGGGGCGTTTATGAAAACAGTACCAAATTTACCTAACAACCCGGGAGAGACTTCCGTTATTGACGAAAACGGCAGCCTTCAGAAGTTTTATTCACTTACACATGAATTAAGTAAAAGCCGCCATGTACGCTTTACCGGAAAAACCGATGAAGCGGATAATATTGCCTGGCGCTTTAAGTATCGTGGCCGTGAGCTAACCTTGCAGTACAGTATTTACAATGGCGTTACACTGCAGCCTGTTAACAGCAAAGATTCCGGCACGGCTTACGAGCTGGCCGTAAAGCTTAAAAGCAAATAGGCTTAATAGTCTTTTTCGTTAATGGATTCCAGTATGTTGTAGTAACTAACGTAGCGCTCCATGCTTACCTTACCGTCTTCGATTGCTTCTTTTATTGCACAGCCGGGTTCGTTTATATGTAAACAGTTGTTGTACCGGCAGCCATTCAGCAGTTCCCTCATTTCAGGAAAATAGTGGGATAGTTCCTGCCTGGGTATATCCACTATGCCAAATTCCCTTATGCCCGGTGTATCTATAATTCTCCCTCCAAACGGCAGGTCGAACATTTCAGCAAAAGTGGTGGTATGCATACCCTTGCCGCTCCAATCACTTACCTCGTTGGTACGCAGGTTTAGTTCGGGAAAAATCATGTTAATGAAAGAAGATTTGCCCACGCCGCTATGGCCGCTTAACAAGGTGGTTTTATCCTTCAATATGTTTTTCAGTTCATCCACACCCTGGCCCGCCTGCATGCTGGTAAGCAAAACGGTATAGCCGGCGGCGCTGTATATCTTCTTCAATTCCTCAAATTTATCCAGCTCCTTTTTGCGGTATATATCTGCCTTGTTAAATACAATAATCGCCGGCACATGAAAGGCTTCAGCAGATACCAAAAACCTGTCAATAAAGCCCTGAGATGTTTTGGGATCTTTCAGCGTGGCGAAAAGCAGGGTTTGGTCAAGGTTGCTGGCAACAATATGGTGCTGATTTTTATTATGGGGAGATTGGCGGGCAATATAATTGTGCCGTTGCGTAATGCCAGTTATAGTAGCGGTATTTTCTGTTTCATTTTCATCTACGGCTTCAATTTCATCACCAACGGCAATGGGGTTAGTAGAGGTAATGTCCTCAATTTTAAATACGCCTTTAATACGGGCATTTAAAAACCGGCCATCTTCTGCTTTAATGCTGTACCAGCTACCGGTAGATTTATAAACAAAAGCTTTCATGCCAGGCGAAGATATTCAGAGGCATTCAATTAACAGCAATAATTAGAAGATGCCCTGAACAAAGTGAGAAAGCTGGGTGTACGGCAAATCAGCGCAACATGGATCTCAAGCCTACGATAGCGCCTAAATATGATTATTTTTTGATTAGAGATGGATAGATTTTAAGGAACATGATGCTGCAAACTAAGAAGCAACACTTAGCACGGTAGCGTTTATTCAATTTTACCACGCCAGGTGCAGCAGCCAGAGGCTAAGGTGGCCAAATCGTGTAAAAAAATCAACAACCTCCCTAAAACAGGTTTATTGTTTGTGTTGGTGAGAATTTTGCGTATCCTATTTCAAATGCTGTAGTTATGAGTTTGTCTGGTTACAAAAAGAAAAGAAGTTTTAACTCAACGCCGGAGCCCACCGGCGGCAAGGGTGATGGTACGCACCTTGTTTTTGTGGTGCAGAAGCATGACGCTACAAGGTTACATTACGACTTTAGGCTGGAAATGAATGGCGTGCTGAAAAGCTGGGCCGTTCCCAAAGGGCCATCTACTGACCCATCTGTTAAAAGGCTTGCTATGATGGTAGAAGACCACCCTTACGATTATAAAAACTTTGAGGGCATTATACCAAAAGGCAACTATGGCGCAGGCACTGTAATTGTTTGGGATGAAGGCGTATACGAACCACTGGAGCCCGCAGCCACTAAAAAAGAAAACGAAAAATTGCTGCTGAAAGAGTTAAAAGCGGGTTCGGTTAAGATAAGGATGCTTGGCAAAAAATTGAAAGGGGAATATGCATTGGTACGCACAAAAGGAGGCGAAGAAAATGCCTGGCTATTAATTAAGCACCGTGATAAATATGCTACAACCACTGACATTACCAAAAAAGACAAGTCTGGTGTTTCTGGAAAAACGCTGGCAAAAGTAGAAGCCACATCAACAAATATTTATGGCCAAAAAACTATAGAGCCCGGTACAACAACAAAGGATAAAAAAACACCTGCCAAAAAAACAGCCAAAAAAGCCGCGGCCAAAAAGGCGGTAAAAAAAAAGTCCGCCCCGGTAAAAAAGTTGCCCACTAAAGTAACCGGCGCCGTGAGATCTGCATTTCCTAAAACGGTTGCCCCCATGTTGGCCACGCTTGTTGACAAGCCTTTTGATGAGCCCGGATGGTTATATGAAATTAAACTGGATGGCTACCGGTGTATAGCCCTTTGTAACAAGGGTAAAGTGCAGTTGCTTTCCAGGAACAATAAATCTTTCAACGAAAAGTTTTACCCCATTCACGAAGCTTTGCAAAACTGGGGCGTCAATGCGGTGGTAGACGGAGAAATAGCAGTTCTGAATAACGCCGGCATAACAAACTTTGGTTCCCTGCAAAACTGGCGCAGTCAGGCTGACGGAGAATTGCTGTACTATGTTTTTGACCTGCTTTGGCTGGATGGCTATAGCTTAATGAAACTGCCACTTAACAAAAGAAGGGAACTGCTGCAACAGTTGCTACCCCTGCAAGGCCCTATACGCATGAGCGAAAACTTTGAAACAAACGCTACTGATTTTTTAAAAGCCGCCGGCAAAATGGGCCTGGAGGGCATCATTGCCAAACGGGCAGACAGCTTATACACGCCAGGCATACGCAGCAACGATTGGCTAAAGATAAAGACCCACAAACGTCACGAAGTGGTGATAGGTGGCTATACCCAAAATGCTGGTTCATCTAAAGCTTTTAGCTCTTTGCTGGTGGGTGTGTTTAAACGCAAAAAGCTGGTTTATACCGGCAAGATAGGCACCGGCTTTTCTGACAAACAACAAAAAGAAATGCTGGCCAGGTTTAAACCATTAATTGTATCCAAACCGCCTTTTGCAGAAGAGCCTGATATAAACAAACCGTCCCGCTTTCGGCCAAACCCTCCCCAGGCCAGCGTTACCTGGTTAAAACCGCAATTAATATGCGAAGTAAGCTATGCTGAAATAACCGCCGATGGCGTAATGCGCCACCCATCCTTTGAAGGCATGCGGGAAGACAAAAAACCTTCGGAAGTAAAAGAAGAAAAGGCTATTAAGACAGAGAAATTGGTGGCCAGTAAAAAGCGGTAAATATTAAAGCGAATTTTTATGGGCCCGGCAGGACTGCTGCTATGGAGCGTCCCTTGCGTCGCACTCTTGTACGTTCAGAACATTTTTCATCCTTTTTCCTTCTCCTTCAGGAGAAGGTGCCCAAAGGGCGGATGAGGCTCTATTCACCAATTGCCTTAGTGATACCCCTTGGCAAAGTGAACGGTTAAGCCAACCCACAGTGCAAAATCTTCGCCTGATTACCGTATTTTAGAGGATGCCTGTTACCAGGCGTTTTCAGAAGCTTGCCTGCTAAAAGACATTGCGCATGAAATACCTGCCTTTTCTTACAGGAACCTACAGCACTGCCCCAGGCCTTTGGCCAATAGCCAGGCAAACCGACTTTGATAAATTGATATTTCAAATAACGGACGACTATATAAACTACCTGCAAAACAAAACAGATTGCCGCAAGGAAAATATGGGTAAATATTACTGCGAGGAAAGACTACTGCCATCAACCAGCAGAGCGGTAAACCATTACATAGCTGCGCAGTTGCAGCAAGAGTACCCGCACTACTTCGAATTTTCTGAAAACGGCAGCTACTGCACATTCATAAACCTGCAAACCCGGCAAGTGCTGCGCTGGCACAAAGAAAGCAATGAGCTTTCCGGCCCGGGCTACCTTTCTGTATTTGATGCCCTTTGCTGCCAGGTGCAGGAAGATTTCGCTATTTGCCAGTTGCAGGAGGATGATGACTGGATGGCGGCCATTCACCTGTGTGCACCCAACCATTGGGGGGCGGAAGACAAAACAGGCAAAAATTTTAACGCAGTGCATGCGCCTGTTCCGGGCATGGAAAAAACACAGGCCCATCACTCTAAAATGTTACAATCCATAGTTCACAAAGGGCCTTTTACCCGTTTTGCATGGGGCATTGCTACAGACAACCGCCTAAACCACCATCCCCAACCGCCACCCGGTATTGATGCAGATTGGTGGCAAGGCAGAAAGATAGATGCGCATGCTCAACTCTATATACGTACCGAAAGGCAAAACCTGGTGGGTTTCCCTGAAACCAATGCATTTCTCTTTACCATACGCACCTACTTTTATCCAGTGGCCCTGTTGGAAAACCATGAAAAAAGAGCCTTATGGTCAGCGGTAAGAAGTATGTCGCCACAGTCGTTGCTTTACAAAGGTCTTACCGAAGCCACCGGCTTTTTGGCAGAGAAATTATTTGATGAGTAAATAAAGGCTGTAGGTTATTGGTTTGCGCAATTGGATAGTGGGGAACGGCGAAGGTAAGCATTAAGCTTTGCTGTTCATTTCGTCACGTAAACCTGGGCTAATCGTGCATCACAAGCCGGCCTTCCCTTATTCAACGTTGCTTGTTCCTTGTTTAATATTCTCTGCCCGGGGTCTGAGAAGCGGCCCAATGAACCGTACGAAGAAGGATTGATGATACACTGTTCTTTCACTGAAAGACTAATGAATAGCAAAATCATATTTTCAACGAAGATGCCATAGTGCAATGTTGTTGGTATCAACAAAATAAGCGAACGGTATTAGTAAATAGCGTGTAAAAAATCATACATCGCTACACCGCAGTCAGTTAACCAAAATCAATCTCTGTATTGTCCCCGATATTAAGGCTGCGGCTGAGGCCTTTAACGCTGGCATCGCTGCCTATGAGGGAATTGTCCAGTACCACTTCAAACAGGTTGGTGTAAGAGCCTATAATACTGTCTCGCACAATGGAATACTGTATGGTAGTATTGGCGCCAATGGCCACATGCGGCCCAATAATGGCATTTTTTAATACGCATCCTGCTCCTATGCTAACGGGTGGGATGATAATGGAGTTTTCGGACTGAAGGTTTTCGTGAATCTGGCCACCAAACTTTTTCAACAGTGTAGCATTACTCTCCAGCAGGGTCTCCTTTTTACCACAGTCAAACCAGTTCTTTACCTTGAACGATTTAAACCTGGCGCCACGCTTTATCATGCAATCCAGCGCATCGGTAAGGTTGTATTCGCCATAGCTTTTAATATTCTGCGAAAACAGGTGGTGCAGGCATTCGTACAAGAAATGCGTTTCACGAATTTTATACAAACCCACCAATGCCATGTTGCTTTTTGGAATGGCAGGCTTTTCAACCACATGTTCTATAAAATTATCCGCATTAAGTTCAGCTACCCCAAAGCTGCGGGGGTCGTCCACCTTTTTAATGCCCAGCATGCTGTAAGGGCTTTCCAATACTTCCTTAATGTCAAATTCGCAAATGGTATCGCCCAGCACAACAAAAACCTCGTCATCGCCCACAATGCTCTTGGTAAGCTCTATTGCATGGCCTGTGCCCTGCCGCTCGTTCTGGTAAACAAAATGGCAGGTAAGGTGTGGATAGGTCTGTTTTACATATTCCTGTATCTTTTCGCCCAGGTAACCAACAATAAAAATGAATTCATTTAAGCCAGCACCATGCAACTGGTCAACAATAAAACTAAGGATGGTTTTGCCGGCAATGGGTATCAATGCCTTTGGCTGTGTGTACGTATGAGGCCTTAATTTGGCGCCTGCACCGGCAACCGGTATAATTACTTTCATGGAGGTTATTCGTTCTTTAATGTACCCTGCGCTCTATGTCAATTCTACACTTTAAAAGACGGCGTGAAATTAGGGAAATATCTTTTCCGTGCAAGTTTTGCCCGTATTAATTAAATGCATAGCGCCATCCGGCACAAAACATGGCCTATTCGTTTGCCCTCTGCGCCCGAACAACTATTTTTGCGGCAAATTTTACAAACGATGCAAAGAGACACGTTGGTTTTCGATATCATCCGTAAAGAACTGGAACGTCAGCGCCACGGAATAGAGCTGATTGCTTCAGAAAACTTTACCAGCCTGCAGGTGATGCAGGCTATGGGCAACGTAATGACGAACAAATATGCAGAGGGTTACCCCGGGCGGCGTTATTACGGAGGATGCGAAATTGTTGACCAGACGGAACAGCTTGCCATTGACCGCTTAAAGCAAATTTTTAACCTGGAATATGCCAACGTGCAGCCCCACAGCGGTGCACAGGCCAATGCCGCCGTTTGCCTGGCGGTATTACAGGCCGGCGATGATATTCTTGGCCTTGACCTTAGCATGGGCGGCCACCTTACCCACGGGTCTGCTGTAAATTTTAGCGGCAAACTGTACAAACCGCATTTTTATGGTGTTATTAGAGAAACCGGCTATGTAGATTATGAAATGCTGGAAGCGAAAGCCCGTGAGGTAAAACCCAAAATGATCATTTGCGGGGCCAGTGCTTACAGCCGCGACTGGGATTATGCCCGCATACGCAAAGTAGCCGATGAAGTGGGCGCCCTGGTAATGGCCGACATAGCACACCCGGCCGGCCTTATTGCCAAAGGTTTGCTGAACGACCCGTTTGACCATTGCCATTTTGTTACCTCTACCACCCACAAAACCTTACGTGGTCCCCGCGGCGGCATTATTATGATGCGCAAAGATTTTGAAAACCCGTTTGGGCTGACCGATACCAAGGGCAACATTCGTATGATGAGTAACCTGCTGGATATGGCTGTTTTCCCCGGTATACAGGGTGGCCCGCTGGAGCATGTAATTGCCGCTAAAGCCATTGCTTTTGGCGAAATTCTCAGTGAAGAATATACTGTTTACGCCAAACAGGTTATCAGCAATGCGCAGGCCATGGCCAAAGCTTTTGTAGAAAAAGACTACCATATCATCAGCAATGGTACAGACAACCACCTGATGCTGATTGACCTGCGGAACAAAAACATTAGCGGCAAAAAGGCAGAACAGGTATTGGGTGTAGCTGATATTACGGCCAACAAAAACATGGTGCCGTTTGATGACAAAAGCGCTTTTGTTACCAGCGGCGTACGCTTTGGCGTGGCGGCCCTTACCACCCGCGGCATGAAGGAAAACGACATGCAGTTTGTGGTAAACGCTATTGATACTTCTTTGATGAACGCCGGAGACGAAGCCATATTAAAGAAAGTAAAGCAACAGGTAAATGAATACATGGCGCAGTTTCCGCTGTACCCTGAAATGGATTAATTTATCTCTTACATAAAACAGCCTGTATTCATGTGCATGAATACAGGCTGTTTTATTTTGGGGACGTACAGTACTGCTACTATGAAGCTTCGTTGTGTCACTCACTTGTACGCCTTGTTCGCTATTCAGCAATGGCATTCCCTACCGGCTTCTACTTATTCAACGAAACAGCAGCTATATCCTTTGCCGCAATCCATCCACTCGTCCATGCATGCTGAAAATTAAAGCCCCCGGTAATACCATCCACATCCATTATTTCACCGGCAAAATACAGGTTGGGCTGTAGTTTGCTCTTCATGATGTTGGCATCTATTTCCTGTAAACTAATACCGCCGCAGGTTACAAATTCCTCCTTAAAAGTTGTTTTGCCGCTTACTTTGAACTCTTTTGCAGTCAATTGCTTAATTAACAGGTTTTGCTGCGCTGAAGCTATGTCGGCCCAACGGGTTTCTTCCTTTATGCCAGCCTGTCCCAATAAGTATAACCACAGGCGCACAGGTAAGCCAAACGGATTTTTGTGGCCAGCTTTCTGGCCGGCCAGTTGTTGCCGTAAATGTATCCATTCTTCCCGCAGGCTGTTTTCGTTATAGGCAGGCAGCCAGTTAACGATAGCAGTAAACTGGTAGTTTAAATCAGCCAGTTGCCTGGCGCCCCATGCAGACAGGCGCAGAATGGCAGGACCGCTCATTCCCCAATGGGTTATTAGTAGTGGTGCTGTTTCTGATAATTTGGTACCGGCAATTTTTACTGTTGCATTCTCTACACTAATGCCCATTAATTCTGTAATGTTATTTCCGGGCATGTTAAAGGTAAACAGCGATGGTACCGGCGGGCTGATGGTATGGCCTGTTTGTTTAAGCCAGCCAAACTGCTGAAGCTTAGGAAAACCGCCGCTTGCGATACAAAGAAAATCTGTTTCCAGTTGTTCCCTTCCGGTAATAGAGAGTTTCCATTTACTGCCGGTTAACTGCAGGTGTTCTACCGGCGAGTTCAGCAAAATTTCTACCTGGTATTTATTGGCTTCCCTTAGCAGGCAATCAATAATAGTTTGAGAGTTATCAGTAACGGGAAACATTCTGCCGTCAGCTTCAGTTTTCAGGTTCACCCCTTTTTCCTTAAACCATGTAACCGTATCGTTGGTATTAAACCAATGGAAGGCTTTTTTAAGAAAATTCTGGCCGCGGGGATAGCGCTTTACCAGTTCGGGAATTTCAAAACAGGCATGGGTGGTGTTACAACGGCCGCCGCCACTAACTTTTACCTTAGAGAGCAGCTTATTGCTTTTTTCAAGTATCGTAACCTTTAGCAACGGGTTAAGCCTTGCGGCATTTACCGCACAGAAAAAACCTGCGGCGCCGCCGCCAATAACAGTTAACCGTTGCTGCATAATAGTGGAGAATAAATAACAGGCTTATTGTAAAGCTGGATAATACCCGCTTAAAAGACGCCATGAAAAACCAGGCGTACAAGTGAGTGACACAACGATGCTTAATTGAAAAACCTTCAGCCCGTTCCCAAAAAATTTATACCGCCAATGCTTTTTCGCTCACCAGTTCATAAGAGGTATTGAGATTGGGATTTGTTTTTTCCGCAGCCTCAATAATGCTGAAATCTGAAAGGATAAGCGCTTTATTGCGCTTGATGCATACGTTGTGCTCAAAGTGAACGGAAGGCTTGCCGTCCCGGGTTCTTACCGTCCAGTCATCATCTTCGGTGTACACATCTTTGGTGCCCATGTTAATCATGGGTTCAATGGCAAGTACAGCGTTTTCCTTAAGTTTGGGGCCGGTACCACGCTTACCGAAATTAGGCACCTGCGGGTCTTCGTGCATGCTCCGGCCGAGGCCGTGGCCCACAAGCTCCCTGACAACTCCGTAACCATGCTTTCGCTCAGTATAATCCTGTATGGCAAAAGCTATATCGCCAACGCGGTTGCCTACAATTGCCTTTTCTATACCCTTGTATAACGACTCTTTGGTAACTCTTACCAACTTTAAAACAGCCTCGCTTACTTCGCCAAGAATAAATGTGTAGGCATGCTCGCCAACATAACCATTCTTTGTTATGCCAAGGTCTATAGAAACCACATCACCATCTTTCAATTCCCTGTTATTGGGAAAGCCATGTACCACAACATCGTTTACCGAAGCGCAAATATTGAAAGGATAGCCACGGTAATTATAGAAAACGGGAATACCCTTGTTGTCGAATATCATGGTTTTGCAAAGCTGGTCAATTTGCAAGGTAGTCATGCCGGGCTTTAGAATTTTAGCCACTTCTGCCAGTATAGCGCTAACGAGGCTGGCATTCTGCTTCATAATAGCTATTTCAGCTTCTGTTTTGTAGATAATCATACCGTTAATTCTCCTGCTCATTAAATGCCGCGGCCTATAAAGCCGCTATAGTTGAGTTATAAAAAAACCTGCCAGGGTTGCCCGGCAGGTTGTATATTATTTGTGTTGCGTAATCTGATAAGGCTGCAATACCCCGCTTATTGCTATGCTTAGTAGCTGGCCTGGGTAACTGTTTGCCTGCCCTGTACACGGCCACCTTTCATAAGGCCATCGTACTGGCGCATTAACAGGTGTGTTTCAATTTGCTGCAGTGTATCAAGAATAACACCTACCATAATCAGTAAAGATGTGCCACCAAAGAATGTACTGAAAGCCTGTGTTACATCAAGCCTTTGTGCAAAACCAGGCAGGATACCTACCAGCGCAAGAAATACGGCGCCCGGCAAAGTAATCTTATCCATGATGGCGCCAATGTAATCGGCTGTTGGCTGCCCTGGCTTAACGCCGGGTATAAACCCGTTGTTGCGTTTAAGATCTTCACTCATTTGCTTGGGGTTGAATATTAACGCAGTGTACAGGAAGGTAAACCCTATTACCATAACCGCGTAAATAACCATGTACCAGGCATTGCTGTGATCTGAAAATATTTTGTTGATACCTTTTGCTGAATCAAGATTAGTAAACGAAACCAATGTTGGCAGGAACATGATAGCCTGTGCAAAGATGATGGGCATTACACCGGCGCTGTTAACCTTTAACGGCAAAAACTGCCTTGCGCCACCAAACTGCCGGTTACCGATAATTTGCTTGGCATAGTTAACAGGTATTTTTCTTACACCCTGTACTAGGATAATAAGCCCCATTATGATGGCGATAAGAACCGCTATTTCTATGAGGAAAATCAAAAGACCACCACCACCACGAACCTGCTTTGCGCTGAACTCCTGAATAATGGCTTGTGGCAGACGGGCCAGGATACCTACCATGATGATGATAGATGTGCCATTGCCCAAGCCTTTGTCCTGTATTTTTTCACCCAGCCACATAACGAATAAGGTGCCGGCTGTTAATACGATGATAGTTGATGCAAAGAAATATGGCTGATAGGCAGGTATTAAAGCTTCCCTGTAACCGGGGCTTTGCAAGTAGGCCACATAAGCACCGGCTTGGAAAAGAGTTACGATTACGGTAAGATACCTCGTCCACTGGTTGATTTTTTTACGGCCGCTATCACCTTCTTTTTGAATCTTCTGCAATTGGGGTACCAGTATGGTCATTAACTGCATAAAGATAGAGGCGGAGATATAAGGCATAATGCCGAGGGCAAGGATAGAAGCCTGTGAGAAGGCACCACCCGCGAATGTATCGAACAAGCCAAGCAAGCCATTTTTACTGGCCTGCGACGCGGCGGATTCGATCTTATTAGGGTCAATGCCTGGCAATACAATGTGGGTGCCAAACCTGTACACCAACACAAAGCCCAGGGTTACGATAATTTTATTGCGTAGCTCCTCTATGCTCCAGATATTCTTTAAAGTCTGTATGAACTTTTTCACAAAAAACTGAGGTTAAAAAGTGATAGGCGTTAACACCAAAAAGACGCACCGGTAAGATGCGTCTACAAATGTCGTAAAATTTTTATTGCAAAACTTCAATACTTCCGCCGGAAGCTTCAATGGCAGATTTTGCTTTTTCGCTAACCGCATTCACTTTGAAGGCAAGTTTGGTTTTTAGTTCACCGTTACCCAACAATTTTACTTTGTCTGAACGGCTTATTAAACCATTAATGTATAAGTTTTCAACAGTAAATTCAGTAAATCCGTATTTCTCGATAAGTTGCTCTACCTGTCCCAGGTTAAACACTTTAAATTCAACCCTGTTGTTATTTTTAAAACCACGTTTGGGTATACGGCGCTGTATAGGCATCTGGCCACCTTCATGCGCATTTTTGCGCTGGTAACCGGCACGGCTTTGGCCACCTTTGTTACCTTTTGTTGATGTACCACCTTTACCGCTTGCTTCACCACGGCCTAATCTTTTCTCTTTGTGTGTAGAACCTTCAGCAGGTTTTAAATTGTGCAGTTTCATTTTTTTTTGATTTTTTACTCAACGGGGAATCGCCCCTCGCTTGTTTAATTTGATAATGTACCAATCTGCTGATCTTACTAATGCCTTCATCAGCATATCAGCAAATGGGCTAATCAGCTAATTGCTCAACTTTAACCAGGTGGTGTACTTTCTCAACCATGCCCAGTATCTGGGGGGTAGCTTCAACTTCCTTGGAAGCGTTCAGCTTGGTTAAGCCCAAAGCTCTCAAAGTAAGTTTCTGGCGCTCTGGCCTGTCAATACCACTTTTTACCTGGGTAATTTTAATCTTTGCCATAATAAATTCGTTTGGAAGTCATGGAGTCATTCATTTATTAGTCACTAAAGTTTTACCTTTTTGACTATTTGTCTATCTGACTCACTGACTTGATTTATCCTTGAAATACTTTGGTTAATTTAAGATTGCGGTTCTTGGCCACTTCTACCGGCTCACGCAACAAGGTTAAAGCTTTAATGGTTGCTTTTACCACGTTGTGCGGGTTAGCAGAACCAAGGCTCTTTGCCAGTACGTCTGTAACGCCAGCGCTTTCAAGAACGGCACGCATGCTGCCCCCGGCAATTACACCTGCACCATGGGCTGCTGGTTTAATCAGCACTTTGGCAGCGCCTTCTTTGGCAAACTGGTCGTGAGGAATAGTTCCATGCATTACCGGTACTTTCAGCAAATTCTTTTTCGCGTCTTCAATACCTTTTGTAATGGCTTCCTGTACTTCTTTCGCCTTACCCAAACCCTGGCCTACAACACCATTCTCATTGCCAACTACCACCAAAGCTGAGAAACTGAATGTACGGCCACCTTTTGTTGTTTTTACAACACGGTTAATGGCAACTACTTTTTCTTTCAGTTCCATTTCGCCGCCTGGCTTTACTTTATTTGCGATTACTTTAGACATCTCTTAGTTTGTAGTTTATCGTTTATGGCCTGTTGTTATACAAGCCGCTTAACTTTTACTTTTTTAGAATTGAAGGCCGCCTTCCCTTGCGCCATCAGCAATTGCCTTTACACGGCCATGGTACAGGTAACCACCGCGGTCAAAAACAACTGCAGTAATTCCAAGCTCCTGGGCTTTACGTGCTATGGCAGAACCTACCAGTTTGCTTTTTTCTGTCTTATTAGCTTTCTGCGCTTTGATATCTTTATCATTAGATGACGCGGAGGCCAGGGTTTTTCCGGCAACATCATCAATCAATTGAGCATAGATATCAGCGTTGCTGCGAAAAACAGACAACCTGGGCTTAGCTGCAACACCAGAAATCTTCTTGCGGATGTTATAGCGTATTTTTTGTCTTCTTAGAACTTTAGCGTCCATCTTGTTGTATTTTATACCTTCCGATTCTGCCGGAAGGTTAATTATTCCAGATTATTGATTAGTTACAAAGTCATTTGCCACACAGTAACTAAGGAATATCCTTCTTTACTTAATGTCTCATTGACTTTATGTCTTTCCGTCTTACTGATCTTACTTACCAGCAGCCTTACCAGCTTTACGACGGATAACTTCACCCACGTATTTAACACCTTTTCCTTTGTAAGGCTCAGGCTTACGCAGGCTGCGCAATTTAGCTGATACCTGTCCTAGTAATTGTTTATCAATTCCTTCCAGGCTTATTTTGGGGTTCTGCCCTTTTTCTGTAATGGTAGTAACCTTTAATTCTTTAGGAACTTCAAAAACGATGTTATGAGAATAGCCTAAAGAAAGATCCAGTACATTACCCTGGTTAGAGGCTTTGTAACCTACACCTACCAACTCGAGGTCTTTCTTATAACCTTCTGTAACACCTTTTACCAGGTTAGCTATCAAAGCACGGTACAAACCATGCATCGCACGGTGACGTATCTGGTCTGTAGGGCGTGTAATCAATACTTCACCATCCTTAACTTCAACAGTAATATCCCTGTCAATTGTTTCTTTTAATTCACCTTTAGGGCCTTTAACGCTAACAACATTGTCTTTGCTAACGGCAACGGTTACACCACCGGGAACTTTTACAGGAGCTTTACCTATACGGGACATATCAAAAAATTTATAGTTTATAGTTTAGTTTGCTGTTACAGCCGGTCAGCCTGGTATAGGTTCGGCTTAATGTACTGTAACAGTTATCCTGCCAGCTTATGGCTTAAGGATTAATAAATGTAGCACAATACTTCGCCACCTACATTCTCACTCTTCGCCTGCTTATCGGTCATAACGCCTTTGGAAGTGCTAAGTATAGCAACACCCAAACCATTAATTACCCTTTTAAAATCGGCAGGTTTAGCATACTGGCGAAGGCCGGGACGGCTGATTCTTTCCAGTGAGCGTATAGCCGGCTGTTTTGTTTGCGGGTTATACTTAAGGGCTATTTTTATTAACCCCTGTTTGCTGTCGTCCTCAAATTTGTATTTCAGGATGTACCCCTGCTCGTACAGAATTTCAGTGATACGCTTCTTTAAATTTGAAGCAGGTATTTCCACTATCCTGTGACCAGCAAGTTGTGCGTTACGAATCCTCGTCAGGAAGTCTGCTATAGGATCAGTTACCATGTGTATTTAAGTTGTACTGTTCTAAATGATATTTCTACAATTAACGGCCCTGGGCCGCTGCCGGTATTTTACCAGCTTGCTTTCTTCACACCAGGAATTTTGCCATCCAGCGCCATATCGCGGAAAATTACCCTTGACATACCAAAGTACCTGATATATCCCCTGGGGCGGCCGGTTAACTGGCAACGGTTTTTTAAACGAACGGGCGAAGCATTACGTGGCAATGCATCCAGCGCCGCATAATCACCCGCAGCTTTTAAAGCCGCACGTTTTTCAGCAAATTTGGCTACCAGCGCTTCACGCTTTCTTTGCCTGGCTTTTATTGATTCTTTTGCCATAGTTTGTCGTAAAATTTCAGGTTTTCAGGCACAACCCAAGGGTGCACCCTGTTTATTTATTGATTGTCCTTCTTAATGTTTTTGAAAGGCAGTCCCAGTTCCTTCAGTAACTCGTAGGCTTCCTCGTTGGTGCCGGCAGTAGTTACAAAAGTGATATCCATACCGGTAATCTTGTTCACCTTGTCAATATCAATTTCAGGAAAAATAATCTGTTCAGTTACACCCAGCGTATAGTTGCCACGGCCATCAAATGCTTTATCGCTGATACCTTTAAAGTCACGTACACGGGGTAACGCTACAGAAATCAACCTGTCAAGAAATTCATACATCTTCTCGCCGCGCAGTGTTACACGTGCCCCTATCGGCATGCCTTTACGCAGCTTAAAGTTGGATATATCTTTTTTGCTCAACGTAGGCACAGCTTTCTGACCTGTAATGGTAGTAAGCTCTTCAACAGCAACTTCTACCAGTTTCTTGTCTGATACAGCGCCGTTAACGCCACGGTTGATACAAATTTTTTCCAGTTTCGGAGTTTGCATTACACTCTTGTAAGCAAACTTTTTAACCAATGCAGGTACAACTTCTTTTTTGTACTTATCTGCCAGTCTCGGAGTGTATGTTGCGGTGCTCATTATTTAACTGCCTCCCCGGATTTTTTAAATACACGAACTAATTTTCCGTTTTCCCTGGTGCGTTTAATCTTAGCAGGCGCACCGGTTTTAGCATCCCAAAGCATAACATTGCTGATGTGGATGGGAGCTTCCTTTTTTACAATACCGCCCTTGGTATTCTGGGCAGATGGCTTAGTGTGCTTGGTTACAATGTTTACACCTTCTACAACCACACGGCCTTTGTCAACGATAACCTGCAGCACAGTGCGTGGCTTCTTAACATCCTTGTCGTCGCCGGCAATCACTACTACCGAATCGCCTTTTTTGATATTGTATTTAGGTTTAAATCTGTTGCTCATTATATAATTTTTATGAAGTCAACTTTATATCTTTTTTCAACTTCCGTTGTGTCACTCACTTGTACGCCTTGTCCGCTATTCAGCCATCCCGTCTCCGTATTGTGTGAGTCATCCTCCCTGAAATTATCTGCTGCCGGGAGAAATACTGTTTGCAGCTTAAAGAACTTCCGGAGCCAGTGATATAATTTTCATATATCCTTTATCTCTCAGTTCCCTTGCTACCGGCCCAAATATACGTGTACCCCTTGGCTCGTCTGAGTTGTTCAGCAACACCACCGCGTTATCATCAAAACGTATATAAGAACCATCTTTGCGGCGCAGCTTGTTGGTAGTGCGTACTATTACCGCTTTGGAAACAGTTCCTTTTTTAACACCACCGCCAGCGATAGCGTCTTTAACTGTTACAACAATCTTGTCACCTATTTTAGCGTAGTCCTGGCCGGAGTTACCCAAAACCCTGATACAAAGCACCTCTTTGGCGCCGCTGTTATCTGCTACATTTAGCCTGCTTTCTTGCTGAATCATTTTGCTTAAGCTTTGAGCTCTTAGCTATGAGCTATGAGTTATTGATACAATTTTTTTCAGAGGCTGAAGCCCGCAGCTTATAGCTTGCAGCTCACAGCTTAAATAATCACTATTTGGCTTTTTCAACCACCTCAACCAATCTCCAGCGCTTTGTTTTGCTGAGAGGGCGGGTTTCCATAATCTTAACCACGTCGCCAACAGTGCACTCATTTTTTTCATCATGAGCGTGGAACTTGGTAGTCTTTTTTACGAACTTACCGTAGATGGGGTGCTTTACTTTTCTTTCAACAGCAACAGTAATGGTTTTTGTCATTTTGTTGCTGCTTACAACACCTATCCTTGTTTTGCGCAAATTTCTTTCGGACATTATTATTGATTTAATTAATTAGCTAATGTGCTAATTCGATAATGTGCTAACTCCGCCTGCATCAGCAAATCAGCACACGGCTAATTAGCTAATTGCTTCTATTTGTCTTTTTCTTAGTTCAGTCTGCAAACGGGCAATATCTTTTCTAAGGTTGCGGATGCTTACAGGGCTCTCCAACGGAGAAATAGCATGGGCAAACTCAAGTTTCTTCAAACGAAGTTTATCTTCCTTAATACGGGCAGTTAAATCTGCTTCGTTTAAGTCTTTCAAGCCCTTTGTGAAATCTGATTTCTTTGACATGGTAATTCTTTTAATGCGCCAATGTGTAACCGGATGATTAACTTATCAGCATATTATTCTTAAGCTTGTACGTCGCGCCTAACAACAAATTTTGTTTTGATAGGCAGTTTTTGCGCGGCCAGCAGCATTGCTTCTTCAGCAACCTGGCGGCTAACACCGTCGCATTCAAATATGATGCGCCCTGGTTCTACCACAGCAGCCCAGAATTCAGGGTTACCTTTACCTTTACCCATCCTCACTTCCAAAGGCTTGCGTGTAATTGGTTTATCAGGAAATATGCGAATCCAAACATTACCTTCACGCTTCATGGCACGGGTCATAGACTGGCGGGCAGCCTCAATCTGGCGGTTATTTAACCAGATAGGCTCAACAGCTTTCAGTGCATAAGAACCGAACGCTATGCTGGTACCTCTTTTTGCCACTTCCCTGATACGGCCTTTTTGCGCTTTCCTGTGTTTTGTTCTTTTTGGCTGTAACATTGTTTTTTGTTTTTGAGTTACCGGTTACCAGTTACCTGTTACCAGTAGGTCAACTTATTTTATCATCCAACCGGAAACCGGAAACCGGGAACCGGGAACTGCTTTTAGTGTCTTCTGTCCCTGCGGTCGCCACCGCCACCTCTTCTGTCCCTGTCGCCACCACCTCTGCGGTCATCTCTCCTGTCATGTCTTTCACCCTGTCCGCCGTCTCTCCTGTCCCTGCGGTCGCTTACATCGCTCTTACCACCGGTAAAGTTGGGGTTCAATTCACGCTGGCCAAGTACTTCACCTTTACAAATCCATACTTTGATACCGATTTTTCCGTAAACAGTTAAAGCAAATACGGAAGCATAATCAATATCCATACGGAAAGTGTGCAAAGGAACACGCCCTTGTTTAATCTCTTCGCTACGGGCTATTTCTGCACCGCCCAAACGGCCACTGGCTTTTATTTTGATACCTTCAGCACCCATGCGCAATGCAGAAGCGATAGCCATCTTTATCGCACGTTTGTAGCTGATGCGGTTTTCAATCTGCCTGGCAATCGTATCACCAACAATGTTGGCATCCAACTCCGGGCGACGAATTTCCAGGATGTTTATCTGTACATCTTCTTTGCCAGTCAGTTTCTTCAACTCTTCTTTAATCCTGTCAACCTCTCCACCGCCTTTACCTATGATGATACCAGGCTTGGAAGTGTGGATGGTTACTATCAACTTACCCAGTGTACGTTCAATAACAATCTTGGATATTCCGCCTTTGTTAATACGTGCATTCAGGTATGTTCTGATCTTGTTATCCTCGATAAGTTTGGAGGCATAGTCTTTTTTGCCGCCATACCAGTTACTTTCCCATCCGCGGATGATACCTAACCTGTTACCAATAGGATTTGCTTTCTGACCCATATTAAGTATTAATAGGTTTTATTAATTATTTTTTGAATCAACGATTATAGTTACATGGTTGCTGCGTTTACGAACCCTGTATCCGCGGCCCTGTGGTGCAGGACGCATACGTTTTAAAACGCGGCCACCGTCAACAAACACTGTTTTTACTACCAGGTTAGAATCAGCAGCGCTGCCACCATTCTTTTGCTCCCAGTTGCTGATTGCGCTTTTCAACAATTTACCCAGCGGGGTTGCATTGTGCTGCGGGTGATGCTCCAGGATAGCCAAAGCTTTTTCCACCTGCATACCGCGGATAACATCAGCCAGTAAACGCATTTTGCGTGGGCCTGTTGGATAATTATTCAGTTTTGCTACTGCTTCCATTTTTTATCTGTTTTGTTGCTCAAGGTTCAACGTTCAAGGCTAATTCCTTTGAACAACAGAACCTTTGAACATTGAACTATTTTTTAGTACCTGCGTGTCCTTTAAAGTTCCTGGTAGGGGCAAATTCTCCCAATTTGTGGCCTACCATAAATTCTGTTACGTAAACCGGTATAAACTTATTGCCATTGTGCACTGCAAACGTGTGGCCTACAAAATCCGGTGTAATGGTAGAACGGCGGCTCCATGTTTTAATCACGGATTTTTTGTTTTTGCCTTCGTTAATGTCCAATACTTTGGTTTCGAGCTTAACGTCTACGTAAGGACCTTTTTTAATTGAACGAGCCATGGTTGTTTTATTTGTTTATTTGTTTTGCCGTTGGCAAAACCATTTTAACATTAAAGCTGTTTGTTAGATGAAGAAGGTTTGATTGGAAACCTGTCGCCGCCATATTATCTGAACGATGAAGTGATTGCGACGCAACGATGATGCCATGAAAACCGCTGCCGGTATCTACATCTTCTTACAGCCTGTTATTTTATTTACTTAATTTTTTGCCGTTTCTGCGCTGGATGATCAGTTTGTCTGACCCCTTGCCTCTTGTGCGGGTAATTTCGCCTTTAGCATATTTACCTGTACGGCTTCTTGGATGGCCACCGGATGCCCTGCCTTCGCCACCACCCATCGGGTGATCTACAGGGTTCATGGCAACACCACGGTTACGTGGGCGGATACCCTTCCACCTGTTACGGCCGGCTTTACCAGCAGTTTCCAGGTTATGATCGCTGTTAGAAACCACGCCTACTGTTGCATAACAGTTAATCAACACTTTCCTTAACTCACCAGAAGGCATTTTCAACACGCCATATTTTTCTTCTTTGTTGGTAAGCTGTGCAGATGCACCGGCGCTTCTTACCATTTTACCACCCTGGTTGGGCTGCAGTTCAATGTTGTGAACGTTAGTACCGAGCGGCATGTTCTTCAACTGAAGTGCGTTTCCAATTTCAGGAGCTACAGCATCGCCGGAAATTACTTTCTGGCCAACCTGTATGCCTTGAGGGGCAAGTATGTATCTTTTTTCACCATCCGCATATTCCAGCAAAGAAATAAAAGCTGTACGGTTTGGATCGTACTCAACAGATACCACTGTTGCTTCAATATCTTTCTTGTTCCTCTTAAAATCAACAATACGGTAATGCTTTTTATGACCACCGCCAATGTAGCGCATGGCGCGGCGGCCCTGTACGTTACGCCCACCTGTGCTGTGCTTCGCTTCCAGCAGGCTTTTTTCAGGTGTATCTGTTGTAATCTCAGCATACGCATTGCCGATTCTCCAACGTGTACCAGCGGTTACCGGTTTAAATTTTCTTAATGCCATTGTTTATTATTTATGCGAAATTTTCAGCTTCGCGGCTATAGATTAAATGTTTGCGTACAAATCAATGCTTTCGTTTTCAGCTACAGTAACCAGGGCTTTTTTGTAAGCTGGTTTCTGTCCTTTTACAAAACCAGCTTTTGTATAGCGTGTTTTGTTTTTTGCCGGAACAACCAAAGTGTTTACATCCACTACAGTTACACCGTAAAACTCTTCAATAGCTTTTTTAATTTCAAGCTTGTTGGCTTTACGTGCTACTTTAAAAGCATACTTCCTTTGCTTTTCCTGCTGGTTGTTTGCTTTTTCTGTAAGGATTGGTTTTACCAGTATTTCGCTCGGTATCATCTTTCGTTAATTTGAAAAATTCAATAATTATGCTTCAGCCACTACTTCAGCTTCGCCTTCTGTTAAGATTTTAGCCGCGTTTTCTGTAAGTACCAGCACATCTGCGTTTACGATATCGTAAGTATTGATATCTGTAAGGAAAGTGCTTTTTACTGTGGGTATGTTACGCAGGCTCAGGTATAAATTCTCGTTGCCTTCCGGTAAAACAAACAATGTTTTTTTACCGTTTACGTTCAGGCTTTTCAGTACGTCAGCAAACTGCTTTGTTTTAGGCGCATCAAAGTTGATGTCTTCAACTACCACGATAGCGCTGTCTTTTGCTTTATGGCTAAGGGCGCTTATTTTGGCCAGTTCCTTAACTTTTTTGTTCAGCTTAAAATCGTAAGCATGTGGCTTGGGGCCGAAAATGGTACCACCACCCTTGTATAAGGGGTTGCGGATATTACCTTTACGTGAACCACCGGTACCTTTCTGGCGGTGCAGCTTGCGGCTGGCGCCCTTTACTTCGGCACGGGTTTTTACTTTATGTGTACCCAGGTGTTGCGCGGCAAGGTATTGCTTAACGGCCAGGTAAATTACATGGTCATTAGGCTCAACAGCAAATACATCATCCGGAAGCTCAACAGTTCTGCCGGTTTTCTGTCCTTTTTTATCTAAAACTTCTGCTTGCATTTCTAATGAGATTAAAGTTTACTTCTGGATTAAAACGATAGAACCGTTGTGGCCAGGAACTGAACCACTTACCAGGATATAATTTTTGTCAGCGAAAATCTTCACCACTTTCAGGTCCTTTACCTTCACCCTGTCGCCACCCATACGGCCGGCCATTCTCATACCTTTAAATACACGTGAAGGATAAGAAGAACCACCAATAGAACCCGGGGCCCTCTGGCGGTCGTGCTGTCCGTGAGACTGCTCGCCCACACCGTGGAAGCCGTGGCGTTTTACAACACCCTGAAAACCTTTACCCTTGGTAGTACCTACCACATCAACTTTTTCGCCTTCGGCAAAAATGTCAACGGTAATTGTTTCACCTATTGCTTTTTCTAATGAATAATCGCGGAATTCTTTTACAAAGCTTTTAGCCGAAGTGCTGGCTTTCTGGAAGTGATTGATTTCTGCTTTGTTGGAGTGTTTTTCGTTTTTGTCGCCAAACGCTAACTGAAGAGCGGAGTAACCATCGGTCTCTTTTGTCTTAACCTGGGTTACGATGTTCGGGCCAGCTTCAATGATGGTGCAGGCTGTTTGCCTTCCATCAGAACTGAAGATGCTGGTCATCCCAATCTTTTTACCAATAATACCTTTCATTTTGTTTGCGGTTTTTGCCCCGCAGGTTGTAAGGACATTTGCAGCTTACCATTTTCCGGCAACTTTTTGCCGTTGCATTGGCTGCAACTTCAATCCCCTGTTTGCTGCCGACCTTTTCTTTTGTTTTGTTTGTTGCCAAACAAGAAGAAGTACCGGCAGTAAACAAACCTCGAAGGGCTTGTTTATATGTACCCTTACTCCAAAACGGAGTAAGAAATTATGTGTAACCAGAGCTCTTTTCTTCCTGTGTACAGGATTTTGAGAGATGATAATATTGTTAAGAACTTTTTCCGTTTATCCCCTACCGGGGCCGGATACTCAGGCTTTAATCTCAACTTCCACGCCAGAAGGAAGGTCAAGCTTGCTTAACGCATCTACTGTTCTGGAAGAAGTGGTATAAATGTCCAGCAAGCGCTTGTGTGTGCAAAGCTGAAACTGTTCACGGCTCTTTTTATTAACGTGCGGAGAACGCAGTACAGTAAAAATTTTCTTGCGTGTAGGCAAGGGAATCGGACCAGTAACTACTGCTCCTGTGCTGCGCACCGTTTTCACAATTTTCTCGGCAGATTTATCTACCAAGTTGTGATCGTATGATTGTAATTTTATTCTGATTCTCTGAGACATAGCCTAACCCAAAAATTTGATTTGGGAGCGCAAAGGTAGGAGTATGCATTATACCAGACAAGAGTTTAAGAAAGTTTTTTTGCCCAAAACAGCAATTTTCTTCGCTTATGGAGCATTTTTTTTGATTTTGAACCGCTGACCATGTGCTTGCCGGCCAATATTACGCCGGAATTCTTTTTTTGAGACCATGGCTGCATTGCTACTATTGGGCGCCTGTTGCGTCGCACTACGTTCATCGTTCAGTAATTCTCTTCGCCATCGGGTAACATTAGAAAATTCCCTGGCAGGCTGCTGTTTCATCAAATATTCCCCTGGCGTTTTCCTTTTATTTATAAGGTGCTGCCAGCTTCACCTTTTTACCGCTTACATACGGGTTGCCCTGTATAATAAACCGGTAAGGCAACGCGGAATCGGCGCCGGCATAATCAACGCCAATTCTTGGTGTTGCAAGAATTTCCGCCTTTTTGATAACAAAACCGTCGTCTGCAATAAAAATATCGCCTTCCAGCAGGCTAAGGCCGGTATGCTTGGTAGCAATACCCAATGCACGGGATACATTGCCAGGCCCGCGGGTAATAGAAAAATCTGCCTTCTGGCGCCCCATCCTTTGCAGCATGACTGTTTCACCCTCAACAGGTTCGGCAGCCCTTATTAATACCGCATGCGGTATGTTTTCAATATTGGTCACAACATTAAAAAGGTGGTGGATACCATAACATAGGTATACATAGGCTGTTCCGCCGGGGGCGTACATTATTTCTGTTCTTGCAGTACGGCGGCCGTTATAAGCATGAGAAGCTTTGTCAACCACGCCATTATAAGCTTCTGTTTCCACAATCCGGGCAGCGGTAAGCTGCCCGTTAAAAGTTGTAACCAGCAGTTTCCCCAGCAAATCTTTCGCTATTTGCAGTACAGAACCACGCTGGTAGAAAGACTGGTTTAAAATTTGCCAGCCGGAGATGCTGTTATTTAAATGAGTAAAACCTTTCAATCAGCTTATATTTATCCGCTAAAATAATTTTTCGTGCTGAAAGAGATTGTTATTGTTATACAATCATACATTAATGCCCATAAGTTTATAAGGGAACATAAACTGTGGAAATGGATTATCATTCCCGGCATTATCTATTCGCTGCTGTTTATAATCAGCATGTATTTTTTTGGCAAAAGCGCCAATTATGCCATAGAATGGATAACAAAAACCACCCATCTTACCGCCTGGCTGGAAAAAATGCAAAGCGGCTTTTTAAGCTTTTTGTTCCGGCTTTCGGGGCTGATACTGTGGCTGGTGCTGATGCTTTTTTATTTCTCGCTGTTTAAATACGTTTGGTTGATACTGGGTTCCCCGGTTTTTGCCTACCTGAGCGAAAAAACAGCATCCATACTGGAGGGTAAAGATTTTCCTTTCAGCCTGCCACAACTGGCTAAGGATATCATCCGGGGAATTAAAATAGCGTTGCGCAATGCGCTGTGGCAAACCATTTATACCGTTTCTATTGTAATACTGTCATTTATACCGCTGGTTGGCTGGGCTACACCTGTGCTGGCCATGCTGGTTGAATGCTACTATTACGGTTTTTCTATGCTGGACTACAGTTGCGAACGCCGGAAAATGAGTGCCCAGGAAAGTATTTTTTTTATTAACCAGCATAAAGGCCTGGCTATAGGCAACGGCATTATCTTTTACATGTTGCACCTGGTGCCCATACTGGGCTGGGTATTCGCCCCTGCTTACGCGGTTATTGCCGCCACCCTAAGCCTGCGGGAAACAGAGAGGTAGCATTCATAAAACAGTACATTACTTTAAAGTTTAAGTTAGTTTAATGCAAGGCAAAGTTTACCTGGTACCAACAGTTTTAAGCGAGGATGAAATTGCCTTGCAAACCATACCGGCCTATGTGCTGGACGCGGTTAAGGATTGCAAAGTATTTTTTGTGGAAAATGAAAAAACAGCCCGCCGCTTTCTGAAAAAACTGTGGCGGGAAATGGTGATTGATAATTATAGCTGGTATGCCATTCATAAAGCTGAAGAAGAGGTAAAAGGCAGATTTATACAGCATTTGAACGCGGGTGACAATATTGGAATCATTAGCGAAGCGGGATGCCCCGGCGTAGCCGACCCCGGCCAGTTGCTTGTGGAAGCAGCACAGCAGCAAGGGGCTGTAGTTAACCCATTGGTAGGGCCAAGCTCAATTTTACTGGCACTGATGGCGAGCGGCATGAACGGACAAAACTTTCAATTTTGCGGCTACCTGCCCATTGACAACCAGGCACGCAGGAAAGCACTCAGGGAACTGGAAGCCGAATCTTCAAAGAAAAACTGCACCCAGATTTTTATTGAAACCCCCTACCGCAATAACCAACTGGTGAAAGATGTGCTGGAAAGTTGCCGCAACGAAACCCGGTTTTGCATAGCAGTGGATATAACGGCAACCACAGAAAGTATTATAACAAAAAGCGTAGCAGAATGGAAAAAAAAGCAGGCCGCTGATATTCATAAACGGCCCGCTATATTTTTATTGAAAAGCGCTTAGGACAGCCGCACCACAGAAGAAATTTCTGGCGTCGGAGGCGGAAGAAACAAGGCTACTATGCGGGAAAAGCTGAATAGCGAACCAACCGCACAAGAGTGCGACGCAAGTAAAGCCTCATGGCAGTTCCTGCTGCCGGGCCCATAAATACCTACCTGGGCTTAATGGAAGTCTCTCCTTCCATACCACGAATTTCATAGATGCTGTCAACAATATTCTCCTGCATGCCCCGCCATGGCAAAGCGCCACGGTATTCTTTATAATGCAGCACCACTTCTTTACCGGCATTGCGCAATAATATCTCGGCCACTTTAGGATTGGTTACACTAAATTCAAACTCGTTGCTCTGCACATTTGCCTTAAAACCGCTTTGAATAATTTTGCCTTCATAGGTTTTAAAAATATAGCCTTTACGCATGAAGTAGTTAAGCGTGCCGGCTTTGGTAGCATCGCCAAAAACCCAGAAAAAATGAAAGTAGATAAATAAACCTAAGCCAAGAACCAGTATGATAATGATGCTCCGGAAGATTTTTTTTGCTCTCATATATTGGTTTTAGATTCCGTATTTATCTACAAGATACAATAAGGCTGCCATGTTTATTGCCCCCAGCTTTAGTTCGCGTATGTTAACGTTTTCCAGCACATCGTTTACCGCATGGTGCACGTCAAAATAGCGTTGGCTATCCGGTCTTAACTCGCCATAAGGAATTTTGTAAGCTTCCGCAACAGGACCAATATCTGCGCCACCGCCACCTACCATAAAATCAGTAACACCATAGGGCTGAAAAAGCGCAAGCCAGCTTTTTAGTTTATCCAGTTTTTCCTGTGTGGCTGCTATGCTAAAACCACGGGGTGTAAAACCACCGGCATCGCTTTCAAGTGCAAACACATGGGTTTCATTGTTGGCTTTGGCTTCTTCGGCATACTTTGTGCCACCACGAAGACCATTTTCTTCGTTGGCAAAAAGCACAAACCTGATGGTACATTTTGGCTTGTATCCCAATGCTTTAAAGGCCCTTAGAATTTCGATGGTTTGCACTATACCGGCGCCATCATCAGTGGCGCCTTCGTTAACATCCCAGCTATCCAGGTGCCCGCCAACAGTAATAATTTTTTCCGGCTGCCCGCTGCCTTTTATTTCGCCGATTACGTTATGGCCAACCTCGTCAGGCAGCATTTTGCCATAAGTAAACAGGTGGGCTGTAATAGCTTTGCCTTCGTTAAGCAGGCTGTCCAGCTTCTCCACATCCCGAAGGCCAACGGCAGCAGCAGGTATTTTAGGAAAAGAATCCAGGTAGCGCAAAGAGCCCGTATGAGGGTTATTGTCCACGGAATGTGTCATAGAGCGTACGAGTACAGCAACAGCACCATATTTTGCGGCACGGCTGGCACCCACTGCACGATAAATAACATTCTTGCCATAAGCGTTAGAAGTTTCCACAAAGTCTTCCTCAAAAGGCACGCTGTAAAAAACAATTTTACCCTTCAACTCATCTTTTTTCTCTTCCAACTCGTCAAACGAATGTACCCGCACTACCTGGGCTTTTATGCCCTTTGGCCCACTACCCACCGAATTACCCAGCGCTAATACGTTTATGGGTATTGTTTTAACCTTACCATCGCTTGTTTTATAGGCTACAGAAGCTTTGTCTTTACCACCACGCACCCAATGCGGCACCATGCATTGCTGCAAAGTAACCTTATCCGCACCTGCCTGTTCAAGGGCTTGTGCCCCCCATTTTTCCGCCATCTTCATTTGCGGGGAACCGGCCAGGCGGCCTCCTATCTTTTTGGTTAAGTGGAACAGGTTATTGTAAGCGGTGCGGCTGGTAAGTATGTTATCAGACACCTGCCTGATAAAAACCGAGTCATTTACATAATCCTGCGCATAAATTAAAGCCGGCATTAACAAGGCCAGTACAACTAATTTCTTCATGTGGTTGATTGAGCGCTAAAGATATAGTGGAATGATTAATCAATACTGTTTAGTTGGCCACTTGTGATACCGCTTGCAATATAGGATGTATAAAAAAAGGCAGCCAGTGGACCGGCTGCCTTTTTTATGTGTTAGTTTATAATCAGGCCAGATCAAACCTGTCCAGGTTCATTACTTTATCCCAGGCTGCTACAAAGTCTTTTACTAATTTGGCTTGCCCGTCTGAACTGCCGTACACTTCGGCGATGGCCCTCAGTTCTGAATTAGAGCCAAATACCAGGTCTGCTCGGGTAGCCGTCCATTTGGGTTGACCAGTTGTACGGTCGTTTCCAATAAACAGTTCCCTATCTTCTGAAGCCGCTTTCCACGCAGTGCCCATGTCAAGCAGGTTCACAAAAAAGTCGTTGGTAAGCTGTCCCGGGCGTTGCGTAAATACGCCATGTTTGGAGTTATCGTAATTGGCATCCAACACACGCAAGCCGCCTACCAGCACTGTTAACTCCGGCGCGGTAAGCGTAAGCAACTGGGCCTTATCTATCAGCAACTCTTCTGTAGATGCGGGTATCCTGGATTTGCGGTAGTTACGGAAACCATCTGCCAGGGGCTCAAGATAACCGAAAGATTCTATGTCCGTTTGTTCCGCTGATGCATCTGTACGGCCGGGTGTAAACGGAACTGTTACATCCTGTCCTGCATCTTTTGCCGCCTTTTCAACTGCCGCAACCCCAGCCAGCACAATAAGATCTGCCAGCGAAACTTTTTTGCCATTTACCTGGGCTGCATTGAATTCTTTCTGAATACCTTCCAGTGTATCCAACACTTTTTTCAACTGAACAGGGTTATTCACCTTCCAGTCTTTTTGTGGGGCCAAACGAATGCGGGCACCGTTGGCGCCACCACGTTTATCGCCACCACGAAAGGTTGAAGCTGAGGCCCAGGCCACGGATACCAACTCTGCCACACTCAATTTTGAGCCCAGTACTTTTTGCTTTAAAGCGGCGATATCATTCTCGTCAATTAATGGGTGATCAACCGCTGGTACAGGATCCTGCCATATCAATACTTCCTCCGGTACATCTGAGCCTAAGTAGCGGGCACGTGGGCCCATATCGCGATGTGTTAACTTAAACCACGCACGGGCAAAAGCGTCTGCAAACTGATCAGGGTTTTCCAGGAAGCGACGGGATATTTTCTCAAACCCGGCATCGAACCTTAAGGAAAGGTCGGTAGTAAGCATAGTGGGCCGGTGCTTTTTTGATGAATCAAATGCGTCGGGTATTATATCATCTGCATCTTTGGCCACCCATTGGTGTGCACCCGCCGGGCTTTTGGTAAGCTCCCACTCAAAACCAAAAAGGTTCTCAAAAAAATTATTGCTCCATTGTGTGGGCGTTTTGGTCCATATAACTTCCAGGCCGCTTGTAATAGTATCTGCGCCTTTGCCGGAGGCATAACTGCTATTCCAGCCAAAGCCCTGCAATTCCAAATCAGCAGCTTCCGGTTCTTTACCCACATGGCTTGCCGGTGCAGCACCATGAGTTTTACCGAAGCTGTGTCCACCTGCAATCAATGCAACAGTTTCTTCATCATCCATTGCCATACGGCCAAAGGTATCGCGGATGTCTTTAGCGGCTTTAACAGGATCGGGGTTACCATCGGGACCTTCCGGGTTAACATAAATGAGGCCCATCTGTACCGCGGCAAGAGGTTTTTCCAGGTTGCGGGAGTGCGTATCGCCATCCGCATCATCATCAGAAACCACTACTCCCCCATTCTTATCCACCCCTTCGGAACCATGCGCATAGCGTATATCGCCACCCAACCAGGTTTTTTCAGAGCCCCAATAAACATCTTCACTTGCTTCCCACACATCCTCGCGGCCGCCGGCAAAACCAAATGTTTTAAAGCCCATAGACTCCAGAGCAATGTTACCGGCAAGTATCATTAAATCGGCCCAGGATATTTTATTGCCATACTTCTGTTTGATGGGCCAAAGCAACCTGCGGGCTTTATCAAGGCTAACGTTATCCGGCCAACTGTTAAGCGGTGCAAAACGTTGCTGCCCCTGGCCCCCGCCACCACGGCCGTCATGTACCCGGTAGGTACCGGCACTATGCCATGCCATGCGTATAAACAAGCCACCGTAGTGTCCAAAATCTGCCGGCCACCAGTCCTGAGAATCCGTCATAAGCGCATGAAGGTCTTTTTTTACTGCCTCAAGGTCAAGGCTTTTAAAAGCTTCAGCATAATTAAATTCCTTATCCATGGGGTTAGATAAAGAAGAATGCTGACGCAGTATGTTTAGCTTTAACTGGTTAGGCCACCAGTCGCGGTTTCGGGTACCGCCGCCGCCAACATTGCTTTTCATACTACCGTTGTGAAAAGGGCATTTGCTGATGTCGTTAGAATCTTGTCCCATTTTTATGAATTTTTAGTATTGAAAGGAGAAATAATTGCACGTGTTACCTGTGCAGGATGATAAAAGTATGCAATAGGGAAAATAATCGCAATCAATTAATTTTATATTGTGATAGTTTAAAGCTATTAGCAGTGCCTCGCCAAAAACAGAATGAAAAAAATAAACAGGCTTGCACTACGGGTGAGGGATTGAAGCGGATACCCCGGTGAGGCCAATGTGTGCAGGCTTTTGCGCCGGAGTATGAGCGGAAAGCCCGACCCCTTGCGATAGCTTGGGGGCACCCCTATAAAATTTTTCCTAGTTTTTACACACAAATCAAAAATCTAATTTATTTGCCGATGCAGAACTTGCTAAAGATATAGTCCAGTTGATCTTCGTTGGTTATTTCGCCTGTAATCTCGCCGAGAAAGTGGAGGCAGCGGCGTATATCAAGCGCAACAAGGTCGCCGGGAAGCTGGTTATCCAAAGCGTCTATAATTTCGTGGAGGGATTGCTGAACTTTTTCCAGAGCACTTACATGGCGGGTATTGGTGACAAGTGTGTCATTCAGGAGAGATTTGTCCTCGACAATGAGTGAAAAAAGTTTTTCCTGCAGTACCTCGATGTTAATGTTATGCCTGGCGGATATAAAAACAATGTTACCCAGCCCGTTAAAATCCTGTTCAAATGTGGTGCCATTATCATCAACCTTATTGCCAACCAGCAAATAGTTCTTTTGCTGGCCCTGCAGGGTTTGTACTGCCGATTGTAGTGACTGATTCGTTTCCTCCCGTACATCAAACAGGTAAAGCACCAGGTCGGCATTCCGCATTTTCTCAAGGCTTCTCTCCACTCCTATAGTTTCTATGATACCGCTTGTATGCTCTCTTATGCCTGCCGTATCTATGAGCCGGAATAAAATGCCATTAATATTGAGGGTTTCTTCAATTGTATCCCTGGTTGTACCGGCGATATCACTTACAATAGCCCTGTCTTCTTTAAGCAAAGCATTAAGAAGGGTTGACTTACCAGCATTTGGCTTACCAATTATGGCCACCTGTACGCCATTCTTGACAACATTACCAAGCCTGAAGGACTGCAACAAAGCCGCAACCTGCAGCCCTATTTCACTCAGCAGATTGTAAAGTTTTTTACGGTCAGCAAATTCTACATCTTCCTGGGAAAAATCAAGCTCCAGCTCAATGAGTGCAGAAAATGTAATTAACTGGTCCCTCAAATTGCCCAGGATACCAGAAAAACCACCGCGCATGTTTTTCAACGCATTTTTGCTGCTGGCAGCCGTGTTACTTGCAATCAGGTCTGCTACGGCTTCGGCCTGGGTTAAATCAAGCTTGCCATTTAGAAAAGCACGTTGGGTAAATTCGCCGGGCTTTGCCAACCTTGCGCCATGCGTTGCTAATGCCTGTAATATTTGTTGCTGTATGTAAAAAGAGCCATGACAGGAAATTTCTATTACGTTTTCGCCTGTATAGGATTTAGGAGCCTTATAAAGAGAAAGCACCACTTCATCGAGTGTTTCATTTCCGCTTTTTAGTAGCCCAACATGCAAAGTGTGACCAGGCTGCTGCTGTAGATTCTTTGAAGGAAAAAGTTTGTTCACTATGGCCCAGGCATCATTTCCACTAACACGTATTACCCCAATAGCACCTACCCCTTGCGGAGTGGCCAGTGCCGCAATAGTATCATTCCAATCCTGTAATTTTCCCAGCATATTTTATGTTTAAAGAATCGGTTTGGACAACTCGATCCTGCGAAATTAGGGTTGAGGTACCGCTCTCCACAAATTTTACTTATGGCCTACCCAGTTTCATTATCAAACTAATTCCCCAAAACCAAATATAAAAAAGAAGAGGCTGTTTCGTTTGATTGAAACAGCCTCTTTTATGAAAGGAAAACCTTTGTTTTATTAGCCTTCAGATACTTCGAAGGTAACGCTTTGCTTTTGACGGTAAATTACACTCCTTCCGTTTTGAACGGCAGGTATCCACTTAGGACCTCTTTTGATTACACGCACTGCTTCATCTGCTGTGCCATAACCAGGATCGTTGTCGGCTTTTACTTCTGAGATGTTGCCATCCTTATCAACAAGGAAAGAAACCACTACAGTAAGACGGCCGGGAGGCGCACCATTTTCTACGGGAACATCTGCACGAAGGTTACGTTGAAGATATTTAGTCCATGCTTCAGGTCCACCCGGGAATTTGGCTTGAATCTGTACAGTTTTAAACTCTTTGTCGTAGTCTTCTTCCTGCACTTTAGGCGCTTCAACAACGCCTGTGCCTTTTTCTTCAACCGGAGGAGCAATTACATCTGACTTGATACCTTCCTGGTTAATGGCGCCAATTTTGGTATCTTCCAGTTGCTCCTGCTCTTTAATTTCCTCTTCAGGTTTTACCTCTTCATCCTTTACAATTTTGGGAGGAGTGAATTTGGTGATCTCAATTTTTGGAGGTTCTACTTTAGGCGGAGGCGGAGGTGGTATTTCAGGCTTTTTTTCTTCCTGCTGTTTTACATCAGTAAGCTCTACGTCCTGAACAATCATTTCCTGCTTTTTTTCCTTGCCTGCAGAGTTAGCTATCACCGCTCCAATAAATAACAGGATACAAATTCCTATCATTGTCAGCAATGCCGTAAGGATACGCTTGTTGTAGGTTCTCCGCAATTCGTAGGCGCCGTATTCTTTGTTCCTACCCTCGAAAATAAGATCGAGGATATCGGCGCTCATTATTTTATTTACATCCATAGTAAGAATGTTTTAGTTTGTTAGATGCAAAGGCTGCATAATTCCACAAAAGATTACGAACCTGCGCTTGCATCGGATGCTTTTACCAATTGGGCCTCACCTTCGGAAATATCAACCAACGCATACTTTTTAACAACATTAATACTCATTTCATCCAGAATATCAATGATGTTTTTGTAAGTAGATTGATCGCCAGGCTTTATCACAACAACAAAGTCTTTCTCATCCGTGCTTCTCTTTTTATTGATAATCACATCGCGGATGTCTTTGAAGTTGGAAGATTTAAAATTGGCTCCGGCAGGATCCAAAATACCCTCATAATAGTAAACGTGATTCTTATCGCCTAACATGATTGTTAAGGCACCCGATTCCTTGGCTTTGTTTTGTTCCTCCGGTTTATCAGTATCTTTTGGAAGGAACAACTTCATAGCCGTTGGCTGGCTCATTGTTGTTGTAAAAATGAAAAAAGTAATCAAGAGGAACCCCAGATCCACCATTGGAGTAAGGTCAACCCTTGTTGACATTTTTTTCCCTTTTTTAACGCCCGGGCCTTTTTTATGTCCACCGCCCTGCGACGAGGTATCCATTTCTGCCATGGCAAAAAGATTTTAGGTTATAAATAATTTTTAAACATCAAAGGTCTTCCTGCTTAACACCTTTCATATTAGCCTTCCAGAGATCGGTACCTGACGGAACACTTTCCGGGTTAGTAACCATCTGAAACTTCATCAGGTCGTTCTTTTTGAAAGCAGTAATAATGTTCTTAAATGCAGGATACTTGGCTACATTATCACCTTTAAGTAACAAGTTAGGCTTGGTACCAGCATACACTTCCGCTACGGCACGCATCCAGTCAATCATTTGATTGTTGGTGCTATCCTGAACCGGAATACCTGGCAATTTCGCATTCATCTGTTCTGTAGGCAACTTTGCCTGACCGGCAAGTTGGGTAAATGGAACACCGATAAAAGGCGCTTTTACCAAAGCCTTTATTTCAGCATCCGTTAACCCCAAACCTTTAGAATTGTTAATAGACTGAAGAATTTGTTCTTTTTTGTCCTTGTCGGCTGCTCCGTCTCCCGTTGAGATAAAGACTTTCCCTTCGTTATTCAGGGAAATCATAACAATATCTTTTTCAGGAGCCACTTTAGCTGCTACCGAGTTAGGTGTATTTACCGGCACAGCTTCAGAAGGTTTGAATTTTGTTGTAAGGATAAAAAATGACAGCAGAAGAAATGCAACATCGCACATGGCCGTCATATCAATGTTCGTGCTCTTTCGGGCAATTTTAGGTCTGCTCATTGCTAAAATTTAAATTATTACAAATAAGATGCACTTACGTGAGTAATCCACAAAATTACTTGTAATTAGCAGCAAAGCTCTGTGTTAGAGTAAAACCAGACTCATCAATGCCAAAAGTGATACCATCAATCTTTGTAGTAAACACGTTATAACATATAATCGCAATGGCGGATGTACCGATACCTAATGCCGTATTATACAGGGCCTCAGAAATACCTTTAGACAACTCAGCAGCGGCTTCGCCACCACCACTTTCACCAAGGGCAGAGAACGATTTAATCATACCTAATACCGTTCCTAACAGACCAAGCAAAGTTGCAACAGAAGCGATGGTAGAAAGAAACACCAGGTTTTTTTCCAGCATAGGTAATTCAAGAGCCGTCGCTTCTTCAATTTCCTTCTGAATGCTTAATACCTTTTGCTCAGTATCCAGTTCAGTATTTGTAATCATTTCTTTGTACTTGCGCAGGCCGGCTTTCATTACATTACCAACAGAACCTTTTTGCTTATCGCACTCAGCTAAAGCTTTGTCAACATCTTTGTTTGCCAGGTGAAACTGAACTTTACGGATAAACTCAGCAATATTTCCTGTTCCTGAAGCTTTAGAAACAGTTAATAACCTTTCAATCACGAATGTGATTACAGTTAAAAAAGAACCGATAAGGATAGGTACAATTATACCACCTTCATACATTTTTGGTAACCCACCTTTAGGGCCTTTGTGGTCTGGCCAAAATCCACCTTTGGGATCAGGATTCGTAAAGTTGCTGTCGGCACCCAGTACAAAACGCCAGATAATAAACCCAAGCACAATGCAGGCAATGGGGGCAATCAATGAAATCGCGTTACTCTTTCTTTTTGGCTGTACGGATGTAATACTCTTGGCGGCTGCTGCTGTAGCAGTTGGTTTTGTCTCTGCCATGATGCGATGATTTTAATTTTTAAATAAAACAATGGTTTAAAAAAATGTTTGGCAATTCTAAGGAAAAATCGTTTTAAATAGTCCTGATTGTTTAAGAAAATTTTAAATAAGTGTTCTAAAGTAGAAATTTTTATTCAAAGCAAGCACTATCCTTTATTTTTTTATTACGATTTCCAGTAAAACTGTATTGGTTACAAGCTATTAGCCGGGTTATTCTAAAAGACTTAGCAAAACGCATTTTGAACCAGTGCTACCCGGGCTTAGCATGCAAAAAAGCATTAAATTACCCCCTTATAACAAACCTATTACCCTGGCTTGTTTAACAGAAGTCAATTGAGTCTGTGTTGGCGTATGATGTTCAAGGTAAGTACTGCAGTTGAAGTGTGCGACGCAACGAAGCTTCATAGTAATTCCATAGCTGGGCTCATAAAAAAAGCAACTAAAGACGGAATGATAAATAAATACACGAAAATGCCTTGTACATGAAGAAACTTTTTTACCTGGCGGCAATTTTGGTAACTGGGTTTGTTGGCATCATCCTGATAAATACAGCCCGGTACAGCACCCAGATACCACATACGAATGCCGACCACCTGCCCGTGTATGATAGTATCGCGGTAAACAACCTTAGCAGGGCTATACAGATGAAAACTATATCGGAAGACAAGGGCGCAGTTTGTGACACGGCCAGCTTTGTAAACTTCAGAAATTTTCTTGATTCAAGTTACCCCCTGATCCATGCCCAACTTGAAAAAACAATAATCAACGAGTTCAGCTACATCTATCGTTGGAAAGGTAACGACAGTTCGTTAAAGCCGTACCTGTTTCTCGCTCATTCTGATGTGGTTCCCGTTGAGCCCTCTTCTCAAAACCTATGGCATGTACCCCCATTTGCGGGAACGATAAAAGACAGTGCTGTATGGGGCCGCGGGGCAATAGATGATAAGGGAAGCCTTATTGCGCTTATGGAAGCATGTGAAGCATTACTGAAGCAAGGTTTTAAACCGCGACGTGATATTTACCTGTGTTTTGGACATGATGAAGAGTTAGGCGGTAACAATGGAGCGGCACAGATAGTAAAATGGTTTGAAAGCAAGAATATATATGCTGCCCTGGTTGCGGATGAAGGAGGAATTATTACAAAGGAAAACTTTAAAGATTTAAACCGCCCTGTTGCTTTGTTAGGAGTGGCAGAAAAAGGCCACGTCTCCTTTGAATTAACTGTTGAAAAGGAAGGTGGCCACTCGTCTATGCCGGAAAAAGAAACCGCCATTGATATTCTTTCCAGAGCGCTTACCCATCTTAGAGAAAAGCCTACACCTGTTAACATTAATGCCGCCACCAATGCTATGCTTAACAAAATTGGCCCAGGCCTTGGCTTTACCACACGCATGGCCCTTGCCAATAGATGGGTTTTTGAAAGCATGCTTATAAAAACATTTGAAAGCTCAAAAGGCAAAAACGCTTCCATTCATACCACCATTGTACCCACTATAATAGAATCAGGAGTAAAGGAAAATGTTATCCCTTCGGTGGCAAAAGCAACCGTTAACTGCAGAATAATGCCCGGCGAAAGCGCTGCCGGTGTATTGGCTTTTATAAAGGATGCCATTAATGACGACAGAATTAAGATTAAACAACTCCCTTTTTTCGCAGAGCCAGGTAAAACAAGCCCTATTGACGGCGTTGCTTACAAAAAAGCGGAAGCAGCGGCTTATAAACTAATGGATGATATTATTCCTGTACCATTTCTTATGATTGGCGCTACAGACGGGCGTTACTATGACAAAATATCCGATGCGGTTATTCGATTTTTACCTGCATTAGACCCCCAGGGGTTTCATGGCATTGATGAAAAGATAACTTTTGATGACTTCAGGAGAATGATTTACTATTACCAGTTGATGATTAAGGAATAATAATGAGCGCCAAGCAGTGCACTACCTGCAGCATTATTGCATTCTTTTATACCAGGTACCCAAACAGGTTGTCATCCTTATTCAGCTCGGTAAAATCAATGTTGTATTGCTTCATTTTACTTAACAAATCGTCATAATCATGCCGGGACTGCAGCTCTATCCCTACCAATGCCGGGCCAGTTTCCTTATTGGTTTTTTGCATGTACTCAAAACGTGTAATATCATCCTTAGGCCCAAGCACATGATTCAAAAACTCACGCAAAGCCCCTGGCCTTTGGGCAAACCTCACCAGGAAATAATGCTTTAAACCTTCGTATTGCAGGGAACGCTCTTTTATTTCTGGCATGCGGTCTATATCGTTGTTACTGCCGCTAACAATACAAACAACATTTTTCCCTTTTATTTGATCTGCATAGTCATCTAATGCTGCCAGGGATAACGCACCTGCCGGCTCTACTACGATAGCATCTTCATTATACAGCTTAAGAATTGTAGTGCATATCTTTCCTTCGGGCACCAGGTGCATATCATCCAACACCTGCTGGCAAATCTGGAAAGTTAAATCACCCACACGTTTAACAGCAGCGCCATCTACAAAGCGGTCTATCTTATCAAGCGTTACCGGATGACCGGCTTTTCTTGCCTCGAGCATACTGGGGGCACCTTCAGGTTCAAGGCCGATAACTTTTGTTTGTGGTGACACTTCTTTAAAATAGCTACCAACGCCCGATACCAAACCGCCACCACCAACGGGAACAAACAGATAATCTATATTGTTCAGGTCTTCAAGAATTTCAACAGCAACGGTTGACTGCCCCTCAATAATCTTATAGTCATCAAAGGGCGGAATAAACGTCATACCATGCTCATCAGTGTACTGTTTTGCAGCAATAGCACAGTCATCAAACGTATCGCCAGTAAGAATTATTTCTATATTCTCCTCTCCAAACATTTTTGTTTGCGTAACCTTTTGCCTGGGCGTTATTATAGGCATAAACACCACGCCCTTAATACCCAGTTTTTTGCAACTGTATGCAAAGCCTTGCGCATGGTTACCGGCGCTTGCGCAAACCACACCATTCTGCAATTTTTCCTGTGGCAATGTGCTTATCATGTTATATGCACCACGCAGCTTGTAAGAACGAACGATTTGCAGATCTTCCCTTTTTAAGTAAATGCTGGCGTTATACCTGCGTGATAAATTAAGGTTAAGCTGTAACGGGGTGCGGTTAACTATTTTGCCCAGGCGTTTTTTTGCTTCCTCAAAATTTAAAGGGAAAGAAATATTTGATTGTGTGCTCATAAATTAATACTTAGGCAAAGCAAATTGACAACCAATGAATCCGATTGCCAGCCCACTTCGTTCATCTATTTCGGTGCCGGTGAAACTGCTTCGCCGGTTTGCTGCGCAGTAATGCCCCCTGAAAATGTATAGCAGGTATCCAAAAAATAGAAACCTATAAAACAGCAAGCTTTATAGGTTTCCGAAAAGTATAAAATCAGTCTAATAATGCAACCTACTTCTGATTTTCAGGACGCAGGGAACGTACCGTTTTGCCGGCCTGCCACATTTCACTATCACGAAGCTCTGCCAGTTCTGCTTCCAGTTTTACCCTGTAATCGGATTTGCTGTTGCTGTCAATAGAACGCTGTGATTCTTTACCGGCAGCAACACTTTCGTACAGTTCATTAAACACAGGCTGTGTAGCGTCTTTAAACTTCTTCCACCAGTCAAGTGCACCACGCTGCGCAGTGGTTGAACAGTTGGCATACATCCAGTCCATACCGTTTTCTGCAACCAGCGGCATTAACGACTGTGTAAGCTCTTCTACAGTTTCGTTGAAGGCTTCAGAAGGTGTATGGCCTTTACTGCGTAACACTTCGTATTGTGCAGCGAAAATACCCTGTATAGCGCCCATCAAAGTGCCACGCTCACCGGTTAAATCGCTGTAAACTTCTTTTTTGAAATCTGTTTCAAACAGGTAACCACTGCCAACTGCTATACCCAATGCAACTACACGCTCTTTTGCTTTACCTGTTGCATCCTGGAAGATAGCATAGCTACTGTTAAGGCCGCGGCCCTGCAGGAACATGCGGCGTAATGAGGTACCGCTACCTTTTGGCGCCACTAAAAACACATCCACATCTTTCGGAGGAATGATACCGGTTTGTTCGTTAAACGTAATGCCAAAACCATGAGAAAAATACAATGCTTTACCCGCTGTTAAATGCTTTTTCACCGTTGGCCACAATTCAATTTGTGCGGCATCGCTTAAAAGGTAGCAAATAATAGTGCCACGCTCCAACGCTTCCTCAATTTCAAAAAGCGTTTCGCCAGGAACGAAACCATCGGCTATGGCTTTGTCCCAGGTTTTTGAGTTCTTGCGCTGGCCAACAATGACGTTGATACCGTTATCGCGTTGGTTTAATGCCTGGCCGGGGCCCTGCACACCATAACCAATCACTGCCACAGTTTCATTCTTTAAAATTTCCTGTGCTTTGCTTAATGGAAATTCTTCGCGGGTAACTACATTTTCTTCTACTCCGCCGAAATTTAACTTTGCCATTTTTGTTTATTTGTGTTGAATTTTAAATGATGAGTCTTGAATAAAATTTTCTTTTTCATTCAAGTATTTTTAACCAGGATTTATGTGATTTTTTCTGATTCTACTGATTGCTCTATCTATTGAATTCTAAAATAAATGATGAATTAAATCGTCGTTAGTTCAATCATTTTTATGAGCCCGGCGGCAGCACTACTATGAGGCTTTTCTTGCGTCGCACTCTTGTACGTTTTGTTCTCTACTCAGCTTATTTTAACCACGATTAAACCTGATTTTACCAATTCTCCTGATTGTTGATTTTTATTTATCCTCTAAATCCAATCAATCAACCCAAATTATGTTGCTGACTTTTCTCCATAAACATCCATCGCTGGCCCTGCTTTAATCATTCTATTGCCGCTACCCCATTTGCATAAGCTGACATGGGAATTACTGTTTGCATAAGTAATTCTGATTGACTATGTCAATACTACATTGTAAATACCTCATCCTGCTGGCTTAGGAATTCGTTTTCTACTACTTCTTCACCGGGTTCTTTACGCTCAAACTCTTTCAATTTTTCATGAAAGCCTTTGCTGTCTTTGATAATTGCCACCCTTGCACTGCGCACAAATTCAATTAAGCCATAAGGCTCCAGGGCTTTAATAAGGCCCTCAATCTCTTCACGATGGCCGCTGGTTTCAAAAACAGTGTAATCTTTACGGATTACTACCGCCCTTGCGCCATACTCCCTAAGCAAACGTTCCACTTTTACCTTTTCTGCAATTACATCTGTTGGCACCTTATACAAAGCCAGCTCCTGCCAAACAATTTCTTCATTGGTATTAAAATAAGCCTTTAAAACTTCTACCTGTTTTTCAATCTGCCGGCAAAGCTTTCTTACCACATCTTCAGTTTCATTAATAACAATGGTAAACCTGTGCACACTTTCAATTTCTGAGGGTGAAGTGTTCAGGCTTTCTACGTTTATTTTACGCCTTGAAAAAATAATGGCAATACGATTGAGCAGACCAATCTGGTTCTCCGTATAAACTGTAATAGTAAACTCCTGTTTTGACATAATATGTTTTTGTATGTCTTAAAATTCTTTATCCGCTGTTTTTACCGCGATGATAATTCCTGTTGACCAATTTAACTTGGTTAAAGTAATGTCTTTCCTGTTCTCCAAAACATCAATAAACTTCTCTGCTTTTGCAGCATGACCATCCGGCCAGTTTAGCTGTGGCAACATATCATCTATAATGTAAAAGCCGCCAATGCGCAGCAATGCCAAAGCCTCTTCAAATAAGTCGTACTTGCCTGGCATGGCATCCGCAAATATCAAATCGAATTTATCGCCCTTGTATGTTTGCAGCCATTCATATCCATCAGCGCAAACAAAGCAAACCCGTTCATCCGCAAGGTTCTGCCTGGCAATATCCATAAGCAAAGCATTATTATCAATGGTTACCAGTTTTGCATCTTTGCGCATACCAGCAACAATCCAAGACGTAGCAAGCCCACTGCCCGTACCCAATTCCAAAATTTTGGCCGTGCCTTTTGATGCCACCAATGTTTTTAACAGGCTGCCTGTATATAAATCAGAAGCCATATTAAAAGCCAACGCTTTGGTTGCATTTGCAATGCGTTCGTATTGTACCGGTATGTCTGTAAAAATGCTATCCTGCATGTTGCTGATTGAAACCTCTATTTTATACTGTTCGTGGCGTCTTCGCCACGAACCTTTATTCTATCGCCTCTGGCGATTTAGTAATACAAAAAATCAATTTCCATTATGCCTTTTCCATTTGTATAACTTGAAGCGCTTGAGTAAATATAATCTTCAGCATTTGTAACCCAGCCTGCCCTTACCGGGTTTTGATGGATATAATTAAGCTTTACTTTCATAAACGCTTCAGAAGATATTTCTTCCGGATGATTATCCCCTGTCCAAATTTTAAATTCCTTATTCTGTTCTGTTCTGTTTGCATGAAAACGGAACATGTGCAATAACCAGTCTCTTCTGCTTTCAGGTTCATTCATGATTGCATGGATAAACTCTTTTGTGGAATAAGACTTAAAGTCTCTTAACGTATCGCTTAACTTTCCGCTTTTCGACTGCCATATTACGTGAACATGGTTTGTCATTACCACAAAAGCGCCTATACTTAATGCTTTGTTCTTACGGCAATACTGCATGCTCTTCAGCAATATGTCGCGATATACTGCCCTGCTAAACAAATCAATCCATCCTACTACTGTAAATGTCATAAAATGCAAGCCAAACTGGTTCCTGATTTTATAGCCATCAGCATATTCATAGCTCATAAGGTACAGTTTACTCGCCAGAGGCGATAAAATATGTGTGTGAAGCGAAGACGCTTCTCACAGCATTTGCAAAAAACCTGCTGCACAATGCTGAATAATGTTCTGAACGTACAAGTGAGTGACACAACAGTCGCCCAATAGTAGCAATCCAGTTTGTCCCAAAAAAAATCTACTTCAACCTAATCTCTGCAACACTGCAGCCCTGGGGAACCATTGGAAAAACATTGTTTTCTTTACCCACCATAACTTCAAGCAAATAAGACCCGTTATGGTCAATCATTTCTTTTAAAGCAGCTTTAAGATTGGCCCGCTCGTTTACTGTTTTACCGGCAATACCATATCCTTTGGCGATGGTAACAAAGTCAGGGCTCTGTATATCCACAAAAGAATACCTTCTCGAATGGAACAACTCCTGCCACTGGCGTACCATACCCAGAAAGTTATTGTTGAGAATAAGAATTTTTACCGCTGCCCCAAACTGCATAATGGTACCCATTTCCTGCAACGTCATTTGAAAGCCGCCGTCGCCAATAATGGCCACCACTGTTCTTTCCGGGGCACCATATTTAGCACCAATGGCGGCAGGCAATGCAAAACCCATTGTACCCAAGCCGCCGGAAGTAACATTACTTTTAGATTGTATAAATTTTGCGTAACGGCAAGCTACCATTTGATGCTGTCCAACATCGGTTACAATTACCGCATCTCCCTTTGTTAAATCGTTCAACGCATCCAGCACTTCAGCCATGCTCAATTCATCAGTTGTTGGGTGCATCTCTTTATTAATTACCAACTCTTCTTCCTGCTGTGTGTGTTCTCTAAACCTTTGAAGCCAGGCGGTATGCTGTTTCTTTTCTATCAGTTCTGTAAGCAATGGAAGGGTTTCTTTGCAATCGCCCCAAACCGGCACTGTTGATTTTACATTCTTATCAATCTCCGCGGGGTCAATATCAAGGTGAACAACTTTAGCCTGCTTTGCATACTTGTCTAACCGCCCGGTAACACGGTCGTCGAAACGCATACCCACAGCAATCAATACATCGCATTCGTTGGTTAAAACATTAGGCCCATAGTTGCCATGCATACCCAGCATACCCACATTTAACGGATGGCTTGTTTCCAAAGCACTTAAACCAAGAATTGTCCACGCAGCAGGCAACCCTCCTTTCTCAATAAAGTTTTTAAATTCTTTTTCCGCCTCACCAAGTATCACCCCTTGTCCAAAAATTACAAACGGCCTTTGTGCTTCGTTAATAAGCTTAGCGGCTTGCTCAACATACTCTTTTCTAACAATCGGCTTTGGGCGATAACTGCGGATATGGTTGCAAGGTTCATAACCTTTGTAATCAAATTTTTGTACCTGCGCATTTTTGGTAATGTCAATTAATACCGGGCCAGGGCGGCCACTTCTGGCAATGTAAAAAGCCTTTGCCAATGCGGCAGGAATTTCGTTGGCATCCGTTACCTGGTAATTCCATTTGGTAACAGGTGTAGTAATGTTTATCACATCTGTTTCCTGGAAGGCATCTGTGCCCAGCAGGTGTGCAAAAACCTGCCCGGTTACACAAACAACCGGCGTACTATCAATTTGTGCATCGGCAAGGCCAGTAACAAGATTGGTTGCGCCGGGGCCGCTGGTAGCAAATACAACGCCAACCTTACCGGACGTTCTTGCATAGCCCTGGGCCGCATGTATGGCACCCTGCTCATGACGGACCAATATATGTTCCAGCTCTTTCTCGTAATCAAACAAGGCATCATAAATTGGCATGATGGCGCCCCCGGGATAGCCGAAAATAGTAGTTACCTCCTCTGCAATCAGCGCTTTTAATACGGCTTCGCTGCCACTGATATTTTCGGTGGTTTTAGCAGGCGCTTCAATTTTTTCTTCCGTTAATTCAAGAGTGCTCATACTCTGTTGTTTATTAAAAATGAATTTTGTTTTTATACTTAGCCAGTTACTGATTTTAATTTAGATACCAGCTAATAATTTCATGGTCCCGAAACTTCGGGATTGCGTCGCAATCACTTCATCGTTCCGGTTAAAATGGCGGCTTCAGTCTTCTCTAAAATCATCTCAACTATTTTCAAACCACTTTACTTCTTAAATCCGATTCTTTCTCTATCCTCCCACGATTTCTGCTCCTGTTTTTCATCCAGCAAATTTTCAATCGCATCATAAATCTGATTCAGTTGCGCATCATGGTTTCCAACCCTTTCACGAAGCTCTTTTAATTGTTCCAGTAAATCGCCGTACTGGATAGCAAATTTCCGCACATCAACAAACGCTCTCATTATTGCGATATTCATTTTGATAGCCTTATCAGAATTCAATATGCCGCTTAGCATTGCAATACCTTGCTCTGTAAATGCAAAAGGCATATATCTTGTTCCTCCTCTTTGGTTTGAGGTCGCAAATTGCGTCCTCAAACTTTCAAATTCCTCTTTCGTCAGTTGAAACATAAAATCTGATGGAAAGCGTAGCATATTTCTCCTAACAGCCTCCTTCAATCTTTTTGTATCAACTCCGTACAATTCAGCCAAATCAAAATCAAGCATCGTTTTCTGGCCTCTTATTTCAAATATCTTTTGCTGTATAACCTGTATTTGCATAGCATATGGATTATAAATATTGTTACCGGCTCTGGTGCTCCTTCAACGTTTAACAACATTATTCATCCTTTATTCAAGACTGGATTTTAAATCCGATTCGTTCTCTTTCACTCCACGATTTTTCCTCCTGTTTTTCATCCAGCAAATTTTCTATCGCATCATAAATCTGATTCAGTTGCGCATCATGATTTCCAACCCTTTCACGAAGCTCTTTTAATTGTTCCAGTAAATCGCCGTACTGGATAGCAAATTTCCGCATGGCAACAAAAGCCCGTACAATAGCGATGTTCATTTTCCTTGCCTTATCACTTTTCAGAACACTGGCCAACATAGTTACGCCGTGTTCAGTGAAAGCATAGGGTTTCAAATCTTTTCTTCTTCTTTTTTGAGAACTGGTCACAAATTGTGACGAGTTCATCTCCTGGTTATCAATGTCTTGCGCATATGAGGTCACAAATTGTGACCTCATATGCTGCCATTCTTCAGCAGTAAGCCTGAACATAAATTCCTCAGGAAAACTCTCAATATTCCTTTTAACTGCCTGATTAAACACTTTCGTTTCCACTTCATATAACTCAGCCAAATCAAAATCAAGCATCACTTTCTGGCCTCTTATTTCAAATATCTTTTGCTGTATAACCTGTATTTGCATAGTGTATGGATTATAAACATTGTTACCGGCTTTGGTGCTTCTTTTAACGGTTAACAACATTCTTTGTCCATCCCCAGGGCCGGGAGTTTAATCCTCATCCGTCACACAACCTTCAGCAGCGGTCTTTACATACTTTGCATACTTATACAAAATACCTTTTGTTGCTTTGGGCGCTGGTTTCTTCCAGGCTGCTTTGCGTTTAGCAATTTCATCTTCGCTAACTTTTAAAGTAAGCGTGTTTTTGGTAGCGTCTATTTCAATAATATCATCGTCATTTACCAGGCCAATTAAACCGCCTTCAACGGCCTCCGGAGTAATGTGCCCTACTACAAAGCCATGAGTTCCACCGCTAAACCTGCCATCCGTAATCAAAGCAACCGATTTACCCAAACCCGCACCAATAATAGCACCCGTTGGCTTCAGCATTTCCGGCATGCCTGGCGCTCCTTTTGGCCCAATATTCCGGATAACCACCACATCACCTGCATGTACCCTGCCGGAAGCCAGACCTTTAATTAAATCATGCTCACCGTCAAATACTCTTGCAGTACCTTCAAACCGTTCCCCTTCCTTACCACTGATTTTAGCAACGCTGCCACCTTCTGCAAGATTGCCGTACAATATCTGTAAGTGCCCGGTTGCCTTTAATGGCTTTTCCAAAGGATAAATAATATCCTGGGCCTCAAAATCCAGGTCAGGTGCATCTGCAAGGTTTTCCGCGACTGTTTTACCTGTTACAGTTACGCAATCGCCATGTAACAACCCTTTACTCAGTAAATACTTCATCACTGCGGGCACCCCACCAAATTTGTGTAAATCTTCCATCAGGTATTTTCCGCTGGGCTTAAAGTCGGCAAGTACCGGTATTCTATCGCTGATGGCCTGGAAATCATCCTGTGTTAAAGGAACGTCCACACTTTTTGCAATGGCAATTAAATGAAGTACCGCATTGGTACTGCCCCCAAGTACCATAATTACCGTAATTGCATTTTCGAATGCCTTACGTGTCATGATATCTTTCGGCTTGATATCTTTTTCCAACAATATCTTTATTGCTTCTCCAACAGCTTTGCATTCTTTTTGTTTTTCTTCGCTTAATGCAGGGTTGGAAGATGAATAAGGCAGGCTCATCCCCAAAGCTTCAATGGCACTAGCCATCGTATTGGCAGTGTACATGCCGCCACAGGCGCCTGCACCCGGGCAGGCATTTCTCACTATCCCTTTAAAATCTGCTTCATCCAGGTTGCCTGCTATTTTTTGCCCCAGGGCTTCAAAGGCAGATACAATATTTAAGTCCTGTCCCTTATAGTGCCCCGGCGCTATGGTACCCCCATACAGCATGATAGAGGGCCGGTTCAGCCTGCCCATTGCCATAATTGAACCCGGCATATTTTTATCGCACCCGGGAATGGTAATCAAACCATCATAATATTGGGCGCCGGCATTGGTTTCAATACTGTCGGCAATTACATCACGGCTAACCAGGCTATAACGCATCCCATCTGTTCCCATACTTATGCCATCGCTTACCCCAATAGTGTAAAAGCGCAGCCCCATTAATCCTTCAACATCATTCACGCTTTCTCTTACAACCGTCGCTAAATCATTCAGGTGCATATTACAGGGGTTACCATCCCAACCCATGCTTACAATACCTACCTGAGCCTTGTTAAAATCTTCTTCTTTAAATCCTATTGCATAATACATAGCCTGCGCTGCCGGCTGTGTTACATCCTGTGTTAGCGTTTTGCTGTATTTATTTAATTCTGGCATGGTTGATTTATATTTTTATGTTACAAGCTTTCGAAATATTTATCATCATTTGCTTTGGCCCCGGCAGTTCCTGCTTCTGGGCAAAGCTTTTAAACTGCTTCGCTCATCACTTCAGCCTCTATTACTTTTGCAGAATAGGCCTCTTTTACCTTTTTACTAAGGGTATCATTCCAGTCAAGCTTAAATCTTACATCATCCAGGCTCTCCCAGCCTATTATCTCTGCCGCGGTACCACAGAAAAAGGCAGCATCCATCTCTTGTACCTCGGCGGTGGTAAACAATTTTTCTTCAACCGGAATATTTAGTTCCTCACATATTTCAAATACCGTTGCCCTTGTTATACCTGGTAAAATGTTTCCTGCCGGCGGGGTATAAAGTTTGCCATCCTTTTCGTAGAACATGTTTGCACCAGGGCCTTCAGCAACGTAACCATTTATATCGGTAAGTAAAGCCTCATCATAACCTTTGGCCTTGGCTTCCTGGCTGGCTAATATGGAGTTTACATAATGACCATTTGCTTTTGCCTCAATCTTAAAGCCCTTAGGATTAGGACGCTGAAAAGAGGATGTTATTACACGCAATAATTTTTCACCAAGAAACAAACCCATTTCCCATACTTCTATTACAATGAAGGATTGCTCGTTCACCACAAAGCTCATATTGGCAGGCGCATACACCACCGGACGTATATATGCGTTTTGCAAATTGTTTCTTTTCAATACTTCATACGTTATATCAATTAGCTCACCTGTTGTCCAGTGATAGGGCAGATTAAGGGCAATGGCTGAGTTTTTCAGCCTGTCATAATGTTCTGTGGCTTTAAATATTTTTGTTTCCCCGTCTGCTGTCCTGTAGGAACGAATCCCTTCAAATACTGCATAGCCGTAGTGAAAGGACTGACTGTAATAGTCCATTTTGGCTTCTGCAGCCCTTACATATTCTCCATTTAAGTAGAGAATTGTTTCGTTGTTATAATAGCTTGCCATTGTCTGTTTGTTACCCCCAACCCCTGAAGGGATGTTTTAATGATAAAATGTTTTATTTGTTCAGTTGTATTCCGTGGTACAAGAGTGCGACGCAAAGATGCTTAATGCTTAGTCAATTGCCGGGCTCATAAAAATTTGCCTTTACATCCCCGTACAGGGGATGTAAAACAACAAAAAACCCGCCCTCGTAATTGAGGCGGGTTTGTATAACTAAGTGTACCGTTATGCGCTAAACACCACCTCCGTTTGCAGGAACAATAATGACAACCACGAGTAGCAGCAGGACTGATAACAGGTTAAGTACATTATGTATTCTTGTTTGCAACATACGATGTGTAGTGTGCAGCGAATATACAACCGCCGGTGAATAAAACAAAGAACTTTTAACAAGCTTTAAGTTATAGGCTTTGAGCTGCGAGCATTTAGCCCGAGGCCCATAGCTATACGCTCAGTGCTATATGATTGTTGATTTTCTCAACTCTATATTCCCTTTATTAATGCCATCCGGAATTTTACCACTCACATAATCGGTAACAAGCTCGCCGATGGTAGAAGTGAAATAAAAATTGATGGGGTCTATATCTTTTGTAACAAAGCCATGCGCCAGGGTCCAGTTAACAGCTTCACGCACCAATGCAGCCTCCTTACCAAGCTCCAGGTAATCGAGTAACATGGCAGCGGCTAAAATGGAGCCTACCGGGTTGGCAATATCCTTACCGGCTGCCTGCGGATAAGAGCCATGAATAGGCGAAAACATTGCATTTGATGTACCCACAGACGCAGAAGGCGCAAAGCCCAATGAGCCGTTAAATACACTGGCTTCGTGACTAATGATATCCCCAAAACCGTTTTCAATCAATATCACATCAAACTGCTTAGGGTTAAGTATTAGCTGCAGGGCGGCGTTATCTACATACATGTAATTCACCGCAACATCGCTATACTCCATAGCCGCTTCCTGCACCACCTTTCTCCAAAGGCGAGATGTTTCAAGCACGTTGGACTTATCAACCAGCGTTAGTTTTTTACGCCTGTTTTGGGCATACTCAAACGCACGTTGTGTAACACGCTCTATTTCCTGCCTGGTATAGATACTTTTATCAAATGCCGTATTACCATCTTCGCTCAACCCTTTTTCGCCATAATAGGTGCCCGCTGTTAATTCCCGAAAAATCACAAAATCAATATGCTCCAGGTGAGATGGTTTTAACGGGGATAAATGGTATAATTCAGGGTATGTTATAATGGGCCTTATGTTAGCATACAACTGCAAACTTTTCCGCAGCTTTAATAAACCTTGCTCCGGCCGTACTTTGGCCGTTGGGTCATTATCGTATTTAGGGTGGCCGATGGCGCCAAATAAAATGGCATCGTTATTCAGGCAAATTTCAATTGTTTCATCGGGCAACGGGCTGCCTGTTTTATCTATGGCATCAGCACCCATGAGACAATAGGTATACGCAAACTCATGATTAAACTGCGCTGCAATGGCATCCAGCACTTTAATGGCCTGCCTGGTTACTTCAGGGCCTATGCCATCTCCATTTATAACTGCTATTTTTTTATTCATAACCCAATCTCTCCTTAAGCAACTTATGCTCTTTGCTCATTTAGTTGCGGTTGCGGTTGCTGTTTTCCTCCGTCCAGCTTCATTGTACCGGTAATGCATTTTGGCACCTGATCCATACGATGGCTTACATATATCAACGTTCTTTCACTATTGTCCATTAACGTATCAACAATGTTTACAAACTGCCTGCTCTGGTGCATATCAAGCCCCTGGCAAGGTTCATCCAGTATTAACAACGGCGGATTCTTTATCAGCGCCCTTGCCAATAACAGCATGCGCTGCTCACCAACAGAAACGTCTCTTAATTTCCTATTCTTGATAGCTGTAAGCTCCAGCCAGCTTAACCACTTTTCAGCCTCTTCTGTTTGCTCTGCTGTTGGCTTTCTGTATAAACCTGTTGTATCGAAATGTCCTGATACCACCGTATCAATGCATGTTGTATTGGCATCGAAGTACCAATGCAATTCAGGCGATGTATAACCGATTTTCTTCTTGATATCCCAAATGGTTTCTCCTGTTCCACGGCGCTTATCAAATAAATAAATCTCGTTGGCATAAGCCTGTGGATTATCGCCTGTAAGCAGGCTGAGCAAGGTTGACTTACCCGCACCGTTATGCCCTTGCAACAACCATTTATCGCCCTTTTTAATTCTCCAGTTAATACCCTGCAACACAACCTTGGCGCCGTATTTAACTGAAACATTGTTCAGCTTAACCGCCTCAAAAAATGGGGGCAGTGGTGCATGCTCAAAACTGATTTCCTTAAATGCCTGTGGCTGCGCTTCGGGCTTACTATGTTTCTGCTGGTATGCCCGTTTTGTTTCAATCTGCAACAAACCTTCACTCAGTTCCGCCACATGTGTAATGCAGTTAGGAATTTCTTCGCCGTCTGCAATCAGGATGATATGCATACCGGTTTGCACCAGTTTATCAAAAATATTATTGAGGTTCTGTCTCGCCTCTACATCAAGCCCGATAAATGGGTTATCAATCACCAATACCTGCACATTTTGAAGAAATGCTTTTACCAGTTGCAACTTTTTTTGCTCACCGCTGGAAAGCTGTATCAATGGGGCATTTAATCTGTGTGACAAACCTAGCTGCTCAACATAATGATTAGCAGCTTCAGCAAGTTTTACATCTTCGCCAAATGATTGCTGCAGGTCCTGCAGCACTGTGATAGTATCATCCGCATCGCTGCTTTGATAACGTTGCTGGTAGTAAAAATCCTGTAATCCAACAGAGTTATTAAAATGATACCATTGCTCTACAAACAGCACTTTCTTCTTCAATTCAATGCTTTTGCTGAAATGAACATCAATAACCCCGTTGCTGTAAATGGAACCACTGATAGCTTTTGCCAGGGCAGATTTTCCAATACCTGCTTTTCCGGTAACAAGCCATTGCTCGCCCCTATGCATCGTAAAAGAAATATTGTTCAGTACTGTATGCTGGCGATATTTTACTGTGAGGTCTTTAACCGTAATTAAAGCACTCACATCCCCTAAAAGGGCAGTCTGTTGCACGTTAACCGTATGTGAATTGCTTTCTTTCAAGTCCTTTATTTTTATGAGCCAATCTGTCTTGCTACTATGAGGCTTTTCTTGCGTCGCACTCTTGTACTTTTGTTCATTACTCACCATTGTGCAACCTGCTTGTAAACCCTTAACAACTTTAAACCTAAACAGCCAAACTCCCCTTCAGGAAGTTGGTGGTTTTGTAGCTTTCATCCTCAACCTTACGTAATCTGCATACCAGGTTCCATTGTTATAATTGGTTGGCCGTAAATATTCCACTACTCTGTTGAGGATGTTTTCTGTTTGCGCTGCATTGAATTTCTTAAAAAAGAAAGAAGCGAACATTTTCAACCAGTCTTTCATACCGTCATCCCCGGTAAGCGCAGTTTCTCTCGCAAAGTATAAGGCTGAATCTACTGTAAAGCCCTGGTTTTCCAGCAATGCCGCGTATTCAGCAACAGAAGGAAAAAACCAGAAAGTCTCCGGAAGCAAACTTGTCAGCCCATCATCCGCTATCACTTTTTTAACTGCATCCGCGATGCTTTTAATATTCTGCTTACCGCCCATTTCAAACACAAACCTGCCGCCTGGCTTTAGTGCCTCGTAAATGCAACGGATAGCTTCAGGTTGCTTGCTGATCCAGTGTAATGTTGCATTGGAAAAAACCGCGTCAAACCTGGTATCAAAAGAAAAATCAGTTGCATCTTTCACAAAAAACTCAATGTCGTTATAGGTTTCCCGGGCTTTTGCTATCATTTCCGGCGACGCATCCATACCAATTACATCTGCTCCATAACCTTGTATTTCGCTGGCCAACTGGCCGGTACCGCATCCTACATCCAGTATATGTTCACCCTGTTGTGGGGTTAACCAGCCAATTAAATCTTCGCCGTATTTGGAAACGAAGCTATGTTTGCTGTCGTATAAATTGGTATCCCACTTTATCATGTCAGAACCTGTATTTACCTGGTTATTGATTGCCCCGATTGCCTATTTACAGATATTTTCGCCTACGTTGATTTGTACGGCGACGATAATACTATGAAAACAAGTACCTGTATTTAGCAATATCCTTTGACGGAAGTTGAATAGTTCTCTGCTGAGTATTGCCTCAAACGTACAAGTGTGCGACGCAACGGAAGTTTAATAACAACAATGCAGCCGGGCTCATAAAAATTGTCAGACAGTTACACTTTCCGGTTGATACTGTTTTGCCATCTCTTGTAAGTCTGTGTCTTCTACCTCTTTCTTCTCGTCTGCTATTTTCAAAAACTGCTGGTATAAAACGTCAATATCGTTGCGGTTAAACTGGTAACCAAGTTTGTGTAAACGGTGCGCCAATGCGCTACGGCCACTACGTGCAGTTAAAACAATTTTAGAGCTGTCCGCACCCACTTCAACCGGGTTAATTATCTCGTAAGTAAGCGCTTCTTTTAAGAATCCGTCCTGGTGTATGCCCGATGAGTGAGAGAATGCGTTACTGCCTACAATTGCCTTGTTGGGCTGAACGTACATCCGCATGGTTTCGGCCACTTTTCGGCTCATGGGGTTCAGTTGCTCTGTTTTAATATTGGTATAGAGGTTAAGCGATTTATGCTGCTTCAAAATCATCACTACTTCTTCCAGGGAGGTATTGCCTGCCCTTTCGCCAATGCCATTAATGGTACACTCAATTTGCCTTGCCCCGTTCATTACACCTGCAATGGAGTTAGCTGTAGCAAGCCCTAAATCGTTGTGGCAATGGCAGGAAAGAATGGCCTTATCTATATTGGGCACATTATTAATAAGGTAGGCAATTTTTTCTCCGTATTGCGTAGGCAAACAATAACCTGTTGTATCGGGTATGTTAACAACAGTAGCGCCGGCGGCAATAACGGTTTCTACCACTTTTGCCAGGTAATCATTATCAGTGCGGCCGGCATCTTCCGCATAAAACTCCACATCATCCACAAAATTCCTCGCCCATTTTACAGCTTGTGCCGCACGTACCAGTATTTCTTCGCGTGTAGAGCGGAACTTAGCCTTTATATGCAAGTCTGATGTGCCGATGCCAGTATGTATCCTCGGCCTTTTAGCCAGTTTCAGGGCAGCGCCGGCCACCTCAATATCTTTTTCAACAGCCCTTGTTAAACCGCAAACCCTCACAGTTTTAATTACTTTGGAAATCTCTTCAACAGAAGCAAAATCGCCAGGGCTGGAAATGGGAAAGCCGGCCTCAATAATATCAACGCCAAGTTCTTCCAGTGCCAGTGCCAGCTCAATTTTTTCCTTTGTATTCAACTTACATCCGGGTACCTGTTCACCATCCCTTAGCGTGGTATCAAAAATGTCTATTTTGGTAGCTGACATAGCAATGTTTTAAAGATAAAATATGCAGGAAGTTTAATGTCGGTTTGCCTGCCATAACATAAACCCACCTGCATTTTGTAAATGTAACAGGTTGATTTTTGGCAATAAAACCAAAATATACAGCATTTTACGCACCACAAGTATGCCAAATTCCCCTAAAACCCTTACCAGGCAAGGGTTTTCATATTACAGAATTACGATAGATAAGCGCCAATGCAAACGTTTGACAGGGCTTTATTTAACTTTCGCAGCATCTTTTGGTGGCCGGCTTTGGCATTTCATGGCATCGCCGGTTGCGTCGCACTACTTTCATCGTTTGGTTTTTCATGGCATCTTTTCAGACCCTGGGCTGGGGTACCCTAATAACTTCCCGGTTGTTTTTGGTATATTTGGATAAACTTTTTTTGATGGAAACAACACAGGAATCTGTTTCAACATTCGCCAGGATAGTGGACAGGATGAGAACAATGGATGAAGCCGAGCTGAAGTTGCTGTATATACAACTTTTTAAAGACGAATTGATAAAAGAAGGCAATGAAATTGCCAGCCAGATGAATTTTGGCGATGCTACCGATGAAGATATTGTAAAAGCGATACAAAAAAAACGTTACCCAGCCAAGTATTAAAACATGCTTATAGTTTTAGATGCGAACGTTTGGATAAGGTTCGCCCGTTCCCGTTCTCTTGCCGCCCTTGTAAACAGCATAGCATTATATAAACTAATGCCTGTCACTAACAATTACCTTTTATCAGAGGTGTTTGACATTATCCTGAAGCATAAATGGGCAACGGCTTCAGAAGCCAGGAGGTACATTGACTACGTAAAGAGTATCTCCATGTTTATCACGGAAAACGTTGTTTACCGCCTAAGCCCCGATCCAAAAGACAATTTTCTTTTCGATATCGCCATCCAGCATAACTGCAGTGTAATTATCAGCGACGATACAGAACTGCTTTCTTTTAGAATGCAGCCTGTAAAAGTTAAAAGTGTAAGTTGGTTCTTCAAAAACTTTCCGGTTTAATTAGATTGCGTTTTTAATACCTTTCAGGCAATGGCCAACAGAAATACCGATGAACTATTTCAACTGATCAAATCGCTTTCCAAAGGTGATAAGCGCAATTTTAAGTTGTTTGTAAAACGCCAGTCAGGTACGGACGACCTTAAAATAGTGCAGTTATTTGATGCCCTGGATAAAATGGAAGAATACGATGAAGAACTGCTGCTGCGAAAGAATGAAGAGCTGAAAAAACAACAGCTATCCAACATGAAAGGGCATTTATACCGGCAAATACTAACAAGCCTAAGGCTGGTAAAAGATGTTGACAACATTGATATTACGCTGCACGAACAAATGGATTATGCCCGCATTCTTTATAATAAAGGGCTTTACCTGCAAAGCCTTAAAGTGCTGGAGAAGATAAAGGAGCAGGCCAAAGCGTACAACCAGCTAACTTTTCACCTGCAGGTATTAATTTTTGAGAAAAAAATAGAGGCCCTGCACATTACCCGCAGCATGGAAGACAGGGCAGAGAAGCTTGCCCACGAAGTAAAAGAAGTAAACGAGCATTTGTCTATGCTGGGCAAAGTGTCTAACCTATCCCTGCAATTGTATAGCTGGTACATTAAAATGGGCCATGCACGGGATGAAAAAGACGTTAGCGCCGTACAGCTTTTTTTTGAAAGCAACCTGCCGCGCTGTAACGTAACAACAATGGGCTTTTACGAAAAAATGTACCTGTACCAGTCTTATTGCTGGTACGCCTTCATTTTACAGGATTTGCTGCTGTACTACCGCTATTCTCAAAAATGGGTTGACCTTTTTGACAACCAGGAACACATGAAAACCGCCGAATCCGGCCAGTACATAAAGGGACTGCACAACCTGCTGAATGCGCATTTTGTATTGAACAATTACGACAAATACAACGAAGCACTGGAGCATTTTGAACATTTCTCCACCACCTACAACAGCAACATGAATACCAATGCACTAATACAAACTTTTGTGTATTTGTATTCAGCAAAAATTGACAAACATTTCCTGGAAGGCACTTTTACTGAAGGGCTGGACCTTGTACCTGTAATTAATGACAGGCTGAAGGAATATGAACTTCACCTTGACAGGCACCGTGTACTGGTTTTTGATTACAAAATTGCCTGCCTGTATTTTGGCAGCGGCGATAATGAGCATGCTATTGACTACTTAAATAAGATAATTAACTGGAAGGTTGACCTGCGTACAGACCTGCAATGTTATGCCCGGCTGCTGCACCTTATTGCCCATTATGAACTGGGCAATTATGGTATATTAGAATATCTTATAAAGTCTGTTTACCGCTTTATGGCCAATATGAAAAACCTTAGCGTGGTAGAAGAAGAAATATTTAAATTTTTACGCAAGTCTTTCTCGTTACAGCAAAAAAAAGTAATTCCTGCGTTTAAACTGTTGAAAGAGAAGCTGGAAAAGTACCAGGGTAACCCGCTGGAAACACGTTCTTTTATGTACCTGGACATTATTTCGTGGCTGGAAAGCAAAATTCAGAATGTTCCGGTACAGAAAATAAGGCGGCAAAAGTTTTTGGCAGGCCGCAAAAACAAAGCAGCCTGATGCCTGCAAACGGCCCAACCAAACTGGCCGCAGCCTGCACCATGGCCAATAATGGTTAGGACGTACAAGAGTGCGACGCAACGAAGCCTCATAGTAGTTCCTGCTGCCGGGCCCATAAAATTCCGGGCAAAAAAAATTCTACCCCGCCGGGGTAGAATTAAAGATTTTATAACTCCCTTATTAATTTCTGCAGATTACAAATGTAAAAGGTCTGGCATCGGGCGCCTTAAACACTTTAGACAAGGCGGATGATTTTTTGAGAAACTTTCTTTTGCCAACATCAATTACATCGTTAATTACAAGAAACATCTGGAATGTGGAAGCGTTAAAAGATATTCGCTCAATGAAACTCTTGTGTGCCCGCACATACTCTCCTATGGAGTGTTTTTCATTAATGGGAAGCAATACTTCAATTTCCATGTTCTGGGGGTATTTTTTTATTCATCACAAGTTTAATGATATATTTTTTTGAATTCATAAAAAAATAATTAAAAGAATGCGGTTGTGTGTTAAATTTTCCATAGCATTCGTTTAAGGTTTTTTATAAATATATGGATGGCTAAAAAGATGAATATGAACAACATGCCGGTTGAATACTAACTTTAAGGCTAAGTTTACGATCTATGAATTACAGGGCTATACTGCAGAGATTTATTACCAGCCAGTACTTTTTTCACGGTTTTAGAATAACAGCCGGGGTAATTATTCCGGCCTTTGCTTTATATTATTATGATCTTTTACTGGTAATGATGGCCCTGCCTATGGGCGCCCTTTGTGTAAGCCTGACAGATAACCCCGGCCCCCTGCACCACCGCCGCAACAGCCTTGCCGCAAGCCTGGTAATAAATATTATTGTTGTGCTGATAACAGGGTTGGTATATCACCAGCCCATTTTAATAATTGCCTGTATTGTTTTATTTGGAATGTTTTTTTCCCTGATAGGCGTTTATGGAAACCGGGTTTCTTCCATTGGGCTGATAGCGTTAATTGTTTTCACGTTTAACTCAGACGGGCACCTGGAAACCATTAACCTGTGGCAAACCATTTTATGGTTTGCGGTGGGCGGTATATGGTATATAATACTCAGCCTTTTTTTGCATACCCTGCAGCCTTATAAGTTTATTCAGCAATTGATGGGCGAAAGCCTGATGGAAACATCAGACTACCTGCGGGTAAAAGGAAAATTGTACAGCCGCCAGCCAGATTATACAGCCCTTTACAACCGCCTTATTGAGCTGCAGGTAAAAATTCACCAGCACCAGGATGACCTGCGGGAGATGCTGTTTAAAACAAGGACCATTATTGAAGACTCCACCGTTAAGGGCAGGATATTGATGATGATGTTTTTAGACAGTGTGGATTTGCTGGAAAGCATCATGACATCCCAGCACAACTACCAGGAGCTGCATGATGAATTTGACGGCATGGGCATACTGGAAACTTATCAAACCTGTATTGAGGCATTGGCAAATGAACTTTTTGAAATTGGCCTGGCAATACAAACCGGCCTGCAGGCCAGCCAGGATACCGACATTGATGTAATTGCCAGGCAACCCCTAAACGCGTTTCTTGCCCTGCGCAAAGAAAAATTAAGCCCGGACACTATTGAACAGTTTATAAAACTTCGCCAGATACTGTACAGCATACAGGATGTGGCAGAACGCATTAAAAGGCTGCGCAGCTTTACCGGTTACGATAAAAAAGTTATCAGGAGCTTTAAAGGAGATATTAAACCGGATAAGGATGTAGAACACACAGAAATAAACCCGCAACTGCTTATTGAAAACCTTTCGCTTTCATCCAATCACTTTCGCCATGCGGTAAGGGTAACAGTGGCATTGCTGGCTGGTTATATTATCTCCCTGTTTTTTCCGCTGGGGCACAGTTACTGGATATTGCTAACCATTGTTACCATCCTTAAACCGGCATACAGTTTATCCAAGCAACGCAACATACAAAGGGTTGCCGGCACTGTGGTGGGCATACTCATCGGCTTTGGCATACTTTACCTTGTTAAAGACAGAAGCGCTCTTTTCATTATCATGATTATCGCCATGGTATTATCCTACAGCTTTATTAAAACCAATTATTTTGTAGGTACGGCCGGGGTTACTATTTATGTACTTATCAGTTTTCATTTTTTAAGCAGCACTTCTTTTCAAACCGTTATCAGCGACAGGATAATTGATACCATTATAGGCTGTGCCATTGCATTTATATGTTCTTTTTTTGTTTTACCATCCTGGGGGCGTGAGCAGATTAATACCTACATCATTGCCATGCTTAAAGCCAACAAAAGCTATTTTGACGCGGTGGCCCAGGCCTTTACCGGTAACCCTGTTACCAGCTTTAAGAAACAGCGGCAGGAAGCTTTTGTAGCACTTGCCAACCTTTCAGATCATTTTCAAAAAATGCTGTCTGAGCCAAAATTTCAACAGCATAACCTGCAGCTTTATCACCAGTTGGTGGCAAGTGTGCATGTGCTTACATCGTATGTGGCATCCCTATCTTACTTTGCGCAACGCACCGGCAACAGGTATGCTAGTAAAGACTTTGAACCCATTGTAAACAAAGTAAGCATGCAATTGCAGCTAACTATAGATATTGCCGAACACCACAAAGTATCTCAACTTGATATTAAACAAACCAAGCTGCCCATACTGGAAAAAGTAAATGAACTGCTGGCTACACGCATAAAAGAAATGGAATCAGGAAATGATGATGGCATACAATCCGTGAGAAAAACCCTGAGTGATTTAAAAACCATTACCGAACAGTTTGAACTGATAAGCACTATTGTAACGGATGAGATAAAAATTTTGCAGAAACTGGCCGCATAACAAGGGTTACGACTGTTTATTACAGGCCCGGCATTTAAATTTGCTGGCCCGGCATTTAATATGAGTATCAGCTATTACAAAACAAGAATAGCCCCCACACCAAGCGGCTACCTGCACCTGGGCAATATTTTTTCATTTGCCCTAACAACAAAGCTGGCCAAACAAACCGGCGCCAGCGTACTGCTGCGCATAGATGACCTTGACCAGGCCCGGGCCAACAGCGCTTACCTTAAAGACATTTTTGATACGCTTAATTTTTTAAACATAACATGGCAGCAAGGCCCCGCCAGCGCTGAAGAATTTGAAGCCAAATTTTCGCAGGTACACCGCATGCACCTTTACAACCAGGCCCTGGATTTTCTGCAAAGCAATGGGCATGTTTTTGCCTGTACCTGTTCCCGTACAGAGATACTCAAAAAATCTCCTGTGGGCACTTATCCCGGCACCTGCCTGCATAAAAGCCTGCCGCTTAATACACCCAACGCAAGCTGGCGGCTGCGTACGTCAGCTACTCAGCCACTGTTAATAAACAACTACCTCGGCAACCCTGCAAGCTGCTACCTGCCTGCATCCATGCAGTATTTTATAGTAAGAAAAAAAGATGGCTTTCCTTCCTACCAGTTGGCATCGTTGCTGGATGATGTTTATTATGAAGTTGATTTAATTGTTCGCGGACAAGATCTTTGGCCCTCCACAGTTGCACAACATTATCTCTCCCTGCTGTTGCCTGAAACTGCTGCCTTTCGAAGCTCGGCATTTCATCACCACCCGCTGATAATGGAACCCGGAGGTAAAAAATTATCTAAATCAGCCGGCGCTGTGTCCATTCAATACCTGCGTAAACAAGGCAAAACAGCAGACGATATATATAGTATGATAAATGACTGGGCACACGGAGAAGCCCTGCCATAAGCTGCTACCAGGGCTACAAAGCTGCATAGCGAACAGGACGTATAAGAGTGCGACGCAACGAAGCCTCATATTTGTTCCTCCTGCCGGGCCCATAAAAAATTCTTTGCTTGATATGCTTCCCGAAATTACACATCCCGCATCTAACATCTTACATAGATAAGTACTTCGTACTTCATTCTTCTTACTTGGCGGTGTCCCCAAGCTATCGCAAGGGGCCGGGCTTTCCGCTATTACTCCGGCACAAAAGCCAGGCACAAGCCCTCACCGGGGTAGCCGCTGCAATCCCTCACCCGAGGGGGAACATGCTGCTATCTTTGCAGGCAAGCTTACGCTAAAACTGAATGCCCTCTCATCCTTATCTGAAATTATTATAGTTGTCATATACCATATTATTACCAGTACTACTTTTGCTTCATGAAAAAATATCTGTATATAGTATTTCTTTTAATATTATCCTTGAATGCGAGGGCAGCTTACAGCGATTCGCTGCTATATCACCCCGATGCCAATGCCGCGGCCGATATTACAGACGCCATAAAACAAGCAAAAGCTGAAAACAAACATGTATTGATAATGGCCGGTGGTAACTGGTGTAGCTGGTGCCATAAATTTAACCGCCTGGCAACTGCTGACAGGCAGGTTGATTCTCTTGTAAAAGCAAACTACATCGTTTATCATCTTAATTACAGCCCGGAAAATAAAAACAAGGCTGTATTCGATCACTATGGTTTCCCGCAACGTTTTGGCTTCCCGGTATTTATTGTACTTGATGCTGATGGTAACCGCATACACACCCAAAACTCAGGCTATTTGGAGCAGAATAATTATTATAGCAAACCCAAAGTGATGGATTTTTTACGGAATTGGTCTCCCAAAGCATTAAAGGCAGAAAACTACAATTAGAGCCTCAACGAATTATATTACAATAAGTTATATACATGGTATTTAGCTTTGCGGTAAGATTTAATCAGGCCGTTCTCAACAACATGCCAATTATTTTCATAATATTACCTTAAATTTTAAATCAAAACTACGATCGCATGAGAAAAGCGCTTTTATGGTGCTGGGCTTTGCTATTCTCACTGGCAGCCTACTCGCAAACCAAAGAAATTACCGGCACGGTAACCGACTCACGAACAGGTAACCCACTCGAAAATGTAACAGTAAAAACCAAGGGCGGCAAAGCCACGGCGCTTACCAGGATTGACGGAACTTTTTCCATTACAGTGGATCAGAAAATTAAGGAATTGGTATTCTCGTATGTGGGGTTTGAAGACATGGAAGTACCAGTTACCGCTTCCAGTTTCAACATTCAGCTCTTACCATCGGATAAATCGCTCAGCGAAGTGGTGGTAGTTGGCTATGGAACCAAAGTAAAAAGAGATGTTACCGGCTCTGTAGCAAAAATCAGTGCGAAGGAAATTACCAACACACCTGCCACCAGCTTTGAAACCGCTATACAAGGCCGGGCTGCCGGTGTATTTGTGCAGCAGCAAAACGGCAAGGTAGGCCAGGGTATTAACATACGCATACGCGGCGCGGCATCGGTAACCGCCGGCAATGAGCCTTTGTATGTAATTGACGGCATTCCTGTTATTACCGCGAACCTTTCCAGCAATGGCGCTCAAACCAACCCGCTGGCAGATATTAACATGAACGACATTGAATCCATTGAAATTTTGAAAGATGCATCGGCTGCGGCTATCTATGGTTCCCGTGGCTCCAACGGCGTTGTGCTTATCTCTACCAAAAAAGGAAAATCTGGCACTTCAAAAGTTGATGTAAGCTATTTTACCGGGTTTCAAAAACCAACCCGAAAAATGAAATTCATGGATGCCCAGCAATATGTTGACTATTTTATGAAAGCAGCTATTGGCGGTGGTAAACAGGATTATATTTATTATCCTGACGACTATGCAAACGAGCAGGAAGCCATTGATGCCAGCATTGCTTTTGTGGAAAGCAGGCTTACAAGATATTCTGCCGGCAATGAAGACTGGAAAACAGCCAAAGTAAATACAAACTGGCAGGACCTTGCTTTTCAGGATGCACCAATATCACAATATGATGTAAATTTTTCTGGAGGCAACGATAAGACCAAATTCTTTGCATCCGGGCAGTACCTTGACCAGGATGGTATTATGGTGCGCAATAATTACAAGCGTTACAGCGGCAGGCTGAATGTTGACCACCAGATGAACAACTGGCTGAATATAGGCATGAACATGAACTTGGCCCGCTCCAATAACTTCAGGATATCTAATGATAATGCGTTTTCAACGCCTTTGCAGATTGTGGCGTTATCACCCATCACACCTGAAATTGACCCCAGGACAGGTTTACCAAGCGGCCAGTTGGATCCGAATACCGGCGCCCCCAACACCAACTACCCGGTTTATTATAACCCGCTGTTAAGTGTAAATAACGCTTCCTACGAAACAAGGGTAAACAGAACTATCGGCAACTTCTATGGAAACGTAAAGCTTTCCAAACACCTGAATTTCCGTTCAGAGTTTGGTGCAGACCTGCTTTCTCAAAATGAAGAAGCTTACTACGGAACAGTAACCGCCCGCAATACTGGTGTGCCCAATGGCAGTGGCTTCTTTACATCTGATGAAATTTTGAATGTTACTACCAATAATTTCTTCAATTATAGCAACACATTTAAAGAAATTCATGCACTGGATGTATCCGGCGGTATGAGCTACCAGAAACAAACCCGCACATCCAGCCTGGCAGAAGGTGAAACCTTCCCCAGCGATGCTTACAAGAAACTGCAAAGTGCAGCATCCAAAACAGATGCCACTACGGAATCTACAGAGTTCACTTTCCTCTCTTACTTCCTAAGGGCCAACTATAAGCTTAACGACAGGTATATCATTGCCGTAAGCGGCAGGTACGATGGTTCATCCCGTTTTGGCACCAATAACAGGTATGGCTTCTTCCCGGCGGCTTCGGCAGCCTGGATTATGACTGAAGAAAGTTTTATGCAAAATATACACTGGTTGAACTTTTTAAAGGTTAAGGCCAGCTATGGAATTACCGGAAATGCTGAAATAGGAAACTTCGACTGGAGGGGCCTTTACGCCGGCGATGCAGCTTATGGTGGTCAGGCCGGTCAACGCCCGATACAGATTAAGAACCCGGATTTAAAATGGGAAACTACCGCCGGTATGGATTTTGGGCTGGAAGGCAGCATATTTAACAACCGCCTTGGTTTTGAAATTGCCTATTACGAAAGAAGGACAAGAGATTTATTGCTTGATGTTGAAATACCTTCCACATCTGGTTTTACAACACAATTGAAAAACATTGGTAACCTTACCAACAAAGGCATTGAAGTTACTTTAAACTCCACCAACGTATCCAACAAATCCTTCAGGTGGACAACTTCTTTAAACTTTGCCGCTAACAGGAACAAGATAACCAATCTGGGTGGCCAGGTATTGGGCGCCGACCAGAACAAAGCCAAAGAAGGCGAAGCCCTGGGTATTTTTATGGCCAGGGAATTTGCCGGCGCAGACCCTGCCAACGGAGATGCCCTGTATTATAAGAATACTTTAAAAACCGACGGAACACGTGACCGCACTACCACCAATGATTACAACGAAGCACAGGATGTGGTGATAGGCAATCCCAATCCAGACTTTATTTATGGTTTTACCAACACGTTTGTTTACAAAAATTTTGACCTTGATGTATTGCTGCAGGGCGTGCAGGGTAATGAGAACTACCTGGGCGGCGGCCAATACATGTCTGCCAGCGGCAGTAATGGTTTTGATAACCAGACACTCGACCAGCTTGGCGCCTGGGAAAAACCCGGTGATATAACCATGATACCCGAAGCAAGGCTTTTTTATGGCAATGGTGTAAACCCATCCAGCAGGTACATTGCCAACGGCTCTTACCTGCGTGTTAAGGCTGTTACGCTCGGCTTTAATCTGCCTGCGAAAATAGCTAAGAAAATGAAGCTGGAAAGGCTAAGGCTATATGCACGTGCACAAAACCTGTTTACCATCACAAACTATGTAGGCTGGGACCCCGAAGTAAATTCAGACTACCAGGTATCCAATATTAACCAGGGCGTTGATTTTTATTCAGCCCCCCAGATAAAATCTATTGTATTTGGCATAAACATAGGTTTGTAAACATCACCTTAAATAATTTTCAATGAAGCACATATTTTTCTTTTCAATATTACTTACAGGCTTAGCCCTGGTTGGCTGTAACAAAAAGCTGGATACGCGGCCCACGCAAAGTATAGATGTTGATGATGCCCTGCTTACCAGTAACGATGTAAAAGTTGCGCTTGTAGGAGCTTATCGCAACTTTGGCGACAACAATTTTTATGGTGGACAATTGGCCGTTGCGTCAGAATTACTGGCTAATTCCAACGAGTTGGGATGGAGTGGCACCTTCCAGGGGCTTACACAGATTTATAACAAAGCAATTCCAGTTGACAATGGTTTTATAACCGATATCTGGATATGGGGCTATCGGACTATTAATGATGTTAACAACGTGCTGCAGGCATTGGATGTGGTTGACGAAGATTCAAAAGACAGGGTTGAAGGCGAGGCTAAGTTTATAAGAGGCTCAGCTTTGTTTGACCTGGTAAGAATGTATGGAAAAGCATGGAACGATGGCGACCCCAATACCAATTTAGGCGTTCCTGTTGTTGTTACACCTACTGCGGGCATAACCGAAGCCAGCCTTGTAAAACGCAACAAAGTAGCTGAGGTATATACACAGGTAATAGCAGATTTAACAGATGCCTCTAATAAACTGCCCGTTAGCAATGGCTTTTTTGCCACCAAAATTGCCGCTTTGGCCATGCTTTCCAGGGTTTACCTGCAACAGGGTAAATATGCCGATGCTAGAGATAAAGCGAACGAGGCAATTGAACTGGCAGAAGAAAATGGGTATAGGCTTATGTCGAACTATGCTGATGCTTTTCCTTATACAGACCCACCATCCGCTACAGGAAATACTGACGAAGATATTTTTGCGATGCAGGTAACCACCAGCTCTGGTGAAAATGATTTTCAAACTTATTTTTCCGCTTTGGGCAGGGGTGATATTGCAATAGAAGATGCCCATCTGAATCTTTATGAAACAGGTGACGAACGTTTAAACCTTTTTTACTCATCCGGAGGAACTGTTTACACTGGCAAATTTGACAATTTGTATGCTAATGTACCCGTCATCCGCCTGGCAGAACTATATCTTACCCGTGCTGAAGCTAACTTCAGATTGGGTACTTCCACCGGGGAATCTCCTGCTGACGACATTAAAAAAATCCGTGACAGGGTTGGCCTTCCGGAAATTACAGCAGCTAATTTAACACTCGCCGCCATCCTTAAAGAACGTAAGCTTGAACTTGCTTTTGAAGGCTTTAACCTGCACGACATCAAGCGCCAGGGTAAAAGCATAGGGCAATTAACATTCAATTCACCCAAACTCGTTTTCCCTATACCCATACGGGATATTAGGGTTAACCCCAACCTTGACCAAAACGAAGGATATTAATAACGAATTATCTCAAACAGCAAGGGGCCGCCAATACCAAGCAGCCCCTTTTTGTTTCCCCCAATGAAAGAGTTATTGTTTACATAAGCCACCTGAAGCCCAGGCCAAGGTTTCCTAATGTGTTACCGTTTATGTTGGATGATACATAAAAATTATTCACCTTGGATTTACCCCCGTCGGCTCCGTGCTTTCTCCGTAAGTAACTTTTCCTTTATTGTAGGACACATTGAACCCTGTTTCTCCCATTACAAAAAATTGCGATCCTATACAGAAATAACGCTGCCCGAAAACACCAGCGCCAGCCGACCGATCGAAGCCCCATAAAACACTGCAGCGGGTAAAAAAATCATCAACTGTTAACAACATGTTGTCATCATTATACTCCACCCCTGCCCCAGTTTTTGATAAGCGGTTACGCAGCTACATTTTATCCTGCTTAGCTTTAAGGTATTCCCGCTTTTTATTATCACGTGTCTCACCTGTTGTGTAACACTATGCATACAGCCAGCCAATAAACTAACCGGTAATGAATTCAAAAGCTATCTTACTCACCGTATTGCCATTTGCATGCTGTTGCTTAACAGCCCAGGAGAACAGCCCGGTCAATTACATCAATGAACAACAGCCGGGTATGGTTGCCAGGGTATTTGCCCGCGGTACAATAAGTACCGATGCCCATGAACACAGCGCCCCTGCATTTTCACCTGATGGCAAAACCGTAGTTTGGACGATCATGAAAATGCCTTCTTACCAAACCTGTTTACTGGAAATGAATTTTGTAAACAATCAATGGTCGGCGCCGCAGTCACCTTCCTTCAGCGATACAACCTTCAACGAGGTTTATCCAAATTTTTCAGCAAATGGAGACACGTTATATTTTAGCACAGACAGAACTGCTGATACATCCTCTCCGCGTAAAAACACTTTGTGGTATGCAGTCAGGCAGCCGCAGGGATGGTCCCCGGCCGCAGTGCTGGATACTACCGTATTTAAGAAAGATGCGTATGCCAGTTCAATTTCAAACAACGGAACAAGGTATTTTATTATCGGGCCGCAGGGCACTATGGACTGGAACATTTACCAGGCAGACAATAGTGGAAAAATAAGCCGGTTACCTGCCCCCATCAACTCAGAGGGTTATGAAGACGGCCCTTTTATAGCTGCCGATGAAAGCTATTTGATATTTGAATCAGACCGGCCAACCGGCATTGAGGGAAACCTTGATTTGTACATAGCCTTTCGCAAAAAAGATGGAAGCTGGGCTGCACCTGTTAATATGGGTGACAAAATAAATACCCGCTTTTCTGAAAGGTTTGCCAGGGTTTCACCAGACGGGAAGTATTTGTTCTTCGGAAGAAATACCGGTAACGACTTCGATATTTACTGGATTAACGCCGCCATCATTGATGAATTAAAAAACAAGGTTAAGCTGGATTAGACCAGTTACCACACAGGTTTCTGCCACCTTTGGCGTCAGAAACTTTGCAAGCGGAATAATGAGCCCGGCCGGGGAATAAGCATTGGGCATCGTTGTGTCACTCACTTGTACGCCTTGTTCGCTATGGAGCTTTTATCGAAGCGTAGGGGCTTGGGGAAAAGAATGCTATGATTGCAATGAAAGTTGTGCTTTAATTCTCTTAATTAAAAGAAGCCCGGAATTCTAAAGGGCTTTGATTGGTTTTACTTTTAAAAAACTTTGAAAAACTTTGGGAATGCTCAAATCCTAATTCGTAAGCAATTTCACTTACGGTGAGTTTGGTGGTAGAAAGCTTTTCTTTCGCTTTTTCCATTAGTTTATTATGTATATGCTGTTGCGTATTTTGCCCTGTCAGGGTTTTTAAAAGCGTTCCCAAATAATTGGTTGATACATTTAATGAGCTTGCTATGTCGTGGGCAGTGGGCAACCCTTTGTCAATCAAATTATCATCATTGTACCACTCATTTAAAACACGCTCTAATTTTTCCAATACCTGGTGGCTGCTTTTTTTACGCGTTATAAACTGCCGTTGATAAAAACGCTCACAATAGTTAAGCAATAATTCAATTTGCGCAACAATAATATTTTGGCTGAATTTATCTATCGTAGAGTGATACTCCCGTTGTATGTTTCGCAGTATGTCCTCAATAATCATCTCTTCCTTTTCAGACATAAACAATGCCTCGTTTACTGCATAACCAAAAAAATCGTACTGCCTGATGTTTTTACTCAATGAAGTACTCCAAATAAAGTCCGGGTGTATTAGCAAAAGGTAGCCTGATGGCCTTATTTCGGGTTTTTCCGTAGACAGGTGTACTATTTGGCCGGGCGCTACAAAAGCCATTAAGCCTTCATCAAAATCATATTGCTGCTGGCCATACCGAAACTTTCCCTGGATATTGCGTTTTAATCCAATGGTATAAAAATTTTGTATCCAGCTTATTTCCTTTTCATCTGTTTGGTAATCTACCAAACCATAATCAACCAGGCTAACCAAAGGATGCTCTGGCTTAGGCAGGCCGCTCATTTTATGAAACTGGCTAATTGAATCAAATGTATGTATATAGCTATTGGCCATTGTTTTATTATTAGTTTATTGTGCAGTATAAATAAATTTACTAAAACTTCATCAGGGATGAATACGTCAACGATACCCTGCTTATTTTATCCGGTATATTCGTATCTACACAGCCTTTGATGTATCATTATAAAATCCGACCAGGAAAAACAGTTTTCCTGGTCGGACTCGGGTATTGGCCCCTTGCCGGATTATTTTTGTTGTAAGGTTTCGATTATCGCTTTTGCCATTGAAATACTTGACGCAGGGTTTTGACCTGTAATAAGGTTGCCATCCACCATAATATAATCTCCCCAATTTTTTGCACCGCATGTATAGTTTGCGCCATACTTTCTTAAGGTAGAGGCCAGTAGCCAGGGTGCATTGTCTGCCGTTCCAAATTCTATTTCTTCCGCATCGCTGAAAGAAGTCATTTTTCTGCCTTTAAACAACCAGTTGCCTTTGCTGTCAACCGCACTTAAAAATGCAGCCTGCCCGTGGCATACGGCACCTATAATCTTTTTTGAGTTATCTGCTGCAAACAATACCTTGCCCATGTCTGCATCCTTGTACAGGTCTTCAACAGGCCCATGTCCGCCGGGGATTATCACTGCATCATAGTCTTTCATTTCTACATTTGAAAGCGGTATCGGGTTACTTAAAGTCTTATTCAACGCTTCAAGATAACTTTTAAAGAAAACAGCTTTTTCAGCGCCTACTGTTTTCGCTTCAAGGCTTTTTGGATCAGCCGTTGGTTTCTTCGCTCCGGGGGTAGCAATATCAACTGTGTATCCGGCTTCTGCAAATTCTTTATGAACATCTACAAATTCTTCCGTCCAATAGCCGGTAGGATACTTTGAACCATCCGCCCTTGTCCATGTATCCGCTGCGGAAAGTACAATGAGCACTCTTTTAGTTCCTTTGTTTTGCTGGGCAAAAGCGTTAACACTTGCTACAAAAATTGACAGCAACAGTGTAAGATGTTTAATTGAAAATAAATTTTTCATTTTACTGTAATTTCTCAGGTTAATAATTGATTTTAATAGTCTGTTGATTTGCTCAATTCTTCATTAGCGGTTAATGATGATTGTAAGATGCCAATTTTGGTGTTTGCCATCCCTACAGCATCAGAACCCATAAAGAAGTGTAATGGCGGGTTTTCATTTTCAGCAAGTTTAATGAAGGCCATAGCCGCTTTTTCAGGGTCGCCAGGCTGGTTACCTACTATCTGGGTGTCGTGAATAGTTTCTAAATCCCTTGCTTCTTTATAATCTGTAATGGGCGAGTCAGCAAGTTTCAATGATCCCTGAAGCAGGAAATTAGTTTTAAAATAACCTGGGTAAACAATGGTACATTTTACACCCATAGAAGCAGTTTCAGCAGATAAAGCTTCGGTTAATCCGGCTACGGCAAATTTGGTAGCATTATAAATACCCCAGCCTGGAAATGCACCTAAGAAACCGGCAATAGAGGAAATGTTAATGATATGCCCGGCTTTTTTGCTGCGAAAGTGGGGCATTATGTTCCTGATAACGTTCAGCGTGCCAAAAACATTGGCATCAAAGTTCTGCCGTGCCTCTCCGTCTGTAAGCTCTTCAATTGTACCAAGCTGGCCGTATCCGGCATTGTTCACTATCACATCAACGGTTCCGAATTTTTTGATAACACCCGTAATTGCATCGCCAACACTTGTATTGTCAACAATATCTACCTGCAAAGGCAGGAAATTGGGCGAGCTGCTGCCAACTGCATTTTGCAATTGCCGTACATCCCTTGAAGTGGCAGCTACTTTGTAGCCTTCAGCCAACAATCTTTTTACGAGGGTTAAGCCTAATCCCTTTGAGGCTCCGGTTATAAACCATACTTTGTTTTTCATAATTTTTAATTTTTAATTACAACACAAATTTCAGCACAGGTTAAAAGTTGTATGTAGCCAAATAAAGGGGCGTTGTAGTTAAATCGTTGTTTCTTGTAAAAGATGCATTTAACAGCATGGGCAGGTGAGTGGCAAATGGCAAGTGGATACGGAAAATTGTTTTCCACCTGCATTTTTTAGGGCGTGATATACCGCCCCATTACTATTGCAGGAAGCTGACAGCCGGTAGCTGTCAGCTTTTACATTATGGGCCGGACTGAAGAACAAGCATTGGGCTTTACTTGCGTCGCACTCTTGTACGCCTTGCTCGCTATGGAGCTTTTATCGAAGCGTAGGGGCTGGGGTACTTCTTATGAACATTGTGGCTGCCGGAAACCAGATAGAGTCTGGCGTTTGCATAAAATCCAAAGAGTTTCAAGCTATTCCTTGGGAGTGGGGAATATGGAAATAGTTTTGCAAATACAAAATGCTAACGGTAACAATAATTTTGATTATAGCCATAACGTTATTCAACTTTGGAAATGCTTTAAAACCCACTACATGATTAAGATTTCATTGTTCACCCTTGCCCTAATGGCTGCAACATGTGCATTATCCCAGGAGCTTTCGAGGGAAAATGCATTTATAAATAAGGTGAAACGAGTTCAACAAATATCATTGGCTGATTATTCTGATACAATCACATACAATTACGACATTAGAGGCTTATTGATGAATATTACAGGAAAACCATCTCCCTATCTCTATCCACCAAATTCATCCAGGGTAACATCATTCTTCTATCAAGACACACTTCTTCAAATGAAACTTACGCAAACATATATTGGGGATACACTTTTTAAAACTGATAGTGTACTGTATTCGTACGATGCAAAACACCGGCTAATTTCAACTTATCAAAATTATGTTGATAATATTCCGACCCTGCAATTGAATACTTATATTGATTTCCCCATCTATTCCTATTTGGCCAGAACAAGCAGTTACAATGCTTCCAGGCCCCAAACCAACATGCTGTCTGTACCAACAACCATTTTTCGAGGTATGGTGTTTTACTTACAAAGCTTTAAAGTGTTTTCCGGTTTAAACGTAAACCATTATGCCCCTTGCCTGTCAGAAAAGTCAACCGGTGCGCAGGCATTTTGCAAATCCAAACTGGAGCGTGTTATTGTTAAAGGAGATAGTTTGCGTCAAATATTTACCATAAACGGGTATTCAGACCTGGGATCGAAAAATGAATTACTTTTTAATGATACCGCGTATTTCACTTTTGGTGACCATAATATACTTGCCGTAACAACAGAAAAACTTTATAATGGAATGGTTATGGAAAGAAACATTTCTGAATATGATGGAGACCAACCATCCTTGTGTAAAAGTTCATATACACAGCTATTTACTTATAGAGACTTGGGGTTAGTTAGTGAAGTGCGTATTAATACCGTAGAATACTTCAATCCTCGTAAAAAGCCCTCTACGCACTATGGAAAAATATTGTACGAGTATACTTTTTATGACAGGTAAATACTTTTAAACGACCGCACCATCTTTCCCCACCTGAACGATTTCACGGGACAGACAGTTTTCATCAGGCAACAAATACCACACAAACAACTATTCCTAACTTTGCGGCAATGAATGAATTGATCGAATATCTTTTACAGTTTGGCAACCTGAACAAACAGCAAACCGACATCATCACAAGCAAAGCAACAGAACTGAAACTCCAGAAAGGCGGGTACTTTTCGGAAGCAGGAAAAATACCCAAACAAGTAGGTTTTGTTGTTAAGGGAGTGATTCGCATATACTGTTACGATAACAACGGTGGCGAAATCACAAAGTATTTTGTTGATGAAAACCGGTTGGTTGTAGATTACGAAAATTTTGAAGCCAACCTTGTGTCTTCCGATTATTTACAGGCTGTTACCGACTGTAAATTGATTGTGTTTTCTAAGCAGAATTGGGAAGAACTTTACCATACAATTACTGATTGGGACAAGATTATAACCAAGGCCGTTCAAAAAGCATATCAAATACACCTGGAAAGAAGAACTGCCTTAGTTTCGGAAGATGCCGTTACACGCTACCTGTCATTCCTGGAAAAATTTCCAACACTTGCCAATCGTGTTCCGCAAGCTTACATTGCTTCCTACTTAGGCGTTACAAGATTTTCATTAAGCCGGATAAGAAAAAACATCCGCTGACTCTTTTTGTTGCCAAATGGCAACCGTTATTGTTTTTTAGAGAACAACCTTTGCAGTTCATTTTTAACGGAAGTATTATGAGCAGTTCATTAAAAGGACAGGTTGTTCTGGTAACAGGCGGAACAAAAGGCATCGGCAAAGCAATAGCCGGTAAATTAAGTGATGCAGGTGCGCAAGTGGTTGTAACTGCACGCAACGCACCAAAAGACAAGGCAAGTGAACATCATTTCATTGCAGCAGACCTTGTTCAACCCGAAAGCGCGGAAATCATTGCCAAAGAAATTGTAGAAAAGTATGGCAGAATAGATGTTATTGTCAATAATGCAGGGGCAAATCTAAGTCCCGGCGGTGGTTTCAGCGCCCTTTCAGACGAACACTGGTATAATGACTGGCAACTAAACTTTATGTCTGCAGTGCGCCTTAACAAAATGTTATTGCCTGTAATGATCCAACAAAAAAGCGGCGTTATCATCAACATTTCAACAGGTGTTGCCAAACAGCCGATCTGGGAAATGACCATGTCTTATTCCTCGGCAAAAGCGGCATTGAATGTTTACAGCAAAGCTCTGGCTAATGAAGTAGGCGCAAAGGGAATACGTGTAAACGTAGTTTCGCCAGGTGTTGTAAAAACACCGTTGATGCTTGAATTTATTGAAGGCATAGCAACATCATCAAACATTACGGCAGAGGAAGCATTTAGTACCGTAATGAACAAAGTTGGTGTGCCCTTAGGCAGAATGGCCGAACCCGAAGAAATTGCTGACCTTGTTGCGTTTCTTGCTTCCCCGCAAGCAAAATATATTACAGGCGCCAATTATTCGGTTGACGGCGGCGCATTACCTATTGTTTAAATGACAGGCAAAAAACCCGTGCAACGCCAAACATGAAAAACTACAAACCTGCTCCCCCCAAACAAAATCGCCGCCGGAAACCCCGCGGCGATGTGTTATTAAAAGCTCTGATACTTGTTATTCCTGCAGCGGGGGTGCCAACAGGTGCAATTGATCGTCATCCGTAAACCAGAGAACATCATCTTTCGTTAGAACATAATTATGGGCCCGGCAGAAGTAACTCCCATGACGCTTTACTTGCGTCGCACTCTTGTACGCCTTGTTCGCTAGGGAGCTTTTATTGAAGCGTAGGAGCTGGGGTACTTCTTATGAACATTTGGCTGCCGGAAACAGACAAAGCGTGGCGATTATAAAAAACCCAAAGAGCCGCTGGCTAAGCTTTGGATAGCGGGATACTTGTGCTACGGCCTGAAGTTGACATGCACCTTTTAAAACGGCGGTACGTATCAGAAAATCCCTGTACATTAGTACATGCCTGCGCTACCAGCGTAGCACTCTTCGGAGAACGTTTTGTGGTGTTCATGATTTTAGATTTTTAGTGAAAAATCTAAAACTATAAACGTTTCTCCGCAAAGAAAATAGCAAAGGCTACCGAAGGTTTAGTCCAACAAGGTATATCCATGCGTTGCAATCAAGTTTAGTGCGATACCAGACTATTATCAAACTTTAATATAGCTATGACAACAATCACAAAAGAATCTAATTTTCTGACACTAATAAATGTATTTACAGTTGACCCAATTAATCAACAAAAACTTGTAGACTTGTTGACTTTGGCAACGGAAAGCAGTGTAAGCAAAGTGACAGGGTTTATCTCATCAAGTCTGCATCGAAGTATAGACGGAACAAGAGTTACGATGTATGCACAATGGAAAAGTATCGAAGATTATCAAAATATGCGAAATAATTCAACTTCTTCCCCTTATTTAGACGAAGCTCTTAAAATTGCAAAGTTTGACCCAGGTATGTATGAAGTTGTAGAAACCTTCTTGCCCACAAAATAATAGAATCCTATTTTCTTCCCCGCAAAGCGCCCACCCCAAGCCCTTCTCCGCAACAGCCTCCGGTACGCCATTTTGCGGTAGGCACAGGCAGAATGCCGCGCCACTCCTGCTAAGGCAGCATTCAGCTTCCCCCCAAAAAACAAAATTGCCGCCCGGAAACCCCGGCGGCGATGTGTTATTAAAAGCTCCCATACTCATTATTCCTGCGGAAGCGGTGGCGGGGTGTTAGTGCCCGTATTGCCGTTGCCGCCTATCAGCACATAATCGTTGTATAAAGCCTCGTTGGTGTCTTCAAAAATACTGCGGCCAATGCTGGCCAGGCGGGCCATTTCCGTCCACAGGGCGTTACCCTTAAAAATGCGTTCCTGTGCCTGAATGTCCCGCAATTCCATGGCCTCGGCAACTTTGTCTATGGCATTGTCCAGTTGGGTAGCCAGGTTTTCCAGGGCAAGCAGGTGGGCAGGCGTTAAGCCATGCGGCGCAAGGTCGCTCATAAACTGGCTGGCCAGGCGGCAAATGCGGCGGGTGGTACGGTACAACTCGTTATCGGTTTGTTTGCTCAGGTCGTCAAAGCCAAAACTGTTGTACCGGCTTTTGCCTTCGTAGGCCAGCTCAGCCATGTTGCGTATGGGCCTAATGGCTTTGCGCAGGTTGTCTGTAATGGTGTCTTTTTCTTCGGTGGCGGTGGTTATGTTGCCCAGTTGCTCCACGTCGGTGTCGCAGGCATCAAATTCGCCAATCAGCGTGTTAAAGGTGGCCAGTTGCTGGGCGGTAATCATCCGTTCGGCAAAGTGGTTAAGGTCTCTGTCAATACTGGCGGCCAGGTCATCGGCCAGTTGCTTAAGGTCGGCATCGGGTACTTTGTAGATGCGGGTTTCATCATGTCTGGGCATGGATTAAAGATTTAAAAGTGTTGAAAAAAAATATCGTTATAAGATTAGGAAGATTCCGGCAGGCAACCGGTTAAAAAACCTTTAAGGTGCAGGCCTTTTCAGCAATATTTAAGCATTGCGGCGGATGATGGTAAATGGCAATTGGGCCAGGAAAGAACATTTTCTACTTACGGAAGACTCTTTGCCGTCTGCGGAAGACCATTTGCCGCCTGCGGAAGATCATTTTCCGCCTACGGAAGATCATTTTCCGCCTGCGGAAGACCGTTTGCGGCCTGCGGAAGATGATTTGCGGCCTGCGGAAGATCATTTGCCGCCTGCGGAAGATCATTTGCCGCCTGCGGAAGATCATTTGCCGCCTGCGGAAGATCATTTTCCGCAAGAATGTCAGCTTCCCGATGCGGAAAATTATTTTCCGTGCGAGGCTGTAAAATAAACTGTGTCAAGGTTAAAAAATAAGATAACCTTTAACACATCAAGATGAAGTCAAAAACAGAAACACCGTTCGGGTTTGATTACGAGGCCGTGAAGAACAAGGCCCTGGAACAACTCAAGAGTGGAAAGCCACTATTAGGAAAAGAAGGTGCTTTGGCGCCG
>NZ_VVIP01000014.1 GCF_009650435.1 Foetidibacter luteolus
CTTAATCTAATTAATTTACATGGTATTATGAAGACGTCCCTCATTATATTGGTTCTTTTTTGCGCTTTGTCACGTGGCTTCGCTCAAGATGCGGCAAAACCTAACGATCAGGCAAACATACAAGGGGCCTGGCTGGCACAATCAGAAAGCCAAAACGGCATCAAAAAGGATGTGGATTACCTGTATATCTTCAAGGGAGATAAGCTTACTTTCAGGGATGAGACCGGAAAGGAGATGAAGTATTCGTTCAAGCTGGACACTACCGGCAAACCCAAGTTGATTATTATTCAGCCAGAGGATGCACCTGCTAATTCAGCGCCTGTCAGCGTTGCTTATGAATTGGATGGAGATTCACTGAAGATTGTAGTCGCACCTCCTGGTTTGCGCCCCACAGAGATATCAGACAAAAACAACCAGGAGCTGATTATCTGTAAGCGAAACGGTTCATAAAAACACCCGGCCATAATAATATTTGTGAAAATTTTTTTTCGGAGAGTGTACATAAAAGCACTTCTACACAATAGTCTCCTGCAAGGGACTTTGCGGCAGGGTAGAATGTAAATGCTCATATTATAAACAAATCCCACTATGCCACAATCATAAGCTATTAATCCATGAGTGATAAGTGTGTGTAAATTTATACGACGTTGAGCTGATAACTACAGATGATACGTAGCTGAAGTTGAAATTGCATCATCCGGCCAACGGCATAAAACAAATGCACTTTTAGCGGTAGTTCTGGTTCATAAGTTGATCTCTTAGTGTCATTTGCCTTGTCTTGCAGGTAAAGTATATTTTACCTTTTACACTTAAGGTGTCAACACCATTATGCTTTTTCTCGTAATAGTCGTTAGTTGTAATCTCTAAAATACCTGTAAGCTGCTCGTCTATTTTAAAACTGGGCCTTGTCAGGAAACTCAATTTTTGGTATTTACTATTTACGATTGCTTGACCCGTAAAATCTTTGTCCGATAAATTTACTTTGTAAGTGTCAGGTTCGTCAATTTGTATAATAAACTGGGATTTAAAGTCGTCTTTGAATATTTTCACTCCAAACCCAATAGAACCAAAAAAGCCAATCCAGGTTTTCATGTAAATTGTGTCTTTGTCTGTATAACACATACATGGTGCTGAAAGTCCTGTCACCAAACTTGAATCTCCACCCGTATTCAGTTGCCCATTTTCAAATGACTCCATGAATATTCTGCTCCTATTGTTTCTGAATGCACCGTTTAACCACGTGCTGTTTTGCAACAAACTATCCATTTTTTGCTCTTGTGAAGTCAATTTTGAAAAGGACTGCAGACTATCTATTTCTCCAACTACATATTTTAAGTTGTACTGGCCTGTCTGACTTTGGCAAGAGCTTACAATCAATAAAATAAAAAAGTGTGATATTTTTTGAAGTTTCATAAGAATTACCGCTAACCTTCGCTTTTACGCAACCTCAATATATTCACGTTTACATACATTTCCAACCATTTACACACGCTTTTCCCCTTTTTGTTCCTGGCACCACAACGCGGAAAGGGATATTTCTCTTTCCAATATCCGTCCCTGTAGCCCCAAACTCCAAATTTGCCCTCCAAAACCCCGCCATTGCCCTTTTGAAGACAAAAGTTTCCCTTATGATGTCCGGCGTCGGGGTTCTGAAGGGGAACATTGCCCTTCAGAACAGAACCATTGGTGTTAATAACGGGAACACTCCCCTTCCGAAGGGGAACATTTCTCTTTTTAAGAGAAACATTTCCCTTCCGATCTACGTCATCGGAGTTGAGAAGGGCAATTTGCCCTTCTGAACAGCAATTTTCTCCTTCTGAAGGGCAATTTTCCCTTCCGAAGGGCAAATTTTCATGATTTGAAAAGGAGTGGCCTGTATTAAAACCTGTTTGCCGGGTTGTTTTTACGCTAATGCACACCTAAAACTATCAGCTATTTCCATCAAATACCCGCCATCCCGGTTTGTAACAGCATTTGTGCAGCAAAAAACGGGGCCGCCAAAAAATAAGGCGCACAAAAAATCCCGCCGCGGCGGGATTCTTTTATGAATGTCTTTCTTTAAAGGCAAGCACTTTTCAACTGGTTAATCCTTGGGGCCGCTTCTTCCTTTGCCGCCCCTGCCCGGGAAACGTTGTTTCAGTTCATCCAGTATGGCCTGGCTGCCCGGTACATTGCCCTTTGCGGCGCCCTGTACGGCCTTGTAAATAAGCAGGGCTACATTGTACGCCTCGCTGCCGCAGATCATCATGGCATCTTCAATTGACAGCGTGATGGTTCCGGCCAGGTTGTGAATGGTCTGCAGGTCAAGGGAAAGCTTCAGGTCACGTTCGGCCTCGGCGATGTCAAGGTAGTTGGGCACCATGGTGGGGTTGCTCTTGGCATACTCCAGGGCCTTCTGTACAAACGACACTGTTTTGTCGCCCATTTTTGCCATTTCTTGTCTTTCTTTTGGCAGAAGGGAGTGTACCAAAATTGCGGAGAGCTGGGTCAACGGTTGAAACTAAATTTCCATCACTATCTTTTTTAAGTGTGGGTCGAAGACCTCGTACAACAGTTCCTAAAAGGTTAGTTCCTACGAACATTAAAATGAAATAGCCAGCTATTGCTTTTAGTATGCAAAGGAAAGTGTCCATAATAATTAGAATTGTCGTGCTTTGAATTGAACGAGGATTAAGTAGGGCTTGCTCAATAACTATCCTTGAAAATGGGGCTGCCAAAATTTCCGGGAGCAAGCCTCTTGAAGATGACTGGCGAAGCGCCTGGCTGCATTACTGATTAAATTTAGGCAATAGAGGCCCAGCCTCATTAAATTAACAAGGTTGAGCACCAAAATAATGGAAGCAATCCACGACTCGCTGGTGTTTTGTAATTTGGCTTTGATGCACTCCATATTATAACCAGCCTTTGCCTGCCCAAACTTGCCTTCTATTGGATTGCGCTCCCCTGGACTTACCTGAATGTGCAGTGCCTCTTTAGCCGGACGGCCCAGTGGCTTAGCCCTTAATGCGATGCCCCATTCCTTCAGCACTTTTCTGTTTTCCCTTGTACAGTAAATCTTGTCTGCCAATACTTCGGCGGGATAATATCCAAGTCGTTTTTTGTACAGCGTTACCGATTCCTTCAGGCTGCCGCCTTCATTAAAATTATCCCAGCTTAACTTGTCTAATAACGCAAACCCACCGCTTAGCGATACCTGCAGTTTGCTGCCAAACTCTACTTTTTTACCATCCTTGCCCCGGACTATGGGGCGTACATGCGGCTGGTGAATATTTACAATACGATCCTCTGCACGGCAACTGCGGGTGCTGTGCATTTGATATTGCTGGTTATATACCGTATGCAATACCATCAGGTATTTTAAAT
>NZ_VVIP01000015.1 GCF_009650435.1 Foetidibacter luteolus
TTCAGGTTCACCTGGAAGGCTACCGTTGAGGCTGCCGCCACGTTGCTGTAGGCTGAGTACACATTGGCGCCTGTTATGGTCCTTACTTTGTAATAGTAGCTGCTGCCTGCACTCAAACCATTGTTGGTATACGTGGTTACATTCGTACCCACTGTGCCCAGCAGGCTGTAGCTGCCATTAAGGCTTGTTGAACGCCATACCTGGTAACCGCTGTTTTCCGCAGTGCCGGTCCAGTCCAGCTTTATCTGTGTCTTGGATATACCGCTGGCCACCAGGTTCGTTGGTGATGACGGTGTGCCGTCAAACGGATAACTCACTATCTCCAGTGCCCCAAGGTAGCTGAACTGAGAGCCGTTGGCCGCAGCTATGCTGATAATTATCTGTCCATTGGCATCAGGGCTTACACCGTTGATGCTGGCTGTTGTGCTGCTGTTGTTTGTTGCGTTCAGTACCACACTCTGCGCCCCTACCGTGTAGCTGCTGGTAAGTGCCAGGTTGTAGTTGGCGCGGCTGGCAAAGAATACAAGGTTGTATTTGTTCGCTGATGATAAGCCGCTCAGCCTTACCGTTCTTACATCCGGTGCTGACTGGTAGTAGAAGCTCCGTATAACATTATCCGGATAAACACCGCTGTTGTCGCCCGTTACCACGCCGTTCGTGTTGGAACCTGTCCATGCTTCCGGCAGCGTAAGGCTGACGCCAGTACCATTGCCATTCTCATCCTGCAGGTTACTTAAGGTAAAGTTGGCTACAGGGGCGCTGTTGGTATTGTTCCATGGCGCTGGTGAAGTATAAGTGCCATTGGTAAAGTTTACGTAAGTGGATACGCCGTTCTTCACCACTATCTTTATCTGCCTGCTGGCTGCTGCTCCTTTGTTGTCGGTGGCTGTTATCGTAATGCCTCCATAAGTGCCTACCGTGCCGGTACCTGTTACCTGTATCACACCATTGCCGTTACCATTATCGGTAAAGCTGGCAAAGGAAGGCAACCCGCTGGCCGACAGGGTAATCACATCGCCCGGTATGTCAGCCGCTGTAACGGCCACATTCTTCGCTTCATTAATGCCCACGCGTATATCGCTTACTTCGCCTGTAAATACAGGGGCCGTATTAATAGTGCCTACTGCTATCGTATCGCTGTAGGGTGAGGCGCCGATGCCGTTGACAGCCCTTACCGCATAGTAATAAGTGGGGCCACCCAGAACAGTGGAGTCTGTGAAGGAAACAAGGTTCGCTGTACTGCCGCCGGGATTTAAGAGCGTATAAGCCCCTTCCCTGCTGTTGCTGCGGTACACTTCATAGCCGGTCTCGTTATAGGCGGCATCCACCCAGCTAAGGTTAACCTTGCCGCTCACCAACTGGCCTGCCAGGTTGCGGGGCTTGGCCGGCGCCGTACCGTCATCATATACGCTGCTGATGACAAGGGTGCCCAGGTAGGCAAACTGTGAGCCGGCCTGCGCCCTCACATCAAGGTTCAGTGTGCCGTCCGGTGCAGGGCTCAGGTTGCTGAACGTTACCGTGTTCTGGCTGTTGTTGGCCGCGTTAAGCGATAACGTTTGCCCGTTCATCACATAATCCGCTACCACTACAACGCCTGCCGCAGGGTTGGCACGGCTGCCGAATACGGTAAAATTGTATTTGTACAGCGGGCTTAATCCGTATATCCGCAGTGTCTGCGTTACTGTAGTTGTGAAATACGATGTCCTCATCACATTATCAGGGTATATGCCGCTGTTGTTATTGGTGCTTACACCCAGCGTGTTCACACCGCTGCTGGTCATGCTCTGCCATGGTGTTAATATCTGTATCCCTACCGCGGAAGTAGCCCCTGTTTCATCTTTCAGCGCAGCGAAGTTGTCGTTCTGCACGGGGTTCTTCGCCGTGTTGTTCCAGGGTGCGGGGGAAGTATAAGTTCCATTGGTGAAGTTCACATAGATCTTCTTATCGGGGTTTACATCATTTACCGTGATATAGAATGTAAGGGTATCAAAACCGTTGTTGCCATCGGTTACTTTGGCCTGTACCGGGTACACGCCGTTATCGGCATAGCCGGGGGCAAAGTTTAACTGTGCTGTGCCGCCATTGGTGCTTACGGTGGCAAAGCCCGGTAAACCAATAAACTCCCAGTTCAGTACATCGGCTACGTTCTGGTCGGTAGCGCTTACGTTCAGTTGGGCTGTCTGCAGTTCAGCTACCGTTACGTTGCTGATGGGGTCAATATGCGGGTTGTAGTTATCATTTACCGTAAGGTTGAATACCTGGCTGCTGCTGCCGCCATGCTCGTCATTTACGGTTACCGTAATATCATTATAAGTGCCCTGATCGGTTACTGATGCCGGGTTGAAGCTTAGGGTGCCCGTACCATTGCCTGAAGGTGTATAGCTGCCAAAGGCGGGCAGGCCTGTTACCTGTATGTTCAGCAGTTCAGGGTCTGGGTCCACAGCCGTTACATTCAACTGCAACTGTGTGCCATAACGCATGTGCTGGTTTGACAGGCTGGTTACAAACACAGGTACCGTGTTTAGTGTTTTGGCGCTGTCTTCGTTGCTGTAACCGGAGGGGCCGCTCACGTTTTTGGCCCTTACCCTGTAATACGAGATGGAATTGGCAAACAACCCGGAATCCTTATACGTTACCGTACCGGCGGGCAGGGTGGCCAGCAATACATAGTTACTGTTGCCGCCTGCTGAACGGTACAGCTCATAAGCTGTCTCATCCGTTGCATTATCCGTCCAGGTTATCTCGTTGGCAGAAGTGCTGATGCCTGATGCCAGCAAACCCGTAGGTGCCAGCGGCGCATCAGGCAGCGGCAAACTTGTACC
>NZ_VVIP01000016.1 GCF_009650435.1 Foetidibacter luteolus
GCTGTGTAGCTGCCAACAACCAGGCTGGAAAGTTTTACAGTAGCGGCATTGGCGGCTGTAAAGCTGTAACCTGCTGGCGCAGTAGTTAATTCCCACTTGTATTGTTTGATGGAACCGTCTTTATCGTAAGAAGCAGAGCCGTCCAGCGTTAAAGAGTCGACAGGCAGGGTGATAGATGCTGGTGCTTTTACTGAAGCAACAGGTGCCACATTCGGAGCTTTGTTAACAACAAAGGAAGTTTTTGCTGAAGCTGTAGCACCGTCATTATCTGTAATGGTGAGAGTGGCTGTGTAGCTGCCAACAACCAGGCTGGAAAGTTTTACAGTAGCGGCATTGGCGGCTGTAAAGATATAGCCTGCTGGCGCAGTAGTTAATTCCCATTTGTACTGTTTGATGGAGCCGTCTTTATCATAAGAAGCAGAGCCGTCCAGCGTTAAAGAGTCAACAGGCAGGGTGATGGAAGCTGGTGCTTTTGCAGAGGCTACAGGTACAACATTGGGGGCAGGGTTCACTACTATGTTAACGTTTGCATTTCCGGTTGCTTGTTTGTCGTCTGTTACAGTCAACTGAAAATTATAAGTGCCGGCAGTTACTTTAGTTACATAAAGTTTCGATTGTTTACTGTCGCTAAGTGTGTAGCCCGCCGGGCCTGAAACAAGTTTCCATGCGTAAGCCTTTATGCTGCCATCGCTGTCCTTGGAAGTGCTGCCATCCAATAAAAGTGAATCGACAGGCATGGTTACTGTTTTGGCAGTATTGATAACCGCGGCGGGTGCCTGGTTTTCAGGCTGTGTAACAGGGCCGTCTTTTGTTACTTCTGTAGCGCTTTTCCTACTGTACTGCAACATCCATTCGTACATGTTCATGCCATTGGGCCTCCAGTTGGGGTCGTAGCCTTTTGTCCAGGCATCGTGGCCACTGGCATGGTTTAAAGTGAGCAGGGTAGAAGGGTCAATGCCATTTGCCAGCAGGTTATTGTACCAGTCTTTACTTGTTTGGGGGGCAACTATATTATCGCCATCATTGTGCATTATCCACACAGGTAGGCCTGCTTTAGCAAGTACGGCAGATGATTCTGTAGAAGACGGGTAGTTGCCGCATATAGGGGCGATGGCGGCAAGGCTGTTGGCTATATATTCAAACCCTTTGCCTATTACGTACATTCCTTTGCTGCTAAGCTGCCATACGGTGCCGCCCCCCTGGCTAAGTCCGGTAATATATATCCTGCTTTCATCAACACGGTATTGCTTCTTACAGTATTCCAGCAAAGCTTTTACCATCTGGGGGTTGCGGTCGGTAGTTTTTATTTGTGGAGATATAACTATAAAGGAGTATTCTTTGCCATTTACCTTGAATTTTTTGGGAAATATGCCGTTGTTAATCAGTTTGGGAATCCCATTCTTTAAAACTTTTGGCAGCGCTGTCTGAGAGCCGTTGCCAACTTCTCCCACACCATGAAAGAATACCAGTAATGGATAGTTGTTGGAGTTGCCGTTGTATCCTTCGGGCAGGTATTCCCAATAGCCTTGTATCAAAGGGTCAATGCTTTTGGTAATAGGCGTATGGGTTTGGGCAGAAGAAATGTTAACGATGGAAAAAAGTAAGGTACATATCAAAAAGGTCCTGGGTATGGGCAAAAGAATGGCCCTGATGAAAAAAAAGTTTTTCATTTTCAGTAATAATTAGATGGATGATTGGATAATGGATGTAAACCGGCCGTTCAGCGCATGGCATGCCCCGCAACGCTTTTGGCGAAGTTCAGGCAAGAGATTTCCTTTGAGCTGAAAGCCCTTCTTTTAAAGAAATTGATTGTTAGCAGTAAACCCGGTTATTCTCTAAGCCGGATATGTGAAAGCAGGGGCGGTGGCTTAACTAAAAATGCCCGTGTAGGCGGTGTGTGTAGATTGGGGATCATAATATTGGATTTTGGCTGCATAATGGCAAAATCTGTGCCGCTGATATGGCCAATCTGCGCTTTTAAGCTGTTCTTGATGGTTTTTTAATACATGATGAAAACTCTAATATTAATTAAACGATAAATAAATGTTTGAAATACAATTATATGTTATGCCCGCTGGTCTTGTAAATTTTTTTTCGGAGTGGTATTAAAATTTTTACTTCTTTTCTGCGGCCATAAAAGCGGCCAGCGTACTGGCGGCAGATTTTCTTATTTTCTTTTTTAAGAAAGGCAACCAGCCTAACAGCAGGCCGGGCATACCAAGGGCCTGGCTGGCCCAGCGGTAAAAGCTAAAGCTGTCTGTATGGCTTAGTATTTTCCCGTCGCGGAATGTAAAAGATGCTTTTATTTTATTAACTACTTTTTTGCCGGTAGCGGAAAAAGTGTAAACTGCCGTCCACTCTGCCCGGCCTGTATCACCCGAAGCATTTACGTTGGAATAGGTAAGCTGCAAATCCCTGCCGCGGGTTACCAGCATTTGCCACATGGCTTTCACTTCTGCCGCGTTAAGGTTTCTGAACACTGGGTCATTAAAAACGGCATCATCTGCATAGCAACCCTGCATACCTTTATAATCTTTGTTCTGAAAGCAGGTATAAAAATGCCTTATTAAGTTTTCATTTCTGGTCATGTATAAATGTACTTATTTAAAAGCCGCTTCGCGTTGCTTTGTTTTTCGTTGTGTACAAGCTTTGGCCTTTCATGGTATCGCCTGTTGAGCAATCTTGCGTGACGAAGCAGTCCCGAAGTTTCGGGAGAACACTTGTACGTTCCGTTCTATGGGCGGCTTTTAAGCCCGGATGGCATTTGTTTTGTGCCCGGCACAAAACGGCAAAGCCACGATAACCGTGGCTTTGTTGTTTTATTCATTAGTTAAGATTGTTACTGATACTCCATTGTAAACTTCGTTGTGCCGTCTGTTGAGGTAAGCACATTGCCGTTAGCATCATACGTGTACTGGTTGGTAACGGTGTAGTCAAATTCGGTTCCGGGAAAATCATACGCTGCTGAAAGCATATCGTTTTTTGCCGCAAACAGCAGGGAAAAACCCGCATGGTCCAACACATATTTGGTAAGCCTGGGAAACAAAGGTTTTTTGTTGCCGTAAGTAAAACTGGCTTTTACAGGTTCATCACCACCAGACTCAATGCTGGCGAGGTTGCCATTGTTATAGGAAAGTACAAAATCAGCTTCGGCGGGGTCAACCTTAGACTTAACATGAATTTTTGTAACCGCATCATTCTCTACGGTATAGGCTAATTCGTCATCCTGTGTAAGATCGTCGGGTTCGCCGGCGGTAAGCATCCAATGCTTTAAGGTGCCCGTAGCAGGAACGTTGTTGTTGTACGTGAAGGTGTAAATTGTTTTTGTGCCGGCATCCTTTTCCTCAATTTTAGTAAGGTTACCTGCCGCGTCGTAAGTAAACAGTGTGGCTTCTTTGTTGTCGGCGCTTTTCATGGCTGTAAGCCTGTTGCCCTCGTAGGTAAGGCTGTACACCGTGTTTGTTTCACCTTCTGTCTTGGTTACTTTTTTAAGTGTTTTGGCGGCTCCGTCTCCGGGGCCAGGGTTGGTTTTGTCTTTAGAACAAGATGCGGCGATAAGGGTTGTAATGGCGCCTGCGATAATCAATACTCTTTTCATAAATGTAATTCTTCCGGTTAAACAATACCAGGCTAAGCTGCGGCCAAAGGCGTTTTTTGCAGGTTTAGGCTGATTGAGACGCAATATTAGTTTGCGGTATAATTGCCCCTTGTTAGATGAGGAATGAATTGCGCAAAGCATGGTATGAAGCCTTACAAACAATGTAATGAGCTGGTTTTGACGGGAATGCATAAATGCCCCCTTAACATGTCGTAAACAGCCCCTTGCTTAAAGAAACTTATTACCAAATTTGTTGTTCTTAAAATACAATCTATGCAAACAGAAACCTGGAACGATGATGTTACCGTACTGTATGTTACCGCTACTTCTTTTCCCGCGGGTATTTTGGCAGCACATCAGCAGTTGCATGCTTTAATTCCGTTTTCAACGAAGCGTAAATACTTTGGCGTATCGCGGCCGGAAGATGGTAACATTGTTTACAGGGCAGCCGCTGAACAACTAAGCGATGATGAAGCAACCCATCTTAAGCTTGACACACTTGTACTGAAAAAAGGCCATTATGCGGTACTTATGGTACATGACTATATGAAAGATCTGCCTGCCATAGGGAAAGCTTTTAATGTACTGCTTGAACAGCCCGGCCTTGATCCACAGGGATATTGTGTAGAATGGTACCTGAACGACAAGGATGTAAAGTGTATGATAAGGCTGGAAGAATAAAATGAGGCGATAACTTTTCTTTAAGAAAGGGTTTCTGGTAATTCTATTACATTGTATTATGAAATTTATTATACCAATATTCGTAACCCTGTCATTAATTACTACCCCCATTTATACCCAAGCTATCAACAGTAAGGGCAAGATTAGTTTTATAATTGATCAGGCTTTTATGCAAGCCTGCGAAAAAAATGATTCGCTTTGCAAGCCTGTTACTATTATACGAAAAAGCATCCAAGATAGTATAGAGATGATTTTTCCTACGGGCGGCAGTCAAACAGACGTTTACATCTATGTTCCTGACAGTGCTTTTGCAAAATGGGTGCGAGGTGTTAATGAAGAGGAACCTCAGCCTTTAAGGCATGTTCAAAAATTATATCTGGAAGGGAAGCCTATAGTGGACATAACTTCATTGCCCGATGGTAATTATCTCTGTTGGATGCTTGGTTGTAACCTTGGAGGGAGCTTTGGTCTGGTTCTAACCACAAAAAAAGAAGAAGATATCTTGAAGAAATAGTATAGGTCGTTCTACCCGGGCCTGAAAAGCCGCCATGAAAAACCTATTGTACAAGAGTGCGACGCAAGGGACGCCTCATAACGGTTACTGCCGATGGGTACCAAAAACTTGCTTTACAATATTTGCCGGGGCCAGTTCTTGTTTATCTGTACAGAACAATATAATTTAAGCCCAAGAAGACTAATCGTATATGCCGGCCGAACCTGCTTTTATTATAGCGTATCAAAATGATGACTCCTGGTTTCCCCAAATAGCCCCGCAATTGTGCGCTGAATACAATGCATGCGAACTGGCATTTGATAACGAAATTGGAAAGGGCAATTTTTATAAAGTAGATATTGAACCAGGATTAAGGGCAAGAAAAATTGAGGTTACTTTTAATAAGCCGGTTAAGTTTTTGCGTAACAGCACTGCACACCCCGGTTATTATATATTACTGTCTAATTTAAGTGAGCAATGCCTGGAAACCACCACGCAGGAAAAAACAGTAAAGCTTGGATACAATACAGAGAATGGTTTGTATTTCAGCTCTCCGCAGCTTTCAGCATCCTATAACTTTCTGCCGGGGGTGGCCTATCATCTTATCTTTATTGTAATCACTTCCGATCGTCTCCAGAATTTTATTACCCGTCAACCAGGGGCACAACTGGATATTTTAAAAACTGTGGTTGATAAAGACCATCCCATTTATCATTTTGAATGCATGGATGCTTATTTTATGAGCCTTCTGAAAGAAATGGACCTTCAACTGCATGCTGAACGGGCCAATAACCTGCTGCTGCATGCAAAAACACTGGAACTTTGTTATCACATGCTGCAGCAGGTTGAGAAAAGGCAAAGCAAAAACAACCTTAAAAATATTCATCATGCCGATGTGGACAGGCTGAACGAAGTGCGCCAGCAACTAATGGAACATTACCAGGAGCCCTGCCCAACTATTGAACAGGCGGCACGAAATGCCGCTATGTCTCCAACCAAATTTAAAAACCTGTTCAGGCAAATGTTTGGGCAAACCTATTACCAGTATTACAAAAACATACGAATGTACAAGGCCAAAGAACTGCTGCAGCAACAAAAAATGAATGTGTCTGAGGTGGGCTATATGTTAGGCTATCAAAGCCTGAGCAAGTTTACAAAAGCTTTTAAAGATGTTTTTTCTATAACGCCGGGAAACCTGGTTGCCGATTAAGCCCGTCACAATCCTGATTTTCGCATCAGTTCAAAGTAACGTTCGTCTTTCTTGAGCCCTTTGTAAGACGGGTACTCTAAAAAGAATGCCGCCGGCGCCACACGTTTTTCTATGCACTGGTTTATGTGATAAAAAGTTTTGTCAATATCACCCAAAGCAAACCATACGCCCGCCAGCTCTCCATCTACAACGGTGCCTGGTTCTTCAATAGTGCGTTGTTCCATTTTGTGTATACATTCAAGCGCCTTGTCTCTGTTGCCCAGCCGGGCATTGCTGTAGCCAACACCCAGTAAACCTTTCAGCGGATGATTGGTAAGCCGGTGTACTTCTTCAAACAGTTGCAATGCTGCTGGCCAGTTGCCCTTCATTCCTGTGGACCAGGCTTTCAGTTCAATAGCTGCCCGCATTTGCGGGTTTATTTCCAATAATTTATCAGCCTGTTGTATGGCATCATCATAGCGTTCATTAAAAATATACATGTTGCCTAAAGATTGGTTGGCTACGGTTGACAGCGGGTCTTTCTCAACAGCCTGCTCCATTATTTCAACCGCTTTTTCTTTTTCTCCTTTTACAATATGATAAAAGGCCAGCAACTGGTAAGTAGGGGAGTGGCCCGGTTTAAGCTGCAGGGCTTTTTGTAATTCTTTATAAGCTTCATCCCATTTCCACTCATAAAAAAGATAGGCCCCGGCTTTAGCGGTATGGCCTTCCGCCACGTTGCTGTCCAGCTCCAAAGCTTTATCTGCGCATTCATGCACAATGGCAAATGCTTCATGCGGCGACATCTGGCCCATTGAACCCAGGTAAGCATAAGCGCCGGCCTTTAGTGCCCATGCGGCAGCATAGCCAGGTTCAATGGCAATGGCCTGTTCAAAACATTCAATGGCTTTACGGGTGTCTGCGGGTGTAAGCCTGTTCCAAAAATGAAGCCCTTTTAAATAAAAGGTGTAGGCATCCATGTTTTTTACTGTCGTCTTTGCCTTGTTTGCAGGCTGCGGCGCCGCGGTTAAATTTTCACGCAGCCTGTTAGCAATAATGCCACTTATTTCATCCTGCACTTCAAAAATATCGGTAAGGTTACGGTCGTAGTTTTCGCTCCATATATGGTAGCCATCCGCTGCATTTATCAACTGAGCGGTAATGCGAACGCGGTTACCTGCTTTGCGTACACTGCCTTCCAAAACTTTGTCTACATTCAATTGTATGGCTATGTCGCGTATGTCTTCATTCCTGCCTTTAAAAGCAAAACTCGAGGTGCGTGATGTTACCTGTAACCCGTCAATCCTCGTAAGCGCATTCAGTAATTCTTCCGTAATGCCGTCGCTGAAAAACTCATTCTCGGGGTCAGCGCTCATATTTACAAAAGGCAGTACGGCCAGCCGGTTGCCGGGCTGGCTGGTTTTGCCTTTTAATTCACCGCGGGCCGGAACAGCGATGCCGGTGTTGCTGATGGCATAAATGCGTACAGGCTGTTTTACATTCTTCAATTCAAAATAACCCAGTTCCCTTGTTTGTATGGTTTGCTGGTTCTTTATTTCATCAAACACTTTTTCAGACACAAAAATGCCGCCTGGTACCGCCAGCGATTCTATACGGGAAGCCAGGTTAACGCCGTCGCCATAAATGGCTTCTTCTTCCATAATAATATCACCGGTATGAATGCCCATACGCAGGTCAACAGGCGGTTCCTGCTTCAATTGCTGTTGTATGCTTACAGAACAATGCACCGCATCAATAGCGCTGTTGAATATACTCAGCGAGCCATCGCCATAGTATTGCAGAATTTTGCCGTTGAATTCTTTTACAGATGTTTCCAGCACCTCTTTCAGCCGTTTACGTTTCAGGCGGGCCAGTTGTTCATTCTCCTGCATCAGGGCGGTGTAACCCGTCATGTCGGCGAATAATATTGCAGCAAGTTGTCGCATAAGGTTGTAAAATAACAAAGAAAAGCGGCAAAGGCGTTCTGCTAAAATTATCAGCGGTGTTATTTACGGATGTGGCATGTTTTGGTGACGGGCTGAGGTTTTTCATGGTATCGGTCGTTGAGCAATTTGCGTGACAAAGCAGCAAATTGGAACACTTGTACGTCCGGTTATTATGGCGACTTTTAAGCGGGTATTAGATTAGCTTAAGAATTCATCTGTTTACTATTCAATTTGGGCATTCAATAAATTCACTAACTTGATTTAATCTTAGGTTACTTTCCGAAGTTCATGCGAAAAGAATCTAATGTAAAAATTATTAGCTATATAAAAAAGCAGAGTACATCTAAAAGCAGGAATGTTCTACAAACAATCGCGACGTTCTTACTATATCCTTTATTGTTAATGGGCGGTCTTTTAATGTTGCTTGTTACAGGAATTTTTTCAGCGTTTCAGAAAATATTTTCATCAGCACATAAGCAAGTGCATGTTAAGCAAGAAGGGCAGATAAATGAATGGGTGGTTTTAACGGAGAAAAATGGATTGAAAGTGTTTAAAAAGTACAAAGGAGAAATTCGTTTTGGGCCAGTTTACGTTAATCTGAAAACAGAGCCTCCAATTAAGCTGATTAAGGATCAAGTCTTTGGTGACTGGTTTTATCAATATCATGCGTATATTTTTCTGCAAGAGTGGAATTCAACAATTTATCCAAATACTAATCTTGTTTGCATAGAGACTGCAACACTTGATGTAAAAGTGTTGCAGAAAAATATTCCCGCTGTTATTTGGTCTATTGTTGAGAAAGAAAGTACGGAATTGCAATTGTCCTGCAACACAGGAAAGGATATACTCACCTATCGCATAAGAATTGATGACATTACATGAATAATTTTTCTGTTACTGCCTACAAAAGCAAATGCCACATATTTTGCCAACTTACAAAGCTGTATACAGCGTAAAAAAACATTTACCCCTTCAACTTCCTCAACTGTTGCAGCAAGGCTCTTAAGTCTTTTGGTATTTCTGCTTCAAAACTGTAGGCTTCGCCGTTAAGTTCAAATTGCAGTAAATGGCTGTGCAGGGCCAGGCGGCTGAGTATGGGCCGTTCGCTTTCTTCTTTTTTGGAGAGCTTGTAATTACGTTTAAGGGCAGATATCAATACGTGTTCCCCATTGCCATACAACTCATCGCAAACAATGCTGTGGCCAATATATTGCATGTGTACCCTTATCTGGTGGGTGCGGCCGGTATGTATCCTGAACCGCAGCCAGCTATACATGCGGAAGCTTTCCAGTACTTCATAATCTGTAAGGGATGGCTTACCCTTTTGATTGGTAACCATTTTGCCGGTTTTACCCGGATGCTCCATGATGGGGGCGTCAACACTTCCTTTTTCTTCTGCCGGGCTGCCAAGTACCAGGCCCAGGTAGTATTTTTTTACATCCCGGCCTTCAAACAACTGGCTGAGTTGTTTATGGGTGTTTTCATCTTTGGCGAATACAATTACACCGCTGGTATCTTTATCAAGACGGTGAACTGTGTATATGTTGCCATAACGCTGCAGCAGCATGTCTTTTAACGATACCTCACTCTGCATCCTGTCTGGCACGCTTAATAAGCCGGAAGGTTTGTTGATGGCTATAAAAAAATCGTTCTCGAAAATGATGTCTGGTTTCATATCCTGTGCTGGGTTAAAAATAGCTGCGAGCTGATAGCTTTGAGCCACGAGTTATGAGCTGATAGCTATGAGTTGCGAGCCCGTCTCATAGCTCACGGCTCAAAGCCTGTAGCCGGCATGCTATACGGTGGGAAAAGCTGAATAGCGGATCCAACCGTAAAAGAGTGCGACGCAACGGCAGCTATATATCTGTTCAATTGCCGGGCCCATAAAAAATATAACCCCGGCATTTATAGCTTGTTGATTATTGAGCTGATTTTTTTACAAAACTCTGGTTCATGTATTTGAGCAGCCGTACTTCTTTTTCGTTTAAGAAACGCCACTTGCCACGCTCTACATTTTTCTTGGTAAGGTTGGCAAACATAACCCTGTCCAGGTTTTTTACCTTGTAGCCCAGGTGCTCGAAAATACGGCGCACAATGCGGTTGCGGCCACTGTGTATTTGTATGCCGATAACGCTTTTGTCTTTGGTATCTGCATAACCTAATTCATCCGCTTTTATCTGGCCGTCTTCCAGCGTTATGCCGGTTAATATGCTTTCAGCGTCTTTTTTTACCAGCGGTTTATCCAGCGTTACTTCGTACAGCTTTTTTATTTCGTAAGAAGGGTGGGTAAGCTTTTGGGCAAGTTCGCCATCGTTGGTAAGCAATAACACACCGGTTGTATTGCGGTCAAGCCTGCCAATGGGGTAGATGCGTTCCTGCGTTGCTTCTTTAACCAACTCCAGCACAGTCTTGCGGCCTTGTGGGTCGTCTGATGTAGTAAGATAGTCTTTAGGCTTGTTCAGCAACACATACACCAGGTTTTTCTGCAGGTGTACCTGTTTGCCTTTTACCAATACTTTATCCGTGGCAGTAACCTTGTAACCGGGTTCGTAAACAATGGAACCGTTCACCTGCACTTTGCCTTCCTTCACCATTTCCGCGGCTTCGCGGCGGCCGCAAACGCCTGAATGCGCAATGTATTTATTAAGCGGCATTTCATCGGTTGCAGCCTGTTTATGGGTTGCAGGTTTTTGCGTTATCTCGTCGTAAGATTTAGCTACCGGTTTGCCTTGTTTATAACGCGGCTTATCTGTTGAAGTTTTATGATGGGCGCCTCTTGATGGTTTTGGCGCGGCAGGCTTTGTAAAGGGCGGCCTGTCTGCTTCTTTTTTAAAAGTGTTGGCAGGTTGCTTTGCAGGGTAACTGCTTTTTTTATCCGCAGCGTTAAAATTTCTTTCAGGCTTCTCTTTTCTTGCCGGGGAGAAGTTGCTTCTGTCCCCTTTCTTGTCAATTCTTATTTCCCTTTTCCTTGTTCCCTGTTCCTTGTTCTCTATGCCCCGTAATTTTTCCAGTTTCTTTCTCCTGAACTCTTCGCCTTCGGCTCTTAGCTGGGCTTTTGCTTTTCTCTTTTCCTGGCGCAGGGCTTCTTTCTTTTTAGCGCCTGTCGCTTCTTTGTTCATAAACTTGTCGAACGCATGTTTTGCCATAATCTTTGGTTTGCTGTTTTACAACAGGAGTTATTGTGAATGGTGAGTGGTGTGTGGTGAATGGCGAGTGGGGGGGTAAAACAATCATGGGCTTCCCCACTTGCCACTACCCACTTACTACTAACTTTCTTTATTAGCCAGTTGCCCGCAGGCTGCATCTATATCTTTACCACGGCTGCGGCGCAGGTGGGCGTTTACTTTATGCGCTTCCAGGTATTGCATAAAATGCTGCGTGGTTTCTTCATCCGGTTTGGTAAACTTAACCGCGTCTATCGGGTTGTATTCAATAATGTTCACCAGGTCTGCCGGAACCTGCCGGTATATTTTTACCAGTTCATCAGCATCTTTCTGGGAGTCGTTAAAGTTTTTGAAGAGAATGTATTCAAACGTTATTTCGTTCTTGGTGTTTTTGTAAAAGTAGTTCAGCGCTTCAACCAGCGCTTTAATATTATTGCTTTCATTAATGGGCATAATCTCGTTGCGCTTGGTATCGTTGGCAGCATGCAGGGACAGTGCCAGTTTAAAACGCACTTTATCATCACCCAGTTTTTTAATCATCTTGGCAACACCCGCGGTAGAAACTGTAATGCGTTTGTGGCTCATGCCCAGTCCATCTTCCGCGCCAATGCGTTCAATGGCTTTCAGCACATTGTTGTAGTTCAGCAGCGGTTCCCCCATACCCATGAACACGATGTTGGAAAGTTTCTTGTTGTACACCCTTTCCGCCTGCTGGTTAATCAGCACCACTTCGTCGTAAATTTCATCGTAGCTAAGGTTGCGTTTGCGGTCCATGTAGCCGGTAGCGCAGAATTTGCAGCTAAGGCTGCACCCGATTTGGGATGATACACAGGCCGTTTGCCTGTTTTCGGTGGGTATCAGTACGCCTTCTACCAGGTGGCCGTCATGGGTTTTAAAACGGCTTTTAATGGTGCCATCGGCACTGTATTGGGTAGCATCTACCTGCAGGGCGGGCAGGGTAAACTGTTCGGAAAGTTTCTGCCGCAGGTCTTTGCTAAGGTTGGTCATCGCCTCAAAGCTGTGCGCATGTTTTTGCCAAATCCACTCATATACCTGTTTGGCCCTGAACTTTTTATCGCCGGCGGCAACAAAATATTCCTCCAGGTCTGGCAGGGTAAGGTGCCTTATATTAGGTTGTTGTTGTGTTACAATCATCCCGCAAAGATAACTGTTGCAGCCGCCCGTAAATTTTCAAAAGCCTTTTAACAGCTTAAAAAGCGCTGTAAAAGCAAAGTTTACCGCTGTTTTTAGCAAATTGTTCTGTAATAAGGCTGGGTTAAGAAGTATCAGGGCGCCTGCCGAAGGCACCGGGCTTTCCGCTCATACTCCGCCACAAAGCCTGGCTGCGATGGCTTCAGCGGGGTAACCGCTTCAATCCCTGGCGCGGGCATACGTTGCAGCCCTGGGGGCGACGTATGAAGTGGCCGGAAGCGGACTGTACCGTGTATAGATGAGAAGGTGGCTTTAAACAACTACTGTTTTATTTGCTGTAAAGATTTCTCCGTAAGGTATTGCATTAATTGTGTTGCGTGCATCAATGCCGGGCTTGCCATTGCATCATTAAACAAAACATTTACAGCGCCTTCGCCAAAATAAAGGCCGTCTGAAACAAGAAAAGTTATCCTGGCGTTTCCTTTTGGTGGATGTGGGCACCTTGGTTTATCCCAGGGGCCAATCTGGTTTACGATACCTGCAGAAGCTGAAAACAGGTTGCTCGTTAGTTCATTTGCCTTTTCGTCCGTAGTTGTTTCCCAAACTAAAATTTTTCCCGTCTGGTTAATGTAGCGGGCAGTTCCGTTACTGAATGAGGCTAAAACATCCAGGCCACCATCAAGACCAACTTCAACAATAACAGCCAGTATTTCTTTGTTTGCCGGTTTGTGCCCGGCTGATAGCATCTTATTATAGGCAAGTACTTTTATCCGTGGATCAGCGGTGCTGTTGTCTGTAATCTTTTGCAGGTCTGCAACGGAACTTGTTTCTGAAAAAAGTACGTCAAAAGGGTAAGTATAAGGTGGTTGTTGGTTGGTATTGTACAGGTTCAGGTTGTCGCAGAAGAGCAGGTTATAAATTGCGTTGGCTGAACTGTCTTTATAAGGTGCGAAGCCGGGATGTTTGGCGGCTGGTGATTTTTTGAAAAAATTAAATAGACCCATAGATGTAAAGATTAAAGTGATGGTGTTGTTGGGTTTTATATGTTGGTTTGGTTTAGCTAAATATACACAAATTGTTGAAGTTGTTATAGGCAGAAGAATGCTATACCGCAGCTAACCCTACCCTGCGGGAAAAGCTCAGTAGCGAATCCAACCGTACAAGTGAGTGACACAACGGAAGCCTCATAGTTGTTCCTCCTGCCCGGCCCATAAAAATTCGCTTTCACCATACCAAAATAAATTGAGTATTGTTTGCCTAACGGTTAACTTGCGCAGCTATAACAGGAACAGATGAAAACCGCATATATAATTGACGCCGTTAGAACGCCCATTGGCAAGTATGGCGGCAGGCTTAGCTCCATACGTCCGGATGATTTGCTGGCTTATGTGATAGGCGCTTTGCTGCGCCGCAACGATGGCATTGATGTGGGCGCTATTGAAGATGTGATTATCGGCGATGCCAACCAGGCCGGCGAAGATAACCGCAACGTGGCCCGTATGGCGGCGCTGATTGCGGGGCTGCCCGTTAGCGTGGCGGGCAATACCGTTAACAGGCTTTGCGGCAGCGGACTGCAAAGTATTATGGATGCGGCCCGCGCTATTATGTGCAGCGAAGGCATGCTGTACATTGCCGGCGGCGTGGAAAGCATGACGAGGGCGCCTTTTGTGATGGCTAAGAGCGATGGCGCCTGGAACCGTAAGCAAGAGATACACGATTCTACCATCGGCTGGCGGTTTACCAATAAGGTGCTGGCTGATATGTACTACCCATACTCCATGGGAGAAACGGCGGAGAATGTGGCCAAAGAATGGAACATTAGCCGGGAGCAGCAGGATGCTTTTGCCCTGCAATCTCAGGAAAAATATTTTGCCGCGCTGGCTGCCGGTAAATGGGATGATGAAATTGTGGCCGTTGAAATGATACACGACAGGATGATCAGTTGGTTTCAGCAAGATGAACCACCCCGCCAGACGTCGCTGGAAAAACTGGCGGCGCTTAAGCCGGCGTTTGTAAAAGAGGGTTCCGTTACGGCGGGCAATTCTTCGGGCATTAATGATGGCGCTGCTGCGTTGCTGCTGGCCAGCGAAGAGGCGGTAAAACTATTTAACCTGCAACCGCTGGCAAGAGTGGTTAGCATGGCTGTTGCCGGTGTTGACCCTGCTATTATGGGCATGGGGCCGGTGCCGGCTTCCAAAAAAGCGTTGCAGAGGGCCGGGCTTACCATTAACGATATGGATGTGGTAGAGCTGAACGAGGCTTTTGCTTCTCAATCGCTGGCCTGCATGAAAGAATTGGAGCTGGATGCGGCAAAGGTGAATGTAAACGGCGGGTCCATCGCTATTGGCCACCCGCTGGGTTGCAGCGGCTCAAGAATATCTGCCACGCTGCTGCACGAAATGCGCCGAAGCAACGCCCGTTATGGGTTGGCTACCATGTGCGTTGGGGTAGGGCAGGGGGCCGCGGTGGTTTATGAGAGGGTGTAGCGGGATGCAGGTAGCTGGTTACTGGTTACTGGTCTGTTGATTTCCATACAGAAAACATTTGCGCATAGTTATCCGCAATCAGCATGGCCAATTTGCCTGGCTCATGACAAATAGGGTGTTCTGCAATCTTTACGGCTTGCAGGGCATTAAACCATTTGTCGGCATCGGCTTTTATGATTACAACAGTAGCGATTTTTTCAAGTGGCAGTTCTACCCACCTCGATGCACTCTCCCCGTTTTTAAAGCCGCCCACATGATAAGTAAAATAATTACCCAGCGATTTTGAGGCTGCTGATTTGCCTTCCAGCTTGGCCATAATGTAGCCCGAGTTCCATGTCCAGAACATGCCCTTCATAGGGTCAAGCGCCCCGGTTTGAACGCCGGAAATATTTCTTACACTATCAACCCCCAGCATAAAACGTATGGATGTAGCCTTTATGTTGTTGTGGCTTACAACAATGGTTTTGGAGGCACTGTCAGCTTCGTCAATCAAAAAATGTTCACGGGTAAGCGGGTGCAGTTGGCCATCAGTGTCACGCAGGGAAATGTTGGTGATATAGTATTTAAAATTCCTGATGTTAAAGGTTTCGCCAAATGCGTTGCGGTAAGTAGCGCCGGCCTGCATAATGGTATCTCCAACCGTGTTTATAAAGCGTAAATGCAGCGTTTGCGCCTGCAGCATAACCGGCAGCAATAAAATAAGTGCGGCAATTATCTTTTTCCGGTTGATGTAAAGCATCGGGTTCATCTTTTGATAAGTTGCACACGCAACAAAGCAACTGCAAAATACATATTAATCGTTCTGTGGCAGCACCCGGTTAATGTAAGGAGTTTTTTTGGGTGACCAGCGGTAGTTTTTCATGGCATCCCGGTTGCGTCGCACTACTTTCATCGGTTGGTTTTTCATGGCGACTTTTCAGCCCCGGGTAGATTGTGCTGACCACGATTTTAATACTGATTTTACGGATTAACCTGATAGTACAATAATGATTTAGTTGATTTATTTTACCCTTAGTTTGTTGATGGCGGCTTCCATGGCATGATAAAGCTGCAGGGCTTCATTAAGTGGCATGCCGGCATTCATGCCGGGGCGTTTATGGCCGGTGGCGGTAAGCCAGGCATCTTTCATAAATGCCTGCCGCTCTGCAACCAGCTTGCGGATGGTGCTGTCAGTTTCATGTTGGTCAAATGCCTGTTCAGCCTGGTAAAGAGTGTCCACAGGTTCTCCCAGGTATTGCAGTATGGCTTTGGCCATCAGCCAGTGGCCATGCCTACCGGGGTGTACGCCGTCTTCCGCAAGTTTATAGGTGGGGTTTGTTTTGCGTTTGCCGTTTAAGTACTCCGTCATGGCAAAATGTATATCGGCCACTTCCCATCCCAAAGCCCTTAAGCTCAACAGCCATTGGGCATAGGCATCCAGTACTTTATTGTAGCCGCCGGCGCCCAGTAATGGGTCATCATGAACAGGCGGCGTAACATGAATAATTTTCTTTACGCCTGCTTTTACCAGCGTATCGTGCAGCCAGTTAATGCCTGCCGCAAAAGCTTTAAACCTGGCACTGTCAAAAGGCAGGTATATGCCATCGTTCATGCCGTAACAGGCAATCACCACATCCGGTTTGGTAAGGTTCAATACACGGTAAAGGCGTTCGTGCAAATCCGGCCTTGCAAAGCTGCCACCTGCATGGCCCGGCTCACTTAAGCCTGATACGGTTTCGCTGGGCAGCCCCGCATTTATAAACTGCACTGGCCAGTTTGGGTAATGTATGGCAAACCAGGCTTCTACATCGGCAACATAATCGCCGGCGTAGGTAATGCTGTTGCCCAAAAACAGAATGCGCTGGGTGTTTGGTGGAAAAGCGGAAGGTGTTTGTGCCTGTGCGGCAGTAGCCAGCAGCAGTAGTATCAATGAGCCAACAAGTCTTGCGGCCTTTATAAAGAATGATGATGTTTGAGTGGTTAGCTTTTTCATATAAGGGGCAAGATAAATTTTTGGGGTGTACTGTGGTGGTTTCAGTTTGACTCCATGCCGTAAAACCTGAACTGCCCCTCTATTTTAACAAAGTTGAATCTGTGGCTTACCAAGCTTTTGTAACCATGCTGTTCATATAGTTGATCAAATATGATCTCGTAAATGGTCAGGCTTTTGTCCTTACTGTTTTTAAGAAAATCAGGTTGTTCATCTGGGTATCTTATTGCATAAATTTTATACTGGCCTCTTTTCATTTTTTTCCATACTTCTGAGGAAGGGAAATAGGTAAATGATGCAATAATGAAGCTGTCAACCGGTTCGATGTCGTTATAATAATGAGGAGAGCTAAACCCTTCACAAACCGAACAGGTAATACTGTCAAGTGACATTGATTTTATCGTAACAGAATCCCTGGTTTCTATGCTATGCAGCAACTTGTTCCACGTCTTTATAAGTTGGCTTTTTTCTTTTTTTGAGGGCTTTATTTGTTCAATATTTGCAAGTTCAACATCCTGTACTTCAAATGGCTCTCCTGTGCCAAACAGGCCCCTTGCTTTCAGCACGCCTTTTTTCTTTATGTCAAATAAATCCTGCGCATAAAATCCATATACCGCTATGGCTTTACCATTTTCTATCTTGTAGTAGGGTTCAGGAAAATTGCCTTTTATCGCCTGCTCCTTTAATCCGGCAATGGGGTAAGAAAGTTCCTTTGCAAATTCAACAGGTACCGGTTTGATGGTAGTATCGTCACCCTGGCCTTCGTAAGGGCCTGCCCACTTGCCTTGCTTTGTTTTGTAGAGTACATCGTACTGGTATTTCTGGTGATAGTACTTTCCCTCATGTTCGCACACATATAGCATTACTGCATCGTGTTTTTCAAAAGCAGGCCTGCCACGGTGATCATACACCGTGAATTCGATGGTGTCGCCCCGGTAATCCCCGCACACTTTTTCAAGAATGTTGTACTTGGCGGAAAATTTTGCATCCAAACTGTTTTCTTCAGCTTCCTGTTCCGTTACCGAAATTTTTTGCCCAATGAATACCAGCAGTTTGCCATGGCCGGGATTTTCCATGCAGCTTTCGTTTCCATTGGTACATGAATAAGTAAGCATTACTATGAGGGAGATGCAAAAGAAAGGGTTTTTTATGCTCATGGGTATAGGTTTTAGAAAATTGTTGTAGGACTAAACTACAAAACATAGGTAGAATTTTTATGTATTTCACAGCAAGGATTAATGGAAGGTGGATTTTACTTTCGAAAGACAGTTGTTTTTCAACCCCGGCCTTGAGGTTCTGAATTTGTTTTATAATGTAACCGTATGTTTTGTTATCCTATAAAACAAAATTTACTGTGCTTTAATTTTCTATTCCTTCCTTATTTCATACCACAGTTCTACCATGCCGTTTTTATAGGCTGTTACATCTTTCAGGTGCAATGCCTGTTCCTGTTGTATATGGTCAAAAAACAAGAGGCCGTCACCCAGTATAATGGGCAATACAGACAGCCGTATATCGTCTGCCAGTTTTAGGCGGATAAACTCTTTTACAAGCATAGCGCCGCCCACAAGCCAAACACTTTGGTAGCGGGGTTTTAGCTTTTCTTCTACAAGCTTGTGCAGGTCGCCAGCGTAAAACTGGATATTTTGCCTGTCATCCCTCAAGGGTTGGTTGGTTACAACTATTGTAGGCGTATCGCCATAGGCCCACCCGTAAGACGCGGACAGTTGCAGGGCGTGTTCATAAGTACGGGCGCCCATTATGTAACAATCTATTGTTTTAAGAAAAGCTTCCGGGTCTTGGGCTGTAACGCCTTTTTCATAGTTGCCTGGCGTGTCAAACCATGAAATGCTGTTGTCTTTTTTCGCAATCATGCCATCAAGGCTTGAAACCATGTGTATTGTTATTCTGCATGTTTGGTGGGGCATAATTAAATAGGTTGAACTGTATTGATAACACTGCATCTAAATATACACAACCTGGCGAACCTGTGTTGTTGATGTATTAATATTCTTTGAAGGTTTGTTTCGGAAGTTATTTAAATCTTTAATAAAATAATTTGTCCGCCTCCGGAGGACACGGTAAATTATCTACCCTGCGGGAAAAGCCGCGTAGCGGATCCAACAGTACAAGAGTGCGACGCAACGATGTTTAATTGATGTTCCTGCTGCCGGGTACATGCGCTTTCTCTATTTATGGTTCTTAAAAACGAATACACCGGGATAATGAAACAATACCCCTATGGCCCATGCCGGGGGCAGCAAGAACATAAACAGGTGGATGCGGAATGCTTTTTATGGGTGAATATTGTTTTGCGTTTGTATTTAAAGCCTGGTTGAAATTTTAGATAATGCGTGTAACAGTATTAGTCGTTTAGTGAGTTTATACCTTGTTCCTTTAATAGTTCAAGATGCTCTTTCATTGTCTTAACCTGTTCTGCCGGATGTCCTTGCCAAATGGTAACTTCTCCAACAACCCTAAAAGGATGTGTTGAACGATAAGATTTTGAAGGATTGCCTGGAAACTTTTTATCAGTCAAATCGGGGTCGTCTTCAATATGTCCCAGTGGTTCAACTAAATAGATTCTTTCTCTTCCCTCGCCAACGGCAAGTTCTGCGCCCCAAATGGCAGCATCCAATGTAGCTGACAAGAAGATGTATTTGGCGTTTTTTCGTTGTCCATAGTTAGAGTTGAAACCCGCCTCAATTAAGTCGCCAATTTTTAAGTCGGCCTTTGTGCCGTGAAAATAAGTTTGGGAGAAAGGTGTTGCACCTGGCCCTTTTGGCTGTTGTTGATTATTGGTTTCTTCCATTGATGCTTGTTTTTGTGCTTTATTGTTTGATGACTGCCTTGTAACGGCCACCAAAGTAAAGGCATTGGCGATCTGCTTTCGCCGCCGAGATTAAAGATACAAAAGCTCATTGTTTATTTTGGTAGCCTGCCATTGTACGCTGGTCTGTTATGCAGCGGGAGGGTTGGTGAAATCCAGACAAAAAATATGGCTGTTAACAAAAAAATGTTGATGCTGGGTTGTGTCAGCCAGTTCTTGCTGAACCAATGATTTGTCGTCTCATTTATGTCTATGCATACGCCATGTACCAGTGTATACTTCTTCAATTGTCAAATCGGGCGCATGAGCCAAATCTTTAACAATTTCCCATTTTCCCACGAAATGATTTGTCTTTTTGTCAAAGTGTCCTTCATATATTACTGTGTGCCCAGGTACACCTTCCTCTGAACTGCTGTTTCCCCATTCGTCAATAATAATACTCTGATGATATTGTTTTGTGAAGCTTACTATGTTTCCATGTATGAAACCTTTCATAACGGAAACTTCGCCATTAGTTCCAATTCCCTCCCAGTCAATAATTCGTCCACTGAATTGCCCATCTTTATATTCTTCAATAAAAAGGCGAAATTCAGCTTCCTGGCCTTCCACTATCGTTCCGTATTCAGGTCCGTATTTAAAGAACCCTTGCCATTGCCCTATATAAAGTAAATTGTCCATTGCAGTTTCTTCTCTTTGATAGTAGTATCGGATGATTATTTATAGAATTTACAGGTTTATTTCAAGTTTCGTTGTTTTAGAAGTTCATTCAGCGCTTTAGCCCTTTTATTTTTCGGGTCACTAACCATTTTGTAGATAAGGTACAAAGGGATTAGTGTAACCAATCCCCAACTATTTTTAACGACACTGTAAAATATAATCCCCACCAAAAAACCAATGAACAAAGCATTGGTAATGGAAAACGATTTGAGTTTTTTTGCTTCATCTAATAATTCCTGGTCTGTTAGTTCAGAAAGGTCTTTGTTTGTCATTGTCTATCTTGTTTGGTTTTGGTGTAACGGTAGTAATTATAGCTGCAATGTTACAAGCAGCCGCTAAATTATAAATTCCACCTGTTACTTTCAATGGTAATGAACTCCGGTGTACATCCTTTTGATACCATCTTGCCTTTGTAAAGACATTTAGATGTGTCCTTGCCGCAAAGCGCCCTTAAGAAAATGAAAAAATGTCCGTAAGATTTTAAGTGGGTGTCCCTCGTCCCTCTGGCCGGGCAGAACTGCGTTCGCAACTTTCTTCAAAGCAACATTTAGTTGCTTTTACGAAAGTTGTGCTCCTACTCCGGCACAAGGCCCTGATGAGATAGCATTAGCGGGGTATCCGCTTCAATCCCTCACCCGGTGATGTAACAGGCTGCAGTGAGCATAGAGTGGATGTGGTGGGGCGGGGAGCCTTTACCACGATGTTTGCAATGTAATTTCTGCAGTGCATTCTTTGAAAAACGGAGCTTTAAACCCTGCGCAGCCTTGTTGTTGGTTATTATTCCTCTCTGATAAAATCGTTTACAAGCACAAGGGTAATTTCATACTTATTGGTAGATAGAGACTTGTCTAAAAGCAATGTTATGTCTCTTATTCCGGTATCTGCCTTACTGCGGGTAGAAAACTGGGCCACATCTCCAACATCTTTGTCATGCTCATATTTTTTCTTTGTTGCTACGTTGCTGAATATTTGTTTAAGCTTTTTAAAGCACTTAGCCGCTGCCGCCTTATCGCTAAATTGAAGCTGCCAGTTTAAATCAAGAATCTTCTTCGTGCTGTCTGTTTCACCAAGTACAACCTCTATTGTGCCTGTTTCTATTTTCAGGTTGGGCAGCGGGCTTTCTGTAAAAGAAAATTTATGTCGTGATGACCAGGCTTTATCCGACCGCATTTCGATAGTTATGTTCAGATTCTGTTGTCTCACACCATTGTCGCTGTGGTGAAGTTGCGGAACAGATAGAAGACTGTCAAAAAGCGACGATGATTGGTCTGTAATATCAAAACCAAAAAACAATTGATTTAGTTGGTGGGAAAAAGTCATTGTTTGAGACATGGAAAATGTAGGGCTTAAGAGCGTAAAAATTAAGAAAATTGCGCGGGTCATATTATTTTGGAATACAACGTTAAAGTATTTGTGGTGTGATGGCAGGGAGCATTCTGTTTGCCTGTTGCCGCCGTTGAGTGAAGATACAAAACTCGTTGTTGTTTGACAGCCAGGGGGTTTAATACGCAGGGCAATATGTAGTGATTTTTTGCTTTTGACGATTCCCCAGGTGTTGGTTGGTGAAATACAGGCCAAAGCTGGTTTTTATACTAACTCCAAAAATGCTACAGGATAACTCTTTGGATAGTACGGGGGGCATTGTGTGTTAGATGTACCCCTGCCGCAAAGTTTGCTGTAAGGGGCTTTGCGGGGGAAGGTAAAAAAGGCCTGGCAGATTTTTTAATGGGTGTTCCTCGTACCCTGGGCCGGACAGAACTGTGTTCGCAACCTTATTCAAAGCAACATTTAGTTGTTTTTTCTCGGTTGTGCTATCACCCCGCCACAAAGCCTTCACACAGAGCTTTCAGCGGGGGATGCGTTTCTGTCCCTCACCCGAAAGTGTAACACGCTGCGCATATGCGGGGATGTGTGATGTTGTATTAGCATTTGCTTTATTGCGTATACAAGTCATCCCTGGCGCAAAGTCCCTTGCAGGAGACTATTGCGGAGAAGTACTTTGGGTGGACACTGTGCGGGGAATGAAAATGCAGCGGGTGGATGCCTTGAAGAAAGGAAAAATATTGCCTGGGCAATATGTAGAGGAGATTTTTTGTGAGCCCGGCAGGAGGAACTACTATGAGGCATTACTTGCGTCGCACTCGTTTGCGCTTTGTTCTTTGGGCGGCTTTTTAGCCCGGGTAGGCGAGTGGTATTAATTGGTCATTTTGCCTACCCCTGCCGCAAAGTCCCGTACCGGAGACTGTTGCGGAGAATGGCTTCGGGGCGACACTTTGCGGGGAAGAAAAATAAACCCTGAGAAAAACAAAATGAAGAAAACAGCCCAAACTATCTTTCGGAGCTTTTTTACATATGTCCTATCTGTAGCCTTAACACCTCTTAACGCCATCCTCACCTCAATTCAATACCCATAATTACTCGCACGGCTACCGAAGGTTCCCCCGCAGCAGTGCGGGGCAGGCTGCGCAACATCGGCTTTATCTTTGGTGTTTCACACCCGACGAAGCCTTAGTTGTTTTGGGCAGTTTTGTCTAAAAGCGCATGACGAATTTATTGCGATTAGTCTTTGTATTTTTCAAGCAATATATCTCTTATTTTATTCCTTGTATCATACATCCGTATTGTTTCTATATTGCTTAAGATTATTATTCCAATTTTCTTTTCGGGAATCAATGTCAACAAACTTCTATAGCCATCATCACTTCCTCCATGTTCGTAGTTAGTCATCCCTTTATATGGATACATGAACCAACTTAGTCCGATTGATATATTCTGCTCTTTATTTCTAACAAAGGTTGGTGTCATCATCATCGCATGTGTTTCCTCAGTAAGAATTTGCGTGCTTTTATATTTTCCTTTATACATATTAGCAATTGCCCAGTGAGACATTTCCAGCACATTCGTATTTAGAGTTGAACTTGGCGCATGCATTCTGTTATAAGGATATATGGCTATTACTTTTGGTGGATTGCCGATATGAGGGCTTGTACGAAAGGACTTTTTAATTTCCGGGTAATAAAAGCTGCTTTCATACATTTCAAGCGGTGTGAGTATGTTTTCCTTTACATATTTTTCAAATGACATTCCAGATACTTTGGCAATTAAATCAGCCATAATATCAAATGCAATATTGCTGTAATGAAATTCTGTTACTGGTTTACTGATTAGCATACTATCGCTTAAACTTCTTGCGTAACGTTCTGCAGCCCCCTCGTCTTTAATCCCTTTATACCATTCATAATCATCTACGTCTGGCATTCCCGATGTATGGTTCAGCATTTCCTTTATAGTAATGTCTTTGTATCGTTCGTCTTTCATCTTAAAATAGGGCAAGTAAGTAACTAATGGCTTGTTAATATCAATTTTCCCTGTTTCATAAAGTTGCATTACCGCAGTTGCTGTGAATGTTTTTGAAATAGAGGCAATATGGAATGTATTGTAGGGTTCTAACTTTTTTTTAGTGTCTGTATTCTTTACCCCAAAGGCTTTCGTGTAAACTATATCCGTATCTTTTGTTATTGCTATTGCTATGCCGGGTATGCCCGCTGTGTCAATAAGAGATTGCAGGAATGTTTGAATTTCTGCAAAGCTTTTATCTTGAATAATGGTTGCTTTTTGAGCAGTTGAACGGCCTGCTATAATGACAAGTAAAAAACAAGTGGTATAAAAGAAGATTTTTTTAATCACAAGGAGTTTATTTTTAAACGAAACCGTGCCTTAAAAGTTACAAGTTTCTGAAAGTTTTATTAGGGTAGTTGAGTAGTTTGAAAAATTGCCCATAACGGCCAGGGCTTTCTGCTGTGCTGGTATTCCGGATTCGTCAGCCCGGAACCGAAGCTGAGTAAAGTTAATATAGTTGATGTTATATTCTATTGCCCGGCTTTATTCGTCCCGATCGGACTGAAGATGATAAACGGGGATGACATACTTTTTTGCATCGAATGGCATCCCTGCCGGAAAGGATTGTAAACAACGAAGAAAAATAAACCTTGAGAAAAACAAAATGAAGAAAACGGCCCAAAATATCTTCCGGAGCTTTTTTATACATGTCCTATCTGAAACCTAACACCTCTTAACGCCATCCTCACTTCAGTTCAATACCCATAATTACTCGCACGGCTACCGAAGGTTCCCCCGCAGCGGTGCGGGGCTGGCTGTGCAATATCGGCTTCATCTTTGGTGTTTCACACCCGACGAAGCCTTAGTTGTTGGTGGCAGTTTATTTTTTTGCTCTTAACAGTAGCATTAGACAAAATATAATTGTCAATATAATTGCCAATACATTTCCTTTCTTCGAGGTTAGAAATTCATTTATTTTTTTTGATTTATCAGTTTTTTCAGGACTAACCTTTAGCGGAGCAGTTTTTTGTTTTGATTTAATATTTTTAATGGCTATCGAAACATTTGCCGTTTTCTCTATTTCTACTTGTAACTCTCCAATTTCTAAATTTTCATCAATGCCTTCGTCTGGGTCAAGTAATAAGCCATACTTAGGTATAAGTAGAATTAGTCCTTCCTCAGTTATAATTGTGGCATCAAGTTGTTCCGAAATTTTGACTAAGTCATAATACAAATTAAGTTCAAAAATAGGGTTTGAATTGATATAACTTTTTTCGTCAGTCAACCATAGTAAAGGAAACCATTCTTCTTTTTCTTCATTCCAAATAAAGAGTGTTTCAGTGGAGTCTTCTTTTTCGACTTTAAAATTTTCATCTCCACGAATTACCTCTAAAAGTTTATTGTAGTTTATGTTTTTTGAGGTTGAAAAATCTTCTGAAAAACATTCTAAGCTTATCGTATGCGGCATTTTGTCAAATTATTTTATTGAAATATTGAGGAAGAATGGAGTTTAATTGCCATCAACGGGCAGGGCTTTATGCAGGTTGGGAATTAGTATTCCGTCTGCCGATAACCGCTGCTGATTGAAAATATGTTGATGAAGTTAAGTACAAAAGCTGATAGATATTCGTCTGCTGGAATTGAAGCTGCGATTTGCAATTAGTTGAAGTTACAAGGTCAAGCCCAACTTGCATAAAACCCAATGTTATATGCGGTTTTAATACCACTGCGGTATTGTCGTCACATTGTCGCAGCAAGCAAAGACATATAGTTTACCGCTGTCACCAAATGCTAAAGTGTCAAAGCCGTTTACTAAGTTTTCGTCTGTTTGAATTTCAATTATGAACTTCATAGTCTTACTGCATTGAGAACATTTTGGATGCCCATCCTCTTGAATCCAAATCGGTTGTCCGCCAATTTTAAGAAACGCTTTTTCAAGTGCTTCTTCATCAGTCTCTCTTTTGAATTTATAAACAGTTTCTGTAAATGCCACTTTATTAACTACTGGCAAATTCAAACTGTCTGGATTATAATGCTGTGTCTCCATACAGTTAAAACAATGTAATACTGGAGTGTCAGTGATTTTTATATTCGTCAAATTAAATCTCTTGTCAATTAGGTTTACAGTTGCAATAAAACTTAAAGGCATTTTGCATTTTTTGCAATTGCAGGTTCTGGTGTTATTTTTGATTTTAAAATCTATTACATTGTCTGATACTTTTGAATTTGCTGCAATCAAAGGTGATTTTGATATTGTACAAGTTTTAAGGAATAGTTCCTTTTCCCTGTCAAAAGAAATTTGAATTTGTGGTTCTTTCCAAAGCTTTCCTTCTCCCATCACAGTTTGCCTGATAAACAATAATCCTTTGCTGTCATACTCATAATCATATGTAACCGTCATTTTACCGTGGTCGTAATATTTCCTATCCTCATAATTTAGCCAAACTATTTTTTTTGTCAAGTCATTTTCATAAGTATAAAACCAACTGGAACTAAGTTGTTCTTTGTTTGAGATTTTCTCTCCCCAACGAAGGCCTAGAAAAAAATCATGCGCTTCCTTTACTTTGCCATTTTCCCAAATTATGTAAGTCTCTTTGGGTATTCCTGCTCCGACTTGGTCAATGCGTATTAGCTTTTCATTTTGAAAGTACCCTATGCTGTGATAATTTGTTTCAATGTCGCTTAGGTTTTTACTCTTCTTTTTATTTATCTTATCGATGTTGTCAGAAATGTCAAGAAAATCTAAGTCTGGATAATATTTGATTAGACTATTGTCGATTGGAGTGATTTTCCGCAATGTTTCTATTGATGGTGGGGTGCTCATAAAAATCGCATATAACGGCCACAGCTTTGCGTTCGACAGGGCATTTGGAAAACGTCCAGCCCGGAACTGCAGCCGATGTAAGTTACTAAAGTTGAAAAATATTCTATTGCTCATCTGTGTTCGTTCAGCGGGATATGCCGCTGATAGTAGTACAAAAGACGAGTATATATTCGTCGCCCCCTGCTGACGCAAAACTGAATGTTAGCTGGCGTTTTATCTCCTTTTTGTCAGGTAGTAAATTTGGACACTTGGCAACCACAGTTCTTGCATAATTTTTTTAATTGCTTCGGATTTATCCAATCTTATTTCAGAAGTTATTAAAACACTTGCTGGATTTCCCTCGCCAATACCACCAACATAATAATGCAAATTCTTAGGGTCTGTAATAACAACAAAAGTATCCTTAGGTGCGTCAATATAATTAATAGCAGAGTCAGTCACACTCTCCAATATTCCTATAGTAAATTGATAAACTTCAATCTCATCTCTTTTGTTAATATGAACGGCACCGCCTGAAGTAGGATTTGTCCAACTAAAATGTTTTGGCGTAAGTTGCAAATTGTAAATCTCATTTTTTCTTTTTCCCGCTTGCTCGTAAGTGAAAGTTCCAGAATTAGGTCGAGGTAGCTCTACAGGCTTGAGTCGAGAAAAATCATAGTTTCTTTTTAATGTGTCTTTAGTTTGGTTGACGGATTTTTTTTGAACAGTAGTTTGCCCTTTTGAGATATTCACAACAAAAAGAAAACTGAAAGAAAATAATAGTTTAATCATTTGACTGTTCATTAATAAGAGGGTGTCCAACAAAATGCCAGCTAACGTTTGCATTGCCGTATTAGCCGCACAATTAAAAATATACAATTCCCTCGTTTTCAATACTGTTTTTATTTCGTTTTTTGTATAGCAGGGTTACGTCAATGAAAATGCTTAGTAGGGATTTTGCCCGGGCCGAAACCCAGTGAAAAATCGGCTGGGGTAAACTGCGGAAATAAAACTCTGGATGCCCAACGGGATACCTTAAGCAAGGCCGTATGTCAGTGGTTACTGTAACAATAGCAAGATTGCTGTTATGCATAGCGGCTTGGCTTTTGCATGCGGGGCGCCATGTTTGTGGGGCCGGAGGCTGCACAGACCAAGGCTACCCGGTGGGAAAAGCCGAATAGCGAATCTAACCGTACAAGAGTGCGACGCAACGATGCTTAATGCTTGTTCCTGCTGCCGGGCCCATAAAAATTCCGTTTGCGGTTACAGTCGGCTATGGCGCCAGTGATATCCTTATCTGCAACCCGGCCCTGGTATTGGTAATGGGGGCGGAGGTTGAGATGTAGGGGATAACCCGCTGCTGGTCGAAATAGAATTTGAGGTTTACCCTGTTGTTTAATACATAGTCTATTGAAGGCTGTATAGTAATGATTTTTTGCCCGCCGGTACTGTAGGCATTGGCCTGGTCCAGCACACTGTTGCTTTGGGTGTCGTCCTGCATGCCGAGGTCAAGGCTGATGTTCATGTCGTTCTGGGCGTTCTTTTTGGCAAAGGGCAGCTTAAACGGCATGGAGAAATTGCGCAGCCTTATGCTGCCGCCGAATGTCCAGCCGGTGCTCCTTACTTCGCTCAACTGGTAGTCTATCAGGCTTAAGCTAAGTGTTCTGCTTTTCTTGTATTCAAAGCGCAGGTTTAACTGGCTGTTGGTAGTTACATCGAAGCCGAACAGCGGTGCAAACTGCTCCTGTATGGTTATGTTGGGCAGCAGGAAGAACGGAACATAGTTGCCCGAAACGGTATCAATAAAGCTGGGTGCGCCAAAACCAAACCTGTCCTGGTAGAACAGGGCGCTGGTAAAGCTGTTCATACTAAGCGTGCCGTTGTACCCATGCGTGATGGATATGTTGCTGAAAATACTTTCCAGGAACGGTATTCTTGACAAACCTGTATACGTTAACCGCCAGTTAGGTTTGGGCATAATGCTGCGGAAGGGATTGCTTTTTATATTGGGGTTTGACTGGTTGATGAGCCCGACAGAATTAGGGTCTTTACCGGTATAGGCCGCCAGGAAGGCGGGTATCAGCACATCCTGCGCATAACGGCCATAACCCGCTGCATAACCATCCGCGGTAAACTTCTGGTTATCGGGCAGTGACTGCCAGTAGGGGTTGTTGTTGGCCAGCCTGCGGGAAAGTGTATTGCGGTAATCCTGGAACTTGTTGAACGTAGCGGAAACTTCTGTTGGCTTAAACTTCTCGAACATGGTGCCGAAACTGATGTAGCTTACGCTAAATCCGCCGCTGGCGTAAGGGGAGAGGTGGCCAAAGTTGTTGCCGGTGCCTGTAGTGTCTTTAAACAATTCTGTATAATCTTTGGAGAAAGACTTGTCCAGGTTAAGGTCTATAATCAGTTCCCTTACCGGCTCAAGCTGTGCGGTAAGGCTAATCTTTTGTTCAAAGTTTTGCCTGAACATAAGGTTGAACGTGCTATCCCGTGTAAGCACGCCCTGCCTTGCTTTCTGGTTAAGCCAGGCGGTATCGGGCTGTTTGCCGAATACATAGCCCAGGCCCGGCTGCATGCTGGCCCAGTTTTGCCCAAGTGCCCTTGTACTGTCTGTATAGCCGGGTATGCGGCTGCTGTAATTTTCTGAGTAATTAACAGCGGCGCGTTTAACCATGGTAATTAACCTGCCGCCTGCCCTTGCAAAACCGTTCATATCGGCCGGCTGGGTGCGGGCTGCTTCGCGTTTGGCTTTGCGGCCATCGCGTTTTAACTGCCGCCATTTGCGCAGTGCTTCTCTTTTTGCTTTCCCTTTCAGGCCCTTCACCACTTTGTCCCGGCTGGGTATGGTATCCCACCAGTTGTTGGCATTATCTGTTTGCGGAAGGTTGTTGTTCTGGGCAGTACTGTCTTTGGGCGCCCGTGGCAATGCCGGCTGGTTGGCAGCATCCAAAAAGCGGGATTTGCTGTACAGCCTGGTAAAATCAAATTCTGCTGTAAGGTTGTTTTGCTGGCCATTTTCTATGGTATTGCCCAGGTTAAGGGCCAGCAGGCTGGCGCCTATCCAGTTATAGTTGGTGCTGTAGCTGTACCGGGCGGTAATCCAGTCTGTAAGCGGTAATTTGTTTAAAGGCAGGTTATAGCTAAGGATGGCCCGTTGCTGGTATAGGGTATTTCTGCCGCCTTTGAAGAAGTTGCGGCGGATGGAATCCCGCTTTTCCTTGGTGTCAATTTTTCCGAATGGCTCATCTACCCTGGCAAAGTTGGTAGCGCTGAAGTCCAGGTTAAGCGACCGGGTTAAATCCCAGCGCATGTTATAATACCTGTCGAATGTGAAGTATTTGTCGTAGGTAGTATCCACCCTTTCCACCTTACTGTCAAACGTATTGATAATGCGGGGGGTGTACTGGCCGTATTGTCGGTTAACATCTGCCCTGAAGCCCAGCAGCGAGGGTACGGGGTTGAGGTTAAAATCCCTCACCAGGTCAAGCCACTTGCTTTTGCTTTTTATCATCCTCTTAAAGGGCTCAAAATACTTTGCTTCACCATTGTAGGTATAGCCCAGCCCGAAGCGGTGTTTAACAATGCTGTTCAGCAGTATCAGGGGGTTGGTTTGCTCGGTGCTGGTATAGGAGTAGCTGAAGTCGAAATTGCTGATGCTCCACAGCTTTTTCTTAACCGCGTTTTGGCCGAAGCGCAGGTTGGTAAGGTTAAATGTTTTAATGGTAAGCTGGTCAAGGCCCACATCTTTGATAGAATCGCGTGTTCTTTTATCTACAGCGGAATTAAGTTTGTACTTAAATAATACATCCTGGTCATAGGGATCGTATTGCGGTGTAAGGATGGTGCGGTTAATGCTGGCATAGATGGGGATGGTAGCGCCGATGCCTTTGGGTAAAAGCCTGCCGGCATCAATGTTTAAGGCGGCATCGTACTGCAGCATGTTTTCCCTGGCCCTTTCGTTTACACGTTGTTCCAGCGTACCAAAGCCCTGCGTGTAGGTGTTGGCCGAAACAGAGAAAGTGCCCAGGTCTGCAAGCTGTATGTCCATTCTGCCCAGGGCTGCCCATCCGCCGTTCTCAGAAAGTTTGGACAACCTTAATTCGTTCACCCACACTTCTGTATTGATGGGGGCCGACACGTTGCCGTTTTTGGCGTTTTCCACGCCTACAAGGAAGCCGCTTACCTCGCCCAGGTTGGGGTTGCCACGCACTGAAAATGTTTTTGTGCCAATCACTTCCCGGTAAATCTGGTTAATATCCGCGCCATTGGTATTGCGCCGCAACTTAAGCTGTACCAGTTCCTGCAGGTCAAAATCCAGGTTATTGTCGGCGGGCCATATTTCCTCGGCAGAAGGGTTAACGCCCGGGGCGGTGATGCGTAACGGGATTTTTATCTCGTAATAGTTGTTCAAGAAGTCCTGGCCTATCCTTATTACGGCATTAATGTCGCCATCGTTAAGGGTTTGACCGATGAATGCTTCCGCATGCAGGAACATGGAGAGTTTGCCGTATTGGCGCATATCCAGGTTCAATGTTTTAAATACAGCCCTGGCGTCGCCTTCAGCCAGGTTGGATATTTTAAGGCTCATGGCCTGCTCGTTCTGCAGCAGGTTTACGCCGTTGTTGCTCAGCATTTGCACACGCTCGATACCGGGCGGTATTTTGTAGGGTATAGGCTGGCGGCTGCTGTTGTCTTCCAGGTTTACTGCCAGCACATTGTTAGTAGTGGCGGAGTTGGCCGGCAGTGTTTTGTAAGCGCCTATGGTATCCAGTTCGTAAGCAAAGCTTCTCCACTGGTTGCGTACCAGGTCAAACCGGGCAAAACGCAGGGTAACAGAATCTTCAAACCCTGTCATGTAAAGCCTTATAAAGCGTATGGATTTAAAGTCGGGTATATTGCCCACCTTATTGGTAAAATCTTTAATGGGCACACGGAACAGGTACCATTCTTCGGGCTTGTTGGCGCCATTGGCCAGCCTGGGCACTACCACCCTGGTATCGGTGATGTATTTGGTAAGCCCGGTTGACATACCAGGTCTCAGGTCAATTTCATATTCATAATATTCTTCGGTTTCATTAAGGGTATTATCCCGGTTAAGGTCTTCATTGTCCGGGTACATGGTGGCGGCAGGGGTAAACTGGGAAATATCAGAAGATGCCACCGGGGAGTTGCCCTGCGGGTTATTGAAGTTTTTATAGCGGCCCAGTATGTTGGTTTTATTTTGGTCGTACACGGCATCCCTGTACCAGCGGTAGTCGTCGTTGGATGGGTCTTGCTGTGCCTGTCTTACTACCAGCGAATTAGCCCCGAAATTTGTTTGCAGCAGGTTAAGGTAGTCAGACCGTCTTACCGTTTCGCTGTCATTGTTCATACCGTCAAAGCCCAAATCCTGGAAAGGCCTGTCGGCAGGGTCGTTGCTGAAGGCCTGGGTTATTTGTATGGGGTTAACCGGCGTGCGGCCCCAGGCGGAGCTATTGTCTACCGCTGAAGGCTGGTTGGGTGTATTCAGGCCGTTTTCGTAAAAGCGTTGCCCGTCTTTCAACACATCTTCGCTTATGTTGCCCAGGTTAAGGTACAGCTTACCGCCTGTAGCGGCCGGCCTGTCAATAAACGGGTTTTGCAGCCAGAACTCTACATATTCCACGTTGCCTGTTTCAAAATCGGTTTGGTCTATGTTGCGCATAATACCTGCCCATTTGTCCCTTGGCTGTATAAACCGGCCCTGGTCGTCAATAGAAGCCCTGGAGGCTTCATAGTTGTAGGGGCCTCTCTCTTTGGGGTAGTAGGTCAGGTCAAAGGTGGAGGTTTGTACATCCGTAAGGTTAGTGGTGCGTTGCGGGAAAAGCTCATTGGTAAATACGGCACGTACCCTGGGGTCGCTCAATGCCTCCAGGTCGCCCTTCAGCGGGTTGTTATTGCTGGTTTTGTCCTGCAATATAGGCTCAATATTGTACCATGCCAGCTTGGCCCGGCGCTTGCCGTAGTCAAGGTTGTTGGTTAAAGTGCCTTCCGGAAACAGGCCGTTACCCTGTGGCACAGAGGCCAGTGTCCAGGAAATAAAGGGAAAACGCAGGTCAATACTGCTGCGGGTACCTTCAAAATCATCAATGTAAATAAGCCCGTCTTCGCCGGAACCAATCTGTGATGGGTGGCCGGGTTTTAGTGCCGCGAATTCTCCGTAAGCGGTAATGGTACTTTGCGCGGTGGTTGAGTAAAACGGTAATTTATCCAGCAACCTTGTAAGGAATGGCGCCTCGGAGCGGTAGCTGAAGTCAAGCCCATACATGGTGTTGCGGATGGGGTCTTCGCCATAGTTCATCTTGGTAAAGAACGGCCGTTCTGCCAGCCTTACCATGGTACCGCCCAGGGCCAGCTTTTTGTTTACCTGGTAATCCAGCCGCAGGCCCATAAAGGTCCGCTGCTGCAGGCCAAAATTGGCGTTATTTTCAAACTGTACCTGTACAGGCACCCCGGAGTTGATAATGGCCTGGTTAATTACCTTAAGTGTACCCAGGTTATAGTCTATAATATAGTCCACGTTTTCCTGCAGTACCTGCCCGCCGGCGGTGGCGGTAACAGAACCCTGCGGTATGTTAAAGGCCCCCAGGTAAATATCTGTATTGGAGCTGCCCTTGGCCGTGCCCTGCGCTACAAAACGGTTAAGGTTGGCATAGGTTTGGGCTATGGCCTTAATGGTATCGTAAAGGGCGTAGAAAAGGTATTTGTTTTTTATGTCCTGCGGCTGGCCCTGGAATGCCAGGGAATCAAGATCCCGCCCAAAAGGTTCCAGTACCGGGAAGATGATTTTACCCTGTTGGGACAGAATGGTAAACCCTTCCACAAAGTCATACTGGCCATCTGGTAATGGGTCGTTGCGGTTATTAAGCCTGTCAAGGTTAAGCAGAGACAATATAGGCCGGCCCAGGGCTTCCGGCGAAGCTTCCGGCAGGTAACGTTTGGTGCCGCCGCTGGGTTCCTGGTACAGGATGTTGAGTTTAAAATCCTGCTGGGTAAGGCCGGTAACGTCCAGTGAGTAGACGTTCTTCATCATCAAATCCCAGATGGGCAACGTGGTGCGCTGGGATGTTGCTTTCAGCAACTTTAAGAACAGCACTTTTTGTACGCCTTTGGTTGAGTCCACATTAATATCCTGGGAAAACTCACCTACCTGGTACACTTTACCGTTGTAAGTGTATTGGTAAGCTACACCCAGTACCTCATCCGGCTGCAGTTGTATGTTTAGCGAAATAAAGCCTGCCTGCTGGTTGAAAAAGTATTCATTGGGGCTAAGCTTGCGGGCAAAGGTTTTTTCATAATCCTGCACCGGGCTAAGACCGTGTGCCAGTAAAGCTGAGTTAATGAGGGATGGGTTGCGGTTGGCCTGGCTGCCAATAAGAAAACTGTACAGGTCGTTGGAGCCATTGTCCGGTAACTGGTTGGATGTAAGCGGCCGGTTAACCGGGTTCCATGGCTGGTTTTCACCCAGGTCCATTAAACCTACCACCGTTCTTATGGATGTATCAGTACCTGTTCTGTTGGTAACCCAAGCCTCCATTCTCAATATCTGCACCTGGCTGTTAACCACGGGTAGGTTGGCCATGGTTTTGTTGTAATTATTACGGAAATACTGGGCCAGTAAAAAGTGCTTGTTCTCGTCATAATCGTCCAGCTTCTTGTTAATCTGCTGAGATACGCCACCGCCCTGCAGGTTCAGGCTCTGCCGCTGTGCCCTTTGCGTAGCCAGTGCCGTTGTTATAAATAATTTGCCAAACTGTAACTGGGTTTTTAAACCAAAAAGGCTTTGTGTGCTTGGTATTAATGTACCCTTTGACTGGAAGGAGATATTACCTGCTTCAATGGATTTGATGATTTCGTCATCCATGCCTTTGTAATCCAGCTTTAACTGGTTTTCAAAGTCAAAGTTGGCCAAAGTGTTGTAGCTGATGGGCAGTTTAAGCTTGTCGCCAATATTGCCAATAACGTTCAGGTTGGCGTTCATGTCAAAATCAAAGCCGCCGTTTTTGCGTGCCCTCTCCGGCAGGGTAGGGTTTTTTATGTTTTGGCCCTGGTAGCCAATCATAATGTCCACATTGCCCTGTGGTTTAATATCCACTTTCAAACCGTTTGGCCCAAGACCAAAAAGCCTGTCAAACAGTTTGTCGTACACCTTCATCTTAGGGCGGGTAATTTTTTGGTTAAGCAGGCTTAACGTTTGCGCCCTTTTATTAAAATAGTCTATTTCATCGTTGCGGCCCTGTATGCGCAATAATTCATCAAGTGTAAGGTAAGTGGGCTTGCGGTAGTAGGTATTGCCTATTTTTTCAACAATGTAGTATTGTTTGGTAACAGGGTCGTATTGTATGTCCTGTTTAATAAAGCTGGTATCGTTCAGGTAAAAAGGGTTCCTGTTCTTCCAGCTAAAACGGTCGCCACGGCGGTCCTTCAGCGGGTAACGCAGTGTGTCTGATCCCTTTTTGGCAGTTGTATCGGCCTGCTGCTGTTGCTGCGCAAACACGGTAACGCATGATACACTTCCGAAAGTTATCAGAACAAATAAGCAAAGGATATTACGTATATGGGTCAATTTTCGTCAGCTCTGGTTACGTAGAAGTATCTTCAAATGCGATAGTATTATAGGTTTTTCAATGCCAATTTAATAATTTCTTCCAGTGATAAAGAGCGATCCGGAACATTTAATACCTTTTTCAGCGCTGTTTCCGCTGCCGGCCTGGCAATACCAAGCGCAAGCAGCGCCTGTAAAGCATCCTGTTCCTGTGTGCGTATTGGCTGCATTCCTGTAAAAGTTTCCTGGCTGTGTTTGCCAAGTTTGTCTTTCAGTTCAAGAATAAGCCTTTCCGCCGTTTTTTTGCCAATGCCTTTAATGCCTTCCAGTTGTTTGGCATTGCTTTGCACAATGGCTTTAATAATTTCATCGGGTTTCATGCCGCTCAACATCATCCTGGCCGTGGATGCTCCCACGCCAGACACGCTGATCAACTGTAAAAACAGTTCTTTTTCCGTTTGCTCAAAAAAACCATAGAGGGTTTGAGCGTTTTCGGTGATATGGAGGTATGTAAATAACTGTCCTTCTTCTGCCCCGCTGATAGCCGAGTAGGTATTCAGGCTAACCTGTAAGTCATATCCAACGCCATTCACATCAACTATTACCTGTGCCGGGGATTTCCGTGCAAATTTTCCTCTAACAAAAGCTATCATAACGTATAGGGAATCAAAAGTATAAATTTAAATTTAACATTTTCTATTTTTTTGGTGTAAAGCCCCAGCCATCTATTGTAAGGGTAATTTGGATAGACGAGTAGCCATATCGGCATGCGTTTATACCTATACTACACACCGCATAAAATTGTGTAAAGAAAAGCAGCCTGGCCGCACGTTGCCGAATAGAATTACCAGGCGTACAAGTGAGTGACACAACAGGCGCCTCATAGTAGCACTATTGTTGGTCACCAAAAAATTGTTGCAGAATTTTATCAGGCAAGCAGTATAAATATTTAGGGTAGCCCCAAATTGCTCATTTGCATTTTTTGGGCACCAGCAACCTTTCCTTGTGGCATCGCCTGTTGTAAAAATGGGTTTATTATTATCTCGTCTTTCAGTTAAGAACAAATAATAATCAAACACTTCACCGGTTGGTTTTCGTGCCAATAATTATTCTTCGAATCGCCATAATCCTTCAGTTAATAACATTCAGCACTGAACAGCCAAACATTCAGCAACTAACAACCCGCTTTCTTTATCTTTATCCATTAAATAAAATTTATGCTGAAAGTGGGTGTTTTTGGCGTGGGCCACCTGGGTAAGTTTCATTTGAACAACTGGAAAGAAATAGAAGGGGTGGAGTTGGTGGGTTTTTACGACCCAAGCGATGCCGCGGCCGCAGACATTATCACCAAGTACCAGTTACAAAGATTTGATACGCCTGAGGCCCTGCTGGATGTAATTGATGCCGCAGACATTGTGGCGCCCACCAATCACCATTTTGAGCTTTGCGAAAAAGCCATCCGCAAGGGCAAGCATATTTTTGTGGAAAAACCTTTGGCCAACACTATAAGCGAAGGAAGACTGATAGTAAAAATGGCCCGTGAGGCAAGGGTAAAAGTACAGGTGGGCCATGTAGAACGGTTTAACCCCGCTTACCTGGCCATTAAAAATATGCCGCTAAACCCCATGTTTATAGAAGTGCACCGGCTTGCACAGTTTAACCCGCGGGGCACAGAAGTAAGTGTGATACTGGACCTGATGATACACGACATTGACATTATCCTTAGCCTGGTTAAAAGCGATGTGCGCAGCATTTCCGCCAGCGGAGTAGCGGTAATGACGGAAACACCGGATATTGCCAATGTGCGTATAGAGTTTAACAATGGATGCGTAGCCAACCTTACCAGCAGCCGTATTAGTATGAAAAAGATGCGTAAAATGAGGCTGTTTCAAAAAGATGCCTACATTGGCATTGACTTTCTGGAAAAGAAAACCGAAATAATAAAGCTGAAGACCTCCGAAGACGAAAATGCCTTTACCTTTGACCTGGAAACGCCCTACGGAACAAAAACGATTGCTGTTTCCAACCCCGAAACAAAGCCTGTTAATGCAATTAAAGAAGAACTGCACGCTTTTATAGATGCGATTGTTCATGAAAAACCGGTTGCTGTTAGCGAAATTGATGGCTTCGTTGCTATGGAAGTTGCTCACCAGATATTGGACAAGATAAGTAATACCAGTATAATGGTGTAAGTTATGCGTTTACTAAGCCCTCCTTTAACAATCAGATGGTATGTGTTTGCCGACTACTGCTCAAGCGCACTCACATGGTTTCTTATTTGCCTTATGCGCAGGCAGGAACTCCACCAATACAATACAACCAGCATTCGTTACCTTTTGCTTGATTATTTTTTCCATATACAATTGTTTATCCTTATCCCGGCATTCTGGCTTACGCTGTATACCGTTATGGGAGGCTATAATAAATCCATTTATTCCAAATCAAGGCTAAGCGAATTAAACAGCACTGTTATACAGGCTTTAATAGGATGTGCAGCTTTATTCTTTTGCCTGGTTATTGATGATACTGCCCGGCAATACAATTATTATATCAAAATATTTTTCAGTTTTTGGCTGTTTCAAAGCCTGTTTACTTTTTCACTAAGGCTGTTGCTCATTAATGTTGGCCGCAGGCACCTGCGTACAGGCGCTTACAGCATCAACACCATATTTATAGGTGACAATAAGGAAGGCTTTAAAATTTACCGGGAGTTTGAGAAGAATAAATCCGAGTTTGGTTACAGAACGGTAGGTTACCTGTCAGACCAGGAAAATCATTCACCTTTTGCCAGGCAGGTAAAAAGGCTGGGCAGGTTAGACGATGCCGGGACGGTAATAGAGTCCCACCATGTGCAGCAGGTGGTGTTGGCGCTGTCAAAAGAAGATGTAAAAACAAGAACCAAATTGGTTGATGTGTTAAGCGATAAGGATGTTGCCATAAGAATTACACCAACCACTTACGATATACTTACCGGCTCAGTTAAAACCAGCGATGTGCTGGGCGCCTCGCTGATACACATTGAAACCAATGTAATGCCCGTATGGCAGGAAAATATCAAGCGGGTGGTGGATGTATTTTTCGCTTTATTTGGGCTTATTGTACTAAGCCCGGTATTACTGGTACTGGTTATTAAAACAAGGCTTTCTTCACCGGGCCCTATTATCTATTCCCAAAAGAGGGTAGGATATAAGGGTAAACCTTTTCATATTTACAAATTCCGGTCCATGGTGGCCGATGCCGAAAAGGATGGCCCCATGCTTTCGTCAGAGAATGACCAACGCATTACCCGCTGGGGCCGTTTTATGCGCAAATGGCGGCTGGATGAATTGCCGCAGCTCTGGAATATACTAAAAGGCGATATGAGCCTTGTAGGCCCCCGCCCGGAACGTAAGTATTATATTGACCAGCTTGCCCGTTTTACCCCTTATTACAAATACCTGTTTAAAGTAAAACCCGGGCTTACTTCCTGGGGCATGGTGCGCTTTGGTTATGCCTCAACTGTTGAGGAAATGGTAGAACGCATGCAGTACGATTTAATGTACATGGAAAATGCATCCCTGCTGCTGGATTTAAAAATCATGATCTATTCACTGCGCATTATACTGCTGGGCAAAGGCAAGTAGCAGGTACTTTCTGATATATTCATGGCGCCTGCCCAAGCTGCGCAAGGGCACCGGGCTTTCCGCTATTACTCCGGCGCCGGCCAGCCACACAAAGTCTTCACCGGGGTAACCGCTGCAATCCCTGGCGCAAAGGTGACACACCCTGTTATTTAAGTATAATTCATAAGTTGCGGAATAAATAAGGCATACATGCAGTATTCCGCGGAATTGCTACCGGAACATAAAATTGACAAATGCAGGTGGAATACCTGTGTGGAAGCCGCGGCGCAACAAAACATTTTTATGTATAGCTGGGCGCTGGATGCATTATGCGATAACTGGAGTGGAATTGTGTTTAATGATTACGAAGCCGTTATGCCTGTTCCCTGGCGAAAAAAAGCTGTTTTAAAGTATGTTTACCAGGTGCCCTTTTTGCCAAGGATTTCTTTGATGCGCACTGTTGCACGGTTTGAGGAGAATGGCCAGGTGGCAGGGCTGCTTAAGAAAAATTTCAACTTTGTTCACTCAGATTTCGACAGTTTAATGTTCCCTCCAAAATGGTTACTAAAGCAAAGAGTGAATTATGTTCTTCCCCTGGCATCTTCCTATGATGCTATATTTCGTTCAAGATACACTGCATCCTGCCGAAAGAACATACACAAAGCTGTATCACGCAATTGCGCCCTGGCTAAAAAAAACAATCTTACAGAAGTTATCGCATTATACGATAGTGCTTACGGCGCCCTGCAAACAACACATAGCAAAAGAGATTACAGTGCGGCTGAAACTTTTGCCAAAGCTGCCCTGGAAAGAAACATGGCAACCTTGTATTCTGTGGAAAACAGTGTCAACGCAGAAACGCTGTTTGCATCCGTAATACTCCATGAAAAACAAAGGTTGTATTATTGGCTTGGTGCGCCATCCGCTGCGGGAAGAAACGCCAGGGCTACCTACTTTTTTATAGACCGGTTAATTTATGAAAACGCCGGAAAGGAATGTACTTTGGATTTTGAAGGTTCAGACATACCCTCTGTCGCAAGTTTCTACCGTCAATTCGGGCCAGATGAAGAGCGCTATTTTGAAGTAAAGAAAATAAGCCTTCTTTAAAAAGCTGCCTATTGAAATTCATTTAACTTATGTAACTCTACAATCGTGGTTTTTCCATCCTCACTTTCTTTGTACATGGGTACAAATTTTTTATCGAACAAAATTTCATCGTACGTATAGGACGTTCTTTTTAAAACCGTATTTGAATATACATCATCAAAGCCCCTTACCAGAACATACACTTCAACATCAGCCTCCTTCATATCTTCCGGAGACAGATCGAAAAGCGGGCTGTTTTCATCAATTACATGAACAACTGTCCAGTTCATCATCAGGCTGTCTACCCGGTTGCGTTCCAGTTCCAGTTCGTAAAATTTGTAGTTCCTATGTTCATTTTCTGCTTGCAGCATGCCGGTTGTTACCCTTATTTCCGCATTGGTAAGAACATGCAAATCTTTATAAGAGGCAATACGGAACATTAATGCAGTCTTATCCTTAAAACTTGTTATTACTGCATTATCGCTGAATGAAATGAATGCTTTTGGCCTTGAAAAGCGGCCATATATTAAACCGGTAGTAACAGCAAAACTTAAAAAACCGCTCATGGCCTCAAATGCCGCAACAAAATTAGCCGCTGTACCAACAGGGTTTACGCGGCCATAACCTACAGTGGTAAATGTTTCGGTGCTAAAAAAATAAAGTTCCAAAAACTCTTGCCACCAGCCGGTGGCAATCATGCCGGTAAATTCATGTTTACCGATAGCCAGATATACCAGCGTATAAACCAGGTTGATGCCAAAGAAGAAACTTACAATTACCAAAGCAAATTTCCACCTTGGCATGTTTAGCATGGAATGATATATGCTGAAACGTTCCGAGAGAGGGATGCCTGTTTTTTGAATATTGAAAGTGCCGTCTTTATTAATAAACCGGCCGCCATAACCACTCGCATTGGCGCCAAAACCTGTATCGTTGTTGCTCTTAAGGAATGGATTAAGACTTTTGAGAGATGCCATAAATGCGTTTTTGAATAACCAAATCTACTAAAGGGGCAACAGTTAAAAAGCAAAGCTTGGGAAAGGTGGTTTAGGTTTATCCATTCAACAGGGCTACAACAAACTTATTGTGCAAAAAAGCCGCTAATTGGTTTTGATAGCCGTACCTGCCCACCTGTTTTACCCACCTTAAATTATAACCGGCATTCGTTAAAAAAACTTCAGAAGCGTTATAAACATCCTCTGCTGATAACTGTGTTTCCTGCACAGGTATATTTTCTTTGCGCAGGCATTGCAGCAGGTACCTGCGCATAACGCCGCTAACGCAGCCTTCCTGTAAGGAAGGGGTTAGCACAGCGCCATCTTTTACAACAAATATGTTGGCAATGGTAGCATCAGCAACGCGGTTAAAGCTGTTAAGCAGCAGTGCATCGTTAAGGCGATTTTCTTTAGCCCATAATGCGGCCATGGCATAGGGCAGGTAGTTGTTGCTCTTGACAGGAGAGTACAGGTCGCAGGCTTTGCGGGCATGGGGGAAAATGTCCGTCACCAGCCCGTTTTCATTCAGCCGGTTGTTGGCATTATCCATTTGCCATGTTTGTACCAGCAAATTGGGAAAATGGTTTTCCGCATCATATAGTCCGCCATCGCCACGAAAGATCATTAACCTTATGCGGGCAAGGCCGGCATGGTTGTTTTTGGCAACCAGCTCTTCAACCTGCTGTTTCAGGTATGCTTCAGTAAAATAAGATGGTTTTTCAAACCGCAATGTTTCCAAAGAACTGAACAATCTTTCAAAATGAAACGGTTGCAGAATGATACGGCCGTTGATCATTTTCATGGTTTCAAAAAAACCATCGCCGTAACGGAAGGAACGGTTGTCTGGCGAGATGATCAGTTTTCCTGAGTGGTATATTTTGCCGTTGTAGTTGATGTATTGCCGGGCCATAGCTGTAAATGTAAGGAAAGCATAAGGTTTGCGGCTATGGTTACCATTATTGTACAATGTTCAATAGTGGATTAAGTAGAAAGAGCGCAAGGTCTTACTTGTCCTGAAGGGTGATGCAATAGCGTTGTTCAACCCCGAAGGGGTTGAATGTTCTATTATCAAATGCCAACCCTGGATTTTATCCGGGGCTATTCACATTTAGCTCTTTGGGCTATGGCATAATTTTATCCTGTATATACTATAGCATCAAGCGCTGAATTTCTCCTCACTTCACCGGCTAAAAAAATCATCAACCTTTTACACATTTACAGATCGGAAACCAGCTACCTGCAACCGGCAACTGTCTTTCGGGTGAGGGATTGAAGCGGTTACCCCGGTGAGGGCCCCCTCCGGCTCCCCCTGAAGGGGGCGTGGGGCAGCGCTGCTTTTGTGCCGGAGTAATAGCGGAAAGCCCGGCCCGAGGTACGAGGGACACCCCCGTATTTTCTTTATTACTTACTACATAAATGTCCGGGGCAGGCAAACCTGTTGCCCACCCCGAAAATGTGATGCTTTTTGCTAACTATAATGCCTGCAGGTAAATGGCTTTAAAGTCTTGCCTGCTTACCGGTTTGGGATTATTGGGGTGCGCAAAATCGGCAAAAGCCAGGTCTGCCAGGGTTTCAATATGCTCTTCTTTTACACCGATATCGCGAAGCTTATGAGGTATGCCGATGGAAGTATTGAAATTGAAAAGGTATTGAACCACGGCATCGCCGGTTTCTTCCTTCAGCTCCAGCACCCGGGCAATGCGCCTGAATTTGTCTTCAAAACCGGCAATGTTAAACTGCATGCCGTAGGGAATGTTAACCGCGTTGGCAAGGCCGTGGTGGGTGTCGAGCAATTGCGATAAGGGGTGTGCCAGCGAATGAACTACGCCCAGCCCTTTTTGAAAAGCAACAGCGCCCATCATACTGCCGAGCAGCATTTTGCTCCTGGCTTCTACATCAGGTTTGTTTACTGCTTTTTCCAGTGATTCGTCAATCAGCTTAATACCTTCCAGCGCAATGCCTTCGCATATTGGGTGGTACATTTTGGCGAGGTAGGCCTCCATATTGTGGGTAAGCGCATCCATGCCGGTAGCCGCGGTAATAAATGGCGGAAGCTCCATGGTAAGCAGCGGGTCTGCAAAAACTATTTTGGCCAGCAGCTTGGGCGAAAAAAGTATTTTTTTCTGGTGTGTTTCATCATCGGCAATAATGGCGCTGCGGCCCACCTCGCTACCTGTACCGGACGTGGTAGGTATGGTGATGAAGTGCGGTACATCGTTGGTTACATATACATCTCCGCCGATAAGGTCATCGTATTTAAACAGGTCTTCGCGGTGGTTAATGCGTAATAAGATGGCCCGGGCCACATCCAGCCCTGCGCCGCCGCCAATGCCGATAATGCTGTCCCGCTGTGTAGCGTCGTAAAGGTCAGTGCCCTTGTATACATCGCTTTTTACCGGGTTTTTATGTATGTCAGAAAACACTTCAACGGAAATGTTCTTTGCTTTTAAGCCGGTTACTATTTCTTTAAAAAAACCAAGCTGCGCAACGTTGGGGTCTGTTACAATCATGGGCTTTGAAAGGCCCTGTTTTATAACGTAATCGCCAAGCTCTTTGCTTGCACCGGCGCCAAACCGGATGGTGGTGGGAAAGTTGTACTGCAGGATGGTATCGAATGTCATACGGTTATAAATGTTTATGATGTTGTATGTTGAAAATGCAGGTTTGTGCCGCTTTTTCGTGATTATATAATTTCAAAATAGCGCTTGTATTCCCAGTCTGTAACAGCTTTAAGGTGCTGCCGCCATTCCCATTCGCGGGTTTGTGTAAAATGCTCAACAAAAGTTTCCCCAAAAATTTCTTTGGCAACAGCGGAGGCTTTCATTTTTTGTGTGGCATCGTGCAGAGTGCCCGGCAACACGCCATTGCTGGTGTCTTTGTAGCCATTGCCTTTTACAGGTAGCTGCGTTAGTTGCATATTTTGCTGTATGCCATACAGGCCAGCACCGAGGCAGGCGGCCATGGCCAGGTAAGGGTTAACATCTGCACCCATAACGCGGGTTTCCAGCCGGCATGCTTTGCTGCTGCCACTTAGTACACGCAGGGCTACCGTTCGGTTGTCAATGCCCCATGTAAGCGTGGTGGGCGCCCAGGCACCTTCCACCAGTCTTTTGTAGCTGTTAATGGTGGGGGCGAACATGGGCAAAATCTGCGGCAGGCAGTACAGTTGCCCGGCAATGTAGCTTTTCATCAATCCGCTCATTTTACCGCCGTCCTGCTCATCATGAAAAAGATTTTTTTTCGCACCGCTGTCCCAGAGGCTTTGGTGAACATGGCCACCGCAGCCCGGAAGGTTTTCGTTTATCTTGGCCATAAATGTGGCCATGATGCTGTGGCGGTAAGCGATTTCCTTGACAGCGGTCTTGAAGAGTATAGCCCTGTCTGCAGCTTCCAGTATGCCGGAGTAAGTAATGGCCGCTTCATAAGTGCCAGGGCCGGTTTCGGTATGTATGCCTTCCAGCGGAACGCCGAATTTTTTCAGCAGATCAAACAGGTCGTTAAAGAAGTCATTCTTAAGCGAACTGCGCAGGATAGAGTAGCCAAACATGCCTGGCGTAAGTGGCGTAAGGCCCACAAACTTTTTGTCCTGCGCACTCTGCGGTGTTTCGGCAAAATTGAACCATTCAAATTCCTGCGCAAAGAAAGGTGTGTAGCCTGCCGTGTTTGCATCGTTGAGTACTTTTTTCAACAGTTGCCGGGGGCAAACAGGGGAGGGGTCTCCGTCTTTTGTCATTATCTCGCCCAGGAAGCAGGGTGTATCATTCTCCCATGGAATTTTGCGGAAAGTGCCCAGGTCAATACGTGCAGGTGCATCCGGGTAACCGTTATGCCAGCCGGTGAAAGTGGTGTTGTCGTACACTTCGTCGCCGGCATCCCAGCCAAAGATTACTTCGCAAAAACCCATGCCGTTTTCGGCGACAGACAGAAACTTTTCCGTTGAAATGTATTTACCCCTGAGTATGCCGTCAATATCGGCAAAAACAAGTTTTACTTTACCTGACGGATGTTCTTTAACGTATTGCAGGATTTCCTGTGTTGTCATCTTATGTGGTTTGTGGTGGATTAAAAACTTGTTGCCGGCTAACACAGGCAGGTTATTACATCAGCCATATTGTAAGCCCAAACATGGCGGGGGTAAACCTGTTTTTCCGTTTCAACAGGCGCAAATGCCGGCAATAAATATTGAGATAAGCTTAAAGGGCGGAAATTAATGAAAAGTTGATAATGGAAGGAGAAATATTTGGGGATCAATAGATGTATGGGTTTACTTTACCTGTTTAAATTATCTTCATAAAGTACTGCTATAATTTATGCGATCTATATTTATCCTGTGCATATCTCTTTTATTGATATGTGCCTGTCATTCAAATCCGGACAAGGTAGAAAACCACCAGGAAGTGAATAAGGTACTTGTGAGCCGGAAATGGCTTGGCGAATGGAAGCGGCAGTTATGGCAAAACGAAAGCAACCTGCGTATAACGGGCATCCAAAATGATTCATTAGAATTTCATTTATTTGCACTTAACGGCGCCCATAGTGGCGAGTTGGAGGGTTTTGCCATTGTAACAGATGAAACAGCTACTTATACAGAATATGATGAATTGGATAGCTGTATTCTTGAGTTTAAATTATCGGGAGATTCCCTGATAGTAATCCGGCAGATTAAGGGTGATTGTATGGCGGGGATGGCAGTAAGTTATGGAGGAGACTATATTAATGAGGATAAGATTGCGGCTAAAACCGCCGCGGAAGAAACTCTTTTAAGCATAGGCTTGTTTAATAACGTAAAGCAAGACTCTCTTTTTAGGCTTTTAACAGGTGATAAGTATAGTTTGTTTGTGAATTCTACACAGCTCACATCAGATGAAGAAGACCTGGATAGCCTGCAGGTGAAAGTATATGCGTCTGGTGTACGGGGACTGTTCACCATAATGGAAAACATCATCATGACAGATTCTGCCGACCATTTCTGGGCGGCTGTACTTGAAGATGATAAAGTGTACTATTTTACCAATAGCGAGCCATGGAAAAAGCGCCTGCCTTTAACTATTGAAAAATGGCGGGAAAGATTTAAAGATGATGAGGTGGTGTATGAATAAATCCTTATGCATCACTCCGCTTAAAAGCTCCCATAAAAAACCGAACGTACAAGTGAGTGACACAATTGGGATGCCATGAAATACTTCCGTCCGTCACCAAAATAAAAAACCGGCCCCGGGCCGGACAAATTAAAAAATGGGTGAACTGCGTTTTACATAACGGCTGCCAATACCTTTGCAGTTCTATTCCAATACTATGTCTACCGTAACTTTTACCAGCTATATTGATGCCAATATCACTATGCATGATGTGCCAATGCCTGTAACCGGGCAGTTTATACAATGGGCTAATTCCTACATTGAAGATAAGGAAGGCAAAATACCTGTTACCGTGGCGCTGGTGCGCATGGATGACGGCACCCTTTTGTTGGCTAACCCGCTTGGTATGGTGTTTAATAATTAAGCATGATTGATTTGTATAGAGGGGCCGCCGTATAGCAGCCCCTCTGTTATTTTATATGGGGTAGTTGCTGGGCAAAATAACACTGTCTGCCGGCACGGCATTCTGCACAGATACCTGTGTGCCGTTAATAAACTCCAGCAGGTTGCCATTTAACTGGTGACGGTGGGTATAAAATAGGCCATGGGGTGCACCCTCGTAAATAATGTACTGGCAGTGCGGCAGCATATCGGCTGAACGGTTGCCGCTGGCGTCAATAGGTACCGTTTTGTCTGAGTCGCCATGTATTACCAATGCGGGTACATTTACGGCGGCCATACCGGCCCTGAAATCTGTTTGCGCAAAAGCTTTGGCACATTCCTGTGTGGCAATAGGCGAGGCCTGCGCACCCATATCCCTGTAGTATTCCAGCAGCGGGCTGCTTACGGGGTGGTTAAGCAGGTTTATACCAAAGAATTGCTTTCCAAAACTGTCTAAAAAGCCAATCCTGTCAGTTTGCATGTTAATCAGCATTTCCGCAAATACTTCCTCATCCACGCCTTCGGGGTTGTCCTCGGTTTTAAGCATGTACGGTGTTACCGCGCTGATAAGCACTACTTTGGAAATATTGCGGCTTCCATACCTCTGCAGGTAGCGCACCACCTCGCCGCCACCCATGGAAAAGCCCACCAATACAACATTGTTTAGCTGTAACCCGTCAATAATACTTTTAAGGTCTGCCGCAAGGGTATCGTAATCATAGCCATCCAGCGGGCGGGATGATTTTCCAAAACCCCGTCTGTCATAAGTAACGCAGCGTACATTATGTTTTACCAGTTCAGTAACCTGGTATTCCCACATATCGCCGCACAAAGGCCAGCCGTGAATAAAGATTACCGGTTGCCCCTGGCCAAGGTCTTCATAATAAAGGTTTACTTCCTGTGCAGAAAAACTACTGCCTGCTTTCATATAAGGCATAACAAAAAATTTTAAGTTAAGTGATAATGGAATATGCTTACAGGTGGCATAAAACATACCACCGGCACTTATGGCTGGTTTTACACCCGCCTGCGGTACTAAGTGTAAATTATCTGCCCCCTGTGGCAGGTAACGGGAATGTTTTACCACATAGTTTTGTGCAATAACCGCAAGCATGGCAAAGGCACTAAATATGCAGCCATATTGTTAAAAGAAATACGCATGAAAAAGCAGGATTACCACAACCATGTTAAGTATTATCCGTTGCACCACTTTGTATTTTACCCGTTACTGCTGGCGGCAGTTGTTGCCTGTTTCCGTTTTGCCTTTACGCAACAGCAATGGAAAGAGTGGCTGGCCATAGGTCTGGTATTTGTTTTTATTGGCTGGCTGTCTTTCATGCTGCGCCAGCACTATGCGCTGGGCAACCAAAACAGGATTGTGCGGCTGGAAATGCGCTTTCGCTATTATGTGCTTACCAATAAAAAACTGGAAGCACTGGAACCGCAGTTGAGTTTTAAACAGCTCGCTGCTTTGCGCTTTGCCTCCGATGAAGAGTTGCTGCAACTGATAGAAATTACCCTGCACCAAAACCTTTCGCCCGATGGTATTAAAAAACTGATAAAGAACTGGCAGCCGGATGATATGCGGGTGTAAAGACTTTTTTGAGCCCCGGCGACATACTTTCATGGCATCGCCTGTGGAGCAATCTTGCGTGACGAAGCAGCAAGATTAGAACTCTTGTTACGTCCGGTTTTTTATGGCAGCTTTTCAGACCCTGGTAGATTATGTTTCTGCCACCGCAGGCGCCGGAAACAATAATGTCGTTCCGCCGGCAAATGAATTATGAAACATGTAGCGTGTACAACACGCACATCGTACAATTTTCTGCAAAAGCTTTCCTAAAATCACAGCTCCGGGTAATTTATTCACACCCTGCTCGTTGTTTTGCAATACAACATACTTTAGCCTCACTTTAAACAAAACCACGAATGGGCATATTATTGCAGGCAGATACTTCCAAAATCCTAAACACCGCGACAGAAGCCGCACAAACGGCAGAGAAAATTAACTTATGGAGCTTACTGGACAAAGGTGGGTGGTTAATGTACCCTTTATACCTCTTGTTTGCCGCCAGCATTTTTGTATTTATTGAGCGGCTGATAGCCATAAGCAAAGCTGCTAAGATAGATGCCAACTTTATGAGCATTATACGGGATAACATCATGTCCGGCAATGTAGCTTCTGCACGCAGCCTGGCAAAGAACACCAATAACCCCGTAGCCCGCATGATTGAAAAGGGCGTACAGCGCATTGGCAAACCCATTGAAATTATTGAGAAGAGCATGGAAAATGTAGGCAAGCTGGAAATGTATAAAATGGAGCGTAACCTGTCTATACTTTCGCTGATTGCCGGCATTGCACCCATGTTTGGTTTTTTGGGTACCATTATAGGCATGGTGCAATTGTTTTATAATATTAACAGCACCGGCAATTTTGAGCTAAGCGTTATCGCCGGCGGTATCTATGTAAAAATGATCACGTCCGCAACCGGTTTAATTATCGGCCTTATGGCTTATGTGGGCTACAATTTCCTAAGCACACAGGTGGATAAAACGGCCAACAAAATGGAAGCGGCCAGTGCAGAATTTTTAGACATATTGCAGGAGCCGGGACGTTAAAAAACGATGCGTTGTGTTTCTCTTCTGTCACCACATTTAAATCATTTCATGAACATAAGAAAACGGTTAAGGTCTCACCCGGAATTACATACAGGCGCATTGAACGATATATTGTTCATACTGCTGCTGTTCTTCCTGATTGTGTCAACCCTTGCCAACCCGAATGTTATTAAGGTTAACAACCCTTCGGGTAAAAAAGATACCAAAGCCAAACAGAATATTGTTGTTTCTATAGATAAGGAGCAACGTATATACATAGGGCAAAAAGCCGTGGAGCTCAATATGCTGGACACATTGATAAAGGCTGAAGTATTGCGGGCCCGGCTTTCCGTAGATACGCCTTCCGTAGTTATCAATGCTGATACGATTTCCTATTACGGCGAGGTTTTCCGCATTATGCAGGCCGCCAAAAGGGCTGGTGCTAAAGTGGTGGCTAATGTAAAATAGTTAAGGCTTGATAAAGCAGTAAAACAAAACACATGAGGTTGGTATGCTGTATGTATCAACCCGCTAACACTGCTTTTACCATCCTGTTTTTGCCCTGCAGGTCTTTTCTCAGTTCCACGTCAGTGTAGCCTTTATCTCTTAATAAGTGCACTGTTTCATTGCCAAAGGCTTCGTTTATTTCAAAAAACAACATTCCTTTTTGGGCTAAGTGTGCCAGCCCAAAGTCAGCAATTTTGGTGTAGAATAACAACGGTGTGTTATCAGGCACAAACAAAGCCGTATGTGGCTCATGCTCCAGAACATGGGCTTCCATATCATTTGCTTCTGCATGCGTTATATAAGGCGGGTTACTAACAATAATGTTGAAATTGGGGAGGCTGCACCATGCGTTTTCATCCAAAACATCCAGTAACTGCAGCGAAATTTCTAATTTGTTTAATGCAGCATTTTCTGCAGCCACTTCCAATGCGCCTGCTGATACGTCCGCCCCATGTACTTTAGCTAAGGGCAGCTTCTTTTTTAAAGCCAGTGCAATACAACCGCTGCCGGTGCCAATATCAAGAATAGCTGGCGCTACCTTTTTACCCGCGGATTGAACAATCCATTCCACCAGTTCTTCCGTTTCTGGGCGTGGTATTAAAACATGCGGGTTTACAAAAAGTTTTAACCCGGCAAACCATGCTTCACCCAATACATATTGCAGGGGTACATGCCTTACTAATTGTTGCAGGTGGGTTTCTATATCTTGCTGTTGCTGGCCGCTCAGGGGTAGCAGTTTATTCATCAGCCTGTCTATTTTACGTTGGCCGGTTACATGTTCAATTACCAGGTTGGCAATATTGGCTGCTTCCCGGTCGTCATACAGGTCAAACAATGCGGAAAGTAATTGCTGGTATGCCTGCTGTATCGTCATACTGCAATGTTAGTATCAATTAGATTATTTTTGCCCGGTTTGCAATGAATGTTCACGAACAATATATACAACGTTGTATGGAACTGGCCCGGGCAGGGGCCGGCCATGTAGCGCCAAACCCTATGGTAGGTTCGGTGCTGGTTTACCAGGGCCGTATTATTGGCGAGGGGTACCACCGGCAATATGGCCAGGCCCATGCGGAGGTAAATTGTATTAACAGCGTTGCCGCAGAAGACTGTCATTTAATTCCGCAATCCACCATCTACGTATCGCTGGAGCCTTGCGCCCACTATGGTAAAACACCTCCCTGTGCAGATTTAATCATCAAAAATGCCATACCCCGGGTGGTGGTAGGATGCAGGGATCCATTTAAAGAAGTAAATGGAAAAGGTATTGAAAAATTGTTGCAGGCCGGCATAGAAGTTATCACGGCTGTACTGGAGAACGAATGCAGGATGCTTAACCGGCGTTTCTTTACGTTCCATACCCGGCACAGGCCGTACATTGTTTTAAAATGGGCGCAAACTGCCGATCATAAAATTACAGGCCACTCAACGCAGCGCCTTTTAATATCCAACAATCATGTTAACCGGCTGGTACACCGCTGGCGCAGCGGGGAAGCCGCTATACTGGTAGGTACCAACACCGCTTTGATGGATGACCCACTTCTGGACACACGTTTATGGCCCGGTAGCAACCCCATACGCCTGGTTACAGATATGCGGCTACGCCTGCCTCAGAACCTAAAACTCTTTACCACACCGCAACCAACCATTGTGTTTAACAGCCGCAGTCATACGCTTGATTTTGGCGAAAAAGCACAGCAGCTAAAACCCGGTATAACTTATTATTACCAGGTTACCGAAGAGGTAAGCCTGGTACAGCAGGTATTAAATGCCTGCTATCAAATGGATATACAAAGCATTTTTGTGGAAGGTGGCGCCAGGTTACTACAGTCTTTTATTGATGAAGGCGCCTGGGACGAAGCAAGGGTTATCACCAACACGCGGCTATTTGCCGGCGCCGGTTTGCCGGCGCCTGTTTTAAACAGCGGCCAATTGCAAAATTCAGAACAATATTTTAGCGACCAGATCAATTATTACACCCGCCAATGAGTGAGAACGAGTATTATTCCACACTAAGCCAGCAATCCGTTGCCGAATTTAAAGACAGGGGCAGCCGTTTTTTAGCGTACGCTTATCCTATACAGTCTGCCGCAGGGTTTAAAGACAAACTGGCCCTGCTAAAAAAAGAGCATCCCAAAGCTGTACACCATTGCTTTGCTTACCGGCTGGGGCTGGATGGCACCGACTTTAGGGTTAGTGATGATGGCGAACCATCCGGAACCGCGGGCCGCCCTATTCTCGGGCAAATTGACAGCAAGGGCCTCACTAATGTGCTGGTAGTGGTGGTGCGGTATTTTGGCGGCACACTATTGGGGGTGCCAGGCCTGATAAACGCATATAAAACCGCTACCGCTATGAGCCTGCAGCTTGTGCCCGTAGTTACCAAACCCGTTACCGTAAAGCTGCTGGTAACGTTCGACTATACCCAAATGAATGAAGTGATGCGCTGGGTAAAGGCTTTTAATTGCGAAATAATCGAACAGGAAATGCAGTTGTTCTGCAGCATGAAAATAGAAACCCCTAAAAAGCGGCTGGATGAATTGACCCAGATGCTGTTACATATACGCGGCGTAGAAGTAAAGAAGTGTTGATAAAGTAAGTGCCATACCGTTATTAAAATTTAGTTTTTGGGGCTGTCGGCTGTTGCGCATTACCAGGCTGTGGTCCCGGCTGTCCGTTACAACTCCGCCACAAGTACCTTAGCACAAAACCCTCAGCGGGGTTTCCACTTCCATCCGGCATCCCTTCAGCTATATTAATGCTATTCAGCTTGCCCGCATTGTAGATTGACTGCTTACTGCGTAAGCAGTAATGGGTATCAATCCTTTTAACTGCACAAAACTTTTACTCATCAACAAACCGGTAGCGGTTTTTCGGGTGAGGGATTGAAGCGGATACCCCGGTGAAGCCATTGCAGCAGGGGCCTTGTGCCGGAGTATGAGCGGAAAGCCCGGCCCGAGGTACGAGGGACACCCCCCAAAAAAAATCCATAAATAATAAAATAGGTAAGCGCAGATACTTACTTACAGTTTGTAAGCAAGGCCAAATAAAAAGTGAACCGCACGAGTGGTAACTGAGCCTGATTTAGAAATGTTTATAAACCCTTTGTTGTAGCGTATTTCAAAAGACACATCAAACAAACGCCGGGCTGGTACAGAAATGCCTGCGCCGGCAGAAATACCCAGGTCCAGCGGTTTGTACTGGCTGCTATTGTCTGTATGGGTAGTTGGCAAACCATCTATTGATACCACGTTTACCTGGTTCATTAAAAAGCCTGTGTATGGGCCAGCATTGGCAAACCAGGTAACCCGTTTGCCAAAACTTGCTTTTACCAATAACGGAATGGTTAGATAATTAAAGTTGAACCTGGTCTTTACTTCTGAGACAGGATTGCCCTGGCCGTCAATACCCTGTGCTTTTGTTGTGGCGCCTTTTCTTTCAAAAGAAAGGCTGCTTTTAAAAGACAGGTGCTGGCCGGTGTTGTATTGCACAAAAATACCGCCCGTAAAACCCAGGGTGCTGCGCAAGCGGGTACCCGCATGTTGTTTACCTAATCCAACCAGGGATGGCCCGGTTTCAAAACCGGCCACATAATGATAGCGGTAAGTTTGAGACACAGCATTATTGCTGCATATGCAGAATAATAAAAAAGCAGTGGCTGTTATTATGCCGGTACGGGATTGCAAAAGGCAACGGATTATGATCGGGGAAAAAGGAGCTATGCCCAGCGGCATAGCTCTATTTTTTTAAATAAGTACTATGACTGAATATAAGTTTGTAAGTGTGAAATAGTTTCTTCGTGTTCCAGGATGGTTTCTTTAACCAGGTCATTAACAGAAATAATACCGGCAAGTTTATCCGCCTCCATAACGGGCAGGTAACGCAGGTTGCGTTCTGCCAGGCGTTCCATGCAATATTCTACTGTGTCGTTTTTTCTTACCGGCGGAAAGTCTGACGACATGATTTCTTCAACAGTAGTATCCGTAGAGGACTTGCCTTTAAGGATAACTTTACGGGAATAGTCGCGTTCTGTCATAATCCCCAAAAATCTGTCATCCAGCATTACAACTACAGAACCTATGTTTTGGTCTGCCATAATTTTTAAAGCATCTAATACGGTGGTACCTGGGGTTACAATGGTAACCCGGCTTCCTTTGCGGGAAAGGATGTGCGCTACATTTCTCATTGGCATGCAAATTTTGAAAGAAAAAGTTAAAACAATTAGATGAAACAGACAAAAATGGGGGGAAATTATTTTTTTGGAAGGAAAAAATAAGCATACTGTCGTGGTGCTGAAGTTGAGATTAAATTTTTTGCTCAGTGCAGAAAATGGTTAAATTTTCTTTAATCTTGTGCAGCACAAACTAAAGTTTGTTTGTCTCAGAATTAGAAAAACCAATTCTACATACACGCCTGTACTATTGTTTTGTTACAGGATTCAGGAATTACATTTATTAAAACCAAAACCTAAATGAGAAAAATTTTGACCTATTACTGCTCTTTCTTCCGGATTTGCTTTATCGAATTGAAAACATGCAATTGTTAAGTCCAGTTATAGTTATCTATTATAAATAAAAGTAGTTACGTGTAATAGGTTCGTTGACAAGAATTTATATTCTTTTTTTTAAAAAGAGCAATGATTAGTAGTAAAGAATGGCGGTGTGAAAAATATTTTAACTAATATTTCTCAAATCCCTATTTTTGAGCGTTTTTTATTCTAAATATATAGTCACATGAGAAAAATTGTAAGCGTGCTTATGATGCTAATGCTCTTTTCATTGAGTTCATTAGCGCAATCCAGGGATATTCCTGGAAAGATAGTTTCTTCAAAAGGGGACCCGGTTCCATTCGCTTCCGTTAAAATTTCAGGTACCAGTTCAGGCGTTGTTACTGACGCAACGGGTTCGTTTTTAATTAAAGCGAAAGCCGGAGATGTTCTTGAAATCTCCAGTGTTGGTTATCTGCCCAAAAAAGTAACGGTAGGAACTGAAGTCAATCTTGCCATTACATTAGAAGTAAGTAATGATTTAGCTGAAGTTGTAGTAACGGGGGCTTATAACACCAAAGCTACCGGCAGAAGCGTTTCTTACAATGCTCAAGTCGTTACTGGTGAAAAGCTAAACACAATCAGGCAAACTAATCTTAATAATGCCCTGGCTGGCAAAGTTTCAGGCTTGCAGGTAAGAAGCCAGTCTGCCGCAGCATTAGGCCGGCAGGGTAGTGTTAGGTTGCGTGGTGCAGGCGGTTTTGGTGGCAGCGAGGATATTATTTATGTGGTTGACGGTACCATATTGCCCAATATAGATGGAGTAAATATGGACGATGTTGAAGATGTTACGGTTTTACAGGGGCCCGCAGCGTCTGCTCAATTTGGTAGCCAGGGTGCAAACGGCGCTATTGTTATTACCTTAAAAAGGGGCAAAAAAAATTTTTCCGGCATTGGTGTAGATGTTAATACCGGTGCACAATGGGACAATGTTTACATACTTCCCAATTACCAGAATTCCTATGCGGGGGGTAACGTATCTGACATGTATAAATATACCTGGCAAGCAGGTCATCCTGAAGAATGGAAAGCCCTGGATGGAAAATATTATCATGATTATAGCGACGATGCGAGCTGGGGCCCCAGAATGGTTGGACAGGAGTATATTCCGTGGTATTCATGGTATCCCGGTTCAAGACATTCTTACACAACTGCACGTCTTGTACCTCAGCCAGACAATGCGAGGGATTTTTACAATACAGCGTTAACTTTAAATAATACGGTAAGTTTCTCAAAAGCTACCGATATGATGAACCTGAGGGTGTCTTATGGAAACATAAGTGTTAATGGCCTCATACCTACTTCATCTCTTCGTAAAAGTACTTTTAACCTGAATAGTACTATTGACCTTAATCAACACTTTACCGTTGGGGCAAACGTTAACTATATAAGTTCCAAGATTAATGGCCAGGTAGAAGACGACGGTTATTCAAACCAAAGCACAGGCTCCTTCAACCAATGGTTTCACCGTAATCTTGACATGAATATTATGAAAGAATTACGGGGGTTACGAACTGCTGATTATGGGGGTATCTATGCCAGTTGGAACCACGCTAACCCAACCAGCTACGATCCAAATAACCCACGCGGTTTTTATGCCGGTAACTACTGGTATAATTTTTATACCTGGTTTGATTTGGTTAAACAAACAACAGCTTACGAAAGATTGTACGGAGATGTATCCTTAACGTACAAGCTCAATAACGATTTGAGGATTAGAGGTACTTACAGAAAGCAGCAGAACACTGCATGGACAGAACAAATGTACAGCAGCGATTTGAACAACAGCGGCCTTCAAACTACCGGTAACACACCAGAAGCCAGGGGATATTATTCCACCGGTCAAAGCTATTCAAACAGGGAGAACATAGAATTTCTTGTTAGCTACTCTAAACGCATCAAAGATTTCCAGGTAAATGCGAATGCCGGCTCTGACTTTTTCCGCTGGACTTCAAAATCAAATGGTGGTAACACGAATAATGGTCTTAATGTCCCCAACCTTTTTACCCTGGCCAACTCAAAAGATCCGGCATCTATTGCTAATTACAGGCAGGTTGAAAAATATAATGCTCTTTACTTTCTCAGCAATGTGGGGTACAAGAATTTAATTTTTGCTGATATTACTTTGAGGAACGATTGGTATTCAACGCTGCCTTCCAACAATAATGACGTTTTTTCCAAGTCTTTTGGCGTATCCTTTATATTCAGCGATCTGACAAAGAATGCTATTCCCTGGTTGAGCTATGGAAAAGTGAGGGCTGCATGGGGTGAAATACCCAGGGCTTTAGGAACAACATCAACAACATTTGGAGCATACAGGTACCCCAGCCCGGTATATGGCCTTGGCCAGTTTCAGTGGAATGGCAACTTCCTGATGAACACCCCGGATCAGTTGGTGGATTCAGCATTAACTGGTGCAGTTAAAACACAAAAAGAGATTGGCTTGGAACTCCGTTTCCTAAAAAACCGTTTTGGCTTTAGTGTTACCTACTGGGATGGTACAGAAAAAAACCTTCCATATTCTGTAACTACCAATGGTGCTACCGGTTTTACTTCGAAACTCCTGAATACCGGCCAGATAAACAAGAAAGGCATAGATGTTCAGTTTAATGCCAAGCCCCTGCAGTTAAAGAACTTTGCATGGGAAATTAATGCAACCTGGGGGTACCTTCTTGATAATAAGGTTGTTAGCATAGCCCCTGGTTTAACAGACAGGACTACAAGTATTGATGCGGTTTGGGGAACAACCATGCCATACTTGGTACACCAGGCAGGTATGCAATGGGGCCAGATATTTGGTAATGGTATTAAAAGGATAAACGGCCAGCCGCAAATAACCGATGCGGGTGCTTATGTTAATGACCCTTCCGTATATTTTGGAAGTGTATTACCACAATATACCGGAGGTGTTCAAAACTCCTTCTACATTCTGAAGAATTTTATTGTTAACGTAAACCTGGATTATCAGGTTGGCGGAAAATTCGTTTCATTATCTGACATGTGGGGCTCTTATTCCGGCCTGACAAAGAGGACGGCTACTATTAATGACAAAGGAAACCCAATACGCGATGCGGTAGCAGATGGCGGTGGGGTGCATGTTTTTGGTGTTGATGCAGATGGCAAACCAAAAGATGTTTATGTGGAAGCGCAGGATTATTTTCATGGGTTGTATAATAACAAAACTTTTGATCCTTACATCTACGATCTGACTTTCTTAAAACTTAGAGAAGTATCCTTTGGTTATGATATTCCCGTTAAAAAGATAGGCTTTGATAAAGTTGTAAACAAAGCAGTATTCTCGCTGGTGGCACGTAACCCTTGGTTGATATATGCAAAAACTAAAGACTTCGATCCTGCTGAAATCAGTGCGGAAACGGGTGAATCTGGACAGTTTCCTGGAACAAGGGGCTGGGGATTCAATCTCAGGGTAAGTTTTTAGAAAAGAGGTAATCAAAAAATAAAATAATTAGAAATGTATAAAAGCAAAATATTATCAGCCTTATTACTGTTTTCGATTTCGGTAATGAGTTGCAATAAATTAAAGGATTTTGGTGATACAAACACCAATCCTAACGGTGTCGCTGAACCTAACATAGCAGCATTGCTTACTAACGCCGAAGCAAGCCTGAGCACTTACCAGGTACAAACTACGCCTGGCTATTATTGTCAGTATTTTTCAGAAACACAATATTCTGATGCGTCGCTATACAGTTTGCAGCAGATAAACTTTACAGGTGAGTACGCGGGTATATTGTATGATTTGCAAAATATCACTTTGCAAAACAACAATAACCAAAGCGCTGTTGCCCGTATCCTGAAAGCCTATATTTTTTGGACCGTGACAGACAGGTGGGGCGATGTGCCTTACAGCGCCGCTTTAAAAGGGCAGCCAGAGCCGCCCGTGTACGACAAACAAGAGGACATTTATAAGGGCTTGATAGAAGAGTTAAAGGCAGCCAATGCTCAATTTGGCGGCTCTGATCTAATTGTAGGAGATATTATTTTTTCAGGTGATATAGCTTCCTGGAAAAGGGTAGCTAATTCATTGCGAATGATAATGTCCATGAGGTTGTCTAAAAGGTATCCTGGTGCTTCAGATTATGCGGCAACAGAGTTTAAAGCCGCTCTTGGCGATGCTGCCGGGTATATTGCCACTAACAGTCAAAACTTTACAGTGGACTATCCCGGTGGTAATTTCAAAAGTCCCTGGTTTAACTTATACAACGGAAGAAAAGACGTTGGGGAAAGCGCAACTATGACTGCACTGATGACTTCGCTTGCAGATGGAAGGCAAAATGCTTTTGCTTCAGACGTTAATGGTAACCCCTCTGCGGTAGGAGTACCTTATGGTTGGACTCGCGATAAGGTGGATCCCTGGACATCCGGAAACCCTACATGGACGTATGTATTGAATGCTTCACTTAGGCAGGAGAACAGTAGTGTTGTAATGATTGGCGCTGCCCATGTTGCGTTAGCCCGTGCAGAAGCTGCTGACAGAGGCTGGACAAGTGAGAACATGAAAGCAGTTTATGAAGACGGAATAAAGAAATCATTTGAGCAGTGGGGCGTTAATGCACCTTCGGCCTCTTATTTTACCCAGTCAAACGTGGCATTAAATGCTGCTTCCGGATCTGGGGCTAATATCAGGAATATTGCTTTACAGCGCTACATTGCTTTTTATCCTGATGGCATCCAGGGTTGGAGTGAATGGAGGAGGACTGGAGTACCTACGCTAACTCCTGCGCCTGATGCGGTAAATGCTTCAAAACAAATTCCCAGAAGGTTGGCTTATGGGCAAAATGAATATGGCTCAAATGCAGAGAATGTTAAAAAGGCTGTGTCAGAATTGCCTGGCGGCGCAGACAGCCAGGATGCTAAAGTTTGGTGGGATCAATAATTTTCATGTCTAAAGCAAAATCAATTATGAAATATAAATATTTAAAACTTTTTCTTTTTGCAGGCCTGGTTTCATTGATGGCCACTTCTTGCAGAAAAGACAGTACAATAACCCTGGAAGACCAGGGTAGCACGTTCATTAAATTCATGGATGGTCCTCAAAAAAAGCTGTTTTTCTCGCCATTTTCTGAGGTGCGCACAATTGACCTCTTCAGCCTTAGAAAGGATGCTCCCAGCGAAGGTGAGGCAAATTCCAGTACACCGGTTACGGTAAGTCTGGCACCCGGCTTGATTGACCGGTACAATGATGAAAACGGAACACACTTTGAAGTGTTGCCCGACAGTCTGTATGCCATCGAGCCCACTATCGCAAGATCTGGCGACAACTACGATTTTACCCTGCAGGCCGGGCAATTTGCCAAGGAATTTACAATAAAGCTGGATGGCTCTAAATGGAATCTGGAGCATACCTATGCACTTGGCTTTGGCCTAAGCGCAGTTGGCGGTAACAAAATTACCAGCGGCCGCGATTCTATCCTGGTGTTGCTTAGCGTTAAAAACAAGTGGGATGGTGTTTATTCTGTAACAGGTTCTTATACTGATGCTGGAAATGCCGCATTTACCGGGCTCTACCCCTATGAGTGGGAATTGCAAACAACAAGCCCTACACAATGTGTAGTAGTAGATAATGTTTTACTGGGGGGCGTAGGTTTTGTGTTTAGCACTACGGGCAACCCTTCAGATCTGTCTTATTACGGCAACTTTGGATTGCTGATAAATTTTGATCCTGAAACGGACAAAATTGTAAGTGTAACCAACTATTACGGACAACCAGCGCCTAATACAAGAACTGCAGAGCTAGACCCTACTGGCGAAAATCAATATGCCGATGGGGAAATCAAAATAAGGTATTTCATGAAACAACCCAGTTTTATTCCTGATCCGCCCCACATAAGGTGCAGGTTCAACGAGGTTTGGAAATATGAAAGACCAAGAGAATAAAACTTACCTAATCTACATCAAGATATGGAAGAGGCTGGTTCATCTATGGAACAGCCTCTTCTTGATTTGTATAGAACCGTTCGGGTCAGAAAAATTGCAATGACGTAAAGAAAAAGATTCTGAATAAAGAAAACATCAAAGTCAATTATAGCGTAAGAAAATGACTACTTTAAACAGGGTTTTTTAAAAAATGTTAAAGCACTAAAATGCAGTCTTTGATTTTTCCGTCACAGCCCTTACCTTCGCAGCGTACAATTTATTGTTAACCTGGTTTAAAAGCCGTTAAATTTCTATTTACAATGGCAGTCAAAATGAGACTTCAAAGGCACGGAAGTAAAAAAAGGCCATTCTACTTTATAGTAGTGGCAGATGCCCGTGCGCCCCGCGATGGTAAATTCATTCAAAAAATTGGTACGTACAACCCGCTTACCGTACCTGCTACAATTCAGTTAGATCGTCAGAAAGCGCTGGAATGGCTGCACAAAGGTGCTCAACCCACCGATACCGTGCGTCGCATTCTTTCATTTAAAGGCGTATTGTACCTGAAGCACCTGTTACGTGGTGTAAAGCTTGGCTTGTTCGACGAAGCTACTGCAATGGTTAAATTCCAAAAGTGGCACGAAGAGCATGAAGCTACTATGAAAAAACGTACAGAAGAGCACAAAAAGCAGCAGCGTGCTAAAAAGCCGGGTGGTGCAAGACCATTTGTGAAAAAAGTGGAGAATAAGGGTAGTGAGGCTGCCCCTGCTTCTGAAGCTTAAATGCGTTTGCCGAAAAAATTTAAAGTCCCTTGCAGTAATGCCGGGGACTTTTTATTTTATATCATACAGCATCATTCCTTTGCCCACCTCACATCCCCAAATGCATTAAGATACCAGCGATATATCCCTGTAGCATCGTCCCTTGCGTCGCAATCCGTTCATCGGTTGGTTTTTCATGGCATCTTTTCAGACCCGGGTAGGAGTGGTGAATGGTGAGTGGTGAGTGGTGAGTGGTGAGTAGTGAATCGTGAGTAGGGGGCACTTCATTCTTCATTCAACATTCCTTGTTCCTTGTTCGATATTCTTATCGTGAGTGGTGAGTAGTGAATCGTGAGTAGGGGGCACTTCATTCTTCATTCAACATTCCTTGTTCCTTGTTCGATATCATTAGGAGGATAACTTCCCCCAACTTCTCCTTCTCTTCCGCGCTTCCGTGGCATTTAGGCCGGCAATATTTCTGGCGGCAAAGGCGGCAAAACTTATCTACCGGGGGCTGAAAAGCCGCCCATAGAACCGAACGATGAACGGATTGCGACGCAAGGAACGATGCCACAAAGAACCAGTCGCCGGTATCCGCATTTGTATTTTCACGGTAAAACGCACTGTAAATGCCTTTGTGCCCAAGCAAAAAGCCTGTGTAACATTTACATAATAACCTTTAAAATATGAGAATGCAACATTTTGAAAAGATTATGATACAGGCTGAATAATGTAATTGCTCAAAATGAAGTTTCTTCACATTGTAAACGAAGTAAGCATATACTCCAAACGTACTATGTAAACGTTTACACACTACTTGATTGATAATTATGCTATATGAAACTTTTAACTGCTATTCCGCCACGGACATTGGTTGCCACTGCAAAAGCCTGCAGAAATAGCACAAATAAAACAATAATCATTGCCGCTTTTGCGGGTAATTGCAAAAGCAAGGATAATAACCGGTGAAAAGTCATTGGTAATGAATAATTTATTAACCCTTAATGCAAACGATTACATGAAAATTGCTGCTATGGAAAATGAAAATTTCTTATTACAAAAAGTGTCAGAAGGCGATGAAAACGCGTTTAAATTTCTCTTTAACCGCCACAAAAGCAAGTTGTACAATTATCTTTTCCGTCTAACCAAAAGTAAAACAGCGGCTGAGGAATTAACCGTAGATGTATTTCTTAAAATATGGCTTTGCAGGCAGCTTTTGCCCGAAATAAAAAACCTGGATGCCTTTTTACACAAAGTAGCGCACAATAAAGCCCTTGATTACTTCAGGGTGGTTGCACGTAACAAAGGATTGCAGAAAATAGCCAGCCGCCAACTGGAAAACACAATAGATTGCAGCACTGACAGCCATGTACTTACACGGGAATACAATGAAATTTTTTATAAAGCCCTTAACGACCTTTCTCCCCAACGAAAAATGGTTTTTGCCTTAAGCAGGGTGCAGGGGCTTACCCATGAAGAAATTGCCGTAAAGCTTCAGCTTTCAAGGAATACAGTACGTAATACCATAGCAGAAACATTAAAGCATGTAAGGCGTTTTTTGCATGCTCACGAAATTGAAACATGGCTTAACTGAAACCTTAAAGTGTGCCAAAGCGCTGTTAAAAAAATATGTAAAACAGGTGGTACCCTTGAAGAGATGTAGGCGTCATAGAGATATAAAGCTGTCATATGCCTTCTTCCCCTTCAAGATTGGAACATTTGCTTGAACTATACCTGGATAACAACTGCACGGAAAGAGAGCTGACTGAATTTTGGCAACTTTTATTTGACTTACAGGAGAAAGATATGATTGCTGAAGAGCTGCAAAAATTGTGGAATACAGAGGATACAGGGAACACTCCCGGTTCTTTTGTTAAGTGGGAAAGCGTTTATGAAAAACTGATACAAAAAAAAATGCCCGCCCGGATAATGAACAACCATTACATTAATACTGAAGCAACAAAAGAGAAAATGCAGGCAGGCTGCTTTAAAAAACTAACAGGTATAATGCTGGAATTAAACGGATTTTATGCAATGCCGGCTTTAATAGGCATGTTACGGAAAAACAACAACCGCATGTAAAAAATTGGCTGCACTAACTGCGAATTAGTACAGCCGGTGGCTTTAAATATTCGAATAACATCTAAAACAAAGTAAAGGTATGAAATTTCTTACCAGGGGTATATCTATATATATCCTCACCAAAACGATTGCTTTACGAAAAACTTCCGCGGTAAAGCTAAGTTGCCTTTTAACTGCTTTCTTGTTGTTATGCGCAAACCCGCTAACCGCCCTTGCGTACAAAGCCCCCGCCGTTGGCATCTCGGGCAAGGTAACAGACGAAAAAAATGAAGGCCTGGCTAATGTAAGCATCCAGGAAAAGGGCACCAGCAATGGTGTGGTTACCAACCCTGATGGTACTTTTTCCATTACTGTTGCTAACAGCAGCGCCGTGCTTGTGTTTACTTACGTGGGTTTTGTAACGCAGGAAGTAGCTGTAAAAAACCAAACCACGGTTAATGTACAGCTTGTATCTGCCGCCAGTAACTTAAACGATGTGGTGGTAATTGGTTATGGTACCCAGAAAAAAGGTTCTGTAACCAGCGCCATTTCTACAGTTACCAGCAAAGACCTGGACCGTGTACACGGTGGCTCTACCGTAAGTAGCGGCCTTGCAGGTAAAATACCGGGCGTTACGTTCCGTATGCCAGATGGCCGTCCCGGTGCATCTGCCACTATACAGATCCGTAACATGGGTAATCCCTTGTATGTAATTGATGGAATTCAGCAGGATGCCGGCCAGTTTAACAACATTGCCCCCAATGATATTGAAAGTATTTCGGTGTTAAAAGACGCATCTGCCGCTATTTACGGTGTTCGTGCCGCCAATGGCGTTATTGTGGTTACCACTAAGCGTGGTGCATCAGGAAAAAACAACGTAAACATAGACGCGTACGCCGGTTGGCAAACCTGGTTCCGCTTCCCGGAAGTGTTGAACAGTTCTTATGATTACATGTTCTACCGCGCTGAAGCGGAAATAAACAGGTTTGGAAATACCAATATAACCCAGGAAGAACTGGACAAATACAAACAGGGGGAAAGTGCAGGAAAACAATACCGCAGTTTTGACTGGCGGGAGTATATCCTGGACAAACCCGCTCCCCAGAACTCTGTAAACATCAACATCAGCGGTGGCTCGGATAAAGTAAACTATTATGTTTCAGCCACTAACTTCTACCAAAATTCAAATCTTGGTAAGGAGTACCGCTTTAACCGTTCCAATATACAAGCCAATGTTACAGCTAAACTCGCAACAGGCTTTAAAGTAGGTGCGGAACTGAACGGACGCGTTGAAACAAGGCAAAATCCTGGCGTACCAGGTGGAGATGACTACTGGTTGTCCCGTTTCGCTATCTTAAGAAATACCCCAAGAGAAAGGCCGTATGCTAACGATAACCCTGCTTACCTGAATGATATGGGCGAGCACCTGGAAACCAACTATGCTTTCCTTAACGAAACAATCTCCGGTAAGCTTAAAAACGAATGGCGTGTAGTGCAGGCTAACCTGAACGCGGAGTGGGCAATACCTTTTGTACAGGGCCTTACCGTTAAAGGTACCTATTCCTATTACATTGCCGATCTGCAGCACAACAACCAGGAATACACTTACAAGGCCTATACTTATATACCCGCAACAGAAACAGCCCCGGAAGAATACAGGGCTACTGGTGGCAGCACCAACCCATGGAGAGACCGTGAGCAGATCAAACAGATCAACAAGAATATGCAGGTACAGTTAAACTACAACAATACTTTTGGAGACCATAGCATTGGCGCTACGCTGGTTGCTGAAAGGCTGGAGTTTCACCGCAGGAGAAACTGGCTGCATGCGTCCCCTATCTCTAACAACCTGCCGCTTATTTACTTCCCTACCATGGACCAATACCAGGATGAGGAAACAAAAGAGCGCCGTTTGGGTTACATTGGCCGTTTAACCTACAGCTTTGCTAACCGCTATTTTGTTGAAGCTTCGGCAAGGCGTGATGCATCTTACCTGTTTGCACCAGGCCAGAGGATTGGTTACTTCCCCGGCGTGTCCGTTGGCTGGAGGCTTACCGAAGAACCATTCTTTAAGAACCTGTTAGGCGACAGCCGTGCATTAAGCGATTTGAAACTACGTGCTTCTTACGGCCAGTTGGGTGATGACAGAAACCCTTACGACCAAAACCAGCCGATTGTTGCTCCTTATGCCTACCTGCAGGGCTACAATTACAACCAGGGTACCGCCATTATAGAGGGTAACCCGGTTACTGTTTCAAGGGATAAAGGCATTCCCGTTACATCGCTTTCCTGGTTAAAAAGTAAGATCACAGATATAGGCCTTGACTTCAGCCTGTTCAACGGAAAATTAACAGGTACCCTGGATTACTTCTACCGCAAACGCACAGGCTTGCCTGCTGCCAAGTACGATGTAATTGTACCAGTTGAAATTGGTTACGGCCTGCCAAACGAAAACATCAATACTGATGCGCAGTATGGTGAGGAAATGTCATTGCAATATCATGGCAAGCTGGGCCAGGTTAATTTTAACATAGGTGGTAACATAGGTTATACACGCTCTAAAACACTGGATTCTTACAAGCCCAGGTTCTTTAACTCCTGGGATGAGTACCGCAACTCTGCCGAAAACAGGTTTGCACGCATAGCATGGGGGTATATTGCGGATGGCCAGTTTACTTCCCAGGAACAGATTAACAATTACCCTGTTAATGTGGATGGACAAGGTAACAGAACCCTGATACCTGGCGATATCATTTACCGCGATATTAACGGAGATAATAAGATTGATGGTTACGATCAGCGCCCCATCGGTTATGGTTATGGACAGCAGCCTAACATTAACTTTGGCTTCAGCATTGGGCTTACTTACAAAAACTTCGATTTTAATGCAGACTTCTCTGGCGGCGGCGGTTATACCTGGTTCCAGAACTGGGAAACAAGATGGGCCTTCCAGAACAACGGTAACCTGAATACCATCTTTACAGACAGGTGGCACCGTGCAGATATGTACGACCCCAACAGCGAGTGGGTTCCGGGAAAATATCCTGCCAACCGATATAATATGGGGCCAGACCACAGCAACTACCGCACTAACTCAACTTTTTGGTTGCACAATGTAAAGCAGCTAAGGGCCAGGACCATACAGTTGGGATATACCATTCCTTCCTCATTGCTGCAAAGGGTTAAAATACAAAGGGCAAGGGTATACATCAATGCCTATAACCTCTTCTCGCTGGATAACCTGAAAGATTACGGTATTGACCCTGAAGCGATTGATGACAATGGCCTGCAATTCCCGCAGAACAGGGTTATTAACGTAGGTATCAACCTTTCACTTTAAAAGTTCATTGCATTAGATACAAATATTTCAATGTAACCCGGCAGGGATAACCGGCCGGGTTACATGAAACAAATAAAAAAATACCGGATGAAAAAGATATTTTCAATTACAATACTTGCAGGGCTGCTGGGTATAGCAAGCTGTTCTAAAGACAGTGACTACCTGGAAGTGCCGCCGATACAGATTATACCCAATGAGACGGCTTTTTCTGACCCCGCACTTGTGCTTTCTATATTGGGCGACTTGTATAACCGCTACTACGATTTTTCAGGTTTGGATAACGGCTGGAGAAGCTTTGCCGATTTCAGTGAAAGCTTCCCTTCAGAAAACGGCAGTTACGACCTGGTGCGCAATACAAGCTGGGGCTACGGTAGCTGGTCCACCTGGGATTACACTTACATCAGGGAGTTAAACCTGTTTATCCAGCGTGACAGTGCTTCCACCGCTTTAACAGAAGCAGATAAAACAAGGTTTATGGCTGAAGCAAGGTTTCTCCGCGCCAGCTATTACTTTGAAATGGTAAAAAGAATGGGTGGTGTGCCCCTGATAACATCTCCATTGATATATGACCCGTCAAAAGGAGACGCTTCTGAAGTTCAGGTAGCAAGGGCAAAAGAATCTGATATTTACGACTTTGTAATTGCTGAAGCGGAAGCTATCAAAAACCAGTTGCCAACTGATGCCAACCAAAAATCAAGGGCTTCAAAAGGCGCTGCACTGGCAATGAAAACAAGGGCTGCGCTGTATGCCGCTTCAATTGCCAAATATGGCGCTACTACTCCGGCAGTTTCGCTGCCCGGTGGCGAAGTGGGTATCCCTGCCGATAAGGCCAATGCTTACTATACAACCGCGTTAACTGCAGCGCAGGAAATCATTAACGGCAGCGCCGGATCTTACCAGTTGTACAAAGTATTGCCCGATCTTTCTGATAATTTCGCAGCTATCTTTTTAGATAAAAGTACCGTAAACCAGGAGTCAATATTTATAGAAGACTTCAGGGCCGGCGCTGGTAAGGTACACGCTTTCACTACAAACGACCAGCCTTACTCCATTTCTGATGAAGGTGGCGATGCCGGCCGCTTAAACCCATCTTTAAACCTGGTACAGTCGTTTGAAAAGCTGGACGGCACATTTGCACCGCTGCCAACTACTGATGCCGGCGGTAACCCCATTTATTACAGTGATATACAAGACATTTTTGCCGGCAGGGATGCCCGCCTGGCAGGAACCGTTTTACTGCCCAATGGACTGTTTAAAGGTAAAAGGGTGGATATATGGGCTGGTTACACTTTTGCTGATGGCAGCATCTTAACCAGCGATGAAGCGGGCCAGTTAAAGCCATTGCCTGGCACAACTAACCCAATACAGGTGGTAGGTAAGGATGGCCCCGTAAATGGCCTTGAATTCAGGGCGCAGAGTGGCTTTTACACACGCAAATGGTTAGACCCCACAGTAGGCTCCGGCCGCCGTGGCCGTGGCAGCGATGTGGCTTTTATACGCTACCGTTTTGCTGAAGTACTGTTAAATGCAGCCGAAGCTGCTTTTGAACTGGGTGACAAAACAACGGCGCTTACTTACATTAACCAGGTGCGCAGCAGGGCTGGTTTACCTGGCTTAACGGATGCCACTTTAACCTTTGACCGCATCGTGCATGAGCGCCGTGTTGAGCTGGCTTTTGAAGGCCATACTTTATACGACATGAAACGCTGGAGACTGGCACACATCCGTTGGAATGGCAGCCCCACAAGCAAAGCTGAATTGCTGAGCGATATTGGTAAAGCCACCAAAAAAAGTACCCAGCCATGGGGTTTGTGGCCTTATAAATACCATAACCCAGGCAACGCCAATCATGGTAAATGGGTATTCAGAGAAACATTGCCTGCCGTGGTTACCGGTTTCAACAGGTTCCAGTTGGGTAACTACTACAGCTTTATTGATGATAATATCAGGGCCGCTAATCCCAAAATTGTAAGGCAGCCTAACCAGTAACAGTGTTAACGGTATAAAACTTTCATTATGAAATTCAAATTGAAACATATAGCAGTCATCGCCCTTTGCGCCGTGGCGGTATCATGCAAAAAAGATAATTACAAAGAGCCTACTTCCAAACTCTCTGGCCGCATAGTTTACCAGGGCGAGCCTATTGGAGTGGAAAACTACCAGGTGCCTTACGAATTGTACCAGTATGGTTTTGGTAAAGTTGGGCCTATCGGTTCATCCTTTACGCAGGAAGGTAATTTTTCAGCCATGTTGTTTGATGGTGAGTACAAGCTCATCATACCCAATGGCCAGGGCCCGTTCATGTGGAAGAAAACCGCAGGCGGGGCACCTGATTCTGTTTCCATTTCTTTACGCGGCAGCCAGGAAATTGATTTGGACGTAATGCCTTTTTACATGATTAGAACGCCGCAGATAACCGGCGGGTCTAATAAGGTAACCGGTACATTTAAAGCTGAAAAAATCATTACCGGCGCCGATGCTAAAGACATTGAAAACGTAGTGCTTTACATCAACAGAACGCAGTTTGTATCCGGTGGTGATAACATTGCTTCCGCAGGCAGAAACGGGGGTGATATAACAGACCTCAATAACATCACCCTCACCGTAGATGTTCCATCCATTACGCCTGCGCAGAATTATGTGTTCGCAAGGCTTAGCATTAAGATTGCAGGTGTGGAAGACAGGATTTTTTCACCGGTGGTTAAAGTGACTTATTAAAATGCCATGTGCTGTAAAAGACATCATCATGCGATAGGATAAAAAAAGTCTGCAAAGGTCATTCTGCCAACAGCCGGGTGGCCTTTGTAGTTTATAATAATTTTTTTTATTTGGGTACCGGCTGTATTGCTGCTATGAGGCTTTGGTTGTGTCACTCACTTGTACTGCAACAATTCTATTCACCAATTGCTGTAGTAGCCTGCCCTGGGCATGCAAAGGTTCTGTTCGCTACTGGGCATTGTTTAGCAGGCCCTAATTGTTCAACGTTCCATTCTTCAGGAATGAATGCTTAATTTACCGGGGTCTGAAAAGTTGCTCATTGAACAGAACGATGAAGTGATTGCGACGCAACGAAGATGCCACAGGGCACTGGCGCTGGTATCAAAAAGGTAGTCGGGAGTGGGTAATAGTAAGTAGGGTTGGCGTACTTTGTACTTCATACTTCGTACTTGATTATACAACCTGGCACCTCGTTTTTTCTTTACGATAATTACTACAAAATGCTAATCAGGAAAATTTCTCTGGCGCTGCTGTTTGCCTTAACCGGTACATGCGCTTTCGCACAGTCTTCGTGGAAACCTGCGGGTTCAAAAATTATGACGCCCTGGGCTGCTAATGTAAAACCGGAAAACCCGCTGCCGGAATATCCGCGTCCGCAAATGGTGCGTGGCAACTGGGTTAACCTTAACGGCGAATGGGATTATAACATTTTGCCAAAAACCCAGGAAACAATACCCGCGGCTTATGCAGGTAAAATATTAGTGCCCTTTGCTGTTGAATCAGCATTGTCTGGCGTGGGTAAAACGGTGGGTAAGGACAGCGTATTGTGGTATGAGCGTACGTTAACACTACCGGCAACATTTAAGAAACAAAATGTGTTGCTGCACTTCGGCGCGGTTGACTGGTTGTGCGACGTATATGTGAACGGCACAAAAGTAGGCAGCCACCAGGGCGGTTACGATCCATTTTCATTCGACATTACATCAGCCCTTGCCAAGAAGGGTGATCAGAAAATTTCCATACGCGTATGGGACCCCTCTGATGATGGCCCGCAGCCACGCGGCAAACAAATTAAAAACCCGCATGGTATATGGTATACACCCGTTACGGGTATTTGGCAAACCGTTTGGATAGAAGCGGTTCCTCAAACCTATATAAGTGCCTTTACGCAAACGCCGGATATTGATAAGCAGGTTGTAAACGTGGATGTAAAAACAGAAAGCCTGCAGCCCGGCGATGAAGTAAAAGTAAGCGCCTGGGATGGCGCCACACAGGTAGCTGAGCAAACTGTATCAGGCAGCCCTGTTGCGTTAAGTATCAGTAATGCTAAGTTATGGTCGCCATCTAACCCCTTCCTGTACGATTTAAAGATTACTGTTAGCCGCAAAGGCAAGACCGTTGATGAGGTGAAAGGCTATTTTGCCATGCGTAAAATTTCTATGGCGCCTGATAAGAACGGTATTCAGCGTATGCTGCTGAACAATGAGTTTGTATTTCAGTATGGCCCGCTTGACCAGGGCTGGTGGCCAGATGGCTTGTATACAGCGCCTACGGATGAAGCCTTGAAATTTGATATAGTTAAAACAAAAGAAATGGGTTTTAACATGATACGCAAGCATGTTAAAACAGAACCTGCCCGCTGGTACACTTACTGCGACCAATTAGGTATGCTGGTATGGCAGGATATGCCAAGCGGCGACCTCGGCAACCGTTGGGATTCACGCCCCGGCATTATTGGCCGGGCAACCGATAAAGACCGCACGCCTGAGTCCGAGGGCATCTATAAAGCAGAATGGAATGAGATTATGCAGGATTTCTACAACTTTCCTTCCATTGTGGTATGGACGCCCTTTAACGAAGCCTGGGGCCAGTTTAAAACAAAAGAAATTGTTGAATGGACGATGCAGAAAGATCCTTCCCGTCTGATCAACACCGCCAGTGGCGGCAACTTTGAAGATGTAGGGCACATTTTTGATTTGCATAACTACCCCGAGCCTGCTATGCCGCGGGCCGATTTGTTTGGTAAAGAGCGTGTAGTGGTGCTGGGCGAATTCGGTGGCCTGGGCCTGCCAATGGAAGGCCACACCTGGCAGGAAAAAAACAACTGGGGTTACCAGACTTTTAAAAATAAGGATGAGCTTTTTAAGCGCTACGCGGAAATGATGGAAAAATTTCCGGCGCTTATAGAGCAGGGTTTGTCTGCCGCTGTGTACACACAAACCACTGATGTGGAAGTGGAAACAAACGGTTTAATGACTTACGACAGAAAAGAAATTAAAATACCCGAAGCCAGTTTAAAAGCTGTGCACAGCAAGCTTTACAATAGTGCACTGGGCAATATGGCTAAGAAATAGTTACCGGTTCCTGTGTTTGTTTTCAGATAAATAACGGGATAAGTGTATAGATTTTTGGTTCTCATAATGGCAAGTTTTGTAAGCAGTTAAACCTGCTGTGTCAACGGCAGGTTTCTTTTTTGTAATACCAGTTATAACCAAACATAGTACGGGCTGTTTAAACCGGCTGCAGATGAGTGACACAATTTCAAAAGCCACCATACAGGATATAGCACGTGAGCTGAACATTACAGCAGCTACGGTATCCCGTGCACTTAACAACCACCCTGCCATTAAAGAAGCCACTAAAAAAGCCGTTAAGGAAACAGCGGTAAGGCTTAACTACAGGCCTAACAAAATTGCTTCTTCGCTGCGCCTGGGCAAGTCAAATATCATTGGCGTAATAATACCCAGCGCAGAAATAAATTTCTTCGGCTCCGTAGTACACGGTATTGAAAAGGTTGCTAACGAAAACAATTACAATGTACTCATTTACCAGTCTAACGAGCTGTATGAGTACGAAAAGAAAGGCGTGCATACCTTTTTGCAGTCGCAGGTAGACGCAGTGCTGGCATCCATATCCAAAGAAACCATTAACCTCGAGCATTATGCCGAAATAAAAAAGCGTGGCATACCGCTTATTTTCTTTGACAGGGCCAATGATAACCTCGGCGTGTCATCCGTAGTTGTAGATGATTATGCCGGCGCTTTTGAAGCCACCAAACACCTGGTACAGCAAGGTTGCAAACGCATAGCGCATATTGGCGGGCAGCAACATGTAGGCATCTTTAACCAACGCCTCAAGGGTTATATAGATGCTTTGAACGTACACAACATTACCGTGGATGATGACCTGATTGTGTATGGTAAGGTAAGTATAGAATCTGGCCGGGAGTGTATGCAAAAGTTGCTTTCTTCACCCAAAAAGCCTGATGCGGTTTTTGCTGTGGAAGATTTTACAGCGCTTGGCGCTATGCAGGCCATGAAAGATGCCGGCATAAAAATACCTGCCGATATTGCCATCATTGGTTTTTGTAACGAAGCGTTTGGCGAGTACCTCACACCATCGCTTTCCACCGTAAACCAGAAAACCGTTATCATGGGCGAAACCGCCGCCCGTTTATTCTTCGACAGCCTTCGTGGCGATGCATACCCTGCCCATCCCCGCAAACTAATACTGCAGCCGGAACTGATATGCCGGGAATCCAGCAGGAAATACTAAGTATTCTCATCCCTTTTTTTCTTTGTGTTTTAATGACCTTTTTTATTGGCCCGGCAGGAGGAACAGGTATGAGGCTGCCGTTGCGTCGCACACTTGTACGGTTGGTTCGTTATTCGCCTTTTCCCACCGAGGGTAAAAACGGCCTTTCCCCAGGTGCGTGTCTCTACGCACCTCCTCTACCCGGGTCTGAAAAGCTGCCATGAAAAACCAACCGATGAACGTAGTGCGACGCAACCGGGCCGCCATGAAAAACCAAAAGCCCGTCACCAAAAACTTCTGTTCAATTACTCTATATTGCTGCTTATTTACATAACCTCTGAAAAGATTTGACTGATGAAATATCTGCGCCTGCTGCCTGTGATAATTTCTGTAATTACCGGCTTTGCCTCCACCGCCCAGGATACAATTACGATTATTCCAAAAAGCCACCGCGCCGCTGCGCCGCTGTACCGCGACCCGGTTACCGATGGCGCCGCGGACCCCGTGCTTATCTGGAACCGCCAGGAAAAAAGCTGGTGGATGCTTTACACGCAACGGCGTGCCAACAGCGAGGGTGCCGATGTGGCTTACTGCTATGGTACTCCTATTGCAGTTGCATCGTCTAACGACCATGGACAGACCTGGGTGTACCGTGGCACGCTGAAGCTGGACTTTGAAAACGGGCTGAATACTTTTTGGGCGCCGGATGTGGTGTATCATAATGGCGAATACCACATGTTTGTTGTGTACATACAGGGCGCCCGCAACCATTGGGGCGGGAGGGCAAGAATGGCACATTACACCAGCAAAAACCTGTGGGACTGGAAGTTCCTGGGGCTGCTGAAGCTTACATCGGAAAGTGTGATTGATGCCAGCCTGATGCAGATGCCTAACGGTAAATGGCGCATGTGGTACAAAGACCAGGAGCGTGGAAGCGTAACCATGATGGCCGAAAGCGATGACCTGTATAAATGGAAAACCAATGAAGAGCCGGCCATTGGTGGCCAGCCGCACGAGGGCCCGAAAGCCTTTAAATTCGGCGGTTGGTTTTGGATGCTGACGGATGAGTGGAGGGGAATGAGGGTGTACCGCTCCAAAGATGGCGACAACTGGGAGCGGCAGGGTTTGATACTGGATAGTGCTACTTCGCGTACAGAAGATGGCCCCAGCGGCGCACATGGAGACGTAATTGTAATCAACAACAAAGCGTACGTTTTTTACTTTACACACCCCGAACGCAAAACACATTCTGATGCCCCGCTGGATAGCTCTGGTAATACGCCTTATCGTCTGCGCCGTTCCTCCATACAGGTTGGGCCGTTGCAGATAAAAGACGGAACACTGGTAAGTGACAGGCAAAATGTGTTTGACTTTTGGATGGATAACCCGGAGGAGAGGAAGTGAGTGGTGAATGGTGAATAGTCAGTGGTGAATTGGTCTTGTTCCCTGGCATTGATTTTTTTATGAACAGTTGATGGTGAATGGGTGCGTAACGCAAAATTCTTATATATAGCATATCATGAAAAAACATCTGTTTCTGCTCTCTTGTTTATTGGTTGGTAAGGCTTTGCTGGCGCAGCAAAAAGCGCCTGCATACCCGCTTATTACACACGACCCTTATTTCTGTATCTGGTCAACTACAGACCAGTTAACCGCATCGCCTACCAAGCACTGGACAGGCGCTGAACAATCGCTTACCGGTATGATAAAAGTAGACGATAAAACTTACCGTGTGCTGGGCAGTGAAGGCAAGAGCTTTGAATCAGTTGTACCCACCAGCGACGAAAAATCTTACGTGGCCAAATACACGGAAACAGAACCTGCAGAAGGTTGGGAACAAGAAGGCTTTAATGACGCTACGTGGAAAACAGGTACAGCTCCTTTTGCGGATAATAAATCCATTAAGGGCACGCCCTGGTTTAGTAAAAATATCTGGGTACGCAGAACGTTTACCTTAAGCCAAACCAATTTCAACAAGCTTTATCTTAAGATAAAGCATGACGATAATGCGGAAGTATATCTCAACGGAGAGAAGGTGTACAGCTATGTAGGCTGGCTGGGCAAGTTTGATTACATACCCCTGGAAGATGCCATTAAAAGCAAACTAAAAAAGGGAAAGAATGTGTTGGCTATTCATGTGGCCAATACTGCCGGCGGCGCCTGGCTGGATGCAGGCATTGCTAACGTTCCGCCACCGCCAAAGAACAGTGAAACAATTTTGGGCCAGCAAAAATCTGTAACCATAAATGCCACCCAAACCATTTATACTTTCACCTGTGGCCCTGTTGATGCAACGCTTACGTTTACGTCTCCGTTGCTGATGGATGACCTGGACCTGGTTGCAAGGCCGGTTTCCTACATTAACTATTCCGTAAAAAGCAATGATGGTAATCCGCATGATGTGCAGCTATACTTTGGCGCCTCTACCAATATTGCGGTTGATATTCCTTCCCAGGTAGTTACGGCACAAAAATACACAACACCTCAGTTAAGTATTCTTAAAGCAGGTACCGTTGAGCAACCGGTATTGCAAAAGAAAGGCGATGACCTGCGTATAGATTGGGGATATATGTATGTAGCTGCTCCGGCTGCGGCAAAGGCCAAACAATATATCACCGCGGAGTCACTGGCGCTTACATCATTTACGGGTAATTCTTTTTCACCGGCTGTAACCACTTCCGGTAAAAGCCTTGTATTGAATACTGTTTTTGACTTAGGCAAAGTAAACGGTACAGCAAAAGAACAGTTTGTAATGCTGGGTTACGATGACCTCTACTCCATTCAATACTTCAAACAAAACCTGAAGCCCTGGTGGAAGAATGACCCTGCACAGACTATCGAAAAACAGTTAACAACAGCCGCTGCTGACTATGCTTCTGTTACAGAAAAATGCAACGCGTTTAACCAAAGCTTATACGCTGATGCGGAAGCGGCAGGTGGCAAAGCGTACGCAGACCTTTGCGTGTTGGCCTATCGCCAGGCCATTGCTGCACATAAACTGGTAAAAAGCCCGCAGGGAGAACTGCTGTTCCTGTCCAAAGAGAATTTCAGCAACGGGTCTATCAATACTGTAGACATTACTTATCCGTCTGCGCCTATGTTCCTGGTGTATAACCCAGACTTGCTGAAGGGTATGTTGAACGGTATTTTTTACTACAGTGAAAGCGGTAAATGGGCCAAACCTTTTGCGGCGCACGACCTGGGTACTTATCCACTTGCCAACGGCCAGACTTATGGAGAAGATATGCCAGTGGAAGAGTCTGGCAATATGATTGCGGCAGTTGCAGCCATCGCTAAAATAGAAGGCAATGCGGAATATGCAAAGAAGCACTGGAAAACTTTATCTACCTGGGTAAATTTTTTGGTGAGTGACGGTTTCGATCCTGCTAACCAGTTGTGTACAGATGACTTTGCGGGCCACCTTGCCCGTAATGCTAACTTATCTATGAAGGCAATTGTAGGTATAGGTGGTTATGCCATGCTGGCTGACATGCTGGGCGATAAAGCCACTGCAACAAAATACAATACCATCGCTAAAGACATGGCGGCCAAATGGCAAACCATGTGCGATGAGGGCGACCATTTTGCCTTAACCTTTGACAAAGGGGGTACCTGGAGCCAGAAGTATAACCTTGTATGGGATAAAGTGCTTGGCCTTAATCTTTTCCCTAAGTCGGTATATGACAAGGAGATAAAATATTACCTCACCAAACAAAACGAATTTGGTTTGCCGCTTGACAGCCGCAAAACATACACCAAGAGCGACTGGATTATCTGGACTGCTACCCTGGCTTATGACGCCAATGATTTTAATGCCCTGGTAGCGCCATTGTTAAAGTATGCAACAGAAACGCCTACCAGAGTGCCGCTGAGCGATTGGCACGAAACCACCAATGGCAAGCAAGTCGGGTTCCAGGCAAGAAGTGTGGTTGGCGGCTATTATATGAAGATGCTGGAGAAGAAGTTGAACAAATAATTTTTCGGGCTGCGCTTGTCGAAGCCCACTCAATATTCAACACGCTATGTTCATACAAACATGGTGTGTTGAATATTTTAATGTTTAATATACCAGTTCTTTTAAGCTATTAGAATAATAAACTTGGGTGCATTTGCCGGATTTGAAAGCGAGAATGTTGTTTTACTTTTTTGTCTTGACACAAAAAAGTAAAACAAAAAGTCAAGAAAGAAACGATATACAGCACGTTTCTTTCTTACGCCTTAATTAAGCTTTTGCGCTACTGTAACTTCAGCAATAGAATTTTAATCAGCAGGGCGTATAAACTTAAAGATGCGGTTAAAATTAATTGTTCTTAGGTTATGTCAGGGCGCCTGCCGAAGGCACCGGGCTATCCGCTGCTACTCCGCCACAAGGCCATTGCACAAGGCCTCAGCGGGGTATCCGCTTCTATCCCTGGCGCTTAGGTGCAACACGCTGCGTTATGAGTAAAAGCCCGCAAGGACGAAGCCATGTGTCTAGAGTTTAAAGCCCTGCGGTAATAGTTGTTTGTGATAATCTACGTTATGTTCAGTAGAATTACAGAACGTACAAGTGAGTGACACAACGAAGTCCAATAGTAGTAAAGCAGTTCGTCCCGCAAACAAACCCTTGATAAAGCCAAAACAACGATTAATAAAATTGTGACCATGATATTGCGAAAAAGCAAAGCTTGCCTGCCCCTGCTGATTGTTTGCCTGCTGACTGCAATAAATGCATTCGGCCAGCATACGTTATTCCGTTTATTGCCTTCTTCTCAAACAGGAGTTACATTCAATAACCTGCTTACCGAAAGCGATACGCTCAATATTTTAAACCAGGCCAACATTTACAATGGCGGTGGCGTGGGCATCGGCGACTTTAACAACGATGGTTTGATGGACATTTATTTTGCCGGCAACATGGTACATAACAAACTGTACATGAACAAAGGCAATTTAAAGTTTGAAGATGTAACGGAGACAGCTAAAGTAAATGGTGAAGGCCGTTGGTGTACCGGCGTAGCGGTGGTTGATATAAACAACGACGGATGGAAAGATATTTACGTGTCGGCATCTTTTATGAAAAATGATGTATTGAAACGCACTAATCTCTTCTACATAAACCAGGGCCTGAACAGCGATAAAATACCGGTATTTAAAGAGTCTGCAAAAGCTTATGGACTGGCAGATACAGGCTTTAGTACGCAGGCTTATTTTTTTGATTATGATAAAGACGGCGACCTGGACATGTACCAGCTTACCAACGAATTGTATGACGTAAAAACACCTATCCGTTTCAGGCCCAAGGTAACAGATGGCAGCGCTTTAAACACAGACAGAATGTACCGCAACAATGGTAACGGAACTTTTACCAACGTATCAAAACAAGCGGGTATTACTATTGAAGGCTGGGGCCACGCCGCCTGTATTACAGACATCAACCTGGATGGCTGGCCGGATATTTATGTGGCCAACGATTTTGTGTCCAACGACTTTTGCCTCATCAACAATAAGAACGGCACATTCAGCAACAAACCTGCTGAGTACTTTAAGCATACTGCATGGAATGCCATGGGTACCGATGCTGTAGACATTAACAATGACGGTTATATAGATTTTATTTCGCTGGAAATGCTGCCCGAAACCAACATGCGAAAAAAACGCATGCTTAGTGGCAATGAATATTACAACTATACCAATAGCGCTAAGTATGGCTATGATCACCAATATGTGCGTAATGTGCTGCAGTTAAGCAGTGGCCCTACACCGCAAGGTCACCCGGTATTTAGTGATATTGGCTACCTGGCAGGCGTATACCAAACCGACTGGAGCTGGTGCCCGTTGGTAGCGGATTTTGATAATGATGGATTGCGGGATATTATTATCTCAAATGGCCTGCCGAGAGATGTTACCGACCTTGATTATGTTTCTTACAACAATGGCCAGGGCGGACGCGGCGGCAATTATTCATTGGCTATGACCGACTCATTGCCTATTGTGAAACTGCCTGATTATGCTTTTAAAAATAAGAACGGACTCACCTTCGAGAATAAATCTGCCGACTGGGGGTTTACGCAATCTTCTTTTTCCAATGGCGCTGTTTATGTTGACCTGGATAATGATGGCGACCTGGACGTAATTATTAATAACCTGAACGAAGTATCCGGTATTTATGAAAATACCCTGAACAACAGTGGAGATAAAAGTGATAAGCATATACTTACCGTTAATATAGAAGGGCCCGGCAAAAACATTGCGGGAATAGGAGCCGTGTTGCGTATTTATTACAAAGGCAGCCAGCAGGTATATGAGCATTACCCCACCCGGGGATACTTGTCAACGGATGACCCACGGGTGCATTTTGGCCTGGGCACTGCAACTGAAGTAGATTCTTTGAGGGTGCTTTGGCCGGATGGTAAAACGCAGTTGTTAAGCAGTATCAGTGCGGATAAGACGGTGACTGTTGCCTACAAAGATGCTGCTGGGGGTAAAGTGCCATCCAATGCTTCGCAAGGCTTGTTTAAAAACGTAGCGGCAGCGTATGGTATCAAATACAAACCACAGGAGCGGGATTTTGTTGATTACAACATACAGGTAACCTTGCCACACAAGCTAAGTCAGTACGGGCCAGGTATAGCGGTTGGGGATATTGACGGTAATGGCCTGGAAGATTTTTATCTCGGCGGTTCATCGGGCAATCGCGGTGTATTCTTTATGCAAAGTGCGGCGGGCAAGTTTGTATTGGATTCTGCACGTTTCACTAAGAAAGATGATCCTTTGTATGAAGACATGGGGGTTTTATTCTTTGATGCTGATAACGACAACGACCTCGACCTATATATCGTAAGCGGCAGCTACGAAGTACCACCACGGCATGCCATCAGCCGCGACAGGTTTTTCCTGAATGATGGCAAAGGCAGGTTCACCAAAACAGATGACGTATTGCCAAAAGATTCTACCAATGGGTCTTGTGTGCGTGCCGCCGATTTTGATGGCGATGGCGACCTTGATTTGTTCGTTGGCGGGCGTGTAGTATCTGGCGTTTACCCTGAACAGCCACAAAGTTTTATACTGCAGAATAACAATGGGAAGTTTACCGATGTTACGGAAAAGTTGTGCCCTAAACTGCAATACATGGGCATGATAACCGATGCTTTATGGAGCGATTTTGATAAAGATGGAAAGGTTGACCTGGTGCTTACCGGGGAGTGGATGGCAGTTACCTTTCTGCGAAATACTGGAAATGGTTTCGAGCCTTTAACAAGCACCGGCATTGAAAATCATACAGGCTGGTGGAACAGCCTTTCAGCCGGAGATTTTGACAACGATGGAGATATAGACTATATAGCCGGCAACCTCGGCTTAAACACCAACTACAAAGCAACGCCGCAGGAACCATTAACCATCATAGCCAAAGACATAGACAACAACGGGTCAATGGACGCGATGGTATTTTGTTACATGAAAGCGGAAGATGGTTCTATGAAATCCTTCCCGATGAGCACCAAAGACGATCTTTCTGGGCAAGTAATTACCATGCGTAAAAAATTTCCTACGTTTAAATCTTATGGCGCTGCAACAATGGATGATTTGTGGAATAAGAAGGACAGAGAAGGAGCGCTGATATTTCATGCTACAGATATGCATACGTCTTATATTGAAAACCTGGGCAATGGCAAGTTCAGCATAAGCCCGTTGCCATTACAGGCCCAGCAGGCGCCTGTATATGGCATCGTAAGCCAGGATGTTAATGGCGATGGTAACCTGGATATACTGATGGTTGGCAATGATTATGGTATGGAGCCATATAGTGGCCGGCACGATGCCTTTTTAGGATTGTGCTTAGCCGGCGATGGAAAAGGCAACTTTAAACCTTTAACCGTTGCAGAAAGTGGTTTTTATGTAAGGGGCGATGGAAAAGGGCTGGCGAGAATACATTCCGCTAAAAACGAAGACCTGCTGATTGCCACACAAAACCAGGACAGCGTATTGGTTTATGCTCCCGATAAAAGCAAACAGCCGGTACCCGTTAAGTGGATAGATTTGAAAGCGGATGATCTTAGCGCAGACATTACTTTTTCTGACGGCCGTACTAGCCGCCAGGAGTTTTATTACGGTTCAACTTTTCTGTCGCAATCATCCAGGAAGCTGCCTGTTTACAGCAATATGAAAACCATAACCGTCACCAACTTTAAAGGAGAAAAAAGGCCGCTGTTATGAAACACGCAGTTTTGATAAGCCTGTTTGTTGTAACAGGTTTTTTTTACGGCCATTCCCAGGACTGGAAGGCTAAAAGCGGAAAAGCTGATTACCTGCACCGCACCATAAAAAAGGTGACGGACATAATGGTATTCGATATATATTCCCCGCCGGTAGCCAGCCGTACCTATGCCTACATTTCCATAGCCGGTTACGAAGCAGCCATACAAGGCAATACTGGCAGTATTAGTCTTGCGGGCCAGTTGCACCAGTTAAAGCCGGTACCTGTTCCGGAAGCAGACAAAGAATTAAGTAATACAGCAGCCGCGGTTTTTGCCATTTGCAATACTGCCAAAGCATTGGTGATTTCCGAAGAAAAAGTAGATGCATTTTTAAAAGAAGTCTTGCAGGAGTTTAAGAACGATGGCGTACCTGATGAAGTGATTGCCAATTCACAGGCTTATGGTAAATTGGTTGCAGCACATATACTTGCGTGGGCAGCCGGCGACAATTATAAGCAAACACGCTCCTTACCCAAGTATATGGTAAGTGAAGAGCCTTCCACATGGAAGCCAACACCACCGGCCTACATTAAAGCAATAGAACCGCACTGGAATAAGATACGCACTTTCATCATAGATTCTGCTGAACAGTTTAAACCCATTCCCCCGCCGGCATTTTCAACCAAAAAAGAAAGCCGTTTTTACAAAGAGGCAATGGCGGTAAGAAATGTTGGTTTAAAGCTGACACGGGAGCAAAATGAAATAGCCAATTTCTGGGATTGTAATCCCTTTAAAATGAATGTGCGTGGACACGTAATGTTTGCTACCAAAAAAATTTCACCCGGTGGTCATTGGGTAAATATAACGGCGGAAGCCTGCCAAAAGGTAAATGCGGATGTAATAAAATCTGCGGAAGCTTATGCCTGCCTGGCCATCGCGCTGGCAGATGGTTTCATCAGTTGCTGGACGGAGAAGTACCGCAGCAACGTCATCAGGCCGGAAACTTACATCAACCAGTACATTGATCCTAATTGGCTGCCGCTGCTGCAAACACCACCCTTTCCTGAATACACCAGCGGGCACAGTGTGGTATCCGGCGCCGCGGCTGTAGTGCTTACTAAAATATTCGGCGACAATTTTTCCTATACCGATTCTACTGAAGTGGAGTTTGAACTGCCCCCACGTACTTTCACCTCTTTTAAACAAGCCGCCCAGGAAGCTGCCATCAGCCGGTTTTATGGCGGCATTCATTATATGCCCGCTATTGATAACGGGTTAAAGGAAGGCAGCGACCTTGGGTTATTTATCGTTCGCAAAATAAAAACAAGAAAGCAAGGGTAGAGAAAATACATATTCAGGGGGTGCCCCCAAGCTATCGCAAGGGGTCGGGCTTTCCGCTATTACTCCGGCACAAAAGCCATCGCACATTGCCTTCACCGGGGTATCCGCTTCAATCCCTCACCCGGGGTGCTGCCTGCTGGTTATCTACAGGCGGCCTGCGCCGTTACCACGGTACAATTCAACCATACCTTTATGAAACTGCTAACTTTCCTTTTCAAAAAAGCTATGTAGATTAATGTGGAAATTTATTGGCGCTTCATCTTATTGTTTCACATCTTCAACACATTGCTTATGAAAGTTTCATTACGCCCCTGGCAACTGTTGGTTGTTGCCGTTATGACTGCCTTAAACTGTTACGCCATTGCCGAAGGGTTAAAATACAGCAGCCTCACCGGTGTACTGTTTGCCCTTGCCAGCCTTACAGCCCTTGGCTTTTGCATCAAAATTTTCAGGACAATGAACCGCATGGCTGCCGAAGCGGAAGATGCGTTATAGCTCATCATCCAATCCCCACTCATGCCTAAGTTTTTCCATTGTGCCCGCAGGTAAAGATGCATGGTTGTAATGCCCTGCCAGTTGCTTTTGCCTGTAGGCTTCATACACTGTTACCGCACAGGCAACAGATATGTTAAGGCTTTGCACCATGCCTGCCTGCGGCACCAGTATATTGCCATCCGCCAGCGATGCCATAGCATCGCTAACGCCGTGCTGTTCATTGCCAAACACAATGGCGCTGGGCTGTGTAAAATCCGTTTGGTATATGCTTACGGCGCCTGCTGCAAGGCGGGTGGTGTATATGTTGTAATGGCGCTGCCGCAATTCAGCAACGCAGTCTTCTACACTGGTTAACTGGTGCAGGGTAAGCCATTTGGCGGCGCTTTTGGCAGATTTATACTTCCATTTTTTTCTGTGCGGCTGCCCGTAATTTACAATGTATAAATGCTGTATGCCTACGGAGTCGCAGGTGCGCATAACGGCGGCTATGTTCCTTGGGTCTTCAATGTTCTCCATCACCAGGGTAATATTGTTTTGGCGTGCTGCCAAAACCTGGTTAATCCTGCTTTCACGTTGTGGTGTCATATATGCAGTAAAATAAGTTGGCAATATTAGCAAATACCGCCGCTGTAAGCATTACCTGTTTTTTTATCTTTATGTTCAAAAACCACCCTGCAAAACATAAAGAAACCCTTATGGCAGATATAGGATTAACAGCGCTGATACTCGTTATAGCCAACATTGCTTTCTCCTACAAAGGATTTAACAACAGCCTTTTTTTTGAACGTTACAAATTTCAGGTAGACGACATACTGGTGCGCAGGCAGTACAAGCGCCTTGTTACCAGTGGCTTTTTGCATGTAAGCTGGGTACACCTCGTGTTTAACATGTTTAGCCTGCTCATGTTCAGCAACCTGCTGGAAAGCTGGCTGGGCCCCCTGCCATTTTTGGTGGTTTATTTTTCAGGCCTGCTGGGGGGCGGTTTGCTTTGCCTGTTTATACACCGCAACCATGGGGATTATAGTGCCGTGGGCGCATCCGGCGCTGTGTGCGGTATTATTTTCGCTGCCATTGCGCTTTTCCCGGGCATGGATATCGGGTTCTTTGGCATACCATTACCCATACCTGGCTGGTTGTACGGCCTTGCTTATGTATTGTATTCCATTTACGGTATACGCAGCGGTAAGGATAATATTGGCCATGAGGCGCACCTGGGCGGGGCGCTGGTAGGCATGGCGGCAGCGCTCTTGTTGCAACCTTCTGCTTTTGCTCAAAACTATTTTGTGATACTAATTATATCGTTACCGGCCATTGTATTCATTTACATCATCATTACAAAGCCCGGCGCCCTGCTGGTGGATAACCTGTTTTACAAAAACCATAAGAACTACTATTCAATAGATCATAAATACAATGAAGAACGTACACGCAACCAGAAAGAGATAGACCGCATACTGGACAAGATAAGTGCAGGGGGGATAAGCAGTTTAACGAAAGCCGAAAAAGAAATGCTGGATGCTTATTCAAAATCTGTAAGGTGAATTCATGATAACGCCTGGGTAGCGCAGGACTGTTGCGTTATGCTGCAATAAAGTTTTTTGGGGGTGTCCCTCGTACCTCGGGCCGGGCTTTCCGCTCATACTCCGGCACAATGGCCCTGCTGCGATGGCCTCACCGGGGTAACCGCTTCAATCCCTCACCCGAAAGTGTAACACGTCGCTGCATTCGCAAGCAGGATTAGTACATCAAAGCCTTGCAGCTTACTTATTCTTTACTTTCTTCGCCATTCTTTTTACCTCCTCCGCTTCAGTATTCTGTCGTATCCTCAGCTTAACAATCCTGGTTATTAAGTCCAGCGGTACCGGTTGCTCAAGCGGAAACTGTACCGAGCCTTTGCCGGTTTTGTAGATGGCAAGGTCTTTGGCAAAAGCAGGGTTACCGGTTGGGGCGGGGTAAAAGCCAATATGGTTTTTAAAGGCCGCAAAGAATACCAGGTTACCCTTTAGTACAAAAGCGGGCATAGCGTATTTTATGGCTTCCACGGCATCGGGGGCGGCCTTTTTAACCGTTTGGCGTATTAGCTGAAGGCGTGCCTGGATGTCTTCAGGAAAACCGGCAATATACTCATCTATGTTTTTTGCTGCGTTAGGTACCATATATGGTTGGTTTTGATGAAGTGGTTTTTGCTATTGCTTTTCGTAGGTTAAAAGTATAACGCCCGAAGTTGATGCCTTGTAACCCGTAAGCTTTAAGCCTGTTCTGTGTTGCAGGTTTTGAAAAAGTGGCTTGCCGGCGCCTAAGATAACCGGGTGTACGGCCAGGCGGTACACATCAATAAGGCCGGCATTGATGAAGCTGGTTATCAAATTGCCGCCGCCATACAGCCAGATGTTTTTGCCTGGCTGCTGTTTTATATGGGCTACCTTCTCTTCCATATTATCGTTTATGTAGGTGGCATTACCATCACCGCTGTTTTTGGTGGTGGAGAAAACGTATTTTGTTTTTTGGTGAATTTGTTGGTATGCCTGTTTAATGGTATCGTTATACTCGTCTGCCGGTTGCCAGTTGCCCCATAAATCATAGCTTACACGGCCATAAAAAATAGTGTCAACATCCTCCAGGAAATCAAGAAAGCCGGATTCTCCGTCCATAATGCACCAATCAACTTCTCCGTTGGGGCCTTCTATCAGTCCGTCTAAAGTTACCGCTAAGTCAAGAATAATTTTTTTCATGCTGGCTTTTGTTGATCAATTGGTAAATGTATCTATCACGTTAGGATATCAAATATAACATAGTCCAGTGCCGCCCGGCAGGTGCGTAAGTGACAATTTGCGGGGCATATTGCGCTGCCAGCACTTTGTTGAAACCGAGTTCTTAATATTACAGGGATGCCCGTGAAGCCGCGCCAGGGATAGAAGCGGAAAGCCCGCAACCACCGTAGCCTTAGCGGAGGTGGTGAGGACTTGCAGCGGATAGCCCGGCCCTTCGGGGGCGCCCAAAACTTTTTCCTCTTATCTGTTGCAGCCGCCGTTTGTCACATCGGGTAACCGGGCCGGTAACCTTTTCTTAACCAAAACGTCTCCTGAAAAATAGCAAGCCGCCATTCATCAGTCATATCAACCGTTCACTGTAAAATAATGTACTATGTTTTGCATAGTACTTACTTTTGAACTGTAATTAACAACAAATAGTACCAAACTAATTAAAATACTATATATGAAAAAGACCCTTGCATTGTTAACCTTATTTGCATTATTCTCCTTTTCAGTCAGTAACGCCCAAACCGGCAAAGTAACCGGAAGGGTAGAAGGCAGGCAAAAACCGATAGACGCAGCCTCTGTTTTGCTGTTACGGGCCAAAGATTCTTCCACCGTTAAAATGGCCGTAACCGACAAAACCGGCGAATTCGAGATAGAAAAATTGGTTTATGGCAAGTACCTGTTGTCAATACAATCTGTTGGGTATCAAAAGTTTTACTCAGGAACATTTGAATTAAACGAAAGCAAAACCAGCTTTACCGCAGGCACTTTAAACCTTGAAGCAGCCAGCGAAAACCTTAACGCTGTAGTGGTTACCAGCAAAAAGCCGCTGATTGAGCAAAAAATTGACCGCACAATTGTAAACGTAGATGCTTCGCCCACCAACGTTGGTCTTTCTGCGCTGGATGTATTGGAAAAATCACCCGGTATTACCGTAGATAAAGATGGCAATATTAGCCTGAAAGGTAAGGCCGGCGTATTGGTACTGGTAGATGGTAAACCAACCTACCTAAGCGCCGCCGATTTGGCCAACCTGCTGCGTAACATGACCAGCAACAACCTTGACCAGATTGAAATTATGACCAACCCTCCCGCTAAATTCGATGCTTCAGGTAACGCCGGTGTAATTAACATTAAAACTAAAAAGAACCGTGTTAAAGGTATGAACGGCAGTGTGTCACTTGGCGCCGGCATGGGCATTAACCCTAAAACCAACAACAGCTTCAACTTTAATTACCGCACCGGTAAAGTGAACTTTTTTACCAACTACAGCCACTATTGGGGCAAAGGCTGGGGTAAACTGGAGCTTACCCGTAAGTTTATTGACCAGCAGAACGGAGACCTGCTGTCCATCTTCCGCCAAACCGCAGAACGTACGCCCAACTATCAAAACCATTCTTATAAAATTGGCGCCGACTATTTTGCCAGCAAAAAAACAACCATAGGCTTTGTGGTAAACGGTTACTACAACCCCGGCCAAAACCGCAACAGCAACGTAACCAACATTTATGATGCGTACGATAAGCTTGAAAAACAAACCCTTGCAGAAAATATATCAAAAGAAAAATGGAGCAACATAGGCGGCAACCTTAACCTTAAGCACACTTTTGATACCACCGGTACAGAAATTACCGCCGACCTGGATTATATGACTTACGACAATAACATGGACCAGTTGTTCAATAACTATTTTTATAACCAGTCAGGCGGCAAAATTCAGCCAGATGAAATACTCAGGGGCACCCTCCCTTCCAACATACATATCTATAGCGCTAAAGTTGACTTTACCAAACCCTTAAAAAACAACGCCCGTTTTGAAGCCGGCTTAAAATCAAGCTATGTAAAAACAGACAACGATGCCGCTTATGATACCCTGGCCAATGGCGCATGGGGCCGCGATACCAGGCGTAGCAACCATTTTCTGTACACAGAAAACATTAACGCCGCCTATGTAAACTACAGCCGCCCCCTAAACAAAAAATGGAACGCCCAGCTTGGCCTGCGTTTGGAAAACACTATAGCCAAAGGCGAGCAGTTAACAACCGGCGAAGTTTTTGAGCGCAACTACACCCAGTTGTTCCCTACCGCTTACCTGGGCTATACCATGAACGACAAAAACCAGTTTGCCCTTAGCTATGGCCGCAGGATAGAACGGCCCGACTACGGCGACATGAACCCTTTTTATTACTTTTTAGACAAGTACACCTACCAGGTGGGCAACCCTTACCTACGGCCGCAGTTTAGCCATAACATAGAGCTTACCCACACCTATGGCGGCTTTTTAACCACCACCTTCGGTTACAACAAAACCAAAGACATTATACAGGATGTAATTGAGCAGATAGACAGCATTAACACCTCCTATGTAAGAAAAAGCAACATTGCCAGCCAGGACAATTTTAACCTAAGCGTAAGCGCCAACTTTCCCGTAACCAAATGGTACAGGGCCAACATATACTCACAGGCCATTTACAACAGGTTCAGGGGTGTTATCAACAATGGTTACGAAGATGTAAGCGGTATTGGTTTTATGGCCAATGTGTCTAACCAGTTTACCCTGCCCAAAGAATGGACCCTGGAGTTGAGCGGCTTTTACCGTGGCCGGATGATTGAAGGCACGCTGGTATCCCGGCCGATGGGCGCCCTCAACTTTGCGGTAAGCAAGAACATATTGAAGAAGAAAGGTACCATCCGCCTGAATATCAGGGATTTCCTGGATGTACAGCAGTTCCGCGGTTACAGCAAATACCAGAATATAGATGTAGATATCAGGAACCAGTGGGATAACCGCGTAGTAAACCTAAGCTTTACCTACCGCTTCAGCAAAGGCCAGGGTGCAGGCCAGCAGCGCAAAAGGGGCGGCGCCGGAGACGAAGCCAACCGGGTAAAAAGCGGCGGCAATTAACAACCACATATACAGGCAACCACCAACCTTTAAAACAGTTACCCTGTAAACCCATTTAAGCCTTACGCCCTTATTTCTCATATATAGTATGCCACGGTACAATGCAAGGTGCCGTGGCTTTTTTATGCTGTGCGGTTAAAAAGTACTTCGTACTTTTTTGCGAAGCATAGTTATGGGCCCGGCAGATGGAACAGGCATGAGGCTTCCGTTGCGTCGCACTCTTGTGCGGTTCGGTTCGCTATGCGGCTTTTCCCACCGGATTTACGATGTAGCTGCCGCCGGAGGCGGCAGAAAACTATTGCATACAGGATAAAATTGTGTAATAGCCCGAAGGGCTAAATGTGAATAGCCCCGGATAAAATCCGGGGTTAGCATTTGACAATATCGTCCCAACCCCGAAGGGGTTGAATGATGCTTTGTGCATTTTACTGCACGGCTTGTTAACGCCTGAGCGTGCCCAAATCACTTAAAACATATATTTTTGTGAATTAAATCACTAAAAAATATACAATTTTGTGAATTGAATCACTAAAATGTATATATTTTTGTGAATAGAAATATTTTTTTATGGTTAAGCGATTCCTGCAGCAGGCTATTGAAAGCCGGTTTTTTAAGGGGAAAGCCATCCTTTTATGGGGCCCAAGGCAATGTGGAAAATCTACATTAATAGAAACCCTTTTGAATGATCAATCAAGCCACGAATGGCTTTATCTAAACTGCGATGAAGCAGATGTGCGTGATATGCTCACCCATACAACGTCTGCCAAATTGAAAGCTATCGCTGGTAAAAAACGCATCGTGTTTATTGACGAAGCGCAGCGGGTGCAAGGTATAGGTATTACGTTAAAACTGTTTACTGATCAATTAAAGGACATACAGGTAATTGCAACGGGGTCTTCGGCATTTGAGCTGTCAGGTAAAGTAAATGAACCCCTTACTGGCCGTAAGTATGAGTTTATGCTGTATCCTTTAAGTTTTGGGGAAATGGTGCAGCAAAACGGTTTGCTGGATGAAAAAAGACTGCTGGAACAACGCATGTTATATGGCTACTACCCGGAAATAGTTACCAAAGAAGGAGAGCAGGAAGAACTTTTGAAACTGTTGGCAGGCAGCTATTTGTATAAGGATTTGCTGATGCTTGAGCAGGTTAAAAAACCTGTGTTGCTGGATAAATTACTTAGGGCCCTGGCTTTACAGTTGGGCAGCGAAGTAAACTATCATGAACTGGGGCAAATGGTGGAAGCGGATAAAAACACCGTTGAAAAATATATTGATTTGCTGGAAAAGGCTTTTGTGGTGTTCAGGCTGCCTGCGCTTAACCGCAATGTGAGAAATGAAATAAAAAAAGGTAAGAAAATCTATTTTTATGACTGTGGTGTGCGTAATACCATCATCAACAATTTTGCCCCGCTTAACCTGCGTACAGATACAGGCGCCTTGTGGGAAAACTTTCTGATGGCTGAAAGAGTAAAGCATCTTGCCTATAAAAATGTTCAGACAAAACAATATTTCTGGCGTACCAATCAGCAGCAGGAAATAGATCTTGTGGAAGAAAATGGCCAGCAGCTTGCCGCTTTTGAGTTCAAGTGGGGTAAAAATAAAAAAGCCGCTATTCCCAAAACCTTCCTCAATAACTATCCCGGCTCATCCACCAATATCATTTCTCCTGATAATATGGAGGAGTTTTTACTATAACCTGCATTTGCGCTGTTACCGTATCCGGCAATCTGTAACCGGCAACATCTACAGGTCAATGTTCATTTGTTTAAAGTTTAATGTTAGCAGCGGGTATTGTAAAGCTTCAGCACTTCGTCATTCAAACAAATTATAAGACTTTACAATCAGCAGACCTATAACCAGCTACCTGCAACCGTCGGGTAGCCTTGTGGTTAAATTTTCCGCAATCAACCGCAAAGCTCCGTAGAAGCGATATGTTAGTAGCAAACAGGTAATCGCAGCCTGTTTTGTAAAGCCTCGTAGAGGCGATATGTTAAACAGCCTCTTGCAACAGGGACTGGTAATCTCCAACATGCTGTTTCACATCAGCCTGCTTAACATATCGCACCTACGGCGCTCTTTGCAAACCATATCTTTCCTTATCTACTAACATGCCGCCCCGATGGGGCTTTGTTGTTTAATGTTAAATGTTTACGGCTTTGCAGCTATGCAGAACCTGCACTTCGTCATTCAAGCAAATTATAAACCTTTTAAACCTCAGCAGACCGGTAACCTGCAACTGGTAACCGGCAACTGTCTTTCGGGTGAGGGATTGAAGCGGAAAGCCCACAGCCACGAGGAACGAGTGGCGAGGACTTGTAGCGGAAAGCCCGACCCCTTGCGCAGCTTGGGGGCACCCCCAAAATAAATTCTCAACTGCGGTACGGCCAACCCTGCCATAGAATATGCCCCTTTCTCCGCAATTTTGCAATATGGGCAACGTTTTACCGGCTAACGGTATCTCTGTAATGCCCGACTAAATTTAACTTGTTGACAGAGCAGGAATTAATTAAAGGTTGCATAGAAAAAAATGCTGCCTGCCAGCGTATGTTGTTTGAGACATACTCCGGCAGAATGATGACTATTTGCCTGCGTTATGCCCTTGACCATGCCGAGGCCGAAGATATTTTGCAGGAGGCTTTTATAAGGGTATTTACCTATATAGCCCAGTACAAACACGAGGGCTCTTTTGAAGGCTGGATACGGCGCATAGTGGTTACCACCGCGCTGAAAACGATACAAAAACGCAAAATAAAATTCAGGGAACTGAGCGATACCCTGCACACAGCGCCACAAATTGAATCTTACGCGGTTACCAACTTAAGCGAAAATGAATTACTGAAAATGATAAGCGACTTGCCGGACGGGTACCGTGTGGTATTTAACCTTGCGGTTATTGAGGGTTACAGCCATGAGGAAATTGCACAACTGCTTAACATACAGCCCGGTACCAGCCGCAGCCAGTTGGTAAAAGCCAGGCGCATGCTGCAGGATCAGATTAAATTATCACAAAAAATTGCCGTATAAAAATGACAGACAACCAATTTGATGATTTCTTCAGGAAAAAGCTGCAAAACCATGAGAGCAGCGTTCCGGAAGATATGTGGCAGAAGATAGAGCGGCGTAAAGACCGGCCCCGCAAAAGGTTTGGCTTTTGGCCGCTTAGCCTGGCTGCATTGTTGATTACCGGCCTTGCCGGCGGCTACCTGCTGCATAACAGTAACAGCGGCCAGCCCGGCGCAGTAGTTAAGGTTGCTGAGCCGGAGCAAAATAAACAACAGGAAAAAACAATTACAAACAATAAAACTGAAGCCGATAGCACAAACTCTACACAACAATCTGGCAATACAGAAAAAAATACAGATAGTAATAATGCCTTGGCAACGGCAGGTGACAAAAAAGAGCAAAATGTAGCTGCCGCCCGAGCAAACGGTAAAAAAGAAAATACAGGCTACGTAAGCGCCGGGGTATCTGCCGGAAAAAAGACCCCGGGCAAAACAAACCTGCAAAGTGCACAACCACAGGATATTGCCACATCTACGCCAACCGCTACGCGACAGGCCGAAGGTGAGAAGCCGGCAAAAGAGCAAAAGGCCGGCAATGCTAAACCGGAAGAAACTGTTTCAGCTTTTACTGATGACAGTAGCGCAAAAGCAGATACAACAAAAAAGGCCGTAGATAAAGCCAAAGACGAGCCAACCCTTGCGGACATTATTGTTACCGGCATGGGCAAAAAGAAAGAAAAAAAATACAGGGAGCCCAAACAGCGTTTGATAGAGCTATTTGCATCTCCAGAAATAGCGTGGAAACAAACCACCGCTGCCAATGGCTTTGGTAACTACGTAAAAGAAAAAAACAAGGCAGAAAAACAAACCATATCGTTCAGCGTTGGCCTGCGGTTTACCCAAATGCTAAGCGAGCATTTTTTTATAAAAACCGGCCTGCAGTATTCCCAGGTAAGGGAGCAATTTAATTACAAAGGCGCAAGTGAATACCGCATAAGTTCTGTAATTGTGGCCAGGAACCTGCCTACAAGTAATGGCAACATATACAACGTTAGTACCAGTGCCTACGGCCAATGGGGCTACAGGCTGGTAGCAAATACCAATAGGTACAGCAGTTTTGAAGTGCCATTGCTGCTGGGCTATCAAACCGCGGGGCCATCTTTCAGGGCCTATGTTAATGCTGGCGTGTTGTTTGGCATTACTACTTCTTACAGCGGTTATACCGTAGATAGTTTATATAAAGCCGCAAATATTAACGATGCCGGCCTGTATAAAAGCAACCTGGGCACCAGCGTATATGTTGGCGCCGGGTTAATAAAAGATATATCGGGCAGGTTCTCCCTGTTTGCAGAGCCTTACCTGCGTTACAGGTTGGGTGGCATGACGCGTTCATCCAAACCGTTTAGCCAAAAAATACATACTGCCGGCCTTGCTGTAGGCTTAAGATATAAATTTTAAAAGGCAGGCAACAGGGCAAAACCGCGTTGTATCTAAACATAAATACTTTGTACAATGAAACGCTTGTTTTCATTTTTATCTCTTTGCTTATTGCTGTTTGCGTGCAGCAAAGAAAAATCCGACCAGTTTATATCAGATCCCTACCATCCGCAGAATGATACTACCTGGAGTGCCGGTATAGCGGCCACAGCGCCCGTAAATCAATTGATACAAGCACTTGCAGCGGGAGTGGAGTCAGACTCCCTTGATGTGAGCATTGGAGGCACCCTACACTTTAGCAATAACTGCACGATTAAATTTCCGGCCAAATGCTTTAAAGGTAGTGTTGCCGGCAAGGTTAAAGTAGAGCTGATTTTTCTTGACAGCAAAGGTGATATGCTGCGTTTTTCAAAACCAACAGTCAGTGATGGCAGAGTACTGGTTAGCGGTGGCGCTTTTTATATAAATGTTACCCAAAACGGCCAGCAACTGGAGCTTGATAACAAGCGCATCAGCATCCGTTACACCGTTCCCTCGCCAGAAAACAATATGTCGCTTTTTTATGGCGATACATCGGTAAACAGTAATGATGGGTTTAACTGGGTACCGGCGGAAGATACTGCAGTAGTATGGCGGCAGGAAGACTCCTCTGGTATAGAATATGGGTATGAGCTGCTCTCGCCTAAATTCGGCTGGATTAACTGCGACCGCTTTAGCGATACCTCAATGCCACGTACCAAGCTTGTAAGCATACTGCCGGTAAACTTTACCAATAAGAATACAGCCGTGTTTGCTGTGTTTAAAGACCAGTGGAGTGTATTAAGGTTGTATGCCAACCCTTCCAACAGGTATTTTTATGCAGATAATATTCCCGTCGGCAGTAATGTAACGCTGGTAAGCATTTCAAAAATTGGGGATGATTTTTACCTCGGCAGCAAAAGCATAAAGGTGGCCGTTGATAAGGCAGAAGAATTTACGCCGCAAAAAGTAACCAAAGATCAGTTGATTGCCTTTATAGAAACTTTGTAACCGTATACCAGTGGTTGTTCACAATGGAAAAGGTCTTGCCTGGGGGCAGGGCTTTTTCTTTTATGCATATTAACCATTTAAAATAGCGACAACTGCATTTGTTGAACCTTTACCGGTTGTGGCCTGCTGGCAGGCGCCTGCACAAATTTATTGCCGATGCTGTAAACCGCCGTCTCTTCGTAGCGGGATGCCACTATTATTTCCGTATTGCCTGCATGGCGGCTGAAAAGTTCTTTTACCAGTTCCGGGTTATTATTGTCACGGGATAGGTGGGCCAGCAACAGGTGGCTCATAAACGGCGGCCTGTGTGTGGTAAAGAGTTCCAGTGACTGGGTGTTAGACAGATGCCCGTTTCCGCCACGTATGCGGTTTTTCAAAAACCATGGGTAGCGGCCACGCAGCAACATATCTTCATCGTAATTGGCCTCAAGAAAAGCCGCATGGCATAGCTTAAAATGTTTAATAACGTTGTCGCATGCCCGGCCTATATCAGTAAATATCCCGACGGTAATGCCATTGTTCTCCACTACAAAACTGTGGGGGTCTGCAGCATCGTGATATTTGGAAAAAGCGGTAACCCGCAGGCTGCCAATGCTTACCTGGCTGTTGGCGTTAAATGTTATCACACAATGTTTGTCTGTAAGTGCCGTATGCTGCCTTGTATTATCGGTTATGTACACAGGCAGGTTGTATTTTTTTGCCAGTACCGCCAGCCCGCAAATATGGTCCGTATGTTCGTGCGAAATAAAAATAGCTTTCACCCTGCGCATGTCAAGGCCAAGCCGGCCCATCCTTTTTTCCGTTTCCCTGCAAATAATCCCGGCATCAATAAGCACAGCCTCTTCACTGTTGCCCACATAGTAACAGTTGCCATTACTGCCGGAATTTAATGAAGCTATAAACACAGACATAGTAACATAAAAGTAGGGGTATTTGCCGATATGGGTAGATACTGCTATTTACATGTACAGTTTTTTTATGGCCCCGGCTGAGGTGTTTCAATTAGACTTCGTTGTGTCACTCACTTGTACGGTTGGATTCGCTATGCAGCTTTTCAGCCCGGGTAGAGATTTGTATTTTACGCCCTACATTTAACATCTAACAAAAAAAAGTACTTCGTAACTCGTACTTATTTACATCGTACACCCCACATCCCACATCTTACATAAAAAAAGGTACTTCGTAATTCGTAATTCGTACCTGTTTTTACATCGTACATCCCACATCTAACATCTTACATAAAAAAGGTACTTCGTAACTCGTAGTTGTTTACATCATACCTCCCACATTCCACATCTAACATCAAATAACTACTTCGTATCCCGTACTTGACTATTTTCCCCAACTCCCGCTATATTTGCCGTTACAAACAATGAATATGCGCATACCTGTAAGGAACAACTGGACACTGGAAGAAATACACGATATATATAACATGCCGTTGCTGGAGCTTGTTTACCAGGCGGCTACCATTCACCGGGAATACAACGATACTGCCGAAGTACAGGTGTGCACATTGCTGAGTATTAAAACCGGTGGTTGCTCAGAAGATTGTGCCTATTGCCCGCAGGCGGCACGCTACAGCACCGGCGTAAATGTGCAGGCCTTAATGAAGAAAGAAGAAGTGCTGAAATATGCGCAAAAAGCCAAAGATGCCGGCAGTACCCGTTTTTGTATGGGCGCCGCCTGGCGTGAGGTACGCGATAACCGCGATTTTGACCGGGTGCTGGATATGGTGAAAGGCGTAAACGAAATGGGCATGGAAGTTTGCTGCACCCTGGGCATGCTTACACAGGAACAGGCGCATAAACTTGCAGATGCTGGCCTGTACGCGTATAACCACAACCTGGATACATCCAAAGAATATTACGATGAAATAATCACCACCCGCACTTACAATGACCGGCTGAACACATTAGACAATGTGCGTAAAGCAGGCGTAACTGTTTGCTGCGGCGGTATAATAGGCCTGGGCGAAACACATGAGGACCGAATTAAAATGCTGCATACTTTAAGCACCATGCCGCAACACCCCGAAAGTGTGCCCATCAACGCTTTGGTTAGGATAGAAGGCACTCCTTTGCAGGATAATCCCAAAGTGGATATATGGGATATGGTGCGTATGATTGCTACGGCCCGCATTCTTATGCCCGCTACCATGGTACGCCTCAGCGCCGGCCGTACAGAAATGAGCGTTGCTGAACAGGCCTGGTGTTTTATGGCAGGGGCCAATTCTATTTTCGCCGGCGACAAACTGTTAACCACGCCCAACCCCTCATTTGATGAGGATAACCAAATGTTTCAGTTGCTGGGGTTAAAACCACGGGTAGCTTTTAAAGAAGAAAAGAAACTGGAAGCTGAACTGGTGTAACCATTAGCGGCAGCTTACTTAAATTTTTATAACTAAAACTCCGCAAGGAGTTTTTTTATGCGCATAACTGTTACTAAATTTCAGGGGAGTTGATTTTTTTACCCTCTTACAACAATGCTATGACAGCGCAACCGGTAACCTCGACACTTAGGGATGAGATATTGCAGGATAACTTTAATCACACACTTTTTTCATGGTCTGCACAAAAAGGCCTTAACCCCATCGTTGTTGAAAAGGCGGAAGGCGTTTACCTGTACGATTATAACGGAAAACGTTACATAGATTTTTCATCAGGGCTGGTAAATGTAAACATTGGCCATGGCAACCAGCGTATTACCCAGGCTGTTGTACAGCAAATGCAGCAGGTAAGTTATGTAACGCCCGGCTGTATTACCAAAGCACGTGGAGATTTAGGGAAGCAACTGGCTGCAATAGCTCCTGAGGGCCTTAATAAAACACTGTTTACCATCGGCGGGGCAGAAGCTATTGAGAATGCCGTTAAGCTGGCAAGGCTGTACACCGGCAGGCACAAGATAATAGCCCGTTACCGGGCTTTTCACGGTGGGTCTTACGGCGCTATGGCAGCCGGTGGCGACCCCCGCAAGCTGCCCCACGATAGCCAGCAGGCGCCCAATATTGTTCATGTGGAAGACCCTTACTGTTACCGTTGCCCCTGGGGCCAGCAGCCTGAAAGCTGCCACCGTCTTTGTGTTGACCATGTTGAAAGGGTAATAGAATTTGAAGGGCCTGAAAACATTGCCGCTGTTATTATGGAGGGGGAGAGTGGTACCTCCGGTTGTATCAAATACCCTCCCGGCTACCTGCAAAGCATACGTGCCCTTTGCGATAGGTACGGCATACTGCTGATAGCGGATGAAGTAATGAGTGGCTTTGGCAGAACGGGTAAATGGTTTGGTGTAGATAACTACCAGGTAGTGCCGGATATGATTGCCACGGCCAAAGGTATTACCGCCGGGTACATACCGCTGGGCGCATTGATTGTAAGCGACAGGATTGCCGAACACTTTAACGACAGGGTTTTATGGCTGGGCCTTACCTATTCCGCACACCCGGTAAGTTGTGCCGCAGGTGTGGAAACACTTAAAGTGTATAACGATGAAAATCTTTTGGAGAATGCCGCCGCAATGGGTAGCTATATTGAGCAACAGGTACAAATGCTGATGGATAAACACAGGAGCATTGGCGATTTTCGTAATACCGGGCTGCTGGGCTGCCTTGAGCTGGTAAAGAACAGGCAAACAAAAGAGCCCATGGCCCCTTACAATGCCAAAGCCGCTGACATGGGTATTATGAACCAGGTAGCCGCTAAATTAAAAGAACTGGGTATGTATGCTTTTGTGCGGTGGAATTACATATTTGTAGCCCCGCCGCTTTGTATTACCCGGCAGCAGGCAGATGAAGGGCTGGCCATAATTGACAAAGCGCTGGAAATTGCGGATGAGCACTGTTACTGACCTTAAACAAAAATCAAAACAACCATCACATGTTAGAAATAAGGCCTGTTTGCGAAAACTGCGGCAAGGAGCTTCCCAACGACAGTACAGAAGCCATGATTTGCACGTTCGAATGCACTTTTTGTGCTCATTGTGTAACCAATGTGCTGCACAATGTTTGTCCCAACTGTGGTGGCGGTTTTGAAAAAAGGCCATCACGCCCAAAGAACAAGCTGCTAAAATACCATGCAAAGCAGGAGACCTATCTAAAGCCGGTTGATATGGAAAAATTCGGGCCGCTGTTGCAGAAAAATAAAAATGTAGCACCAAACGAGCGGTAACGGCATAGATTACCAGTTACACGCCGTAATTTTTATCATTTATTATGGGCCCGGCAGCAGGAACAACTATGAAGCTTTACTTGCGTCGCACTCTTCAACGGTTGGATTCTTTACGCAGCTTTTCCCACATAGGTTTTACGCCTGTAATGCCGGAATTTTTTTAGCCAGCCAGCTTTCCTGTACAGGAATAATCCAGTTGTTAAGCAATTCTTCTTTGGTGGCTACCAGGTTGTTAAAATAGAGCGTACCTGCATTTATGAAATTGTTCTCAAAAGCGTATTTCAACTGGCTTAAAGGCAGCAGTTCAACCTTGTCCTTCAGGTAAAATGCCAGCATTTGCCTGTCAAACAGGGAAACCTTAAACTGTTCTTCTATTTGTTTTATCACCCTTACAGAACTGTCTGTGCTGCACCCGCTAACACCTGTGGCGGTTTCATCTGCCATAACAACTATAAACTGGCCAAAGAGCAGGTTGGCAAAACCTTTAACCGGTGTGCCATGGCTTTTCCAGTTGGCGGCAAATTGCTGCAGTACAGGTTCTAAAGCCAATGCTTCGGGCATGCTGAAAATTCTGTTGCTCTGGTATATCCACACCCTGGAAGATGGGTGAAACTCCGTTGGGATAAACTGTTCAAATGCTAAGTTCATGCGGCAAATTTAGGCAGAATGAGTTGTTGAACCGCAGTCGTCGGGCATGGCAGCGGAATATTAACAGCCTGGGACTACTCCATTTCCGCAATAATAAGTTCTGCTATGTCAAGTACTTTTACTTCATGATCTTTTTCGCGGCTTTTTACACCGTCGGTAATCATGGTATTGCAAAACGGGCAGGCAGATGCTATAACATCCGGCTGCAGGCTAAGGGCTTCGTCGGCCCGTTCGGTATTAATGCGATGGGTGCCGGCCTCTTCTTCCTTAAACATTTGAGCGCCGCCGGCGCCGCAACAAAGTCCATTCGTGCGGCAGCGTTTCATTTCCACCAACTCCGCGTCTAACAATTCCAGCACCTGGCGGGGTGCTTCGTAAATATTATTGGCCCGGCCCAGGTAACAACTGTCGTGGTAGGTTATCCGTTTGCCTTTAAAGCTTCCGCTTTCTTTCAGCTTTATTTTTCCTTCGTTAATCAACTGTTGTAAAAAAGTGGTATGGTGCAAAACTTCATAATTACCACCCAACTCCGGGTACTCGTTTTTTAACGTGTTGAAGCAGTGGGGACAAGCGGTAACAATTTTTTTTACATTATACCCATTAAGCACCTGTATGTTGTTGTAAGCCATCATCTGAAAGAGAAACTCATTGCCGGCCCTTCTTGCAGGGTCCCCGGTGCAGGCCTCTTCTTTGCCGAGTATGGCGTATTTAATTTGCAGTTTGTTAAGTATAGCGGCAAATGCTTTTGTTATTTTCTGGGCACGCTGGTCAAAGCTGCCGGCACAACCCACCCAAAAAAGAATGTTGGGTGTTTCTCCATTCATCATCATTTCGGCCATGCTGTTAATTTTCATTGGCGTTGCTTTGCCTCAAAAATAGAGATTATTGCAGTGCGTAAAAGAATTTTAAAAATAGATATAACCGATAAGCAAAACTTTGTAACGTATGCACATAAGCCCCGTTGCCCCGGCAACGGTGAAGTAAAAGTTTCTGCGCCGCAGGCGGCAGAAACAAACTACACTGTGGGAAAAGCTGCATAGCGAATCTAACCGTACAAGAGTGCGACGCAACGGCTGCCTAATTGGAGTTCCTGTAGCCGGGCTCATAAAAATGTTTTTATCATACAAATGTCATCCCCCTTCAGGGGATGGGGGTGTTCCTGTAGCCGGGCTAATGAAAAAACACTGTATGGCCATTGCTGCTATATGGTCAGGGTTTTTTGAATAAATGATACCGGTATATTTGCCGCCAATGAATTTGCTGTTTGCTGCTTTTATGGGTATGCTGGTTAGCTTTCTGGGGCAATTGCCGCTGGGCAATATGAGCATTACGGCTACACAGATTTATATACAGGAAAACCTGAAAAATGCCTGGAAGTACGCTGTTGGCGTTGCCATTGTGGAGGTAGTTTACCTGCGGCTGTCTTTAAAAGGCGTTGACTGGATAATGCGGCACCAGCTTTTTTTTGAAGTGTTGGGATGGTTAACAGTGGTACTGTTCCTTGTGCTTGGCGTGGCCAGTTTTTTAACCGCCAGAAAACAGGCTGCCGGCAAAAAAGCATTGTTGCTGAATAACAATTTAAACCGCTTTTTATTAGGCATGAGCATGAGTGCCCTTAACCCGGCACAGATACCCTTTTGGTTTATATGGAGCACTTACCTGCTGGATAATAAGGTGATACAACCTGTAACGTTGCAATACGATTTTTTTACCATAGGTGCTGGTTTGGGCACTATTGCCGGGTTGGCATTATATATACATGGCGGTAACTGGCTTATTACCAAAATGAATACCAGTACTAAAACCCTTAATAAAGTAATGGGTATTATTTTTATACTGAGTGCGCTTATACAATTGTACCGTATGCTTACAAAATAGGCCCGCAAGGCGGCGGCCATTACTGCTTATGGCAACTGCCAGTTCATTTCCTGTTTCAGATATTCAATTACATTGTACACAATAGGGCAGCGGCCATAGTGCATAAAACTTGCAAACAGGCGGTTGGTAAAGCCGGGCAAATGCAAATTGGGAAAACGCCTGCAATCAGCAAAGCGGTGTTCGTATACCGTGCATTGGTTATTGGAAAGAAAATGACAGGGGATGGTATTAACAGCCATTATGCCGCCCGTGCTTTTTTCAATATATTTTTCATCAAAAGAAGCCCTTGACAGCCCCAGGTGCGCTGCAAGGTTATCCGCTTCTTTATCTTCCACATTTATAATAAGGCTGCGGCAGCAATTACCGCAGGCGGTACAATCTATGAGAGGTTCTACCTGGCTGTTGAGAACATTAACCAAAGTATCTACGTGGCCGGCATCCTGCACTTTAAGAAATTCACGAAAAGCATCATTCTCCTCTTCTTTCGTTATTGCCGCACTGCTTATAACAGCAAGACTTGTTTCTGCCTTCATGATGCTTTATTTACAATTATGGCCCGCAAATATATGGGTATCGTTACCAGCTTCAGGATACATTGCCAGCCTCTACCCAGCTAAGTATTTCCAACGCGTAGGTTTTAAGGTTGCGCAGGCAGTCTGCCTTGTCTTCAAAACCTTCTTCTGCCGCTGCTATAATCCTGTTATTGCGGGAAATTCTCCATCTCCAGTGGCTGTTATGGTCCTGGTGTAACTCAATTTTTCGAAACTGAGATTTAGGATGATACATGTTTTGCATGACATTAGATTTTAAAACCTTCAACCAAAAAGCGGGGACAATAACTCAACCAGTGTGGACAAGCATTTCAAAGGCTGATAAAACGAAATTACAGCCGGGGTTGCTAACAGCAAAATAAAAAGGATGCACCCTGCACAAAAAACGTTTGTGGTAAAATATACGGTGGATGGTTATTGTTTGTAATAAAAAGTAAAAGCGTATTTCCTATTTGGGTTTTGAAGGTCGCCAAAGTAAACAACTTCGGGTGTTTGGGAAAAAGTTATCCTGGCCTTAACAGCTCTTGAGATAACAGGCTGTTGCCATGAGGTAATGAACATAAGTGAATCTTTGGCGTACATGCCCAGCGCGGTTTTTGTTATGATTGTTTTTACCAACGGGGCCTGGTGGCTGTTAACTAAAGAGATGGTCATTTTGCAGGCAGAATCTTTGTAAAGAATACCTGCAAAAAAGTTGTTCCATTCACCGGTTTCAGGGTAAACAACCAGTGTATGTGTATCCGGCTCTTCAATTACATAATTACCCTTAAAAATAAGCGGGTCTGTATCCGGTATAGTAAATTCTGTGGAGCGTTCATCAGCGCCCTCTGAAATGGCGGACTTGATGCCATTGAAAGCCAAAAGATTATTAGCGGCAGGCGCTGTAAAAGCATTGCTTTTATTTTCAGCGGACGTACTGCCTTTTGTTACAGATTTGCCAGGGCTGCAGCCCAATAATATTGCAATGAAGGCCGCTAATATTGTAAGCCGTAACATGAAACGGGATTTTGCCTGTAAGCTAAAATTGTTATGAGGGGTTTATTTTTCTCCTGGGGGAGAGGCTGGGCTGGTGCAGGTTTTTCGAAGGGAAGAGATTAAGGCTTCGCCAACAGTGTTTTGGTTAATTATTAATTTGGTTACCCCTACAAGATAAGCGTGTTTGGCCTGCCGTCAAAATTAAATTAATGTATACAGGGGTGTTGCGCCGTACGCAAAATGAAACAGGAATAAAATACAATCTATAACTAACTTTATGCTTCTTATGAAAAGCGCGGTATGAAAAACGCATTTTATATCATTTTGAACATGAAGTCGGGCAGCGATTATGAGACGTTTGGAAAATTTATGCTTGGCAACGACAAGCGGTTTGCAGAAAATTTGTTCAACCGGTTGCAGGGCAGCCGGGTTGTGCAGAACAGCAACCCCATACAGCTTGATTTTGTGGAGATGAAAGATGGATTGCCTGCCAACCTTAATGTAATGTGCTGCAACCTGCAGCAACTTACTGATAATTGCCGGCTGATAACCAAAGAAATATTTAAGATGCTTAATATGGAAACGTTGTAGCGCAGGGCCGTGTTACCAGTTTCGGGTTTTAAGTAAAAAATTTTTAGGGGGTGTCCCTCGGGCCGGGCAGAACTGCGTTCGCAACCTTCGTCAAAGCAACATTTAGTTGCTTTTTCTCGGTTGTGCTATTACTCCGGTACAAAAGCCCTGCTGCGATGGCTTCACCGGGGTAGCCGCTTCAATTCCTCACCCGGTGGTGGTGCCGGCTAATTATTTTGTTTGCAGCATGTTTTTTAACTACGCCAGTCATTACAGCTAACGTGCTAACTCAGTTAAGATAGGGCAGCTCCACATAAAAGACAGAGCCTTTGCCAACCTGGCTTTCAAACCAAAGCTTACCCTGGTGCTCTTCAATTATCTTGTGGGAAATAGAAAGGCCAAGGCCATACGACTCTTCTCCTGATGTGCCGGGCCGCGAACTTTCAGGCGAGAGGGAAAATATCTTTTCTTTTAGTACTGCAGGTATGCCAATGCCGTTATCATGTATGGAAAGCAGTACTTTATGCTGTTGCCTTTGCAGGTAGATTTTAATTTCCGCATTCTCCGGGCTGAATTTGATGGCGTTATTAACGATATTGCTTACTACACGCCACATTTTCTGCCTGTTCAGCAGCAATACAGGATAATCAAGCTGCAGGGTGATAATCTGCTTTTTTTCCCGGGCTTTTGCCCTGAAGAGTTCTGTACATTGTTCAACAAGGCGGCCCATGTTAACCGGTTCTTTGGCCCCCCCTGCAAGTTTAGGGTTGTCGTTAAGCAAGTCTTTAATTAGCGCCATTGAATCTATGCAGGTAGTTTGTATAAGATCAAGTGTTTCCTGCATGTACCGGGGCTGCCCCTTTTTAAGTAACGAATATACCAGCGTTCTTATAGCGCTGATGGGGTTCTTAAGGTCGTGCGCCACCACTTTAACTATACGGTTATTTTCTTTGTGGCTTTGTTCAAGAGAGGTTAGTGTTTTCCGCAGGTCTTCGTTACTGCTTTGTATTTCGGCATTAAGCAGCGTTAACTTATTTACATACCGCGATTTTCGTTTGGAAGTAGACCATACCAGCAATATAACAGAAATGGCCAGTACAATACCGGCAACCGCCGCCATTATGTAAACATTCCTTAGCTGGTTAGCCTGTTTAAGTTTTTCATTGGTGTTTTTTTGTTCGCGGTTTTCAACTTCTCTTCTTATGTCGGTAACATTTAAGGCCTTATCGCGGTTTTCAATAGAATCTCTGATAATATTGGACTTTCGCAGGGCATGCAGGGCTGGATATGGTTTGTGGGTAAGTATGTAATATTCAGAAAGATTTTTGTAAAAGCTTTGTGTCAGCGGGCTAACGCTAAGTGTGTCAGCAAACTGGGGGATGCTTTTAATTATTTCCCCGGCTTTCTTTAATTGCCTGGTTGCTACGTACATTTTGGCCAGTGAGTTAAGCGAAGAAGCGGAGAAAGACCTATCTCTTTTTTGTGTAACAGCCAGGCTTTTCAGGTAAAGTTTTTCTGCCTGTGTATAATTGTTCAACCTTTCCATTACCTGCGCCTGGTTGCCATATACTATGCATTTCATAAGCTCAATATCCGCGGCATGCTGGTTGCTGTAAAGGCTTTCATTTTTGGCCAAATATTCCAATGTGGCATCGTAGTAAAATGTGGCACTGTCTGTTATGCCCGCCAGGTAAAAACAAATGCCGGTATTGTCCATATTTTCCTGGGTGTTAACAAAACCCAGGTAACCGTTAAAGGCACAAGCTTCTGCCATTTGGTATTTGGCTTTAAAAAAAGCGGCGGCCGCCAGGTATTTTTTCTGTGCAAAAAGTATGTTGGCCATGCTTTCGTTATAGGCATACTGCTCGCAATGGTTTTTAACTCTTGCGGAGAGGGTTAGTTTGCCAATGATATAGTATCGTATGGCTTCATCGTAATTTTTCATCAGAAAGTAAGCCTGGCCTTTTGCAAAATGCGCCCTTGCATAAACGGTGGCCAGGTATTCATCTTTGTTTACATAGTGTTCCAGCAGGTTTATGGCGCTGTCCGCATACAGTAATACAGAATCGTAGTTAAAACTGGCTGTTCTGTAGTAAAATACTTTGCGCATGTACTTATTACTGATGTTATCGGGTCCGGGGTTTTTGGCGGCGGCAAAAAAAGAATCCAGGTAACGCATTTCTGCTGCCGTGTAGTCCGGTTCAGCATCCACTTTGTCAAACACATCCTGGTAATAGCCATCGAACCTGTTGCTATAGAAACTGTTGCAGGAAAAAGATGTTGTGGTTAAGAAGAAAAGCAGCACCCACACATGTAAGCCGGGCCGGCATATTGATTTAAGTGTTTCATTCAGGGGCATTACGGAAGTTATTGATGTTGACTGTTATAAAACTTAGCCCGTGGCTTTCAATCAAATATAGCAGATATTTCAGAAGATGCATTATTATTACGGGATTCAAATTTTTGAGTTAACAACTGTATTTTTTACTACCGGAAACGCTGGTTACATTGCGGGCAAGCCCGGTAAAATTACTGTTGCTGATTGGCTGCCGGATTGAAGCGGAAACCCCGCTGAAGCCTTGTGCGCAGGTATTTGCGGCGGAGTTGCAGCGAAAAGCCGGAACAGGAGGCCGGCGGGGCTGCCGAGGCAGAAAGCCCCAAAAAATTGTGCGGGTAAAACAATCTATTGTGTTGCGGGTGCAATTAATTAAGAAAAGGCAGCTCTACATAAAAAACAGATCCTTTGCCTGCCTCGCTGGTAAACCAAAGTTTACCTTTATGTTCCTCAATAATTTTTTTGGATATGGACAGCCCCAGCCCATAGGATTCTTCGCCGGCGGTACCTGTTCTTGCAGTATCCGGCTCTATGGAAAATATTTTATCCTGCAGGGCGAAAGGAATACCTATCCCATTATCGTGAACAGAAAGGAGAACACTGTTGTCCTTTCTTTCAAGCCGTATGCTTATTTCTGAATTTTCGGGGCTAAACTTAATGGCATTGTTTACAATGTTGCTGATAACCCGCCATATTTTTTGCCTGTTCAGCAGTATTACCGGGTGGTCAACCTGCAGCTTGAGCAATTGGTTTTTTTCTTCCGCCTTTCCCTGGAAAAGTTCGCTGCATTGTTCAATAAGGCGGCCCAGGTCAACCAGTTCTTTGCTCACATCAGTAAGTTTGCGTTTATCATTAAGCAGGTCTTTGATAAGCGCTATGGAATCAAGGCAGGTACTGTCTATAAGTTCCAGGATTTCCTTTATTTGGTCTGGCTGATTTTTCTTAAGTAATGAGTGAACAAGTGTGCGTATGGCGCTAATGGGGTTTTTAAGGTCGTGCGCCACTACCTTAACAATGCGGTTATTTTCTTTGTGGCTTTGTTCCAGGGAATTGAGCGTTAGTTGCAATTCCTGGTTTTTCTCCTGTATTTCCATGTTAAGGTTGGTAAGGTCACGCACATATTTTGATTTTCTTTTAAGATTAAACCAAACCAGCAATATGATGGTTAACGCCATAACTACACCTATGCCTGCAACGAGCAGGTAAATGTTCTGTATCTCATTTTCTTTTGTAAGTTTTTCGTTAATGGCCTTTTGTTCCCTATTTTCAAATTCGCGGCGCACATCTGTTTGGTTTAGCTGCCTGTTTCTGCGCTCGAGAGAATCTCTTACCGTATAAGCCTTTAACAAAGCCCGGTGGGCTGCATAAGGTTGCTGTATCGCCATATAGTAATCAGCGGTTAGCTTGTAATAGCTGTCAACCATCAGGCTTATTTCTGTAGTATCTATAAAGGCGGGTATCTCGTTAATTACCTTACCAGCCTTGACCAACTGCCTGGTTTCAATGTAAAGGTTTGCCAGGGCCAACTGTGTAGAACAGGTGTAACGTTTATCTGTAGTACGGGTGCCTTCAAGGCTTCTTTTAAACAATATCTCAGCTTCAGCATATTTCTTGTTACGGTAAAGTATCTGCGCCTGGTTGCCATAAACCACTGCTTTGCAAAGCTCCAGCACGGGTAGGCGATCTTTGGCAAAACGCTGCCCTTTGTCGTTAATGTAATCCAGTGTTTTATTAAAATAATACATAGCGCTATCGTAAACCCCGGCATTAAAGTAGCAAAGGCCAGTATTATCAATATTTTCCTGTGTGCTCATAAAGCTGGTAAAGTCTCCATACACGCAATTTTCAGCGGAAAGGTATTTGAGCCGGAAGAATTCGGCAGCCGCAAGAAATTTCTTTTGTGTGTACAGAATATTTGCCATGCTTTCATAATAAGCAAATAGCTCGCAGGTGTCTTTAACTTCCGCAAGTGCCAGTTTGCCGATAGTATAGTTCCTGATGGCTTCATCGTAATTGGTGAGGCGGTAATAGGCCAGGCCTTTGGCAAAAAGCGTACGGGCATAAAGAACGTTTAGTTTCTCAATATCCCTGTTGTTTTCCAGGAGGTTAATAGCACTGTCTGCATACAACAGGGTAGAATCATAGTCTCCCTTCGTAGCACGGTAGTAATATATTTTGTGCAGGTATTTATTGGCAACATCTTCAATGGAAGGATTTTTAGCCACTGCAAAAACGGAATCCATCTCTGCCATGTGCCCAGCAGTAAACAGGGAAGCTGAGTCAATAGCATCAAAAACATTGGCTACAGCTATGCTATTATTGTTGTGCCGGTTGTTACAGGACAGGCACAATAATATTACAATAGCTAATATATATAAAGGCTGCAGGTTGATTTTCCTAGTTAGAATAATGGCTTCCTGAACGGGCATCGCACGGAAATTAGTGATTATGCTGCAATTTAGCAAAGGCGCTGAGAATGCCAAACCATCCTGTATTTATTAAGAAGAATTAAATCTCCGGCAGGTATTCTGTATGGGCTGAAATAACTTGTGGCTAACCAGGTAAATCATTTCTTACAGTGAATGTTTAAACTGTGCTATAGCTCCAGCATCAGTGTGCCAAAAGCGGAAGGAATATGAAAATCCGGGTCTGTGCTTCCTGGCCGCACCCAGCTAATCCAATGCAGGTCTGCTTTTCCATCGGTAAAGCCTTTACATTCTACCCTGAAAAGCCCTGCCCTTAGGCGGTTGCTTTTCAGGAGACCAAGATTCTCCAACGACTCAATGCTGATTGCCATTTCCACAATATATCCAGTGCTTGTGCGGGACGATTGTATGATTAATTGATTTGCCGGCCATTGCCAGTCGTATTGCATTTTGCGGTAATAACCGGCTGAATAATCCAGCACACGGGCATTGGCATCTATTTCAAGGCAGTAATAAGGTTGCATACTGTCGTTAATATTAAAAAAAATCTCCACCCTGTCAGATGCGCCTGTTTCCAGCTTATCATTGCTGTTAAAGTAAACATTCACCGAGTCGTCTTCTACTGTAAACAAACAATACATCCAGGCGCCATCCCATAAAGCCGAAAAACTTGTGGAAGGCGCTTCTTCCGGTTGCCATGGGTAGGAAAAATCTGTAATACGGTTTGCTTTTTTCCAGGCTTTATCTTTACCCTGGCCAGTAATTTTTATGGAGCCCGCTGGTACCTTCTTTATAAAATATGTTTGGGCATTAACGGAAGAATAATGCAGAAAATAACAACAAAGAAACAGTGTAAGCTTTTTCATTAGATATGTGATAGATATACACTGCTAAATTATAAAAAGAGTAGTACCGTACGATGACATTTCTTGCCGTTAGCGAAAGGCTACATAGCAGCCTTACATGATAATACTATTGTTGTTGGCCGATAAGCCAAGAAAGCTTAGCTGGTAATGACAAACTATTTGGTAAGTTCATACAAGAGATTTTTTTGCAAACCAGTTATATGAAAATAAGTATTGTAACAGCAAACCTTGCGGATATTAATCCTATGCGGAGCCTTTTCCTGCATGAAATAAATTGCCAGTTCATCTGCAATAAATGCCATGATTACGGCTGGGCCGATACCTATCATTTTATTGTGGATGATGTTACCGCCGGGTATGGGGCTGTATGGGGTACAGACAGGAGGGAAGACCGCGATACCATTTTTGAGTTTTACCTTTTGCCATTTTACCGTAAATATGTCAACCTGGTTTTTGCCAGATTTGCGAACCTTACAAAGGCGGTATATGTAGAATGCCAAACCAACGATGTTTTTCTTACGCAGATGCTGTACAGGTTTTGCAATACCATTAAGGCAGAGGCGGCTTTGTTTAATGACGGTAGTTCCACGCATATTATGGGCCCGGGCCTTGAGTTAAGAAAAGTGAGTGGCGGTAGTAATCCTGCCGATTTTGCTTATGAGCTTACGGAAAATGGGATACAGGTAGCGTCCGGAGGTTTACTGGTAAATTACAATCATCCCTACGCGGATATTTATATGGAAGTGAACGAAAAATTCCGCAGGCGGGGCCTGGGCAGTTACCTGGTTCAGCAATTAAAGAAAGAAGCTTATGCAATGAATAAAGTGCCTGCGGCCCGTTGCAATATACACAACGATATTTCCAAAGCCACACTTGAAAAAGCGGGCATGGCGGTATGCGGGTACAGGCTAAAGGGAGATATATTGCCTGTGGAGCAGGTAAGTTGATGCTATTTCAGGAAGATCTGCTCAAATTCAGTGTCTATCTGAAAATGTAGTAAGCCTGCCTGTTTCAGTTTTTCCGCGTCTGTCTCCGCGTCTTTTGCCGGTGTTGCAGTGCGCCGGTAACGCCACGCATTTACCACGCCAACGGCAAGTATATTGTGTTGTTTTGCCCATGCAACATCATCCGCTGTTAAGCCGCTGCCAAAAAGGTAATAATTACCGGAGTGTTAACCCGGTTTTCGCATGTTTTCTTCCAGTTGTTTGCGGGTGCAGCTTAGCTTAAGCTTACCTGTAAAAAAGTCTGTGGATTCATCCGTGCCTATCATCGTGCTTCACCTGCCAGACCATAATGTTGAAGCAGGTTTACCAGCCTTGTAAAAAGTGTGCTGTCAAAACCGTTTATTTTGTTGTCAATCATAACGGCTATTTTGCCTTGGCAATGTTTCAGCACTTCTTCCAGTGTAAATACGCGGCTTCCGTTGGTTTTGTTTTTTAGCTGGCTTATTTCATGCCATGTCATTTCGGTCACCGGTTTATCTACGCCAAAGTAGCGTTTAAAGTTGGCGTATTACACTTTCGGGTGAGGGATTGAAGCAAATACCCGGTGAGGCCATCGCAGTGGGGCTTTGTGCCGGAATATGAGCACAAGCGAGGAAAAGCAACTAAATGTTGCTTTGACAAAGTTTGCGAACGCAGTTCTGCCCGGCCCGAGGTACGAGGCCCCCCTAAAAAGTATTATTGCAGCAAAATATAACAGCCCGCGGCTACACCCTGGGCCGTGCAGTCACGGCTTGTGAAACGCTGGAATGCCCACTTTGCAACCTGCCTTTTACAATTGCCCATTTTATCTATATTGCACCACTTAACTTTCACCTTATGCAACAGATTCTTCAGCAGCTTAACATACAGCAAATCAACAAAGGCGTTTCAACAGGTGGCGAATGGCTGGATAGTACCGGCGGCACTATTGAATCCTACTCGCCGGTAGATGGCCAACTGATAGCCAGTGTGCAGCAGGCAGACAGGCAAGCTTATGACGCCGTGGTAGCCAAAGCGCAGGAAGCTTTTGTTGCCTGGCGTAAAATACCGGCGCCTAAACGAGGTGAGATAGTAAGGCAGGTTGGCGAAGCGTTAAGGCAATACAAGCAGCCGCTGGGCATGCTGGTAAGCTACGAGATGGGCAAAAGCCTGCAGGAAGGCTACGGTGAGGTGCAGGAAATGATTGATATCTGCGATTTTGCGGTGGGCCTGTCAAGACAGTTGTATGGCCTGACCATGCACAGCGAAAGGCCGTTGCACCGCATGTACGAGCAATGGCACCCGTTGGGCGTAGTGGGCATTATTTCAGCCTTTAATTTCCCCGTGGCGGTATGGAGCTGGAACAGTATGCTGGCCTGGGTTTGCGGAGATGTTTGTATTTGGAAGCCCAGCGAAAAAACACCGCTTTGCGGCATTGCCTGCCAAAATATTATTGCTGAAGTGTTTAAGAAGAATGGCGTGCCGGAAGGCGTTAGCTGTATTGTGCAGGGTGGGAGAGAAGTTGGTGAATGGCTGTCTGCTGATACACGCATCCCGCTTGTGTCAGCCACAGGTTCTACCCGCATGGGCAAAGCCGTTGGGGCCGCTGTTGCAGCAAGAATGGGCCGCTCTATACTGGAACTAGGCGGCAACAATGCCATCATCATATCGCAGCATGCGGATATAGATATGTCGTTAATTGGCGCTGTGTTTGGTGCTGTGGGCACAGCCGGGCAGCGCTGCACTACTACACGCAGGCTTATTATACACGAGTCTGTTTACGATACTTTTAAAGCCAAGCTGGTGGCGGCTTACCAGCAACTGCGCATTGGCAACCCACTGGATACAGCTAACCATGTAGGCCCGCTGATTGATAAGGATGCTGTTAATAACTACTTTTCCGCGATAGAGCAGTGCAGCCGGCAGGGCGGTACATTCGCCCTGGAGGGCGGTGTATTAAAGGGCCAGGGTTATGAAAGTGGTTGTTATGTTAAGCCTTGCATTGCCGAGGTAACCAACGAGCTTGCTATTGTGCAGCACGAAACATTTGCGCCTATTCTTTACCTCATTAAATACAAAACCATAGAGGAAGCGGTGGCCCTGCAAAATGGTGTGCCCCAGGGGCTTTCTTCCGCAATTATGACGCTTAACCTGCGGGAAGCTGAATACTTCTTATCAGCAGCGGGCAGCGACTGTGGCATAGCCAATGTAAATATCGGTACCAGCGGCGCAGAAATCGGCGGCGCCTTTGGCGGAGAGAAAGAAACCGGCGGCGGCAGGGAAAGCGGCAGCGATGCATGGAAGGCATACATGCGCCGGCAAACCAATACGCTGAACTTTGGTACCGACCTACCACTGGCGCAGGGGATTACCTTTGATTTGTAAACAGAGTTAGCTGGATACCAGTTGTCGGATACCGGTTACCAGATACCGGTTGCAGGTTACAGGTTGCCAGTCTGTTGAAGAGTAACTTGCGCTGATGTTGTAGAGATGATGATGGTGAAGGAGAAGATACATTGTTTGGAACAGCTTGCCAGATACCGGTTGCAGGTTGCCAGTCTGTTGAAGAGTAAGTTGCGCTGATGTTGTAGGGATGATGATGGTGAAAGAGAAGATACATTGTTTGGAACAACTTGCCAGATACCGGTTACCGGTTACAGGTTGCCAGTCTGTTGATGTGTAAGTTGCGCTGATGTTGTAGGGATGATGGTGAAAGAGAAGATACATTGTTTGGCACAGCATAGCGATGGGTTTGTTGTGATGGCCAAAACTATCCCGAAACTGTTCCCTGCGCCGGAGGCGCAAGGGCAAAACTACCCTTCGGGAAAAGCTGCGCAGCATATCGAAAGTACAAGAGTGCGACGCAACGATGCCTCATGCCTGTATTATCGCCGGGCCCATAGAGAAAAATTTTTGCGAAGCAAAATCCCTTTGGCAGTGAATTGTGAGTGAATGGATCTGCCTGCTCCTACATTTAAAATTCCTTGTTCAATATTCAAAAGGCCCGTACCGCACCAATGTGCGGACGGGCCTTAAGTGTATATGAAGGGGAAATTAGTTTTTCACAAACTTGTATGACTGCCAGCCGTTCTCGTTCTGCATCTGTACGAAATAAATGCCTGCTTTCAATGAAGTCACGTTTAATTCAAGCCTGTTTTTACCGGCAGGGTTATACTGGTTATTGCTGGCTACCGCGCCATTAATACCCACGATGCGTATGTTAACTTTCCCGCTGATGTTGCCATGCGTAACAAACAGTTTGTCCGTTACCGGATTGGGAAAAAGGCTTACCTGCATGTGCTCTACCGCTAAACTTGTTTCCGGGGATGCAAGGGCCGAAAAACCTGTAACAACCGGTTCAGTAACGGTAACAGCTACCTGCTGCTCATCGTAGAGAACGGGGGAACCGTTGTCTGAAACCCTAACCTTAAAGTTGAAACTGCCCGCGGTGGAAGGTGTCCAGCTAAAGGCCCCGCTGGTGGCGTTGATGGTTGCGCCGGAAGGTGCACCAATGAGTGAAAATGTGAGCTTTTGACCGGCATCGCCATCTGTAGCTGCAGCCGTAAAGCTGAGTTTGGAGCCCTTTACTACCGTTTTGCTGGTAATGTTGGCCAGTACCGGGGTATCGGCCACAGCGGTTACATTGATGCTTACTATGGCAGAAGGAGATGCCATGCAACCTACAGACACACGGAAGCTGAATTGGTCTGCGCCATTGTAATTAAGGTTGGGCGTGTAAGTGCGTGTATTGCCGGAGCCTGTAACCTTGCCAAAAAGCGGGTTAACGGACACGCCGTACGTTAGCGGAGAGCCGCCAGTGCCACTTAAAGTGATGGTAACAGATTTATCTTCCTGTACCGTTACAGATTGCGGGGTTGCTACCAGGTTGTTTTTAGGGGCCAGTATCAGGCTGCCGTAAGGGTTGCCACCGTCTTTAATTAAATCGAAATGGCGCAACAGTGTAAAAGTGCCACCTGTGGTAATACGAAACAGTGTGCCTGCGTTATAGGTGCCGCCCAGGCTCGTCATGCCATACATTAAGCCTGTAGAGCCAACCAGCAGGCTGCCTTTGGGTGTTCTGCCATCTGTTGCAGCATTAAAGTGTTTAAGGACGGTAACAGTGCCGGCAGGTGTCATTTTAAATATGGTGCCATAGCCATAAGTGCCGCCGCTGCTGGTAGTGCCATAATAGTTGCCGCCGTTAAGCACCAGGCTGCCCAGGGGATAGCTGCCCTCGGTACCGCTTACAAAGCTGTGCAGCAGGGTAAATACGCCGGCGGTAGTTATTTTGAATGCTTTGGCATTGTTGGAGGTAAGGCCGTATAAGGCGCCATCAGCACCAATAATAAGGTTGCCCTCAGGATTAGAGCCCTCTGTTGCGTATGCCAGTGATTTGAGAATGGTAAAAGAGGAACCTGAAGTATTTATTTTGAATATCGTTCCGCCGGCGGCAGGGCCACCGCTGTTGGTCATGCCGTAGAGAAAACCATCGGCTGCCTGAACCAGGCTACCCTGCGGCGAGCCACCGTCTGTAGTTGCTTTAAGATGCCTGATAACGGTGAATGTACCAGCAGGTGTTATGCGAAAAATTGTACCTGCGCCATTAGAACCACCATCTGTGGTAGTGCCGTAAAAGTTACCATCAGTTGCCTGTATAAGGCTGCCTTTAGGTATGCCGCCGGTGGTGTTTCTTGTAAAAGAAAAAAGAGTGCTTACCGTATTGCCGCATACTTTAAAAATGCTGCCGTTGCCGTTAGCACCACCATCGCTGTTGGTGCCATAGTAGGCGCTGTCTTTGCCTTTGGTAAGCGATTCAAATGGTGCGTTGCCCATGGCTGCGCCGTTAAAGCTGGCCAACACGGTTAATGTACCGGCGGTGGTTACTTTAAAGGCTGTACCACCACCCAGGGGTCCGTTGGCGCTTGTACAGCCATATAACTGGCCGTCTGTGCCGCGGGTAAGCCCACCATTAGGTGTGCTGCCTTCTGTTGCCGGTATAAGGTTATGTATTACGGTAAACGTGCCTGCGGTAGATGTTTTAAAGATGGTGCCGCCGCCGCCAGAGCCGCCATTCCTCGTCATGCCGTACAAAAATCCGTCAGTATTCTGCATGAGGTTGCCGTAAGGGTTGCCGCCATCTTTTGTGGCGCCAAGCGCTTTAATTACAGTGTATGCGCCGGTTGAGGTGGTAAGTTTAAAGATAGTGCCGTTACCGTTAGCGCCGCCGCTGTTGGTCATACCATAGAAGTTGCCGTCGGTAGCCTGTATCAGTTCGCTTTGAGAGCTGCCGCCGTCTGTGGCCGCCTTCAGATGGCGCAGCACGGTAAAAGTGCCGGCGGTGGTTATTTTAAACAATGTGCCATCTCCATTGGCGCCTCCCCAGTAGGTCATGCCGTAAAGAGCGCCATCCTTACCAAGAACAAGACCGCCGTAAGGGCTGCCGCCATCAGTGGCATAGGTAAAGGAGCGTATAACTGTAACGGTGCCTGCAGGCGTCATCCTGAAAATAGTGCCGTAACCGTTGGCGCCACCTTTGTTGGTAAGGCCGTAGAAATTACCATCGTTGGCAAGTGCCAGGCGGCCACGTGGGTTACCGCCATCTGTACCATATACAAAGCTTTTTAGTAAAGTATAAACGCCTGCTGAAGTTATTTTAAAAGCTGTACCGTAGCTGTTTGCACCCCCGGCGCTGGTAAGGCCATAAAAGCTGCCATCGGCACCTTTGGTAAGCTCCCCAAAAGCGTAGGAGCCGGAATTAATGCCGTCAAACTGCTTTAGTATTTTCAGTGTGCCTGCAGGTGTAAGCATAAAAACGGTACCGGTATGGCCGTAGGTGCCGCCGTCACTGGTCATGCCGTAAAAGTTGCCATCGTCACCAGCCAGCAGGCTGCCGTTGGGAGCTATTCCCCAGTCAGCAAACGACTTAACGATGGAGAAGCTGTTGTTGGAAGTGTTGACTGTAAAAGCGGTGCCTCTGCCTTCCGGGCCACCGTTGGATGTTAGACCGGCCAATACATCCTGTGCATTTGCCATATTGCTGCCCAGCAAAAAAAGCAGGGCAAACAGCAGTATTGAAATGAGTGGCTGAACGGGATTAAGCTTTAACGGTAAAGCTGTTGAAAGGTTAGCGTTGCGGGTTGATGCGTTGATGTTTGTCATACAGCAGTATTTTATCATGGTTACAGTATTGAATTATTAACGCCGCAAAGTTTATGTGCCAGCGGTTGTGTACAACATACATTATGCATGAAATGTAAAATGGATGCTATGAGTTGGTGCTGGTGCGATGCGGTAGTTGTAAAACGATGCGATGAAATGTGGGCAAAATGTTGAGGGCGTTTTTATTTACAGGTTGCGCATGCCTGAAACCTACGGCGTGTTACGCTTTTGGGTGAGGGATTGAAGCGGTTACCCTGGTGAGGCACCCCTAAAGGTGGAGGGTCAGCGCTGCCTTGTGCCGGAGTAATAGCAGAACCGAGGAAAAAGCAACTAAACCTTACTTTGACGAAGGCTGCGAACGTAGTTCTGTCCGACCCCTTGCGATAAATTGGGGGCACCCCGTTAGAATAATTTTTTACTACTATGCAGCCGCATGTAACCAGCTAAAATAAATGTTGCGCCAGCACAACATTAAAAATAGTTGAATAAAGGCTTAAAGAATTTATACGCAAAAATCAAGGCATAGAATTTGCTTTTCAGCACCACGAAAATTGTTGTGTGGGTAAAACATTCTACACAGTAATTACACCCAATGTAATTTGATTATTCAGCTAAACATCCTCTAATGAAAGACCAATTTTACACCCCCAAGGGCAAGTTATTGCCCTATGCCAAACGTTTGCTTTGTTGTATCAGTTTTCTATCCCTTCATTATCTCGTAAATGCACAAACCGATTGCGGTTGCACGGTTACGCTTAGCGCTGCCAGTGGTGCATCTTTATATGCCAACGGCACATCGCTGGGTGTAAAACCCGGTGCTACGGTTTGTATAAAGGCAGGAACTTATGATAAACTTTTCTTCCAAAACTTTAATGGTACAGCAGCGGCCCCCATTAAGTTTGTTAATTGCGGCGGACAGGTAAGATCGCACGGTGGTATATCTTTTACTACCAGCAGCTATTTTAAATTTACGGGCACAGGCAGTACAGCCCATACTTATGGTTTTTTAGTAATGCCTGCCAGCGGCCGCTCAGAAAACTTTGGGTTTAAAGCTTATTACAAGACCACTGATTTTGAAGTGGAGAAAGTAGAAATTAACCGCTTTGCCATTGGCCTGATGATTAAGACAGACCCATCCTGCGACGCGGCCACGCAATACGGCAGCAGCTATAAAATGCGCAACGTGTGGCTGCACCATTTGTATGTGCGCAACATTAAGCTGGAAGCGTTTTATTGTGGCTACAGCATGACATCCGCAACGGTTAACTGCAGTGGCGTAAATAAGGTGGTTTATCCGCAATACCTGGAGAACCTGAAAATATCCAACAATATTATAGACAGCACCGGCTGGGATGGGATACAGGTAGGCCACACAGAAAATATGCTGGTGTACAGTAACACGGTTAAACGCTACGGCGTATCTAATGCTGCGGGCCAGAACATGGGCATTATTTTAAACATGGGCGCTACAGGAAAAATCTACAATAACACTGTTGAAAACGGCCCCGGCCCTAACATACAGGTAATGGGCGACGGCAAGATTTACATATACAACAACGTACTTAGAAATGCCGGAAACAACATTGCACAGCAAAACGCCATTTTTGTGGATGACAGGCCTGATACAGGCCCCAAAGGCAGCACGCCGCTTACAGTTTGCATAGCCAATAACACCATAGTAAACCCATCAAAGAATGGTATCTACATGCTTAACTCCAACCGCACTGTTGGTACCGATAACCAGGTATATAATAACCTTACCATACTGCAAAGCAGCACCTACAAACTGTTTAGCAGCAGTGTAACAGCCAGCGCTACCAATAATCAAACTTATATCGGTACTTCTGCCGCAAAATTTGTTGATGCGGCCGCGGCCAACTATAAACTAACAGCCGCCTCGCCCATGGTAAATGCAGGAAGGGATGTATCGGCATACAACATCAAAACAGACCGCGTTGCTGTAGCCCGCCCTCAAAACGGCGCTTACGATATTGGCGCTTATGAGTACCAAACCTCATCAGCAAGGGTTAATACCGCAGAGGAAACCATTGAAGCCATTGAGGCAAACATGGTTGCCGATAAAATTGTTGCCGGCAAACCAGGGTTAACCATAACACCGGTGCCTGCAAGGGATTTTTTAAACATTTACCTTAATGATATGGCAACAGGAAAACTGTACATTAAAATTATGGACGCCGCAGGCAGAACAGCACTTGTAAGCAGCCAGTTAAAAAATACTTTTAATTACCAGGGCAATGTAAATATCTCCGCTTTATCGCCCGGTATTTACTTTTACGATATCGCCGGCGATGGTGTGCGCTACACCGGTAAATTTGTAAAAACAGGCAACTAAAATTGCAGTAAATTATTCAGCCGCAGGCCAAAGCGATATGCTTAAAAGCCTGCGGCTTTTTTGTGGATTTATGAGCCCGGCAGCAGGAACAAATATCAGGCGTCCCTTGCGTCGCACTCTTGTACGTCCCCATCATTGGGCATCATATAAGCGGGTATTAATGACGTAACGGCAATAATCTTTCTGCCCTGCATTTTCATTCTTGCATTGCACTGCGTATATTTATTAAAACATCTCCGCTTTGATACGCGTACGCGATACATGGTTCAGGATTGCTATACCGCTCCTTTGTTCAGTGTTGATTATAGGTAGTTATGGTTTTTTGGAAAAACCATCTTTAAAAATTGCAGGCCGCACGCTGGTATCAGTGTGTACTATTATACTTGTATGCGAAGGTTGCCGGTGGCTTATTTACAAAAGCCGCGATTGGCCAATAATACGTTCCAGAAAAATGCACAGGCTGCTTGTGCTTATACCGGTTGGCCTGTTATATACAACCATTGTTATAGCGGCAGGTACAGCCATAAGAACTTTGCTCCTTAGCGACAGCTTGTACCTTACCCTTCATGTAGATACCGGGCTTAAGGTAAACAACAATGCTATATCCCTTGGGTTGTGGGGATATGCCTTTTTTATATCCGTATTTATCTTTTTCTTTTTTCTTGTTGTGTACGATATTTTTTACCACTATGCCCGGCTGCGCCATGCGGAAAAAGAAAATGAGTTACTGGAAAAAGAAAAGCTCCGGGCGGAGCTTAACCAGTTAAAAGGCGTTGTTAACCCACATTTTTTATTCAACAACCTTAATTCGCTTTCATCGTTAATAGCGGAAAGCCCACCACAGGCAGAGCTTTTTCTTGACGAGCTTACCAAAGTGTTTCGCTACCTGTTGCGCAATAATCAAACAGAACTTGCCAGCCTGGCGCAGGAGCTTGACTTTATACAGTCCTATTATCACATGCTGCGCATACGTTATGGCATGGGGATCAATATTAATTTCCAGGTTAGTGAACAATGCAGGCAATTAATGTTGCCGCCGCTGACATTGCAGTTGCTGGTTGAAAATGCTGTTAAGCACAACCGTGTTCACAAAGACAATCCGTTGATGATAGAACTATCCGATGCTGGCGGGCAAACCCTTGTGGTGCGCAACAATGTTTCTAAAAAGGAAGGAAGGGTAGAATCTACAGGCATCGGGTTGCAAACCATTAATGCCCGTTACAAAATGCTTGGTCGGGCCGGGATAACCGTACAGCATACTGAACATTTTTTTGAAGTAACCATCCCACTTATTGAAGTAGTTGAAAAATCTGCTTTGCCCCCTGTACAGCGCCCCGCTGTGTTAGCCAGTTAAGCCGCCGGTATTGGTACTGCACCATTGATTTACCGGGTAATGTATTGTTTTTTACCAGTAAAAGCAATGTGATAAATAACTTATCAACAGGGTTATTTCACGTTGTATAAACGGTTGGGTGAAAATAATTTAGCTGCATCTTTTAGCCGCGCCAGGCAATTGCCGGTAACCAGGGTATTTCTTTGGAAGGCCGGTAAACATTAGGGGAAAACATTTGTGGCAGGCCGTATTAAAGGCCTGGCATACCCCTAAAAGAAGTAGCCTGAAAATTATGAAAAGAAAAAAATCATTACTATTTTGTTTAACACCTATATGTTTTTTACTGCTTTTATTCACTTTTAAAAATTACAATTATGTCTTTTAATGCAAAACTAAAATTCGGCGGCAAAGATGGTATAGACGTGCTTGCCTGTGATTATGTACTCCGCAGGGATGTGGATGCCAAAGGCCGTCCTTCTTCAGGTGTATATGGCGGCACTATCAAGCTTTCCATCGAGTCTACGGAAGACACTACCATTGTTGAATCTATGGTTAACCAGTACAAGCCGATAGATGGCGCTATCGTTTTTAAAAAGAGCGACGAAGATGCCAAAATGAAGGAAGTTAAATGGGAAAAAGGGTACGTTATTGAGTTTCATGAAGCCTTTGTTGACAAAGCGCAGGACAAAGAAAAAGCCGCCAAGCCAATGCAGATTGATTTTGTTATTTCCGCACAGAAAATTTCCATTGGCAACGCCGAGCATAAGAACGAATGGCCTGCATAAGGGCAATGGTTATTAATTCGTAACGTTATTATCTTAATTGTTTGCCGGTACTGTCTGCCAGATAACTCTCTCCTTTGGCCCTTGTTAATCCGGTTGCCTTAAAAGCAAGCATGCCAGTTTACGTATGTATCCCGGCAGCATTGTTATACGTGGCCTTTCAGCTTAATGCAAATCGTTTTATAAATACATGATATGCAAAACCAGGTTATTGCCGATATAGAAATCGAAGACCGGAAAATAGCGTACTACAGTTCGGTGGTAATACGGCAACAGTTTAATGCGCATCATGAATTCGCTATACGCATAAAGTATGACGTGCTGGAAAAGCTGGGTACGTTCGGGTTGAATAATGCCAAAAAGCTCATTGGTAAATCAGTTGCCATAAAGCTGAAGGAAGCGGATAGTCTGGATGATGCTTACGAATTCAGGGGTATTATCTGCGAAGTAAAGATGGAACAGGCAGACAATTTTATCAGCGATTTTGTATTGCGGGGTTACAGCCCCACCATATTGCTGGAAAATGGTTCTCATCTTTCTTCTTTTTACAAAAAAACATTGAAGCAGGTGGTACAGCAGGTAACGCAGCCTGTTGCCCAGGCCAATTGCCAGGTAAAACTGGCGCCTGTACATACTGCCGCACTTACTTATGTGTGCCAATACAGGGAGAGTGCTTTTAGTTTTTTAAACCGTCTTTCCGCAGACTATGGCGAATGGTTTTATTACAGCGGAAAAGACCTGTTTTTCGGCAAGCCCTCATCCTCCCCGGAGATAGAGATTACCTATGGAGAAGATGTGCAGAACATTGAATTTATGCTGCGCATTCTGCCGCTTGCTTTTACCGGTTACTCCTACATATCCAAAGATGATAAGTTTGTTACTTACGATGCGCCGGATAAAGTGGATGGCCTTGACAGTTATGCCAGCTTTGCCCTGCAGGAATCCGGCAAAATATTTTCAGAGCCTGTAATAACACCGGTTAAACAGCGGATAGAAAGTAAAAGCGATCTGGAGGGTTTTGTAAAAAAACAAAAGGCTGCCATGGCAGCCGGGCTGGAAGTGCTGACAGGCAGCAGCGACAACCCTGCGGTATGCATTGGCGCAATTGCCAATGTAAAAATAGGTGTACTGGATAACAATGTGCTTAGCAAAGAAGATGCAGGTAAATTTCTTATTACAGCAATTGAACACCATCTTGGCGATAATGGCCGATACTACAACAGTTTTGAAGCCATACCGGCTGGACTGGCGGTTGTACCTGTTAAAAATGCATCAACGCCTGTTGCCGAACCACAAATTGCCACTGTAACAGATAATAAAGACCCGGACAATATGGGCCGTGTGCGTGTGCAAATGCTCTGGCAACAACAAAGCGGCGAAATGACCGACTGGCTTAGGGTAATGACACCCGATGCCGGCGGTGGAAAAGATGGCGCCAAAAATCGTGGGTTGGTTGTAGTGCCTGAAGCCGGCGACCAGGTGCTGGTTTGTTTTCGTTACAACGATCCCGACAGGCCCTTTGTTATGGGGAGTATGTTCCATGGCAAAACAGGCGGCGGGGGCGGGCAGGGCAATAATACCAAAAGCCTCAACAGTAAAAGCGGGCATACATTGTCATTGGATGATGGTAAGGGTATCACCATTGTAGATAAATCAACCGGTAACAAAATTGAGATTGATGGCACCAATACCATCACAATAACCGCTTCGCAAAAAATAGAGTTAACCAACGGCAAGTCAACAATTACAATGGATGGAGATACCGTTACCATTACGGCCGCACACGTAAATATCGAAGGAACCGCTGATGCAACTATGCATAGCGGTGATCATGGCTTTTCCTCTAATTCCGGCGGCGATGTATCTGCGAATGGAACCAAAACCACGGTAAGCGGTTCTGCCGAAGTAACCGCTACCGGCGCTAAAGCAACGTTGAATGGCGATGCCGAAGCCACGGTAAATGGCGGTGGCAAAACTACGGTAAGTGCCGGTGGCAAAGTGGCCGTGCAGGGCGCTATTGTAGCATTGAACTAATCAAACTTTTCCAATTATTTCATTTGAAACAAAGTAATCCTATACAGCAGCGGATGGATATGCTGGTTGAAAAGTGGGAAGCAACAGCTTCGCAGCCAGGCGTTAATATTATCCGCATCCATGCGCAGGAAAATGAAAAAGACATGGTGGATGCCTTTTACACTTACCTGCTGGGCGTTGATACGGATAATCATGATGTACCTGTAATTTTCGAAAGCATTTATCATGGTGATGAACAATATACAAAAGCTGTATTGGATGAATTGAAGGAACTGATCCATCTCTGGAATACTTCCAACAAAGATGCGTTGAATATTAAAACAGAACCCCTCAACTGGAATGTAAACTATAAAATCAAAACGGCCGTTCACCCGGCTGCTTTGTTTGTTGAAAACATGAACAGCCTTGCCGGTTATCTTAACATGGCTGATAATACTTTTCTGGTAGCCATTCTCAAAGTTTCTTTTGTGCAGCCTGCTCAATTTTGCCGCTGGCTGGAAGAAGCTTTGAAAGCCGGCATGAATGATAAGTTTAAAATACTGGTGGATGATTCTGCCAACCACCCGTTTTACGAAAAGCTTGCGGCAAAGTACCCTGCTGACATTGCTACGTTAAGGCCAAAACTGGATATGGATAATGCCATGCAACAGGTAGCCGCTATGGGCAACCCGAATGATCCTGCGGTACAATACCGGCAGGCATTTATGAAAATGATGCAGGCCATTGAACAAAGAAAAGAAAGCGAGGCTGTTGCCAATGGAAACGCATGCCTTGAAGTAGCACAGAAAAATCTTGCTAAGAACAGTTATTGGATAGGGCAGGTGATAGCTGTGTATGGTGCTCTTGCCAACGACCAGGTCGGTTACAGAAATTTTAAAAAGGCTATTTCGTATGCAACAAAGGGAGTAGACGCCGCAGAACAGTCTCAGCAGTTAATACCCGACGAATTTGTGCACCGCAAATTCAGGGGGCAGGCCGTTATGATGCGGGCTGCATTGTATGCCGCCGACAAAAATTGGCTGAAGGCTGCCGAAGATTTTGCTGTTGCGGCAGGCCACTACATTGCCACCAACGATGTGATACTCGCCATGGAGGCATACCGCATGCTGGGATATTCTTACGATAAAGCAGGTAATAACGATGCAGCCTGCAAGGCGTTGGAAACAGCTATACAACTGTCTCTGCAGTTGCCCGTTCACATAGTAAAGTTTACCACGTTTGCCGGGGTTGTTGAGCTGCTGCTTAAGATTAATAACCTTAAATACATCAGCCAACAGGAAGTTGAAGAAACCGCTGAAGATGTATATGGTAAAGATTGGCTGAAGGAAATCATGAATTGGAAAAACCCTCATTACGAACAAGTGACAGACCCATCTAAAGTGGTTGCAGCATAAAGAAGGGCTGCCATGTTTCTGCCGCCTGTGGCGCAAGAAACTTTAAGCAACGGCATAACTGAGGAACAAAAGAAAAGACATTATGTACTTAGCTTAATTGCTACTATTAAACATCGTTGTGTCACTCACTTATACGCTTTGTTCGCCACTCAACATTGTGAAACAGCGTGTATATGGATAGCCAGGTATTTGTGCGGCTTGCTGAAAAGAATTACAGAACGTACAAGTGAGTGACACAACCGGGGCCTCATAGCAGTAATGTAGTTTGTCCCCATAAATAAAAATTGCCAAAGGCAATTTAAACTCATTAAACCATAGCCGTACATGGCAGATGTAACAAACCGTAACAGGCGCATAGAGCGGGCAGCAAAACAGGCTGAACAGGCCGGGCAGCAGGCATCGCAAAGCACGGTGGGCAAAGCCGTTGGCGCTGCCAGCACGGCTATGGGCGTGTATGGGCAGGTAATGGGTTTTGTGGGTTCTAAAGCGGAAGCTGCATTAATGCCTGTTTATAAAGCGCTCAGTTTTCTACAGGGGCTTGCCTGCCTTCCCGCATCGTCTCAGCTTGACCCTGTGATGGGCATTGATGTGCACCTGGTAATGATACCGCCGTCGCCATCGCCCATACCCATGCCGCATCCATACATAGCCACGGTTTTTGATCCCAAAGATTACCTGAGCTGCGCGGTAATGACAGCCGCCGCTATGGCCGCGCCAACGCCAACCGGAAATGCAGATGCTGATGCGGCTGCAAATCTTGCATTTAGCGTTGGCACCATGGCATTAGGTATGGCCGGTATGAGCGCTACCGTAAAACTGGGAGGCTTTACGCCACGCACAACAACCGGCGTAACCAATAAAGTAATACCGCATTTTCCGATGGGCTCAAGCTTTGCGCCTGTGCCCGTAAAAAAGAATACAGGGCATGCCCAGTTTGGCAGCCTTTTTTTATTGGCGGATGGCAACCCTTTTACGGGCGGCATGCATTTGAACAACGATTGCTGGGATATAGGCATTATGCAACTGATGCGTAAGCAATACAAGCCGGCGCCTATGCAGTTGTTTATGCCGACCGGTTTTATAATGGCCATACCATCGCATAACGTAATTGTAAACCCCATACCTACGCCCATTAACCCGATTGCCGCGCTTACCAAAATTTTGAACGCCGGCTTTGCCAAGATACTCCACAAGATTGCCAACAAGTTTCCTAAAGGCATGCGTGCAGGTTTGCACAAAGCAATATGCCATGTAACCGGCCACCCGGTAGATGTAGTAAGCGGTATGCTGTTTACAGACGAAGAAGATTTTTCTCTGCCGGGAGTAATCCCTTTATCATGGGAGCGTACATGGTATAGCGATAGCAGTTACAAAGGCCCGCTGGGCCATGGCTGGTACCACAATTATGATATGGCCTTTACGGTTGACCAGCAAAATAACCAGGCCATATACAGGATGAATGACGGGCGTGGTGTAATATTTGAATTGCCGCAGCCGGGAAAGTTTACGTTTGACCGAAAAGAGAAATTATTCCTGCACTGCCGGGCCGAGGGGCAATATTACATTGAAGATAGTGATGGACTGATGTACCGGTTTACGGACAGGTTGTACGCAGATCCATTTATAAAAGCCGGCAGCCGTTTATTGAAAAGCATATCTGACAGGAATGGCTATGCCATGCGTTTTGAATACGGCCAGGAAGGTAATCTCGTAAAAATTATTGACAGCGCCGGTAGAAACCTTGTTGTGGAAAATGATGAAGAAGGACGGATTATTAACATTATTGCGCCGCACCCCGATGAGCCGGGCAAAACATTTGTAATTGCGCATTACGATTATAATGAAGCAGGTGACATGGTATGCCATACCGATGCACTGGGCCAGCAGATGAAGTTTGAATACGAGAACCATTTGCTGGTGAAGGAAACCTGGCGTAACGGGCACGACTGGTACTTTAGATATGATGGAAAAACTACCGGCGCCAGGTGCATACATACCTGGGGTGATGGCAATATTTATAACCATAAACTTACGTACAACGAGGGAATGACGCTTGTAGAAAACAGTCTTGGTTTTGTAACTACATATTATCACAGGAACGGCTTACCCTATTTAAAAATAGATGGTAACGGCGGTGAATGGCAATATAGGTACAATCGCTTTAGTGAATTGGAATGGGAAACAGACCCGCTGGGTAACCAGCAAAATTATTCCCATGATGAATGGGGTAATGTTATTACCAGTACAGACCCCGCCGGCGGTTTTACAGCAACGGAATTTTTTCATCCCAAATTTCCGTTGCTGCCCACAGAAGCCATGGACGCGGCAGGCGGTAAATGGAAATGGGAATATGATGCGCAGGGTAACCTTGTTGTAAGCGTAAACCCTTTAAATGCGAAAACCCATTATACTTATGATGATGGTTTGCTGCACAAAATAACCAACGCGGCTGGCGCTGTTACCAGGCTGGCTTACGACAAAGACCAGAACCTGGTATCAATTAAAACGGATGATAATGCTGTAACAAGTTATGACTATGATGTGCTGGGTAACTGCAGCACTATAACTAACCCCAACAATGTAAAGCAACGCCGCTTTTTTGATTTGAAAGGACGTATTGAAAGGGTAAATGATTTTGACGGAAACGTAATTAACCTGGAGTATGACGGCATTGATAATGTGATACATTACCGGGACAAGCAAAAGGAAGTTGAATATACTTACCGCGGTTTGTGGAAACTAACCAGCCGCACGGAAGCTGGGGCTACCATTATTTTTAAATACGATACGGAAGAGCAATTGGTAAAAATCATCAATGAGCATAACCTGCCTTACCGGTTTCAACTGGATGCGGCTGGTAATGTGGTTGAAGAAATTGGCTTTGATGAAATTACCCGCCGGTACGAACGCAATGCGGCAGGCTGGGTTACGAAAGTAGTACGTCCCGCAGGCAGCTTTACCAGTTATGGCTATGATAACTGCGGCCGAGTAACAAAAGTGCAGTACAGCGATATCAAGGAAGAAAACTATGCTTACAGGCCGGATGGAGAATTGATGATGGCGGCCAATGAATCGGCAGCGGTACAGTTTGAGCGCAATGTAATGGGGGACATACTGAAAGAAACTGTGAACGGGCAGTGGGTACAGTCCACGTATGATGTATTCAGCAACCGCACAAAAATAACCAGCAGCCTGGGGGCGGATATTGAGCAGCACTACAACAAAATGGGCGATGTGCTAAAGATGGAGACCGGTGCCTGGTTTGCCAGGTTTACGCATGACAAGCTGGGTTTGGAAACACAGCGGCTGCTACCGGGTGGTATTACCAACGAATGGCAGCGGGATGGCATTGGCAGGCCGGTAATACAAACAGTTGGCCATACCGCTGGCAACAGCTTTAACACACGCAAACGCAAACAATACCAGTGGGATGTGAATGACCGCCTGAAACAGGTAAAAGATGAAAAAGGCATTACCCGTTTTGAGCACGACAAGTGGAGCAACCTGGCCAAAACCATCTTCCCCAGTGGCGAAGAGCAGTTGAGAAACCCGGATGCGGTAGGCAACCTGTTTAAAACAGAAGAACGTAAAGACCGGGTGTATGCCAAAGGCGGCCAGCTAAAAAAAGCCAATGGCTGGGAATACAGTTATGACGCGGAAGGTAACCTGGCAGAAAAAAAGCATGTAAGTGGCGATACCTGGAAATATGAGTGGAATGATGCCGGCATGCTGACCAAAGTGGTACGCCCTGATAAAGCCGAAGTGACCTTTACGTATGACGCTTTGGGCAGAAGGTTAAGCAAGCGATATAAGAACACAATCACTAAATTTGTTTGGGATGGCAATGTGCCGCTGCATGAGTGGAAAGAACATGCCCTGACCGGCGAAATTCTTGGCGACCTGCATGTAAATGGGGACGGTTCTTTCTCCTCCACTGGAGAGGATGGCCGGGCAGGCGTAACCACCTGGCTCTTTGATACGGACAGTTTTGCCCCTGCGGGCAAGATAAAATCAGGCAAACAGTATAGCATTGTTACAGACCATCTTGGTACGCCCAGCCAAATGTACAAGGATGACGGCGCCTTATTTTGGGAAGCAGAGTTGGACAGCTATGGCAAAGTGCGGATGGAAAGGGGAGAACTGGGCAGTTGCCCGTTCAGGTACCAGGGACAGTATGAGGATGTAGAGACGGGATTGTATTACAATAGGTTTAGGTATTATAGTGTGGAAGAGGGGATGTATATCTCTAAAGATAGTCTTGGCTTGCATAGCGCTGTATATAATCTTTACACTTATGTATCTGATGTAAATCTTATAATAGATGTTTTTGGTTTAGACTGGAATTATTATTTGAAAAATAAAAAAGGGGAAGTTTATTATCACGGACGAGCTTCTGACAAAGAAACAATGAAGGATGTGGCAAGGCGTCATTCGAAAACAAAAGGAAAAGACGGTAAAAGATTTGGAAAAGGGGATGTGATGGTTAAGGTTACTCCCGATGGGACACCTTACGATAATGCTCGTGGTATTGAACAAAGAGGGATTGAAGAAAAACCCTTGTTGGGGCGGGGGAGCAAAAATGTCAGAGGTAATAAAATAAACGGGATATCGGAAGCAAAGCAGCAAACTCCAACTGGTCAAGGAAGGCTTTCTGAAGCTGATGCCATGACAGACGGAGGCAAGGTAAGTGACATGCCTGCCTTGAAAACGTTAAAAGGGTAATTCAATGATATTTAAATGAAAGCCTTATAGTTATGACTGTCAATAATGATGCATTGAGTGTTTTACTTTCTTACAATGTACTAAAGCCACAGGCCACTTCAAAAGAAGACTTTGAGTTTGCAAAAAAGGAGGGCTTGATGTTTGATTTGCAATATCAGGAACATGATGAGGCTATCGCAATAATTCAAAGAGAAATAAAAAAAATTGAAAAGAAAGAGGTAGCTGATTCCTATTTAGCAAGTTTTTATTCCGTAGGAAAAGAATACAGGTCAACACTTCCAGTGGTTGCTATTCTTCACTCTTTCCCTATTCATGGATTTGTACCGTACAGTCCGGAAAATCCGAAAGTATGTAAGATTTGTGCTAGTAGTAATAGGAAAAAAGTCGATTTTTCTTTTTTAAATATGGTGAGGTACAAGTTAGGTGGTATTGTTACTCATGATGTGTATGCGTATGCATTCTATCTTCAGCAGTATAATTTAATGGTCGCAAAAAAACCATTTGAAAAAGATTTGGAAATTTTTAAATTGATCCTCAAATGTTTTGCTGATGCAGCATCTGACGAAACACCATCTGATATTCAAAAAAAAATAAAATCCATTTCAGGATTTAAATCCACTGAAGAAGAAAGAAAGGTTTTTATTGATGGATTAGGGTTTTGTAGCATTTTGGAGAACGATGACAAAAAAGGATTTTTAAAAAAATATACCTGTTTAGGATTCGCTCCAAGAAAAAGTAGAAGTTCAGACTGGAGTTTTCCTGTTGACTGGTGGATGGGAAAAGATGGCATTAATATGGATGCAATTGATTATTGGTTTAGAAAATATCAGTTATTTAAGTAATTATTGAGATGAATGAGCTTTAACGTTGATTGTTGAAAAAAATAACATTTGTAATTGTGCGACTAGAGATTGCCACAAATTGCATGAATGCTATTTAAAAGTTCTGCCATGATTTATTCCCTGGAACCAAAAGAAGTAAAAAAAGTGCTTGATGCAGTTCTTAATAGTAAACCTTACGATAAATCGCAGTTTATGTATTACCACCTTAACCGAAATTATTTTAATGTAAAGTCGGAAGTACGTTCTTTAACTCAGCAAGACGGAAAGAAATACATTGATAATTTTGGCAGAACCTGGGAAGTACAATCCAATCTTAAGAATTATTACCACATGTCATCACTTGACTGGCTTGGCGGCATGTTTGGCAAGCCGTATTGCAGGAAGTTTTTGCTGGATGATGCCGTCACAGGCCTGCATGGAGAATTTGAGATGATTATAAGAAATGATGGTAAAAGGATAGATGCCCTTGTAAGTGCTGAATACCAGGAAACTTACAATTTTGGGCGGACAAGAAATACCAGCGAGCACATAAAGCTTGATGTAAATCCCCATCGGGAAAATAGCAAGTATTCATTTAAACAGAACATGGGAACAGTAGTTGTGAAAGATTTGTAGCTATGTGTGAATTTCACCCTCAGCCACAACCAACATGGAACCTTAAACCCTGAACAATCAAACAACAATTCACAACCAGCAATCCTCCCCAATCACGCTGCCTTCCACTTCTCCGCCGGCCAACTGCATAAATTTATCAGCGGCATCCAGCTCTATTTCCGTTACCTGGTCCAGGTGAACGGGTAGCAGGTAGCCGCACATCATTTGTAAAATTGTATGGTTGTTGCCGCCCGGCATAAAATCCCGGAACTGCGGCCTGCTCACCGGGCCTATATGCACCAGTATTTCATCAACACCTTCATCATGTATTTCGTTGCCTGTGGTAAGGTTGATGCCCAGTTGTGCTTCCCCCATCTTAGAGCGGAAAGGATGGGCTGGCCGTTGCGGCAGTTGGCGGCGCAGGTTTATGTGTACGGGTAACTGCAGCAGCATGTTGAGTATATTTTCCGCGGCTTCAAAATTATCCCGCACATCGTGCAGTATGGGTATAAGGTAAAGAAACAGGTTGGCCTGCCGGGCATCCAGGTGGCGGAAGATGGGCCAGTGGCCTTCAAATACCTGCAGCAGGTCGTCGTAGTGCCAGCGCTTATCCAGCCTGTTTTCATGCCAGGCCAGCAGTATGCGCAGGTGGTTAATGCCAGCCTCAAACGGCAGGAAGAAGAGCCGGGCATCCTGCTCTTCCTGGCGGCGCTGTTTAATGGCTTTTATTACCTCTTTTTCTGTTTGCCCTTTCTTATGCATGCCGGGTTTATGAAACAGCCCCTGTGGCAGCATATCATAAAGACCTTCCTTCGGTGTTTTTATAAGGGTATAGTCACGATGGTCATATTCGCTTGTTTCTTCTTCAATGCTGTTTACATCCCTGCTGAAGGACCTTTTTAAGCCGCCCTGCAGCAGGAGCAGAAGCCTGTCTGAAGCTGTGCCATTTTCAACCAGTTCAGCCGCTGTTACTTCTGCACGAAAATCATTGTCAATAGCACCCAGGAAGGAGTACGGCAGTGGTGTTGGCCGTTCCTTTTGTGGTGTGTTTTGTTTGATGTTGGTTTCGTTGTTCATGTGGTGAGTGGTGAGTGGTGAATGGTGAGTGGGTTGCATTACGCTTCGCTATTCAACATTCCGTATTCCTTGTTCGTTATTAATTTCGCAAGTAAACGTCAGTAATCGTGAATCGCAAGTGAGTCCTTCTTTCGTTATTCAACATTTCTTGTTCCTTGTTCGATATTTTCCGTGGTGCGTGTCTCCACGCACCATTAACTACCCGGGTCTGAAAAGCCGCCCATTGAACCGAACGATGAACGGATTGCGACGCAACAGACGATCCCATGAAATACTACTGCCGGTACCATAATGGTGAATAATGAGTGATGAATGGTGAATGGGTTGCATTGCGCTTCGCCATTCAACATTCCTTGTTCCTTGTTCGATATTCGCTTCGCTACCTGCCACCCGTTTTTACTCTTTCCACACAATCCGGTAATAATTGCTTATGCCGGAGCGTAGCTGCAGTTTGGTCAGTAGCTGCTGGCTTAGCAACTGTTGCTCCTTAAGTGCCGTGTTGCTGTTTTCGGCAACCGTTAGCAGTATATCAATCGTCCGCCTGAAAGCTTCACCGCCTTTGGGAGACATTTCTATGCCTTTGTCCACATCTACCTGGCTAATGCGGTTGCCCAGTTCATAAAAACAAAAGCTGCGTATGTCTTCTTTGGTTACAATCCTGTTGCGGGTTAGTATGCTGTAGCGGAATGCGTTAAGCCTTTCTTCCGGCCGCAACCTGTTACGCCCACCTGTTGTGGTGGTAAGCAGCGTAACGCTGTCTGCTTTAACTTTAACCCCTTTGGCCAACTGCAGTTTTTGGCCTGCACGCAGGTTGTTGGCGGCTTCGGCAAGGGTGGTCCAGTATTCGGCATACATCATGTCCTGCCCTTCAAATGGTTTTACAATAATATAGTGCGGCGCTTCCGTGCCTGCTGCATTGCCCCTTGTCTTTTGCTCCATCAGCGCTATCTTCTGGTTCATCTCTTTTAGCGTAGTGGCTATAAAATCATAGCCGTACATCGAAAAGGCTGCACTTTCGCTACGCAGCAACTCCAGCAGGTAGCTTATCATTTCTTTGGCATTGCGGCTGTCAAAGCGTTCCACACCGCCATTGCGCAAAGTGTAATGCCCGCTCTTCTCCTCTTCCTTATCCCGGTAAGGCACAGCCTTATATTCATTGGTTTCATCGGTAAGGGATTTTACAGACAAAAAATGCTCATGCTCTTCTGTTTTTAACGGCATAATGTGGCTGCCGCCTTTCAGCCGGTATTTTAAATCATTCAGCCTGCGGTTCATTACCGGAAAAGCGTTGAGATGTACATGCAGGTCGTCCAGGTATTCCTGCTGCATAGAGGCCGGAAAAACTATCTTCAGCCACAGCAGGTTGTCTTTCAGTTTGGCTAATTCATTATCTGCGAAATAATTGCGGAACGCGGCAGGGTAAACCTGTTTTAAAGCCGCCGGATTTTTCAGGCTGCTGTCGTTAAGCGAAATGTACCTGCTGTCATAATAGTTTTTTGTGTCTTTTTCTATTAGTGATAGCAGGTCGTATTCGGGAAATACCTCGCCGTAAGTGTTGTTGCCGGCGCTGCTGTTGCTGTAGGTAAGTCCCGGCGCCACAACAATTTCACTGTTGTTGCAATGCCATGCCGCCAGGGGCAGTAACTGGTATAGCCACTGCGCCAGTTGGTGTTCCGTATTCTTCCAGTCAAAATAAAAATACAGCCCCTGCAGGTCTTCAATTTTATCATTCAGTTTTAGCCCCAGCCAAATGGTATTGGGTTCTGTGAATTTTGTTTTTGGCCTGGCAATCAGTTGTTTGTTAAAAGCTTTGTCGCAACCGTACAAATTACCGCCCGTGGCAATATGTGTTATTTCCGCATCATACAATTGTATGGCGCCGGTGGGAGTAAAGTATAATTCTATGTCAGTGTCCGGCGCTTCATCCAGCCGGGATGCTATTTTGCGCTGCGTAACAAATGCACTGGTTGTAGTAAGTTGCTCAACGGGCTCAATAGGGGCGGCGTACATAACGGCATGGGCCGGGCTGGCGGTGGTTAAAAAATCCGGCGCCAGCATGCCCGAAACTTTTTCCAGTATCCTTACCTGTGCGTCTTTTACATCGTTGCCCAGGTTATACAATTCGTTGGCCAAAGCCTCCAGCATCAGCTTTACAGCGGGGTCAAGGTCATCCGTATTTTTAATGCCCCAAAAGTTAAGGGCATGTTTCAGCATCCTGTTTTTAATTACCTCTTTAGAATTGTTTATTTCAGGAAGCATCTTTGATTGTTTTTAGTCAACAGACAATGGGCTTAGAAAAAGGTTGGTGCGAAAGTGAAACTGTTCACCCGTTTTATGCAATGTGCCGCTTACAAGTATATCCACCTGCTTTCTGATTTCGGGCACGTTGTTAAAGTAGTTCAGTTTTTCAACCGCTTTTATGGTAAGGTTAATATCCGGGTTAAGCAACCGCGGTTCATGCATCGCGATGGTTTTAAGCAGCGACAGCCGCAGTTTTTCCTGCCAAAGGCTAATGCTGCTGATCAGCTCAAAATCAAGTTCCCATATTTCGCAGCCAAAGGCCGGGTTGCTGCGGTGCTCGCCAAACCTGGTGGTTACCAGCAGTTCCAGGTTTTGTGTTACAGACTGGGCCAGGCTGCATACCGGCAGTTCGTTACCTTCTGTAACCTGTTTTAACTGTAAGGGAAGTTTGTAAAAAACAGCGCTCATGGTTGTTGTTTGGATTCGTGAATGGTGAATGGTGAATGGTGAGTGGTGAGTGGGGGCACTCCATCTTACACTTACATCGTACATCCCACACGTACATCCCACATCGTACATCCCACATCGTACATCCCACACCTAACATCTAACATTTGTTTGGGGGTGTCCCTCGTACCTCGGGCCGGGCTTTCCGCTCATACTCCGGCACAGACCATCCGCACCATACCTTCACCGGGGTATCCGCTTCAATCCCTCACCCGAAAGTGTAACACGCTGCAACAAGGGTGAATGTTGAATGGTCAATGGTGAATTTCAAGAGGCCACTAGCTACCAGCAACCAGCCACCAGCCACCTGCAACCTGCCACCTGCAACCAGCAACCAGCATCCTGTCACCTGCCACCCGCATCCTGCATCTAATTTAACCCGCTTCTTACAAAACTGCAAGTTATCAAGTTGATTAACATGCGTTTTTGTGATTATTCACAGCCAAAAACGTGATTTACACCATTGGTGCAGGGCTGTGTTGCATTTAGCTTGCAGGTACAAAAGCCAGAAATTTCAAAACCTGTTGTGTTGTAATAAACTATCCATATAAAAATATCAGGCAGTATTGCGGTTTTAATATTTTTTGTATATTTTTCTAACCGATTGATTTCTGCAGGAATTTTTAGCGCAAATAGTTTAAGATATTCTGAGACAGCATATTAGGTAACCCGGCTTTCTGTAAGGCATTGAATCTGCAAAATACTGCTGTCAGCTTAACATAAAATATTACCAATGAAGCTTTGCTAACAAGTACAAATTTATGACGCATGTCAACACTTGGCCTTAATGAATCTATGAAAGCTGCTGTCGAAATCGCCCAGTCGCTTGCCAAAGAATACCAGAATGAATTTTTTTATCCTGCACACCTGTTGCGTGCATTGCTTCATAAAGATGTAGGCCTTAAAGGTTTTGTTGAATCCATAGGTAAAGACCCCGGTTACCTGGCAGAATGGGCGGAAGTGCGGATGGATGAACACCCTAAAACGGCCCGGGTAAAAGACAATGTAAAAGGCGATGACGCGGTAAAAGCAGTATTTGAAGAAGCTGATAACATACGCATAAAGCTGGGGCTGGATTTGATATCGCCAATTTGTGTGCTTACCGCTATTGCCAAACCCGGTGTGGCATTTAAGCCCGAACAGTTAAAGAGCTTTCCCGTAAAGGAGAAGGAGATACTGGAAATTTATTTTAAGGAAGATGGCATACAGCAGGCACTGGCGCCATCTGCCAATGGCATGGCTGCAACAGCGCCGGCCGGGGCGTTGTACAAGTACTGTGTGGAGCGTACGGCACTGGCCAAAGAAGGTAAGACAGACCCCATCATAGGCAGGGATAAAGAAACCCGTATGATGATGGAAATACTCTGCCGCAGAACAAAGCCCAATGTTATTATTACCGGTGAAGCCGGTGTGGGTAAAACAGCGCTGATAGATGGCTTCGCCTTAGATATTGTAAATAACAAAGTGCCTACGCAGCTTGCCGGCTCGCTGATATTTGAGCTTGACCTGGGCGCCCTGATTGCCGGCGCTTCTTACAAAGGTGAAATTGAAGACCGGTTGAAGAACATTATTAAGGAAGTAAAGCAGTTTCCCAAAGCCATCATATTCATTGACGAGATACATATACTGCTGGATAACAAGGGCGGCAGCATAGGCGGCGGGGCAGCCAACCTGCTGAAGCCGGAACTGGCACGTGGGGAGCTGACTGTAATTGGCGCAACTACCAATGATGAATACAGGAAATTCATAGAACCAGACCAGGCTTTTACCCGCCGCTTTGAAGTGCTGGCCGTAGCAGAGCCGCCTGTAGAAACAGCCGAGAAAATGCTGGGCAGGCTGGCCCCGAAGTTTGAAGAACACCACCAGTTAAAACTGGAGAAAGACGCGGTAAGGGAATGTGTAAGGCTGGCTAAAAGGTACCTGAAAGACAGGCGCCTGCCGGATGCGGCGATAGACCTGCTGGACAGGACGATGGCTGCTATAAAAATGATGGTAGATACCAATAAAGGCGATATCGCTTTGTTTGGCGAGGAATTGGCAAAACTTAAAACGGGTAATGACATTACGGATGCAGAACTGTTTACCGAATACAAATGGCTGAACAGTGTGATGCAAAGCAAAATAAGCCCGGTGTTGCTGGGCAAACTGGAAAATGCGGCGCAAACAGACAAGTTTGAAACAACACAGGAGTTTGACAATTTCCTGTCCGGAACCCTGGAGGCTTTAAACCGCCTGGCCGATGATAAAAAAATGGATGTGACGAAGGAGGATATTGCCGCCGTTGTCTCTCATAAAACAGGCATCCCGTTGGGCAAAATACAGGCACAGGAAAAAGAAAGGCTGCTGAACATGGATGAATACCTGAAAAGGCGGGTTGTAGGGCAGGACCACGCAGTAAGAACTATCGCTGAATCAATACTGGAATCAAGAAGCGGTCTTAACAAAAAGGGCCAGCCCATTGGTTCATTCTTTTTCCTGGGGCCAACAGGAACGGGTAAAACAGAATTGGCAAAATCAATAGCCGAATTTTTGTTCAACGATGAAAAAGCGATGATACGCTTTGACATGTCGGAGTTTAAGGAAGAACATTCAGCCGCATTGCTGTATGGCGCCCCGCCCGGTTATGTGGGATACGAAGAAGGCGGCATGCTGGTAAACAAAATACGGCAAAAGCCCTACTCCGTCCTGTTGTTTGACGAAGTGGAAAAAGCGCACCCTTCTGTATTTGACACCTTTTTGCAAATACTGGATGAAGGCCACATGCACGACCGCCTGGGTAAGGAAGGCGATTTTTCCAATGCCCTCATCATCTTCACCTCCAACATTGGCAGCGAGTGGATAGCGGAGCAGTTTGACAAAGGAGAAATACCGGCATCCTCCAAACTGATGGAGATAATGACCAAATATTTCAGGCCGGAATTTTTGGCGAGGCTTACTGAAATAGTGCCTTTTGCGCCCATCAGCGAGAAGAATATCGTACGCATTTTCGAAATACAGATGAAGAGTTTGCTGGAAGCGCTGGATAAGCAGGGCATTGGGCTTGCGCTTACGGATGAAGCCAAGAAAAACCTGGCGCTTAACGGTTTTACGCCCAAATACGGCGCAAGGCAGATAGCAGGTGTTATAAGAAACAGGCTTAGAAGGCCTATATCAAAATATATTATTGCCGGCGATGCCCGCAAGGGAAACGTGATTAAGGTAGGACTTGCCAACGAAGAACTGGAGTGGAATATTGAGTAACACTTTTAAAAACCAAAAAAAGAACAGGGCAATATCAATGCCCGTTCTTACACCATTTACCATTAAACAGTAACATCATGCCACAAGCTAAACCTGGTATTGCTACCACCATTCTTGCCCCCGACCCCGCTGGTGAGGGGTTTGTTGAAATTTCACCTAATAAAACGCTGTTTATCCAAAAGCTTACCAGCGAAGATCCGCTTAAGCCGGAAATAGTGGAAGGGCTGCAGACCGTGGAAGCTGTTTTTGAGCACTTTAAACCCAACTGCGACGTGGAAATGGATAAGGAGGATGGCTCTGCCATTACAGAAAACTTCAGGTTTGCAGGCCTGGGCGATTTTGATATTAAGAACATGACCAACCAAAGCCCTTACCTGAAAAACCTGAGCGTAGAAATGGATGCTTACCTGAAAGTGCTGAAGCAACTGGAAACAAACAAATCGTTACAGAAAGTAATTGAAAACCCGGATACCAAAACTGCCTTTATCAATTCTTTAAGGGCATTGGCGGCAGAACTGGAAGACAAAGAATAGCCGCCGGTTAACTACTAAAAACATTATCAGAAAACTTAAAAACATTGATATGGCAACAGAATTAGAAACCGCTAAAGTTGAGCAGTACAAGCAGGATGGCCAACCGGCATTGATGGAAGTACCTGCCCTGGAGGCCTCCCTTACCACGCTGGCCAAACAGGGCGGCTTTGATTTTTTGGAAGCTGTTGTAGATGGCGCCGATAACCTTAACCCCGCCCGTAAAGCAAAACGCAATATCTTTTTAACAGACAACAGCAAAAAACAACAGCGCAACGACCTTAAGAAAAAACTGCAGCTTTGGATTGACCTGCTTACCCAAAACAATAACGTAGAAGAAATGAAAAAAACGGCCAAGGGTAAAGCCGCAACTGCAGAAAAATTGCTGAAAGGCAACCTGAAAAAAGCGTTGGACGCAACCAGGGAACTGGAACAATCTTACCGCTCTGTTCACCTGTTTTACAAAAACACAGAATCTCCAAAGCTAAAGAACGTGGCCCTGCTGAATGCCCCCATGGAAAAACTGACCGACCTTGATGAGCCGGCTTTTATTGAGTATGTAGACAGGGAGCTTACCAACAACTTTGACCGCCTTGACATGCGTCACAACTATAGCCTGATGGTTATTCCCGGCTATCTAAAATCCAACACCGTTGTTGACAAATGGGCAAAAATGGCTTACCGCAATAAGGTAATGCTGGTAACAGATTTTGAAAACATAGAATCGCCGGATGATGTGCTGGATATGTTTACAGATGCCAACCTTACCAGCGGCGACCCGCATAAGGCCAACGTGCTAATGACCTGCAATTACATAGTAGGTCGTGGCAAAAAAGCAGAAGTGGGAGAGGAAGAAGACCTGTTTGTGCCGGGCTCTGCCGCACTGGCCGGTAAAATGTACTGTACCAAACTCTCTCAACCTGTTGCCGGTAAAACCTATGGCTGTATTGACGAGGTGGATGCCGTTCGCTTCGACCAGAAGAAAGGTGAAATATCCGAACTGGAAAATGTAGGGCTGGTACCCATGGTAGGGGAGTGGGGCAGGGTAATGCCTTTCTCCGCCAAAACATTGTTTACGGGCGATAACCTTGGTATGCAAACGTATTCCGTTGTGCGTGTGTTCGATTTTATTGCCAAGGTACTTTCAGACTTTCTTAACCGCCGGGCATTTGAACTGTGGAATGTTAAGATGGAAAAAAACCTTAGGGGCCAGATTGTTAAGTTTCTGGATGGCATACAGGGCCCCGATAAGCTGATCGAGAAATTCCAGATTATCCGGTTCGAAAGGGATGAAGAACAGAAAGACCGCATTTTCCTGGATATACACATCACGCCGTTCTTTCCTGCCAAGAGCTTCCTGGTTAAACTGGATGGCTACAAAGGCGATGACGGTGAGGAATGGAAGGCGCAGTTTAAGCAACAATAAAGTGTATGTCAACTCTTCGATAGAGAAGAGTTTTTTTATTTAAGCAGTTATGTGGGACGGACTTTGGGTGCTACTATTAAGCGTCCCTTGTGTCACTCACTTGTACTGAGGCAATTCTATTCACCAATTGCCTCAGTAGCCCGCCCTGAGCAAAACGAAGGGCCTTGTTCTCTACGCGGCAATGTGCATCAGCCAAAAAGCAGCGGGCAGCTTAATATCAAAAAAGCAACAACTTGCTTCCGTAACCCTGCTGTGATTTTTCAGTAAATATTCAGGTAAAATCACGGTAAATATGTTTGGCCAAATAACTAACTTGGCTATTCCAATTGCAACGGCTTAAATAGAAGATATAAAGCACGGATATATAGTTTGCACCTGGTTAATACCCGCTTAAATGCCGCCCAAAGAACCGAACGATGAACGGATTGCGACGCAACAGGCGATGCCATAAAAAATGCAGCCGGTATCATGAATAAGAGAGTGGGTAGTGGTGAATGGGCTTCTTCTACATTGTGCAGGTAACATCTTACATGTATAAATCTAATATCCCCCGAAAGTTGAAAGAAACAAAAGGCAACCGCCCAAAACAGGCCGGGTATCTTTTAAACACCATAGTTAAAGCCGGTATAAAAGCTAAAGAATGATGACGCTTAAATTTTTCTGGATATATATAGGTGTGTTTTTAACCTTTTCCGTAGTCCTGGTGGCTGTTGTAAAACAGTTTTCTTCAGCGTTTGCAGGCGGGGGCAAGAAGCCTGTTATCTTCGGTGGCTTTTCGGCTGTTGTGGCATCTTTGGCTGCCTTTGCTTCAACCTATATTGGAGATCACCTGTTTACAGTGTACTGGGCCTTTGCCATTGTTTTTTTGTTGCTGGGCATTGTGCACATGGCGATAGTGCATAAAAAATATTTTTATGCCAGCTCGCCAGAGGCAAAGTCTAAAATGATATTGGGCGAAATACTTTTTGGCCTTTCTGTAATATGCTTTACGGTGGTTATTTTTTCATCACTGCAACGCTTTATACAGGACAAGCCTTTCCTGTTTTATCCCATGCTGTTAAGTACGCTTACATTTTTTATTCCGTTTTTATTTGTTAATACGTTTGAAGCGGCGTACTCCATACCCAAAGCGGTATTTAAAACCTGGCAGTACCCGCTGGATGGCCAGATTGACCTGCCCGATGAAAACCCAAGGGAAAAATTATATGTTATTGGTTTTGAAATAGCCAAGAAAGGCACTGATGTAAAGAAAACCTACTTCCGCGCCAAGGCGCCGGAAAATATGACGCTGGGGGATCTGTACTATCATTTTATCAACGACTATAACGATGCGCAAAGCGAAACGCCCATACAGTACGCGGATGAAGATAAGGATTCTCATTTCTGGTGGTTTCGCCGCAAACCCAAGTGGTACCAGTGGCAAAAAATTCTTGACCCTGAGATTACCGTAAGGGAAAACGGCATTACAGAAAACACAGTAATTATTTGTGAACGCATTAAACCGGCATAGCCTGAATTATGAGGGATAATCTTAAACATTTCCCGGTAAACTGGATAGATGGAATGAAGATTGGCAAGCATCACTTCATTCAGCAGGATAATGCCTGGAAGTCTGCCCTGTACGATGCCTCGTCGCTGATGGTTTCACCGGTGCGTTACGGTGTGCTGCCTTCATCCGCAGCGGGTGAAGATACTTTTAACGTAAGGCTTTCGCTGGATAACCAGAATACATTGCGTGTTTCCGTTCATTCCTGCCAGGCAGTTACGCCCGGCGGCATACGGATAAACCTGCCCGTTTTTAATACATCCGCAAATGACGACGTTGATGGCGTACCTGCCACTTCTTTTCCGTTTACGGAAGGCCGTACAGACACTACCTGGTGGGTAGTACTTACCGTACACCCTTACGATACCCGCCCCGCAGGCAGCCCAGACCTTTCAGAAAACCCGCCCCGCTACCCTTACCTGCTGCCGCAGTACGGTATAGAAGTGGTGAATGAAAGCCAGTACAGCCAGTTTGTTAACCACCCGTATGCGCTTACCATTGGCAAAGTAATGGCCAGCGGCAGCGATATACGGGTTGACCAGGATTATATACCTCCCTGTTTTTCCATTAGTGCGCATCCTGACCTTACGGCGCTCTTTACCGAGCTTGACAGGTTTCTTTCAACCCTGGAAGTGCGCTGTACAGAAATAGTACAGAAAATTTACCGCAACAACCAGCAAAACGAAATCTCGCAACTGGTGCTTTTCCTGTGCGACCGCATGGCCCTGCACCTGGCGCAAACCATTACCCACATGCGCTGGCTGATGATACATGAGTCGCCGGCAGCGCTGTTTGCATCTGTAGCCAGCCTTGCAAGGGTGATGAAAAATACAATTGACCTGCGCATTGGCACCGGTAAAGAGGAAATGATGAACTACCTGGTGGAGTGGTGCGAACTTAAACAGGGCGAGCTGGAAACCATGCTTTCCAACCTTGCCAACATACGATACGATAACAACGACATTAACAGGAATATTCAAAAAGTTACCCAGTTTGTAAAAATTACGGCCAAACTTTTTGATACGCTAAGCAAGCTGGATTTTATAGGCAAACGTAAAGACAGCGGCATATTTGTTAAAGAAGAAACCACCGGCAACAGCAATGTTAACCAGCCGGGCAAACCGCCCCGCAGGCGCTTTTTTGAATAACTTTTATAAACGCATGATATGACACCTTTAAACAGCCAGGAAAGAAATAGGGCCTTCGCCAATTTTCTGCTCTTTTTTATTATTACGGTGGCTGTTATTATCACCGTAGTGTTTTTTAGCATACAGGTGCCGTTTAAGCAAAATGAGCAATTGCGAAAAGAGATGGCGTCTGTTGAAAACGAACGTTTGCAGTTGGGCGTATTCAGGATAAAAATGGAAGAAACCATGCACCTGCTGGATTCTGTTGGCCGGGTGGAAAACCCTATACTGGTAGATGATAAAATAGACAAACAGATACGTGAAATGGCAGCCATGATAAATGATTCCATGTCTGTAAAGAATATCTATACCGGCATTATAACTACGCTGGCTTCCCTGCAATCTGCCAAACAGCAGTTAAGAAAAGGAACGGATAAAGATGCAACCGTTAATGAATACAAAGAACAACTGGCCAATGTACGTGCAGAGCTAACCGAATGCAAACGGGCTTACGACCAATACCGCTTGCAATCCCGTTAAACTTAAACAGCTAATAGCCATGAAGTCTGATTTTATTTTTACCCGCAGCAGGTTGGGGCTTGACGTAAAGGTTTGGCTGGTCATGCTCTTTGTAGTAGTGCTTTGCATGGGGTTGTTAAGCTACCGGGTTATCAGCAATAACCGCAATAAGCCCTGCGTAGCAACAGAAGCCATTATCAACGGGCTTAAGCACCGGCCGGAAAGGATATACAACATCAACGAGTTGCTTTTGTTTAAGGCTTCCACATCTCCGCACAACGATATTGTGTGGGATTTTGGCGATAACACAGCACGTAAGGAAGGTTTTACAGCCAGTCATGTATTTAAAAAGGCAGGCATATTTAACGTTACAATTCTCGTAAATGGTAAATGCGATGATGTAGCGATGGTAACCGTAATAAAACCCATAGACGTGGTTCGTGACAGTGTAGGCAATATAACTGATTACATCGTTGGCCCCGAACAGGGCAGGGTGCTTGAGTCCGTTACTTTCACTACGCCCTTAAAAGCAAGCACTTACGAATGGACGATTGAAAACCGGGATGATATTAAGGTGAGGACAGATAAAGAAGCAACCTATAGCTTTAAAAACTCAGATGTTTATACGGTTATCTTAACGCTGGATGGCAACCCGGCTAAAAAGTACCGCAAAAGCTTTGTTATTATGGAAGTGCCCGGCGCATCCAATGCCGGCGATGAAGTGATAAAGCCCAAGAAACTCATTAAAGACGAATATCCTGTTATAGTGCCGGAAGATAAGCCTGAAGTAACTGCGCCGCCGCCTGTTGTAGCGCCACCTGTAACGGGTAAAACGGAACCCGAGCCGGAAGCTAAAAAGTTCAGGAGAATAAACGACGACCTGCTGAAGATAATGTTGGAAGAATTGATAAAAGGCAATAAATCGCCGGCAGACTTTAATGCCTACCTGTGCAATGGGGAAGGTACCCAGGTGATAGAGAATGATAAAGTGTCAACCTTTGCAACATTATGCGCCAACATAAAAGGCAAAAAAGTAGAGCTTAAATCTGTAAAGCAGGGGCGCCTTAATGATTGCATCAACAGCCTTACGGTAACGTATAAGAAAAAGGGCAAAGTGCTGGGCATTTTTTAGCAGGTTAAAACGGCTGCGCCGTTTTATGTTAAAGGGTTGGATACCGGCGTCCGGTTCCTTGTAGCATCGTCCCTTGCGTCGCAATCCTTTCATCTTCGGTTCTTTGGGAGGCATTTAAGCGAAGGTTGCACCACCGTCAGACTTTACTATTTGTTCTAAGATATATTAAGGTAACAAACCACTATCCTGTTTACAAGCCCTGAATCAAATAATACAAACTTATCCTTTTCAGCCATGAACAAGAGCAGACTATATACTGTTGCTATCTTGCTTCTCTTCAGCACCGCAACTCTCGCCCAGGAAATAAACGGGTTTAAAATTTTTGTATCGCAGAGTGCAGATACCTACGTCCGCTTCAACTCCAAGATAACCAACTGGAAATTTGTGGGAAAGGACGGGTATCCGTATTACTCCATCCAGAACGTAGGTGAAAAAGGCATGATGCTAAGCGCAAAAAAAGAACCTGGCGAAACATATTCATTGATAGTGCTGGAAGGTGGCCGCCAGCATAAATTCTTCCTGGTGTACAAAAAAGATCTCTCCGATGATGAGATGAGTTACGATTACCAGAACCTGGATGCATTGAAAAAGCTGGTGCAGAATTATCAGCCGCCAGCTATAGAGCAGCCTAAAGCTGCCGAGCCAGCAACTACCCGGCCAGCGGTAACACAACCCGCCGTAAACCAGGCCGTAAACAATACACCAGCAATAACGCCTGTTGTTACATCTAACCCGGAAACCCAGTACAATGAGTTGGTTACTAATGCCAACAGGGCTTTCAACGAGAAAGATTATATAAAGGCAAAAGAAATATACTTACAGGCAGATAAACTAAAGCCGGGCCAGGCCTGGGTAACAAGACAACTTGGTAAAATAGACGAACTGGCACAACAGCAGCAGCAGGCGGAAGCCAACGCAAAAAATGAAAAGGCCTACCAGGACTATATAACCATTGCTGATAAAGATTTTACCGCTGGCGCTTTTGATGCCGCCAAAGTTGGTTATAACCAGGCACTAAGTATAAAACCAGGCGATGCCTATGCCGCTTTAAAAATAAAGCAGGCCGATCAAAAAATAAGCGACCAGCAGGCGCAGGCCGCTTTAAACGAAAAGAAAAAGGCCGAGGCTCAAAAGAAAGAGGCTTATCAAAGCCTCGTAAATATTGCCAATGCAGACCTGGCGAAAAAGGATTACGAATCTGCCAAACTTGGTTTTGAACAGGCGTTGCAGCAAATGCCAAATGATGCTTACGCGTTATCAAAGCTTAATGAAATAGAGCAGCTTAAAAAGAATGCCGCTAAAGAAGCGGCTTTTAAACAAACGAAAGACGCTTACAACAGCCAGATGCAAACGGGCGCCAATTACATGAACAGCCAGATGTTTGATGATGCTGTAGCGGCTTTCCAGGAAGCGTTAAGGTTAGTGCCCGGCGACCAGGAAGCACAAAAAATGATTAATAAAGCCGGCCAGGAGAAAAAGGCATTGGCTGCAAGGCGGGAAACAGAGCGTATAGAAAAGGAGAAGAATGATAAGCTTAATGAAGTTCTGAATCTTGCCAATAACGCGTTTGAAGCCGGTGAATATGAGTTGGCAAAAACCAAATACAGGGAAGCATTAACATTAAAGCCGGGCTATGCGCCTGCTTCAGAAAAGCTTGCTGCTATAACAAAGAAAGAAGCGGAAATAGTTGAGCAGAAAAACAAAGAAGCGAAGGAAGCGGCAGAAAAGCAAAAGTATGCCGGTGTAATTGCCAAGGCTGAAGATGCTTATACCAAACAGGATTATGATGCGGCCATAAGCCTTTACCAGGTAGCTGCCTCTATAAAACCGGCAGAGCTGCTGCCCAAGGAAAAGATTGAGCAGCTAAAGGCTGAGAAAAAAGCAAAGGAAGAAGCCCGGCTGTTGCAGGAGAAAATTGACCGGCAGTATAAAGCTGCCATGCAAAAAGGGGATGCGGCTTACAAAAGCAACCAGTTTGCCGCAGCGGAAAAAGCTTATGCCGAAGCCGCACAGCTAAAGCCTGCGGAAAGCATTGTAGCCACTAAGCTGGCTGATGTGCGTGCCAAACTTGTTGAAATAGCAAGAATTGAAAAACTGAACAGGGATTACGATGAAGCCCTGCAAGCCGGTGATAGCCTGGCTTTTAAAAACAACAATTTAAATGCGGCCCTTGTTTATTTTAAAAAGGCCGTTGAATTAAAGCCGGGTGAAAGCTTTGCGCAAAAGCGTGTTGCTTATACTGAAAAGCAACTGGGTATAGATTCTGCCAGCCTGGAAGCCAAAAGAAAGCAGGATATTTACGATGCCGAAAAGGTGAAGCTGGATGAAGGGTTGGCTTACTTTAAACTGGGTAATGAGCAGGTTACATTTAAGAAGTATGAAGAAGCCCTGGAGTCGTACAGTAAATTCCTGGATACCAATATTGATACTTCCATCATTAACATTTACAAAACCAACAAATACGAGATTAACTTTGCCAGGGAAAGGGTAAAAGGCCTTTACCCGATTGTAGAAAAAATAAAGGCCTCAAGAAAAGTGGAAGCGCCGCCTCCTGTAGAGGAGACAAAAGGAAAAAAGAAAAAGAAGAAATCATAATGTAACAGCAAAGCAATTTAAGTGCTTAGATGAGTTTGGCACAGATGCACTTGTCTTCGATTTGCCCAGTAGAATTCCCGGACGTACAAGTGAGTGACACAACTAAAGCATCATAGTAGCAATGCAGTCCGTCCCCAAAAAAGTAAACCTCCAATTTGTGTAACAAATAATAGCGCCATGAAGTACAGGCTATTTTTTATTTGTTTAGTTGTTAGCTGTATTATATACAAGCCATGCCGGGCACATGATATTGTTTTTTGCGGAGAACGCATACCGGTTGAAAATGGTTTTATCGCTTCAAAACTGATGGATGCCATACGCAGGCAAATGCCCAATGTTAACTTTCCTTCGTTAAGCCGCAGGGCAAGGGAAAACTTTCCTGTTGTTGAATACTACTTAAGAGAAACTGGTCTGCCGCTGGATTTTAAATACCTGGCTATAGTGGAAAGCGGATTTCAAAACATTACTTCCAAAGTTGGCGCCCGGGGCTTTTGGCAACTGATGCCGGAAACGGCAGTAGAAAAGGGCCTTACAGTTTCTTTAGCTAAAGACGACCGTGATAACATTCATAAAGCTACCTATGCCGCATGCAGGGTGCTGGCTGAATATTACCTGCTTATTAAACGCAATTACGGCATATCATCGTGGGTGTTAACCGCGGCTGCCTATAACCTGGGCATTGGCCGTATAACAAAAGCCATTAACCGCCAGGGGGCAGATTATTTTTCCATGAGCCTTAACCCCGAAACCGCCGCTTACGTGTATAAGATAATAGCTGTTAAGGAACTGTTTGAATACCCGGAGCTGTACATGAAAGACTTTGGCTACAATGTATTTACCGCCAGCCTTTCATCGGTAACGGATGTAAATGTGGATACTACCGTTTTTAATTCCATGACGCTGAATGTGAAGGAAAATGATGGCAACCACCCGGCAAGCGTAGTGGTTAGTGAGAAGGTTAAAACGGGCGAACTGGCGGGCAATGCTGTTTCTCAGCCGGTACAACAGCCGGCTTTGGAAAAATCAACTTATGTAACGGCAAGCATAAAAGGCAAATACAAAGATTTTGCCGATGGTGAAACCATTTATATAGTGCTGCAGCAAAACCTTGAAGTTAAGGGCAGCTTTAACAGCAAAGGCAACGAACTGCTTGCCAAGGGCTGGGTAATAGATGGCCGCGTATATGTTGACCTTGGCTTTGATGACAGGGATGTTGTTGTGTTTGATACCGACTACCGCAAGGGGCTGCTGCTGTCTTCACTAAAGAATAAAAAAACAATACTGCTTAAGGTGCTGCAGGAGGAGTGAAACCATTATAGGTTTTGCTTTTTCTTGTTGTCATTATTACTCTATGCCCCCCACGGCAGGAACATCCATTAAACATCGTTGTGTCACTCACTTGTACGCTTTGTCCGCTATGCGGCTTTTCCCGCAGAGTAGGGCCGTGTGGTCTGCTTAGTGCCGTACTGTATCTGAATGAATGGTTCTTTATAAATCTGTTATATAATGCGGGAACAGCCACATAGTAATCCAGCCGCCGAAGTGCGACGCAACGGAAGCCTCATAGCAGCAGTCCTGCCGGGTACATAAAAATTCTTCCTGTTTACCCAAAGGGTAAACTGTTATTTATACAGGTTGTAACGCACACCCAAAAAACCTCTTATGCCCTGTAGGGAAGCATAATTGTACTCAGTGTCAAACGTATAGCCATTGGGGTTGTTAACCGGGTCGTTAATGTGTTTGTCAAATGGGTCAAATGGGCGCATCAGAGCATATTTGGGTACAAAGTTGAACAGGTTTTTAATGCCCCCATACAACTCCCATCCCCTGGCGAATTTTTTGGTGATTTGTATGTTGCCGATTAAAAACCAGGGAGAGTATTCAGGGCGGTAATCGTTGCGCTGTACGGGCAGCCGCATGGGGCCGTTAAACTGGCCGGTAAGGTCAACCATAAAGTTTTGCGGAAAGGTATAGGTAAGGGCAAAGTTGCCAGACCATTTAGGCGCATGCAACTGAACGATGCGCTGTAATTTTCCGGCAGCATTTCTTTCCATTTGATAAACATCCTGGTAGGTAACGCCAGCCATAATTTTAAAGGGAAATGCAAAGCTGATATCTGTGTTAAGCGATACCCCTTTCGAGATGGCATGGCCCCTGAGGTTGTCGTAAATGATTTTGTTAGGGTCAGTGTCAAAGTCGCCAATAATCTTGTTGGTAAAGTAAGAGTAGAACGCTGTAACATCCAGCCCTATTTTTCCGCCGGAAGTGGGTATGTTAAGCGCATAGTTAAGGTTGCTGTTATATGAGCGCTCGGGTTTAAGTTCTTCCGCTATCACAACCTGCCTGGCGCCTGTTAAAGCAGCGTGGTCTTCTGTAAAAAGGTTAACTACCCTAAAGCCGGTACCAAAGCTCAGCCGGAATGTGTTGTTTATATCCGGCGAAAACTTATACGCAATCCTGGGCGAGTGTATGTTGCCATGATGTTTATCATAATCATACCGGTAGCCGGTAAGCAGTTTGTGTTTGTCGCCAAGCCTCCATTCATCCTGTATAAAAATGCCAGGCAACGGTGTGCGGGAAGGCTGATTTTTTGTGCCGTTGGCATCTGCGGTGGCGGGTGTGTTATCATCGTAATAGGTGTAACGGTAAGAGCCGCCCAGCAACAGCATGTGGGCAGTTCCTATTTGTTTATCCCAGTAAAGTTGTGCAAAGGCAACCTGTTGGTTGGCATTATAAGGTGTAAATCCATACCAGCTATCCTGCTTATGCCAGTTGTAAGATAGCTGCAGCATAATTTTTTCTTTAACCGGTAACTGGTAAGCGCCAATCAGTTCCCAGCGGTTGGTGTAAACACTTTCACCATAAATGCTGTCGCTGCCACGCCATAATTTGTTCCAGTTGGTCTGGCCGCCCCAGCGGTCTTCATTTACATAGCGTAGCCCAATGCTGGCAATGCGGCTGTCTTTACGTTCAAAGCTCCATTTGTTAAACAAGGAAATACGCTTTTGCAAAGTAAGGTCTGTAAAGCCATCGTTGTTGTTGTCAATAACCTGGTTGTAGTTAAAGAAGTTAATGCCGGTTAAGCTTTGCGCTTTACCCGTGTTTATGCGTACAGCCGCGTCAACATTGTATTCCTGCCAGGTGGTGCCCATTACATCCACGCTTACTGCCGGTGCTTTTGCCGGGTTTTTGGTAATAACGTTAATAATGCCGCCCATCGCTTCAGAACCGTACAACGAAGCCGCAGGGCCTTTTACAACTTCCACTCTTTCAACAATGCTGTTGGGTATTCCGCTAAGGCCATATACGGTTGACAGGGCGCTTACTATCGGCATGCCATCAATCAGTATCATAGTATAGGGGCCCTCCATGCCGTTTATGTGTATATCGCCGGTGTTGCACACGTTACAGTTTAGCTGGGGCCTTACGCCGTTAATCATGCCAACAGATTCAAACAGGCAGGGGGAGGGGTTCTTTTGAAAAAATTTGGGTGTAAATACTTCTACCGGTATCGGGCTTTCTGTACGGCTCATGGCTTTCATGGTGCCCGTTACCACTACTTCGTTCATGGTTGTGGCTTCAGGGTTTAGTGTTATATCAAGCTGCAAATGCTCGCCGGCTTTTAAGGTAATGCGTTTGCTGTAGGCGCCAAAACCAACGGCGCTGGCTTTTAAAGTATAAATGCCCGGTTCTATGTTGTTGATGCTGTAATGCCCCATGGTATCGCACATGGTGGCTATGTTGGTGGGCGCCAGCATTACACTTGCCATCTCCAGGTTGCGCCCTTCGGCATTGATGCGCCCCGAGACGGAAGCCTGCTGCGAAAATGCTGCGGTTGCTGTCCAGGTGAGTAAAAAAAAGAGTACAAAATATTTCATAACACATCGGTGTTTTACAAGGCTTTAATTATTTTTTTAGGCTCGTCTAAAAAAATAATTAAGTAAATCTAACAAAATATTTTAGAATTCCAAATGCTGTTAAAGAAAATTTGTACCGGCAGAAGAGTAATTATGTTACCGGCAGAGGTATTTCATGGGGACTTCGTTGTGTCACTCACTTGTGCGGCCGGTTTTTCATGGCAGCTTTTCAGACCCGGGTAGAAGGCTTAACAAATGTGACCACTTAATAAGTACGATTTACGAAGTACGAAGTACCACAGGTAAAAGCTTGCAGGTATATAAAAAGGTGGGAGCAAAGTACTTCGTACTTCGTAAATCGTACTTAAAAAACAGATTGCCCGCAAGCAATCGGCTCTTTTCGCTTTATCCCCGCAGTTCAATCACTTCGCAATTTTTAATATCGGCGCCATCAATAACAAAACGTATCAGCGTACGCACTTTATGCCAGCCCTGCCTTCCCGCGGCGCCGGGGTTCATGTGCAGGCATTGCAACTGCGCATCGTACATTACCTTAAGAATATGGGAGTGGCCGCAGATAAACAGCTTTGGCTTTTCCGTTTTAATAATGCTTTTAACACCCGGTTTGTAGGCAGGCGGGTAGCCGCCTATATGCAGCATCAGCACCTTTACCTCCTCGCACATAAAAACTGCCTGTTCAGGGTATTCGTTTCTTACATCAGGCCCGTCAATATTGCCGTACACGCCCCGCAGCGGTTTTGTTTTTCGTAAAGTTTCGGCAACGGCAATGTTGCCAAAATCGCCACCATGCCAAATTTCGTCGCATTGCTCAAAATGCCTTAATACAGCTTCGTCCAGGTAACCATGTGTGTCTGAGATTAGTCCTATTCTTTTCATAACTGCCGTGCCTGTTAAAACAGGTAAAATTAAGTTTATCTAACTTTATGGAACGATTGTTTACGATGGGCGGCTGGTATTGCCTGCAGCCCTGATAATCTTCTTTAAATGCCACATTATCAAAAGGCCGGAGAAATTCCACACAAGCGCCATACACAGTTTCGCAAGCCGGACGGGGATTTGTATGCAGAGCAGCTTTTTAGCACCGAAGGTTTCAGCAGCGATTATTCACTGCTGTACCATTGCTATGCGCCTACCGTCATTATCCGTACCGATACGCCATACAATGTTCAGCCCCGCGTAGCTGAAGAAAAAATGCTGAAGCACCGAAGCTTTGAAGGTTTTTCTATTAAACCGGCAGACGATTTTTTACAAAGCCGAAAACCGGTGCTGGTAAACAATGATTGCTATATTTCGCTGGCGGCGCCGCGGCAAAGCATGAAGGATTATTTTTATAAAAACGCAGATGCCGATGAGATAATCTTTGTTCATGAAGGTTCGGGTAAACTGCTTACGCAGTATGGCGAACTGCCGTTTGGTTACGGCGATTACCTGGTAGTGCCAAGGGGTACCATTTACCAGGCAGTTTTTGATGGGGAACAAAACAGGCTGCTGATTGTGGAAAGCTTCAGCCCGGTGCGGTACCCTAAAAAATACCTGGGCAAAAACGGACAGTTAATGGAGCACTCGCCTTATTGTGAAAGGGATATCCGGGCGCCGCAATCATTGCTTACCATTGACGAAAAAGGCGATTACATTATTAACACCAAAAAGAAAGGGCAGATGTACCCCATTCATTACGGCTACCATCCTTTTGATGTGATTGGCTGGGATGGCTGTTGCTATCCATTCGCGTTTAGCATTCACGATTTTGAGCCCATAACCGGCAGAGTGCACCAGCCGCCGCCGGTACACCAAACCTTTGAGGCCAACAATTTTGTGGTGTGCAGTTTTGTGCCGCGGCTTTTCGATTACCACCCGCTAAGCATACCGGCGCCTTACAACCACAGTAATATTGACAGTGATGAAGTGATTTACTATGTGGACGGCAATTTTATGAGCCGCAAAAATGTTACCCGTGGCATGATAACCCTGCACCCGGGTGGCATACCCCACGGCCCACACCCCGGCGCTGTAGCCAAAAGTATTGGCGCCAAAGAAACCAGGGAACTGGCTGTAATGGTAGATACTTTTCACCCATTACAGCTAACGGTTGAAGCGCTGGAAATAGAGAATGAAAACTATACAATGAGTTGGGCCGAATAATTGAAGGCAGGGGGGTGAATAGCATACTTGCACTGTCATGTTCCGGCGGAACATGACAGTGCTTCACCGTGGATACAGGCAAAGCATGCCCTGTAACACCGGTTGCGTGTTAATTTAATGCTGTCCAGTTAAGTTAGTAAGTAAGAAAAAGTTTTCTACTGATAAGAGTTGAAGCAACAGTTGGTTAAATAAGGGGTATTCAGATGTTGAAAAAGGGGAAAAAACATACAGAGTTTGAACGTTTTACATAAATGCGTAAATTGCGGGCCTGCCTTAAAAAAAAGGCCTCCTGTAGAAACAGACGACCTCTAACGATTGCTTGCCATATGAAAAAGTTCGAAAATTCTCTTTGTTGTTTGAAAGTTTTGTGGCCTTTAATGATTGCTTAATGCTTGTTGCCTGCCGTGTGATATGATTGTTCTTAACTTTCTGATGTAAAAGTAACACGGAAGTTTGCGTTGGAAAAAACAACTTAGAAGTGATTTATTTATGCCAAAAAGGGTGAACAAGCCCGTAAACCCTTAGTGGCATTGTGTTTAAGGAAAAATTGTTTATGATGTCTAACAGGTTTACAGATGCGTTATTTACATTGATTAAGTCTCTTGAAAAGTCTGAAAAACGGCATTTTAAGCTGTACATAAAACGAAGTTCTGCCAATGAAGAGCTTAAAATTGTACAGTTGTTTGATGCGTTGGATAAGCTGGATGAATATGATGAAAAATATCTCTCCAAAAGATTGTCGCCTATCACCAAACCGCAGTTGGCTAATTTAAAAACGCATTTATACAAACAGTTGCTGGCCAGCCTACGCTTGCTAAAAACCACCGAAAATATTGATCTTCAGCTAAGCGAGCACCTCGATAATGCCCGCATTCTCTACAATAAAGGTCTTAAACTACAGGCGCTTAAAATACTGGAAAGGGCCAAAGAACTGGCCAAAGCCAACCAGAAAGCCAATTTCCTGGTGCAGTTAATTTCCCTGGAAAAAAAGATTGAAACCCTGCACATTACCCGCAGTTCATCTGACAAAACACAAATACTGGCTGCCGAGGCCATGGAAATAAGCAGCCATATAGACAGGGTTACCAAACTCTCTAACCTGGCGCTGTTGCTGTACAGGTGGTATATTATTAATGGCCATGCCCGTAACCAGGCGGATGAAGCCAGCATAAAGCAGTTTTTTAAAGAAAACCTGCCGGAAAACATTACAGGCATTACAGATTTTTACGAAAAACTCTACCTGTACCAGAGCTATTGCTGGTTTGCCTTTATACGCCAGGATTTTTTAATGTATTACCGCTACAGCCAAAAGTGGATTGACCTGTACGATGACCAGCCCCAGATGATTGCTGTGGAAACAGGCCACTACATAAAAGGCATGCATAACCTGCTGAATGCGCATTTTGACCTGCGCAATTTTGAAAAATTCGAAACTACACTAAAGAAATTTGAAGCTTATTCAGAAACAGATATAGCCAATCACCACGATAACTTCCGCATACATACGTTTATTTATATCTACAGCGCCAAAATAAACCAGCACCTTATGCAGGGCACATTTAAAGAAGGGCTGTCGCTGGTAGAACATGTGGAGGAAAAACTTACAAAGTATTCGCTGTACATTGACAGCCACCGGGTGCTTGTTTTCAACTACAAAATAGCAACGCTTTATTTTGGGAGCGGCGATTACGAAACCTGTATTGACCACCTGCAAAAAATTATTAACGGCACCGGCGATTTGCGTATAGACCTACAGTGCTATGCCCGCCTGCTGCACATGATGTCTCACTACGAGCTGGGCAACTACGATATTATAGAATATCTTATCAAGTCTGTGTACCGCTTTATGGCCAAGATGAAAAACCTGACGGTTGTAGAAGAAGAAATGTTCCGGTTTTTGCGCAATTCTTTCGATGTATCTCCGCGGAAGCTAAAGCCTGAGTTTGAAAAATTCCTCGAAAAGATAAAACACCTGGAAAAAAACCGTTTCGAAACAAGGTCATTCGCTTACCTGGATGTAATATCCTGGCTGGAAAGCAAGGTGTACGAGAAACCCATGAGTACTATTATACACGAAAAGTACCTGCAGAGCAAGCACACAGGAACGCCGCGTTATACGCATAAAATAGCCGTGTAATACAATAGGTTTCCGCATTTTTCTATGAGCTTTTTGGGTTTTTGGTAAGGTTTACAAGTTCAACATTCCTGTAACTTTGCGGCTAACAAAAAGCACCATGCACACCATTGAACCGTTTTATAACTGGCGCCATATTTATACTTCGGAAGACGATCCCCGTTCACCTTTTTATGGCCGTACCTACAGTGAGTTTGAGTTTAGCCAAACAGTATACAATTATTATATTCACCCACAGTGGGATGAGTTTGGAAGCCGTACACTGTATATGAAAATCATCTATGCCGATTACGAACTCAATTTTGCCATTATAGAGTTAATAGGAGAGTGGAATGATGCCATTGAAAACGATATCATGACCCTAAAGCGGGATATTATTGATGAAATGATGGCGGTGGGTATTACCAAGTTTATACTGATTGCCGAAAATGTGCTCAATTTTCACAGTGGGGACCGCGATTATTACCAGGAATGGTATGAACAGGCCTCTGAAGAAAACGGCTGGGTTATTATGTTGAACATGCCCGAGGCAACCCAGCACGATTTTAAAAAGAAAAAACTGAATTATTATATTGAGTTGATGGAAATACCGGAATGGCGTATCTATAAACCTTATCACCTTTTTGTAAAGATTGATGGCGAATTGTCAAAACGGTTGAATGTTTAGCCCGCAAAAGCCTATCTACGCTTCGGTAAAAGCCCCATAGCAATCCTGCCGATGAACGGATTGCGACGCAAGGGACGATGCCACGCATTACGTCTGCCGGTACCATAAAAAAACTGTCTTTCCAATCCTCCGAATTTGCAAGCCATGTAAACATTACCTTTGCGCCTCAAAAAATACAAGGCACAGCTTTCCGCTTGCGCGGAAAAATGTTTATGGGCCCGGCAGGAGGAATTACTATGAGGCATCGTTGCGTCGCACTCTTGTACGTTCTGTACATTGCTCAGCAATGTGCAGCAGCCTGCCAGTAAAAAACAGCCCTTATTGACTTATTGACCATTGACTTAATGACTTTACAAGAATGAAATACGAAAAGGAAATCAACCGCCGCAAAACATTCGCCATCATATCGCACCCGGATGCCGGTAAAACAACCCTTACCGAAAAGTTTTTGTTATTCGGCGGGGCCATACAAACAGCAGGCGCCGTTAAGAGCAACAAAATAAAAAAGCACGCCACCAGCGACTTTATGGATATTGAGCGGCAGCGTGGCATATCTGTAGCTACATCGGTAATGACGTTTGAATACCAGGGCTTTTTAATAAACCTGCTGGATACGCCGGGTCACAAAGACTTTGCGGAAGATACCTACCGCACTTTAACCGCCGTTGACAGCGTGGTGCTGGTGGTTGACAGTGTAAACGGTGTGGAAGAACAAACACGCCGCCTGATGGAAGTGTGCCGCATGCGGGATACACCGGTGATTGTGTTTATTAACAAAATGGACCGCGACGGTAAAAACCGTTTTGACCTGCTGGAAGAAATTGAAAAGGAACTGAGGATAAGCCTGCACCCTATGACCTGGCCCATTAACAGCGGTAAAGAGTTTAAGGGGGTGTACAACCTTGACAATAAAAGCCTGCGCCTTTTCGCGGCCAGCACTAAGGCAGATGAAGAAGATACCATTTCCATCACCGATTTGAATACGGAACTGCTGGATGAAAAAGCAGGAGAGCGGGATGCCGCCCAGTTGCGGGAAGATGTGGAACTGATTGACGGTGTTTATGGAGAGCTGAATGTAAGCGACTACCTGGAGGGTAAAATAGCACCGGTATTTTTTGGCAGTGCCGTTAACAACTTTGGCGTAAAGGAAATGCTGGACACATTTATACGCATTGCCCCTGTACCGCGGGACAGGGAAACCAGCCTGCGGGAAGTGGCTGCTGGCGAAGATAAATTCAGCGGTTTTGTATTTAAGATACATGCCAACCTTGACCCCAAACACCGGGACAGGATTGCCTTCTTACGTGTATGCAGCGGCCGTTTTGAACGCAACAAATATTTTCACCACGTACGGTTGGATAAAGACATGCGTTTCAGCAACCCTTACACCTTTATGGCCCGCAGCAAAGATGTAATTGAAGATGCCTACCCCGGCGATGTGGTGGGCTTATTTGATACGGGCAACTTCAAAATTGGCGACACGCTTACCGAAGGGGAAGATTTCTTTTTTACCGGCATACCCTCCTTTTCCCCGGAAATATTCAAAGAACTGGTGAACAAAGACCCCATGAAAACCAAGCAACTGGAAAAAGGCATCAGCCAGTTAACAGACGAAGGTGTGGCGCAGTTGTTTACCCAATTCGGCGGCAACAAAAAGATTATCGGCTGTGTGGGTGACCTGCAGTTTGAAGTAATTCAATACCGCCTGTTGCAGGAGTATGGGGCGGCTTGTGAGTTCCGCACCCTGCCCTTTTACAAAGCATGCTGGCTTACCAGTAAAGACCCGAAAAAGCTGGACGATTTCCTGAGGTTTAAACAAGCCAATTCAGGCGAGGACAAAGATGGCCATCCCGTATACCTGGCGCAAAGCGAATGGTTTTTAAATACGGAGATTAGTAATAACCCGGATATAGACTTTCATTTTACGAGTGAGATACATAAGTAATTAAAAGTAAATTGTATTTTTAGCTCATGCTGGACAGCCTTCTTTTAGAAAATTTCAGATCAATAGGTTTTTTGAATTTGCCTTTGAAGAAGTTTAATGTATTGTATGGGCCAAACGGTTCTGGTAAGTCGTCTGTTGCTTATGCAACGTATGCAATGCGCAATTTTTTTGTAAATCCTTCTCAGCGGTTAGACAGTCTGTTTAATTTGGGATTTATCAACTTAGGAGGATATGAAAATATTACTTCAGAAGGAAATTCTGTTTCAATCTCTTTGACTAAGCAAATTGACTTGCAATCATTAATGCCTGGCATGATTGATGCCGAATTTAAATATGCTCTCAAGCTAAACGACACTTTCCCTCCTTCATCAATTACTTATGAGGTTGGGAATGTTTCAGAAAGTATACTCATAGACCATCCTTATAATCTCTCTAAGAAGATTGAGGTAAAGTTTGAGGATTACAGTTTAACCTGGAATGGGCTTGTTTTTGAGACAATCAATGAAAGTCAAAAAACTCGGTTATTGGTAATTCAACTGAACAAGTTGTTTGAGGAGATTAAAAATATTGAGCTTATTTCCGTCAAACGCGGCTTCTTTTCTCCAATTTTCTCTACCGAGCAGGCAAATGAAGAGGCGTTATTTGCTATGCAAATACGGGATGAAGGAGTAAGTTTTGAGTCAAAGATTGACTATTATTTCAAGCAACTTTTCAATAAAACATTCCGTTTCGTTGCCATACCTGGCAGCACTTCTTTTTACCTCCGCACACAAAACAGCAAAGGATTTACTACCGACCTTGTTAATGAAGGTTTCGGCGTAAACCAAACGCTTTACATGTTAATCAAGCTGCTGAAGAAAAACACTTCCCTGGCTTTTATTGAAGAGCCGGAGATACACCTGCACCCCACTGCTCAAAATAAGCTGGTGGATGTTTTTACAGAAATTGTGCAGAAGGAGAACAAGCAAATATTTCTCACAACACATAGCGAAAACATCGTGTCATCTGTTCTGGCTAAAATAGCTGCCGGGGAACTGGATAAAAACGATGTGCAGTTTTATCTTGCCCAAAATGAAGATGACGAAACAAAAATCATCCCGCAGGAAATTAATGAAAGGGGACAGGTAGAAGGCGGACTAAAAAACTTTATGGAAACTGAATTATCTAACTTAAAAACGATGCTTGGCATTTAATCCGTATGGGCAGGGGATGGCATTTAACCATAGATGAGTGGTTTTATCATTGGTTTGATGATGAGGCAAAACTGCCTTTGGTTTCCGCGCTATTTGATAAAATATATCAGATTTGTGACAAGATAACAATTCAGAAAGGCACACGGCTTGCACGTAAATTTTACGAACTTGTAGATGCATCCTCTATGTACCCACCCAAGAGCCGGGAAGAAGTAAAAAAAATTACCAACCTTTTTATTAAGAACATTGAAAAAGTTAAGTGGGTTGACGCAGTGGATGATTTGCAGGAAGAATTGATACCCAGGCTGCCAAGAAAAGACCTGTACCTGGTTCAGATTTGCTTGCAAACACACGACAAAATTATTGTGACAACGGATACCACACTTTACCATAATTTATTGGACACTAAGCCTGAGTTGGGGATTACTGTATTTATGGCAGAGGAGTTTATACATCAGTATCCCGAGATACCGCGATAGCTTTTTACGTGTCTGTCTCTCTGTGTATTCATTCGTCATTTGGGATAAGGCTTGTTACCTGTTATATTGGTGTTGCACAATGGCGAATAGAGTTACAGGACGTACAAGAGTGCGACGCAACTACAGCCTCAAAGTAATTTCCGCTGCCGGGTTCATAAAGTTTTTGTATCCAAATGCTGGAGGGCATTTAACAAACACCTATTTCACATTGGTCTGGCTGGGTACCGTGTGGCGCCAGCAGGCGTTTTGCCCGGCATAACCAGCAATATAATTGCCTTTACCATAACTTTGAGCGGATGAAATTGCAATACAAGCACCGCGAACTGGCTTTTGAATACCCTTTTACCATATCTAACGGAAGAACAAAAATTCACCAGCCTGCATTAATAACCGCATTGTCACTGGGGCCGTTTACCGGCTTTGGCGAAGCGCCTGCAATTGCCTATTACCAGGTTACCGTTGAGCAAATGATGGAAGACCTGGAGCGTAAGAAAAACTTTGTAGAGAAATTCGCTTTAACAGAACCTGAACGTTACTGGCATTACCTGCACCATTTATATCCCAACAATCCTTTTTTGGTTTGCGCACTGGACATGGCCTGCTGGGACCTGTTTGGCAAAATGAAAGCAAAACCTTTGCACGAACTGTGGGGCACACACTGGAACAATGATGTACTTACAGACTACACCATAGGTATTGATACCATTGAAAACATGGTGGCCAAGATGAAAGCCAGGCCCTGGCCGGTGTACAAGATAAAACTGGGTACACATGAAGATGTGGAAATAATAACCGCTTTAAGGCAGCATACAGATGCTGTTTTTAGGGTAGATGCCAATGCTGGTTGGGAGTACGCGGAGGCGGCCCACAAAATACCTTTGCTGAAAGAACTTGGTGTAGAGTTTATTGAACAGCCACTGGCAAAAGACAACTGGGCCGGCATGAAGCAGTTGTTTCAGCAGTCGCCGCTGCCCTTGCTGGCGGATGAGAGCTGTGTGTTGGAGCAGGATGTTGAAAAATGCCACGGATACTTTCATGGCATTAATATAAAACTCACCAAGTGCAGCGGTATAACCCCCGCATTACGCATGATTAAAAAAGCCCGTGAACTGGGTATGAAAGTAATGATGGGCAGCATGAACGAAAGCGGCATCGGTTCCGCGGCCATCGTTAACTTTTTACCTCAACTGGATTATGTTGACGCGGATGGCCCGCTGTTGCTTACAGGAGATAAAACAACCGGCCTCCATTACGAGGCCGGCAGAATTAATTTAAGCGGAAAACCGGGGCTTGGTATAACGCCCGTTTTGTAGTGTTTTATTCACCGGCAATAAACACCGCATTGGTGAATAGCAGTTTGCCGTTTTCCCAAAAGCTGCGAAACAGTACATCATCAGCAAGGTAAACAACAGAGCCGTTACCCATATTCTGCACACCGAAAATTAAACCGTTCTTTATTTTGGGTTTCAGCTTGCTGCCAACAAAACCGGCTACATAATCTGTTTTTGAAAGTGTACCCACATTCCAGCCTTCTTTACTGTATTCGTAAATGTTGCCATCCTGCTTAAGGGTGTAATAGTAACTGGGGTAGCCAAAGGCCAGTGGGTGGCTGTTATCCAGTTGTACTTTAAATATAGCGCCGGGTATGGCATTGGGCAACTCGTCTCTTTCTCTTTCAGCGTATTTTTTTAATAAAGTAGTGTCTTCTTTATTGTCTTTGTCTTTATCCTCGTCTTTTTTATCTTCTTTTATTTTAAGGCCCCAACCGCCTTCAGCCATTTGATTAACCGCGTTTTCCATAGCTACTATTTTGCCGCCATCATTTACAAACTGTTTCAGCTTTTCGGAGAGTTTGTCATCATCCAGCGCCCTGTAGTTACCATCCGGCATAATAAGTACATCGTAGTTTTTAAGGCTTATGCGGCCAAGGTCGTTGGCATTTACAAGTGTCAGCGGATAGTGTATCACCTGGTCGAAGAAATGCCATACTTCACCGGCTGATAAGGATGAAGTTTGTTCGCCGGTTACGAGTGCTACTTTTGCGGCTTTTACAAAACGGATATCGGGTGAGCCAAAGTCGGCCCCCTTGTCCATAAAGCCGCTTTCCACTACTTCGGGCTGCAGGTTAAACATGGCACAGGCATTATTGGTTATTTCGTTCCAGTTGGCAACATTGTTTCCTTTCAGTACAATCAAAGTACCGGCCTTATACAATTTGTCTTTGTAGGTAAACGCTTTGTCAGAAACACGTACCCGTACTTTATTTTTAAGCAGGTAGGCCAGCAGTTTGCCGCCATCGAACGAGTTATACGGAATCAGAAGGCCGTAGCTGGAGCTTACCTTGGTAACAGCAGGCGCCTGCTTAAAAGGTGCGATATCCAGTTTTTCTTTTGAGGCATAAGCTTTGGCTCCGTATACATACGGCAGCGACCAGGCTGTAATGTCATACGTAACTGAGTCATTCAGTTTACTGGTAGGTTCAAACAACACCCTTGCCATAGCGCCCCGGGGCTGGTAGGCCGAAACTGCTACCTGGTAACCCTCACTGCTAAACGTCTCTTCTTTTCCGGTAAAATAATTGTAGCCTTTAAAACCTGTGTTGCTTATTGTTCCGTATTCAATGCCGTTGCCATCCAGCAGTTTGGCAACGGCCGCGATGGTGTTATAGCTGGGCGAAGTAAGTACATAGGTTTTGTAAATACTGCCGGCAGCATTGCGGGTATCATCGAAGAATTTTTTATATTCTGTTACCAGTTTAGCGGCGTTTTTTGAGGCTGTTTCAACCGTAGATAAACCTGTGGTGTAGTGGTGTGTTGCACGGTCAACCAGTGTAAGCGTATCATCTTCATTGTTCTTAATACCAAGGCCGCCACGTATGCCGCCCTGCTCAAACGTCATACCAATAGCGCCATTGTACAGCGGGTAGGTATCACCATACGAAGGATAAAACAAATCGAAGCGTTCTTTGGTAAAATATAACCAGCCGTTGGCATCAAAATATTTGGCATTGTTGCGGCCAATGAGCGCCTGGAAGTCACGTTGCCATTGTGTAATAACTTCATGATAGGGTTCCGCGGCGGGGGCAAAATAGTAAGGTGTGTTGTAGCCCTGCTCATGAAAATCCACATGCACCTGGGGCATCCATTCGTTGTATTTTTTGATGCGTTGCTGGGTTTCCACTTGTGTTTGCCAGGCCCAGTCGCGGTTAAGGTCAAAGTTGTAATGGTTTGTCCTGCCCTGTGGCCAGGGCTCTATGTGTTCGCGGGATTGAGGATCCGGATTATACTCCATACCCACCATTGAGTTGTACCAGTTTACATAACGGTCTCTTCCATCAGGGTTAATGCAGGGGTCAATAATAACCACTGTGTTTTTCAGCCACTCTTTCGTTTGGGTATTAGATGGGTCAACCAGGGCGTATAAGGTTTTCAGGGCAGCTTCAGAAGAGGCTGGTTCGTTGCCATGCACATTGTAGCTTAGCCAAACAATGGCCGGGGATCCTTCTGTAACAGGCGCGGCTTTGTCGCGGGTAAGGCCAGCCAGGCGCAGGTTGTTTAGCCTTATAGCATCCAGCTTTTGCAGGTTTTCCGGCAGAGCGATAAATGCAATTACCAGGTCGCGGCCTTCATTGGTAGCGCCATATTTTTCAATTTTTACCATATCCGGCCTGGCCTGGGCTACGGCATTAAAATATTCCACAATCTTATGGTGGCGGGTGTAGCGGGTGCCTATTTTGTAACCCAGGTAATCATCCGGGCTTTGTAAGGTTTGTGCAAAGGAAATGCTGGTGTTTAACAAGGCCGTTGCCAGTAACAGTAGTAGTTGCTTCATAAACAAAAAGTAATAGAGCGGTGAAAATATTGAAAGAAAATCCTACCGCCAAACCTGGCGCCATAAGCGTAGGCTGTAAACCCGCATCCCTGTGAATTTTGCCGGTAACAAATCAGCAGGGGCTTTCAGTTGCAGTATTTCAATGCAGCACCGGTCCCGGCTTTTCGCTGCAACTCCGCCACAGGCGCAATCGCACAAGATCTTCAGCGGGGTTTTCGCTTCAATCCGGCAGCCATTCATCAAAATTGCAAAGCCAGGCTTTGCCCGCAGGATAGGGCCCTTGCAACCATCTGTTAGCGCCACTTGCACATTGTAACCTCAAAAAAGCTTCAACCACTTACCCATCAACAGACCGGTAACCTGCAACTGGTAACCGGCAACCGTTCTTCCGGGTAGCTTTGTGATTAAATATTGCCCGCCAACCAAAGCTCCGTAGGAGCGGCTTAACATATCGCACCTACGGCGCTCATTGCAAACCAACTCTTTTCTATCTACTAACATGCCGCCTCTACGAGGCTTTGTTTGTTCAGTGTTCGTTTGTTTAACGTTCAATGTTAGCGCCACTTGCACATTGTAACCTCAAAAAAGCTTCAACCACTTACCCATCAACAGACTGGTAACCTGCAACTGGTAACCGGTAACCGTTTTCCGCGTAGCTGTATGATTAAACATTGCCCGCCAACCACAAAGCTCCGTGGCTGCGATATGTTAGTAGCAGGTATGCCATTACGGCCTCTTTGTAGAGCCTCGTAGAGGCGGTATTTGGGGCAACCTTTTGCAAGAAAGCCCGATCATCATCAATCTTATCGTTACGCACCACCCTGCTTAACATATCGCACCTACGGCGCTCTTTACAAACCAGCTCTTTCTATCTACTAAC
>NZ_VVIP01000017.1 GCF_009650435.1 Foetidibacter luteolus
TTTTTATCATCTATAAAAGCGATACCCCTGCCTTTTTCTACCCGGATGCCGGCCTGCGCCATTGTCTTTGTAAAGTCTTCCATGTCCTTTGCTTTCAGGAGTTGTTCCTAGAGCTTCTTTGATGCGCTCCTTCCCAATCAATTCAAGGGAGATCTTAGTCCGTTTCTTACCAACAGGGTTGTCATGGATGGTAAACGTTACAATTTTACACTCGCCAGGTTGATTGACCATTGTTTTGTAAGCCCATTTGATCTAAGTGACCCAACGGTAGCTATTCTTTGCAAGGACGGCGATAATTTTTAATATCCGGCCCTCCAACCTGCAAATAGCTTCCAGGAAAGAAAAGCAGCCAAGGGTTATTGAAAGAAACCGTTTCCGGAGCCCATTGTTGGATTTGACCAGGGAAGCCAAAAAGAAGGCTACAGGCGGTCATCAAAAAAAAGAGCAAGCCGGTGACCCAATATGCAAAGGATGGAAGGAAACTTAAGACCTTTCCCAGTATGGCCGCTGCTGAGCGGTCAAGAGGTGTATTCGCTACTTCAATAGGCAACCAGGCGGCGGGAATTGTAAGACCGCAGGAGAATTCATCTGGCGATGGGAGTAATAAGACGACTTTGACAGTTAATGCTGAAGCTGGTACAATAGGAGATTTATATGAGCAATTGCCTAAAATACTTATGAAGGCTTTTAGTGATAGTAACGAGGATTGATTAACAGTATGTGTAAAATTTACTTTCAGGTCAAGGTTGATCGGTTTTTCAATCCATTCATAGGTTATCATATAACTACCCGATAGTTTAGATCCAAGATAATCTTTCGTCCTTTGTCCTCCCTGCTATGCATCACCTATATGCAGCAGTAATTCTTAACCTTGCTTCATTGATGGACGGCTGTGTTTATAGACTATAAGCACTATACCTCAAATAAAATTGGTCTATCTTTATATGAACATATTAACCGGAGTAAGGTAGGGTATGGAAAGTCACTATGAAGGTATTTGATAGACTAAAAAATAGACTAAAAAGAAAAGGCCACTGATTTACAGTGGCCTATGACTTATTCTGTGATCCCGCTGGGACTCGAACCCAGGACCCTAACATTAAAAGTGTTATGCTCTACCAACTGAGCTACGGAATCATCCCGTTTTTTTGTTTTGGGAGTGCAAAAATAGGAGAATTTGATTGCCAGCCAAATTTTTATTCAAATGATTTTTTTACCTCTTTTATCAATTTGTTTTTCAGTCATATAATAACGGCGTTAACTGTTACTTTTGCAAATTAATTACACGTTGTATGTATAATGTAAAAGACAAGGTGGTGGTTGTTACGGGCGGGTCTGAAGGCATAGGCAAGGCTTTGGTTGACGTGTTGTTGCAAAAGGGCGCCAAAGTTGCCACCTGTGGGCGGGATTATGATAAGCTTTACGTTCTTCAAACCCAATATCCGGGTAAACCGCTGTTAATTTATGCCGCCGACGTAAGCCGGCAAATAGATTGCGAGAATTTTATTAACGAAACCATTAAGCTATACGGTACTATTGACATACTTGTTAACAATGCCGGCCTATCTATGCGTGCCCTTTTCAGCGAAACTGAACTGGAAACATTAAAGCGCCTGATGGATGTGAACTTCTGGGGTGCTGTTTATTGCACAAAGTTTGCTTTGCCCTACATACTTAAACAAAAAGGCCAGTTGGTAAGTGTATCTTCCGTTGCGGGTTACCGCGGCTTGCCGGGACGTACGGGTTACAGCGCTTCCAAACATGCGCTAAACGGATGGATGGAAGCACTGCGTACAGAATTGCTTTATAGCGGTGTTAATGTTATGTGGGTATGCCCCGGTTTTACCAGCAGTAACATACGCAACGCGGCGCTTAACAAGAATGCTGAGCCGCAGGGCGAATCCCCATTGAATGAAAAGCAACTGATGAGTGCGGAAGAATGCGCCGCCCACATTATGGAAGCCATTGAAAAACGCAAACGTACCATTGTATTAACCACACAGGGAAAAGAAACCGTTTACCTCAACAAAATTTTGCCTGCGCTGGCGGATAAGCTGGTGTACAGGTTCTTTTATAAAAAAGGCCAACTGGTAAACTAATATACCTTTGCGAATTTCATTACTGCATGCCCATTATAACGCTTTCCACAGATATAGGTAACAACGATTATATAACAGGCGCCATCAAGGGCCAGTTGCTTTCGGCTATGCCGTCCGTAACCATTGCCGATATTACACATAATCTTTCCTCCGATAATTTTTTGCAGGCGGCCTACATCTGTTCCAATGCGGCTAAATATTATCCCGAGGGTACCGTTCACTTTATCGTGGCCAACCTGTTTCAACAGGCGCCTGCACGCTTGCTGGTAACCCTTTTCAACGGACAGTATTTTATTTGTGCGGATAATGGCCTGCTTACTATGATTACAAGGGTAAAACCCCAACACGTATATGCCATACCTGTTAACGCGGCATCGTCGCTGCATGTGCTGCAATGCACACAGGCGGTGGCAAAAGTTTTACCGGCATTGTTCCAGCATGGCGTAGATGCGCTTGGCAGTCCGGTTACAAATTTGGTAGAAAAGTATCCGCTGCGCTCTACAGCTACGGCTAACCAACTGGAAAGCCAGATTATCTTTATTGACAATTTTGAGAACGTTGTTATCAACATTACCCGGGACGAGTTTGAAGAATACCGCAAAGGCCGCGCCTTTAAAATTTACCTTACCCGTAACGAGATGATTGATACCATCAGCCAATGTTATGCATCTGTGCCGCAAGGCAACACGCTGGCATGGTTTAATGCGGCAGGTTATCTTGAACTGGCCATTAACAAAGGTAACCTGGCCGGCTTCTTCGGGCTGCAGGGTTTCTCTGAAAAAACGCAGCACGCCGCCGCTATTCAGAATAAATTATTGTACCAGGTTGTAAGAATATATTTTGAATAAGAACTTTCTTTGGCCGCCGTCGACAGTACTGCTATGAGGCTTCGTTGAGCAATCTTGCGTGACGAAGCAGCAAGATTGGAACACTTGTACTGCAACAATTCTATTCCTCAATTGCCGTAGTAGCCTCCCCCGGGCAAAGACAAGTACCCTGTACACTATTCCTCAACACCGCTCCGTATTATTCATCTACTACAGAAATGAGCACCGCGTTTAATATACATTTTTAGTATTAGGTAGAATAAGCACCTTGAACAACCTGTGTTCCGGCGGAACACTTTGTTCTACCCACAATATATCCCTGCTGCATATAATACAGCTTTACGCTTGTTCTGCCTTATCCAATACGTTTTATTCCGTATCAGTAGCTGAACGTAAAACTATCATGGCTCATAATCAAACGGCAGTGTAGTGGCAATCTTTTCACTCCAGCCCCAATAGCCTGATGTCATTACCTCTACCGGGTTGTAATAACTGCCATTGCTTTGTATGCTTACGGGGTTGCCGTTTACCAACACAATGGTGGAAGTAACATAAGGATCTTTTCTTCTGCCAAGCTTACCTACATAATATTCCGGGGCCTCCTGTTTGGATGGATAGGTAACCAGCAGGTGGTCTTTAAAATAAAGGCCTGCAGTAATGCTGTCTTCAGCGTAAGCAATACTATCTGCTTCTACCAGTTGCGGGTGAAGAACAGTCTTCACATCTTCCTGCCGCATAATTTTTTCGTAATAGCGTAAAGAATCCTTGCTGGTAAAATGATCAATATCGTTGGTTACAGATTTGTTGCCATCCGCATCGGTAACAATGCGTACATAATAGTCGTAAATTCCTTTTACCCGCTGTTTTTCTTTGTTTACAATCTTCTCCAGCCTGCGCATCTCAAAACCATTTTCAGGCACCTTATTGCGGTATATGGCACGCATAAAATGCATTACGGAACCTGTGTAAACATCCTTCCTGTTCTTTTCCCATTTTTTACGGCGGCTTGCACTGCCTTCCATCTCTATAAACAGCGGGTACCCAACATATAGCAGGTAATGGCTTTTAAAATCGTAAGAAAATTCAACCATCTCATATTTTAGCTCATAACCCAGTGCTTTGTTCTCAATAATGAGCGGCTCCATGGCATGTGCTGTAAGGTAATTTTTTGAGGATGAGTAACGGAATTTAATGGTCTTGTAGTTTTTAATTTTGCATTGCCTTGCATAAGCAGATTCACCAATAAAACTTTCGAGGAAAAAGCCGCCCCATTTTTGCCAGCCATCTTTTTCATAGCTGCTAACTACTACATCCTGCAGTTCGTTGGCTTTGGGCTGAAGTTGCACCAGCAGTTGTTTCTGCGGGGCGGTAATATGTACTACAAAAGTTTCATATCCAATAACGGATACCACAAGGTCAAACTCACCCGGCGGCAGTTTGCTGAAGGAAAAGCTGCCGTCATTGGCCGACACCGTTCCATAACCTGTATTGCTGATGAATACACTTGCGCCTGCTATAACTTTTTGTGTTTCTTTATCCAGCACTTTGCCGGTAAGCGCCTGTGCCGGTGCAGCGCAGCATACCAGGCAAAACAATGCACTATAAATTATTCTTTGGCAATGCATGCGCAATATTAAGTCATTATAACTAAATAGTTAGTTGTATGATTGGTGAATATTTTGATTTCGTGTTTATGGCTATTCACTTTAACCAGGCTGCAAAAGCAGCAGCGTGTTGCACTTTCGGGTGAGGGATTGCAGCGGTTACCCCGGTGAGGCCATCGCAGCAAAGCCTTGTGCCGGAGTAATAGCGGAAAGCCCGGCCCGAGGTACGAGGGACACCCCCTGATATCCTTAATTTTTAGTTGATACAATACGCAACAAAATGCGGGAGCTATGTTACTTTATAATGTAGGCCTTATTAATGTAATCCAGCAGCGGGTATTTTTCCTTGAAGTATTTGTTCCATTCCGGTATACTGTCTCCTGCTTTTGCCATGGGCTCTTCCTGATAACCGTTATAAAACTGCTGCACCACGTTCATGCCCCTTGTTACCACCGCTATAACGGGAAAGCCCTTGGTATCGTTATAAAAAATGGTATCCAGCCGCGGGTTGCTTTTAAGGTTAATGTAAATATCGTTGCTGCGGCTATCCTTTCCGGAACGGGCAAACGCCACCGTGCCGGAGTCGTTGCTGTGCATAACAGGCTCGTCGGTAATTTTATATTTTGCCCATTGGCTGTTTACCAGCGTATCGTTATTGGTGCCAAACTGCGCCACAAAATTTGGGATAACCCTGTAAATGGCTATGTTGTTGTAAGAGCCGCTTTTAATAAGCTGGTACAGCCTGTCAACCGCCTGCGGCGACCAATTGCGGTGTGCCTCAATCTCAAAATTTCCTTTGGTGGTTTCAAACCTCGCCTTAAAATTAGCAGGCGCTGATAACATGGTATACCGTGGTTTAAAAACCTTGTGGCTGCAGGCCGCCGCTAACAGACAAGCAAAGCAGAGTATGCGTATATTTTTGTTCATGCAGTGTATTAATAGTTGTGTTTATTAAGGTTTTTAAATGCACGCAGCACCAGCCTGTTTTTAATAAATGAAGGTATTATTCTGCCTGCGTAATAAGACATCTTGTTAACAGCGCCGGGTATAATTACATGCCTGCCTTTTAGCATTTGAGTGATAGCCTGCCTGGCCACATCCTCAGGCTGAAGAATAGATTTACGGGCTATACCTTTAAGGCTGGCATTACTGGCCCGCACATTGGCGTTGGTATCTACACCGCCGGGGCACAGCACGCTTACATGAATGCCTGCCTGTTTTAACTCAAGCGCCAGCGACATGGAGAAGGTATATACAAACGCCTTACTGGCGGCATATACAGCTTTATGGGGCATGGCAAAAAAACCGCCCAGGCTGCCCGTGTTTAAAATATAAGCAGGCTTATGTTGCTGCAAATCGTTAATAAAATAACGGGTAAGCAGGCAGGTGGTGGTGATGTTCAACTGGATTTGTGTTTGATAAAATGCAGCAGATGTTTTTTCGAAGGCGCCTTTTGAACCGAGGCCAACATTATTGATGAGCATGTTTACCTGGTAGCCGTTTTGTTTGCATCGGTTGTACAATGCTTCTGCAGAGCCAGGCAGCGATAAATCAACCGGCAGGGCATGGCAGTTAACCCTGTAATTGCTGCTGATGAAGTTGTGGGTGTCATCCAGTTCTTCACCGGGCAACGCGGCCAGCAAAACATGCATGCCCCGTGCGGCGCATTCTATGGCCAGCGCTTTTCCTATGCCGCTGCTTGAGCCTGTAACTAAAGTATAATACAATGTGCTTGTTTAGCTAATGAACAATTTGGTTGTTATTGTTGCTGTTGCCTTATCCAGTCAACAGTTTTTTGCAACCCTTCTTTCAGGGGTATGTAAGTGTATCCTAATTCCTGCTGCGCTTTTTCGCAGCTAAGGCTCCAGTTGTATAAATATTTCTTGATCCATTTAGGTGTAAGCAATGGCGGTTTGCCGGTTAGTTTGGTACGCAGCATCATGGCGTTGCCGGCAATAAGCATGGCCCAAACAGGCATGTTGATGAGTTTTCTTTTGGCGCCGGTAACCTGGGCAAGTGTGTCAAAAAATTCCTGGTAAGAAGCGTTAACACCGGAGAGGATATAACGTTCGCCGCTTCTGCCTTTTTCCATAGCCAGTACATGGCCATTAACTATATCGTCAATATAAACATAGCTGCCGCGTTTGGTACCATCGCCGGGCATTATTTTCCATTTACCGCTCATGTACAGTTTGGTAAGTTTGGTCAGGGCATTACTTTCTGTTTCAATACCCGGCCCATAAATACGGGGTGGGTTTACAGTTACAATGTGCATGCCGTGCTTGTGAACATAATCAAGGCATAAAGCTTCTGCCTGTGTTTTGGTGTCTTCATATTCATTCAGCACATCGCCTATACGTGGGTCATCTTCCTTTACAGGCCTGTTGCCGGATGGCCCTAACACGCCGGCTGTAGAAGTAAACACAACTTTACTTACCTTATGGGTAAGCGCTGCATCCAGCACATGTTTGGTGCCCTCTACATTTAACTTGTAATAAGTTGAAACATCTTTGGCCCAAACCCGGGCATAAGCAGCCAGGTGATAAGCCTGTTGGCAGCCGGTGATGGCTTTTGCAACACTGGCTGCATCGGTAATATCGCCGGTAAACAAAATGATGTTAGGGTGGTTAAGCGTTATTGCTTTTTGCGGGGAGCGTACCAGCGCATGCACCGTATGCCCTTCGCCTGCAAGCCGCAATGCCAGGTTATTACCAATATAACCGGTAGCGCCTGTAATAAAAATCTTCATTCAGAAAGTTTGGCCGTGAATATCGGAAAGTTTGGGAAAGTAGGGGTGAAAATGTGGGGAATATGGATATTATTGCACTAAAGGTTTACCCATATCGTCAAGGTAACAACCAGCGTCTCCATTCAGGCCGGTTCTTTAAGTATTCATGAAAATGCTGCCGGAAATCATAAAATTCATCAGCCATGGGCAGCGAATGATTCTTAGCGTAATTACTATATTCCTGGCTATCCGAAAAAGTTGTAAAGGTCTTATTTTCCAGATTGTACACTATGAAATCATATTTTTCTTTTTCCGCGTGGTCGTCTGAAATTTCAGCGCATAGAATATTACCGGATATCTTGTAATTATCAATAGCAAACTCTGTTTGGGTCGGCAATGCACTATTATCACTTGGAGAGAAGTATGTCATTTCAAAGTCTTCGTTCTGGATGTACTCACCATAACCGATAGGTATCTGGGAATGGCCTCCGATGCCAGTATTTTGCCAATAGGAGAATGAGTATATAAACAGCCCAACCGATATGACCAGATGAGTGAACAACCAAAAGCGAAGCTTTTTGTTAACTATGCTTTTTACCCAGTGCCAGGTTGTTGTTTTGGATAATATAAGGAGGGTTACTAAAACAATTGTAGCGTAAATACTGGAAAGTAAAAAGATGTTTCTGATAATTAGTAAAAGTTCAAGCCCGAACATTCAATAGGAGGATTAAATTTACTCAATATCCGCCACGGTTTTGTTTTCCAGTATAGCCAGGTTGGCGTCTCTTACCTGGCACATAACGCGGTGAAGGCCACAGTTCTTTTCATCGCAGTTTTTACATCGTTCATAAAAGTGCAGGCTAACACAGGGCAACAGGGCTATTGGCCCGTCAATAAGCCGCAGTACTTCTGCCAGGTACACTTTTGATGGGTCTTTGGCAAAAAAATAGCCACCGCCTTTGCCCTTTTTACTATCCAGTATACCGGCTTTTCTAAGCTCAAGTAAAATATTCTCCAGGAACTTTAAAGGGATTTTTTTCTTTTTTGATATTTCCGCTATCAATACGGGCCCTTCCTCTTTTTTCTGGGCAAGGTACATTAACGCTTTAAACGCATATTGAGTTTTCTTCGAAAGCATCCGGCAAAATTAGTGCGTAAATATGCGAAAAATTATCTGTTTTACGTTATCAATACCATAAAGCGTTAATTTCATATTTTACCAAAAGCTCATCTATGAAAAAACCGATTAAACCGGTGCTGTGCACCGTTTTGCTTACTGCGTTGTTATCAGCAGGCCAGCTAAAAGCCCAAAGGCTGGTATTCATCTTCGGGCACCTTACCTATAATACGCCCGTTCAAAGTAATCTTAAAGACAATTATAGATTCGGCGCCGGCGCCGAGGCCGGTGTTGGTATTGGCCGCGGACAAACATTTTTAACCGCTACTACCGGCTATACAAAATTTAACTCCAAAAGCGGCTCTGGTGTTGGCAATTTTGGTTATGTACCTGTAAAGCTGGGGCTAAGACAATACGTGGTTGGCAAACTTTTGTTTTTAAACGCCAATGCGGGTATGGCTGTTATTAAACCAAAAGATGCGGACAATATGTCCCGCTTTACTGCTGATGTAGGTGTGGGTGCTCAACTGCTGGGTCTTGACCTTAGTATTAACTACGATGGTTTTGCAGCTAAAGACCCTTCAGGCTGGGCATCGTGGATTGCATTTAAAGCCGGCTTCAGGTTTGGGCTGTAAGTGTTTCGTATCGTACATAGAACATAAAGAAGTACCTGGTACATCGTTGCTTATTCCCCAGCCGGGCCCACAATTGTTTTTTTTCTTTAGAAAGAAGGCATTCCTGTTTTTTGGTGATGGGTGGCCCCTCTCTACAGACAATCTGCCACTGGCAAAACCCATCGTGCGACCCACGCCAACCCGAAAAGTTTAAGCAAGAAAGATGGGCAGAAGTATGCGGAAGACTGCGAAACAGGTACCTGCAATTGCTTCGATAGAGTTGAAGCATTAAAAAACCCTTGCCGCTTATGCTTGCCACATTGCGCTAACTTTCTTTACTTTTAGCGCTCATTTTAAATCAGCATCTCATGCAGAAAAGAAAGCTTCTCTATGTGTACGCCGCCATTGCTTTAAGCACCGCTTATGCATGTTCCGGCAACAACAACACCTCCGCCCAGGCCGATTCCACAGCTTCAACAGCGGCTGCGGATACAACCGGTCTGCCCCCTGTAGAAACCAATGAGCCTAACAGTAAATACCAACCGGCTTTTAAAGGACAAACAAGAATAGCCGGGGCAAAAACCACCACGGCTTACAAAGTTGATAAGATTGCTGAAAAACTTGGCAACCCCTGGGCTGTCATTCCCTTAACGGATGGCAGGCTGCTCATCACAGATAAATCAGGCTTTATGCAGGTAGCGGACGCCGATGGAAAAAACCTCAAAAAAATTACGGGTTTTCCAAAGGTGGAAGATGCCGGCCAGGGCGGTATGCTGGATGTAGCGCTTGACCCGGCTTTCGATAACAATAAAATCATCTACTGGTCTTTCTCCGAAAAATATGAGTCAGGCAATCTTACCGCCGTGGCTAAAGGAAAGCTTGACGAAGCTAAAGGCGTTATTGAAAACCCAACGGTTATTTTCCGCGCCACACCGGCCATCAACAGCAACCTGCACTTTGGTTCAAGGTTAATTTTCGATAAGGATGGCAACCTGTTTGTAAGCACGGGCGAAAGGTCAATACCCGAAGGCAGGGCAAAAGCGCAGTTGCTGGAAACCGGCCAGGGCAAAATATTCAAGATAACTACGGACGGCAAACCCGCTTCCAATGCTTTCAGCAGCAAGCCAGGCGCCATGCCGGGCCTGGTAGCTTACGGTTTGCGCAACCCACAGGGGCTCGATATCAACCCTGCTACCGGCGATTTGTGGGAGGTTGAGTTTGGCCCACGTGGCGGCGATGAAGTTAACATCATCCGCGCCGGCAACAACTATGGCTGGCCTGTTATCACCTACGGCATAGAGTATAGCGGAGAGCCTATTGGCGAAGCCAAACAGCAGAAGGAGGGCATGGAACAACCCATCTATTACTGGGATCCCGTTATCTCACCCAGCGGCATTAGTTTCTATAAGGGCAACGCCATACCTGAATGGGAAAATAACCTGTTTATTGGCGGCCTCAGCAGCATGCACATAGCAAGGTTGGTTATCAAAGACAACAAAGTTGTTGGCGAAGAAAGGTTGCTGGCAGACAAAAAGGAAAGGTTTAGGGATATAGCCTACAGCAACGGTATGCTCTACGCCGTAACAGATGGCGGAAGCCTTTACCGCATCAGTAAAAATTAGTTGCATTAACGGCATAACAAGGTTCAACTGGCCAAAAGCTTGTGCAAGCTTTTGGCCAGTTGTTGTTTTAGATACCAGCGACAGTTTTTCATAGCATCTTCGTTGCGTCGCAATCCGTTCATCGTTCAGTTCATTGGGCGGCTTTTCAGACCCGGGTAAAGCACTTAATGTTGCTTTGACAAAAAGGTTGCGAATGCAGCACTTACGGGGCAATAATATAAGTGCTCCCCCATTGGAAAATTTCGAGCTAATTAACATAAACATTCTAAATTAGCTTATCCTGAAAAACACATGCCTCAGAAAGCTGACCGACTTTTACATATAGCGCTTGTTCTGGCGGTTGTTTTGCATGGCTCTGCCCTGCTATACAATCTTGACAAAACCTACGATGCTTTTGTACATATATTCTTTGCCGACCATTATGCCCGAACATGGTTTGAGCCATGGGAATACCGTTGGTACACCGGTTTTCCGGTTAACAGCTACCCGCCATTAAGCCACCAGTTAATTGCGTTGCTTTCGTTTGTAGGCGGCCTGAAGTTTGGTTTTATTACTGTAATACTTTGCGGCCTTTGTTTTTTTGTTGTGGGCATCTATCGCTTTGCCCAGCTATGGGTGCCCAAGCGCTCTGCCGGGTATGCTGCTTTGTTTGCGGTTGCAGCTTCCTCTATCGTACAAACCATTCACATTTACGGACAGTTGCCAACCATCATCGGCATTTCTTGCCTGACCAATGCCTTGCCTGAAGTGTATAGCTATTTCCGCAACCGCAAGAAAAAACATCTTGTTACAGCGCTCTCCATATTGGGTGTTACGGTAGCGTCTCATCACGTAACCACAGTTTTTGGCATTGTATTTTTTATTGCACCGGTTATCGCGACTGCCTTGTTGGATGAAGCAGGGTGGGAAGGCAATTTTTTTAAAGTGGCATGGTCTGTTGTGCGTGCTGCATTTAAAAAGTTCTGGCAGTTATTTTGGTTTTTCTCGATACTGATAGCAGAAATGGTTCTGATTATCTTTCCCTATTGGTACTGGTCTAAAACAGACCCAATTACCCAGGTGCCGATACCGCACGGTTCAAGGGATTCTTTTATTGAAGTTTTGTCATCTGGCCTGATGTTCTTTTTAATACCCATGGGTTTTACACTTTTAATGCTGCCTTATGTTTTCAAAAGTCTTTATACCAGGCGTAATATTTTCCTGGCCTTATCTTTTTCCCTGATGCTGTTGCTGGGCACGGGGGGAACAACCCCCCTGCCAAAGATGATTTTAGGCAATAACGCTTTTAATATACTTACACTTGACCGTTTTACTTTTTGGGCATCGGTAATGGCTATACCCTTTATCGGAGATTTTTTCAGAAGGTTGATTGAAGGTGATATAAGAGAGCGGCTGATAAGGCGATACAATAAAAAAGTTTACAATGCGGTAGCCGGGTTGATGATTGGTGTGGTAGCTTTTCAGGCATTGTTCGTCATCAATTTTCACAAATTTCGCTCTCTGCAGCCCCAACCAATAGATGTTAAACCCATACTTAGCTTTCTTGAACGCGACCAGCATGAGCGGTGGCGCTTTATGACGCTGGGCTTTGGAGACCAGATGGCCTGGCTTTCAGCACAAACTACAGCGCTTTCTATAGACGGTAATTATCACTCTGCCAGGCGTGTACCTGAAATGACAAGCCAACCGTTGGAAAGATTGGAAAACTCAAAATTCAAAGGCATACAGGGTGTAGGCTCGTTACAACAGTTTCTAACCATACCTGAAAAATACTATCTAAAGTTTATTTTCTCTAATGATAAATTTTACGATCCTATTCTGTATTTCGCCGGTTGGGAAAGGGTGCAGCGGCTGGAGAACGGTATTATGGTATGGCAAAAACATGATATCCCCCCATTGCCTTCTGTATTGCCTAAAAAAGAAATGCCCGGCTACCAGAAAAAAATGTGGGGAATATTGCCTGTTGCGGCATTCTGCAACATGGTGCTTGTGCTTTTTTGGTTCAGGCGGCATTATTTTTATTTTCATTTTAAAGAAATAGTGTCCTCCTCATTTAATCCCTCAACGGGCAACCGCTGGCTTTTTGGATGGATGGGGTTGGTACTGCTGATTGCGGGTAGCTTTTGGATAAAGGCGGCATTTACTTCTTACCAAAAAAATCCTGAAACGCTTATTAAGGCTTATTACAACGCACTGGATTTTAAATATTTTAAGGAAGCATATAGTTACTTCCCTGCCGGCAGCATAGCATTTGATGACTACGTGCTGCAATTGTCTGTAAGAGATGGTTTACTCGCCTCCTATGGAAAGCTTGACTCCATCGCCATTAAAATACTCGATAAAAAGCCGGGAAAAATGACGGCCATGGTTCGAACTGACTGGGTAACACCATTGGAGCGCTATCATTTTGAAACGGAACATGAACTGGTAAAAAAGGGTGACAACTGGTTTATACAGCCGCCCGTATTTAGCCATGCTACAGCACCCGATGAACACATGGAAAAAGCGGTGCTCGCCTTACACAGCCAGGGAAAACGTACAATAACCACTGCCGCCACCGAACACGATGACGTGCTTGACAGGCCGGCACTACGGATACTGTCTTCTAAGCTGGTGCAAAAAGACAGTCAGTATGTGGTTGTTGGGGAAATACAAAATGTGGACGAGCTGCCAGCCCATATAACTATTGAAGCTGAGCTTTATGATAATATGGGCCGCAAGCTGGTTGCCTATAATGCAAAGTATGCCACCATTCACAAAGTATTACCCAAAGAAGCCGTGCCATTCAGGATTGAATTTGAAGAAACCGCATGGGTAAAAAATGACGACAGCAGCCCATTAAAATTTAACCCGGCGGAGTTTACAGCTTACGGCTTTACGCAACTGCCCGCCAGCTTTAAGGTACTGGCCCGGGCTGTTGTGGCAGATAAGGACATGTACCGCGACGCCGGTGTGCAGCAGGTACGCATTAGCAACAGCAAAATAAGTGGCGAAGTATATAACCAGGGTACGGATGAAATAAGCGTACCTCAGGTACTGTTTACCTATTATGACAAAGACATGTCTGTACGATGGGTTGACTACCTGTTTCTGCGTGATGGCATACGCCAGCAGGCCAGGGAAGGTTTTGAAGCCAGCATCCCCCACCTGGATAGATTAGTGCTGATAAGTAACGCCACTGAAAAAGATTTTTATGTAAACGGGCTGCCTCAAAGCAGTATCGAATACAATTATGACTTAAGCAGGCGGCCGGAGTTAATCCCGGTAACAGGCACTGTATTTTATACAAGGCTGTTGGTAAATTCATACATTGGAAACCCAACTATCTACTGATGCCCGCGATGAAACAGCATATCTTACTGTTCCTGGCATCTGCAATGCTTGTCTCTTGCGGAACCAATAAAATGCCGCCCAACAGGCAGGTTGCGGCAACGGGAGAGCTGCAGGCCCCGGATTCCGTGGTGGCTGGCAGCCATACAAGCGTTACAGCCTTTTTTTCGAACATTCCAAACGGTGAAACCGTGTACATTATACAGAATGGAAGCTGGGGCACTACAGTAACGGAATATGTTACCGGGCAAAATAAAAAGATAATCATTAACGATACCCTTTCCGGCACGGTAACCATCCGGGCCTTTTACAAAGAATGTTTTCTGTTGCAGAAACAAATAGTGGTAACGCCATTGCCGGCAGCAGGTTTGCCGGATACCTATCTCGGTTCAAAATCGGTAATTGCAGATGGCCGGGACTGGGCGATGATAACCGCCGTACCTACTGATAAGTATGGCAACCTTATAAAAGAAAACAGCACAACGGATATTGAGTTGCTGCGGCCCGGTGAAGGCAGGGAGCACCACCTTGCGCAAACACGTTACGGCATTGCTTCTTACAAAATCACCGCTGGTACCAAAGCAGGTAAAACATTCGCAGGTATCAGCATCAATGGCGTAAGCAGTAAAGAAAAAGAACTGGTTGAAACCGCAGGTTTTCCGGCATCGTTCTCAATAACTGCTGAAAGAAAAAGTATTTATGCGGATGCCCGTCAAAATTTCACCATAAAAACAGATGTGCTGAAAGACCGTTTTGGCAACATTGCACCGGAAGGAACGAATGTTTTATTTAATTGCACCGATGCGGATGGAACAATAAGGCAGCTGAACAGTTATACATTAGGTGGCATAGCCAGTATAAGCTTGCAGAACCCGGCCGCGGCAGGTTACATAACAGTAAGGGCCTCGGTAACAGGTGGTGCCGAAAGCAATTCCTTAAGTATTTTTTTCACTGGTGCTTTTCAACAGGTAATAGCAATATTCGATGATAACCGTAAGAGAATAACAGTAGGCCCCCTACGCGGCAAATTGCAACAACTGGTACCTAATGGCACCGTTGTATCCGCCCTCGTAAACGGGAAAACAATAATAAAAAGTGAAACCATTGGCGGTTATGCTGATATAGACGTCAGCGGTTTGCCAAAGGGAAAACATAAAGCAATAATTACGCTGTTCAACACCAACCAAACCGTTGAATTCAGCATACGATAATGGTAAAAAAACGCATCAAATACTATAGGGGCTGGTTTGCCGTTACCTCAGTTTTTTGCCTGGTGCTGCTAACGGGTATTTTCGCTAAGTTTTGGTTTTACTTTAACAGCGGCGCAGACCGCTCCACTGCGCTTAACGTGCCGCCAACTTTACCAGAATCGCATGTGCCTTCCGTTACATGGCTGCCCGATGACAGCGTAACGGGCAGAAAAATGGAAGACTTTAACCGGCAGCAGATTATGAAAGATTATATACGCTGCTGGTACCAACTGCACCTGAGTTACCTGAATGGTACAGCAACAGGTCTTAAGGACTATTTTACCCCATCGGCACTGCCTAAAGCCTTACAAACAGTTCAGTCTGTAAGCAACACCATGCAACTTCATGAAACGGATTTGAAGCATAACATACAACTTCATTTTTATTCTGCGGATGGCCAGATTGTTTCCTTTACAGACAAACAATTGCTTCTTAAACAGCGCCTCTATAAAAAAGACGGAAGTGAAAAGATTTTCTCTGGCGAGATAACCGCCGATTACGATGTGGTAATGCTTCTTGAAGACGGTTACTGGAGAATAAAAAACATCCTAAAAAAAGAACCTTCGCCACTGCCGCCAACTGATACAGTTGACATTAATAAAGCAGGGCTTGTGCAGGTCAAAGGAAAGCAGTTCTATTGCAACGATACTTTATTTTTCCCCAAAGGCATTAACTATTACCCGCAAAAAACGCCCTGGTCTTTGTTTTGGTCCCGCTACGACAGCCTTGTTATCCGCAAAGACTTTGCCCTGGTTAAATCCCTTGGGTTTAACAGTCTTCGTGTGTTTGTTAACTTTCATGATTTCAACAAGGGTAATGTGCCTCCTGAAAGGCTGGCCCAACTGGGTAACCTGCTTGACAATGCTGCAAGGGTGCAGCTTAAAGTGATTGTTACCCTGTTTGATTTTGCAGGTGATTACAGGCTGCTTAACCTAACGGCTACAGACCGTCAGCTTGAAACCATTTTGAAAGCTTTCAGGCGCCACCCCGCAGTGCTTGCGTGGGATATTAAAAACGAACCCGACCTCGACTTTAAGCACCATGATAAGGAAGATGTTACCGAATGGCTTACGTGGACTTTAAAGCGGGCACGTGCTTATGACCCTAATCACCTGATAACAATTGGTTGGGCCTTTCCCGAAAATGCAGACTTCCTAAGCCACTCTCTTGATTTTGTGTCGTTTCACTCTTACAAAGAACCTGCGGAATTGGCAACAAACATAGACTCACTGCAGCAAAGAGTAAACAATAAGCCCCTTGTACTGGAAGAATTCGGCATGTCAACATATCGTGGCTTATGGTCACCTGCCGGTAATAACGAAGAAGACCAGGCAGCTTATTTTACCAAGGTTAAGCAAGTGCTTCATCAAAAAGGGGATATTCCTTTATTTGTATGGACACTCTATGATTTTAAAGAAGTGCCCGCTAACGTAACGGGGAGTATGCCATGGAGAAGAAACCCACAAAAGAATTTTGGTATTGTAACCGTTGATGGCAGGGTAAAGCCAGGAGCAAAAGAATTATAACTCTTAAAAATCTTTATGGCAAGGTGCCATTCTTCATTCACAGGCAATGCAGGGGTGGCTGTTTCTGCCATCATGCAAACCAATTAGTTAACCAATAAGCTAAAAAAGCCGCCGGCCACAAAAAAATGTTGATACGGCCTTAAGCTTTATTTATTCAGTATCCTTAAAAAATGCAGGTAGTACCAGTCAATAATATCGCCCATTGGTAACGATACTGCTGCGTAGTAATTTTTTTCCCCCAGTTCACAACGGTAAGCGTCATCTTCAACTACCCTTTGTATAGCAACCGCAAGGCTTTCTGCGTTTTCAGTTTCAAACAGTTCACCGGCGTAACCTTCCTCACGCATTAGTTCGCCCAGGTCGCCCAGGTCGGGCATAATAACAGCCTTGCCATAACTGCCGGCCTGGTGCAATACGCCTGAACTGCCGGTAGTACTGGTGTAAGGAAAAACAACAACTGCGCTGTCATTAAAAATCTTCGGCACATCTTCTTCCTCAACATAACCTGTAAAATGCAGGTTGTTTACATGTGCGTACTGGCGTTTCACTTCATTCAAATACCCCTTTCGGTTGGGGCTGTCCGTTCCGGCAATCACTATCTCCAGTGGCATATCGCTTTTTTTGCGCACAAGTTCTACCGCGTCAATTACTACCTCAACTTTCTTGTAAGTGCCAAACTTACCAAAAGTCATTACTTTTTTTGGCCCGGCAGGCAGGGCAAGGTTCGGCTGTGGCGGCACTTCAAAGCTGCCATGCGGAATAAGCGCAACATTGCCTGTTTTATATTTACGCTCCAGGGTTTCCACAAATTTGGGAATTGTTACCGCCACCATATCAGCTTTTAATACAAAGCGTGTAAGCGTAGAACCAACAAAGCGGTAAATACTTGCCAGCAAACGGTTCGATGTAATACCTGCTCCTTTAAGGTCAACCTCTTCCATAATATTATGCAGCAGAACCACCGATTTAAAGCCCAGCATTTTTACAAAAAACGGCGCCAGCAAACCAAGCGCTGCCGGAATTTTTTTATCGCCAAAAGATAAAAACTGTATGTTAAACAACACAACATCAGGTTTTGCCGATTGCACTTCCTTTAGTAGCCGCCAGGTATTTAGCCAGCTATTAAATTTCCAGGATTTCTTCACCGTAACCGGGCAGCCTGTATTTTTTATATCGTATGATAACCCATCCGGTAATTCATCGGTTAAAAGCGTCACTTCGCTAATATTGTCGTTTTGCTGTAAATGTTTCAGCAAATAAAAACCGTATTCATTCAGTGTGCCTCTGCCGGGCGGATGAGCAGAAACCAAGGCTACTTTTAATTTGGGGTTCATACTGGATATCAGTTTTTTTGTTTTAAATTTTGGTTGCCGGCGTCAGGAACTTTATGGAGGCATCGTTGCAAACATGGTTTTGTTATTATTTGGTCTTTCAGTGAAAGAACAAATAATAATCACTACGTTCATCGTCCGGTTTTTCATGGCAGCATTTAAGCGGGTATTAGCCCACCTTAACTAATATTTCTTCGCCAGTATCCACTTTACTTTAATACCTGTTTCCTGGTAAGTATAACCTACAACAGACGAAGTGGCACTGTTACTGTATAACGTGTATGCCAGCGCTTCAACATTGGTAGCCGGGCGGTATCCTGCCGCTATGGTAAAGCGGTAAGTTGACTGGCCGCCTTCCTGCTCAATGCGCTGTGTGCCTGCCGCGCCCAGCAATTGGTATAATATTTTTTGCCTGGGTACCTGTAGGTTCTCCACTAATCCAAAAAGCTCGTAACCGCTAAATTTTGACGGGCTGAAATAAACTTGCGGCACCTGCTTTTTAAAGCCCATACTGCTGTAATTAAAACCAAACTTTACCACTGGCGCTGCCATAACATTGTAGTATAAGGACGCGAATAGAAGATTGCGGCTATTGCCGTCGGAATAGACTGTATGATAATACTGAGAATATAATCCAAGCTTTATGTCAGTATTCAGGTTGTAGGTAGCTATCATGTGTTTAAGCTTAAGGTTATTGTCAATCAAACCGGCAGTAAAATTTTCTACATTGGTCTGATATCTCAATTCCAGCGACTGATTTTTGGTAAGTTTAAATTCAGAAGCCACATCTGCCAGTAAATGATTATGGTTATCTGTTAAGCCTTTTAATACAGCATTGCTCAATGTGCCGCTTATTAACCAGTAAGGCTTAAAACGCCACCGCAATGAAAGTCCAAAGCTTTCGCTGTGTGCATAGCTTTTGTCTGCAGCGCTTTTTGCCTCCCGCCTTTTATATTCCGCAGTCAGCCTTACGTTGGTAATCAAATCAGTTGAACCGGCCACCTGGTAGTTCCTGGATGAGTTTCCGCCTTTATCGCTGCTGTAAAAGTCATGAGTTGAAAAAGCGGGTGCATGCCGCAGGGACAGTCTTGATAAAAAATCCTTTGCATCTTTTTGATTGGGGTAATAATCCAGTGTCTTAAGCACGTATTTTTTCGATTCATCATCTAACTCCTGGGCAAATAAGGCATCAGCACAGCCCAAGTTACCATCAAAGGAAGATGGCTGTTCGGCCAGCGCCTGCTTAAACAACCCCGCGGAACGGCCATACTCTTTGTTCCAGGTAAGCAGGCCTGCCCTTTTCAATAGTACGTCGTTACTTTCCGGAAATTGCCGCTGAAGGGAATCGAGTTCAGCAAATGCCTGTTTAAATTTCTCATTCCACCCAAGAGCGGTTATTCTGCCAAGTCTTGCCTTTAGGTATTTTTCAGGTTGCGTAACTGTACTGGCAATAGCTTTGTCTGCATAAACCAGTGCCAGTTTTTTGTTCTTCCTCAAAAAAGATATATAAGAAAGATTAAGGTAAACCTCTGTTTGCCCTTTGGTAATCTCCAGCAAATCGTTGTTTATTTTCTGCGCCTCCTCAAACTGTTCCAGCATTATCTTCAACTGGGCCTTTGCGAACAGCGCTTCCCTGTCGTTATTAAAAGTATGCAGCACATCTTCCAGCAAAATGGCCGCCTTCATGTATTGCTGATTTTTGGCATAACTATCAGCAAGTCCCAGCCGGGCGTACTTACCGCTTATTAAGGCATTGGTATTCCCCGGCTGAATGTTAAGTGCTTTATCTATGTACTCAAGCCCCTTGGCATAATCATGCAGGGAGCATAAAGCGTTTGCATACCCCAGGTTTGCCGCAAAGTCCGTCGGTTTCTCCAGCAGCAATCTTTCATACCATGTTTTGGCTAAAGCATACTCTTTGCCCCACATAAGTGCTTCGGCAGCATTTAGCGATATTTCGAAATCACCGGGATATTTTTCCAACAGGTTTTCAAAAACCTTCTTTGCCTGCGGCACCTGCCCCGATAAGCCTATTGCCCTTCCATAACACAATAATGCTGTTCGGTTGGCTGAGTCTTGTGTATCAAGGTATTTCCTGAAAAATAAGGCGGCATCATCAAACTTTCCGTTTTCCAGCATCTTAAAGCCCGGCTTTAGCTCATCCTGCGCACGGCTATACAATACGGTAGTGATACAAAATAAAAACAGTACAAGGTGTTTCATGGATGATTGGTTTTAGCAAGGTTTAGTGTTAAACAGCATTTGAAGGTTTGGGTAATGCCGCACAAGTTCTGTGAAGCAAAAACTGGTAGGTCATCATAACGGTAAGCATTCCTGCCATCAGCGTAATTTGTATGCTGATGACCTGTTGAAAGCTTGCATGATAAAAACTGATAAGAAGTATCTGCAAAAAGCCTCCGCCTATCATCAGCCATGCAGGCAGGTTGCGGTTAAGCGATAAATGATAATAAACAAACACATTGGCACAGGCGAATAACGCTGTTGCCAGTGCATATTGCCAAAGTAGCGGTGCAATAGACAGGTATTCAGCGCCAAAAAGAATGTTTACTGCCCATACCGGAAACAAATAACTGGCTGCAACAATAACCCCGGCCATCCCGGCCACCGCCGCTAAACCTGCCGCAAAATACCTGCTATGCGGTTTGCCTTCTTTCTCCAACCTGATAACTGCGGGAAATAACATCGTAACCACTGTCCATGTGCCAAAGTAAACAATGCGCCCCATTAAAGCCAGGGCTGCATAAAGCCCCGCATCCTGCGGTGAAAAAAAATGTTTTACAAGTACAGTATCGCTGTTGTTTATCAATATCTGGCTGCATTCATACACCAATATCATTAAAAGAAAACGGGAAATTTTTTTTGTATCCGGCAGGATTTCTTTTTTACTGATTCCATCAAATTTCACCCTGGAAACAAACAGTGTAACCAGAAAAGACAATGTAATACCCCAGGCCACGCCGTTAATACCAAATCCCAGCCAAACCAGCAGCACACTAATCACCAGTCTTGCCCACATTTCAGCCTGGTAAGTAAGTGCAAAACGGCTGTATTTAGTTTGCCCCTGCAAAATGCCCCTGTTAACGCTCATTAGCAGGTAAAGCGGCATGCCTGCGCCAAAAATCATGAAAGGCAAAAAAGAGACTGTTTGAAAAAAATCTTTCCAGAAAAAGGAGAGGCCTGCTAAAAGAATAGCCAACGCCAGGCCTGCTTTCAAGGCAAGGTCCCGTAACCATCGCGAAAGCTGAGGCAACAGGTACGGTTTGTTATCCCCAATATATTCAGCAGCATATTTGGCGCCCGTAAGCTGAAATGCAAGTGCCCAGAATGATAGCATTAGCATTAGTGTTACCAGGAGGCTTACTTCAGAAAAATCAGCCGGGCCAAGCCACCTGCCAAGCAGCAGGTTAATGGCATAGTTGCCAAGATTAACCACCAAGGTGCTTATAAAGAGCATTGCCCCTTCTTTAGCCAGGTAATTGCCAGCTTTCCTGTTCATGATAACTGCACGAATTTTATTGTCAGTAAAAGATCAAATCTTGTAATATGCAGCATCCTCGCCAATTGCCCTTCCCTATGCAATCTTATTTCCATTTTACCGCCCACATCCCTTAGTTTCTTATAAGTAAGGGCAAGAGCGTTTACGCCAGCGATATCAGCATCGCATACACTTGTTAAATCCACGATAAGACAATGATTTCCTTTGTCTATCATGCCCGCCAACGCCTGTTTTACCTCAAGCGCTTTTCTTCCGGAAAGGTTGCCTTTAAAACTAAAGTGGCATGTAGCTGCAGTTTGCATATTAGAATCAGGTGTGTAGTTTGTAATTAAAAGGCAGAAGTTAGTTAGCGGTAGTGAATGGCGATATGGCCTAACTGGCTCACAATTTTTAATGAATCCTTCATCGAAAGTTTTGAACCATCTGCATGTATCCACCGCTTAAGTGGCTGTTCACAAATGAGGTCCTGCACATCTTTCTCACCATAATACTTTTTCATGCGGAGAAAAATCTCCACATCAAACAACCATCTTGTAATGAACTTTTTATTGAACACATTTTCTGCTACCTCCCTCGTCATTACCTTGGCGCCGCACTGCGTATCCTGGAAGCTCATGCCGAGTATCCTGCGAATAAGCATATTGATAGCTTTACTGATGATTTCGCGGGCAGAGTTTTTAGTGATGTTTGCGCCCATCCTGCTAATGCGGGAACCGCTTACTATTTTAAATGAAGAAGATTCAATCGTTTTTACAAGTTCGTCAAAATCTTTAAAATCGGTGGAGAGGTCGGCATCCAGGTATCCGATATAGTCAAACTGTTCGTCTTTTGCAAGGTGCAGCATACCTTGCCGTACCGCTTCTGCTTTACCTCCGTTAACAGGACAGTTATATACACTAATGCTGTCTTCATGTCCCCTGGAAAGAGATTCGAGCACGGCTAGTGTGTTGTCCTTACTGCCGTCATTTACAAAACACAGATGATATCCAAGATTACTGTAAACAAAATCAGAAAACTCTTTTGTTAACAGACGGCGCTCTTCATTGTAGCACGGTATAACAACCCCAATGCATTTCTTTTGTATGGTGCGTGTAACATGATTATCTGCCACGGCTTCTGTAAATGGCAGTAAAGGAGCATGCTTAAACAGTCGTTGTATACGCACCTGGACTTCTTTTACGCCAACCGGCTTTTCAATGTAGTCATCAACCCCCATCTTAAAAGCATTAACAATAGTATCTTCATCTTCCCTGCCAGACATAACGATGATAGGTGTATCCTGCTTCTTTACGTTTCTTATATGGTGAATTACCTCAACACCGGTTACAACCGGCATTCCAAGGTCTGTGATTACCAGATCAGGCTGATGTTCGTCGTATAAGCGTATGGCGTCTTTGCCATTACCGGCGCAAAACACTTCGTAACCTGATGATTGAAGCTTGTTGGAGATAGATTTCAGGATGAGGGGTTGATCATCCGCAGCCAGGATTTTCATGATATTGGTTTTAGTATAATGAAGATGAAAGCAGATAAAACAAAAGAAGCAATATGGCAAGTCTCACAGGTTTTAAATACTTTCGCAACTCTTAACAAAATTAATAAGGCTGTATGCCTGCTCCTATTAAATTGTCTTGAGTACTAATTAAATTATGGTAAATGCCTTTTACTCCGGCACATGTTTCTGCGGTAATTCCTTTAAAAAATATTAAAAGCGGGCAACTGTCTTTCACTGCACTGGCTATAGGCAGTATGGTGCCCGACTATGAATATTTTGTAAGAATGACTTTGTATGGTCATTACGGCCATACATTACCAGGCATTTTTTTGTTCGATATTCCCCTGGGACTATTTCTATATGTTCTTTATCATGCCATAGTGAGGAAACCGCTTATAACCCATCTGCCTCAATCGCTTTATCTAAGATTTTGCTTCGCTTACAATTTCAATTGGATAGCATACATCCAAAAGCATTTCCTCATCGTGCTTTTGTCGCTATTGCTGGGAACATTGACTCATTTTATCTGGGATGGTTTTACGCATGACGAGGAATACTACCTTGCCACCCAACTTCGTTTCTTGCTGCATAAATTTAATATTGCAGGTTATTCGGTTCCGCTTTATAATATTTTACAGGGGTTTAGCAGCATACTAGGTATGGCCATTCTTTATTGCTTTATTAAACGCCTGCCTAAGTATAACGGCTCCCGTCAAAAACATCAAACAATAGGAAAATTCTGGGTGCTCGTTTTTGCAATAGGTGTTATAGCCGGTTCAATACGGTGGCTGGCAGGCATGCCCGATGAAAAGTTAGCCGGCCAAATCATTGTAGTTTCCATAAGCGCCCTGCACATTGGGTTATTAATTACCTGCCTGTTATTTTCCGCACGCAAAACCTACACGAAAAGCAAATTGCCGGATAACTATTATGGCAAATAAAAGATAATAAATCCACCTGCATATCTTAGAGTTAATTGATTAATCTGGTTATAAATCTGAAAGAAAAAATATACGGCATTTATTGCCATATTTCGAAAAGTACGGCTGTGCCGATTAATACCCACAGCGCTTGCGCACAACAACTATCCTTGGCTATCTTATCATTTCAAACGCAGCCTCCGGAAAGTTTTCTCCACCATTACAGTATTGTGTAACTTGTAATACATACTTAGTTTTATGGATGGCGTTGTTATTATAGGCGCCGGCGCTGCCGGCTTAATGGCTGCTAAAGAATTAACTGCAAAAGGATACAAGGTTACCCTGCTGGAAGCCGCTGATAAACCCGGCGGCAGGATACACACTATCCACCACCCTTTATTTGAACAGCCCATAGAAGCTGGTGCTGAATTCATTCATGGCAGGCTGCCGGTAACATTGCAATTGCTGGATGAAGCCGGGATAGAATACCGGCCTGTGCAGGGCAGCATGATACGCGTAAACGACTGCAAGTGGCAGGAAGAAGATGAACTAATAACAGGTTGGGACTACCTGATGCAGGTAATGAACCAACAGGCAGAAGACATGACTATCGCCCAATTTTTATCCGCTTATTTTGCTGACGACAAATACAGCCAATTCCGTAACACAGTAAAATCTTTTGCTGAAGGCTACGACCTGGCAGATATCAACAAGGCAAGCCTCTTTGCGTTAAGGGATGAATGGATAAATGAGGAACCTGAACACTACCGCATACCGGGGGGATATGAGCAATTAATAACCTACCTGCAAAAAGAGGTTACCGGCGCAGGTGGCGTTATTCGTTACCGCTGTATAGCAAAACATGTTTCCGTAAAAAATGAAGGCGTGGAAATTACCTGCAACACCGGGGAAATACTAAATGCCGGCAAAGTTATAATAACCGTGCCCCTGGGTGTTTTACAAAGCAACCAGTCAAAAGCATCGCTGGAAATTGAACCGCTGGAAACAGAAGTGAGGGAGGCCATATCCAATATGGGTTTTGGGCCGGTTATTAAAATACAACTGCAGTTTAAAGAAGCGCTGTGGCACCGCTATAAAAATGAGCTGGGCTTTATCCTGAGCAATGAAGTTATCCGCACCTGGTGGACACAGTTTCCGGGCAGCTACCCGTTGCTCACAGGCTGGCTGGGCGGCGCCAGCGCAGCAGCATTTAAAAACGACAGTGACGAAACGATATTATCCCTGGCCATTACCTCGCTGGCAAACATTTTTTGCCTGCCGCAGCAAGAAATAACCGGCCTAATAACAGCCTCGCTGGTGCACAACTGGCAGGTAAAAGATTTTACACTGGGCGGTTACAGTTACGATACGCTTCACTCCGCCAGGGCACGAAAAGTGTTGCAGCAACCTGTAGGCAACCACGTTTACTTCGCCGGCGAAGGCCTGTATGAAGGCCCATTCCCCGGCACAGTCGAGGCAGCGTTGGTAAGCGCTAAAAAAGTAACCGAAGGTTTTGAAAACCGTATTTAACTGCCAGTTTAATTATTTCTAAGTTCTTCTTCAATTTGCTCGTTCAGGATGCTCTCCTGTGCCAGTATCCAGCCGGGCAACTGCTGTTCTGTCATGCGCCAGCCACCGTTTTCTTTTCTCATCTGGAAGATAATCCTGTTACCCCTGTCATCCACCACATCCACGCTAAACAGCTCTTCCTCAGGGCCTTTCATCTTCCTGAAATTAAATTCCCTCAACCTTCCGTCAGCCTTCACCAGTTTTGTAAACTGGATATTTTTAACAAAGCGTATTTGCATAAATGTTCCCTCAGCAATTAATGTGCTACAGTTGCCATCCTAACGAAAGAAGCAGCAAAAAATTTTGCACAGCCCTCATCTTTTAAGCAAATACCTGTACCTGCACACAGCAGCCTTATTAAGCTTGTTTGTTGATAGAAAACAATTTGTACCTTGCCTGCGTATATAACGGTTGAGTAACTAATTTCTTTAAAAAAAGCAGCTATATGGGAAGTTTTGGTTTCCAGGAAATACTGATTATCGCCCTTGTAATACTGGTTTTGTTTGGCGCACGTAAAATTCCGGAATTTATGAAAGGCATCGGCAAAGGCATCCGTGAGTTTAATGATGCCCGCGACACAGATACCAAAAAAGAAGAAGAGAAAAAGAAAGACACAAAAGCCGCTGAATAAAACCGGCATTTATTATACCCAGGTAAATGGGTTTTCTGATGCTATATGTGTAACAGGTATGCCGCTAAGTTTGGGCTTTAACCATTCTGCCAGCCAAAGCATGCCGGGCTCTTCGCTAACCGAGTGACCAAGTACTACCAGGGCTATATTTTTACCAAGCGCCCTGGCATCTCTTATGTATTCGGCTGTTTCCCATTCATGCACTTCTCCCACTACCAGTAAATCGGGCTTTTCGCTTTCCGCTGTAGATACCTGTGCCTGCCCGCCCCATGCGCCGGGCATTAATGCTATGCGGCTGCATAACTGACTAACATCGCCAATTACCCGCACCTGCTGTATGCCAAGGCTGCTTTTAAGGTGCCTTGCAATATCGCCCACGGTAGCTGCCGGCATTTGCAGTATTACGCTGCCCGGCTGTACATACTGTTGCCAGCCCGCCTGTTTGGCAACACCATACAGTACGCCATCAGGGTTGTAGCTGTGCCAATAATCATGAAAGCGCCACACGGCTATCTTATGCTTATCCAGCAACGCCTGTTTTTCTTTAAGTACTTCGTTGGCTTTTACCCAATCCTTATCATCCTGATGATTGTAAAAGGTTGGCTCGTGGGCTATAATAAAATTGGCATTCAGCTTTACGGCTTCCCTTATAAGCGTAACAGTGGCAAACATGGTGGTAACAATACCAGTAACCTTTGTACTGCCACTCCCGCTTTTAAGGGTATCTACCGTTTTTCCGAACGAAGGAGCGCTTACTTCCTTTAAGATTAAATCCATAACGTATTCCACTGTATTTTTTTCAGGGGTTGTAAAGCCGCAGCCTGCACCCAGGGCAGGTATTGAAAGCATTGCGGAGGCGCCGCTTAACTGGAAAGCCCTGGCAAACAAAGCCCGGCGGTTGAGATGGGCGTGCAGTACGTTGGTGTGGTGCATGGGTATTGTGTTTTAAGCTTAAATGTAACAATAAATGCTGCAGAGATAAAAGCGCTAATAAAGTTGCGCTGAAGCCCGGCCATTCTATCCTGCGGGCAAAGCCGGGCTTTGCAATATCGCTGAATGGCTGCCGGATTGAAGCGTAAAGCCCGCAGCCACGAGGTACGAGTGGCGAGGACTTGCAGCGAAAAGCCGGAACTGCTGTTCAGCAACGCCGCAAAAGCCCCCGGCCCCAAAACATCCCTTAAAATAAGGATAATGCCCTAATGTTTTTTTAAGCGCCTGCCTTTTTGAAAACCAATACTTTCGCAAGTATCAAAATCAGCTAACTCCCAAATCTTCCAGTCGCTGTGAAAAAAACTCCAATAACACTAAGCCTGCTGGTGTTTGTTTGCTTTGCATACACACAACCGGAGGTACAGTGGAAGCAATCGCTGGGCGGCTCAGGCTCGGATTTTCTTACCTGCGCAAGGCAAACCGCCGATGCCGGTTACATTATGGCCGGCTACAGCAACTCTCAGGATGGCCATATTACGGCCCCCCATGGCGGCTACGATGCATGGGTTGTTAAAACAGATTTATATGGTACGCTGCTGTGGCAAAAGGCCATTGGCGGTACTGGTTTTGACCAGGCGCAAAGCATTTTGCCAACGCAGGATGGCGGTTATATTTTTACCGGCGCCACCAGCAGTAATGATGGAGATGTACCCAATGGCGTGCAGGGTGGTTTTGAAAAAGACTGCTGGATAGTAAAGCTGGACGGGGCCGGTAATATACAGTGGCAAAAAACTCTGGGCGGCACCGGGCAGGATGTTGGCTATGCCATTGTACAGGGTGCAAACGGCGGGTTTATGGTAGCCGCGTCCACTAACAGTAACGATGGCGATATCAGCACCAGCCATGGCGGCAGCGATTACTGGGTTATAGCACTTGATGCCAACGGCAACCTGTTATGGCAAACCACCGCCGGCGGCAGCAGGGATGATATACCGCAGGACGTTAAGCCAACACCTGACGGCGGCTGTATTGTAACCGGTACAACAGCATCTGCCGATGGCGATATTATCAACTATAAGGGCGCTACAGATTGCTGGCTGGTTAAACTGGACAATATCGGCCACCTGCAATGGCAGCAAACACTGGGCGGCAGCCGCCCGGAAAGCAGCCGCTGCATAACACTTACCAGCGATGGCGGTTATATAATGGCAGGCGCTACCCTGTCTGAAGATGGCGACGCCGCAACCCCTAACTACAGCACGATGACCCATGATGCATGGCTGGTTAAGCTGGATGCAGCCGGCAGCATTCAATGGCAACGCAAATTTGGCGGTACGCTGGATGATAACTTCAACAGTATTCAACAAACAGCTAACGGCGGTTTTGTTGCCGCCGGTTACAGCAACTCTAACAACAACGATGTTAGCGAGAACCGTGGCGGCTACGATTACTGGATGCTGCAACTGGATGCCGGCGGCAATACAGAGTGGCATAAAACACTGGGCGGCGCAGCGGAAGATAAGGCCTGCTCCATTATACCCACCAGTTCGGAAACCTACCTGGTAGCAGGCTATTCTTATTCCAAAAACGAAGATATAAACAGCAGCCGCGGCCTTTGCGATTACTGGATGTCTCAACTGGGCGGCATAACGCTGCCTGTCACGCTGGTAGATTTTACCGCTGCACGCAAAGCGCCTATGATTCAGCTTGACTGGGCTACCGAAACAGAAAAAGACAACCGTGGTTTTTACATAGAGCAAAAACAAACCTACAGCGACAGTTTTGCCGCCATTGCGTTTGTGCCCACCCACGCCGCTAACGGCAACAGCAGTACAAGAATGGAATACAGGTATACTTATACCAGCAAGTGGGCCGGTAATAACTGGTACCGCATAAAGCAGGTTAACAGGGATGGCAAAAGCACCTATTCGGCCGTGGTGGCGGTTAACGGAGAAAGCAGTTCTTCAGTAGCCTTGTACCCTAACCCCGTGCAGGATAAATTTACGGTACAGGGCCTTGAAGCCGCGGAACAAAGTAACCTTAGTATACTGGATGCCGGTGGCCGCCTGTTGGGCGCAACCACCACGCAAAGCAATAGCTGCAACTGGCAGGTACAAGGCTTGTCCCCGGGCAAATACTACCTGCACGTACGCCAAAAAAAGGGCAACACTACCATTGGGTTTATAAAAAAATAGGCTGGGGTATGCAAAAAATTTTGGGGCCGTAAGCAGCATATCGCTGCTGTGCTCTAGTCCCGGCTTTTCGCTCCAAGTCCTCGCCACTCGTACCTCGTGGCTGCGGGCTTTACGCTTCAATCCGGCAGCCATTCATCAGCGGTAATTCTACTGAACTGAAGCATTTGCAACATAATCATCAATATCGCAAAGGCAAGCATGCATCAGGCAATTTTCTTATCACCAGCAACTCCTTAAGCAATAACTACGTTGTAAAATACACTGCCATTTGCATTAATTTTGAACCATGACAAGGGAAGAAAAATTTATGCATGAAGCTGTGCTGGCAGGATTAGAGGGCATACATACCAACCAGGGAGGGCCATTTGGCTGTGTTGTTGTAAAGGACGATGAAATTGTTGGACGCGGGTGCAACCGGGTATTGGCCTCTACAGACCCTACCGCACATGCGGAGGTGGAAGCCATAAGGGAGGCATGTAAAAACCTGGGCAGCTTTCAGCTAACCGGCTGCGAACTCTACACCACCTGCGAGCCCTGCCCCATGTGCCTGGGCGCTATTTACTGGGCAAGGCCAGACAAAGTATATTACGCCTGTGATAAAAATGATGCCGCCGAAGCAGGTTTTGATGATTCTTTCATCTACGCTGAAATTGACAAGCCTCACCACCACCGTAAAATTGCCATGCAACCCATGAACAAGGAGGAAGCCCAAGAACTTTTTGGAGCATGGAAAAACAAGAACAACAAAACACTGTATTGATGACGGGCCTGCACGTTAAAGACATTATTGACTACTACAGACTGCTGCCCCACCCTGAAGGCGGCTATTATAAAGAAACTTACCGCAGCGCTGAAAGTATTACACCGGAATGCCTGCCCGGCCGCTTTACCGGCAACAGGAGTTTTTCAACGGCTATTTATTTTTTGCTGGAGCAGGGCAATTTCTCCGCTTTTCACCGCATTAAAAGCGATGAAGGCTGGCATTTTTACGCCGGGGGGCCGCTGGATGTTTTCATAATACTGCAGGATGGCCGGCTGCAGGTAACCAGGCTGGGCAATAACATAACAGGCGGTGAAACCTTTCAGGCATTTGTGCCGGCAGGCTGCTGGTTTGCATCCGCACCCGCGGCGGGCAGCAGCTACAGTTTTGTGGGCTGCACCGTAGCCCCGGGTTTTGATTTCGCTGATTTTGAATTGGCCAAAGCAGAAGTGCTTGTACTGCTTTATCCGCAACATGAGGAAGTGATAAGGAAGCTGACGAGGATGTAGATTGAGCAATCTCGTCATTACCATTCGGCAGCCAGTAACAGAAAAAGCATTGAGATAAATTATAACAACAAAAATCCCTATTCAATCTCAAGTTTAATTTATGGGGTTATCCAAACTTAATACTGCAAAGCTATTGCTTTTAGTGACGGCCTTTTTTGCAACTTTTGCTGTTTACTCCCAGGACAGCATAAAAATCAGGCAAATTGATTCGCTGGTTAATGCGATTAACCTGGCTGATTTTAAGGTTCAAAACGATACCATAATACAAAATCAACCTGAAGTTGGATTGTATATGCGTACCTATCTTACAGCGATAACTAACGAAAAAGAATTAAAGAAATACACCAACACCGTTAATGCTACCACGCAAAATAGCGGAGTTACGAAGCAGATTATCTCGGCCAATGTATTTTACTTCCATAACAACAAGCTTATAAAGGTGGAGGAACAGATAACAGACGATAAAAAAAAGCTGGAACTGTTTTGGTATTATGACGATAACAAACCCATTCATTATAACCTTTCATCTGACAAAGCGCAAGACCGGGCAGAGTTTTTATTAACGTTATCCAAATCCATGCTTGAAAAATTTGAATCTCAGCAAAACTAATTTTATGGAAATGTGAACCTGCTGCACTTTGCTGCGTAGCGAACAAAGCGTACAAGTGAGTGACACAACCAAAGCCTCATAGTAGCTATGCAGTGTGTCCCAAAAAAATGCCTGGATTTAACGCCCCTTCCTGCGTTGCAATTCTTTGTTCAGCAGCGCCAGTTCCCGGCCAGTCTGGCCGCTTACACTGGTGTTTTCCTGTGCACGGCGCATAAGGTAGGGTATCACATCGTTAATGGGGCCAAAAGGCAGGTATTTGCTAACCGAGTAACCGGCTTTGGCAAGGTTAAAGCTAATGTTATCGCTCATTCCGTACAACTGGGAGAAATGTACATGCGGATGGTTATGCGGCAGGCCGTTACTGTCCAGCAGTTCAGCGGCCAGCATATTGCTTTCTTCATTATGAGAGGCCACAATAAAAGCAATATTGCCAATATTGTTTACGCAGTACTGCAAAGCCTCGTTATAATCCCTGTCAGTAGATTCTTTATCGGGCTGTATGGGCGAAGGGTAACCTTTTTGCTGCGCCCTGGTACGTTCCCGTTCCATATAGGCGCCACGTACCAGTTTTACAGCCAGTGTAAAGGCTTTCTGGCGGGCAATGCGGTGAGAAAGTTTTAGAAAGTCCAGCCTGTCGTGCCGGTATAATTGTATCGTATTGTAAACAATAGGATGTTCTTTGTTGAATATCTCCATCATTTCGATGGTAAGGCGGTCAATGGGGTCTTGTATCCAGCTTTCTTCGGCATCAACCAGAACGCCTATGTTGTTAAGGGCGGCCGCCTCGCAAATTCTGAACATGCGTTCACGTACATTTTCCCACTCGTCTATTTCTTCTTCATGGTCGTGAATACCGCTGCGTAAACGGGGGGCTTCGTTTAGTTTTTGCAACAGGCTAAACCGGGCAAAGCCGGTAACCTTAATACTGATAAAGGGAATATTTGTTTGCGTGGCGGCATACCTTATTACCTTAATGAATTGTTCTGTAGCATGTTCAAAACTCTCTTCGCCTTCCTTTCCTTCAACACCATAATCCAGTATTACCTTAACATTATAGCTGTCAAGCAATTTGCCTATGCGGGCTGTTTCTTCCAGCGTTTCGCCGCCTACAAACTGTTTAAAAATGGTTTTACGCACCATGCCCTGTATAGGCAGGCCAATCTTCATCATAAGCGGCGTAACACGTGTACCTAAAGCCACAAACCAGGGATAATGCATGGTTTGCAGCAACCTCCTGGCGCTCTTCAATTCCTTTTCGCTCTTGTAGGCAAATGCGGTTTCCGTATTATCGAAGGACATCTCCATAGCTGTCATCTTTCCGCTGCGAATATCGGTAGCTTAACCTTAAGTAAAAAATTAAGATGCCAACTTTATGCACATGCAGGGGATTTCTAATGATGTTCTAATTTTTATCCTTCGCTGTTACTGCCTGTAACCATTAGGGGATGCGATAATGAGCCTGCAAAAAAGCAAGAAGTTACATTTTGGGTAAGGGGGCTGCGGCGGTGGCTTTATGCCGGATTTCTAGCACAACCCTCAGTCATAAAAAAAGTAGCAACTTTTCAGTTGCCACCTTTTAGTAGAAAACCACATTTTTAAACCTTTGCTGCGCTTTTACTGGCGGAGCTTTTCCGAATTATTGCCTATTGAATAATATCCCTTGCTGATAACCGGCTTGTCCTTTCCTGCTGATATTACTGTGATTTGCTTTTTTAACCTGCTGTTGTTATTGCCAATGGCGTAATAACCTTTGCCCACCACAGGTGCGGCGGCAGCAGTAACTTCTACAGTTTCCAATGCGGCTGTAGATGGTTTCAGCTTAGCGGCATTATTGCCAATGGCATAATACCCTTTTGTTACAGTTGGCGTGGTTTGTTTATTTTGACCCATTGCATAAACTGAAGTAAACAATAAACCTATGAAAAGTGTGAATATTTGTGTTTTCATGATAATTTTTTTTAGTTAAGGCAAACAATTACTATAGCGCTGATTTTTACCACAAAAAATGGGGTGCAACGCAGTGGTTTGCTTGTACAGGCAAACGCTAAAAACTCAATTACTGATTAGAGGAACAGGTAATTGTTATAGCCTGAAAACACAATGGCGTATGGTGAGAGATACAGGTGAAGAAACTGTATGCCGGGCAAGCTGTTCAGCACGGAATGCGCCGGACAGTTGCAGATTGACCCTGCTGAGAACGGAAATTACCGGGCGTACAATCTTGTTTTTGGAATCGGTATTAATGTGGTTCCTGGCAGCGGTAAGCGCATGCAGGTTAACTTCGGCAGACTCTTCGGAACCGCTGTTCCTTTCTTCGGATGCAATATTGGTTGCCAGCTCCTGGGCAGAGCGTAAATCGCTCCACACCACACCGCCTGTAAAGGAGAAATATAAGGCGGTAAATAATATGGCAACTAATCTTTTCATATCTGTGAGCCACAAAACTAACAAACGATATACATCATACCAAATGAGAAATTGTTAAATAAAATCAACATATTTTATTACCACTATCAGGTAACCTGGCAAATAAAAACGCAGGTTAAACAACGGGATTACCGGCAAAATAAGGTTGCAATTTAACCCGCATCGCTTCGGGCATAGTAGTCTTTTTCCATGTTTTGGTTTCCAGGAAATAGAGCTTTACGTTACCCGCTGTAAGCAGCTTGCCTTTCTCGTTAAACACCTCCTGGTGAAACTCAATGCGGTGGTCGTGGGGCATTTCGCGTATCTGTGTTTTAACGGTCAGCAGGTCATCGTAGGTGGCAGGCCGAAGGTACTTTATGTTCAGCTCAACAACCGGCATCATAACCCCCTGTTCCTCCATGTCCTTATAAGTATAACCAAGCTGCCTTATGCTTTCAACCCTGCCCACTTCAAAGTACTGTGCATAGTTGCCGTAGTACACCACGTTCATCTGGTCTGTTTCTGCGTAACGTACCCTTATCTGGGTTATAGATTCGTACATGTGGTTATAGGTTTGTATTCGCCTGCTTTGTTGCTTAATTGTTCATCATGCCATCCACACTAATTCTGCCCGGGCCGCAAAGCAACAGTGTAAGAAATGCCGTTAAAAACATTATCGCCAGCTCAGACTCAAAAAAGCCCTTGCCCTTATCCGCGCCGTAAATAACAACAAGCATAGTAACAATAAGTGGTATTACCGCAAACCTTGTAAACAAGCCGAGGATAATAAACAGGCTGCAAAACACTTCAGCAAAAATGGCCAGTATAAGCGAAAATTTAGAGCCCATGCCCATAAAGTTGTAGAACTCGTTTTGCAGTGTAGCGAACTTCATCAGCTTGGGCAATCCATGCTTAATTAACAGTGCCAAACCAAAACCTGTACGCAAAAGCAGCATAGCAATGTTGAATGCCGCGGCGCTGTATTTTATGGATAACAGTTTCCGCATGTATTTAATTTGAATGTTTGCAAAAATAGGGAAACTGAGATAAGGGAAGAGCCAGGTACGAGTTACGAAGTGCGAAGTACTTGGGTGTAACAGGTTGATTTTTTTGCGGACAGGCTGTAAACAAGTACGAGTTACGAAGTACCTGGGTGTAACAGGTTGATTTTTTTGCAGGCAGACTGTAAACAAGTATTTTCTACAAAATGCTTTTGTTAGCCACTTGCGTAAGACACAAGACATTTACGTCGTACATGCCACATCAAACATCTTACATAAAAAAGTACTTCGTACTTCTGCCTTCGTACTTGGGGGTGCCCCCAAGCTATCGCAAGGGGTCGGGTTTTCCGCTATTACTCCGCCACAAAGCCCTGCTGCGAAGGCTTCAGCGGGGTAGCCGCTTCAATCCCTCACCCAAGGTGCGACAGGCTTATCTTTTGCGGGCAGGCGGGTGTTTGAAGTACGATTTACGGAGTACGAAGCACTTTTATTTAGCTGCTTGCCTAAAGACTATGCTCAATAAAAAGATATTCACCAAAGTACTTCATACTTGTTATCAGCAACCCTAACGCAACGTCCGCTCATAATCTTCAAACCTCACTTTGACAATTTTTGACCGGCTTTCATTACGCAAGACAACACCTTCAGCCTTTTTCAATGCATTTTCAGACAGTGCTACATTTGTATTTGGTATAAATTTTTTGAGATTATCTAAAACAACGCTGTGAGACATATCACCTAAATCAAAATCAACTATTGGCACAAGTTCAAAACCTGAAAATTTGCTTTCAATTTCTAACCGGGGAAGGAAATTTTGTCCATATACAATTCCGTTTTCAGTTTCCCTTTCGCGCCACTTTGAAATTTCCTGTTGCGACATTTCAAGCATTGACAAATCATCGTAAACGGCAACATCAAAAACACGAAACCCATTTTTATCTTGACCGTACCATTTAGAATTTGCAGTTGTTTTGCCACCATAAAATTCGCCATAAATAACGGTTAACTTATCTGTTTGCGGAATCTTGACACTTAACTCTTTCAGGCCATCAACAATACCCTGAGCATTATCAAAATATAAGTCGTGGGAATGGTGTAAAATAAATTCTCTTGCTCCAATTAAATATTCAGACCCATAGCAAATAATTCTTGCGTTTGTCCCGTCTATTTTTTCGGTTGCATACATTTTTTCTCCTTGGATTGGCGTTGTAAGTTCGTTTTTAAGGCGGCCCCTTTCACCTAATTGATGAAGTGTGAGTATTGAAGGATACTTTGTAAGAGTGTTTATTTTCTCTTTACCGAATTTTGAAATTAAATCTTTAATCATTTCGACACCTTATTTAAGTCCGGGAAATTTGTAAAGATAACTTGAATAAGGGCAGTAGAGAACATTGGATTTTATGCAAGTTGGACTTAACATTGAAACATGAGCTAAGTGCAAATCCCGGGCTGAGATTCGGTACTGACAAATAAATCTCAACATCAGTCTTAAATTCAGCTTCACATTTCTGCTCGGCAGCGGTTACTGGCAAACAGAATATTAATTACCGGCCTGGATAAAGCCCTGCTTGTTTACAATCTTTCCGCAAAAAATTCGGCATATTACACCAAAGTACTTTGTACTTCGTAAATCGCACTTGTTTACAACCTATCACAAAAAAATAAACCCGCTGCACCAAAGTACTTCGTACTTCGTAAATCGTACTTATTTTTGCCGTTTGCAAAAAAGAATACGTTGATAACAATTGGTTCAATACAACTGCCGCAGTTTCCGCTGTTGCTGGCGCCCATGGAAGATGTGAGCGACCCGCCCTTTAGGGCTGTTTGCAAAGACAATGGCGCCGATCTGCTGTACACAGAATTCATTTCCAGCGAAGGCCTGATACGTGATGCCATCAATGCCCGTAAAAAGCTGGACATTTTTGATTACGAACGCCCCGTGGGTATACAATTGTTCGGCGGTGACGAAGACAGCCTTGCCATGGCCGCACAAATAGCGGAAACCACCAACCCGGATTTTATTGACATTAACTTTGGCTGCCCTGTTAAAAAAGTAGCCTGCCGTGGCGCCGGCGCCGGCGTACTGAAAGATATTAACCTGATGGTGCGCCTGACTGAAGCTTGTGTTAGGGCTACCCGTCTGCCCGTTACGGTAAAGACAAGGCTGGGCTGGGATGACCAATCTAAGAACATTGAAGAAGTGGCTGAACGCCTGCAGGATGCCGGCATACAGGCATTGGCCATACATGGCCGCACACGCAGCCAGATGTACAAAGGTGTGGCTGACTGGAGCCTGATTGCCAAAGTAAAGAACAACCCACGCATACGCATACCCATTTTTGGCAACGGTGATATCAACAGCCCGGAGAAAGCCATGGAATACCGCAACCGCTATGGCGTAGATGGCATAATGATTGGCCGGGCTGCCATTGATTACCCCTGGATATTCCGCGAAATAAAACACTACCTGCAAACCGGCGAACGCATGCCCGGCCCTACACTGGAAGAAAGGCTGGCTGTTTGTAAGAAGCACCTGCGAAAGTCCGTTGACTGGAAGGGGCCTGTTACCGGTTTACTTAAAATGCGCCGCCATTATGCCAATTACCTGAAGGGGTTGCCGGATATAAAACAATTTCGCGACAGGCTGGTACGCTTGAACAATATCGAGGAAGTAGAACGTGTACTGGACGAAATAGCGCTTACCTACAAAGGCATTGACATAGCAGATATGGAAATTGAGCTGGTTAATTACCATGAGCATTGCGGGGTATAAAGATTCCACAACCTGCTGCACCTTCGGGTGAGGGATTGAAGCGGCTACCCCGCTGAAGCCTTCGCAGCCCAGTTCCTGTGGCGGAGTAATAGCGGAAAGCCCGACCCCTTGCGCAGCTTGGGGGCACCCCCAAAAGCAAGTACGAAGTACTTGTGATATGTTAGATGTTTAACGTGGATGTACAATGTAAAAAAGAAATTTGCAAGCAGCTAACAAAACAATTCGTAACTCATACCTGTTTACAGCCTGTCCACAAAAAATGAACCTGCTACACCCAGGTACTTCGTACTTCGTAACTCGTACTTGTTTCCAGCCTGCCAGCATTGACAAACCCGCTTTTACAGTTAAATTGCACCCATGTTTACCGGAATTATAGAATGCACTGGCACCATACAAAGCATTACTGCCAATGGTACCAACAGGACTTTTGTGATAGCCTCGCCCATTTCCGCCGAGCTTAAGGTTGACCAAAGCGTTAGCCACAGCGGTGTATGCCTTACTGTTGAGGAAGTAAATGACGGCACCCACAGCCTTACGGCCATTGAGGAAACCCTGAAAAAAACCAACCTGGGCAACTGGCAAACCGGCGGCCTGGTAAACATGGAACGTTGCCTGGCCATGAATGGCAGGCTTGATGGGCACATTGTACAGGGCCATGTAGATGCGACGGCGGTATGCACCGGAAAAGAAAACAAAAATGGAAGCTGGGAGTTTAGCTTTAGGTTTAATGAAGAGTTTGCCGCACTGGTTATTGAAAAGGGCTCCATTGCAGTTAATGGCATAAGCCTTACTGTTTTTAATGTGGGCGTTAATGAATTTTCTGTAGCTATTATTCCATACACCTACAACCATACCAATATAAGCAGTGTTGAAACCGGGGATACGGTTAATATAGAGTTTGACATGGTGGGTAAATATATACAACGCCTTCACCAGCTTAACCAAAGGGCAGATCAAGCGCAAACGGCTAACTTTGATTCTGGCAAAATATAAGCAATATGCACTTTATCAATAAATGGCAACAGCAACATTGTTGATAACAATAAACCAGTTTGTCGGGTAACTATGGTTTAAATATCGACGTATCATAATGCACTGTTATATACTTAGGGATTTCATTAACAGGTTTGATGCTTACACTAGCTTTAAATACGTAATTATAACGGGGAAACTGCTTATAATACTTTTCTGTTGGTGCAAGATCGAAGGAATGCAAAACAGTTACCCTTGCAGTATCAGCATGATATAGCCAACCAAGACCTTCTTTAAAACCCAAATGAAATATCTTTACACCATTTAATTGTTTGGGCAAATTCTGAATACAAACAGGCTGGCCTGGTTTTAAAGTTACACTAACATCTCTCAGTAAAGATTCACTTACCACGCTGGCCACCCTGTAATCACGGGAATTTTTATAAAGAAAACCAACTGAACCTAAAATAAACAACCCGGCAAAAAATGTTTTTATCCATAGCCTGCAACGCAAATGCACGATAAACAATGCAGAAAAAAAACTAAAGAATACTGAAGGCAGATATAAAAAACGTTCAGACTCGGTATCGTGGGTATCAATCCCTAACCCTACAAATGGCAACAATGCAATAAGCCAGGCACTCAAAACCAGGAAAAAAAGAGTGGTATGTTTTTTTGTTTTTAAAATAAATACACCCCAGCCTAAAAACGCACCAAATACAATGCAGTAAGCTGTTACAAACCCAATTGTTGAGCCAAGCGGCGGCAAAAAGCTCCTGGCCAAAAGCCTGTTATAATTAAGCACCCACGATTGAAATGGAAAACGTGCAAACCCGCCCGCCTCATATTGATTGATTATTTCTCCGAGTAGATACACTCTTATGATCAGATAGGCAAAAAACACCGAAACATACACAACAACAAAAAAAAGCTCAGCACGAAAGGTGCTTTTGTTTTTCCTGATTTCCAAATACGAAATTGTTGCTATTATTAATGGGCTGATCCAAACGCTTTCATAAGTAAATAACCCAAACAAAAAGGCTATGACAGATGAAAAAAACCAGAAGTACCCTTGATGCCTTTGCAGGTATGCAAGCAAAGAGACCAGAAAAAAAAGGGTACTTAGCGAGGCCCCGCCCCCCAAAACCCACAATACCGCTTCAGAATGAAAGGGATATACGGCGAAAAAAGAGGCAGATAAAACTCCCGCAATATGACAGGCTTGCCTATCAAAATTTCCATACAAATTGAAAAGAGTTCTACCAACCCTATAGACAAGCCAACAACAAAAAAGATGTATCAAAAGCCGGTCGAAATGATAACCCGCAGGATGCTTACCCCAAAGAAACAACTCAAGCTTCAACAATACTTCATGTACAATCCGTAGAGAATTATGTTGTAAAAAATTTCCATTTTTTGTAAGCGTGATATGTACAAAATCATCGTTTAAAAAATATATGCCGAAAGGGTTATATGCCAATAGCGAAAATAAAATACTTAGAAAAAAAATTGATAACGCCGCCCTATAATTAAAAACATTCTGCATAATGGCAAATTACATTTCCTACAACTTCTGCCCCTTTAAAGCCTCTCCTACCGCGATATCCATTATCCTTTCTGCAAAGGGGCGGGTTATTTCATTAAGTTCTTCTGTTTTGGTGCGGATAAGGTTTTTATCATCCATTGTAAGGGCCAGTTGCAGCGCCTGCATAGCCGTGGCGGTAGCCGATAGCTCATCCCTGTTAAGCAGGCTGTTGTTCCTGTCAATGAATTTCTCAACGGTCTCCAGCAAATGGCCAGCTTCGTTCCGTGCTTCTACCAGCGCCCTTGTCTGCATGTCTGTGCCGGCGTGTTGAATACTGTCCTGCAACATTTGCTCCACTTCGTCATCAGTAAGGCCATACTGCGGTTTTACCTTAATGCTTTGTTCAACACCGCTGCGCAGTTCTTTCGCTGTTACCATCAAAATGCCATCTGCATTTATTAAAAAGCCCACATCTACTTTGGGAAGCCCGGCGGGCATGGCCGGGATACCGGTTAAGTTAAACTCGGCCAGCTTGCGGTTATCGTTTACCAGGTCTCTTTCTCCCTGGTAAACAGAAATGCGCATGCCGCTCTGCCCATCTTTCTGTGTGGTGTACTGGCGGCCCGCCTTTATGGGAATTTTTGAGTTGCGGGGTATCAGCACATCCATCAAACCACCAGAGGTTTCTATACCAAGGCTTAAAGGGGTTATATCAAGCAGCAAAAAGTCTTTATTGTTACCGGCAAGAATATCCGCCTGCACTGCCGCACCCAAAGCCACAACTTCATCAGGGTTAACGGAATCGTTGACCGGCTGCTCAAAAAATTTTGACACAGCTTCTTTAACTGCAGGCACCCTGGTACTGCCACCAACCATAACAACAGTTTCAATTTCGCCTGCCGCTAATGCCGCATCTTTTAAAGCGGCGGCGCAACATTTTATTGTCTTGTCAATAAGGGGCTTTACCAATCCATCAAACTCTTTCCTTGAGATGTGCAGTTCCATTCCGCGGAGTGTAGCCGCAAACCCGTCAGCCATGCCCAAGTGCTTTTTTGCTTCTTCGGCCTTCAGCCTTAGCAATTGTGCCAACTCTTTATTGTGCCGCAGTTGTTCGTTATCAATACCATGTTTTTCTACCCAGTATTCAGCTATGGCCCTGTCAAAATCATCTCCGCCTAAGTAAGTATCCCCGTTTGTGCTTAGCACTTCAAAAATACCACCGGCTATTTTAAGTATGGATATATCAAATGTTCCTCCACCCAAATCATACACGGCTATTGTTTTCTCCTCATCGCTGTTTAAGCCCAGGCCATAGGCAAGGCTTGCCGCCGTGGGCTCGTTAATTATGCGTAATACATCCAGCCCGGCAAGCTTCCCTGCATCCCGCGTGGCCTGGCGTTGGGCATCGTTGAAGTAGGCCGGCACTGTAATGACAGCTTTGGCAACAGGGGTTTTTAGTATGTGCTCCGCCCTTGTTTTAAGCTCTTTCAAAATGAAAGAAGACAATTCTACCGGGGAATAAAATTTATCGCCAACCTGAATTTTTACCAGGCTTTCCTTATCATCATCAATCACTTTATAAGCAAAGAAGTCTTCGTGGGATTTAATATCATTGTAGCTTTTACCCATCAGTCTTTTGGCACTGAAGATGGTATTACGCGGGTCTGTTTCAAGATAAAGCCTGGCTTCCTCTCCCACTACAACATTTCCGTTTTGGCCAAAGTGTATTACACTTGGCACCAGACTACTGCTGTTATGTTCTTTTAACGCAACAGGCTTTTTACTTTCAGGGTGAATGATGGCTACCAAGCTGTTGGTAGTGCCAAGATCAATACCTACAATCATCTCTTTTTGTTGCAGGCTTCCTGTTGCTATATTAATTGAAATTTTTGCCATGGATAAAGGTCATGAAGTCATTTAGACATTGAGTGATACAGCTAACATGGTAACATAAAGGGCAAAAGTAACGCAATGCGGCTGCACTACAGGAAGGCCGTGAATAATTTTGCTGCTGCACTTTGCGCCAGGGATAGAAGCGGAAAGCCCGCAACCGCCGCAGCCTTAGCGAAGGCGGTGAGGACTTGCAGCGGATAGCCCGGTGCCTTCGGCAGGCGCCCTTACAATTCACTAAAAAAATAAAGCCCATCCTTGCGGACAGGCTTTGCAGAGACACCATTTTTTAAACCAGGACCTATTTTATAAGGCAGCTCTCCGTGATACAGTTTTCAATCTTGAACCCTGTATTTTCCAGAGGTCTGCTGCGCTAAATATTTTTGATGTTTTGGTTACATCAACATCTGATGCTACTGTTTCTTTTACTTCAGATAAAAGTTTGCTCAGCTCGCCTGGTTCCATGTTAATAACGGAACGTGTAACATTGCTTTCCATGTTCATTACTCTTTAATTGTTACTTAATCTCCGGGCTCTGGCAGGCAAAAAGCATGGTACGCTTAAGATTCGTTGTAGGGCTTACTTTGGGTGACGTCGGGCTCAAAGAAGTCTCATAATCCGGAATTGCGCTGCAAATGTACAACCTTTAGGTTTTGTAGCCAAGCTTTTGAGTAAATGGTTTGTTAAGGTTATGGATGAAACGCTGTAAAATGACATGGAAATATCACTTCAATCAATTGATTATCAAACAAATAAACCACCTATATAAATTCCATATATTTTTTTACATCTATTACCAATGGCAAATAATTATTGTAACCGGCAAATTAAATTGCTTAAATAAACGGCGCCTATATCTTTGCCCACAAACAATACTTTATGAAAAAACTTCTGGCAATTTCCCTTCTTTTTATGCTTAGCGGGTGCGATACAGTGCAACAGGTTTTAAACAGTACTACCAGCGGCGGACTTACTTCTGCAGAAATAGCTTCCGGTTTAAAAGAGGCATTAACTATTGGAACACAAAATTCTTCCAGCAAGCTATCGGCCGTTGATGGTTTCTTCGCTAATGCGGCTATTAAAATACTCATGCCACCCGAAGCGCAAAAAGTGGAAAGCACATTAAGAAACGTTGGGCTTGGCGGCGTTGTTGACAAAGCTGTTTTATCCATGAACCGTGCCGCAGAAGATGCCGCTAAATCTGCCGCTCCCATTTTTATTAACGCCATTAAACAAATGACGATTACTGACGCGATAGGTATTTTAAAAGGTGGTAACAATGCCGCTACCAATTACTTTAAAGATAAAACAACGGCGGCGCTTACAGAAGCTTTCCGCCCCACTATAAACAGCGCATTAAGCAAGGTTAACGCCACCAAATACTGGAGCGATGTATTTACCACATACAACAAGTTTTCCAACAAACCGGTAAATACTGATTTAAGCGCCTATGTAACCGGTAAAGCCATAGATGGCATTTTCTTCCAGGTAGCACAGGAAGAACAGAAAATACGTAAAGACCCTGCCGCACGTGTTACAGATTTGTTGAAGAAAGTGTTTGGCAGCAGCGCAGCACAGGGCAGTTGAGTTGGACAATAATCCATCATAATAATTTCCCGGTCAGCTTTGCTGCACCGGGATTTTTTTTATCAGGGGCTTTCAACTTTTGTTCGCTACCATAGCTTTTGTACCGGCTGTTCATTACAACTCCGCCTCAAAACCTTACGCACAGTGCCTTCAGCGGGGTTTTCATTTCCATCCGGCAGCCCGGCAACAGGGGTATTTCTATTGAGCTTTGCCCGCAGAATAGGTAATCAGCGGGCGTTTACTTTATCAACTGCAACGCAGCGCCGCCACCGGCTGCAAGATTAAGGGTAAGCTGTGTTGCGCTATTAACCTGCCGGGTTTGCCGTGTTATATTGTTTGGATGCACGTCAGCATCGGCGGCATCTGTAAAAATATGGGCAGTATAATTACCCGGCTGCAAAAAATCCAGCTTTATAGTTATCTGCCTTGCTGAATGGTTGGTAATTGCCCCTATGTACCAGTTATCATTCCTACGCCTTGCTACACAAATGTATTCGCCCACTTTAGCATCCAGCACTTTTGTTTCATCCCAGGTGCCGGGTAATGTTTTAAGCCATTCAAACCCAGGCTGGCCTTCATAAGCTTGCGGATAGTCGCAAACCATGGGTATATAGTTTTCCAATACCACGTACATGCCCAGCATGTGGCAGCGTGTACCCAACATTAACGGACGTATATGCTGTATTTTGTATTGCCGCGCCGGCACAGCTCTGAAACCACCCAGGTGGTAATCAGTTGAGCCTGCCAGCATTCTTGTAAAAGGCATGATAATATCGTGGTCTGGTGTAAGCCCCGGCGCCCATTTATTATTCTCGTAGTTTAATGTACCCTCACGGGTAAATTCGTTAGGGTATGTTCTATGCATACCTGTAGGCTTATAAGCACCATGAAATTGAACATGCAGGTGATGCTTTGCCGCCTTTTGCAACATTTCCTCCTGTATGTTTACCATTTGCTGGTCATCCCTGTCCATAAAGTCAATCATCATTCCTTTTAAGCCCCATCTTTCAAATACAGCGAAAGCGGTATCCAGCTTAGCATACAATGCCGCCCAATGTACCCACACCCGCACACCTACACCCTGTTGTTTTGCATAATCGCATATTTGCTTCATGTCAAGGCCCGGTACGGGTGTAGTAACGTCTGCATGTGGCCCTGGCTGAAAGTTAATACCATCATCCTTATACCACTGGTGCAAGCCGTACTCCACCACGGAATGGTACTGGATATTGTTACGGGCGCAAAAGTCAATGTAGTATTTATTGGTTTCAAAGTTGTTGCCCGGCGCAAAGGAAGTATCGGGCAAAATGTTGCCATTCCACCAGGGGAAGGTAGTGGTACCTGGTTTTATCCACGACAAGTCTTTTATTTTATTCGGCTCATTAAGATTGGTAAGTATGTTAGATTCAATTAATGCACCAACCCTGTCACTTATCATTAGTACCCGCCATGGGCTTTGATGGGGCAAACGGGCTTTTACTTTTACGCCGTTTTCACCTGGGTAGGGAGATAAATTTGCCTTCAGCGCATCCCCGTGTTTTACCAGGTACATACCAGCATAGTTAGAAAGGGCAGCCTCGGTAACAGCTATGTACGCCAGCCCTTCATAATCCAGCAAGGCAGGCATATCTATTAATGTATCCTGAGCTATATTCTCCCATAACGTACTGGTATAGGGTCCTTCATGCGAAGTGGTATACGAAGGCAGATACAATGCATGCATAACAGGGTTACCGGCAATACGGAAAGCCGTATGCTCTTCTGTTAGTTGGTAGTCTGTACGTCCGTTCTGTTCTGGCAATTCGTACCGGAAAGCAAGGCCATCATTAAACACACGTACCGCGATATTCATTGCCCACCCGCCGGAACCGGCGGAAAGCGGCAACTGCATCCGGTTAGATGAACTATGTATTTTGCCTGCCTTGCCGGTAATTAATTCATAGTCTTCTTCAACTTTATCATACACAGGTTTACCGGCATTTAAAGGCCCTGTCATTTCGCCGTTTTTAAATGAAAGCCCAAGCGGGGAAAAGTCAACCAATACCTTACCCTTGAATAATACACGGTATAAGGGCGCCTTGTCTTTCATTGTTAACTCAAAAACGATAGCGCCATCCGGCGACGCAATTTTAAATTTTTTTTGTGCGCTGGCAAATAGAGGGAGAACAACACAGGCAATTAAGATGGCATGCAATATTTTCATGTAAGGAGCTTATATGCGAAAGATACTTAAATACAACTTTAGCTTGCTGCAACTGTTTAACTGGTGTTATAATAAATCAATTAATTCTTGCGGGCAGAACAATTGCATACTGCCTGTTTGCAAAGCGGCAGCGGGTGAGGGATTGAAGCGGTTACCCCGGTGAGGCCATCGCAGCCAGGCTTTTGTGCCGGAGTAATAGCGGAAAGCCCGACCCCTTGCGATAGCTTGGGGGCACCCCCATAAAAAAATCTGATTCCAGGATGCCGGTTTATTCAATACCCAGCTCTTTCTGTATCTGCTCCAGTGACCGGCCTTTGGTTTCGGGCATTACACGCCAGATGAAAATGAGTGAAACAAACATCATTACCGCATAAAAAACAAAGGAATAATAGCCACCCATGGGGTTGCCTTCCACAATTACCGGAAAGGTCCAGGAGATGATGGCGGCCATTATCCAGTGTGTAAAACTGCCCAGCGAACCGCCTTGCGAACGCACTGAATTGGGGAAAATTTCTGAAATAAAAACCCATATAACCGCCCCCTGGGAAAAGGCAAAAAAAGCAATATAGCCAATAAGGTAAATAAGCACATTACTGTTGGCTTCTCCAGGCTGCCCGAAAGCTAAAGCCGTTAAAGCCAGGAACAAAATGGTACCCAGCGCACCAATAATAAGCAGGGTTTTTCTGCCAAATTTGTCAATAACCGTCATAGCAATAAGGGTAAACAGCAGGTTGGCAGCACCTATGTACACCGGCTGCAGGTATGCCTGGTCTTTACTAAAGCCGGCCATTTCAAAAATACGCGGCGCATAATATAAAATGGCATTAATACCCGATAGCTGGTTAAACATGGCCAGCAGCACGGCGTAAATAATGGGCTTGCTGTACCTTTTTTGAAAAAGGTTTTCCTTATGCTGTTTTACAGATTCTCGTATAGACTGTATGGCTGATGCAACATTTTCTTCCTGCAGTTTTTGCATTACGGGTATAGCTTCTGCATCCCGGTTGTTTAATACCAGCCAGCGGGGGCTTTCAGGAATGGTTCTTAGCAAAACCCAGAATAATACAGACGGAACAATCATTACGCCCAGCATCCACCGCCAGGAATCTTCTCCAATTCCTGCAAACAAAAAGTTGGTGAGGTACGCTATAAAAATGCCGCCTACTATGTTTAACTGAAAAGATCCTGCCAGGCGGCCACGCAGTTTTGCCGGCGATATTTCAGATATATACATCGGGCCTACAACAGAAGACGCACCCACCGCTATCCCACCTAAAAAACGAAAAAGTACAAACAATATCCATGCAGAAATAGACGCACATCCTATGGCCGCAACTATGTATAACAGCGCTATTGCCTGCAGCACTTTTTTGCGCCCGTACTTTTTTGCCGGAACGCCTGCGATTAACGAGCCTAACACAGTGCCTATAAGGCTTGACGCAACAGTAAACCCTTGCCAAAACGGGCTAAGGTTCCATAAGCCCTGGATAGTTTTTTCGGCCCCGGATATTACGGCCGTTTCAAATCCAAACAAAAAGCCGCCAAGGGCTGCAATCATGGCAATGCGAACCGGGTAAGACATGCTGGTGGTTTTAGTAGTAGGTAATTTTGTTGGTGCCTCAAGTTAACGCCATAATGCATACAAAAGCAGCATAAAGCCGCTTATTAATTTGTGGATTTTGCATTGTCCATTGCCTGGGCGGCAATGGGTGAAAAAATTTTATGGGCCCGGCAGCAGTAACAGGCATTAGGCTTCGTTGCGTCGCACTCTTCAAGGTCTTGTCCTCTATTCACCAGGCATAGCATGCCCAGCCGGCTCATGAAATTCAAGGTTAAATCTGGCATAAAAAAAAGGCCTCATTTCTGAAGCCTTTTTAACCCATCTTAATATTTTTTTAAAGATGCGCCTGTATCTTTTTTTCAAGTATTGATTTTGGAACAGCGCCTATTTGCTTGTCTACCACCTTACCTTCTTTAATAAAAAGAATGGCGGGAATGGAAGTAATGCCGTAGTTAACGCTAAGATTAGGGTTATGGTCAACATTAACCTTACCCACATTTATTTTTCCATTGTATTCTTTTGCCAGGTCTTCAATAACCGGCCCGATAGCACGGCAGGGCCCACACCATTCTGCCCAAAAATCCACTACGGTTAATTTATCGCTGTCCAGAACGGTGGTTTGAAAGTTAGCATCCGTAAATTCTAAGGCCATAATATTTTGTTTTTATTTGAATAATTTAAATATAAGGAACAAAAATAAGCCCAAAAGACAATAGGTGTTTATTTGACTTATCCACCCGTTGTTATTATGACGTTGGTGCAGTTTGCTGACAGAGGTGCAGTGAGTAAACGCCTGAAAGTTAATACTGTTAACAGTTTGAGGATGCTTTATGAAAGTATAGCGTGCCTTGCTATAAGCTCAAGTTTTTGGTTAACATCTATTAGTTTTTCGGTTAGATGAACATTTTCTTTTCTTAATTGGTAAACTTCGAATGCTTTGGTAATAAAATTCTTAACTTCGTCCTCGTTCCAGGGTTTTGTGAGGTATTTATATACCTGTCCCCTGTTAATAGCATCTATCACCGCACTAATATCAGTATAACCTGTAATAAGAATTCTGATAGGATCGGGAAATTTTGTCAAAATCGATTCAAAAAATTCAATACCCGTCATTTTAGGCATTCTTTGATCGCTTAATATTACGTGAATATCATTTTGTTCAAGTATATGACCGGCCTGCTCTGCCGATTCTGCTGTAAATACGCTGAATACTCTTCGGAAAGACGCTTTGAACGCAGTTAGGTTATGTGCTTCGTCATCAATATAGAGAACCTTAATTACCGGGATTTCCATTTCAGGATGTTTGGCTTTTTTATAAAATTAAACAATAATGGAAACAATCGGTATGCCTCAGCATATTTTAATTGAGGTTAAGCAAAGATTCATTCCTATGTAGCCTTCTTTTTCCTTGAAATCCCGATTTTATTGGCAGAAAAAATTAGATTTGTTAGCCCCCATGACCACCGAAATAAGAATCAGAGCTTTCAGGACAACTGATGATTACGAAACATGCCTTAAATTTATTGAAGGCCACCGTAAAGTATTGGCTATTTATGGAATAGAAAATATTTCTACCAATACGTACGATTGGATTTATAACCCCGCTATTTTTGTTGTAGTTGTTGAATCTATGGACAGGCAGAAGCTGTATGGCGGAGCCAGGGTACAATGCGCCGATGGCCTTACACCTTTACCTATTGAAGTTGCCACGGGAGACATGGATCCTAAGATATACGATGTGGTTAGAGAAGCATCGCTATACGGAACCGGCGAATTATCTGGGCTCTGGAATTCTAAGGAAGTTGCCGGGTTTGGAATAGGCAGCCTCTTTCCTTCAAGGGTTTCTGTGGTAATTGCCGAACAGCTTGGGCTTACCACCATGTTTTCGCTTTGCAGCCCCACAACAGTAAGGTTTAACCAGTGGATGGGCAGCAATGTTTTGACGTCTGTTGGCAACCAGGGAACTTTTTATTATCCCAAACTGGATCTTATTGCAACAGCCTGTTTTCTTGAAGATGTAACAACCTTAAAAGATGCGCACCCCCGGGAACGAGAAAAAATGCTTTATCTAAGAGCTAATCCTACCTGTGTGATAAAAGAAAAATCACCATTTAAAAACGCCTATGTGGATGTGCATTACGATATTCAGATACGTTCTGCCAGAAAAGAAGAATTTAAGCTTGGCGTTAAAAACACCACACATATAGTTTAAAGTGAAAAGACTTTTTCTAGGGGTAATATTTGTCGGCTTGTCCCAAATAATCCCTCTGCTGTTTGCGCCTGCTTTAATTGTAAGGTACAATAATCTTGTTGTTATAGCTGCCAATATCCTTATATGGCTTACTCAGCCACCGGTATTGCCGGGTGAAACCAAGGCCAACCAAGAAAGAGACAAATATTCTGTTCTCCTTATACTCGGTATTTCACTTCTCTGCGTCTCTTCATCCATTATTGAGTGGGCATACTTTAATAATGGCAACCCGGCTTTTAATGGGTGGTCCGTTCTTGGGTTAGCTTTGTTGTTTGGCGGTATTGCATTCAGGGCTGCGGCAGTGCAAACACTTGGCAGGCATTTTACAGCAACTGTACAAATTAAAGAGGATCACCAGCTTATAACACGCGGCCCCTATGCCATTGTAAGGCATCCCAGCTACCTGGGTGCATGGCTGGCATTAACAGGTTGTGGTGTTTTTCTACATAGTGTACTGGGAACGTTATTGGCAGTTTTTGGCATGCTGTACGCATATTATATAAGAATCTCTGTAGAAGAAACAGCTTTGATTGATACATTTGGTGAAAAATATAAAGCTTACCAAAAAACAAAAGCACGGCTCATTCCATACATTTGGTAGCAGATGAACGTTATTTATGATTACAAATTTCAATAAGGTATCCCATGCTGTAGCTTTATTTGTTTGTACTTTTTTCTTTACAATATCTGTCAATGCTCAAAAAAATATTGAGGTTGGCAACGATTTATCCAAACTGTACATTACAGACCAGATTGAAATTTTCGTGGCCGACTCTACTGGGTATAATGAAACCAACATTGCCAGCCAAGCGTTTGCCGTGCCGAAAAAATACCCGGTATTTTTTTCAAAACTTAACGATGTATGGACCAGGTTCAGCATCAGTAAGTTAACAGAAAAAGAAACTTTCCTCCAAATTCAAAATCCAAACATTGGCGAATTGTGGCTTTACAGGGTTGACAGTTCAGGCAAACTTGAACAACAACGCCACACAGGCAACAGTTTAAATTTTGAATCGCGGAAAAATGAAGATGTGGATTTTATATTACCCCTAACCGGCCCACTTAACAAAGAGCTTACTTTTTACCTGCACTTCAAAACCAAACATCCGCTTGAACTGCCTATTTCCATCATCAGTGCCGATGTTAAGAATAATGCTTTTCTAACACAATCTCTCATCATAGGTGTTTACAGCGGTTTAATAGTATCCATCCTTTTGTACAATATCTTCCTGTTCATTTCCACTAAAGACAGGAGCTATTTCATGTATGTTATTTACCTGTTTTTTTTGGGCCTGGCACAGCTTTCCTTATCTGGTTGGGCATTCAAATATTTTTGGAGCGGCACCCCCTGGCTTAGCCAATATGCCGTTGTTTTTTCGTCCTGCCTGGCAGGGATATTTGGAATTGCTTTTGCCCAGGATTTTCTACATACAAGGCATTACACGTATTTTATCCATAAATTCCTTTATGCCCTGATGGGCGTTTACGTTATCGGGATTTTCTTAGCCTTCACAGGCAACCTCAACATTTCATACCATATTCTTAATTATAACAGCATACTTGGCGGTGTTACGCTCCTTGTTGTTTCTTACTTCATTAACAAGAAAGGGTTCAGGCATGCCTCGTTTTATTTTATAGCATGGTTTGCTTTTTTGGCCGGGCTTATCATTTTCGCCTTGCGGAATATGGGATTTATACCCACCAACGACTTAACAAGGTCAGTTCTTTACATAGGTTCGGCAATTGAAGCCGTATTGCTTTCCATAGCGCTTGCAGATAAAATAAACACCCTTCAGAAAGAAAAAGAAATATCCCAGGCCGAAGCCTTACGGGTCTCACAGGAAAACGAAACCCTTGTGCGTGAGCAAAACGTAATGCTGGAAAAAAAAGTTGCAGAAAGAACCGAGGAACTGCAGCAATCCAACAAACAGCTTAACACGGCACTGGTAAACCTTAAAGACGCCCAGACACAATTGGTAGAAGCGGAAAAAATGGCCTCGCTTGGTCAATTAACCGCTGGCATAGCCCACGAAATAAACAACCCCATCAACTTCGTGAAATCGAATATCAAACCTTTACAGTTAGACATCAGGGATTTATCGGAACTCTTGGATGAATACAATAAATTGCATACCATTGATGAGAAAACCATAAAAAAACACCTGGTGAGTGTTGCTGATTTTCAAAAACAAATAGACCTTCCGTTTGTTAAAACCGAAATTGACAGCCTGATTAAAGGCATAGAAGAAGGTGCTGAAAGAACAGCGGAAATAGTAAGAGGTCTCCGTACGTTTAGCCGGCTGGATGAAGGCGAATTGAAAACAGTTAATATTCATGAAGGTATAGATTCAACACTGGTGCTGCTTAAAAACAGCCTGCCATACAACGTAAAAATCACAAAAGATTTTAAGGCCAAGGGCGATATTGACTGCCTGCCTGGTAAATTAAACCAGGTATTCATGAATATACTTAATAACGGCATACAGGCTATCCAGGCAAAAGAGGTAATGAGCGACAATGAAAGTATTGGCATTTCTACCAGGGACGAAGGGGACCGCATCATCATCTCCATTAAAGATTCAGGCATTGGCATGAATGAAGAGGTAAAACAAAAAATATTTGAACCATTCTTTACCACCAAGGCTGTTGGCGAGGGAACTGGTTTAGGTATGGCAATAGTTTTTAAAATAATAGAAAAACACCAGGGCAAAATTGATATTATTTCAAGCCCCGGAAACGGTTCAGAATTTACATTATCTTTACCCCATACCTTATCGGAAACAAGCTAAAATCCAACATGAATAATCATTCCGACAAAAAAATAAAGGTTTTGTATGTTGACGATGAGGGCAACAACCTGCTGGCATTCCAGGCAAGTTTCAGAAGAATTTTTGAAGTTCATGTAGCTAACTCATCGGCAGAAGGCATGAAAGTGCTGAATAACCACGATGTACATGTGGTTATTTGCGACCAGCGTATGCCCCAATCTACCGGCGTTGAATTTTTTCAGATTGTACGAAAAGCTTTTCCAGACCCCATCAGGATGCTGCTGACCGGTTATACAGACGCCGAAGCTATTGTAGACGCCATTAACAAAGGTGAGATTTACCGCTACATAAAAAAACCATGGGACGACGTTGAGCTTAAAAACGCTATTCAAAACGCCTACGAAATTTATATTACCCGCCACCAGCTTAAAAACAAAATATCAGAGCTTGAAAAAACCAATGACGAGCTTAACCGTTTTGTTTACAGTACTTCTCATGACCTCCGTTCGCCACTTGCTTCCATTATGGGTATCCTTAACCTTGCCAAAATGGAAGACTCGGTTGACGACCCCAACGGCTACCTCGGCATGATTGAAACCTGCGTTCACCGCATGGACGGTTTTATACAGAAAATTATTGAATACTACAAAAGCATAAGGGTTGACGACGAATATGAAGACGTGGATTTTAATAAAATGCTGAGCGAGATTATTGAAATATGCAGCATGCAAAACCAGGATATCGCTTTTAAGCTAACGGTTGACCAACGGGTACCCTTTATGGCAGATGCGTTCAGATTGTCTGTTATCCTCAACAACCTTATATCCAATGCCGTTAAATACCAAAAACCCACCGCCGTAGAACCCTGGGTTAAAATTGATGTGCAGGTAGATGAAATGAAAGCTGTTATTCAAATTGAAGATAACGGCATTGGCATAGTTGAACAGCACCTGAACAATGTATTTAAAATGTTTTTCCGCAGCAGCAATAATGTAACCGGCCTTGGTATTGGCCTTTACATAGTTAAGGAAGCCCTTGCACGTATTGGTGGAAAAATTTCTGTTCACTCAGTTTATGGCGAAGGCACCATGTTCGAGTTGCGCATCCCCAATCATCCGTATGTAAAGCTGGAAGAGTAGGTTTTCAGCAATAAGCCAACAATTCATCTCCTGTTGATTTTCTGGGCATTGGCACTGGAATTTTATGATACCAGCAACGGTATTTCAATTAAACCTCGTTGCGTCGCAAGCACTTCATCGTCCGGTTTTTCATGGCTACTTTTTAGACCATTATTTCAGTAACTGCCGCCGGGCGGCAGCTAAATGCTATCCGGGGCTGAAAAGCCGCCCAAAGAACAAACCGATGAATCCCGAAATTTCGGGACGATGCAACGATGCCTCTACAATGTACCGGACGTATGGCACCAAAAAAACAACTTTGTTCTGCTGAAACTTTATACCGCCATTTCAGCCGGGCGAGATGCAGCCACATGCGAGTTTAATATGGCTATATGGCGTATGGCAATGGCGGCAAAATCTTCAAAGGCCTTCCTGCTAACAGGCTCATCGCCCATCATGGCAGGTATGCCTTTATCGCCACCTTCGCGGATGCTCTGCACAATGGGTATCTGCCCCAAAAAGGTTAGGTCATATTCATCCGCAAGGCGCTTGCCGCCTTCTTTGCCAAAAATGTAGTATTTGTTACCCGGCAACTCGGCAGGTGTAAAGTAGCTCATGTTTTCAACCAACCCTATCACTGGCACCTTAAGCTGTGCCTGGGCAAACATGGCTATGCCTTTTTTTGCATCGGCCAGGGCTACATCCTGGGGCGTGGTAACAATTATAACACCGGTAACAGGTACCGTCTGCATCATGGTAAGGTGTATATCGCCGGTACCGGGCGGCATATCTACCACCAGGTAATCAAGGTTACCCCATTCAACATCAGTAACAAACTGTCTTATGGCGCTGCTAACCATTGGGCCGCGCCATACCACTGCGTTCTTTTCATCCACCAGCAGGCCAATACTCATCAGCTTAATGCCAAACCGTTCCAGCGGTACAATTTTGCCTTTGCCGTCCACCTCTTTCATAAAAGGCCTCTCCCCTCTTACGCCAAACATAATAGGTACACTGGGGCCGTATATATCCGCATCCATTAACCCAACGCTTGCGCCGCCCTGTGCCAGCGCCAATGCAAGGTTGGCGGCCACAGTGCTTTTGCCAACGCCCCCCTTGCCGCTAACCACAGCTATAATATTCTTAACGCCGGGCAATACCTGGCCGGCATCTTTACGGTTTGTATTGGTATTGGAAGTAAAGTTTACCTTAACCACAGCCTGCTTGCTTACCAGCAGCTTTACAGCATTAACACATGCCGTTTGTATCATATCTTTTAAAGGGCATGCAGGTGTTGTAAGTACAACAGTAAACGATACATTATCGCCATCAATAACAATATCTTTTACCATGTTAAGCGTAACAATATCCTTTCCTAAATCAGGCTCCTGTACATTGCTTAATGCGCTTAAAATATCGGCTTCTGTCATCACACATTTTTTTGTTAAAAAAGAATCTTCCCCGGCAAAGTTAACTGCTCAGTGGGTTATTTTGTTGAATACATAAACAACTAATTACGCATTTAGTAAATTGTAACCCTAATGCGTTGTGTAACTGAATAAAACCAACTGGATGAATAGACTTATACAATACGCTTTCTTAATTGTTGCCTGTTTTTTTTGCATCACGGTATTTGGCCAGGGTAATAACCAGAGCAACACCAGAAAAGATTCTGTTGTACAGCTATATGGTATTGTAATGACAGCGGATAGCCTGCAGGCCATACCCGCGGCAAGCGTTATTGTAGATGGCACAGGCCGTGGCACACTTACCAACGACCAGGGCGTTTTTTCCATAGCGGTTTTAAAAGGCGATAAAATACGTTTTTCCTGCGTGGGCTTTAAAGATAAAATGATAACCATACCCGAAAACCTGGATGGCAACCAATACAGCGCCATACAGTTAATGATTAGCGATACCAACTGGTTACCAGCCACCATTTTGAAACCAAGGCCTACACGTGAGCAATTTGAACGCGATTTTATCAATGCTTCTGTGCCTGATGATGAATACGAAATAGCCCGCCAGAATACGGATGAAGCAAAACGCAGGGTGCTGATTATGTCTCTGCCGGCAGATGGCCGTGAAGCTGTTAACATGCAGTTTCGCCAGCAGGCATCCAAATACTACTACCAGGGCCAGCAACCACCTATTAACCTGTTTAACCCCATGGCCTGGGCCGACTTTATAAAAGCCTGGAAGCGGGGTGACTTTAAGAAGAAGTAACAAGCATAATCAATATTCCATTATTTCAATTTTTCTGAAATCCATAGGATGGCTGTTTGACTGTATGGATAAATACCCATCCTTTACCGCATAATCCGGGCCTTTTACCAGTGTTTTAGTAATAGCATGGGCCGTATCGTACATGGGATTATTGAACGAGATAATCTCTTCGCCGTTAATGTAGTGGGTTATTTTTCCATCATGGATATCAATTTCGGCAGTTATCCATTCACCTCCATGAAAAGTTTTCTGCACCACCGGCAGGGTACAGTAGCTGGTATTTCTGCTTCCATTCATAAAAAAATAAATACCGTTGGCACACACTTCGCCGGTTGGCCGTTCCTGGCTGCCATTGCCGCCATGCAGGTTAAATTCCAGGCTTACGGGAAAAGGCTGGTCAACACCCATTGACTCAAGCGACTGGCCATAATACTGTATGCCGCCATCTTTAAAGCCCCATACCGGCGCACCGGCAATAGTATCGCCTGTAAACCGGTACTCAACACGCAGCCGGTAACTGGTTAGTTTGCGGTTGTAATGCAGTGCCCCAAAGCGCTTGTTAAAGCTGCCGTAAGCATCATACCTAATCTTAAGCAGGCCATCTTCTATGCGAAAAGTATTACCGAAGTTTTCACCGGCTGCATAGCCGGTTATTTTAGGCGTCCAACCCGTAAGGTCTTTGCCATTCAACAGGCTTACCCATTTTTCCGGCTGTTTTAAAGTAGTGCCGCCCGGGCGGCTATAAAAAGAGAGGGTTAATGACACTAGAATGAATAACAGAAGGCGTTTCATCAGGAAAACAATTTGCAGGAAGTTAGTGAAAAGATAACCGCATTCCAACTGAAACCTTCGGTTCAATTTAAATGCTTTTTGCGGAAACTATACTGTACAACCTGGCAGCGAAAGCAGCAGCGTGCTGCACTATCGGGTGAGGGATTGAAGCGGTTACCCCGCTGAAGGCTTTGTGCGGCGGCCTTTGCGGCGGAGTAATAGCGGAAAGCCCGGCCCGAGGTACGAGGGACACCCCCTAAAAATTCTACCCGCAAACAAAAATTGCCCACTCCAGGAATAGAGCGGGCAAGGTTTTAGCATATAACCTCCAACAACGTTTTTAAAACCTGTTTACTCGTATGTGTAATGGTGTTTTGTTATCAGGATGGTGCGAAAATAGTCATTTATCTATAATTCCTATAAATTTAGTAGACAATTATTTTACAATAGTTTTCCACAGAACTACATAGTAAATAACAAAAGGCAGTGCCGCTATTCTTACTATCTTCGCAACCGGGCCTTTGTAACCCTTCACCCAAGGCAAAGCATACAGGATACCCTTTTGATTGTTTTGCATTACGTTTGACGAATATTTATGCAGTTAAGCAGGAAACAGAAAATAATACTCAACTATATTGTAGGCCCACTGCTGTTTATCGGTTTATCTTTTTCCATCTACCAAAAAGTAAGAAGCCATCCTGATTTAGGCAATTCATTACAATTGTTAAGAGATTCATACACGGGGTTACATGGCAGGTATTTATTTTTAGTAATTATGCTGAGCATTGTAAACTGGGGCATAGAGGCACGTAAATGGCAGGTATTGGTGCGTGGCGTACAGCCGGTTTCGTTTTTTACTTCGTTTAAAGCGGTTTTATCGGGGCTTTCAGTTTCTCTGCTAACACCTAACCGCGTAGGGGAATATGTAGGCAGAATTGTCTATATGAAGGAAGGTAACAGGCTGCGTTCCATTGCGCTTACCATTGTAGGCAGCATGAGCCAGATGATTATAACACTTGTACTGGGTATTGCGGGTATGTTTTATGTTAGGTACAACATACTTAGCGATACCACCCACCTGCAGGGGCTTTCCTCACTATGGCTTAACGGGCTTATTTACCTTATTATGTTTGGTACAGCCCTGCATATTATATGCTATTACAAGCTATCGTGGATTGCTACCATAATGGAAAAAATCCCTTTCATTCAGCGTTATATTTACCTGTTTGACAAGGTGGAAGATTTTCACTGGAAGGAATTAACAAGAATTTTGACACTATCCTTCAGCCGGTACGTTGTATTTACCGTACAATACCTGCTGATGTTTAAAGTGTTTGATGTAGACGTAACACCAATTGATGGATCGTCAATGGTTTGCGTAATGTTTTTGGTGCTTGCCATACTGCCCACCATACCCATGGCAGAGCTGGGGGTACGCGGCCAGGTTAGCACGCAGTTGTTTGGGTTGCTTAGCCCTAATACCATCGGCATACTTTATACGGCGGCAGGTATATGGTTTATTAATTTAATAATACCTGCATTGGCAGGAACTTTGTTTATTTTGACTATCAAACTTTTCAGAAACAAGTAGCGTGAAGAAATTTTTTACCATCATTACGGCACTTTTCAGCTCTATTTCCCTATCCGCAGGCGATGATTTCTGTGGTATCCGTAACACGGCCTTCCAGGCCGGTGAGCTGCTTACTTACAACATATTTTATTCTGTTGTGGGTATTTATGTTAACGCTGGCAATGCAACTTTTACCACTACGCTGGAACGGGTAAACAACAAACCGGTGTACCATGTAGTAGGGCTTGGCAACTCCAACAGCAGTTACGACTGGATTTTTAAAGTACGAGACCGCTATGAAAGCTACATTGATACCGCTACCATGCGGCCGCTTAAGTTTATCAGGAATGTAGATGAAGGCGGTTACAAAAAATACGAGAACGTAACCTTTAACGCACAAACAAATACAGCCGTTACCAACGAAGGCGTTTTTAAAGTAACCAATTGCATACAGGATGTTATCAGCGCCATTTATTACGCCCGTAACATAGATTTTAATAAGTACAAGGTGGAAGACAAAATACCTTTTGACATGTTTCTTGACAACGAAGTGTACCATCTGTACATACGCTACCTGGGCAAGGAAACAGTTAAAACCAAGTATGGCAAATTTAAAGCCATCAAGTTTAAACCGCTGCTGCTTAAGGGTACCATTTTTGAAGGGGGCGAAAAGATGACTGTATGGGTTAGCGATGATGATAACCATATTCCGTTAAGGGTAGAAAGCCCTATTACTGTAGGCAGCGTTAAGGTGGATATGATGCGCTACCAGAACCTGCGCCACCCGCTAACATCTATGATAAAGTGGCGGTAATTATTACAGCATAATGCCTTACCGGTTTACAAGACTTGCCTGCGGCAAGTTTTTCTTTTTTAGGGCGGGACAAACTTTGGGACCACTATTCAACTTCGTTGTGTCACTCACTTGTACGCCATAACTTTATTCAGCTTTTCCCGCAATATAGCCTTGCTTCTGACGCCTTTGGCGCCAGAGAGTTTTTATCTTTTCATAAGGAATTAGGTAGCGGGCTAAGGTTCCTCACATTTACTGTTACCCAACCAACAAAAAACAGCGCAAAGTATTATCTTGTTCCCCGAACAATAACAACAGTAAGCTGTTTAAAACATAAAAAGATATGGCACTAACCATTGGGCAAAAAGCTCCCGACTTCGCTTTACACGATACCGATAAAAACGTTGTTACACTTTCTTCCCTGCAAGGCAAAAATGTACTGCTCTTGTTTTTTCCGCTGGCTTTTACCAGCGTTTGCACCAAAGAATTATGCAGCGTTAGAGATAACATAACTATGTATAACAACGCTAACGCCCAGGTATTCGGCATCTCTGTGGATGCACCTGCCACGCTTACCAAATTCAAAAAAGACCAGGGCCTTAACTTTCCCCTCCTCAGCGATTTTAACAAAGAAGCCTCTACAGCATACGGCTGCATTTACACAGAATTTGCCGGCTGGATGAAGGGTGTATCCAAGCGCTCAGCCTTTGTTATTGGAGAAGACGGTATTATAAAATATGCCGAAATTTTAGAGAACGCCGGGGAAATGCCAGATTTTGAAGCGATTAATAAGGCATTAAATTAACAGTTCCTGCGCAATATTTATAAAAAAATGGGGCCGCATTCTTTGCCGGCCCTCTTTTTCGTATTAATTTAGAGCTGTCAACGAAATGCATGGCTAATTTATTACTTAGAAAAAAATTTTTTGCGAAAACATTAATGCTAACGCTGGTATGCATACTAAGCAGCAGCATTATGTTTGGGCATGCATATAATTTTTTCATGCAGGATAAGCTGGCCAAAACGGTTAAATGTTACCCCAACCCGGCCATCAGCTTTGTAAATTTTGAATTTGACAAAACTGTTGAAAAAACTGCCGTTCTGCAGGTATTCAATTTTGCCGGCAAAAAAATGACAGAACTTACCGCCAATAACAACAAAGTAACCGTACAGCTTGATAACTTCTTCCGGGGCTTATACGTATATCAACTGCGCGATAAAAGCGGCCGTGTAATAGAAAGCGGCAAGTTCCAGGTGGTTAAATAATCTTCGCTTAAATCTTCCTTGTAACCCTTTTCTAATAATGAAAACCTTTAAATCAAGCAGAACTAATCATTTTCCTTATATTATAAAACATTGGCTGATAACATTTGGCATTGCTACGTTACCTGTAATTTATGATCAATTGTTCAATAGCCATTTGATTAAGGATTCGTATTATTACATAGTTGCCGCTGTTTTAATAGCACGGGTCTATAGGGATGCTGATACATACAGAATACTCCAAATAGACATTGACTATGATAAGCAGTTAATTGCTTTTTATTACAAAACTTTTTTCTCTGGCCTACGGAAACGAGTGCTTTTATTTAATAATGCAAGACTTGAAGTAATTAACAAAAGAGCATACAACACAGAAAAACAAACGCCTGTTAAACTCTATTTCTTTAAAAATAAATTGGAAATATTTGAAATCAGTAATAGCAAAGACGGCTTTTCCTATAAAACCATTGGTGATATAAGTACGGCAATAGCATCAATTCCATTACCGGCAACCACTCTGTAGCCACTGATTTAAGCGTATAAAACATTGTTTCTTACTACCTCAATAAGAACGGATACACAAATTTTTAAGTTCACCTTTGTAGGCGAATCCTTGCTACCGATACCCAATGCAGTTCTGCCTTGTTCCTTAAGATAACTTTCAACAACTCCCCCTCAAAAAATTCTTAGTTCCATAAAAGGTAACAACCTTATAAATAAATGATTGTTACTTTGCCATAAATCATTCAACAATGAGAATAGGGATTGTGTGCTACCCCACTTTTGGCGGTAGCGGCGTACTGGCTACAGAACTTGGAAAGGCTTTGGCAGACAAAGGGCATTCAGTACATTTCATAACTTACCAGCAGCCGGTAAGGCTAAATATCTTCAGTGCAAACATTTATTATCATGAGGTTAGGGTACCCACTTATCCTTTGTTTGATTACCCGCCTTACGAAGTGGCACTGGCAAGTACCATGGTAGATGTAATACTTAACCACGACCTTGATTTGCTGCATGTACATTATGCCATACCCCATGCCTCCGCTGCATATATGGCCCAACAGATTGTAAAACAAAAAAGCGGCAGGAACATACCTTTTATTACCACGCTGCACGGTACCGATATAACACTGGTAGGAAAAAGCAAGATGTATGAACCGGTAGTCACCTTTTCAATTAACGAAAGCAATGCCATTACCGCGGTATCCAACAACCTGCGTGATGAAACCTATAAATCTTTTGCCATTACCAAAGAGATTGAGGTTATCTACAACTTTGTTGACCTTAAGCGGTTTGACAAAAAACCGATTGATGCTTTCAGAAAGGTAATTGCACCCAATGAAGAAAAAATTGTAGTGCATGCCTCTAACTTCAGGAAAGTAAAACGTGTAAACGATGTAATACAGGTATTCGCCGGATTGCGCCAACATGTACCTTCCAAACTGCTGCTGGTAGGTGACGGCCCTGAAAGGCCTGTGATGGAAACACTGGTAAAAACCCTTGACCTGCAGGATGATGTACGCTTTTTAGGCAAACAGGAACAGATTGAAGAGATATATGTAATCTCTGATTTATTCCTGCTGCCCTCTGAATATGAAAGTTTTGGTTTGGCGGCGCTGGAGGCAATGGCGGCTAAAGTGCCCGTTATAAGCACCAATGCCGGTGGTTTGCCAGAAATAAATATTCACGGCAAAACCGGCTTTATGGCCAATGTTGGCGATACCAAAACCATGACGGAACAAGCCATTGCACTGCTAAGCGATACAGAACTGCATGCTCAGTTTAAGACCGCCGCTTTTGAACAGGCGCAACAATACGATATACAGAATATTATACCTGTGTACGAAAAATTGTATGGCAGGTTTTGCCGCATGGAATGTTATGCATAAAGTAGGCAGCACTGGGTTTAAAATGTTTTAAGAGAAGGGGTAGCCCTTCTTTTTTATTTACAGCCTTACCTTTACCCATTATCTATTGCAAAGCAATATGCTATGACAGATGAAAAAACATTGCGCCAGTTATTTCCCGGCCTTGAGGAAGGACTGTATGAAGAGTTGATGGAGCACGGCAATATTAAACAGGTGCCGGCCGGCGAAACCATGCTTGCCATTGGCCAGCCCATACGATCTACCCTGCTGGTTTTGGATGGCGTTATTAAACTGTACCAGGAAGATGGCGAGGGCAGCGAATTTTTCATCTATGATATTCAGCCCGGGCAGGCCTGTGCGGTGTCTATGGTCTGCGCTTTTCAGCATGAAAAAAGCCAGGTAATGGCCAAAGCCTTAACAGATGTTACGGCATTAACCATACCATTGGAATACATGGACAAATGGCTGGCTAAGTATAAAACCTGGCATTACTTTGTCATCAAAACCTATCGTGCCCGCTACGAAGAACTGTTGAAGACCATTAATGAAATTGCCTTTAAAAATATGGATGAACGCCTGGAATTTTATATAAAAAACCAGGTAAAAAAGTTTGGCAACACCGTAAAACTCACCCACCAGGAAATAGCTACAGACCTTAACTCCAGCCGCGAAGTTATCAGCCGCCTGATGAAGAAAATGGAGAAGAATGGATGGATTATTATTAGCAGAAATTCGTTTGAATGGATAAAGGAGTAATGTAAGATGCAGCTATGTAAAAATGTTGTCCCGCTCACCGCGTCCTACTCACCACTAAGTGACAATCGTCACAGATAGCTTTCTGTTATCGTTTCATATTTGTGCTGCAATTATAAGCACATGGAGATTCTTGGTTACATAGCCTCTTTATTAATTGGCATATCACTGGGACTTATTGGCAGTGGCGGCTCAATACTTACTATGCCCGTAATGGTTTACCTGTTTGGAATACAGCCGCTGGCCGCTACTTCTTATTCCTTGTTCGTGGTTGGCTCCACAAGCCTGGTAGGCGCTGTTCAAAATTATAAGCGTGGCCTTGTAAACCTGCACACTGCGCTGCTGTTTGGGGCCAGCTCCGTTTTTACTGTTTTTGTTACAAGAAGATTTTTTATACCCCTGATACCTGGTACCCTGTTCTCCATTGGTTCGCTGGTGGTTACAGAAAACATGCTGACCATGCTGTTATTCGCCGCATTAATGATCCTTGCCGCAATATCTATGATGCGCAAGGAAGCGAACGCCCATCACCAAAGATCAGCGCCCACGAACAATACGGCAAAGTTGCTTTTATATGGCATAGGCATTGGCTTTGTTACCGGGCTATTAGGTGCCGGCGGCGGCTTTTTACTGATACCCACCCTTGTAATGCTGGCAGGCATACCCATAAAAGAAGCTATTGGTACTTCGCTGCTGATTATCGCCCTCAACTCCCTCATTGGTTTTACCGGCGATTTACAGCACCAACACATCAACTGGCGGCTGATGCTCGTTATTACAGCACTGGCCACGCCAGGCATATTTATTGGTAATGCGCTCAACAAAAAAATTTCATCAACCAGGCTAAAGAAAGCTTTTGGCTGGTTTATACTGGCAATGGGTTTATATATTGTCGCCAATGAAGTGTTCGGATCTCTAACCCATTTGTAAATTAACAATCAATGTCGTCCAGTTAAGAACCAATGTAAGGTTGAACTTGTCGAAGATGCTTTTATGCCCCATGCTTTTCACGCAACCGCCTTCGACAGGCCCAGGCTGACATCCTTAACTAAACTGCATTGTATTAACAATCATCATGTTGATAAGTAACCAATGTCACTTACCGTGCATATTTAAAACAGGAAATTTGCTTATATAAAAAACAAAACAATTTTATGATAATAGAACAGATATATACCGGATGCCTGGCACAGGGCGCCTACTACATTGAAAGCTATGGAGAAGCCGCTATTGTAGACCCCTTGCGTGAAGTACAACCTTATATTGACCGTGCCGAATGCAACAGTGCAACCATTAAGTATGTGCTGGAAACGCACTTTCACGCAGACTTTGTTTCCGGTCACCTGGACCTGGCAAAAAAGACTGGCGCAGCTATTGTATATGGCCCCACGGCGCAACCTTCTTTTGAGTTTTACGCTGCAAAAGATGGTGAAGAATTAAAGCTTGGCAAACTAACCATTAAAGTATTACATACACCCGGCCATACCATGGAAAGCACCTGTTACCTGCTGAAAGATGAAAGCGGAAAAGACAAAGCACTCTTTAGCGGAGACACATTGTTTATAGGAGACGTTGGCCGCCCTGACCTTGCACAAAAAGTAAAGGCTGAATTAACGCAGGATAAACTGGCTGCCCACCTTTATGATTCGCTGCGCAATAAGATTATGCCGCTTGCGGATGACATTATCGTTTACCCGGCACATGGCGCAGGCAGTGCATGCGGTAAAAACATGAGCCGCGAAACCACGGATACGCTGGGCCACCAAAAGCAAACAAATTATGCTTTAAGGCCGGGCCTGACAAAAGAACAGTTTATTAAAGAAGTAACAACGGGCTTAACTGCGCCACCAGCCTATTTTCCGTTGAATGTTTTGATGAACATCCAAGGTTACGACAGTATTGATGAGGTACTGCAACGTGGCCTGCACGCTTTATCGCCGGATGCTTTTGAAGCCGCGGCCAATGAAACCGGCGCTTTAATGCTGGATGTAAGAGCGCCTCAGGTTTTTGCAAAAGCTTTTATACCTAATTCAATCAACATAGGGCTGGAAGGTTCGTTTGCACCCTGGGTGGGTGCCATGATAACCGACATAAAACAGGAGATACTTCTTATTGCCGAACCTGGTACAGAAGAAGAAGTAATTACAAGGCTTAGCCGCGTTGGCTACGACCATGTGATAGGCTACCTGCGCGGCGGTTTTGAAAGCTGGGCAAAAGCCGGCAAAGAAATTGACAGTATTACAAGCATAAGTGCCGGTGCGCTTGCCACCCTTAAGCAGCAAAACAACAACCTGCCTATTTTAGATGTGCGTAAAGAAAGTGAATACAACAGCGAACATATTATAGGCGCTGAAAATTTACCGCTGGACTACATCAATAATAACATGGGCCGGGTAGATAAAAATAAAACCTATTACGTACATTGCGGAAGCGGTTACCGCTCTATGATTTTCGCATCCGTATTACGTGCAAGAGGTTTTGAAAACCTGGTTGATGTAAACGGCGGGTTTAATGCCATTAAAGACTCCAGCAAATTCAGCTTAAGTGCTTACGTGTGCCCTTCAACAATGTTATAAATTAATGCTACAATATGACAGCTTTAGCACAGCAGCCCTGGCCCTGGTATGTGGCGGGCGTAATCATCGGCCTTACTGTTCCTGCCCTGCTCATACTGGGCAATAAACATTTTGGCATATCAGCTATTTTCCGGCATGCCTGCGCCGCATGCTTGCCGGGCAACGTAAAGTTTTTTCAGTACAACTTGAAAAAAGAAACCTGGAACTTCTTTTTCATAGCCGGCATCATCATCGGCGCCGTGATAGCGTCCCAGCTTCTTGCCAGCCCACAGTCATCTTCTATTCATCCACAGCTTAAGGCAGAGCTGGCAGGTTACGGCATTACCGATACTGCAAAGCTTGCGCCGGCACAGCTATTCTCTTTTCAAAACCTGTTAACAGTAAAGGGGTTCATCATACTCATCGGCGGCGGTTTCCTTATTGGCTTTGGCTCAAGATATGCGGGTGGCTGCACTTCGGGCCATGCCATCATGGGGCTTAGCAATTTGCAATGGCCATCGCTGGTAGCAACCATCATGTTTATGGCAGGCGGCTTTGTTATGGCCAATTTAATTATGCCATTTATTTTAAGGCTTTAAGTTTTGGTGGCAGGGGCCGGTACTGCTATTAAGCTTCGTTGCGTCGCACTACGTTGATCGTCCGGTTCTTTGAGCAGCTTTTCAGCCCGGATGCACAAGCCCAAACATTGAACATTGAGCTTAAGAACATTAAACAATACAAGCCTGATAGACTATGGCGAGTAGCATTACCGGACGTACAAGTGTTCTCCCGAAACTTCGGGACTGCTTCGTCACGCAAGATTGCTCAACCGGGGCATCATAGCAGCAATACTGCCTGGCACCAAAAAAAAATCCTGCAAAGCAGGATAAATAAACAACAACATTAGGTGTATGAAAACAATTGATATAAAGCAAAGCGCAACACAAAGCAGCATTATTGACAACGATTTTGAGTTACGCTCACAGGATACCCTCTGCATTAATGAATCTGAAGTAAGCCACCCCTGGTGGTATAATTTTAAATACCTGGCCGTGGGCATTGTGTTCGGGATTGTGTTTGTAAAGGCTGAAGTGATATCCTGGTTCAGGGTGCAGGAAATGTTCCGCCTGCAAAGTTTTCACATGTATGGCGTTATTGGCACAGCGGTAGTTACAGGTATTATTTCCGTATGGCTGATAAAGCGTTTTAAAGTAAAAACTATTCATGGGGAAAGCATTACTTTTCACGACAAAAAGTTTAACAAGGGCCAGGTGTATGGTGGTCTTTTGTTTGGCATGGGATGGGCCTTAACAGGCGCATGCCCGGGGCCATTGTTTGCACAGCTTGGCACCGGGGCGTTTGTATTTTTTACGGCTATCCTAAGCGCCATTGCAGGCACATGGGTGTATGGATATTTTAGGGAGAGGTTGCCGCATTAGCGCCGCTAATTAACTATTTTTTGTTTTTTTATTGGTAGTCTGTGCATAGCTTCGCTTGGTAAAACTCAATCCTTCTCTTTCAGACCAATGAAAGGCAACTTTATAAAATTATTGCTGTTATTATCGCTGATAACCTTCTTTGTTATCAGGCCTTTTTTGGTATCGGCTAATTACGGCCTGCCGGGAATGATAACAGTAAGCACTATAACCCTTCCTTTCCATAAAATAAAATCGGTTCTTTTAAAACGAAACGCACAAGCCAACAGCTACCATGTTTCTCACGTAAGCGCCTGTGACGATACCAACTTCAGAAAGCTTTGCCTGCCTTTTTTGTTTAAATGCTTACAACCATTGGCGGGAAAAATCCTGTTCCTGTTATTACTGCTGCTGGCTTCTGTTTGCCTGCCTGTTTTAAAAGGCAGGCGTACATTATTTGAAATCATTTCTCACCAAAGACATTTTAACTCGTTGTGCCTGTTGCGCATTTGACGCCCTGTTTATTAAAGTTATCCTGGCCTACCGGCTACCTTGCTGCCGTGGCATTAAATGCCCGGCAATAACGCGTTATCCGTTATGGCAGGCCTTTATAAAGTTCTAAACAGGCATCAAATCATTAAACAAGCATGAAGAAAATTTTAGTGTTGCTGTGCGCAGCATGTTTTAGCTATTCACATGCACAACAGCCCATATCGTTAAAGCAAATACTTGCAAGTGTTGAAAGCAATTATCCATCCATAAAGGCCAAAGCGCTAACAGAACAGGCAGGAAAATTTTACGTGGCTGCCGCTGAAAAAGACTTTTTGCCGGATATAATTGCGGGGCACCAATTCAGCTACTCAACTAACAATGGCCTGGTTGGTTCATTTTACAATAACGAAGGCACAACCATATCTACTTCTGGCGGAGTAAAAAAAAGCAATATTTACCAGGGAGTTTTTGGCAGCTTTACCACACTGGCCGTCAATTGGCGGCTGTTTACTTTTGGCCGCCTTCAGCAGGCTGTAAATTACGCGAAATCACAGCAACAGCTTGCAGCAGATGACTATGAGAATGAAGTGTTTCGCCAAAAGGTTGAAGCCATAGACGCCTACCTGCAATTGGCATTGTTACAAAAATTACAAACCGCCCAACAGGAAAACCTGGAAAGGGCACTCACTTTTCAGCAATACATCAGCAGCCGCGCAGGGGCAGGCCTGTTACCTGGCGCCGACTCATCTTATGCCAATGCAGAGGTAGCCAAAGCCCGGTTGGCTTTGTTGCAAAGCCAGCAGAATGCTGAACAGCAGAAAATTATGCTTACACGTCTTTCTGGTATTGCCACTGACAGTATTACGGCAGACACCAGTTATTTTCTTCAACAGCTTCCTGTGCAGGCACCCGGAGATTCCATATCCATCAATGCCCACCCCTATTTAAAGTACGCCGGGCAGCGGGTTAAAGCAGCCGAAGAAAAATCTTTGATGGTTAAAAAAGCTGTGCTGCCCACTGTAAACCTGGTAGGCATGGGCTGGGCCAGGGGGTCAGGAATAGACAAAGAGACCAACGCATACAGCAGTGCGGTAACGGATGGAATACCGTGGCAAACTTTTAATTACATGGGCGCTTTGGCCGTTAAATGGAATATAACGTCCCTTGCAAGAAACAAGCAGGAGCTTAAGGCTGCAATGGCGGAAACACAAGCTTCAAAATACAGTTATAACGAGCAGGAACGGCTACTGCAGCAACAGCTTGCAAACGCCAACCTGCAATTCAATCTTGCACTTCAGCAAACCCTTGTAGCGCCTTTGCAATACCAGTCTGCTATGGATGCATACAGCCAATCCAATGCCCGCTACCAGGCTGGCCTTGCCACATTAACCGACCTGATACAAACATTATACGCCCTAAACAGGGCCGATGTAGATAAGGCTGTGGCTTATAACAATGTATGGCGCAGCTTGTTAATGAAGGCTGCTTCATCAGGAAGCCTGTCTTTAATCACCAACCAGTTACCATAATAAAACTTTTGATATGAACTTAGTTTCAGGAGCATTAAAAAGGCCGGTTACCGTGGTGGTAATTGTGGGCAGCCTGCTAATTTTTTCTTTGCTTGCCGCCAAGAAAATACCCGTGGATATCTTTCCGGGGCTAAACCTGCCAACTATTTATGTAATTGAATCCTACGGAGGTATGTCTCCCCAGCAAATGGAAGGTTTTTTTGCCACCCGCATGCAAGACCAGTTTTTGTACGTTAATGGCATAAAAAACATTGAGAGTAAGAATATCCAGGGGCTTACGTTGTTAAAACTCAGCTTTTATGAAAATACGGATATGGCCGAAGCCTCTGCACAGGTGGCTTTACAAGTTAACCGTGCCATGAAGTTTTTTCCTCCCGGCGCACTGCCGCCACAGGTAATACGTTTTGATGCGTCATCCCTGCCTGTGGGCCAGTTGGTATTTTCAAGCAAAACAAAATCACTCAAGGAAATATATGATCTTGCCGCAACAAAAGTAAGGCCCATGTTCGCATCTGTGCCAGGCCTGTCTGCCCCTCCCCCCTTCGGCGCTAATTCACGAACTATAGTAGTAAGTGTTGACCCTGATAAAATGCGCAGCTATAATATCTCGCCGGATGAAATTGTGGAAAAAATATCAAGGTCAAATGTCATGTCACCCTCCGGCAATCTAAGGTCAGGAAATACCATGTACGTTACCACAATGAACACACTTCAAAAGACGGTGGATGAATTTTCGCAGATACCGCTTCGTACACAGGACGGCAGCTCTGTATTTATCAGCGATATTGCCAGGGTTTCAGACGCGTCGGATATTACTGTTGATTATGCCCTCATCAACGGCAAGCGCTCTGTTTATATACCGGTGGTAAAAACTGCAGATGCTTCCACATGGGATGTGGTGCAAAAGCTGAAAGCCACCCTGCCGGAAATGCAATCGCTACTGCCGGATGATGTGGAGTTAAACTATGCTTTTGACCAGTCTGTTTTTGTGATTAACGCGGTAAAAAGCCTTATTACCGAAGGCGCACTGGGTGCATTGCTTACAGGGCTGATGGTGTTACTGTTCCTGCGTGACTGGCGCAGCAGCCTTGTTGTTGTTATTACCATACCTGTTTCAATCATCTGCACCGTGTTGTTACTTAGCCTTGCCGGGCAAACCATTAACATTATGACGCTAAGCGGCCTTGCCCTTGCAGTAGGGGTATTGGTTGACCAGGCAACGGTAACCATAGAAAACATACACCAGCACCTAGAAATGGGCAAGGACATGAGAAACGCTGTATTTGACGCATGCAGGGAAATTGGCTTTCCGCTGTTGCTGATATTATTATGCATACTTGCCGTTTTTGCACCCTCTTTTTTAATGACAGGTGTACCCCGGGCCATGTTTCTTCCACTTTCTTTATCCATAGGTTTTGCCATGATTATCTCTTTTTTCCTGGCGCAGACATTGGTACCTATATTATCCAACTGGTTACTAAAAGAAGAAATGTTCCGGTACAAGCATGGAAAGCCCCATGCGCATGCCGGAGAGGCGCTTAACGGAAAGGAAATACAACAGGTAAACACACACCTTGCCGACGAAGAGGCCCATCCGCATAAAAACAGTTTTTTTGAGCGTGTAAAACTGAGTTTTATGAGGATCCTAAATACGCTGATGAAACAGCGCAAACTGGTAGTGACACTGTATTGCGCCATAGTAATTATCCTTGTAGGCATCAGCATGAAACGGATAGGGCAAGACCTTATGCCCCGTACTAATAGCGGGCAGTTCCAGGTACGCATAAAAGAACAGGACGGCACAAGGCTTGAAAAAACCGAATCTACCTTAAAACAGGTGCTGGCCATTATTGACACCACTGTAAACAATCATGTAGATGTATCCTCTGCCTATGTTGGCCTTATACCCAGCAGCTATGGTACCAGTAACCTTTATGTTTTTAACAGCGGCACACATGAAGCTGTATTGCAGGTAACACTTGATGAACACTACAAAATAAATATGGATGAGCTTAAAGACGCCCTGCGCAACAACATAGCGCATAAACTGCCCAATGTGCGCATAAGTTTTGAGCCTATTGACCTTACAGATAAAATTATGAGCCAGGGCGCAGCAACCCCCATTGAAGTAAGGATTGCCGGAAAAGATTTTGACCAGGTAAAGGGCTACGCTGATACCTTGCTGGCAAAGCTGCGCAAAGTGGATTACCTGAGGGATGTGCAAATACAGCAGCCCCTTGCTTTTCCTACCATACAGATTAACATAGACAGGATAAAAGCCGCCCAATTCGGGCTTAATGTACAGGAAATTGGCCGTTCTGTTACAGCCAGCACATCCAGCAGCAGGTTTACAGAAAAAGTGCAGTGGCTTGATGAAAAGTCTGCCTACACTTACCAGGTGCAGGTACAGGTGCCGGAATACCGCATGGGCGATATGGATGCCCTGAAGGAAATACCGCTGATTAAAGGCCAGAACCGCCCTGTACTTTCAGACGTTGCTACTTTCAGTATTTCAAAAACGCCGGGGGAATATGACAGGAGCGGCCCACGCAGGTTTCTTACCATTGGCGCTAACCTGTACAAAAAAGACCTTGGCGCCGCCAGCAACGATGTGGAAGGCATTATCAAAAGTTTGGGCCAGCCGGCAAAAGGCATCAGCATTTCGCTTAAGGGAATGAGCAGCCTGTTAACCGAAACACTTGACGGGTTGCAAACAGGCCTCATTTTCGCCGTTCTTGTTATATTCCTTTTGCTGGCAGCAAACTATCAATCATTCAAATTAGCCCTTACGGTATTGGTTACGGTGCCGGCTGTAATTCTTGGGGCACTTGCCTTACTACTGCTAACCGGGTCTACACTTAACCTGCAATCGTATATGGGCATGATTATGTCTATAGGCGTTTCTGTTGCCAATGCCATACTTATCGTAACCAATGCAGAGAATCTGCGGCTGGAATACAGGGATGCCAAACGAGCGGCTGTAGTAGCTGCAGGCATAAGGCTAAGACCCATATTAATGACAAGCCTTGCCATGATAGCAGGCATGGTACCCATGGCCTCTGGCATGGGTGAGGCAGGCGAGCAAACCGCACCGCTTGGCCGTGCAGTTATTGGCGGCCTCATCGCTTCTACGTTAGCGGCGTTATACATTCTGCCGCTTGCATTTGCCTGGATACAGCAAAAAACTTCTTTCAACACCCCTTCTTTACTTCCTAAAATAAAAACAATGAAAACATCTTTGGCAAAGGAGCAACTGGCCACCTTGCTTCTCATCATATCTTTTACAGGCCTGGCCTCCTGCTCATCCAATAACAAGCCTGTTGACATAACAGGCGGACAGGCAAAAAAAACCGCAGGCGTTAACAGTGAAGAAGATTTAACCGCGGTTGAACAGCGGCCATCATCCACCTATATACAGCTACCCGGCGAGTTTAAGCCTTTTGAATATGTGGACATTTATGCCAAAGCAAATGGCTTTGTACATAAGGTAAATGTTGACAGGGGCAGCGTTGTTAAAAAAGGGGAAATACTTATTGTACTTGATGCGCCTGAAATTAACCAGCAGGCTGTAACAGGACGGGCTGAAGTTACCAAGGCCAAACAAATATACCTTAACAGTAAAGACAAATATGAAAGGTTGCTGCAGGCAGCCAAAACACCCGGGGCTGTTGCGCCTTACGAGCTTCAGAATGCTAAATCAAATATGGAATCTGATGCGGCGGGCTATGAAGCCCAGCAGTCTAGCCTTGCCGCTTTAAATGTATCGGAAAACTACCTTATTGTGCGGGCCCCTTTCGACGGGGTTATTACACAACGAAATGTGCACCCTGGCGCACTGGTTGGGCCTTCATCAAAAAACAGCGATGGGCCTATGCTGGTGCTGCAGCAGGAACACCGCCTGCGCCTGGTAGTGCATGTGCCGGAAGCAGTAGCTTCTGTAATACAAAAAACAGGTAACGTAACTTTTACAGTTAACGCCCAGCCGGGTAAGGTTTTCAATACTGCAATGAGCAGGCGTTCGGGAACCATCAATACATCCATTCGTTCCGAGGCTATTGAAATGGATGTATTTAACAAAGGCGACATTCTTAAACCGGGCATGTATGCTGAAGTAAAAGTGCCTGTCCGCTCTTCTTCCGAAAGTTTTCTTGTTCCCTCAACAGCCATTGTACATTCTACCGTAGGCAATTATGTGGTGGCTGTTAACAGCGAAAAGAAGAAGAAATTTATCATGGTACACGAAGGCATGAACTTTAAAGACAGCATTGAAGTGTTTGGGAATTTGCACGGCATAACGCATGTGCTTACACACCCTACACCGGAAACCACGGAGGACATTGCATCAAAATAAAAACGGGAAATTATTATGGCGCCTCCCCAAGCTGCGCAAGGGGCCGGGCTATCCACTGCTACTCCGCCACAAGGCCAGTTCACATAACCCTCAGCGGGGTATCCGTTTCTATCCCTGGCGCGGTAGTTACAGCCTATGCCTGCAGGCCAATTGCTGAAATTTACATGGATAAAGTATAAATCAAATGCATGGCTTATCCCCTCGCGTTTTATGTATGCCGTAATGCTGATTAGTTAGTGATGTACATGTGATAACGGATGCCCTGCCGGGCAGTATTGTTTAGCTGAATGGCTGCCGGATTGAAGCGGAAAGCCCGCAACCACCGCAGCCTTAGCGCAGGTGGTGAGGACTTGCAGCGAAAAGCCGGAACCGAAGCCCATAAACGCCGAAATGCTGAAAGCCCCCAAGTCTTTTATTGGTACAGTTAACTACAAAAAATAAAAACAATGAACAGAGTAATTATATACCTATGTTGCACGATGCTTCTTTTAAATATTGCATGCCGCAAAAATGAACACAGGCTTTTAACATGCCTGGTACACCCACAGGACGAAACCAGTGAAATACCTGTAACCGTAACATATTATGTTGCGCTAAGCGGCACAGGCCATATAACCAGCATAAGTTACGCTGCCGCCAACGGGCAACAGGCAGTTACTAACGCTGGCAACAATTGGTCTGTTAAAATAACCATACCACCTAACCAACCTATCAGCATTACCGTAGAAGGCGATGTGGAAGGCGGGAAAATTACAGCAGGCTATGGCTATGTTGAAAATGGCAACACCGTGCAGATGTTTGATACCTGCAGTTGATTTGCGAAAGCGGTATTTACAGGCCAAAGGAAATACCCACCTGGGCATTAAAACCCCTGCCTTCTATTTTTTGAAGAGGCTCATCCTTGTTTCCCAATGGTATTGTAATAATAGTCCAGGAAACTGAACTGGCATCACTGTACAGCTTATAGGTTTGCCTCAGGTTTGCGCCTACAGCAAGGTTTAGCTGCCAACGCCCGGCAAAAAGATACTCCAGTTTGGTGTGGGCTGTCCACTGGTTTAGTTGCATGTACCTGTTATCATATTTACTGCCCAGCCGGTAGCTGCTGCCTTCACCAGACATTTCAATTCCGGCGCTTAATTTCTTGGAGAAATGATAAAGCAATTTTGGTTTGATGGGGAACTGGCCGGTAAGGCTCCATTTATCATTGGGTTGATAGCTAACATCAATAAAAGGAACAAGCTGGTTACCAAAAAACTGTTTTGCATAAGCCAGGCCCCAGCCGGTTGACAAACGCGGCGAATGATGTACGCGGTAACGTACACCTATGGCATACCTGTAATCGTTACCGCTTACATTGCGCATATCTGAATAAACACCCGTATTGGCAAATACTGTTATGCTTTTGTTACCGGCGAATTTTGCAACCCAAAATAACTGCACAGATACGGCCTGCAAACTACCGGGAAATGTTTCCGGAAAATTGCACAACGCCAGGTTTTTATAGTTTACCGCAGCGGTAACTACGTTTGTACCTCTTTGAACAACCGGCAAACGAAATTTAGCATCAAACTGCCTTACAGTTGCAGATGTATCGTTATGCTTTACTGAAGCAATATTATAAGTAACAGCGACCAGGTCTTTATCCTGGGCTTTTACAGCTATACAAGGCAGCATACAAAGCGCCATTGCTTTTATTTTCATTGTGCTATTATTTTACCATCCATCATTTCGATTATGCGGTCGCTTTTATGGGCAAAATCGTTGTCATGCGTAACAGCGATGATTGTTTTGTTATAACCGGAAGCAAGCTTACGGAACATATCGAACACAACTGCGGTGTTCCTGCTGTCAAGGTTACCGGTAGGTTCGTCGCCCATAATGATGGAAGGCTCATTGATTAAGGCCCTTGCGATAGCCACCCTTTGTTGCTGCCCGCCGGATATTCTTGATGCCGCTTTTAAAGCCTGGCCACCTACATCCAGCAGCTTTAATTTTTCATAGGCGTTGTGCTCAATTTCTTCCCGGCTCAAGCGGCCCAGGCGCAGTGCGGGTATCATAACATTTTTAAGGCATGAAAAATCCGGCAGCAGGTAGTGAAACTGAAATATGAAACCGATATGCTCATTTCTAAAAGCGGCGAGATGATTTTGCTTTTGCCCGGTAATGGTTTGGTTGTTGAGCTGCAGGCTTCCTTCATAATCTGTATCCATGGTGGAAAGAATGTAAAGCATGGTGGATTTGCCACAACCTGATTTACCGGTAATGGAAACAAACTCGCCCTGATTTATTTTGAAGCTGATGCCCTTTAATGCATGGAATTTTTCCGGCGTCATGAAATACTTATTGATATTATTTGCTTCTAATGCTATTGCCATATTGTATTTTGAGTGTATATGGAACTGGTGTTTACGGGCCTGAAAAGACGCCCAATGATATGCAGATGAACGGATTGCGACGCAAGGGACGATGCCACTGGGCGCCGGCGCTGGTATCTAAATAATTCGCGTGATACAACAATCTTTATCAGCCGCGGATGATTTGAACTGGGTCAACCTTTGAAGCCTTGACAGCGGGAATATACCCAGCGAAAAAAGCGGTGGCCATGCCAAATAAACCGCCCTGTATATAATGCTTTACATGAAACGCTATGGGCAGGTAAGTAACGTTGCCCAGGCCGATGTACATTTTTGAAACCGTCCATGAAATAAGCCAGCCAAATGCCAGCCCTGCCATGGCGCCGATAAAACCGATGAGCATAGCCTGCCTGATGAATATACCTACCACATGCGCACCCTGGAAACCTGTTGCTTTGAGTATGGCTATCTCTTTAATCTTTTCGTATATAACCATATTGAGGATATTGTAAATACCAAAACCCGCTACAATAAGAATGGTTATAACCACGGAGTTGGCAATAATATCCCGGATCTTTTTTCCGGCAAGCGATTGCTCGTTACTGGACTGCCAGGCTTCAGCCGTATAACCGGTTAGCTGCTCTATACTTTTACCAATCGCGGGTGCATTGTAATAGTCTTTTACATTAATGTAGATATCGGTTATGTAGGCCCTGTCTTTCTGAAGCAGTTGCTGCACAATAGGAATGTTGCAATAGGTTTTGGTATTGTCTATGCTTTTTATGGTTGTTTTAAAAATACCCACCACCTGCAAAGATTTAGAGGCGCCGTTAGAAGCTGTCACCTTTATATAATCGCCTTTGCTTAGGTTTAAACGCTGCGCAAGCCCGGCCCCGATAATGATAGCGTTGGCGTTTTCTGACAGGCTTTTTAAAGAACCTGCCATGATGGTGGATGCAATATCAAACATCTTGTTTTGCTCCAGGATGTTTACACCGAAAATGTTGCCATTTTCCTGCACGCTGCTGTTGCTGTATATAACGTTGGCACTAACCTGTTGGCTTAAAGCGGTTACATCGTTACGTTGCTTTAGCAGGCTTGTAACCGCGTCTGGATTGACAATCCTGTTATCACCCGGCACCAACTGCGGATTGCTGATGAGGTTGATGGTCTTATTACCGGCAAACCGGTTGAGCATCCGGCCATTGCTAAGTTCATTATCGTGATACAGCCTTATGTGCGGCGTAGTATTCAGCATGGTATCTTCCGAATATTCATTGGTGCCTGTTATCAGCGCGTTCATAAAAATGAACATGCTTATGCCGAATGTTACACCCAGCGCCGCAACGATTGTTTGCTTGCGGCGGGATACCAGGTAGGTAAAGGCTATCTCTGTGTTTATTCCAATTTTCATCTGCTAACGCTATTGAACGTTTATTACTTTATCTGTAGGCTGCAAGCCATCCAATACTTCCACCCACTCATTGGAAACTATGCCGGTTTGTACGGCTACAGTATCTACCCGTCCACTTTTTTGCAACAGAAATTTACCGTCGGCAGTAAGGCAGTTCCTGGGCAGCAACATGGCGTTGCTTTTTTGCGCAATAATAACATTGGCCTGCAGCAAAGTGCCATTGATAATACCAGCCGCCGGCTTATCGAATACCGCATCAGCGATATAGGATTGAGAAGCTTCATCAAACAACGGGTATATTTTAGAAACCGTGGCTGTATAGGTGGCGCTTTTGGCGGTATTCAATTCAACCAGCACTTTTTGGTTGGGTTTAATTTTTGTGATGCTGCCTTCATCAATGTTCAGCTTAATCATCAACTGGCCCTTATTGCCCAACAACGCCACCGCCTCACCTTTACGCACAAGTTCCCCTGGTTTTTTAAACACACTGAATACCACGCACTGTGCCGGAGATTTTAAATTGTAATACCCTGTATTGGCCGATGCTGATTGCTGCTGGGCACGACTGCTTACCAGGGCCTGCTGAAGGTTAAGAGATGTGGCGGTGATGTTTTCTTTTATTCCGGCAACAGTATTTTCAGAGTTCCCGAAAGAAAGCTTAGCGTTGTCAAAATCAATCTTCGCTACAGAATGAGTAGCGTACAAACGTTGCATACGCTCCATTTGCACTTTATCGTTTTCCATTTTTTCCGTAGCGGATGCCAGTTGCGCCTGCAGTTGCAACATAACGGCTGAATTAGCAGCCGCCTGCTGCCGGGTTATTGCATAATCTTCATTAGCAGCTTGCTGCTGGATAACCGCTGTACTATTATCCTGTGCAAACAAAACCTGTCCAGGTTTTACCGTATCGCCTTCCTGCACAAAAGCTTTCGTTATATAACCGTCGTTCAGTGCAGTGAGTGTAACCTGGTCAGCCGCCTCTATATGGCCGGTAGCAAATACTGCCTCTGTAACAGGTGCAATAACAGGAGTAACTGTTTCCATCTGGGGCTGGCCGCAGGAACAGAAAAGAATAATACAGAACGAAATAAATTTTAGATTCATACTTAAAAATTAATAACCGTGCTCAGTAAAAATCATTTAAACAGCCTCGAATACGAGGTTATGGGCGCCTGCATTGAAGTGCACAAGCACTTGGGCCCAGGTTTGTTGGAAAGCGTTTATCACCAATGCCTTGTTAAAGAATTTGAACTCCGTGAAATCCCGTTTTCATCCCAGCACCCCGTGCTGGTAGATTACAAGGGATACGAGATTGACACGGTGCTTAAAGCAGATTTTTTAATCTATGACATTTTTTTGCTTGAGATTAAAGCTGTTGAGGAACTCCTTCCCATTCATTACGCACAAACGCTTACCTATATGAAGCTGCTGAAATCCCCTAAAGGCTTGCTGGTAAATTTTAATACCACCAATCTTTATCACCAGGGCAGAAAACCATTTGTAAATGACCTCTTCCGGGATTTACCGGAGTAAGTTGATTTGAACCATGTAAGCCATGTGAGGACATGTTAGCTATTCACGTATGGTTTGGTTTTCTTACATGGCCTGACATAGCTTACGTGGTTCATCGAAAAAATCAACAAAATTCTGGAACCATATAAGCCATGTGAGGATATGTTAGCTATCCACGTAATGCTTTGGTTTTGTTACATGCCCTGACATGGCTTACGTGGCTCATCGAAAAAAATCAACAAAATTTTGGAACCATGTAAGCCATGCGAGGATATGTTAGCTATCCACGTAATGCTTTGACTTTCTTACATGCCCTGACATGACTTACATGGTTCATCGAAAAAATCAACAAAATTCTGGAACCATGTAAGCCATGCGAGGATATGTTAGCTATCCACGTAATGCTTTGGCTTTCTTACATGCCCTGACATGACTTACATGGTTCAT
>NZ_VVIP01000018.1:0-3070 GCF_009650435.1 Foetidibacter luteolus
ATCATAGCTATGCAATACAGCACCCGGGTAAGTTACCGGCAGGTTCCGGTATTTTAGCATGTATATTACCGGTCATCATTTGTTATATTTGTGTAAACGTCAAAGGGTTATGGAAAAGACAATACACCAGGGAAGAAACGTGAAACGCTTTAGGGAAATGCTCGGCATCAAACAGGAAGGGCTTGCCCTTGAACTGGGTGACGACTGGAATCAGCGGAAAATATCACTGCTGGAACAAAAGGATGTGATTGAAGAGGAACTGCTGGAACAGGTGGCTAAAGTGTTGAAAGTGCCGGTGGAGGCGATAAAGAATTTTGATGAAGAGGCGGCGATAAATATTGTTTCAAATACATTCAATAATCATGATCAGTCAAGTGGGATGACGTTCAACCCAATTTATAATATTAATCCAGTAGAAAAATGGCTGGACGCCTTGGAAGAAAACAAGAAACTATATGAACGCTTGCTTGAGAGTGAAAAAGAAAAAATAGACATATTACAAAAATTGTTAGAAAAAAAATAGTCGCACGATAATACTTTCTCTGTGTCAGAAATTTTTCGGAAGAACCAGACTCAAAATCTGGTTATCGCAAGGTAGTGCAGGTTCGATTCCTGTTCTGGGCACTTGATTTTCAACGTTTTACAAAGACTCGCGAAAGCGGGTCTTTTTTATTTGCACCAAATTTGCACCAAGTTGAAGGCTGATGGTTTTAAAGAACTATTTTGAATCCAAATTAATCAAATTTTTTCTTTTGCAAAAAATGCCTGATCTGCATTAGCCTGATTGAATTTTTACTGGTATACATTGGGGGATTTTCGTTTAGCCCTTGTTGGCGTGGATGCGGAGCGAGCTATTTATTTGAAATGAAGAAATGCTGCTTGAGAAATTATCTTACCAAGTGTTTTGTAAACACCCTTTAAGTTGAGTTCTAATACTAAAATTGACTCGTCCCGGAAGTTCAAAGAATAAGTTCTAAAAACTTCGCAAGACGAGTATCAGTAGCAGGAGGCCATCAGATGGTAAAAGCAATATGCATCAACGACTATATCAAGCGGGCAGATGATTCGGTGTTTGATAGAATCAGAAAAGGACATTGTATCCCCCATTTTGATTGAAGAATGGATTGGCTGTCTTTTAAGGCGGTCTTAGTTTTTGTGAGCAATGACTGCTTTTCTTTTATTTGAATTGCTTAATCTATACCCTTTACTATGACCAAGGTTACAGTATGAATAAGCTAATAATACGACACCATCCAATGCATGGCTATTTCGCCACCAACCCGTGAAGAAACTGTGGAAATAATAAGTCAATTACTGGCGAAACGTGGACTTCTTACACGTTTGCTTATCTGATTTGCTCTGTAAGGGCTGGCTTTACCTGAAACTTTTATTGGCTGGTTGTTTGCGGCTTATATTAAAAGATCATCGAAATCTATAGTAAGCGAAGATTTCAAAAGAGGAGGATGACTTGGGAACCAATTCACAAGGTTAAAAAGCAAGGAAGCGATACTCTGAACTCCGAAAGACATACGCTCAAAGCTATTCAACCCACTTGAACGCATAAAGGAAGCTGAGACAACAGGGTAACTTTATTGAGAATAGCTTGAAACGAGGCTGTCCTCTTCATGCAAACAAAGTTGACATATGGACAATGAAAATCTGGCATTTAGGGATAAGAATGGCCGAAATGATCATGAAGCGAAATATTTTCTTGCCGCAATCGTGGAATCTTCCCAGGATTCCATTGTGACTATTGACATGAATAGGACGATAACCACCTGGAACAAAGCGGCAGAACGGCTATATGGCTACAGCTCCGACGAAGTGATCGGTAAACCTTTGGCGATGGTAATGTTGCCGCAGGATATCGTCGGTCTTATTGCAAAGGTGAAAGATATCGCAAACGAAATAGCTGTTCCTATTTATTAAACGGTACGCATTCATAAAAGCCAAAAACAGGCGGACCTGCAGATTGCATTGTCCCCGGTGAGAAATTCTTCAGGCGAAGTAATAGGGATTTCCACTATTGCCCGGGATATTACCGAGGCCAAGCTTCAGGAACAGTTGAAGGATGAGTTTATCGCTGTAGCCAGCCATGAGCTGAAAACGCCGGTTACGAGCATCAAAGCCTATTCAGAAATACTGCTTCGGAAGTTCGAGAGTCTGGCGGACGAAGCTAACTTCTCGTTGCAGACAAAAATGGACCGTCAAATCGACCGTCTTATTGAACTGATCAAAACCTTACTGGATACCACAAAACTATCAGCAGGCGAGCTTCTTTTGAATATGAAATTTTTTGACCTCAGTGCTTTAATCGAAGAGCAAATAGAAATTGTTCAACGGGTGTCTCCGCAACATCACATCAAATTTGAAGGCGAAAAGAGCTTTAATATCTGGGCTGACAGCAAATTAATAGGCCAGGTGATAGCAAACTTTGTATCCAATGCCGTTAAATATTCTCCTGGTGCCGAAACCGTCATCGTTTCGTTAAAACAAACAGGCGAAAATGTGAGGGTGAGTGTACAGGATTTTGGCATTGGCATCCCCGAAGGTCTTGATCACAAAATTTTTGAGCGATATTTTCGCGTCAACAGTACGCGAAGGTCTTCCATACCTGGCGTAGGTCTTGGGTTATATATCTCAGCGCAAATCATTAGACAGCATGGCGGCAAGATATATGTAGAAAGCAAAGAGGGTATCGGCTCAATATTTTCCTTCGAATTGCCGGTAAAACCGGCTGATAAATCAAAGGCGGCATGAAACACATAGTAATAATAGAAGACGACGCTTTTATATTAGATACGATGAGCATTTTACTGGAAAGTGAAGGCTATAAAGTTACCGGTTATAGTAATGGCTCGGTGATACTTGATAATGAATTAGAGATGCCGGACCTTCTGATTGTGGACAGGCAACTGCCGGGCATTGACGGAATAACACTCTGCAGGAAATTTAAAAGTGAGCCACTTACCAAAAACATCCCCGTCATTTTAATGTCCGCAAGCTCAGATATTGAACAGCTCGCACAGGACGCATTAGCGGATGGCTCCCTCGAAAAACCTTTTAAAGC
>NZ_VVIP01000018.1:3120-15629 GCF_009650435.1 Foetidibacter luteolus
ATTACCGGTCATCATTTGTTATATTTGTGTAAACGTCAAAGGGTTATGGAAAAGACAATACACCAGGGAAGAAACGTGAAACGCTTTAGGGAAATGCTCGGCATCAAACAGGAAGGGCTTGCCCTGGAACTGGGAGACGACTGGAACCAGCGGAAAATATCACTGCTGGAACAAAAGGATGTGATAGAAGAGGAACTGCTGGAACAGGTGGCTAAAGTGTTGAAAGTACCCGTGGAGGCGATAAAGAATTTTGATGAGGAGGCAGCGATAAATGTAATTGGCAACAACTATCATGACAACTCTACCAGCAATGTTAATTACCATTGTACTTTCAATCCGATAGACAAAATAATTGAACTATATGAAGCATTGGTGAAGAGTGAAAAAGAGAAAGTTCAAATTTTGCAGAGCATATTAGATAAAAAATAAATTGCAGGTCAAAGAATCAACTATATTGGAAATGCCTAAGGAAACATTGAATACCACGTCATAAAAATGAATGAAAAATGCCATGGCTGTGGTCTTAACGTTTTAGCTTACTTCGGTTGAAGCCACAAAGTATCGCTAAACGTCCTTGATTGTGCGCCGTATCTTAATTCTGCATCATTGCTATAATAATTATCTTTAACAGTCCTAATTTTAATATTAGAAGGGAAGCTTATAAAAATCTGTTTCCTGAGCAGATCTTGGCTTATTTCCTGAAAGAAAAGAGCAGGGAAAAGTGCAATTGTCAGTCCAATGAATTTTCCAGACTGAAGTGGCGCCGGTCTGAGAGTTGATTTCCGTTTCAATTATATCACTTCGAATTATTGTCGAATACAATTGAGTTGAGTTTTTATACTGGAAAAAACATCCTACATGGATGGCGCGGCATTCCACAGTTGTCGATAATGATGCTGAATTTATTGAGAACCCGACTAGATTTAGTAAGATTGTTAAAACTAAATATTTCATTGAATTTTGAGAAAGAATTAAAATGGTTTATATCAGCGTTATGGCTTCCGCTCTAGTAATTAAAAAGTGCCTTTTTCTAATGATTTTGGTCATATTTCAAGCAAAATCGGACATGTTTTAAAGCTCAAAATCTGCAATGGTGATTGGAAATTCTAAATTTCAACAGCTTCTAAGTGATCCAACTGAGTTGCAGTAATTTTGTATAGAACATTTAAGTCTCGCAGTACTCAATCCAGGAAACTGTCCTTGTCTTGCATATCAATGAACTTTAAGAGGTGTGACTCGTTTCTTTGCCACATGTTCTCTTAATTGCTCAGTCGAAGGAGATGCTCCAGATATATGAACATTTGGAGAACCTTACAAATGTTGGTATAGGACGATTTGTCTTTTATAATTAGATGAACTCTCGTAATCTCAAATTATAAATATAGTAATTTTGAAGGATGGCCCAGCTTCATTTCCACAAAAGTATTCGATCATTTTTAAGTGGCAATATAGACTATTTTAATAAAAACTACCTGGCTACTGAAACTCTCCGCAATCTGATTGAAAAGCATCTTGCAAAAGAGCTGTCCATTAATAATGCTATAAATGTTAATGAAGGAAATAAGAGGATGCTGGCAGTAGTTTTTAATGAATATATTATGTTATACGGGGATCATTACAGCCAAGAAATGATTGATGAGTTATCAAAAAAACATACCCCCTTGCCGAAATGAAAGACCATTCATTCACCGGACAGCGGGATATTGTTTTAAATTTGATGAAAACAGGAGATCATCATTTTAGAATAGTCAGTGAACGAAATGTTTATGAATGTGAACGAATCGTGCCAATCACAAATAAAATTGATGGGAAGTTCTTTATGGCTAATATGAAAGATGCTGAAATTATTAGAAATATGAGTTACAGCTTCCAGCAAGAGGAATATGGCGACAGGAATGATAAGAATGAGAAATACATGTTGGAGAGAGGCGTTATGCCGAGCATTCCGAATGAAATTTTTTTTAAATGGGTTGATAGGGGTCGAATTAAATCCGTCCTTCAGCTCAGGATTGACAAGAATCATTCGCCTAACATTGGCCATTTTTTTTCAGATCCGACTGCCCGAAATAGAGGATCCGGCTATGCATTCTTTTGGAACGTGACAAATCTAGTACTTGAAAAATTTACATGTTGTGGTTTGATTACAAAACGTTCCTATGAACCATCCAACTCTGTATTTGTAAAAACTGGCAATAAAAAAATCTACGACTGGAAAAGTTGAGAGTATTTGACAAGGGAATCTTTGATAATGGTCAAAAGCTGGAAAAATTCGGCGTTTTGATACGACGACTTACGAATCCCAATTTGGGCTTGTTCACTTATATGCAGAAATAAATAAAATAACAATTTGGCTTGGCAGGACAAAAACTCCCAGTAACGAACAGATGAAATTGTCAATATATGGAAACTGAAAAGAATAAACTGCATAAAATATCTGATGCATGGAATTATTTTTTCCTGGAGACAGAATTTTTACAAAAGCAAATCAATTACGCCTATGATGAGGACATTAAGACCAATTATTATGGCGATATACTTCATTATTTCTTAGACACGTTTGGTTTAATTACAGATGAAAATTTTAAAAAAAGTCCTGATAATCATGTATTCAATGCCATTGGTCTTATGCAATCCATTTATATCCATCAGGATTTAATGGATGAGCTTCTTTACATTTTCAAACTGCCCGCAAGTGTATTGAAAGACAAAACCCCTAACAGAACTATTCGCAATGAACTGATAGGCCATCCGATAAGAAAACTTAAAAACGAGCTACAATCTTCTGTCCTTTTCAGATTTGATTCGCCAACTAATGCAATAACATACGTTTTGTATGAAAAGGCAAACAATTTTAAGGGCAAGATCGTTAATTATTCCACAGATTCTATTATTAAGAATCACTCCGCGTTCTTAAATAAATATTTTGATGTCATGCTAAGGAAAATATGTGCGGTATTTATACGTTATAACAAGAAGCTTGACATTTTAAGCAAATTAATTGAAAAAGGAGTTGCTTTTGATAAACTGTTAAACTACGCAAAACAGTTTGCGGAGCAAATTTTTAAAAGCCATTATATATTCGACTATGAGTACCTGCTTGATTACTACCAGAAAAGACATACTCATCCACGGTATCAAAATGCAGTTGACCAATTTCTCATCAACTTAAAGGAGTTTGTTAAAGATAAACAAGAAGCCATTGAACAATTTATAAATCCTAAGGAACTTTCTTCTTCAGAAATTGAAACTGTGGTTCGAATCCGTTATATAACCTTGAACGAAAATGAAATTTCCGAAGAACAAGAAGTCGATCAAGTTCGGAAGCAAAAAGAGAATATTCATTACGAGCTATCTAAATTAGCCGAAAGAAATCCAGTATTTGGCATTCAATATTTCAAAAGGAAATTTCAAGATTGCCCTGTTATTTTTGCAGAGCTGCTTCATATGGAGGACAATAACCACGATGATAAGGAATACTATGCTGCTTTCGAATATATAAAGCCTCAAATCGAATACACAACGTCGGATCTATTTTACAAATAAAATCATATCCATTAGAGCATTTAGTAAGTAAGGCATAGAGTAAGAAGAGAACAGGGTGGGCGTGTAGTATACTATTACTTTTCTATTTTCTGCTGTAATCCAATAAAGGTAATCGTTACAGGGATATATAAATGGAGAAGGGCTGACTTACGCCAACCCTCGCATGGGAACTACCCCCGTGGTTCTCTGGTATGTTTAGAAACTGCCTTTCAAAATATTGGGGCCTGCATAGAAATGCTGCCCCGTTTTTAATCCAATATCCTATGAAAAACCTGCTGGATATTTTCAAGTGGTATGCCAATACAATAACAGTTTGAAAATCAACTAACTACCTTATCGTCATTAGGCGTGCATTCTAACTCTGGGAAACTACGGGCTCTCAAATAGAGAATGACAAGCGGGTTAATTGCTTCCACACACAGTATGAGTTGACTATCTTGTTTGTATGGTTCAACTCAACTCTTGTCTATGAAAAAGCTTTTCTTCCTGTTTAAAAGCTCTTTTACGGTCGTTTTTTGCGCAAGAAGTCAGAATATAGGCATTGGGATTGATAGCCCACTCGTGAGGCTGCATGTGGCTGATAGCTGAGTTTTGTTTAGTGCTTGGGGCGAAACTCCTGATTCGGCGGGATACCTCCTTTTTTTACCAACAGGTCGAGCTTTACTCTGGTATCCATCTAAAGGCGCGTTACTTGCAGGTGATTTTCCGGAACCTTACTTCAAAAAAGAGAATATTGGTGTTTAGTCATTTTCGCAAGGAAAAGAAAATATTGGAGAATAACATCAAAGTGTACCAGCCATTAACATTGAAACTGTACCACTCATTAACATGTAAAGTAGGCCAGCCATTAACATCGAAAGTGTACCAGCTAATAACATCGAAACTGTTCCACTTATTAACATTCAAATTAGGCCACTGACAGAGGCACAGATTGTAGGTCACCGTTAGGTTATCTTCTGCAGCAAACACAGAAGATTCTATGGCAAACAAAACAATCTGTATGCTCAGGGTTAAACAATTATTCAAGCTAAAAAGAAAATGAAAAATTTATTGCCGGTAGTGATTAGCTAATGCCAATTAGCCGTGTTTTAAAAACGTATTTTACTAAAAGTGGCCAAATTAAAAAAGAATTTGCAGCATTAGAGAACTTACTTTCCTGCTATCTATTTGATCAAGCCATAGTTTTGATTATTCTGATTATTCGTTTCCTAGAATCACGAACTATTATTTGTCAAAATTAGATTGGACGGGGAAATGTTGGGAATAAACCTAAAATATTTGCCCGGTATTGAGCAATGAACTTTTATTAATGAAAACAGCTGTCTAATTTTTAAATAGTGATAAAATTGTAACAAAGCCGCTGCAAATCTGCAACGGCTTTTTGTTTCTATCCATTGTCGGCTAGCTGTCGCAAAGCAAAGGGTTGGAAAAAATATTTTTTTATCCCCAAATTTTGTGCTTTCAAAAAGCTTCCCACTTTGCCACATTGGCTGAAATTAAAATTAAATGTGGCAAAGGGTTGCAGACAAATTACCTAACAGCTATTTGCCAAACTGGGAGAAGTTATACGTAAAAGATACAAAACTGCCAAACAACGGGAATTTCCGGATCATCGATACTTCTTCCGGCATGGCCTTGGTCTCATACTCGACGTCCGGATAATATTGCCTGTCCAAGATTTTCATTTCTCTCATGGTCAGGCCGAAACTCAAGCAAAACCGCTCTTTGTCGCCCAAGATAAAAGAAGGCCCTGCATGGAAATTCACCCCGGCATCAGTGGTAACGCTGGCTCCCACGGCACCACCAACTTTAAAGCCTGCAGACGATCTTTTGTAAATATGCATCAGGGCCCCCAGCGCCAACCCTATTCGGCTGCCGGGGTCTTTCGCCCTGATTCGAACATGTGATTCATCCACTGTCTCATAAAAATATTCCTCTCCGTGAAACTCACGATTGCCAAAATTGAAGAACAGGCCTGTACTGAAATCCAGTTTGATACCGCCTTCCGTCCTTAATTTTACCGTAAATTTTTGCTCGTTGGGCACCGGGCAGGTGAGCAAGGCTTCGGATTTGGCGGAAATATCAAATTTGACCTCATCTTTTGTCATTTTCACTTCCTCAGTATAATACTCATAGCTGGCCGGATTTATTTTCTTGATATCTTCTACCAGTGTGTACCCCTTCCCTTCCTCATTGAATTTTTTGATTTCCGCGATTAATGATTTTGCGGTAGCGATATTGTCAGTCATCTCTTTGACGGCGTTTGTCCTGTCCTCCTTTTTATTTTCAATCTTAACTTCTTCATCCCGTATTTCTTTCTCCTTGCTGCGGATTTCTTCCAGTTTGGCTGTCCGGATCTTGCCGGGCTTCAATGGCTTCAGTTCCTCCTGCAGTTCAGCTAGCTCACTTTTATACTTACCCACATTGTCTTTCAACGGATCAATGTCCGCGCGGTATTCATCGAGACTTGTTGCCAACCAGTTGGCAAACTGGGCGTCAATGGAAGAGGCAATGACTTTCATATCGTTCATCTTGGACTCTATCTCTTGCCGGATTTTATCTGCTAAATCGCTATTCGCAGGGCCAGCCGCCGTAGAAGTAAATTGGAGAAGGATTCCGTTTACATTTTTGATAACCGTCGTGGCATCTACCTTGCAATTTTTGCTTTCATCCACCACCTTGTTATGAATGTCTACCCCTTTATTTAAGTAAGTCTGGATGATTACCAGAGCTTTGATATTGTCTTCAATGTCTGTTTTCCAGCCTGGCGCCTTTTTCTCAGCATCTGGCGAAAAACTTTTTGCAGCCTGCGCTGCACCTGGAGCGTTCGGAAGCGTTGTATTTATAAATGCTGGGAGAGTAATACCTGATAAAACCGACGGAACGGCAATATTAAAATCAGTCTCTGTTTTTTCGGAACTGACTTTGTAAAGAAAACGGTTGATGTTGATGATCTTGATCTTGACACGTTCGTTGTAAGGATACTTTTCTTTAAGGGCGGCATTGTCCAGATGCAGGAAATCTATTACCTTCTCTTTTACCTGCTGTGCATAGGTAGCAGCTGACAATAGAAGGCAAATGATTACAGGGATTATTTTTGTAAACTTCAATAACATATGAAAGGATTTATTTGTAGTTAGATAAAAGAAAGCCTGTGTCTCTTTGCGAAAGCTTGTCGGGCCAGGATATCTCAAACCTGCCTTTTGTGACCTCATCCGGCACGGCGTAGAGCATGATGGAGCGATCATCAAAGTCCGAATGTTCAACAGATTCGTATAATTGCAAGACCCATTTATCGACCGAATCAGGCTTCCAATTATATTCCCTCTCGTAATATGCATATAGCTTTCCTGTATCCCATGGGATGAAGGCCGCCGGGCTTTGCAGCTCGTGAAATAAACCCATCACATGCCCGAACTCGTGCAACACGGTACGGGTAAAGAGGGGCTGGTCTTTTAGCGTGTCGAGCCCTTCAAGGCACATCGTAGGAATGCGCAAATTCCGGGTTTGCAGGTTTTCCTTTCCCACCAGGGAATTGTAACCGGGGCAGGTAAAAGAAATCCTGATCTCCGCAGAATCATACAAACTGGTTACCTGCCTGAATCGCAAGCCGGAAAGACCAGCCCAGGTTTGTGCAATCTTCATCACCTTCTTTCGTAGGGTATCGGCCCCACCATAGAAATATATCCGCAGCTCCGATTTTTTATCCCAGTACAAAGTTTTCCTGCCTACCCATGTTACTGTATCATGACTGATGCCATATAAAATGGAAGATGGCAGCAATGTGCAAAATGGGGTACCCTTCTTTGGGATTTGGTTTAAAGGAGGCTCCCTTAGATAAACGTAAACAATAACGCCGGCCAATAAAATGCCGAGGGCAATTAATGCAGTCTTACGCATGTTCATCACGTTTTGGGGTATGGTAAAACATACCTGGTAGAGTAGTTGATGTATTATCCGAATTGTAAAGTTTGATGAGTTACCCGGTCAGTTCGTCCCGATCGCTATGCTATAGGTAAGGGTATATTTTCTTATGCAAAATGAGAAATATTTGCTTAATAAAAAAGCGTATTTAACCCCTTGTTTATTTCGGATATTAGTTGTACATCAGTCTAGTTAATAAGCATTATGTGGCATTGGAGCGAGGAAATTATCAGTCAGCGTGACCATTGTATCGTGAAATGTCTTCCGGACACCACGGTCAATAATAACGCAGCTTTTGTTTTCCCGTCCAGCAAGGGTACCAATTCGGGTACCATTTGAATTGATAAAATATTTAGAGGTATTTTACATTGGAAATCAATTGGTTACAAGATCGTGTCTGCGGCTTCGAGTCCCGTCCGGTCCGCATTTTTAGCTTCTCAATTTTATCAAAAGCTCGCAAACTCAATGGTGGCGGGCTTTTTTGTTTTTATCACCTTCTCAAAAAGTATCAAAAACGCGCATAATTCGGTGGTAAATTCGGTTACCCGGATTTTTTTGCGGTTTGGGTAACCGAATTTTTCTGAAACCCACGCCAGGCAAGCAGTCCAGTAAATGGACATCTTGTCTGGAATTGCCTTAAAAAGTATTTTTAACCGCAAAAGAAGGTGGTAAAGATGGAAACGAAATTGAGTGTTCTTTTTTACAGCAAAACGTCTAAAACTACTACAGACGGGCTGGTTCCGATTTATTTAAGGGTTACCATTGACGGTAGCCGCTTTGAGCAAAGTACGCAGCGGTATATTTCACCGGAAAAATGGTCAGTTGAAGGTGGCAGGGCAAAGGGGAATTCTGAAGAATCGCGCACGCTGAATCACTTCCTGGAAATAGTAAAGCAAAAAGTCTATCATTATCAAAGAGAAATTATTGGGGAGAGTGAAGTGTTCGATCTTGAAAATTTCCGTACAAAATGGTTGGGGCTAAAGGAGCAATCAAAAACTTTGCTGGATGTCTTCAGCACTCACAATGACCAGCTTTTTACGCTGATAGGTATTGATTGTTCCAAGGCGACATGGGTTAAATACAGGACTACCTTTGATCACACGAAGGCTTTCATAAAATCGAAGTATGGCCTCGACGACATCAAAGTATCTAAACTGACTTATTCATTCATAACTGAGTTTGAGTTTTTCCTTAAATCTGCTAAGAAATGTAACCACAATACGACGATTAAGTATCTAACAAACTTGCGAAAGATTGTTGGCCTGTGCGTCAAGCAAAGAAAAGGCTGTCTCTTTTACTTTTGACAGCCTGCATTTAATAAAATTACTTGTTGTAAACATATCATCGGTAAACTACTTCGGTTGGTTAAACATATACCGGGCAATTTTCCAATCCCCCTGTTCCTTCCTTAATACAAAAAATTCTCTATTTTCAGCAGGGATGCTTGCTCCTGTTGCATGAATGAGTACGCTTCCACTTGATTGGGTCCGGACGAAGGAAAGGTCGTCTTTTACTATTACTTCAAGAACTTTCTTCGTTACATTTAATTGGATGGCTTTGAAAAGATTTTCATATGCTGGGACCAACTGTTCTGTACCAGTAACGGTTAAGTCACCAGCTGGAACAAATACACCGTCTGTTGTGTATAAACCAACGGCAGTTTTCGCATCTGATCTTCTTAAAGAATCGAAGTAATTTTCTAATGTTTGTTCGATTGATGCTTTGTCTACATTTTGCATGATTGTCAGATTTTTTGTTGTTACTTTTTGCAATGTTTTCTTAACAGTTAATCGATCGTAGTACGATCAATTACCGATGGCAACGATTAGCTTCGTTGCTTTATTGGAATATTTTTTTAACTTCTGTTAACTCTACAATTTGAAAATTATCCATACTCAAACAGTTATAAACTTCTGTTTATGTTGACTAATCTGTGCATGATCGATCATATGGGATAACGGGCCCAAACATTTGTTACTGTTTCCAATTACGTGAGAATTAACGCGGACTGAGATACAAATTTCGCGAAGTAGGGAATATAGTAAGATGGCCTAAGTCGAAAAAAGTTGTAGACCTAAGTCTATTCTTATAATGACACAAAGGAAAGATCACTGTTATTTACGGACTAGCTTACTTTTAAGACGACTCATGGTATCTTTGGTAAAGCCAAGATAGGAGGCTATAATATATTGAGGAAAACGCTCCATCAGTTCTGGATAACATTCTGCGAATTCCGTAAAGCGCTTCTCCGCCGAGGCGCTGATTGCCGCGGTGATCCTGCGCTGATTGGCCATGTTATTGCGATCGTCGAGTTGATGCATCATATTGCTAAATCCCGGTATTGATGTCAGCCCAATTGCGTTGGGCCTGCTGAGAAGTAGCATTTCAGTATCTTCCCACGCATCAATATTGTATATACTTGGAGAGTTCATTACCCAGCTCTCACGATCGCCCATCCACCAGTTCTCGATGCCCAGGCGGGCAACGTATTCGGTACCGGTCTCATCAACAGTATACAGCCTCATGGCACCTTTGATGATAAACGCGAAGTGCTTACATCGACTTCCTTCCTGAAGAAAATATTGCTTCCGTCTGAGTTTAAATGGTGAAAAAGCTGCTCTGTACAGCTCCTTTTCAGCTGCTGTAACAGGCTCTGAATTGAACTTTTGAATGTATTCAAAAAGAATCTCGTACATATTGACCTCTTGAAGCTTATAAAATTAATTGGATAAAGGTGATAAGGTCTTTGGAGATGTAAATATAATTCAAATACAGAATTCCTCTGGACACAACTGCAATGGCGTAGAGTTGCATAAATACCCGGTAATTGAAACAGATTTAAGATACAAAATTAAATTGTTTCTCTGCGAACTTCTAACCTAAGCTTAAATGTCGATCCAAGTCGATGATATTTTTAGATGTAAGTCGTTTTTCTAAAATGGCCCAGCCATGAAATTTGCTTTTGTTTATCTGGAAGCGAAACCATGAAAGATCACTCACAATGTTATCAAACTTGTCATTTGGAGAGCATTTTCGGTCACCCATTGAGAGCAAACGATATTGCTGATACACAAAAAATTTTTTTTGTAGGAGATCCCCGGGAAATGGCAAGATAAACAATTAGGATTGGTGCGCTAATATAATAACTACTTAATAACTGTCATGAAAAAAACATTTGCTTTAATTACGGCTATAATCCTTTCTGTTGAACTCTATGCACAAGCGGATAAATGTTTATCGGGAGCAGACCTTATTGTTTATCATGCTAATATCACCACGCTCACGGCCGCACAACCACAAGCCTCGGCAGTGGCCGTGAAATCAGGCAGGATTTACGCTGTTGGCAACGATGATGAAATTTTAAGCCTCAAAGACGGCCACACTAAACTCATCGACGCAGATGGCAGGAGGCTGATTCCGGGTCTGGAAGATTCGCACATGCATCCGTTGAACGAAAGAAATTTTACCCAAAAGGTAAAATGGGACGGCGTACCGACACTTAAGCGCGCATTAGAAATGCTTACCGAACAGGCGGCCCGCACTCCAGAAGGTCAATGGGTGAAGGTGACCGGGGCCTGGTCTCCGTACCAATTCGAAGAACACCGGGAACCTACCATCGAAGAATTGAATAAGGCGGTGCCGGATAAACTTCTTTGGGTCCAGTATGCATACAATAGATTGTGGCTCAACAAACCGGCCATGAAATTCTTTGGCATTGGGACGCCAGAATTCAAGGTTCAACCTGGCACTGTCCTTCACAAAGACAGCAAAGGGAATTATACAGGAATGATTGACGCAAATACTTTCGTGCTTGTTGCCTTAGACGCGATGATGCCGACACCGACACCGGAAGAGGAGGTTAGCTCACTTGAATATCTGATCAGGGACCTGAACCATTTCGGACTGACTACAGTCATTGAAAACTCGAGCGTTATTCCTTACCCTCAAGGTCACGCACCTATTGAAACCCTTATTAAAGAGAACAGGATGAATATCCGTTTTCCGTTTGTTGATCTGGGATTTACTTATGATCCTAACAAAAGTTGGGTAGATGTTGAAATAGAAAGGGTGACAAAGGTCTCTCCATTAAGCCCTGGGCAAAATCTAAACCCCAACATGGAACATGGACATGAATATAAAGGAACCGGTGAAGTACTCAATCCGGAGGTACATGACCATGAGAATTTCGATAATCCGGCAATTATTATTCCCAAAGAGAAGATGAAGCAATACGCTGAAGAATATGTTCGTAAGCTTATAGAAAAGAGAATCCCGTTCCGGGTACATATATCCTACAACGAGAACCTGACCTCTTTTCTGGATGCATTCGAAGAAGTCGTCAAGACCACACCGCTGGACGGCATGCGCTTTGGCATAGAGCATGCCGAAACCATCAGCGATGAAAATATAGCAAGAATAAAGAAGTTAGGCGGTGGTATCGCACTGGACAATAAAATGGCGCTGCATGGTGAAGGCTTTGTAAAGACATATGGTAGACATAAAGCTTTATATACACCAAGATTCGGTGCCTTAAAGAAAAGCGGAATTCCTTTGTCGTTGACGACAGATGCCTTTCGCGTATCTCCTGCTAACCCCTGGACAGGTATCAGCTGGGCAGTGACCGGCAAAGCTGTATCAGGTAATGTGATCTTAGCCGAGGATAACCGTCTCACGCGGGAAGAGGCCCTTAGATTATACACAATAGGTGCGGCCTGGTTCGAAAATGAGGAACATGAAAAAGGTCGCATAGCACCCGGTAATCTGGCAGATTTTGTTTTATTGAGTGATGATTATTTTACAATTCCTGACGACGAGATCAAGAACCTTACATCGGTGTTAACTGTGGTAGGAGGAAGAGTAGTTTATGGCTCCGGTAAGTACAGTGACCTTTCTCCCAAGCTCGGGGAAATTTTACCGTCATGGTCACCCATAAAATACTTCGGTGGCTATCACTTCGCAAAAGAGTAAGATATCATTGTGGTTCTGTCAAATCTGATAAGATCAGTGATATAATACAAAGGAGATCGCATTCCCATTAACAC
>NZ_VVIP01000018.1:15679-36017 GCF_009650435.1 Foetidibacter luteolus
GGAGACGACTGGAACCAGCGGAAAATATCACTGCTGGAACAAAAGGATGTGATAGAAGAGGAATTGCTGGAACAGGTGGCTAAAGTGTTGAAAGTGCCTGTGGAGGCGATAAAGAATTTTGATACTGAGCAAGCGATTCATAATATCAATAATAACTTTCACGACAATTCAATACAAAATCAATTTAATCCTCTTGAAAAGATTATAGAAATGTATGAGCAAAAAATTGTTGCTCTATACGAAAGGTTGTTGAAGGAAAAAGAAGAGAAAATTTCTTTGATGGAAAAAATTAATGCTGTAAACAAATGAAATGAATTCAGATCCAGTCATACTTTAACTAAGGGACATTTGATGATAGAGAATAATGACACAGCCTTCAATCATGTGGCCGCATTTCTCCATTGATAACCACAAGCCGTTAAATGCCGGCTTTTAAGCGCTCGCCTTATGTTAGCTGGGGTGGTGGCCATTTTATCTGCAGCCTCTTTAATGCTTGGGAAACTTTGGATATATTCTCCTTCTGGTGAATACTGCATGACCTTCTTTTGCCGGCTCAAAGCACTTAGCTTGCTCCCATAGGTAAAACCTGAAAGTGGGATCTTTTTGCGTTGGTACCCTTTTTTCCATACAAAACCGTAAGCCTGCCTGATGATCCCCCTTATCGCCGCAGAAATACCGGTAGAATGACCACAAACAGCCTCAGCTGCGTCTGTTAAACTGAGATAACATGCCACCCTGTTCCCCTGTAAATCGTATTGGGTAACTTTAGTTCCTCTACTTTCTTTTCGGCGGTCACGACTCTTTTTCCGCAATGCATCGACGTCAAATCTCCTTTCCTTTCCTGGTGCCCAAAAATAGCCACCTGCAGTCAATTGCTTGCCTTGCAATACACTTCCAATGCTGGTAGGGCTGACACCTGTCTGCCGGGAAGCTTCCAGGATACTTGGAAAAGTTTTGATGCGGTTACCTTTTTGATTGTATTGAGAAACCTGGCGGCTAATTTTTTGAATGATTGCCTGCCTACCCTTGCGCCATGCCGACTCGGGAAACGTCGCCAACCGCCGGTTACGCTGGACAATTAGTTTTCCTACCTGGCTTTGCGTAACCAGCTTAAGGTTAGCAGCACGCATATCCCGCCCGTTGCCATTTTTGCAAATGACCTGGATGGATTGATCATGAAGATCCACCGGGGCCACAAAGCAGTGGTAAACTAGCCTTCTTACAGAAAAGTGATATCGTTTTTTTTCAAGGGTAAAATGGACGGCCAGTTGTGCAGTAGTATCTTTTACAAATTTATTGGGTGCCAGCCATAAACGTGGCAATATGATCTTTTCCGGATAGTAACGTATCATTCCCTGCCTGATTACATCAGTCCTTTCCATTCTTTTAATACGGCCATAATTGGAAACCAGGAAGTAGCCATCCAGTCCCGGTATGTCATCCCATAGTTCACCGGCGATATCTTTGAGGGAACTGTCCAGATAGGGGTATTTCTTTTTCATGAAGGCAAAAGCTGTTAACAGGTTAGTATAACCGCAAAATCTAACAATATGTTTAAATGGCCATGGTTGCTCTTCACAGGCGACTGCCTTTAATCTTTTTTTAAGGTTATCTTAAAGTCGAAGCACCAAAAGAATTCGGAACGTTGTGTCTCATTACGTTAGCAACCAAACTCTTAAAAAATAAAATTCCCGGTTACCTGAAAATTAATGCAACCATATCACCCTTATTGATACCTATCTTGTGCTTGTTAAGCATTTTTTTTGTGTGTATCTCCTGTTATTCTCAAACAAGTAAGGACTCTACGGCTACAACCATTAGCGGTAAATCACTTGCTATTATCAACAGCAAATACGAAAAACTCAGTTCCTCTGTAGATAAACAATCTTCCAAACTATTGCGCCGCCTGCAAAAGCAGGAAGAAAAGCTACGACGCAAGCTGGCGTTGAAAGACAGCACCAAATCTGCAGAACTTTTTACCGGTTCGCAGGACGCTTACCTACAACTGCAAAATAAGCTTAAAGCCCCGCTAGACAAAGCGGTTCTATCCCCGCTCAAAGAGTATATTCCTTCGTTGGATTCTACGAGTACGGCGATGAACTACCTGGAAAAGGTACCAGGTCTTCCGGCTGATAAGTTAAAACAGGTAACAGCAGTCGGTGGTCAGCTGAGAGAACTGCAGGGCAAACTGCAGTCAGCTAATGAGATCAAAGCGTATATCCGTCAACGACAAGAGCAATTACGACAACAGCTATCCCAATACAGCGATTTGGCTAAAAATCTCAAAGGGATCAGCAAAAGTGTTTATTACTACGGCGAACGGTTAAAAGAGTATAAGGCAATTATCAATGATCGCAAAAAGCTGGAAGAAAAGGCCTTGGCCACTTTACGGGAAATGCCTGCCTTCCAATCTTTTTTCCAGAAAAACAGTTACCTGTCACAACTCTTCCGGATGCCGGGTGGTAACGGCGGTACTACCCAGGCACTGGAAGGTCTTCAAACGCGCGCCCAGGTGCAGGCCATGCTTGGTCAGGCCATCGGTCCCGCTTCTGGTGCGGTAGGTGTTAACCTGCAGCAACAGGTACAGGCAGCGCAGGGTCAGCTCAACCAGCTAAAAGATAAACTGAACAAAGTAGGCGGGGGCAACAGCGATGATATTATGCCAGACTTTACTCCTAACCAGCAAAAAAACAAAAGCTTCCTGCAAAGGTTGGAATATGGCCTGAACATGCAGACAAGCGGTACGACGAATTTCTTACCTGCTACCCTGGACATAGCGCCGACTGTCGGATACCGTTTCTCGCAAAATTTTTCTGCGGGCATTGGCGGTGGATATAAAATTGGGCTTGGCCGTGGCTGGAACCATATCAGTTTGAGTAACCAGGGCGTCTCATTGAGGAGTTATGTGGATGCCCGCTTAAAAGGAAGTATTTGGCTCTCCGGCGGTTTTGAATACCAATACCTCAAAGAATTTGAAAACATGCGGCAGATAAAAAACCTGGATACCTGGCAGCGTTCCGCATTACTGGGATTAAGCAAGAAACTTAAGGTGGGTAAGAAAAAAGAAAGCAAGATACAGTTGTTGTATGATTTTCTCGCCGGTCAGCAGATCCCGAGAGGCCAGGCTTTTAAATTTAGAGTAGGTTGGAGGCTGTAGAAACCACCCGGGTAAAGCATCATCAAATATAATATAAATAGAATAAACCATAAACTTTATGAGAAAACAAGTTATCGTATTTCTATGCTTGATTGGCGCAGTTTCGGCGAAGGGGCAATGGACGACCAGCGGTAATAATATTTATAATGATAATACTGGAAATGTGGGTATTGGCGTAACTAACCCGACACAAAAATTACAATTGAACGGCAATTTCGATATAAGCCTCTTCAGTTTCCTTCGTTCGTCTCGATTTCACTTTCAAGCACCTCAGGCTACGGGTAATAATAATACCAGAGGCATTATAAGCAACAATTTAATATGGGATAGTCAAAACAATGTATGGAAAGTACCCTCGGGCGGTACTAGTATAGATTTTGGGGCTATACGTTTTCAGGTAAGTGGAGGCATTGGCTTTTTTACAAGGGCTATCCCTCCTCAACCACCAGCCCAGCCCACAAATCCCGAAGACTTATTAACAGATCTATCGGAAGCTCAATTAGAATTGTATAGGCGTTTAACAATTACCAATTTGGGAAATGTGGGTATTGGTGTGGCGTCTCCTACAGCTAAAATGCATATTGTTGGCACGCAGGGCAGCTCTTTTGGAAAATATACACAAACAGGAGTTTCCGAAGCAGATGCGTATTTGAGTATTGAAAACGGCACCACATTTACAGACCAGTACATACCCTGTCTCAAAGGCAGGAGCTATACACCCGGAAGGCCTTACGGTTTGTTTTTTATCGGTGAAGCGGATGATGTCGTTCCTGTGGCTCCGGATGTTATTGGAGCAGCAATTGTGTTAAACGGCAGGAAAAAAAATGGTACTGCACTTGTGAATAATAATGTGCTTGCTATCAATAATCTCAGTCAAAACCTGATGGTAGTAACAGCAGCGGGGAATGTTGGCATAGGAACACTGTCTCCCGACGAAATGCTTGCCGTTAACGGCAATATTAAAGCAAAGAAACTAATTGTTACACAGAACGGCTGGGCCGATTATGTTTTTGACAAAGATTATAATCTGCTTCCACTATATAAAGTGGAAGATTTTATTCAACAGAATAAACATTTACCAGGTGTTCCTTCTGCTAAAGAAGTTTCGGAAAAGGGTATTGATCTGGGAGATTCACAAGCGGTATTGTTGAAGAAGATTGAAGAGTTGACTTTGTATAGTATTCATCAGGAGAAGGAGATAAGTGTTCAGAAAAAAGAAATCTCAACGTTAAAAGGGCAACTTCAAACACAAACTGAACTGGTGCAAAAACTAATACAATTGATGGAGACAAATGCCCAAAAAATTCCTTCGACGCAGAAATAAATCAGTATCCATGACTTCAGGTATAAGAACATTACAATTTGAAAAAATGCCAGCAAAGATCTGTTTGTTTTTAGTTTTGCTTGTATCGGTGAATATAACTTTTGCTCAAAATCCTGTCAAGGACCAACGTTATATACCGCCATCACCTAACGCGATGGTGTTCCAAAAATATGTGGATTTTCCAGTGGACCTGTCCACAGGTGTTCCACAAATTAGTATACCTATATACAATATTAGCCTCAACGATTATAGCTTTCCTATTACAGCAAGTTTTCATGCATCTGGTAGGAAGGCTGAATTGAATTTCTCTCCATTGGGAATGAACTGGAGCCTTTTGGCAACAGGCGTGATTAACCGCGAGGTGAGGGGGTTACCAGACGGCAACGGCTATTACCACTTGGAAAAAACAGACGCACAGTTGAGTCCGCAAAACGATCACTACAACGAACTGATTTCAATAGATCCTACAGGCATCGCGTACAATACGAGTGTTACTAAAATGGATAATGAGTACGATATCTATACTATCAGTTTGAACGGTATTTCAGCGAAGTTTATAAACAGGGATAATGTAGGTGTTGTCTTTCTAACCTACTGCCCATATAAAGTGACTTTCAGCGGAACGAGCACGATCACAGTAATTGACGATAAAGGAATAACCTATAAGTTTGGAAGCGAAAATGGTTATGGCTTCAATGAATTTTCAAACGAAGCAAATGGGACAACATCCTGGTTTATCAACAATATTACAACAAGTTCCGGCAGGTTGATCAGGTTTAAATACAACTCTCAATCAATACAACCATCATCATGGATAGGCCGGCGGACTTATGGAGATTTACTGGCAGTCAATGATGCAGGGCTGTATAATACGAATTGTATTTATCTGGGAGGATCAGGAGAAAGCACATTTAACGGATACTATCAACAGGGGGTGTCGGGGCCTAATGGAGATTCTTACCAGAACTACGGCATCTCGTACATCAAGGAAATTGAGTTTGACAATGGCAAAATAACCTTCGAATATTCAAATACATCCACAGAATTTTTGCTTCAGACATGTACCATTACTACCGATGCTAACGCTCTTGTAAAGACAGTAAAATTTTCATATTTTGATTATATTCCTGGCACAAACCTTTTTTTGGCGAATAATAATTCGCGGACGATAAAAGATATCACCTTTATCGACAAAGGAAATCAGGAAATTGAAAAATACAGTTTTGAGTATTACCCTGGTCAAAACGGAGGCACTCAGCCGGATTTTGCGAAAAGGAAGGACTGGTGGGGATATTGCAATACGCTTAATTATGCGACCAGTGGAACCAGGCAAATTCCAATTCAATCATTTGGCGTTCAACAAGCAGGTGGAACTTCTACATTTAATACCGGCGGCACCCCAAATGATAAAATAGCCAGCTTTAATGCAAAGCTGCCAGGTATGATTAAAAAAATTACGTATCCTACAGGCGGAACGACCGAATTGACTTACGAACCAAATAAGATATATGATTGGGGAGGAAACCTCGTTGACGGACCGGGGTTACGCATTCAAAAGATTCTTTCTGACGACGGATATGGGAATACAAAGGCAAAGACATATGAATATGCGGGAGCATTCGTTATTAGATATCCACTCGTATACGATTATTTTTCAAGTAAAAAGAAAATGTATGTGATAGAAGGCTCCAATAATCAGGCATTTCAGGCGGATTATATGGGCAGCTACAGGTACAGAATATATAGTTCTGATGCCAACCCCGAAGTGCAGGCCTCTTTGAATCATCCCGTTTATTATTCAAGCGTAACTGAGAAGGATTTTTCTGGCGGAGGGATTAACAACGGCAGAACCATTTACACATATACCTTCCCTACTTATTTTGCTACTCCGCAATCAGTTAGCTTTCCGGCAGGCAATTACCAGGGGGCAAACGTAGGATCAGGAAGTAGTGATGATTTCGAAGTTAAGGTGTTCAATTTTGATGAATGGAGCATGCCTTTGCTCTCTACCAAAACTGTTCAAAGATATAATGCCCAAACAAGCGAATACAAAACGGTCACATTTACACAAATGGACTATGTCACGTTTAAGGAGCTGAATATCCCACAAGTGTCCCTGTATAAAAATTTGGAGTTTCCTATAGCAAGCAACGGTCAATACCAGAAATTAACAATGACGGATCAGAGATTCAATTGGCAGGTGTATACTCTCTTGGATAAGACTATTAAAACGGCGATTAAAAAATTGGATAAAGAAACAACAACTACCTATGATGCAAATGACAATCCGTTGTCTTCCTATACAAAATATTATTATGATAATTTAAACCATTTAAATCCTACCCGTATTGAAACGAAGGGCAGCGATGACAACTTGCTTACAAAATATACACTTTATCCGCAAGATTATGCCACTGGAACCGCGTTTATTGCAAATCTTATTTCCAAAAACATGCTTAGTGCACCAATTGAAGAAGTCTCTTTACGTAAGATTGGCAGCACCAATAAGATTGTGAGTGGTAAAATCAGTACATATTCTGGAACAAATGTCGATTGGGTGTATAAGCTTGAAAGTGCGGCCTCCATCACTTCGTCATCGTTTAAATTCAGCAACCGCGCGTTAGGGTCTGTCTATCCCTCTGGTAGCGCAGGGGTATATTCGCCAGATAGCAAATACAAGCCTTTTTCAAAATTTGAATACGACGCTAAAAATAACCCGCAAAATATATTGCCAGAGGATCAAATGCCAACGTCCTTAATATGGGCGCATAACGGTGCTTACCCTATCGCCGAGGCCAAAAATGCAACAAATGCTCAGATCGCTTATTCTTCGTTTGAGTCCAGTGATCAGGGTAACTGGGAGTATTCCGGCACCGTTACCAGGGAAACTACTGAATCTTTAATGCCTCCGACGGGAGAAAGTTATTATGCCGTTACAGCTACCAAACCAATAAAGAAAACGGGCTTGCCGGTTAACGCCAAGGTAATTGTTTCTTATTGGAGAAACAGTTCACAGCCTTTTACTGTCACCGGCTCTACCTCCATTATAACAGGACTAACTGCGAACGGCTGGACATATTTTGAGCATAAAGTAACAGTTCCTTCTTCGCAAATAGTTCAGATTGATGGTTCAGGACTTATAGATGAGGTACGCTTATACCCGGAAAACGCATTGATGTCTTCGTACACATATAAGCCTCTGACAGGAATGACATCCGAAGCTGACAACAAGGGACAAATTATGACCTACACATATGACAACTACAGTCGGTTGTCAAACATAAAGAACAGCTTCAGAAATGTGGTGCAAAAGTTTGACTACAAATTCGCCAATGTGCCTGGCGGTTCTGGCGGGGCATCCGTTTATGCAAAGATCTTTTATACCAATTATTTTAATGATGTCGATATGACAACAGCGACAATCATAATCGGGTTCTTTTCAGATCCCGGGTGTACACAGCCTTTATCTGTTAACAACCTGAACGTGAATTATAAGAAGGTCAGGACAACATGTTCTGGAACATCTCCTCTGGAAACGTTTTATTCTGCCACCTGTAATGGAACGCAAACTTCTCTTGGCAATCAGATTATTTCTATGGATGATGGCGTGCACTGTTATAATTATCAATTCTTATTGTTAGCAGGGACGGGGTATTCACCGCAATAATTTAAAAATTTTATGTCATGAACTTGCACTTGAAGATATTCTTAACTGTGATTTTTACGCAAATGTTTATTGTGTTGAACGCGCAGGTTGATTCCACCGGCGATCTGGAAATTGTTAAGCCGAAAATCGATTCAGTTCAGAGAGTTTGTCTTAAGGATTCGTTGGGGATCACAGATTCAACCGTTGATTCACTATTTGCGTGCAGGGACTTGTATTTAGCCCAAGTAACCTCTATTCGGGAAGATACTCTTTTAGATGAAGGGCAAAAAGGTATCCAGATAACTCAGAAAGCCGTGGAACTGGAAAATAGTATGAGACAACTATTAGGTAATACGTTATTTGAACAGTATCTGCAATTAATCAAAAATAAGATTGCAGCAACGAGAGGTAGGCAGGGTGAGCCCTTGTTGTGCGAGGACTGTGAAATTGAATAAAGTCAATTGCCAAAAGGATGCATACTCAAACGAGTATAAAAAGATCATGTCCGCTTACTCAGCAATGGTCTTCCATTCCTTTTTCCTGAAAACTAAATAAATTCTAAGAAAAGATTATGAATCAAGGAAGCGTTTATTGGAAAAAGCGCATAGTTATATGCCTGTTCACTATAAATTTATTTCTGGTTTCCAAGGCTCAACTCAAACCAACAATCGAGACGCAAACCCCAAATGCAGCAGGCACCGCAAGGCCGGTACCGGCAGCTTATGGCAGCACCGCTGGTAATTATGTAAGATCCTGGCAGGCGCTTAGACCCTTTGCGACAGAAGCGGAAGTAACGGGCAGCAGTGATGTAACAAGGGTAAGCCGTTCCACACAATATTTTGACGGCCTTGGACGATTGTTGCAAACCGTCAACTGGAGGAATTCACCAGGACAAAAAGATATAGTTGCTCCGGTGGTCTATGATGAGTTTGGCAGAGAACAATACAAGTACCTCCCTTATGGGTATGCCTCAACGAATAACGCTGCAGCAGCAAGTGATGGTTCGTTCAAGCAAAGCCCTTTTTCAGACCAGGCAGGATTTTATGGCACCACTTACAAGGCTGAACAGCCCGCGCTGGCCAATGAACTGTTTTATTACAGTCATACCAACTATGAAGCTTCTCCACTGGACCGAGTAACGGAAAACTTTGCGCCCGGCAATAGCTGGGCCGGTAGCGAAGGCGGTGCTTCAGAAAAAATGATCTCAGTTCAATACCTAGTTAACAATAGCAATGATAATGTAAGGATATGGACGATTGGCTTTACTGCCCTGAACTATGCCAGTACCGACGAAAATGCCTCTGTCAACATACCCACAAGCTCAGCAGCATATGGGACCGGCCAACTGTATAAGACGGTGACCAAAGATGAAAAAGGCAAGGCAACCGTTGAGTATAAAGACAAAGAGGGGCGTGTAATATTAAGGAAGGTAGAGATTGGCCCCAATGCCATTCCCGCTGATTTTAGTGGTCACGCCAATTTTTTATGTACCTACTATGTGTACGATGAAATGGGACAATTAAGGTTTGTAATATCCCCCAAAGCTGTGGCTGCGATGGTGAGTGCCGGTAACTGGATACTTGCCTCACCTCTTTCCAATGAGCTCTGTTTTCGTTATGAGTATGATGAACGCCAGCGCTTGGTAGCCAAAAAAGTGCCTGGTGCCGGATGGATATATATGGCTTTTGACAATCGCGACAGGCTGGTATTTAGCCAGGATGCCAATATGCGGGCAGGCACCAAAAAGTGGCTTTATACACTCTATGATAACGTGAACAGACCGGTAGAAACAGGTGTCATGACCTATAACGGTACCTGGGATCAAGTGAAGACTGCGGCACTCAACAATACTCCCACCACAGTTGCTGGCACTGGCAGCTTTATCTCCACCACCCCCGCTGATCTGTATCTAACGGAAAGGGAGCAGGGCCGACCATTATACCAAGCCAGCAACAGCATAGAAGCACATGATGGCTTTACCACTGAAGAAGGCGCGGAATTTACCATGGAAATAGTTACGGCTTCCGCAGGAGGGAGTTTTAATAACAGCATAGATGTAAGTGCTGACCCGATTACCGGGCTGACCGGAGAAACAAAATATCCTTTGACCTATAGCTTCTATGATGATTATTCCAAGACCTCCAAAACTTACAGCAATAGCAACAATGGGAGCTTGAACAATACTAATTCCAATGCTTATGCAGAAGCATTGCCTTCTGCTAAGAGCAGTGCCACAAAGGGTCTGGTAACAGTTTCGCGGGTAAGGGTGATCGAAGACCCCAACAATCTCTCGCTTGGCAAATGGATGGAAACAGCCAGCTTCTACGATGAAAAAGGCAGGGTGATACAGGTGAATAGCGATAATTATAAGGGAGGCGATGATGTAATAACTAACCTTTATGATTTTACCGGCAAGATACTCTGTAGTTACCTGGTGCATAACAATGCTTCTGCCAACATCAGTAACATTAGGATAAAGACCAACACTGAATATGACCATGCAGGCAGGCTTACCAAAGTGATCAAAACAGTGACAAAGGGCAGCATCACCACTAGCCGCACCATTGTGCAGAATGTGTATGATGCGATGGGGCAGCTAAAAACCAAAAACATCGGCCAGAAGTCTGCTACCAATACCGCGGCCATGGAAACTGACAATTATGCCTACAATATCCGTGGCTGGCTGAAGGGGGTTAACTGGTACAATGGCGCCACCTATGGCGCAGTAACAAATACAACCAACAAATGGTTTGCGATGGACCTGAGCTATGACTGGGGTTTTGACGGCAAAGAGGTGAACGGCAATATAGCTGGCCAGCGGTGGAGAAGCGCCAGCGATGGTAAATCCAGGGCCTATGGTTACAGTTACGATGTCGCAAACCGATTGATGAAGGCGGATTTTACCCAATATACCGGCAGTGCCTGGAACACCAGCGAAGGCGTGGACTTCAGTGTGATAATGGGGAATACAGGCGCTGATGTCGCCAGCGCTTATGATGAAAACGGGAATATTAAAAAGATGTGGCAGAAGGGATTGCTGGCAGGCGGGGGCAGTAACTGGATAGACAAGATGAGCTATGCCTATGAGCAAACCAACCAGTATAGCAATAAGCTAACGACAGTAACAGAGGATGCCACGATAGGCTCAACCGATTATGGTCTTGGGGACTTTACGGATAAAAACAGGAGCGGTGCCGATTATGATTATGATGACAATGGCAACCTGATTGTTGATAAAAATAAAGCCATCAGCGCCATTGTGTACAATCACCTGAATCTTCCCTGGAAGATAACCGTAACCAATAAGGGCACGATTACCTATATCTATGATGCAGCAGGCAACAAGCTGGAAAAGAGAACCAGCGAAACAGCATCAGCCGCCAACAACAATACATCCAAACAAACGCAGACAGCCTATCTCTCAGGTTTTATTTATGAGAATAACAAGCTGCAGCATTTTGGACATGAGGAAGGGAGGGTAAGGCCGATAGTGCCCACAACAGAAAACGGTAACCAGAGCTTTGCTTTTGATTACTTCCTGAAAGATCACTTAGGGAATATCAGGACGGTGCTCACGGAAGAGACTAATATACAGGTTTATAATATGGCTACGATGGAGCCGGAAGCACAGGCTGTGGAAGAAACCTATTATTCTAATCTTGCTGAAACAAGGACAGTAGCCCCTCAAACTTATCCGCAGAAGGACAGCAGTAATAAGTTTCTGGCGAAGGTAGATGGGAAAAACCGTAAGGTAGGGCCTTATATTGTTTTGAAAGTAAATGCAGGGGACAAAGTGCATATTAGGGCTAATAGCTGGTATGAAGGAAAGACTTATAGTAAGGAAAACCCAAAAAGCAATATTGATGGGTTGGCTGCCGGTTTGCTTGGGGATGGTGCGAGAACCGCAGCCAAAGGAGCATCGATGGCATCAGCAGGATCGTCATCGGCATTGTTGCCGGCTTTAAGTGCTTTCGTACGCAGCAGGGATGAAGATGAACAGGCCCAACCCAAGCGCAAGCCAAAAGCTTACCTGAACTGGTTACTATTGGACAATAACGCCAAAGCCATTCAGGAAGATACAACGATCAACCCTTTGGAAAAGGGAGAACACAGTGGTTTTAAACAGGTGGGCGAAGAAGGGGAGATAAAAGAATTGGTAAAACAGGACTGGCAGATAGACCAAACTGGATTTGTATATATCTTTACTAGTAATGAATCCTTAGAAACAGAAGTGTTCTTTGATAATTTACAAGTAACGGTGATACCAGGGCCATTGCTGGAGGAGACGCATTATTATCCATTCGGACTGACAATGGCGGGGATAAGTAGCAAGGGTGCGGGGAAGGTGGGGAATAAGAGAAAATTTAATGGAGTTGAATTATCCAGTAAAGATTTTTCTGATGGCGTTGGGCTTGAGTTATATGAAACAACCTATCGGAGTTACGATCCGCAAATTGGCAGGTTTCATCAAATAGATGCATTATCAGATTTGGTCTTGAACTGGTCAACATATTCTTTTACTCAAAACAACCCCATCATATTTAGTGATCCATTTGGTCTTGATACAATAAGAGGAGAACTTCCAAAAGGTTATAAGCCTAACCCAGGAGATGTTTGGATTAATGATAAAGGAAATGAAGCCGTTTATAACACTGATAATGGGTGGGTACAATCACAGACATTACAGAACGTTACTGTAAGTAACTCGCCGGGATCGAAACTGTTAGCAGCATTTTTTGCTTTAATAGGATTAACAGATACTCACTATGGCTTTTGGGAGAGTACATACGATCATGAGAATTATACCACAACTAAAGGAAAGGTCAGGCCACTTCCAACAAACATTAAGCATGCTTCGGTGCAAGCTAAAATGTATAAACAGCGTTCTAATAAGATTAAAGGAACTGGATTCGGTCTTTCTCTTTTGGCAAACTTATTGACAGCAATTCAGGTGCGTGACCAGTATTTGAAAGGAGGAATTAAAAATGTAAATCCAGCTGATGTAACGGGTTTAACTTTAGGAACAACCGGATTGACAGCGAATGGCCTTACATATTTCGGAGTCGCACCTCAAACTATGTCTACAATTTCAGGTATTGCGGGCAAAGGCAGTGTTGCTCTTCAAGCTTATCAAAATTGGATGATGGCCATGCAAATTATGTACAACACAAATTTACCTAATGCCCCCGCTTATGGTGGTAACGCAACCGAACAATTTCAGGCAACATTAGATGATGAGGCGGCTGGAGGTGACAGGTTATACTAATAAAAGTTGTATTAGAGAGGCAATAAGTGAATATTTTTTCCTGATTCTTACATTATTCATTGAAAAAAAATGCTAAGCTTGTATTACCGAATCTGGGTGGATTGCATAAAAAGAGCGAAACAACAGCCAGCGAATAGAGACAATTGGCACGTTGGAACGATGATATTTATGACGCTGGCAATGGCATTCAATTTTGTTTTAAGTATGACAATTTTAGAAAAATATGTTTTTAAAATTTATTTTTATAAAATTGAATTATCGTTTTTGCCTTCGCGTGTTAATAATGTATTGACTTATCTGGTTTTATTTATTTTACCATGTTTTATTATAAACTATCTACTGATATTTAGAAATAAGAGATACGAGAAGCTGTTAAATAGGTATCCCTATTACAATGGGAAGCTCTTTGTTGTTTATTTTGCGGTTTCTATGATGTTGCCAATTATACTTTTGGTAGGAGCTATTTTTTTAAACGCATAATTGTATAAGAACCTGGAATTATATTGGTTTCGCTTGTACCTATTATGATAAAACGCATAAGCCGCTGGTGTAAAATCCGGCGGCTTTTTACTTTTAAGAAGTATAAGCTTTACGAGCTGTATCCCATCGGCGAACCCCGTCATTGTTGTTTGGAGTTGGCCGTATAGTTTTGTGGCAGCAGAAGGTGTAGCTGCTCTTTGGGAGTGCTGTTAATGTTTTCAAATACGTATGTCAGCCGCTTTATAACGGGAATATCAGCAGCATGGCGGTGAATGTTGCCAGGCTGGGCAAGCCGCTGTTGTACAATTACCGTTATGACCAACTCAACCGCCTGGTGAACATGGATAGCTGGCGGAGCAGCGGCATTACCTGGAGCAGTTTGACTAAAATACTGGACTACCGGGAATCGGTGGCTTATGATGCCATGGCAACATACTGAAATACCAGCGTTTTGGTAGCAACACGTTTGCGAACAAACCTACAAGGATGGACAGCCTGAATTATGTGTATGTGGCAGGGACGAACAGGTTGGAACATATTAAGGACACGGTATCAGCATCGAACTATGCGGAGGATATAGACAACCAAAGCGCAGGGAATTATGCTTATGACGCGATAGGTAACCTGACGAAGGATGAAAACATCGTCACTATGAGATACTTCTGTGGGTGCCTACGATTTTGATCTTTTTTGTGCTATTCTTACCAGTTTTAAACTTATCTCTCAGATTCATGACAGGCAGTTCAAAATATTTATAGAGTAAAATTGAAATGGTAATTGTGAGGATCAAATAGAGGGAATACCGGCAGACAAAAAACAAATTATTGTCTGCGTTTTGTAAAACTGACCAGTTAATATTACCTATGATCCATTTTTCACAAGACTGAAATTAACGAGATATATGGAGTAAGATATTAGACTGATTTAAGTAAAGTATTTATAAAGAAAGCCTTTGCCACTTTTGATAGAGCTGAAATAGGGTAATACAAGAAGAGTTGCTAGCGAAAAAGTTGAAAACGAAAATACACAATAATAGAGTCCTAGCACGTTAGCTTCGAATAAATTGAATTTTGCAATAATAAAACCCAGCATACCCATTAGTAGTAAGGAAAATTTGTATCGCTGCCACGCTTGTTGGAAATCCATATAGAAATAAGAACCGACCACCCCAAACATCAAACTATCCAGCCTTGTAAAAACCTGCTTCCTCAATTTTGTATCCCAGGCTGCGAGGTCTTGGATTTGAAGTGAATGAAATCTATAAAATCTTAAAAACATGGCACCAATGATTATTAAAACCGCAGTTGCCAGGATAGATTTGTCAACGGAGATTTTGAACAACTTTATCAGAAGAAAAGCCATTACAGGTATGCATAAATAAAACCCCGGAGCTAAGCTGTGCAATTTTGGAGGCAGGTATAGCGGATTCAAACTGGGAAGAATGACTGATAGATGTATCGTTGCTGTTAATGGAATTGCTTTGTCTTGCCTGCATGATTTTGCCAAATCTTTCTGACAGATCTTTGGCCGATTGCCCCAAAAACACCATCACCCGTATTTACCAGGCTGTAACTATCTGCTGCGAGTATTATGTTCATTTCGGCCACTGCTTCATCCAGGTTAAGGTCTGGCGTACGTAAGAAATGGGCTTTCGAAACCACTGCTTCAATCAGCTTCTGGATTTCACGTTTGCCGTTGATCTCCTTCATCCTTTTGACGCGTAGTCTTTTCGAGAAAGTGATTCTGGCATACCACCATTTTCCCGTTCATAGACATCCTTAAATCCAACATGGTGGTGGAATAGCTCTAATATTTGAGGGCCCGTAAGACGTGGAAAATGTCCGGCATCTCCAATGATGTATGTTTTCAGCCGCTCTATGGTCAGTGGGGATCATTGCATGATTAGGGTCTATATAATTTCTCCTAAAATAGGAATAAAGCAGTGGATTTCTTAGGAATCGGGGCTTTTGGCGGGAGTTTTTTAAACTCAAAAATTATGCTAATTTAACGGGCAGAAGTTCTTTATATACCGGGTCAAGAACCAGCTGGTGAACCCGGGTAGAAAGTTCTGCATAAATTATTGATTTATAGCTGCTTAATATTCTTCGGTTCGGGCAGTCATCCCGACTTTTGCTGGATTCAGGTATATTAAGGCATGTAAATCATTAAGAGGTTTACGTGCTTTTCTATTTGGGGTAACCCAAAGCTAAGCATATTTTAAACCTTCCCCCCAGAAATTTCTTTGCCCAGTTGAAACCTCCAAGCACGCATCCACCTTGGTTTTCATGCTTGTGAGAGCAAAATTAAATATCACTTGATCAAATAATTTTTTCTCTGAAAATGAATTATTAGATGAAAAGCGAGATATATACACATCTTGGCAGAACTCAATTTGCTAAGAATTGCTAGGAAAGCATGGTTTTTAACAATGAAAAGGGCTATTTTAAAAAGGAAGATCTTGATCGTATGATGTCAGGACAAATTCAATCTTCTGCTATGAGTATTAAGTCACCATCTTCGAAGAAAGAGAGCTAGGCTGACTATGATGTATTTTGTCGGCTTTTTATATACTCATCTTTTTGCCCTCCTGATTTCTACCTGTTTAGCTCGTATCAACATACCTTTTCACTGGTACGGCTTGAAATTTTTTCGTGTTGATAATTTTACAATGCTGTTTATTATTCCCTAGCGATTGAAAGTGGGTGTAAAAACCATTAAGCGAGAGAGCAGTTGAATACAGAAGCTTTCATAAGTCTATGGTACACAAAGATTATGTGGTACGATGAAAGAATTAGTGTGTTGCAATGCCTTTCCTTATGATTAATGTTAGAATGTATTCAGTAATCGGGAGATACATACCAGCAATTTGTCAAAGAGCAATTGCATTAAAAAAGCAACAAACAAAGTGAAAAGATTTTGAAAGTTATACTTGCAAATTAGAAAATCAATTTATATCTTCAATTCTACTCCTTAGTAAGCTCAATACTATTATTAATATTCTTGACTTACATTTTGTGAAAGTCATCAAGGATTCCTTTAAGACAGATTTTATAATTTAGTGGTTACCCTTAAAATAAAGCATTGAAGGTTCAGTGGGAAGCATATATAGTTTATCCATTAAATTAATGAGTTATACTGTCATATAATGAGAAAAGTGAATTTAGGTCTCAATAATAACGTTAAAGAGTTTTACACTAAAAAAGAAAGTTATGGTTATCGGCGGTGTCGGTTATTGTGATACTGAGGGAAATCTCCAGTTTCACAAGAATTTACTGGAAGGGTTGCAGATTTATAATGGCTCACTATTGTTTGGTGTTTATCACCCCAGATCAAAGTATGCCGAAAAAAATGATAGAATCAAATATCATTTTATGCTGTCTCCAATACCATACCATTTATGGCCGAAAACAGCAAGACTAATTGTAAGATTGAAGCAAGTGAAGGATTTTGGGCAGACGACTGGTATAAGAGTCATTTCGGAGTATTTACTTAAGCAAAATATTTCATTAATATATTCCTTTTCAAACCGTTCTGCACACAGATATTCAACCTGGGATGTCCATATTGCATTTGATGAATTCAACCTGGATGATTTTAAGGACGATTACAATACCGAGAATAGCTGCTATAATAAGGTACATCATGCAACCAATAAATTAAAGACTGAACTAAAGCAAAAATTTGACAAATATCTTTTTTATGACGAAGATGACATCGATCTAAGAAATGCTGTAATAACCCGCGTAAATACGTCCTGTCATTATTTCTATTACGATACAGAGAGACTCCTGAAAAGTGGAGATGAGATTGAAAAGAAAATCTATCGTCCATTTACTGTCAGGTATAATAATGGAAACTTCATTCCTACAGAAAGGGGAATTATTAATGAAATGATTTATTTGCTGGAACCGGAAAAACAAGATTTCAATTTGCCATCGATTTGTTTTGCGGAATCTGATTCACATTACTTAAACTTGAGGGTGATAATCATACCCAAGCACTTGAGACACCAATTCTTTAAAATTAGTGTGTTTCATGAGAGGCTTAAAAGACCTGACACTAATAATCCCACGTCCAGGGGATTGTTGAACTATGTTTTAACCGAACTCCAAAGTATTGAATACAAGATCTGGAAAACTTCCACATTGATTTTTGAATGTAGGACGGACTCATATGGATCCGGAAAACTCAGCTTATTCGTTGAATCAAAAGTTTCTTTCAAGGAGTCGGCGGCGAATGAAGTCCGTGAAAAACTTATTACGTTTCTATCAAACTTAAATGAACAAGATTCAAAACCGGCCTGGTTGCAACATATCATGTTAGAAAGCAGGGTGGAATTGGTTTATCCTGAAATTATCAATCGATACTTTGTAAAGAACAGAATTAGTCTGGAAGAAAAAGAGAAGCAATTTGATTTGTTCATTAGTTATTCCCATGTGGACTTTGCATTTGCAAAAAAATTGCGCGCAATATTAAGAGAGGAAAAGGTCAAATATTTCATAGATGATGAAGGCAGTGTGCCGGGTGATATTCTTTCTCAAAAAATTGAGGACGGGCTAAGGAATTCCAGGGAGTTCTGCATATTGCTTTCTGAAGAAAGCCAGAAGAGCAAGTGGGTTTTTACAGAATGGGGGGCTGCATCGATACTTAAAAAGACAATAGTTCCGATCCTGCTTCCCGGATTCAATCGCGCCAAGCATAAAAATATTGATGACAGGCTTAAGGTGCTCAAATATATAATATGGCCAGCTGCAGACCCTGAAGAGGCGTTGCGTAAATATGCAAGGCAGATAATTGAGCGGCGTTTTAAGTCCATGTTAGGAAACGACAGTTACAATTATTAGAGGCAGACAAATTCCGATCTCTGCTATAACAGCTCCAGCCCCATCGTCCAAAATAGCTAAAGTGAATTCCGCTATACCGGCGCTAATTCACCAGTCAAGAAATCAAGGTTATATAGGTACCTAAATTCAGTTTTCACATTTTATTTCTTCATTTGTTATACAGAGTACTTGCAACAGGTATTCTGCCTGGGCGAGCCGGACATTCATGTAGGATTTATTGTAGCCAAGCTGGGCGGCGATTAGCTGCGAAGTCCTGCCCTGCAGGTGAAGGCAGCGCACCTGCTTTTGCAAAGTGGTAAGTTCTTTTGGCTGGAAGCCGGTTTATTGCGGTACAATCATACCTGCAATCTACCCGACCGGGAGATGGCGTGCAAGCCGTATGTTACATACTGAATCAGTGGTACGGTACGTTTTCCAGAAGGCGCCGGACCTGACACTGAACTTTTTTTTAAGAAGTGATGGCTGAGCATGGAGGTGTCTGCGAAACCGGAGTCAAGGGTAATGGATTCGACGGATTTGGAGGGGCTGTCGAGCAGTTCCCGCTGAGGCTTCTGCAGGCGAAGCGTCAAGTAGCTTTCAGCGATGGTGGCGCCATACAGCTCGTGAGTAATATTTTGGGCGTTAAGAATGATGTGCCTGCGGATTCGCCAAAATTAGGAGGCTATGCAGAGCAAAGTTACGATTACGCCAACCTATATCGCTTAGTAGCAGCGAGAGGTATATATTGCGGTGGTAAGCTATCGGATAAGTATAGCCTTAAGATGAGTTATGACAATCTATACGATATCACCGAAATAAAATTGGGTGATTCCATGCCGTTTAAAAGTTATCGTCATTTTTATAGTTACTATGGAGCCGCTCCCATCAAAGACAAAAGTCGGGACAGATGTCTATAGCTATGATGCTAACGGCAACTTGACTGGCAATGGAAACAGTAACTATTTCTGGGATGAAGAAAACAGGTTAATGGCAGTATTGAGAGATGAACTTCTTTGTCAATATTCGAATGACGCCAAGGGCGAGAGGGTAATTAAGAGCAGTGTTGGTATTCAGTGAATTTTAGTGAATGATGAACTGGCAAGACAAGTTAAGTACTATAATAACTACACAGCGTATATAAGCCCCTATCTCATTTGCAGAAGATCCAGCTTCACCAAGCATTTTTATATAGAAACGCAACATATTACCAGCAAAGAAGCGATTGGGACATTTACCAACCCATCTTTTCCTTTAAGAGGAGTAACAGAAGGAAATGTTGTTTTTATCAGGAGGAGCTTTCGCGCAGTTTTCTACAAGTAATTGCAGGTCGTGCGGGGTACTTCAATTTCTCCCCGGGCCTTACGCATTACCACTTTCTGCCACCGCTGGAGACTTTTACGTGTCCTTGAAACGCAGATTTTACTGAACTACGTGGGGAGAGGATTGCCAACTGTTTACCCATTGTTTACTCTGCAATAGCAAAAATCCTTGCTAGTAATTACCTAACAAGGATTTGTGAAAAGAAGAGGTAACCCCCCAGAGACTTTAATCCATTTAACTACCGCCTCAAATATTCGTAAAATAGGATGACACTTTATTCAACCTTCCAATCCATTATTTTCAAGTCGCCCCTTTGCATCCA
>NZ_VVIP01000019.1 GCF_009650435.1 Foetidibacter luteolus
ATCTGTATTGAATCTAACAGAACAATACTGTCAACCGGTGAAACACAACAGGAAATAAGGTATTATATCTCAAGCCTGCAGGCAACACCCGAAAATTTTTTAAGCATCATCCGCCAGCATTGGGGTATTGAAAACAAGCTGCATTGGGTGCTGGATGTAATTTTTAACGAAGACCTCAGTACAAAACAGGCCGGTAATGCCGCTGAGAACTTTAGCATTATCACTAAAATAGCCCTCAACCTTTTAAAGAATAATACCACTAAAAAATTAAGCATCAAAAAGAAACGGCTCCTCTGTACCCTGGACAACAACTTCCTCGCTAATACTGTTTTCAATAAACTTTAGATGCGTTTGCCCTGTTCTATTGCCCGGCGTTATTCGTCGGCTGGAACTGAAGCCGAATAGCAAACAAAAAGCTGAGCATATATTTGTCGCCCCGCCATATCGCCAAACCGCCTGTTGTAGGCCCATCGTCTAATTAGGTTGTTTGAGTAATTCTAAATCTTCATCTTTTGCGTCATTCCATCCTGTCCAAATAGACTTTAAATTTAAGTGTTTGCCATCAAAAGAAACAACTTTATAGATGTCAACTCGTGGGGGACAACTTTCGTTAATTCGCAAAGTACTTCTTGTCATAAAAGTCGAGTCGCTCAACCAACGAATTTTTAATGTATCTGGATCGTTACAGGCAATTTCGTTTGTCCAAAGAACTATGTCATGATTAATAAAATTAAAGCCAGCACAATTTGATTTCGCTAATACAAAATGTCCTGAAACAATATGAGCAGAATTATTGCTTTTGATTGTGTCTGCTTGTGAAAGAGTGTCAATAAAGGCATTGATTACTTGAGTGTTCTTAGTATGATTTGATGGTCGAATTGTGCCATGAAGAAACCAGCCTAATATAAATGATAAAAGTCCAATTAAAATTAAACGAAGAGTTGTCTTGCTTTTCACGATGTTTGTCTGTCTATCAATAGTTATTTGAAAGTTGTATGTCTTGGTTGCCTACAACGGTTGAGGGCTTTATGCAGGTTGGGAATTAGTATTCCGTCCGCCGATAACCGCTGCTGATTGAAAATATAAAGTTCAATTTAAGAACTAAAGTTGAAAGTTGTTTGTCCAGCCCGAACCACAGCCTGACTTTGCAATTAGCTGATGTTTGCTGGTCATGCCCAACTTGCATAAAACCCAATGTTGGGCGCAGTCTATTTCCAGTCTCTAACAAAAGCTCCTTTTGAATATTTTTCTGCATTAGAAGAAAAGCCCCTGTTTATTGTATCGGTAGCATTTTGTTCGATACTTTTAATGCCAGAAGGGCTTTTGGATTTAAGTAGCCCTAAAATTGTTTTACTGTCGGGCTCGAAAAATATTAGGAACGAAATATTGTCACCATATACTGACGTAATTCCTAACAAATCTGACTCTGATTTGTTAAGTTCATCAACACAATTTTTGAAGTCCAGTAAATAGTCCTCCTTTAAGTTTCCTGCATCTTTTGCACTATTAAAACGAAAACTATAAAGGCTTGCAATATGGTCACGAGGCATGATTATGCCGTTTTCAAAAATACAGTCTTCATGTCTTAATACTTGAAGACAATCTCTTACATACTTCTTGTCAGCATTTAAATCACAAAGAATATTTAGTTGTTGAAATGTAAGTTTTTCCATGTTTGTGATGTCAAACTGATTGCGCCCAACGGGCAGGGCTTTATGCAGGTTGGGAATTAGTATACCGTCAGCCCACAACCGCTGCTGATTGAAAATATAAAATTGAATTTAAGAACTAAAGTTGAAAGTTGCTTGTCCAGCCCGAACCACATCCTGGATTTGCAATTGGTTGATGTTTGCTGGTCATGCCCAACTTGCATAAAACCCAATGTAAGCTGCAGTTTATGCTGTCTTTATACAATAAGATGGAACTCCACCGTCTAAACCAACTCTATGTAAAACAATATTGTCAGTGTGAATGAAGTCAAGGTTTTGATGTTCCAGTACTTTTTTAGTTAACGAAACCTTTGTCAATTGTGTGCTGTCTAAAAGAACTGGCTTTAATGTACCACCTTTAGGTCTAATTGGAATAAATGCAATCATATCTGAATTCACTTCTACTAATGTATCGTCACTTTCATTTTTTGAAATAATTTCTTTTGTTGTTTTCAATAATACTTCTGGTGAATTCAAAAATAACTTGTCTGCACTTTTTTTATCAATTGGTTCAAAACCTTTGAAGGTTAGATTAGTCAGTTTATTGAGAATTGTCAGCGGAAACCTATAGTAAGCCAGTCGCTTTCTTACTGGAACAAAAGTCCATTTGTTAATACCTTCCCACCATGCGTCATAAAAAAGGCTTTCGGAACCAACAAACAATACTCGGCACTTGTGATGATGAGTTTTGTCGCCATGTGCTGTGTATGAGTCGTAATTAAAAATGTCACCTGTCTTAATTGTTGCTATGTCCATAGAGTGTCAAAAAATTGCAGCTTACGGCCAGAGCTTTGCGTTCGGCAGGGCATTTGGAAAACGTCCAGCCCGGAACTGCAGCCGTCCGAAGTTACAAAAGTTGAAAATATATTCTGTTGCTCATCCATGTTCGGTCAGCCGGATATGTAGCTGATAGTAGCACTAAGATGAGGATTTATTCGTCGCCCCCTGCTGACGCAAAACTGCCTGTTGTGTGCTGCTATTCGTCACTTGAGATAAAAGAATTCCTGAAAAACCCATTTGTCGCAGTTAATTGGAATGAGGTCAGTCTTGTACTTTTGCCTTGTTACCCAATCTGCAACTTGCTTTTTCCATAGTGGGTCATCTTTGTCACTCTTATTTATACTTGCAGATAGTAAGAAAATATCACAATGGCCTTTCCTGTCAATAGCTCCATAAACCATAATATAGAATTTGCAGCTATCGTAGTCTTTTACTTCGGTCTTGTTTAAACCTTTGATTAACTCAGTCCTAAACTTCCTTCCCGTAATCAAATCTGGAAACTGATAACCTTCTGGATATTTTATTTTATCGTACACCACCGATTTCAGTTGAGGAAGCTTTTTCAAGTCGAACCGCTTCGTCACAAATGATTTGTCTTTTCTTCCAATGATTTCAGTCTTGTTGGCGTCAATAAGTATTGCCTTATCATCTAAGGTCAACACAAATAGTGTGTCATTGTAAATAAACATATCATCATACCATAGAGTATGTGATGAAGTAAATTGAAGTTTTGACCTGTCGCTTATTAAGTCCTTTACAAAGTACTTCTTTGATTTTTTCCCATTCACATAAAATTCAATGAGCTCTTGGTCGTCAAAGTTATCATGTCCCCACATCCAATATCTTGTCGTGATAAGCGATTTACCGTTATTACTCAGAAAAGCTTGACGAGGCAGATAGTTGTCAATTTGATACAACCTCTTTTTTGTCTTAGCATCGTAAACAATCGTCTTCCCAAAATTTGTCTGGTCGTAGTTGTAGAATGGAATTGACTTATAGTAAAAGCTCTTGTTTTGTGAATAAAGGTCGTATTGGTAAGCTG
>NZ_VVIP01000002.1:5000-8597 GCF_009650435.1 Foetidibacter luteolus
AAGGTTAGACTCGCTGGCTCCGTCAGTGTAGCGCGCGTGCGGCCCAGAACGTCTAAGGGCATCACAGACCTGTTATTGCCTCAAACTTCCATCGGCTTGAAACCGATAGTCCCTCTAAGAAGTGGATAACCAGCAAATGCTAGCACCACTATTTAGTAGGTTAAGGTCTCGTTCGTTATCGCAATTAAGCAGACAAATCACTCCACCAACTAAGAACGGCCATGCACCACCACCCACAAAATCAAGAAAGAGCTCTCAATCTGTCAATCCTTATTGTGTCTGGACCTGGTGAGTTTCCCCGTGTTGAGTCAAATTAAGCCGCAGGCTCCACTCCTGGTGGTGCCCTTCCGTCAATTCCTTTAAGTTTCAGCCTTGCGACCATACTCCCCCCAGAACCCAAAGACTTTGATTTCTCGTAAGGTGCCGAGTGGGTCATTAAAAAAACACCACCCGATCCCTAGTCGGCATAGTTTATGGTTAAGACTACGACGGTATCTGATCATCTTCGATCCCCTAACTTTCGTTCTTGATTAATGAAAACGTCCTTGGCAAATGCTTTCGCAGTAGTTAGTCTTCAATAAATCCAAGAATTTCACCTCTGACAATTGAATACTGATGCCCCCGACCGTCCCTATTAATCATTACGATGGTCCTAGAAACCAACAAAATAGAACCAAACGTCCTATTCTATTATTCCATGCTAATATATTCGAGCAATACGCCTGCTTTGAACACTCTAATTTTTTCAAAGTAAAAGTCCTGGTTCGCCAAGAGCCACAAGGACTCAAGGTTAGCCAGAAGGAAAGGCCCCGTTGGAAATCCAGTACACGAAAAAATCGGACCGGCCAACCGGGCCCAAAGTTCAACTACGAGCTTTTTAACTGCAACAACTTTAATATACGCTATTGGAGCTGGAATTACCGCGGCTGCTGGCACCAGACTTGCCCTCCAATTGTTCCTCGTTAAGGTATTTACATTGTACTCATTCCAATTACAAGACCCGAATGGGCCCTGTATCGTTATTTATTGTCACTACCTCCCTGAATTAGGATTGGGTAATTTGCGCGCCTGCTGCCTTCCTTGGATGTGGTAGCCGTTTCTCAGGCTCCCTCTCCGGAATCGAACCCTTATTCCCCGTTACCCGTTGAAACCATGGTAGGCCACTATCCTACCATCGAAAGTTGATAGGGCAGAAATTTGAATGAACCATCGCCAGCACAAGGCCATGCGATTCGAAAAGTTATTATGAATCATCAAAGAGTCCGAAGACATTGATTTTTTATCTAATAAATACATCTCTTCCAAAGGGTCGAGATTTTAAGCATGTATTAGCTCTAGAATTACCACAGTTATACCATGTAGTAAAGGAACTATCAAATAAACGATAACTGATTTAATGAGCCATTCGCAGTTTCACTGTATAAATTGCTTATACTTAGACATGCATGGCTTAATCTTTGAGACAAGCATATGACTACTGGCAGGATCAACCAGATAACTATCTTAAAAGAAGAAGCAACAAGCAGTAAAAAAGAAAGAAACCGAAATCTCTTTTTTTTTTTCCCACCTATTCCCTCTTGCTAGAAGATACTTATTGAGTTTGGAAACAGCTGAAATTCCAGAAAAATTGCTTTTTCAGGTCTCTCTGCTGCCGGAAATGCTCTCTGTTCAAAAAGCTTTTACACTCTTGACCAGCGCACTCCGTCACCATACCATAGCACTCTTTGAGTTTCCTCTAATCAGGTTCCACCAAACAGATACCCCGGTGTTTCACGGAATGGTACGTTTGATATCGCTGATTTGAGAGGAGGTTACACTTGAAGAATCACAGTCTTGCGACCGGCTATTCAACAAGGCATTCCCCCAAGTTTGAATTCTTTGAAATAGATTGCTATTAGCTAGTAATCCACCAAATCCTTCGCTGCTCACCAATGGAATCGCAAGATGCCCACGATGAGACTGTTCAGGTTAAACGCAAAAGAAACACACTCTGGGAATTTCTTCCCAAATTGTATCTCTCAATACGCATCAACCCATGTCAATTAAACACGCTGTATAGAGACTAGGCAGATCTGACGATCACCTAGCGACTCTCTCCACCGTTTGACGAGGCCATTTACAAAAACATAACGAACGACAAGCCTACTCGAATTCGTTTCCAAACTCTTTTCGAACTTGTCTTCAACTGCTTTCGCATGAAGTACCTCCCAACTACTTTTCCTCACACTTGTACTCCATGACTAAACCCCCCCTCCCATTACAAACTAAAATCTTACTTTTATTTTCTTTTGCCCTCTCTGTCGCTCTGCCTTAACTACGTATTTCTCGCCGAGAAAAACTTCAATTTAAGCTATTCTCCAAAAATCTTAGCGTATATTTTTTTTCCAAAGTGACAGGTGCCCCGGGTAACCCAGTTCCTCACTATTTTTTACTGCGGAAGCGGAAGCGGAAAATACGGAAACGCGCGGGAACATACAAAACATACAAAATATACCTTTCTCACACAAGAAATATATGCTACTTGCAAAATATCATACCAAAAAACTTTTCACAACCGAAACCAAAACCAACGGATATCATACATTACACTACCACCATTCAAACTTTACTACTATCCTCCCTTCAGTTTCCCTTTTTCTGCCTTTTTCGGTGACGGAAATACGCTTCAGAGACCCTAAAGGGAAATCCATGCCATAACAGGAAAGTAACATCCCAATGCGGACTATACCACCCCACCACACTCCTACCAATAACGGTAACTATTCTATGTTTTCTTACTCCTATGTCTATTCATCTTTCATCTGACTACCTAATACTATGCAAAAATGTAAAATCATCACACAAAACATAAACAATCAAAATCAGCCATTTCCGCACCTTTTCCTCTGTCCACTTTCAACCGTCCCTCCAAATGTAAAATGGCCTATCGGAATACATTTTCTACATCCTAACTACTATAAAACAACCTTTAGACTTACGTTTGCTACTCTCATGGTCTCAATACTGCCGCCGACATTCTGTCCCACATACTAAATCTCTTCCCGTCATTATCGCCCGCATCCGGTGCCGTAAATGCAAAACAAATACCATCTATGTCTTCCACACCATCATTTTACTATGCCTGCCACCATCCATTTGTCTTTTGCACCATATCTTCATAACCTGTCACCTTGAAACTACCTCTGCATGCCACCTACCGACCAACTTTCATGTTCTGTTTCGACCTACCTCTTGTAAATGACAAATCACCTTTTTCATCGTATGCACCTTATTCTCCACATCACAATGCACTATTGCTTTTGCTTTTTCACCTGTCATATCCTATTGCTATTAGATGAAATATAATAAAAATTGTCCTCCACCCATAACACCTCTCACTCCCACCTACTGAACATGTCTGGACCCTGCCCTCATATCACCTGCGTTTCCGTTAAACTATCGGTTGCGGCCATATCTACCAGAAAGCACCGTTTCCCGTCCGATCAACTGTAGTTAAGCTGGTAAGAGCCTGACCGAGTAGTGTAGTGGGTGACCATACGCGAAACTCAGGTGCTGCAATCTTTATTTCTTTTTTTTTTTTTTTTTTTTTTTTTTTTT
>NZ_VVIP01000020.1 GCF_009650435.1 Foetidibacter luteolus
TGGTATTAACGGTTGCCGTTTGCCCGAAGGGCATTAATAACAATAGCCACGGGTGCAACCCGTTGTCAAAGAAAATAACCATTCAGCAACCCCCGCGGAGGGTTGAATATAAACAAGTGTTCAACCCCTGCAGGGTTGGATTGTTACGCCGCAGGTAACCCCGGTTTGCAACCGGGGCTATTATAAGTAAAGCCTTTCAGGCTTTCATTGTGTTGATGTTGATATGTTGTCCTTAAGAAGTGATGTGGTATTAACGGTTGCCGTTTGCCCGAAGGGCATTAATAACAATAGCCACGGGTGCAACCCGTGGTTAAGGAAAATAACCGACTAACAACCCTGCAGGGGTTGAATATACACAAACGTTCAACCCCTACAGGGTTGGATTGTTACGCCGCAGGCAACCCCGGTTTGCAACCGGGGCTAAGTAAAGCCTTTCAGGCTAACATTGAACGTTGAACAAGAGAACATTGAACACCAAAGCCTCGTAGAGGCGGCATGTTAGTAGCCAACGAAACAAGGTTTCCCCGTAGCGCCGTAGGTGCGATATGTTAAGCAGGATGATGTGTAACAGGATGTTGTTGTTGGTTACCAGGCCCTGCTATACTGCGGGAAAAGCCGCATAGAGAATCCACAGTACAAGAGTGCGACGCAAGGAACGCTCCATGGTAGTTCCTGCTGCCGGGCCCATAAAAAATCTTCAAAACAGCCGGAGGCTGATTGCTGTAATTGATTAAAGCATAACAGCCACACAAAAAACTGTTTAGTTTAAAGACGGGAGTTCTACATAAAAAGAGGAGCCCTTACCGTCTACACTGTCGAACCATATTTTACCCCTGTGCTCTTCCACAATTTTTTTTGAAATAGAAAGCCCGAGCCCGTAGGACTTTTCACCGAATGTACCCAGCCGCATTACTTTTTCCGGGGCTGAGAATATTTTGTCTTTAAACTCGTCAGGAATGCCAATGCCCTGGTCTTGTACACACAATAATACGGATGAAGTTCTTTTTTGCAGGCTGATTTTGATTTCGGTGCCAGGTGGGCTAAACTTTATAGCGTTGCTGATAATGTTACTTATAACCCGCCATATTTTTTGTGTGTTAAGCATTATTTCTGCAGGCTCTGCCACCAGGTAAAGCTGCTGGTTTTTTTCATCGGCTTTGGCCTGCTGCAGTTCTACGCAACTTTCTAAAAGCCGGGCCATATCCACCAGTTCTTTCCTGGTGGAGGAAAGCTGCCGCCTGTCGTTAAGCAAATCGTTTATCAGGTTAAGGGATGTGCCGCAGGTATCCTGTACCAGCTCCAGTATTTCCCGCTGCTGGGCTGGCTGCTCTTTGCGTAACAGGGAATATACCAGGTTGCGCATGGCACTGATGGGGTTCTTTAAATCGTGCGCCATAATGCGCAGTATATGGCTGTTCTCCCGGTGGCTTTGTTCCAGCGAGTTAAACGCGTTCTGCAGGTCTTCATTTTTCCGGTTCAATTCTTTTACATGCCTTGATGACCGCCTGAGGTTATACCAAACCAGCAACACAATGGCTACCACCATCATAAGCACGGTAACTGCGATAACCAGGTACATATTTTTTACCTGGTTGTCCTTTTGCAGGGCCGCGTTAAGCGCCTTTTGTTCCATGCTTTCAAACTCCCGGTTAATGTCCATGGCAGCAAATTTCCTGTCGCGTATGTCAACAGAATCTTTAAGTTTATTGTAGGCCTGCAAAACATCAAAAGCAATATCGCGTTGTTGTGTTTTAACCAGTAGCTCTGTTTTAAGGCGGTACCAGCGCAGCATAGCGTTTTCATTGGGCAATGTATCCAGCAGCGCTTTAACTATGGTCAGCAGGCTGTCAGCCTGGTTAAGTTTGTTCATTTTAATATACAGGCCAGCCAGCGATACCTGTGTGCTGCTGGTATAGGCTTTATCTGTTAACCCTGTTACTTCGGCGCTCTTAATGTACATGGATTCAGCTTCGCTGTATTTGCGCATGTCTTCCAGCATCTGCGCTTTGTTGCCATATACAACAGCTTTGGCCAGCCTTGCAAAATAATGTTGCTGGGGAAACCTGCTTTCGTTTTGGGAAATATAATCAAGCGCTTTGTTGTAGTAGTGGTCGGCACTGTCAAACCGGCCCAGGCGGTAATAGCAGATGCCAATATTATCCAGGTTGCGTTGTATAATAACAAAGCGGTTATAGTTATCCTGCGGGCATTGCATTTGCTGTATACAATCATTGTAAAAATAGCTGGCCGCCAAATCATACCTGGCCTGGGTAAAAAAAAGATACCCATTGTAGCTGTCGTATTCTACCAGGCTACATTTGTCTTTCATAAACTGCATTGCCATTTGTTTGGCGCGGGAATAATAGTAGAAAGCTTCGTTGTACCTTTTCAGCTTGTAGTAGCAATCGCCTTTGTAAAACAATGCCCTTACATGGTAGGATGCGTAAGCCTCCCTCTCTTTTTTATCCTCTGTTAAAAGCAGCATGCTGTCTGAAACAGACATGGCTTTAATGTAGTTGGTTTTTACATAATAGGCCACATCCCTGTCGCGGTCAAATTTTTCAAACCAGTCTATAAGGCCCGGGTTGGGGAATGAGCGAAAAGCGTTATTCAGCAGTTCCAGGGCCGCTTCTTTATCCTCATTTTTAGATGAGTCGTACTTATCGTAGTACACTTGAAAATACTCAGGATGGCCCTCTTTATCTTCGGGGCTGTAGCAGCCTGTTAAGATAAAAATGCAGCAGACCAACAGAGGGGTAATATAACTTCTAAACAGCATTGCAGCCGGGTTACATGCACGAAGCTAATTTTTTTATAGCATACCTGCCCGTTTACGCAAACCTAAAAAATATAAGGGCTCGATTTCAGGCGGCTTCTTGGGGATCTGTTAAACGTGATAACTTTAAAAAGTAAAGAAAACGGGGGCGAAATTGCATCCGGCTTTTGTGAATACCTGTCTATTGAACAATACCCTCATGTAGCTTACGGTTTGTAAGGTGATAGCCCGCTTGCCTTTCCCTCAGGTAGTTTACCTGCAGGAATTGCAAGACGCCTCCGGCGTTTGAATACAAGTTTTATGGCCTTGGCAGCAGGAACCGATATTGAGCATCGTTGCGTCGCACTCTTCGGCGGTTAGATTCGCTATGCGGCTTTTCCTGCAGGGAAGGAATTTGCTATGCCATACCCGGCTGATGAGTGTTTTGTTAGTTTGCAGAAAATAAAACGGCTTGGTATTTTTAAAGCATTAGTGTTGGATAGCAAACAGTAAAAAACCTGCAATGGTAAACGCTTTGAATAATGAAAGAAAAAGGCGAACAACCGGGAAGCCCAGGTGGAAGTCCTGGTGATGTGAAATTTCCGTTATTCCACCATATTAGCTGTAACGCCTGTTGGTTTATCAAACAGGTAAATAAGCAAACCGAGGCCCAGTATGCCAATGCCAATACTGCTTTCCACAGGTTTGTCTTTAAAAGTAAACACCAGCACATAGGCATTAAAGGCAAGAAAAATAATTTGAAGAACCGGCTTCAAAGGGCTGGTAAAACGGCCGGGCTTTTTACCTTTTATGGCAAGGCTGGTGGCTACCGTTAACGAGGCCATTAGCTGCAGCACAAAACCCGCATAAAGCAATACTTTTTCAAAAGAGCCGGTAAGCGTAAGCACAATGCTGATAAGCACATGCGCCCAAACCGCTTTTACCGGTATGCCATGTTTGTTTTTCTGTGCCAGCGGCCGCCATAGCTTATGTTCAACCGCCATAGCCCAGGTTACCCTTGGGCCTACCCATAAATAAGAACTGATGGTGGCCACCAGTTGAATGGCTATAAATACGCTTACCCACTTGCCACCAGTGCTGCCCAGCAAGTTAGTGTAGGCAATAAAAGTAACTTCTTCTTTGCCCTGCATTTCTGCGGCAGAAGCATTGCGCAGCAGCGCCACCTGGAACAGCACATACACCACAATCACAAATAAGGTACTCCCCACCAGTGCCGCCGGCAGGTTTTTTCGTGGGTTGTCAATTTCGCCGGCCACATAGGCCGCGGCATTCCATCCAATATAGGCAAAGCTTACAAATACCATAGATACGGCAAAGCCGGGCTGCAGCAACTCCTGCTGCCAGCCGGCGTTAAAGTTTACGGCATTGGCGCCGCTATAAGAAAGCGAGAAAGCCAGTACAATAAGTGTTACAATAAACAGCACTTTAATAAGCGTGGTAATGTTTTGAAAACGGCTGCTGTGCCGTATGGTAAAACTGTGCATTAACCCTATCGCGATGATGATACCTATGGCAAGCCATAAGTTACCCTGCAGCCCAAATGGCGAAAGGTACTTGGTAAAGGCCATGGCTGCCAGTGCTACCGGCGCTGAAAAACCTACAGTAAGCCCCGCCCAGGCAGAAAGATAACCCAGTACCGGGTGAAACAACCGGGACAGGTAAATATAATCTCCGCCGGACTCTTTAAAATGCGTACCCAGTTCGGCATAGGCATAGGCCCCAAACAGTGACAGTATGCCGCCGGCCATCCACAAGATTAAGATACTCCAGGTGCTTTGTACAGATGAAAGCTGAAAGCCCAGGCTGGTAAAAACACCTGTGCCTATCATGTTCGCCACCACAATTGCTGATGCGGTATAAATACCAATCTTCTTTTTCAAACAATAAATGTTAAGGTTACAGAAAATGTGTTGGTTGGCGGTTAGTGGCGCCCGCTATCCATAAAACCGGGCGCCTCATAAAAATATTACAGCATGGCCGTACCAGCAAATATTAAACAGTTTAGTAGATGAGCGAAGGATAGTGACAGGCACCCTGATACCGTTTCCTTAAGAAAATTAATGTCAGGTTCAGCTCAGCAATAGGTCAGGGGCTATTGCATTCCGCTTTAGAAGATTTTTAGGGGGTGTCCCTCGTACCTCGGGCCGGGCTTTTCGCTTTTACTCCGGCACAAAAGCTCTGCTGCGATAACCTCACCGGGGTAACCGCTGCAATCCCTCACCCGAAAGTGAATCACGCTGCTGCTTTATCGGGCTGCTTGTATAAATGTTAGTTAGAATGTAACTGCCCTGCGCATAAGCAGGATAAACTCTGTCTAAATTGTGTTATATACCGTTATCTTATATCCCCGGCATTCAACAAGCCCAGGCTGGCAGCACAATGTCATTAAGTTAAGAAGAAAGACTTTGTTCTTTGCGCTGTAGGTGCTACCTGTTTGTAGAAATAGCATAAAACAAGGGAATCATGCCGCATAGCGGCTACCCTTAAGCGTCGATTGGGTAGCCACTACGTGGCATCCGTTCATGTAAATGATTTTGTTTCTACAAACATAAAGCCCCGATGGGGCTTAACTTAATTACATTGGCTGGCAGCACTAAGGAAGCAAAGTTGATATGCACCCTGTTGCGATCCTATTTTACTTCCAGCAAATGAAAGCCATAAGGGGCTATTACCAGGTATTCATGGTCAGCGCCAACACTGAAGTTTTGTTCTGTCCAGTGGTCGTACAGCAGGGTGGGGGCGTTGGTTTTTTCTTTAAAGGCAAACCAGGTAAGCAGTGCCTGGCTGTTGCTGAAATTAAACACACAAAACAGGCGTTGCTCCACATCATCCCGCAGGTAGCCGGCAACATGAATATTGTGCGGCGATAGCCAGGTAATATTGCTTTTATCTGCAACTACGTTAAGGTTGCTGCGTATGCTGATGAGTTTTTGTGTGCCGGTAAAAACACGGTTCTCTGCCGTGCCGGGGGTTTCGGCCAGTTTGCTTTTTCTGCTGTTGATTACGGGCCGGTGCATCCAGCGGTTATCATAGCTTTTGCCGGGGTCGGTTTCATAACTGTAATCGTTGGTGTAAGCTGCTTCATCACCGTAAAACAGCATAGGTACGCCGCCTATAAACATGCTTAAAGCCTGCATCATGAGTATTTTGTTAACCGCGGTATCTATGGCCCCGCTGTTATTATCGGCTAAGGCTTTCTCCAGCCCGCAAAGAGAGGCCAGCGACCCGCTTATCCTTGCATCGCCCGTTTTGGGGTTAGAAGAAAATAGTGCCCCGCTGGCTGGCGAGCCGGGATAAGTGCCGGCATAATAGTTTTTTAAAAAGTTACGGTGGGCAAATGGTTCAAAGCCGGCCTGCCTTATGGTTTCATCTGTAAAGCCCAGGCCAATATCATCGTGGCAGCGGGTATAGGTAATCCATGATGTGCCGTAAGGTTTGTTCCATATATCGTGCTGTGCTTTAAGCATAACGGCGGTATTGCCGGTTGCCAGCGCATCCCATTGCAGCGCCATTTGGGTGGCGTTGTAGGCAAAGTCGCATTCCTGGGCAGTATATTCTCCTGAGCCAAAATATTTCATTATTTCCCTGGGGGCTACAATTGCTTCGCCCAGCAGGGCCATGCCGGGCGCCGCCACCTGCACACACTGCTTAACAAGGCGCAAAATGCTATGCGCTTCCTCCAGGTTTTGACAGGTGGTACCCAGCTCTTTCCATATAAAAGCCGGCGCATCAATGCGCAGTATATCTACACCCAGGTTGGCATAAAACAAAATGTTTTCCAGCATGGCTACCAGTACGTTGGGGTTGCGGTAATTTAAATCCCACTGGTAGTTGTGAAAAACCGTCATTACCCATTTGCCGCATTCCGGCACATAGGTAAAGCTGCCCGGCGCCGCTTCAGGAAATATTTCGGGCATTGTTTTTTCGTACTCATCGGGCAGGGTACGGTCGTTAAAAAAGTAAAAAAAGTCCTGGTAATAAGCGTCGCCCTGGCGGGCTTTCTCTGCCCATTCATGTTTGTGGGAAGTGTGGTTAAGCACGATATCAATCATCAGGTACATGTTTTTCTCCAGCATTTTCTGCTGTAACTCACGCATATCTGCGATTGTACCAAAACGCTCATCCACTTTCCTGAAATTGCTTACCGCGTAACCGCCATCACTCTCATTGGCAGGACTTTCAAACACAGGCATCAGGTGTAAAAAATTCACGCCCAGTTTTTCAAAATAGCCCAGTTTTTCCGCAAGCTGTTGCAGGTTGCCGCAAAAGCGGTCAACATAAAGGCTCATGCCGGTAATGTGGTTGGATAAAAACCAGGCCTGCTGTTGCTGCTGTTTAAGCAGGTCTTTTTGTTGCAGGGCTGCGCTGCGTTGTTCATGAGCGGTTATTATTACGGTTAGCAGCTTTTCAAAAGCTTCCTCGCAGGCTGCATGTTGGTCGTACAGCTCATGGTACAGTGTGTTAATAGCGGCGCTGTTGGCCATAAAACGGGCGTAAAAAAGCTTGTCTTGCGCAGCGGTAGTATGCTTTTGCAATAAAGCGCTTATTTGTTGATGCAGGTGGTAGTTGTACATAAATTCGTTAATAAGTTTTATATACTACATAGGGTATGGTTTGTAATGTTGACGGCATTATGCCGGAGTTTCCAATTCCGCTGCTTCTACACGCAGAATTGCACAACCGGGTTTGACGGTAGTTCCCAACGGTTGGCTCATAAAAAACACTGCACTAATGTTGCTCACGGTAAGTGAGATTTTTTTGGTGGCAGGGGGCAGAAACTTCCATGAAGCTTCGTTGCGTCGTCCCGAAATTTCGGGATTCATCGTCCGGTTATCAATGGGGCTTTGCCCACCATGGCTAATTCGTTATCTATGTTGTTTCCACGGGTCATCCGGCATAAGGTCGCCTAATGACCCACCCCCACGGGCACCTGCACCCCTTCTTCGGCTTTTACCGTTTTGATGAGTGTGGTTGCCGCCGACGCAACTAACAGCAAAACTGCGGCGAATGTTATGGCAAGCGAAGGGTCGTTACCCAAAAAATGTTTGTATATGTAGCCAAAACTTAGCGTTTGCAATATCATGGGTACCACAATCATCATATTAATAATGCCCATATAAACGCCATAACGCTCTTTAGGTATGCTGCCCACCACCATTATGTAGGGCACGCCCATCATGCTGGCCCAGGCAATACCAAAACCAATCATAGGTGCAAACAGCAGGTATTTGTTTTGAATGTGCGGCAGGATAAAGAGCGATAATGAGGCCAGTGCGAGGCATACTACATGCACCCTTTTGGCGCTGAATTTTTTGGCCAGCCACACCAGGCTGAAAGCGGAGAGAAAGGTAACAACGTTATAAAAGCCATTTACCAGGCCTGTCCATCCCACTGCCTGTTCATACAGTGTTTTATTGGTTTCAGAACTAATATTCCATACTGATTTAGCAATGCTGTGAGAAATATATTGCCAGTAACAGAACATGGCATACCACTGGAACAGGTACACCAGCCCCAGTTGCCATAAGGTTTTAGGCATATCTTTTATAGCGGAAGCTATTTCTATGAAAGGGGCGAATAAACCGCCTTTGTGTGCCCTTAATGCAGCCAACTCCTGCTGGGTGGGCGGTATTTCAGGCGTTTTTGTTACCGACCACAGGACGGATGTAATGGAGCAGAAGGCGCCAACAAAGAAGGAGCCATACACCCAATAAGGTATGCCGCTTTGCCCGTCAGCGGTGGTGGATTCTCCTTTTATAACCTTCTCAAACAAAAACAAAGAAACATTGGCCAGCGTTATGCCCAGCCCTGTAAAAAAGCTTTGGGTAAGAAAACCCAGCGGCCGCTGCTCGGTGGGTAGCTTATCTGCAATAAAAGCACGGTAAGGTTCCATGGCGGTGTTATTGGCGGCATCTAAAATCCACAACAGGCCAACCGCCATCCACAAGGCACTGCTAAAGGGGAAAGCGAAAAGGCAAAGGCTGCAAAAAATGGCCCCTATAAGAAAGTAAGGTTTGCGCCGCCCCCATTTTGGGTGCCAGGTCTTATCGCTTAATGCGCCTATCAGGGGCTGGATTAATAAGCCTGTCATAGGCCCGGCAAGATTTAAAATAGGCAATTCTTCTGGTTTGGCATGCAGGAAAGTGTAGAGTGGGTTAACCGCCGTTTGCTGCAGCCCGAAGCTGTACTGGATACCGAAGAAACCGACATTCATATTAATGATCTGCCAGAAACTCAGTTTTGGTTTTAGAGACATAAGCAATCTTTAGCGTAATGATGGTTACAGGCATTAAATATAACCAAACATCATAACAATAAACATTGCCTGCTGTTTAAAAAAAGATGCTGTAAGTATAAACGTCTAAAAAGTAAATGGCGGCAGTCAAGGGTAAAAATGTGGCTATTGTGCGCCGACCCTACTGGTTTTCAGGAAAAGGAAAAGCCTGTTGCGTTCTCATTTCCTTTTATAAAACCTGCCCGCGAAAGCAGCGGCGTGTTGCACCTTCGGGTGAGGGATTGCAGCGGATACCCCGGTGAGGCCATCGCAGCGGGGCTTTGTGCCGGAGTAGGAGCGGAAAGCCCGGCCCGAGGTACGAGGGACACCCCCTGAAAAAAATCTTATATAGACATGTTTAAACCCGTACGTACCATTTTTTCCTGTCCATAATATAACCCACCATCCAGCAAAAGAGCATCCAGGATATGGCGAACAGCAAGGAGCCGGTATAAGCGCCTGCGTGACTGAAAACGTTTTGATACAGCCACTGGTACAACGATGTGCCGCCAACGCTTACCAGCCACATGATGATGACGCCAACCTCGCTTAACAGGTAAATGAACAGCGGGTTTTTGCCAAACACCTGGAAGAAGTATGTGCCCTTGGTGCGGCCCAGGAAATCAACATAGTAGATAACAACGGCCAGCAGCATACAATCGAGGCCTACGGTGTGAAGGACAAAGGTGCTGGTCCAGAGTTTTTTATTAATGGGGAAACCAAAATTCCACCAGTAAGCAATAACAAAAATCAGAAAACCTACCAGCAGCAGTTTGGCAAGGCCTTCAAAGGTTTTGCCGCGCTCCTGTATGTAGGCGCCTGCCACGAAACCGCCGACAATGTTGCCGATGGATGGGAAGGTGCTAAGCAGGCCTTCGGGGTCAAAAGGTACGCCTTCGCCCATGTACAGGTGTTTGTCTCCAATAAGCCAGCGGTCAAGCTTTAAAACCGCATTGCCGGCCAGGCTCAAGGGGTCGGGGCTGTCGCCAAAAAACATTAGTATGGGTTTGTATAATAACAGTATGATAATGGTAATGATTACCGTAGCGCGGGTTTTGAAAAAGTATAGCATAAGGCTGCTGATGCCATAAGCCAGCGCAATTCTTTGCAGTACGCCAAAAATGCGGGTTTCTGCAATGGGTTTTAATACAAGCTCATGCTGTTGGTTATACTGGAAAAAAGGGAACCAGTACATTAAGTAACCCAGTAAAAAGATAAGGATGGTGCGTTTAAGGATTTTACCTACCACACGGGAGGTGCTCATGAATTCCCATTTGCGCATCACAAAACTCATGGCATTTCCCACGGCGAACATGAAGGAAGGAAACACAAGGTCAGTGGGGGTAAAACCATTCCACGATGCATGCAGCAGTGGTGCAAAAGTGGTATCTCCATTGCCGGGGGTATTAACGATAATCATCAGGCAAATAGTCATTCCACGGAACACATCCAGAGCCGGGAAACGTTGATTGGTGACGCTCATGTGAGGTTAGGTTAATTTATTGCCCAATGTAATTAATTATGAAAAACAGCCTTCAAAAAAATTGCATGCCCGGCAAAGAATTTTATAAAACGCTACAGTTGCAGCGCTATATTTTTCTAAAGATGCGCAATAAGATAGTGATGATAATGCTTAGCAGTATCATGGTAGTAATGGGAAAATAAAAGCGGAAATTTTCTTTTTCTATGCGGATATCGCCCGGCAGCCGGCCAATCCAGTGCAGCTTGTCGTGAAAGAAGTAAATAACAATGCCGGCCAGCAGCAACAGCGCCCCGGCAATGATGATGTATTTACCTGTTTCAGGGTTCATGTTTTTATAATAACGGTGTGATGTTTAATGTTTGTAGATTAGCTGTAAGCATGCGTGTTGCCATGCTGCCCGTAAAATTATTAACCTATTGCATATGTTAAGAAAAAGATGGTTTAAAATTCTGTTGCTGCTGATAGCTGTACTTGTTTTAGTGTACCTGCTTGGCCCACACCCTGCCACCCCTGTGTATGCTACGGATATGCCTAAAGTACCGCAACAGGCAACACTGCTGGAAGAATATATAGCAGCCGGCGAAGCCGTGCACAAACTAAAGCCCAACAATGAGGCCCGCATTGTTTGGTACAATGACTCCCTGAAAAATGTTACGGATTACGCTATTGTGTACCTGCATGGCTTTTCCGCCTCGCAGGAGGAAGGGCGGCCTGTACACGCCAATATAGCCCGGGAGTTTGGGTGCAACCTGTACCTTTCCCGGCTGGCTGAACATGGCATAGATACCATTGACCCGATGAAAAACCTTACTCCTGAAAAGTATTGGGCCAGTGCCAAACAGGCATTGGCCATAGGCAGGCAGTTAGGCAAAAAAATAATACTGATGGGAACATCCACCGGCGGGTCTAACGCCTTACAACTGGCCGCCGCTTACCCAAACGATATTGCCGCGTTGGTTTTACTAAGCCCTAACATTGCCATTAACAACGATAAGGCCTGGCTGCTGAACAACCCCTGGGGTTTACAGATTGCCCGGCTGGTTACCGGGGATGATTACAGTACAGCCAAAGATGACCGGCCCATTTACAAACAATACTGGCATTGGCGTTACCCGCTGGAAGCGGCGGTAGAATTGCAGGAATACCTGGAAACCACCATGACGCCTGAAACCTTTAAAAAAATTACCCAGCCTACACTAATGCTGTACTACTACCGGGATGAAGTACACCAGGACAGTGTTGTAAGTGTGCCAGCCATGCTGCAGATGTTTAATGAACTGGGCACACCTAAAAACCAAAAAATAAAACAGGCCATACCCAACGCGGATAACCATGTATTGGGCAGCTACATAAAAAGCCATGACCTGCTAACCGTGCAAAAAGCCATTGAGGATTTTATGGAGAAAAAGCTGGGGCTGCAACGTGTGCCGCACATTTAATACCTTACATCAAAGGATTGTTTCTGCAATATGCGTATGGTATAATACACTACAAATAGCATGGCGCTAAAGGCGAAAGTAAAGGCCCATACCTGCAAATATTGCTGTGGTATTAATACATGCTTTGCCGATGATTTAAGCAGTACTGTGGGTTTTGTAACAATATTCCAGCTATTATACCTAAGATAACGGCCAACATAAACGCCGTAGCCAGCGAGTATGATAAACAGCGAGCTGGTAATTTTTAGCCATACCGGTTTAAGTTGGCGGGCCAGGTAGCTTTCTACCTGCATCCAGGATACAAAGCCAAGTATCAAACCATTCCAGGCGCCGGATATTACCAGCAACAGGTCGTACCAGTAGGGTATTGGTGCCCTTTGCTCAAAGTGAAAAACATCGGTAACAATATAGGGCGCATTGGGAAAGAACAAGAGCCAGCCCCCCATTAACAGTAACGGCTTTAGCCCCATGCTTGTGTAAGCCTGCAGGCGCCTGCTAAAAAGCAACGGCACTATGGCCAGGAAGAAGTTCCATGGATAAAACATATAGGCCATGCTGCGTGTATAAGCAAGCCTTGCTGCCAACAGTACCAGTGTAAAGCCTATGGAAAGCAGTAACGTCTTTTCAACATTGGTTAACTTTTTCATCTTCTTCATATCTCTTGCAGGTTTAATATAGGTGGTGGCAAGGTCTGCCAGGTTAATTTTGTTGTTCATACAGTTATAACAGCTTAGGTAAAAAAATAACAACGCCGGCAACAACGCTTATGGCCGCGGTAAACAACACTGCCCCTGCGGCCATATCCTTTACTGCTTTAATAACAGGGTGGTAATCTTCCTGCACCAGGTCACATATTCTTTCTATGGCGCTGTTCACCATTTCCAATGCCAGCACAACAGCCATGCACAACAGCAGCATCAGCCATTCTGTAACCGATACCCCCAAACTATAGCCCAATACGGTTGCCAGAACAGCGGCCGATAACTGCACTTTCCCATTCCTTTCGTGCAGGAAGAAATACCACAGGCCGTTAAATGCGTTTTTAAAAGATGATATAATGGATTGCCGTTTCATTGACGATGTTAGTTGCCATTTAATGAGGGTGAGGGTTTATTCTGATACTGCCCGTTTGCATGAATGGTAGTTTTAAGCCTGCCTATAGTTTTACTGAATTTCAGTTTCATTTTTTTGTTGTAGGCTGCATAATGATTGTTGCCGGCTTTAAATAAATTTTTGTGCGCCATCCATATTACCTGGGCGGTAAGCAGGTAAAAATATTTGTACCAGTAAAAGCAAAATAATTTGGATATGCCGCTTTTCCTCATAAAAATGGTACGCAACCTTTCCTGCTGAAATTGTATGTGCGGCGCTTCATCAATAAGTATGTCTGTGCATATTTCTTTCAACAGGTTACAACCCGTTGCGTCTTTAAGTGACTGGTAAAATATTTGTGCCGCACATTCAACGGTTATTACAGTGATTGTCCACCATTCCATGCTTGTATTAAGGTGCCGTATTTTTCTAAATAACGCATCTCCCCAGTTATAAGTAAGCCTGGGTTTTTCAATCATATCAAGGTACCTGCCCAGGTTAGCGCCATGTTTCTGTTCCTCTTTAATAAACAGTTCAACGGCTTTAACATAAAACAAGTCTCCTGTTTGTGCAGCATAGCGTTTGGCTGCCTTAATAAGGTTGCTACCGTCGGATGTTTCGCCCAGTTGCCAGGCCTGTAGCGACGGCAGTATCGGATCTATTTCTGCTTTTGTTGCACCCGGTTGCTGGTTCCAGTTAATCCTGCTTATTTGCAGGTTATTGCTGAAGTAAGAGAACCATTGTTCAGAAGTTTTCATCGTGCGTTTTTTAAGTGTTTATTGTGTACCCGGCCCTGGTAGCTTCAGGATACCAGCACTGGTTTTTCATGGCGGCATCGTTGCGTCGCAATCACTTCATCGTTCGGTTCAATGGGCGGCTTTTCAGCCCCTTATTGATGGACTTTCAACTTGAGCCTTTTGGCAAACAAATACGCTGTGTCACCACCGCGCCAGGGATTGCAGCGGTTACCCCGGTGAGGATTTGTGTGTTGGCTTCTGTGCCGGAGTAATAGCGGAAAGCCCGGTGCCCTTGCGATAGCTTGGGCAGGCGCCCTGTATATGTAAGAACTGTTTTTTGGGTAAAGGCACCGGTTACGGAGGTAACCGGTAGCCTTTGGTTTTTCAAGGGTGCGTTGAATTTGTAACTGCATGTAAAGTGCTTTTTGTTTTATGCAGCATCGTTCGGTACTGTTTTAAGGGCTGGGTTGTACCAGTTTATTTTTCTGCTGGCGTACATGATTAGTGCAAGTATGATGAACAATCCTATGCTGCCAATAAGCAGGGATGTATCTTCTAAACTGATGAGCACAAATATGAACGCGTATAACAGTGTAAGCACAGAAGTAAAGGCCAGCGCAGGCTTCCAGTTTTTAAAATGGCTTTTAACATACATGGTAATAAGCGCTATGGTAGCTGTTGCCGCTATGCCGTAAGCATATACAAAACGTATAAGCTCGCTGATGGATAAGAGCAGCGTATAGAAGATAACCAGTGCAAAACCTACCAGTATGTACTGCACCGGGTGTACCGGTTTGTTTTGCATAAGCTCAGTAATAAAGAACAACGCGAAACTTAAACCGATGATGAGTACTGCATATTTGGCACTGCGCATGGTTTGTGCATATTGGTCTGCAGGTTGTACCATGCTTACACCAAAGGAGAGGTTATTGTCTTTTTTAAGGCTGCCTGTTATAACGGTTGAGAACGGCAGATTAGCCTGGTTAAACTTCCACACAGCGTTAAAGCCTTTGCTGTTAATGGTATAGTCCGTGGGCAAGCCGTAGCCGTTGAATGATGGGCTTGGCCATTCTGATTGCATGCTGAATGTGCTGTTGGCGCTGAGCGGCATAAAGTGCAGTTGCTCGCTGCCACGTATTTTGATGTTGCCTGCAAAGCTTAATGGCAGTAACAGGTTTTCGGAAGTTAAAGGTATGGGTACGGAAAGTCCATCAGTATCTATTGGATTGGTGGGCAGGCCGGGTGACAGAGTATAACGGGCTCCATTGAAGGTGATTGCCACTTTTTCTTCAATGCCTTTAAAATCTTTGATGCCAATACAAAGCCTGGCTTCATCCAGCTTAAGATTGGCCGGGTTAATGTCTTTAGGCAGGCTTACTTTAAAGTTGCCCTGCAGGTTTAAATCGCTGTGGTATAGCAACACTTTGTAGATGGAGCGTGGCCTTTGTTCTGGTATTATTTGGCCATTCACGCTAAGCTCTTCAGGAAGCAGCGTGATGTTGGTTTGAGCGGCAAGGGGTAAACCTTTTTCATCTGTTTTTACATGCGGCACTACAATGTACGGGCCGGAAATAGTTTGGGCTGATGCCCATTTGCTGCTTACTTCTTCCACTATTTCTTTCTGGCGCTGCTCCCGTTCCTGCACCAGGCTTTGAACAAAAACCGTGGGGATGAGCATTACCAAAATAAGGGCGCCTGTAATGCAGGCCTTAATAAGCACTTTGTTGTTGTTACCGGGCTGTGATGGTTTTGGGGCGTAACTGGTTTCCATATATGTGTATGTTTGATTTGAAAAGTTTCCTGGTTGCGGTCCGGTTTCTGCCGGATGGTCGTAATAACCGAAATAGTTTTTTAAGGGTTTAAGGTTGAGTAGTATGGCTATGCCGCTACAGGTAAAAAGAGCGGTGGTGATAGCAAGGGCTACTTCAAGAATTTGATCTGCATTTTTCCAGTAGAAGGGGGAGAAAACAATGCCAGCGATAACGCCATAGCACAGGCTTAGGAGAAAATTAATGCCAACCAGGTAATAGACTTTTGTCGTAAACCGCTTTTCCATCGCCTCTATTCTGAATACTGTGAAAAAGTATACAATCAATACAGGCAGGCTCCCCACCAAAGAGGCAAAAAAGGAAACAAATAATGCTGGAATTACGCCTCGAGGTTCACCAATTAAGAAACAGATGGATACACCCGCGGTAAAAGTGAGCACAGTGTGAAACCACAATCTTGCAGAGATGCTGTAATCAGTATATTCTTTGCTCATTTGGTTAGGTTTTTTTCGGTGTGCATCATCCATCCACAATGAATAAACAAAACGCTCATGCATATTACCCAGCTTAGCCCCGCCATTCTAATCAGTAGGTTATCCTGCGGTGTGTACTGTTGAGGTATGGCCAGGCATACAAATATTATTACCACTGTTACCAGCAGGGCTGCTATCAAATGCGTGGAAAGGATGAATTTTTTCATAGCTGTGCGTTTAATTCTTTTGGAGTGTAAACCTGAGCAGGCTTTTTTGTTTTGCTGTAACTGTACCGTTTAGCTGCGGTTGAATGGTATGGATGATAAGCCTTGTACGTACCCGTTTTTGCTTCCTGATCCTGCAGGCCCATGCGTACATGAGCGCCAGGCCCATGAATACAATGTAAATAATTATAAGTTTCATTTTGTTTATTTAAAAGTACTTTGAAATTCAAAGTACAAGTGCAAAAAAAATTTTACCCCAAAGACTTTATCATTTGCTCCAAAGCGTCAAGGTGTTGCTTAAAAGCTTTTTCGCCTGCTTTGGTAACAGAATAAGTTGTGTTTGTTTTACGACCAATAAAGCCTTTTTGAACTTTGATGTATCCACTTTCTTCCAATGTTTTCAGGTGACTTGCCAGGTTGCCATCGGTAACCTGTATCAGTTCTTTAAGGTCGTTAAAGTTTACTTCGGTGTTAACCATTACGGCGCTCATAATACCCAGCCGTATGCGGCTGTCGAACACTTTATTTAAATTTTCTATCGGATTCTTCATACCCCTTATCCCCTGTGGGGAAATTTAATTTGGTTAACAGTTTCCATTCTGCACAAAACATGTGTTGAGGGGTAAGCTGCTTAATTTCTTTCATACTTCCACCACATCAGCGCTCCATAAACAATATGTAATACCCCAAAACCGAGCGCCCAAAAATAAAGACCGAAGCTTGAATCGTCAATGTATAAGTTTAGTAGCCCAAGCAAAATCTGGCCGAAACCCAGGTAACGGATTTCTACGAGTGTGTATTTACTGGCGTTAACCAATGCCAACCCGTAAAAAAGCAGGCAGCCTGATGCTACCAGTTCGAAAGAGCCATGCTGCAGCACGCTGATCAGATAAACGCCCCCCACAAATAAGGGTATGCACACATTCCACATCAGGCGTTTTGCAGTGGCCCCCCATAAGGGGATTTTGTTTTTCTTGCTGCGCAGGTAGGTAAACAGGAAAGAGGACGTAAAAGCAGCAAGAAAAGTAATCAGTGCAATTGTCAGCAGGCGTATCTCCAGGTCGCTGATGGTACCTTTTGCGGTTTCCCGCATAATGTATCCGCTGCTGTTACCTGCGCTATTCAACTGGTAAATGTTTATTTCAACTCTTGCAAAAAAAGCGCCCACCAATGCGCAGCACCCCGCCGCAATACCACTTAAGCCGCTAAGGCTGATGAACCGGCTGCTGCGTTCCATCATTTGCCTGATATCCTTTAAGGTATCCAGATGCTGAGAATTGTCACTCATAAAAAGCACTTTGTGTTTCAAAGTACATGAGAAAAATTGATGTGGCCAAATTTTTTGAAAAGAATTTTTTTAGAGGAACTAATTAGGAAAGTAAAACGAAGAACTGATATGAGGCGATGAAAATTTCTACCCGGTGGGAAAAGCTGCATAGCGAACAGAACGTACAAGAGTGCGACGCAAGTAAAGCCTCATGCTTGTTCCTGCTGCCGGGCCCATAAAACTTTGTTTTTAGCGGCCGGGTATTACCGTTTGGCAAAGCTCAATCAATACGCCGTTTGTTGATTTAGGGTGCAAAAAACAAATTATTTTGTTGTCTGCGCCGGGTTTTGGTACTTCATTCAATACCTGGAAGCCCTGGCTGCTTAACCGGCTTATTTCAGCTTCAATATCCTTTACCTCAAAAGCTATGTGGTGTATACCTTCCCCGCGTTTTTCAATGTATTTTGCTATAACGCCGCCAGGTTCTGTGCTTTGCAGCAATTCAATTTTGGTTTCACCCTTTACGAAAAAGGCTGTTGTAACTTTCTCACTGTCAACAAATTCCTGTTTGTAGCAAACGGTGTTTAAAAGCGTTTCGAACAGTGGGATGGATACTGCCAAATCTTTAACGGCTATGCCAATATGTTCTACTTTTTGCATCTGGATTGATTTTCGATATATGAAAATAGATAGTTTCTATTCCCGCACGGGCCCAAAATAGGAGCTTTTGGATTAAATTTGTCTTTATCAAAAATTTTGATATGCTGAAATTGCCGATTTACCTGGACAACAATGCCACCACGCCCATGGACCCCCGTGTGCTGGAAGCCATGATACCTTACTTTACAGAGCATTTTGGCAATGCCGCCAGCCGCAACCACCCTTTTGGATGGGAAGCTGAAGAAGCGGTGGATTATGCACGTGAACAGGTAGCTAAACTGGTTGGCGCGGACCCCAAGGAAATCATCTTCACCTCCGGCGCCACAGAAGGCGATAACCTGGCAATTAAAGGGGTATTTGAAATGTATGCCAGCAAAGGCAACCATATTATTACGGCCAACACGGAACATAAGGCTGTTCTTGATACCTGCAAACACATTGAAAAACTGGGGGGCGAGGTTACTTACCTGCAGGTAAAGGATAATGGCCTGGTTGATCTTGCGGAACTGGAAGCTGCCATTAAACCTACTACCATACTCATTTCCATTATGTATGCCAACAATGAAATTGGCGTAGTGCAGCCGGTTAAAGAAATAAGCAATATTGCCAAAAAGAATGGGGTACTGTTTTTTACTGATGCCACGCAGGCGGTTGGTAAAATTCCGGTAGATGTGCAGAAAGACGGTATTGATATAATGGCTTTTACCGGCCACAAAATGTATGGGCCCAAAGGCGTTGGCGCTTTGTATGTGCGCCGCAAAAATCCACGTGTTAAGGTAACAGCTCAAATGGATGGCGGCGGGCACGAAAGGGGTATGCGCAGCGGTACATTAAATGTTCCCGGTATTGTGGGTTTCGGAAAAGCCTGCGAATTATGCCGCCTGGATATGGAAGAAGATACAAAACGTATCAAAGCGCTTAGGGATAAGCTGGAAACCGCATTATTGCAGATAGAAGAAAGTTACCTGAATGGCGACAAAGAGCACCGCCTGCCGCATGTAAGCAATATTTCTTTTAAATACGTGGAAGGAGAGGGGCTGATGATGGGCTTTAATAAAAATATTGCGGTTTCTTCTGGTTCAGCCTGTACCTCAGCCTCCCTGGAGCCAAGCTATGTGTTAAAAGCACTGGGCCTGGGCGATGACCTGGCACACAGTTCGCTGCGGTTTGGTTTAGGCCGGTTTACCACTGAAGAACAGATTGATTATACCATTAAGCATGTTACAGATACAGTGAACAAGCTGCGTGATATGAGCCCGCTGTGGGAAATGTACAAGGAAGGCATTGATATGAACAGCATTGAGTGGGCGCACCATTAATAAACACATTAAAACATAAACCTTAGTTATGGCATATTCTGAAAAAGTGATTGACCATTACACCAACCCTAAAAACGTTGGCACTTTAGATAAAAGCAGTAAAAATGTGGGTACCGGTTTGGTGGGGGCTCCTGAATGTGGCGATGTGATGCGTCTGCAGATTGAAGTGGATGAAGCTACCGGTGTAATAAAAGATGCCAAGTTCAAAACGTTTGGCTGTGGTTCCGCCATCGCTTCTTCATCGCTGGCAACGGAATGGCTTAAAGGCAAATCCGTTGATGATGCACTGAAGATTGATAACATGGAAATTGTGGAAGAGCTTAACCTGCCGCCTGTGAAAATACATTGCTCTGTACTGGCCGAAGATGCCATAAAAGCGGCTATTAACGACTACAGGCAAAAGCAGGGTTTGGAAGCTTTGGTGTTTGAAGAAAGAATTCATTAAACGGAAAAATTAAAATTATGACGGCAACAGAAAACGCGATAATCATAAGTGACAAAGCCAGGGCTAAGGTGCAAAAGCTGATGGATGAAGCGGGCATTGGCAACGACCCATCTTATTTTCTGCGTGTGGGCGTGGTAGGCGGCGGCTGTAGCGGCCTTAGTTATAAAATGGATTTTGACAATGAGCAAAAACCTAACGACCAGGTGTTTGAAAGCGATGGATTAAAAGTGGTAACAGACCTGAAAAGCTTTTTATACCTCGTAAATACCGAGCTCGATTTTTCGGACGGGCTTAATGGAAAAGGGTTCTTCTTCAATAACCCCAATGCCAGCCGTAGCTGTGGTTGCGGCGAAAGCTTTGCGGTATAAGCAGCAACGATATTGTGTAAAGCCGGGGCTTAGTCCCCGGCTTTTTTATTATCCCATGTATTAGAACATTAAGCAGCCTTTATATACCGGCTTTTGTTTTTCATGGTATCGCCTGTTGCGTCGCAAGCACTTCATCCTCCGGTTTTTCATGGCGACATTTAAGCGGGGATTAGCCATCCATATCCTAACAAAATTTTCCGTGTTTCCGTGGCAATCCCTTCTGTTTGAAAAAAATTTCTTTACTGGCTTCAGTGGCAATATTTTCTGCTAAACGGAATATTCTTCCGTGCTTCCGTGGCAAATTGCCTGTAAATTGTGCAAAAAAATTACTGTGACTATCCCGGAGCTATATAGCCTGTTTCAACAACACCCATCCATCCAAACAGATACACGTAAGCTTAAACAGGGCGACTTGTTCTTTGCCTTAAAAGGCCCCAATTTTAATGGCAACCTATTTGCCGAAAAGGCTTTGGAGGCTGGTGCGGCTTATGCTATTGTTGATGAAGATGTAACAGGCGAAACAGGGCGCATAATTAAGACAGATGATGTATTAACCACTCTGCAAAACCTTGCTAAATACCACCGGCAACAGTTCAACATACCTTTTATAGGCATTACCGGCAGTAATGGAAAAACCACCACTAAAGAGCTGGTGCATGCTGTACTTTCATCTCATTTTATTACTTACACTACGCAGGGCAATCTCAATAACCATATTGGCATACCTCTTACCTTATTAAGCGTTAAAGGCGATGCGCAGATGGCAGTGATAGAAATGGGGGCTAACCACCAGAAAGAAATAGAAGGATATTGCAGGTATGCGCAGCCAACCCACGGCATCATTACCAACTGCGGTAAAGCCCACCTGGAGGGCTTTGGCGGTATAGAAGGCGTAAGAAAAGGTAAAGGTGAGCTATATGATTACATAAGGGCAAATGGCGGCGCTATTTTCGCTTTTGATGATTATAACTACCTGCACAGCATGAGTGCAGGCATTAAAGATATTACCTGGTACGGAACGTTAAACGGAAGTGTTACCGGCACGGTAAAAGCCAGCGAGCCGTTCCTGGAAGTAGCAATAGCAAAAGGGCTTTCTTCTCCCCAGCTTAAAACTCAACTGGTAGGCGATTATAATTTACCCAATGTACTTTGTGCCATTGCAGTGGCTATGCACTTTAATGTACCGGAAGAAAAAATTAAGGCCGCTATCGAAAATTATGTTCCTTCCAACAGCCGCTCTCAGTTGTTGGAGAAGGGTACCAACAAAATAATACTGGATGCCTACAATGCCAACCCAACCAGCATGAAGGCGGCTATTGAAAACTTTGCCCACCTGCATGCCAATAACAAGATATTGTTGCTGGGCGGCATGATGGAATTAGGAGAAGACAGCATTAAGGAGCATGCCGCGCTGATAGACATTATCGGCAGGTATTCATGGAAGAATGTTGTGCTGGTAGGCGGCGATTTTGGAAAACTTCTTCAGCCATACCAATACTTTGCTGATTCAAAGCAGGCCGGCGATTGGTTACGGGGCCAGCAGTTACAAAACTGCTACCTGCTGGTAAAGGGTTCCCGCAGCATGCAGATGGAAAAAGTGCTTGAGTAACTATAGTCACATTAAAATTGCCGGCGCCTCTTTTATTTTGCAACAATTGTTAGCACCTTTGTGAAAAGATTAGTGCGATGGATTTTTTAAAAAAATTTCTGGGTAAGAGATTGTCCAGGGAACATTTCAATATCCTTGTGGCCGAAGGTGCCGTTATTGTTGATGTACGCTCCCCCAATGAATTTAAAGAAGAGGGGCATCTGCCTGATGCCATGAACATCCCACTTCAGTTTATTGTGCAAAAAGCAGAACAGTTTAAGGAAAAGGATGCTACTGTTATTACGGTATGCCGGCAGGGCATACGCAGCAGTATGGCGGTGTCTTTGTTAAGTAACGCCGGGGTAAGGGCTTTTAATGGTGGTTCCTGGAGCAGCTTTAGCTAAACATTGGTATGTTTTTTTGGGGATAATAGCGGCAGGCAATGCAGCCTGTTGTAAATTCTATTGTTATGGAAAGTGTTCAAAAAGAAAGCTTTGGCGCGGTTATTAATTCCGGGAAGCCGGTATTGGTAGATTTTTTTGCAGAATGGTGTGGCCCCTGTAAAATGATGCCACCTATTTTGAAAGAACTCAGAAACACGATGGGGGATGCTGTGCGGATTCTCAAAATTGATGTTGATAAGAATCCGGCGGTGGCTTCTGCATTCCAGGTACAGGGCGTACCTACATTAATACTTTTTCAGAACGGGCAGGTTAAATGGCGTCAGTCCGGCGTTATGCCTGCAGCCCGCCTGGCAGAGGTAATCCGGCTGCATACCATTCTTTAAAGCTCAATTATTCTCTCTGCGGTTAACAATCTTCTTACCTTGCAGTCAACTATAAACAATTATGAGCAGCCAGGGAAAACCATCTTACCTCTTAAGTGTGCTAAACAATAAATGCCCAAGGTGCAGGCGGGGTAAAATTTTTCAAAGCAATAACGCCTACGCATTTAAAGGGAGCAGGTACATGAAGATGCATGACAAGTGTCCTGTTTGCGGGCAGGCAACAGAAATTGAAGTGGGCTTTTATTACGGTACAGGCTATGTAAGTTATGCGCTTTGTGTTGCATTTACAGTAGCCTTTTTTATAGCTTGGTATGTACTTATTGGTTTTTCCATTGATGATAACCGTTTGTTCTGGTGCCTTGGCCTGGATATAGTATTACTCGTTTTGCTGCAACCGGTTATTATGCGGCTTTCCCGTACAATGTGGCTAAGCTGGTTTGTAAAGTATGATAAGGAATGGGATAAGCACAAAGCCGAAGAACCCGAAAGAATTGTACCTGAACAAATGGGCAACTGGTAATAAGAACGGTTTTCCATAATACATTTTATGGGCCCGGCAGGAGGAACTATTATGAGGCTTCCGTTGCGTCGCACTCTTGTACGTTCTGAGCATTACTCGCCTTTTTCCTTCCCTTTCAATAAAAAGTAAATGAATTTTATTCGTTAAGGTGCAACCTTATCCTTTCCATTAGCAACAGGCTGTAAAAAAAAGGCCCGCTCTAGAAAGAGCTGGCCGTTGCTAACCTATGAAAAACACCGAGTTTATAATAAGGTGTAAAAACTAACTTTTATTTGTTTTCAAATTTGCGAAATCTTTGTCTGTTTTGCAACTCTTTTCTTAATAATTCTCTATAACTTTTATCCACAGTGTAAATACGGTTTACCCTTACATCATCTTTCAGCACCCGCTTAAATTCTTCTTTATATTTTTTGCGGATTCCAACCACTTTTTCTTCAAAAGCAATTTCATCGTCAGGGTGTTCTTTCCTGGCCTGTTTTATTTCATCAAAATATTGATTGTACACCGGCCAAAACTGCTGGGCCTCTTCGGTAGTAAGCTTTAATTCTTTTGTTATAAAGGCTACTTTTAAGGCTTGCAACCGTTCCTGTTTGCTTTGTTGTTGCTGTGCATTACAAAGGTAACCTGCTAAACAAAAAAACATCATCAGCGGTAATAATTTTTTCATTCTTTAATCAAAGTTTAAATTCCTTGAGATGATTTTTCTTCCGGTACGGGGTTTTCTTCTAAAAATTGCTGTATTTCATCGGTGCCGGTACTTTTAATGTACTCATTTAAGTCGGGTTCCTGCTCTTCGCTCCAGTATGCAGACTCGCCTGCAACAGGCTGGCGTGTAAGGTAACTGATGATTTCTTCTTCAGGTATCCCGGCCACTTCTTTTTGCACATCTACAGAAGGTATTGCTGCCACACCGGGCAGGGTGCCTTTATTTTGACCAAACCAAAAAATGCTACCTGTTAGTAATACAATCACAACTGCTGCGGCAGATGCGTACAGGTACCATTTTTTGCGGGGCTGCATTTTTATTATTTCAGGCTGCGGTTTCAGGTTAACCTGAAAATTGTCAAAATAGCCTTGCGGAACAGTATAAACATTTGCTTTGCCGATGCTGTTTAAAAAAGGCGCCACTTCTTCCAGTTCGTTGCTAACCTCGTTGTTGCCGGATTTTGCAAATTTTATTTTCTGCATTATACCTTCTGCCAGGTTATCAAAATAAGCGTCCGGTACCTGGAAGGGATGCGGCAGGTTGCCTTCAATTATTGGGTTGGTTTCCTGTAATTGCCGCATTATATTATCTGCCAGGTTGTTAAAGTAACCTTCAGGCACTGCGTAAACCGCAGTACGATCAACAGAAAGCAATGCAGGCGCAACAGTGGCTAACTCATTCAATATTTCATTCCTGTTTTCCATTCAATCTGGTTTGATGCCTTTTGTTAAAAAAGGTTTAATGACTTTTAATAAACTCTTCTATCTTTTTTGCAGCATGGTGGTAGCTGGCCTTTAGGGCGCCTTCGCTCGTTTCCAGCACACGGCTCATTTCCTCGTAAGGCATTTCATCGTAATAGCGCAGGTTAAAAACAACCCGCTGCTTTTCAGGTAATTGTTGTATTGCCAGTTGCAGCTTCCATTCCAGTTTATTAGCGTCAAAGTTGCTGTCGGCTTTTATTTTATTGCTTAACCCGCTTTCAACATCGCTAAGGCTTACAGCAGAGCGTCTTTTTTGTTGCTCTATAAACGTAAGCGATTCATTAGTGGCTATTCTATATAGCCAGGTGTATAGCTGGCTGTCTTCCCTAAAGTTGTCCAATGCATTCCAAACCTTAATAAACATGTTCTGCAGCACATCGTTGGCGTCGTCGTGGTTAACAACCATCCGCCTTATATGCCAGTACAGCTTTTCCTGGTATTTTTTAATAATGGCCGTAAATGCTTTCTCCTTGGTTCCAGGCTGCCGGAATTGATACAATAATTCTTTATCGTCTAAGTGCATGCAGGGCGGTTTGATTATTAAAAATAAAAAAACTCATACATACGATGAGTTTTTTGCAATACGGTTTAATATGTATTAGTGTCTTAACCTTTCTTTCTGGCTATCACTTTTTCTGCCGCTTCTACAATGTTAGGTGTATCAAGGCCATACTTTTTAAGTAATTGAACAGGAGTACCGCTTTCTCCAAATGTATCGTTGGTGCCCACATACTCAATTGGTATCGGGAAGTTTTTAGCGGCAACATGAGAAATGCTGTCACCCAGGCCACCCCAAATGTTATGTTCTTCGCAGGTAACGGCACATTTGGTTTTAGAAATAGATTTTACAATGGCCTCGGTATCCAGGGGTTTTAACGTATGAATATTAATTACTTCTACACTGTACCCTTTTTCTTCAAGTATTTTGCCGGCTTCAATAGCCTTCCAAACCAGGTGGCCAATAGCAAAGATGGTTACATCTGTTCCTTCACTAAATACCTGGGCTTTGCCAATTACAAAATCGCTGCCATCTTCTTTGGTAAAGTTGGCCCATTTTGGCCTGCCGAAGCGAAGGTAAACAGGGCCTTCAAATTCAGCCACAGCCAGTGTAGCCGCTTTAGTCTGGTTAAAATCGCAGGGATTTATTACCGTCATGCCGGGCAACATTTTCATCATGCCCAGGTCTTCCAGTATCTGGTGGGTAGCGCCATCTTCGCCAAGGGTTAAGCCGGCGTGGCTGGCACAAATTTTTACGTTTTTATTGCTGTAAGCTATGCTTTGGCGAATCTGGTCGTACACACGGCCAGTGCTAAAGTTGGCAAATGTGGTAGTGTAAGGTATTTTGCCACCTATGGTAAGGCCGGCTGCAATACCCATCATATTGGCTTCGGCAATGCCGCACTGTATAAAGCGCTCAGGAATTTCCTTCATAAAAGGCCCCAGCTTAAAAGAACCGGCCAAATCTGCCGTTAATACAATTACGTTGGGATTCTTTTTGCCCAATTCATAAATACCCTCGCCAAAACCGCCGCGTGTTTCTTTCTCATTAAGCACTGTTATATCTTTCAGCATTGCCCGTATTAGTTTTAGGTGTTTTAAAATGGCCTGCAAAATAAGTAATGATTAGGTTGTAACCGTAACTTCTGTTTGATATTTTTAAGAAGAAACAAAAGGCTTGGTTTTCAGACGATTAGACCTATTTTTCTTGCTTATTGCTTGTCATCATTCAGTGCTTTGGCAATTTGTTGCTCCAACGCACCCAGTTTTTCCGCTGTTTCTTTTAGTGTTATCCACTCGTTGCCCATTTTGTTCTGTTCAGTGGCAAACCATATCAGCACCATGGCAATATAGTCCTGCATATCCTTGCCGGCAAAATTGGTTTTAAACTCAAGTATTCTTTCGTTAATCAGCTTTATTGTTTTACGCACCATCTCTTCTTCCGCAGGTTCTATTTTTATCCGGTAGGTACGGTCTCCTATTAAGATGTTGGCGGGAATTAGTTCTTGCATAATTTAAGCATTTAATAAAGCAAGGCATTTTTCAACTTCTTTCAGGTAGCTCTCAATTCTTTTTTCCAGCTCTTTTCTTGTTTCGGGGCTCCAGTTTTGCGTACCAAGCCGCAACACATCAGCCTGCTGTTGCAACAGGTTAATTTTTTCCTGTTTGGCCAGCATTTCTGCCTGGTGCTTTTCAATTTCTTTTTTCAGGTGATGGTTTTCCCGTTGCACCTGCTGGTGCTGTTTCAGCAACTGCTGAACTTTGTTTTGAAGGCTTTTTATCTGTTCTTCAAGTTGAGCCATACATGCCAGTAATATCCGGACAACGTGCTGCCAATTTCAACAGGCATGCAGTGTGCAGGTTTTTAACAATCATCCAAATTAACCGTAAAAAGCTGTATAATCAAAGGTTTACCGTTGCTTTCTTTCGGTGTTGGTTTGTTCTGTTCAAAATTTATGCCCCTTATGGAGTTGATTAGGGCGCCTGCCAAAGGCACCGGGCAGAACTGCGTCCGCAACCATCATCAAAGCAACATTTGGTTGCTTTGATGATGGTTGTGCTTTAATCCCTGGCGCGGGGTGACGCAACGCAATAAGTTGCCGGGCTTGCGCTGCGAATATTTTTATTTAACCGAAAATTTGAGGGGAGGTACGAAAGGCTGCTGCGTATAGCGGTAGAGTACAAGAGTGCGACGCAAGGGCGACTATATACGGTTTGGGACAAGTGATGTTTTGTAGTATTTGTCGAATTTATCAATTACCATATTCCTTATTAAAATAAGGTCTTCAGTAACTCCAACATTTGATGCTGAATTATCATTTAAGTAAGTATTTACATCAGACAAAACAATATTATCTGACTCATAAATATCCAGAATCTCCGATGCAAGTTCCCAGTCATCGGAATTATTTGAGGTTAATAGGACACCTATCCAAGCCCCTTCGCTCATTTTTTCTTAGCAGCCTTCTTAGGCTGTTTTTCTTTTTGTTCAACCTTTATATTCTTAACTGACGCGGCAATCACATCGGCAAACGAGCCGCTTACCGAAAGTTTTTTATCGTATTTGTCCGACCTTTTTTTCTTCTCTACGGTCATATAATCAATTTTGCGAAATATAATGATTTAGACAGATATAACTATTATAAAGTTTTCTACATAAAACCTACATGAAAATTTTAGCTACTTGGATTATTTATAATTTTATTACGTAGATTCGCCTACGTAATATTGATAACATGGCTATAATTGAAATATCAGATAAAGTTTCACAAAAATTGAGACTAATTCTTACGGAGCAAATAAAGTCGGCAACGGAAAAGTTTTTGACCGCAAAAATGGAGCTTGATGAGCTAAAGGAAGCATTAAAAAACCTGGACGGAACGGTGGTTGAAAAAAGGGTAGTGAATAACCATATTCCGATAAATATCCCATCTTGGGAGTATAATTCCAAATGGTCATGGTTTGCTAAAGCGGAGTTTATTTTAAAAAACAGGCCCGGATTGACGTCGAATGAAATAATTGATGAAATCATTGAAAGGTATGAGCCCAATCTTGACAGGCAAAAAGCTGTTAACAGTTTACCTGCAACACTGAGCGTGGCTGCTGTAAAGGACAATAAAATAAATAGATTCCGTAATGATAAAAATGAATGGGCTTATGAACTAATGAAATAAAAAACCGCCTGCGACCAACAGGCGGTAATTTTTTTGCAGATTCACATAAATGAGCAGGTAGTCAAGCTGGTTAAGGCACCCCACTGGTACTGGGGAGACGCGGGGTCGTAGCCCGCCCTGCTCTCTTTTTGCTTTGCTAAGTTAACAAGTTAAGTTATAAAACCTAACTTTTTACCGTTAAAAATTTGTCGTTTCCGAGGCGACAAAACAATAGGGGTGTAATTGTATACACCCTGAACTCCACACGCACAGCCTCTCATAAGGGTCTCTCATTAGGCGTAAGTGTTGCGTGTGGAGATTGTTTTTTATAAAGTTAATTCTTCTTAATTAAATCAGCATACTTTAACCTGCCTTCACTATTGCTTATTGTCAGTTCAAATCTTTCTTTGTCGCTAATCTTTCTAAAATTGTACCTGTAAGCAGTTTCAGTGCAATACCTGTGCAAATGCTTTGGGCTTACTTGGTGGTAAATACCGTAGATGCTACGCTTTAATTGGCTAAAAAACCCTTCAATAGAATTTGTATGCCAGATACCCCTAACATATTCGTCTTGGTTATGGTTAACAACTTCATGCCCGGCGAAAAGCTTATTTAAGCCAGTGTAAGCATTTAAGCTGTCTGTCACGATTACTGCATTGGTATTAACATGGTCAACTACCATATTTTTCAAAGATTTTTCTTCGCTTTTATAGATAGTTGTTTTCACTTGCTTGCCCCTTTCCAGTAACCCTACTACCATAGTCTTATTGCCCGTATGGCTTGTGTTTTCCCTGTGCGCTTTAGCCCTTACTGATTTATGCTTATTCTTCATTTTGCCACCCACAAAAGTTTCATCCACTTCTACCATATTGTTAAGTAGTTCAGGCGCTTTATCTGTCAGCATTTCACGTACACGGTGTAAAACGAACCATGCAGCCTTTTGGGTAATACCTAAATCTTTGCCCAACTGGATGCTGCTAATCCCCTTTTTGTGGGCCGTAATAAGCCACACTGCAATAAACCATGTACTTAAAGGCAGGTTGCTGTTTTCATATATTGTGCCAACTGTAACTGAAAACTTTTTGTAGCACTCTTTATTTGCACACTTAAACCTTTTCCCGTCCTCAATATTGTAAACTTTGGTATGACCACAATAAGGGCATTCAGGGTTACCATTCCAGCGTTGCAGTATTAAGTAGTCCCTGCATACTTTTTCATCCGAAAAGTATTTGGTTGCCTCTTTTAAATTTTTGAAGTTCATGCCCTTTTTTTGTTACATAAAGATAAATATTGTCCAGTATTCTACCTAATTTTTATGAATTTATTTTATAGGATTTCATTAAAAAAAGTCTTTTTTGGGTATATAATAAGCGCAAATAGCCGTTTATAGGGCTAAAACTATCCCAATCAGACTATTTTTGCAGTGTGTTATGTTATAATAAATACTGATAGTATTTTTATTTGGTATTATACAAATATTTTTGTGATATGTCTATATCTACTGCTGTAGTTAAATCATCCCTTACTCATTCTGAGCATCATCAGGCTGTCCCGGCTGGAAGGTGGTATACAGATGATGAACTAAATAATAGAATAATTAGTGAGTATAATAAATTCAGAGACAGCTTAAAAAAACAAATACAAGAGCAATTTGAAAATAATTTTAACACTGCAAAAAAAGCTTGTGAACAAATATTTTTTTCTCTTTTAGCGGATACTAAAATTACATGTAGTAAAATTCATTTGCGGTATACTTCTATCGATACGTTTGATGCAATTTTTGTTCTTCCAGAAAAAATTTATTTATCTGAAAAGTTCGACATTGCCTATGAATATGCATCAAAGATTATTAGTGATTACAATTCAAAAAATTTCTGCATTAGCTTTCATTTTATGCCAGCGGTTAGAGGCGTTAATAAAAACGCCCTAATTTCTGATGGTTTCCAATTAACCTTTAAAAAATAGATTGATGGGGGATAGGCTTTCTCATGCCCAGCACAATGAAAAAGTATGCAATACTCTATGCGCAGATGAAGATAGTGTAGACTGGGTAATAACAACCGCTTTTTACTCTGCGCTTCATTTTGTTGAGTACAAATTGTTTCCTATGTCGGAAAAGGACGCAGCGGGGAACAAATTTAAAATTAAAACTTTCGACGAATATTATAACCTTTACTGCAACAACAAGGCCAATAGCGGGAACAAACATGCCGAAAGATTAAACCTGATTCAGAAAAAGCAATTATCTATAGCCCCGCATTATAAATGGTTAAAAGATACGTGCTGGACAGCCAGGTATTACGAATACAAATTTAACATTGCAAGAAATTATATCGAAGAGGCTAAAAGACGACTTGAAATAATAAAAAAATGCTGTGAAGCCAAATAACTAATCTACCCTTGTCCCAAACCGTATATAGTCGCCGACGCAAGGGACGCTCATACTTGTTCCTGCTGCCGGGCCCATAATAAAACACAAAAAGGGCATACGCCCTTTTTGCAGTTTGAATACCCTACTGTGTTGTTTTATTTAAACCATGTTATTCACTTTTGGTATAAGAGTCTTTAAGGCTAAGGTCGCCATCTGTGGTAGAGTTAATGATGTACCATTTTTTGTCATCGTTAAGGGTAAGCTGGTAAGTTACCCCATTTTCGTTGGTAAGCTCGGTAACGCCAAACACGCTTTTGTCTTTGTATTTTTTCTTAACCGCCAGTAAAACTTTCAGTGGCAAATCTTTTTCCTGGTAGTAGCGTAAAGAGTTTAAAAAGTTGCCTTCTTTATCGTAACGTATTTTGGTAAGCGTACCTGTTTGTGTAAAGGAAACCAGGTAACCGTTGTCATTTTCGCTCCATTTTACGCTTTGCGCATTAGGAAAAGTTTGGTTGAAAGACTGCACAAGTTTTTCATTGGGGTCTGCCTTTGCGACTGATGTGGAAAGTATAAGACCTGCTGCTATTACAAATATCTTTTTCATACAACTGCTTTTTGTGGTGGTGATTTGATGAGTTAAAAGTAGAATGGAACATGCAGCAAGGCAATGAATTATACACCACTGGCGATATGTTTTTCGTTAGCTTTTCCATAACAAACAGTGGCAGTGTCCGAAGGTGGAATTTACTATGATAAGACCCCCTTTTTAGCGGACGAAAGGAAAAAAGCATGTTACATGATGGGGGTTAACCTTTTGTTAAGTTGCAACAGCGCAGGATGAGCGGTAAAGAAGTACGAAAGTTGACGTGGATTAACGTAATAACTGCTTTGGTGCAATGAAACAATAGCCCAATCTTTGCCATTCTAAAACCATAACAGCATGAAAGCCGCTACCAGATTTATACATGCAGGCGTTGAACCAGACCCCTCAACCGGGGCTATTATGACGCCTATATATCAAACCTCAACCTATGTGCAGCAGGCGCCCGGAAAAAACAAAGGCTATGAATATGCCCGCAGCCAGAACCCTACCCGCTTTGCCCTGGAAAAAGCTATGGCCGAAATTGAAAATGGTAAATACGGCCTGGTATTCAGCAGTGGCGTGGCTGCTACAGATGCTGTAATTAAGCTGCTGCAACCTGGCGATGAAGTGATTGCAGGTAATGACATGTATGGCGGCACTTACCGGCTTTTTACAAAAGTATTTGAAAAATTCGGGATAAAGTTTAGCTATGTTAACATGCAGGACGTGGCCAATATAAATGCCGCTATTACTGCCAATACCAAACTTATATGGACGGAAACACCTACTAACCCTTTAATGAACATTACAGATATTGCAGCAACCGCTGAAATGGCGAAAGCGAACAATGTATTGTTGTGTGTAGATAATACGTTCGCATCTCCCTACCTGCAAAACCCGCTTGACCTTGGCGCCGACATAGTAATGCATTCCGCTACCAAATACCTGGGCGGCCATAGTGATGTTATACAAGGCAGCCTGGTAATAAATGACAGTGCATTGAGAGATCAATTGTATTTTATTCAGAAAAGCTGTGGCGCCGTGCCCGGACCGCAGGATTGTTTCCTGGTGCTGCGGGGTATTAAAACATTGCATGTACGCATGCAAAGGCATTGTGAAAACGGTGAAACAATAGCGCATTTTCTGCGCAGCCACCCAAAAGTAGCCAAAGTGTACTGGTGCGGTTTTGAAGACCACCCGGGTTATGCTATTGCCAGAAAACAAATGCGGGGCTTTGGCGGCATGATGAGTTTTGAGTTGAAAGACGACAGCAAAGAAGCAGCGGAAAAACTTTTGTCATCAACCCGGCTGTTTGCACTGGCTGAAAGCCTTGGTGGTGTGGAATCCTTAATTAACCATCCGGCTACTATGACACATGCTTCCATACCAAGAGAGGAAAGAATTAAAAACGGCCTCAGTGACTCGCTTATAAGATTGAGTGTTGGTATTGAAGATGCGGAAGATTTGATGGAAGACCTGCAACAGGCATTGGGATAATTATTCTTCTTACAATACGATAAACAATAAAGCCGCTTACTGCGGCTTTATTGTTTATCAAAAGAAAACACCTGTTATGTTTAACCAATTATATTTTTCTTCTTAAGGTCTTTTACAATGGTTTTTGCGTACTCATCGGCCAGCACCCTGGTAGATGATGGGTCGAAAGATTGTGATTGTGCAGAGTACAGCAACTTGTTGTTATCTATGTTATACAGGTTGGTTTCAAAATAATAGTTGGTGTTGGTTTCGTAGTAACCCGGCTGGTAAACCCGTGGGTAGTAATAGGAATAGTAACCCCAAAACCTGCGGTAGGGATAAGGGTTGTAAGCCATATTGCCAGGCACATAGTTTCTTTCTTTGCTTTTATCAAGAAGCGTAATGGTTACCACGCCGTCAATACCACTGTTGCGCAGCATTTTAAGCGCTTTATCTTCACTCATGTTGCCAAATGATTTTGGCCCGTAGGCGTTAAAAGATGTTACTGCATCATAGCCGTAAGCCCGCAGATCCTCTGCAAGCTGCTCTTCCATCTGCATGCGTGTGTTCCTGTCTTTGTCATTAAATAAACCCAGCACCAATATCTTTTTTAGGGCAGGTTTTTCAGTATTGTCGCTCCAGCTATCGGTAACTTTTGTGCTGCTGCACCCTGCCAGCGAAAGAAGGGCAGGTAATGCAAGTATGATTAGCTTTTTCATAATGGTTATTTTTTATTTATGCTACTTTGGATGGTAACGGGTTTTTAAAGATTAACCGGCATAAACAGTTAACAATACTTTTAACGGCAACGGTGGTTAAGAAAAGGCGGTTAAAACAGGGATGAGGCCTGCGTTTCAATATAATCCTTTTCTTTGCAGGCATTATCAATTTCAACTACACATGTGGTATAGCTTAGGCAGATTTATATTACGTTACCGTCTTCCATTGTTATTTGCGCTTATTATTATTACAGCTTTTATGGCGTTTAAGGCTGCTAAAGTGCAGTTGAGTTATGAGTTTGCCAGAACCATTCCTACAGATAATGCCAAATACATAGCCTACCAGGATTTTAAGGCAAAGTTTGGCGATGACGGCGGTACACTGGTAGCGGGCATACAGGCAAAAGACTTATACACTGTAGAAAAATTTAACAAGTACGCTCAACTGCATAAGGATTTAAAAACTGTAAAGGGCGTTGAAGAAATACTCAGCATACCCGAAGCAGTTACACTGGTTAAAGACGATTCAACTGAAAAACTGTTACCCAAACGTATTTTTAATTATCCCTATACCAGCCAGCAATCACTCGACAGTGCAAAGGCTGAATTTGAAAACCTCCCTTTCTATAATGGCAGGTTGTATAACCTGAAAACAAATACCTACCTAATGGCCGTAAGGGTTAACCGGGATATGGCTAACAGTAAATACCGTACTATTTTAATAGATGATATTGCCAGAGAGGTAAAAAAATTTGAGCAGGGTACCGGCCTGCAGGTTCACCTTAGTGGTTTGCCATACATAAGAACAACCGTAAGCGATAAAATAAAAAAAGAGCTTAACTGGTTTTTGATTGGTTCGCTGGTGTTATCAGCTATAACGCTGCTTATCTTTTTCCGCTCCATCAGCGCCATGATTATGAGCCTGCTGGTGGTAGGCATGGGCGTGGTTTGGAGTGTAGCGACTATTGTGCTATTTGACTACAAGATATCCCTGCTTACAGCATTAATTCCACCGCTGATTGTAGTAATAGGCATACCCAACTGTATTTATTTTTTAAACAAGTACCACAGCACGTATAAGGAAACCGGGGATAAAGAAAAAGCCCTTGTAACCATGATTGGGCGTATGGGTATTGTAACGCTGTTTTGTAATATAGCCGCGGCTATCGGCTTTGCTGTATTTTCTTTTACCCGCAGCGCTATTTTAAAAGAGTTTGGCGTAGTATCAGGTATTAATATCATGGCGCTGTTTTTTATATCTCTCATTTTTATTCCTGTATGCTTAAGCTACCTGCCACCACCAAAAAAACGCCATGTAAAATACCTGGATAGTAAAATTATACACCTGCTGCTGGCCAAAATAGAGCGCTGGGCTTTCCTGCACAGCAAATGGGTGTACGGTATTTCAGCACTAATTACTGTTGTAGCCATTATAGGTATGTTCAGGATAAAAAGCGAGGGTTTTGTAGTAGACGACCTGCCTAAAACTGATAAAATATACACCGACCTTAAATGGTTTGAAGAAAATTTTGACGGTGTAATGCCGCTGGAAATTGTGGTGGATACAAAGCGAAAGAATGGTTTGCTAAAATCCCTGCAGCCTATCGAAAGAATTGACGAGTTTTCAAAGTATATAGCAGACCGGCCTGAAACCGCAGCCCCGTTATCGTTTGTAGAAGGCCTGAAATTTGCCAAACAGGCTTATTACGATGGCGATAGTGTTAACTATGTTACCCCAACAGAGTTTGATGTGCCATTGATGAAAAATTACCTGAAAGGTGGCGGTACAGATAATGACTCATCTACAAGTGCTGCCACAAAAAATACCACTTTCAGCAAGCTGCTGAATACTTTTATGGACAGCAGCAAACAAATGGCCCGCATCAGCGTAAATATGAAAGATATTGGCAGCGCCAAACTACCAGGCTTGCTCAGCGATTTTGAAAAAGAGGCCAACAAAATATTCGACAGCTCCAAATACAATATCACTTTTACCGGTGGCAGTGTAACTTTCCTGGAAGGCTCCTCCTTTATTATCAACGGGCTTAAAGAAAGCATCATGTGGGCCTTCCTGCTTATAACACTATGCATGCTTTATTTATTCCGTTCCTTTAGAATATTACTTTGTTCCCTCATTCCCAACCTTATACCGTTGGTAGTTACAGCCGGTGTTATGGGCTGGGTGGGTATAGCCCTAAAGCCATCAACCGTTCTGGTGTTTAGTGTGGCGTTGGGTATAGCCATAGATGTTACCATACGGTTCCTGGTCAATTACAAGCAGGAGCTGCCCATGCACAGCAACCACGTAAAGCACACTTTAATACAAACCATCCATCACACAGGCCTTAGCATCATTTATACATCACTGGTGCTAATAGCAGGGTTTATCATATTTTGCATCAGCGAGTTTGGCGGCACAAAAGCGCTTGGCTGGCTTACATCGCTAACATTGGTTACCGGTACCATTACCAACCTTGTTTTACTGCCCGTATTAATTTACTCATTGGCCAAAAAAACAGCATCGGGAAAGGAATAATCTTCTGTTGCCTGATTCAGCATTTCGGTTGTGCAATCATCAATCATTATACCAGCGACGGTACGTTGTGGCATCGCCTGTTGCGTCGCAATCCGTTCATCGTCCGGATTCTCTGTGGCATCTTTTCAGCCCCTGGTAGATAACATTTCTGGCACCGGAGGTGGCAGAAACAGATGTTGCTGATGTCAGCCTGTTTGAAAAGAAACATTTGGTAAAGCCGGAGGTAGTTTGCACCGGAAACTGGAGCCGCCCATTGATCCGGACGATGAACGGATTGCGACGCAAGGGACGATGCCATGAAACAATTAGCTGGTATCTAAAAAATCCGGTTAGAAAAAACTGCACATAGGGTAGTATCTAATAAAAATGCCCAGGCTTTTAAAACCCGGGCATTTTCTATGGATAATTGGCTTTTACTTAAGTGAAATAGGCGCCATCAGCATTTGCACGCTTTCCTGTAAAATTTGTTGTTTTTTAGATTTAAACAACTCCATATTTTCCGATGGAAGGCGGAGTTCTACTTTACGTCCTTCAGCCATCATCCTGTCGAAGTAAGGATTAAGGTCGTTAAACTCCAAAACATCCATCTGCACATTTTTAGAAATTACGACTGAGTTGTACCTGCCGCTTACGGTAATGGTTTCAGTACCAGTGTTGCCGGCAGCAAGTGCTGTGGTGTCTGTCTGCTGCATCATATCTGCAATAGCAGCTTTATGTTCTTCGGTTTCTTTGGCCGTCATGGTTGTCCAGCCGCCGCCACCTTCAAAAAGATAATGCGTAGCTATAAACTTTTTTACGTGGTTCCTGGTTTGCAGCGGTAGGTATTTCTGCAATTTCCAAAAATCATCTGTACCGGCGGCCCTTATGCTCTGCTTCATGCGCCCCACGCCACAGTTATATGCGGCTACCACCAACAGCCAGTCGCCAAATTCAAAATACAGTTCTTTTAGTAGTTTAGCAGCAACCCTGGTGCTAAGGGCAATGTCTTTGCGCTGGTCGTGCTTGCCGGTTGTTAAGCCAAATCTTTTGGCTTCGTCCCGCATTAATTGCCAGGCACCTACCGCCCCGGCACTGGAAACAAGGCCGGGCTTTAGGTTGCTTTCAACAACAGATATATATTTCAGCTCCACCGGAAGGCTGTTGGCCGCTAAAATTTTGTCGTAAAGCTCCAGTTGTTTTTTACCCCATACCTTCATTTTTTCAAGGTCGTACCTGTTTTTATCAAGATAAGCCTCTACAAATTCTTCAGCTTTGGGGTTTAACTGAAATTGATAAGATGCTTCAGTGGCATCGTAACTGGATAAAAGGCTTTTAAAGCTTTTTGATTTGGAGGCAGTGGTATCGTTTCTTTTTGTTTTTTCTCCTGTATAATCTTTTCCTTCGTAGGTAAAAGACATAATAGAAGCCACAAATAAGGCAAACAGGGCAAAAGAAAACGAAGACTTAATTTTTTCTATAGGTAACCGGTGCCACATAAATGTTGTCCCTTTTTAACGGTTAAACAATTTGGTTGATGGCGTCGAGTTGAAATTTTGACCGGTGAAAACTTTTCAGAGCTATTGACTTACAGTATCTTAGGTAGAGTAACCCGCTATTCTGAAATACGCAGCCGCATAAAATCTTTTGACAAGTGCAGCAAATTTTCCTCATCGAAATGAGAGGTCATCACCTGAATACCAAAATTCATGCCGTTAGAATGTGTAAACAATGGAAGAGAGATGGCAGGTATGCCTACCAGGTTGGCAAAAACGGTATAAATATCTGCCAGGAACATCTCAATAGGGTCATTACTTTTTTCACCGATTTTAAATGCGGGGGTAGGAACGGTAGGGGAGATGATGGCATCAAAATCTTTGAATATAGCGGTTGTTTTATCCAGTAATAGTTTTCTAACCTGTTGGGCCTTAGTAAAATAGGCGTCAAAATAGCCCGCACTAAGTACAAATGTACCTAACAGTATGCGCCGTTTTACTTCTTTGCCAAAGCCTTCACTGCGGTTATTTTTATAAAAATCAGCCAGGGTTGGAGCATTCTTAGCAGAACGGTGGCCATATTTTACGCCATCAAACCTGGACAGATTGCTGGATGCTTCAGCCGTAGTTAAAATATAGTAGGTAGATACGATGTAGTCAAGATATTCAAAATCAATCGGTTGTACATCATAGCCCTCGGTTGTTAATTTCTGCAAAAAACTTTCTGTTTGCGCTTTAATTTCCGGGTCAAGTCCTGGATGAGAAAGGGCTTCTTTAAAATAAGCGATTTTTTTTGCGGGAGCTGTATTTTGCTGAAGGTAAGGCATTACAGGCTTGTGACTGGATGTGCTATCGTAGTCATCCTGGCCCGCTATTACTTCCAATACGGTGGCTGCATCTTCTACCGAAGAAGCGAATATGCCAATCTGGTCAAACGAAGAGGCGTAAGCGATTAACCCATAACGGGACACCCGCCCATACGTAGGTTTGAGCCCTATAATTCCACAAAAGTCCGCCGGCTGGCGTACAGAGCCGCCGGTATCGCTGCCCAGGCTAACCATGCAAAGTCCTGCCTGTACAGACACCGCCGAACCTCCGGAGGAGCCTCCCGGCACACGGCTGTTGTCTTTAGCGTTTAAAACGTTGCCAAAAGCCGAGTTTTCGTTGCTGCTGCCCATGGCAAATTCATCACAGTTTTGCCTGCCGATGATAATGGCATCTTCGGCCAGCAGCCGCTCAACGGCGGTTGCATTGTATATCGAGGTAAAACCTTCCAGTATTTTTGAAGCTGCTGAAACTTTGTGGCCTTTGTAGCAAATCACATCTTTTATACCTACAACTACGCCATGCAGCTTACCTACAGGTACACCAGCCTTTCTCTTTGTGTCCAGTTGGCGTGCCCTTTCCAGCGCCTCTTCTGCATAAATTTCAAGAAAAGCATTCAGGTGGGTGTTGTCGGTAATTTTGTGCAGGAAATATTGAACGGCCTCTTCGCAGGTGGCCTGGTTAGATGCTAATAACTGGAAATATTGCTGAATGCCCCGGAAGGTAAACAAAGGATGTAGCGTAGTTTTTGGTAACTTAAAATAAAATAAAACCTGCCAGGTTTTTTACCGGAGCAACATTTATTGCTGCCATAAAACCTGCAAGGTTAGTGGTGCTTACTTTTAAGAAGAAATTAGTTCTGAGCTGTGGTGGATGCAGAAGCAGCAGGCTGCTTGTCTTTTTCATTCATACCTTCTTCCAGTTCTTTCTTCACGTTGTTTTTGGCGTCGTTAAACTCACGTATTCCGCGACCCAGGCCCTTCATAAACTCAGGAATTTTACGGCCACCAAACAGCACAAGTACTACTACAGCAATCAAAAGAATTTCCTGAAAACCTAAATTACCCATTGTAAAAAAAATTTGAGGATGAAGGTCAAAGTTAGAGGAAAAATAAACATCTAAAGTTAACGTGAAAATAAAAAAGCGGAAGGACTGTCTTCCGCTTTTGGCTAATAAGGTATGCTGAATTAGAAGCGTTTTTCCTTAATCCTGGCGCTTTTACCGCTGCGTTCACGCAGGTAAAACAGTTTCGCACGACGTACTTTACCTACTTTATTCAGTATTACAGAGTCAATGTTGGGAGAAAAGAAAGGAAATACCCTTTCTACACCCACGCCGTCTGATATTTTACGTACTGTAAAAGTAGCTGTGGCACCTGTTCCCTGGATTTTTAAAACATCTCCGCGGAAGCTCTGGATACGCTCTTTACCGCCTTCAATAATTTTATAGTTAACAGAAACGTTATCGCCTGCTTTAAACTTAGGAAATTCTTTCTTAGCTGTTAATTGCTCATGCACAAATTGAACTGCTGCGTTCATGGCTTAAAATTTAAGGACGGCAAAGGTAACTGTATGAGGTATAAATTCCAAATAACAATCTCCTTATTTTCCAAATGATGCTAATATTAGGTGCTGAAAAAATGAAAAGCGGATTTCTCATTTTGAGAAACCCGCTTTTAGTTTGAATATTATTTATCGTGCTACGTTTACGGCCCTCTTTTCCCTTATCACCGTTACTTTAATCTGGCCGGGGTAGGTCATTTCGGTTTGTATTTTTTGGGCAATCTCAAAACTTAGTTTATCACTGTCTGCATCTGTTACCTTTTCGGCCTCAACAATTACCCTTAACTCACGGCCAGCCTGTATCGCATAAGCTTTTTCCACACCCTGGTAACCAATAGCCAGGTTTTCCAGGTCTTTAATGCGTTGCAGGTATTGCTGCATAATTTCACGCCTTGCACCGGGCCGGGCACCGCTTATGGCATCGCAGGCCTGCACAATAGGGGAGATTACGTATTGCATTTCCATTTCATCGTGGTGGGCGCCAATAGCGTTTACTACGGCTGGGTTTTCCCCGTATTTTTCCGCCAGCTTAGCGCCCAGCAGGGCATGGCTTAGTTCTGTTTCTTCATCTGGCACCTTGCCTATATCGTGCAGCAGGCCGGCCCTCTTGGCCAGTTTAGGGTTAAGCCCTAATTCGGCAGCCATCATGCCACAAATATTGGCAACTTCACGGCTGTGCATCAGCAGGTTTTGACCGTAAGAAGAGCGGAAGCGCATTTTGCCTACAATCCGCACCAGTTCTTTGTGTAAGCCATGGATACCCAGCTCTATAACAGTGCGTTCACCAATTTCCATTACCTGTTCTTCCAATTGCTTACGGGTTTTCTCCACCACTTCTTCAATACGTGCGGGGTGTATGCGGCCATCGGCAACAAGGCGCTGCAGAGAGAGGCGGGCTATTTCCCTGCGCAGGGGATCGAAAGAGGATAGTACTATGGCTTCAGGCGTATCATCTACAATCAGGTCTACACCGGTAGCAGCCTCAATAGCGCGGATATTACGGCCCTCACGGCCAATAATCTGGCCCTTAATTTCATCTGTTTCCAGGTTAAATACAGTTACCGTGTTTTCTATAGTTTGTTCCGCGGCGGTACGCTGTATAGACTGAATAATGATTTTTCTTGCCTCTTTATTGGCTTTCTGTTTGGCATCTTCCACAATTTCCTGCTGCAAGGTAAGCGCCTGTGTTTGCGCCTCATGCTTAAGGCTTTCAATCAACTGGGCTTTGGCCTCTTCAGCAGTAAGAGCGGCAATTTTTTCCAGGCGGCGTATATGCTCTTCCTGGTGTTTCTCCAGTTCTGTGCGCTTCTGGTTAACTACTTCAATCTGGCGGTTCAGATTTTCTTTAATGGCTTCGTTTTCTTTAATTTGTTTGTCTAACGATGCCTCTTTTTGGTTAATGGTAATTTCTTTTTGCCTTGCACGGTTTTCAGCTTCACTTATTTTCCGGTTTTTTTCAAGAACTTCTTTGTCATGTTCTGCTTTAAGCTGTACAAATCTTTCTTTGGCCTCTAATTGTTTTTCTTTTTTAATTGTTTCCGCTCTTAATTCTGCTTCCTTCAGCAGGGTTTGAGCCTGCTGTTCCGCCTCTTCCACTTGTTTTTTGGTGTCTTTGGCAAAAATAAATTTACCCGCTATGATACCCGCTGCCAGTGCAATTGCACCAACTATAATGGTTAATACTGATTGGTCCATGCTTATGGATTTTTGTTTGATTCATAATCGTATTTCCTGTCTCGAATCTCATTGACGAAGATGAGCAAGCGATAAGTGTGCGAAGATAATTAAAGCAACGTAATATAAATCTGCTCCTATAAGTTTCTATAATAATGTATGGACAGGAGATTATAAACCAATGAAGGTTTTTAGGGCGCATGCCCAAGCTATCGCAAGGGCACCGGGCTATCCATTCCTACTCCGCCACAAAGCCTGGCTGCCGTATCCTCAGCGGGGTATCCATTTCTATCCCTTGCGCGGTGCCGCAGCGTAAGTAGGCATGTATAACTTCAGTTGCCACAAACTAAAACTATACTTCCAAAGTCGTTTTTCTCAGTATGGGACGGCCTTTTTTCTCTTTTTGGGAATAAAAGTTTGTTTTGATTTTTTAAATATATTGATAATCAAATAGTTAATATAGTTTTTTAGTTTGGCACCAGATTAGATATTTATACATCAATTCAGCTTTAAACCCTACTTTTTCAGGCGAAAAGCATTACCTGAACATAAAGCCTGCTAAAGAAGTTTAAAGCCTAAACCTTTTATATTTTGGAGTTTGCGTTCAAAATTCAACCCTTTTAAAAAACTTCTTTTAAAGCAAAGCCAACAAAAATTGTTAAGAAGAAGTTTACCTTAAAAACTAAGAGGCTGCTTGGGGGGCAGCCTCTATTTTTTTATAAAATTCCCACTCTTTAACCTCTCTTCTTTCCTGTTGACTTCTGCAAGTGTTTGATTTATTGGTGATTGAGAAAAGTAGCATAGATAACCTGCTTCTATTTGACCCTATATAACAGGTTATGAAAGCAGCAGCAGGTTGCACTTTGGGTGAGGGATTGCAGCGGATACCCCGGTGAAGCCAATGAGCGGCGGGGCTGTGCCGGAGTATGAGCGGAAAGCCCGACCCCTTGCGATAGCTTGGGGGCACCCCCAAAAGCAAATACGAAAGGAGAAAGGCAAAGTACTTTGTATGTTACACGTTAGATATGCGATGCAGATTGAGAACTTTTGAGAACTGTTCTTGTGACTATGCCAACGGCTATGCATTGGGTTTACCGGGAAACAAAAAAGGAAGAAGCTGCGCCTCTTCCTTTTTTGGGAAACATAAATTGCCAGCGAATATTAGTTAAGTACCGGGTTTTGTTTTTTCATCAACTCTTCGTCTTCCTTCACTTTTAGCTCCCAGGCCCAGGCTGTACGCATCATTTCATTTAAATCGTACTTTATTTGCCAGTTTAACGCTGATACCGCATGGTTGTTGTTGGCATAGATAGCCACTACATCGCCAGGGCGGCGGGGGCCTATTTTGTAATTGAGTTTTTGGCCGGTTACGGTTTCAAACGCTTTAATAGCTTCCAGCACTGTAACGCCATTGCCGGAACCCAGGTTAAACACCTCACATTTGCCGGTGTTTTTATTTTCCAGTAAAAAACGCATAGCAAGCGTATGGGCGCTGGCAATATCTGAAACGTGAATATAATCACGCAGGCAGCTACCGTCGCGGGTATCATAATCATTGCCATATACCTGCATCTGTGGTAATTTTCCGATGGCTGTTTGCGTAATGGCCGGTACCAGGTTTTGGGGTTTGCCTAACGGCAATTCTCCGATAAGGTTGCTGGGGTGGGCGCCAACCGGGTTAAAGTAGCGCAGCAGTATTGCGTTTGTTTCTGCAACTTTTACAAAACTGCGTATAATTTCCTCGCCCATTTGCTTGGTAGCGCCATAGGGAGATTCCGCTTTTTTCTCTGGTGTTTGTTCGGTTACCGGGATAGAATCCGGGTTACCATATACTGTACAGGAAGAAGAAAATACAAAATGCGGAATATTAAACTCTTTTACACAGTTAAGGAGGTTGATAAGGGAGCAGAGATTGTTTTCGTAATACATCAACGGTTTTTCAACCGATTCGCCCACTGCTTTGTATGCCGCAAAGTGAATAACACCAATAATATCTTCATTTTCCTGGAAGACTGCCAGGGTTTCATCAAAGTTCTTAAGATCTACCTTGTAGTTTTTAAGCTTTTTGCCGGTTATTTTATCAATGCCGTCCAGCAGGTAATTAGTAGAGCGGGAGTTGTCATCTATGGAAACTACATCGAACCCGTTTTCAATTAAATCTACAACTGTATGAGAGCCAATGTATCCACATCCGCCCGTAACGAGAATTTTCGGCATATAAGTGCTTTTATGGCGCTGGCAATATTATAAAAAAACGGGCGTATCTTATACAAAAAGTTTGATTATAAAGAAGAAAGTGGCTGCCATTATTGCGCTGATGGGGATGGTAAGTACCCATGCCCACAGCAGGTTAACGGTAACACCCCATCTTACGGCTGATAATCTTTTTGTAGCGCCCACGCCAATGATAGAACCGGTAATGGTATGTGTAGTACTAACGGGTATGCCCAAATGTTCGGTAAGATACAAAGTCATAGCGCCGGCGGTTTCTGCACTAACACCTTCCAGCGGGGTTACTTTGGTAATGCGGGTGCCCATTGTTTTTACAATTTTCCAGCCACCGCTCATGGTACCCAGGCCGATAGCCAAAAAGCTGCAAAACGGTACCCAGCTATAGTGAACTACAAAGTCGTTAAAACTGAGGTCGCGGCCCTTTGATTTTTCATAAAAGATGATAGCGGCGCCAATAATACCCATTACTTTTTGCGCATCATTGCCCCCGTGGCCCAAGCTAAAAGCGGCCGAGGATACCAACTGCAGGCGTTTAAACCAGCTTTCTGCCTTGTAAGGGTTGGCCCGTTTACACAAATGCACAATTAATATGGTAATAATAAAGGCGATGATCATGCCTATAAGCGGTGCTAAGAATATAAACAGGAATGTGGGAACCACTTTGGCATAGTTGATTACATCTATACCAGCCTGTTTAAAACCATGTGCATTAGCCACGGCAGCACCCATAAAACCACCGATAAGCGTGTGAGATGAACTGGATGGTATGCCAAACCACCAGGTAAGCAGGTTCCATACAATAGCGGCAAGAAGGCCTGCGAAAATTACTTCGAGCGTAATAAAGTTCTCGTTAACGGTTTTGGCAATCGTATTTCCTATTTTAAACTCCCCAATAATGTACCTGGAAATAAAATAGGCTGCAAAATTGAACATAGCCGCCCAAAGCACTGCCTGAAAAGGGGTTAATACTTTGGTAGAAACGATGGTAGCGATGGAGTTAGCCGCATCGTGAAAGCCGTTGATATAATCGAAAATAAAAGCAAGAATGATGATGAGGATAAGAAGTGTAACCATAAATGTTGTTTTCCGGGCCAGTATATAAAGGAATTACATACCGGCGTTACGGTGTTGGGGGTATAATTAGGCGTATTTAACTATAATTGACTCAATTACGTTGGCTGCATCCTCGCATTTATCGGTTACGATTTCCATAACCTGGTATATCTCCCTTTTTTTAATCAGTTCGCGGGCATCGCTTTCTTTTTCAAAAAGTTTTTCAATGCTCATGTCAAATACATCATCTCCCTGGTTTTCGATGCTGTTTATCTTAACCAGGGCTTCCGTCATCTGCCGAAGATTCTTCATGTCACGCAAACCGTAAACAGCGGTTTTAGTTTCAGCGGCGCCAACTTCAATAAGGTCAGCCATTTTCTGTATGCCGGTATCGTTGGGATTTACTTTGTAGAAATTGATTTTTTTGGCAGTTGCATATATGTAATCACAAATGTCATCCAGTGCGGATGCAAGGTAATGGATATCTTCCCGGTCGAAAGGGGTAATAAAATTGCGGCCAAGTTCTGTAAAAATGCGGTGGGTATGGTCGTCGTTTTTATGTTCCAGGTCTTCAATTTGTTTTGACAGGGCATTACGCTTGTCTATATCTGGTTCATATACCATTTGTTTTAAAACCTGTCCCATCTGGTTTACGGTAATTGCCACATCTTCAAATAACTCGTAGAAAATTTTGTTCTTCGGCATAAAAATTCTGCCAATGGTATTAATACCCATATTCTAAATTTTGGCAAAAATAGAACTATGGCTCCGCATGGCTTTAAAAAGATGACAGTTAACAATAACTTAATGTATAAATAATATAGACCGTGTTGAGAATCAATACAGATTACTAACGATAACCGGGGTTAACATTCGCATAATCTTACGTTAACAATTCGGTAATACAGCCCTTCTACTTTCGCCGCATGAAAATTAAGGTCATGCATTCTTTGAAAATAGCCTTCTGTTTTACCATAATAGCGGGCATATTGTTGATCGCAACCAGCGCTACTGCACAAAAGGGAAAAATTGAAGGAAAAATACTTGATGAAAATAACAAACCCGTAGCCGGTGCTTCCGTGCTGGTAACAGGCATTAATGCCGGCCTTGCCTCGGATCAGGATGGACGCTTTTTGTTTACCGTTGATGCTGGCAAAGAGTATGAAATTCAGGTAACCGCCTTGGGGTATGTATCCAAAACAATCAGCAATGTATTAGTAACGGTTAACCAGGTATCCAGTATTGAAATAATACTTACACCCTCTTCCAACAATTTGCAAACGGTTACGGTTAAAACATCTGCCAAAAAGGAAACCACCAACGCTTTAATACAGTTTCAGAAAAATACAAACACAGTAGCACAGGTAATATCCTCCGAGGCAATACGGCGCTCTCCCGACAAAAACACGGGTGAAGTTTTGAAGCGTATTCCCGGTGCCAGCATACAGGAAGGAAAATACCTGGTTGTGAGAGGTTTGAGCGACAGGTATAACCAGGCAATGCTAAACGGCATACAACTTTCCAGCACAGAACCCGATAGAAAAACCTTTTCATTTGACATCTTTCCTTCCTCAATGGTAGATAACATAGTTATCAATAAGGCATTCGTGCCGGAAATGACGGGAGAATGGGCCGGCGGACTGGTGCAAGTGAATACGAAAGATATTCCCTCACAGTCCTTTTTTAACATACAGGTTGGCACGGGTTTTAACTCTCAAACAATTGGAAAAGACTTCTACTCTTACAAAGGTGGAAAACTTGACTGGCTGGGAATAGATGATGGCAGAAGAAAATTGCCTGAAGGAATTCCCTATAAAAACAGTTTCTCGAACTTAAGCCGCGAGGAAAAAACAGAATGGGGCAAAAAATTTAATAATGACTGGTCTTATCATGAGGGCTCTGCTCCCATCAATACGTCAATGCAGATTAGCGGGGGATTCAATACCAACCTCTTCAGTAAAAAGTTTGGTGGAGTTATCGCTTTAACTTACAGCAGTAATAACCGTAGGCTTGCATTCGATAATAATATTTATAACCTAAACAGGGCAGCCAGAACCGCTGATACAAGTTTTGCTTACCAAAACACCAGGTACAGTAAGGATGTCTTATGGGGGGCTCTTGCCAATTTCGCTTTACAAATTGACAATAACAACAAGATATCTTTAAAAAATGTCTTTAACATCAACGCAACGGATTATGTAACTATAAGACAGGGACAGGATTATGAGTTTGGCGCCGGAAGGGCTGCCCCGATCAGGGCCCGTGAGCTCGCCTTTAAGTCAAACACTTTGTACAATACCCAACTTACCGGTGAGCATAATATCAACAGCTTAAAAAGCAAACTAAAATGGTATGGCAGTTTCACTATTCTTGACCAATACATTCCCGATCAAAAGAGGCTACAGTATAATGAAGTAATAGACACTAAAGTTTTTGAAGCACTTATAAACGAAGCGAAGTCTCAAAAATCAGGAAGTATTTTTTATTCCAACCTTTCCGATTATATCTATACGGCCGGGGCTGACTGGACAACGAATTTTAAATTATTCAGCCTGTCACAAAGTGTAAAAGGTGGTTACCTGTTCCAGGTAAAGGACCGTTTATACAATGCAAGGCCTTTTTCTATAACAATGCCAAGTTCTAATAACCGAAGCCTGCTTTTATTACCGGAGGAACAAATTTTTGCAACCAGCAATTTTGGAGGCAACGGTTTTGAATTTGATGAGTTTGGCGAGGCAAACTTCCGTTATCTGGCTAACTCAATTTTGAATGCAGGCTACATACAGTTAGATAATCAGTTTGCTAATTGGCTGCGAATTGTGTGGGGCGTAAGGGTTGAAGATTTTGACCAGTTGGTAGGAAGTGTAAAAAAATCTGATGACAGGTTTGTTAATACAAAGGTTACTGACTTTCTTCCGGCAGTAAATGCGACTTTTAAACTAAATAATCAAACCAATATACGTTTAACAGGTTCCCAGACTGTAATTAGGCCTGAGTTTCGTGAACTTTCCAATCTTGCTTTTTATGACTTTGATTTAGGTGCTACAGTTCTTGGTAATAAAGAATTAAAACGTACAAAGGTTACCAATCTTGATCTGCGGTACGAATTGTACCCACGAGCCGGAGAATTGTTTACAGTTGGTGTTTTTTATAAATACTTTAAAGACGCCATAGAGCAATTCTATAATCAAAGCGGTGCAGGGAGCAGCAGTACATTTAACTTTATCAATGCCGATAAAGCTACCGGTTATGGGGCTGAGGTTGAGTTTAGAAAAAAACTTGATTTTGTATCTGCGCTGCGCAACTTCACTTTTCAAACTAATCTCTCTTATATCTATAGCAGGGTTGAGAGTAAGGGAGTAGAACTGGATCGTCCTCTTCAAGGCCAATCACCTTACGTCATCAATTTTGCCCTACAATATGATGTTGAAAAGCTTGGACTTAACTCAACGATTCTTTTTAACCAAATAGGACGCCGCATTTTATACGTAGGCAATAAAGACGTTCCTGAAATATGGGAGGCCCCAAGGCCGTTGTTAGACTTGCAAATAGCTAAGAAAATACTGAAGAATAAAGGAGAAATAAGGCTGAACATTTCTGACTTAATCAATAAGAGAGCCAATTTCTATCACGATTTGAATGAGGATAAAAAATATACCGCCAATTCAGTTAATGATGCTTTGGCAATCAGAAGAAACTACGGAACCAATTTTAGTATAACATTCGGTTACAGTTTTAAATAACAATATAACATTCATAATTAGTAAAACAGTATAAAACAGTTGTATGAAGAAGTATTTTTTAATAGCATGTTCATTAGGCTTACTTGCTGCTTCCTGCCGTAAAATTGAAGTAGATGGAGACGGCGATGGTGGAATCAAGCCTGGAGAATCTGATGAAGTAATCCTGGAAGGTCAGATTACGCAAAACCAAACTCTGGATGACCCCAATAAAACATACATTATCCGCGGAACAGTTTATGTGAATAGCGGGGTTACCCTTACAGTTGCTGCCGGTATTACCGTGTACGGGGAACTTTCTTCAAAAGGGGCATTAATAATAACAAGAGGCGCTAAGATTATGGCTGAAGGAACTGCTGATAAGCCAATCATTTTTACATCTGAAGCAGCAGAGTCTAACAGAAGAGCTGGCGATTGGGGAGGGATAGTAATACTGGGCAAAGCTTCTACAAATGCAAGCTACAATAATCAGGCAGGTGTAGGTGAAATAGAGGGCGGTGTAAACAATGGTGCAGGACAGGGTTTATATGGCGGGGGAGCATCTCCTGATGATAACGATAATTCAGGTGTTTTAAAGTATGTTCGTATTGAGTACGCTGGTTTTGCTTACATTCCGGATAAAGAATTGAACAGTCTTACCCTTGGCGCTGTTGGCAAGGGTACCAAGATTGAATATGTACAAATCAGTTATGCACTGGATGACGCTATCGAATGTTTTGGCGGTAATGTTGATTTAAAGCATATTGTTGCTTATAAAACTTTAGATGATGACTTTGATACAGATAATGGCTATAGCGGAAAAATTCAATTTGGTATTGTATTGAGAGATTCTGCCCGTGCAGATATTTCAAAGGTTGAGGGTTGGGAAAGTGATAATGATGCCAACGGAAGCACTTTAACTCCTCAAACAAGTGCCGTTTACAGTAACATGACAGTATTAGGGCCTCGTGCAACCACTTCAAATATTGGTAACAGTTTGTTTCTTGCAGGTGCGCAAATCAGGCGTAATTCCTCTATCTCTATCTTTAACTCTGTTATCATGGGTTGGCCAACCGGTATTTTAATTGACGACAGCAAGGGTACTGCAACAAGCGGTAATATTACTGCCAGCAAATTAGTTATAAAAAACACCTCAATTTCCGGATGTGCAAAACCACTCGACTATTCGAAGGGTTCGGTTGATTTCGGTCTGTCCGCCGTTGAAACCTGGTTTAATGAGCCGGCAAAAAAGAACAACATCTATACAACAAATGATGATGTTAAACTAACAGCAGCGTTCGCTTATCCTACTGCATCCAAACCTAATGAGCAGCCAGATTTTACCCCTCAATCAAGCTCTCCATTAGTTGCTGCCGGTGCCGCGGATTTTTCTGACACAAAACTTACAGGGTTTGATCAGGTTACTTTCCGTGGAGCAGTAGGTTCAACTGGTACCGATGCTACATGGTGGAAGGGGTGGACTTCTTTTAAATAATCACAGGGTAAAATATAACTCGTTAAAGCAAGAGCATAGCAGGCATGGAAACAGGCCGGCAATAATAAAAGCAAAGAGGTTGTTCATTGGGGAACAACCTCTTTGCTTTGCCTGTAATTTATGACGTTATATTTTTTATGGCCCCGGCTAAAGTACTACTATTGAACGCCTGTTGTGTCACTCACTTGTACGTCTGGTTCACTACTCAGCACAGCCCAAAACCACGGTAAGGCAACCACGTCACTTGCTTTTGGGGTGGTATGAATACACCACTTCATAAGTTTCCTTAGAAAGCTCCGGCATCATCTGGCCTACACGCAAGTCTTTTTTTTGCGGTGTAGGTTCGCAAACAGTGTAACGTTCGCCATTATATATAATAGGTTTGCCTAAGGCTTTATCAAATTTAACAGCTATGGTTACGTGTTGGGGATAAGCCATTACAATCATGGGCAGGTTATAAATTTCCTTCACCAGGTAAAAAAACAGGGCTGCCCGGTCTTCACAGTCACTTTGGCCATATAACAGGGTTTGCTCTGGCGTAAGCCGTTTTTCTTTGCCGAATTGTTGTGTATCCGGCTCAAATAAAAAGGCATACCGGGTAAACCGCATCAGGTAATCAATGCCATTTTTTACGTTTAGCCCTTTCATGTTTTTTTTCAGCACCGGCACCAGCGATTCGTAAGTTTCCCTGCTTAGAGGCAAATCAAAGTAAGAAGCATAGTCTACAACAGGATAGTTGGCAAACATGGTTTGTACCTGTGGGTTAAGCTTAATTTTAAACCGATAGTTGTTATCGTTTATGGCAAATTGTAAATCCCGCTCCTGGTAATCCGCAGGGTTTAATTCCGGCATTTGAGATACTTTGTAAGAGAAAGATTTAACCGCATTTTGCTGTAGCAGGCTTACTTCTGTAATGGAAGCTTTTTCCAGGTTAACGCTGTTGCCATAATCATGGTAATTAAGGCAAACATATTGTTTGCCGTCACGGGTATAGCAGGGTATTTCATAAACGTTCTCGTCGCTTTGTACGTAAAACAGCAGCTTATCATCAATAATCCTTAATGTGGTACCGTAGCCGGATTTGGCCAGGAAAAACCATTTATACAATGTGTACCTCAGGTAATTGTCAGCTTTCGGGCTTACAAATTGCGCCGCCTTGCGTATCAGTTGGTAATAAAGCCAGTCATCCAGTTGCTGTTTTTCCTTGTACGCGTTTAAAGAAGCTATAAAAGGCTCATAGTTGGCATTTTCCATTTGCTGGTAAAAATACAGGATGGCATTTTCGCTAAGCGGCCCTGAAAAGGTTACGGTGCAGGATTTGTCGAATAATGCGTTTACAGTATCTCCATAAAAGTCAAAACGCACTGCAAATGTACCCTGGCCTATACCGCGGGCCGGCGCATAGCTACAATAAAGCAGCATGAATAATATGTAGAGTGCTTTTTTCAAAAGGCAATCGCTTCGTATTTAAAATTACAAAACTTAATAATAAGGTAATATGAAATTTAGATTAGAAGTTGTAGCGCAAGTTTCAGTTTAAAGGCAACCGGTGCATCCGGGCCTGAAATGCCGCCCAATGAACCGAACGATAAACGTAGTGCGACGCAACGATGCTTCATTGAAAAACCGGACCTCCGCCACCAAAATACTACCGGGTGGATTATTAATACTATGGTCTTATTACGGTTACAATTAGTTTATACAGCCAGGGCACCTTTGCAACATCAAACAGCAAGCAAGCAAATTTAGTCAGTAGATTTTCTCATGCCAGAAACCCCGATATTTTTATCGGGGTTTATTCTTTTTCAAACTTCTTGCGGATGTATTCAATCACCGAAGGGTCTTCCAGTCCTTCCATATCACTTAACTGAAGCTCCAGTGCTTTGTTGCTTTTTTGTATTTCCAGCAGGGATAACAAAAGTGAAAATGTAAAGGCCAGTAAAGCCATTGCAAAGAGTATGCTGGCAAGGCGCATCCAGTTAATATAAATAAAGTACATGCACACTATGCAGAGTATAAAACTTAATACACCCAGTGCCTGCATATTTTTAATAAGCTTCATACGGTAGCGCAGGTTCTTTATCTGGCCGTGCAAAAGCATTTTGTTGTCTTCGCTTTTGTATTTATCGTGCAGGGTTCTTATCAGGTTTGCCAACGCAAGAAAACGGTTGGTGTAAGCCAGCATAATTAAGCTGATGGCGGGAAAAAGTAATGCCGGTGTGTTAATGGATATATCCATGCGTTACGCAGTTAATAGGCTAAGTTCTGTACTAAAAGCGAAAAAGCCACTTTGCTGCTGCAAAATGGCCTTTTCTTTATTTACCTTTTCCTTATCTCTTGGCTCTGCGCTTGGGGAAGAAGTTGCCGGTTTTAATTTTCATGTTGGTTCCTTCGGGGGCGCCATAATGTGTCATGGCGCAACGGAAACCTAATGAATTGCTGCTTTGGTCTTCTTCCATATAGCGTCTTGCACCGGGGCTTAGCCAGTAAGGCATATCGTTCCAGCCGCCGCCTTTATAAACCCTGGATTTATCGCTGATTAAAGTAGTAATACCGTATCCGTAGCTTACGCCGCTTAATGAATCGCCATCAAGGTAATCCACCGCGTAAGAGCGCTGGTAGTTGCGGCGGTTGCGCAAGGTTGAGTCGTTTTCAGGAATGTACCTTATGCGACCCAGGCTGTCTCGCATGTTGCCTTCGCCACCGCTAAGATCCACCTTTTTAAATTCGTTACCACGATAGGGGTTGTAATCATCTTCTTCAATACCGGTGGTAGGCCTGTACACATCGGCCACCCACTCATTTACGTTACCGCTCATGTTATATAAGCCAAATGCGTTGGGGAAGAAAGATGTTACTTCGGCAGGTATAGCAGAACGGTCGTTCAAACCGCCGGCAGTACCCATGTAGTCACCGCTGCTGCGCTTAAAGTTTGCCAGAAAAGCACCCTGCCATGCACCTTTGCGGGTAGAGCGCAGGTTGTCAAATCCATCATTCTGCCAGGCGTAAATTTGTTTGTTGGCTATCAATTCCTCACCACGCTTCTTTTCGTTTTTACGTGGCTGGGGGTTGCTGCTTATATAAGCAACGGCTGCATATTCCCATTCTGCTTCTGTTGGTAAGCGGTAATCGGGGAAAAGTACACCGTCTTCAAATTTTACAGATGTTCTTGGCCTGCCCTGGGCATCTTTCAACGGGTTCTTTTTAGGTTTGCCCGGTACGCCCTGGTATTCACCAACCAGGTAAGACTTTGTATTAAAGTTTTCCTGTCCGCCGCCGTTCAATTCCTGTTTCAACACATTTTTATTCTGGTAACCGCTTTCAATTAAGGCAATCTGGTTTACACGGTCTGTACGCCAAATGCAAAAATCGTGGGCCTGCCTCCAGGTTACGCCTACTACCGGGTAGTAATTGTAGGCCGGGTGGCGGAAGTAATATTCCACTATCGGCTCATTGTACGCCAGCTCGCTTCTCCAAACAAGTGTATCCGGCATAGCGCCCTGTACTACATTGGCATACATGGGGTCAGAGAAAACATTTTCCAGCCAGTACATGTACTCGCGGTAGTGTACGTTGGCCACTTCTGTTTTATCTATAAAGAAAGAGTTAACCGTTACACGGCGGGGTACATTGTTCCAGTCGCCCATCACATCTTCCTGTGTGGCGCCCATGGTAAAGGTACCACCCTGAACAAACACAAGCCCTGGACCTGTTTTAATGTCTTTGGGTTTAGGAACAGAAAAACCACCCTGGTCTTTATCATTGTAGTTCCAGCCAGTGGCTGTGGATTTTTCTTTTTTCTTGCTAAGTGCACTGCAGGAGGCGAACAAACCAGCCGTTGCCAACAACAATACACAGTTTCTAAGCGTTTTAACCATTGTGAAAACCGGTTTTTTACAAGAATATGAACGTTAGCTGATGAAGTTTATTGTAAAACATTGCTATAATTTGCGAATATAGTTGATTTGACTATTTCCAGTTAAGACGGACATATTAAAATAAGCTTGATTAAGTATAAATAAAGCTTGTAAAAAAGCTGGCTTAGTTGCATAAGTTCCAAAAAATTAGCATATTTGCCTTCACCAACAGTCCGGAAGCATCATAAATTCATTATTATAGACTAACTTTTACCCACACTTTTCATGAAAATAAACGCAGGCCTTAAAAGGAACCTTGCCTCAGTTATTTTCATAGCCAACTATAAACATGTATAATGAATAAGAGAAACTTTAAAACTACTGCGCTGTTGTCCATATTGTGCTTAGGTGTTGGGTTACAATCATTTTCGCAGGACCCTGTTAATGTAGTTACCACGGCCGTTCCTTTTTTAAGAATATCACCGGATGCCCGTTCAGGCGGCATGGCAGATATTGGCATTGCCACAAGTCCGGATGCCAACTCCGGGTTTTATAACCTAGGCAAAATACCTTTTGCAAAAGAAAAAACAGCACTTTCTCTTACCTATACGCCATGGCTCCGCGATATTACCAAGGACGTTTACATGATAACAGCGGCTGGCTACCACCAGTTGGATGAAGAGCAGGCCATTAATGTTGGCATACGGTATTTTAACCTGGGCAACATAGACTTTGTTGACGCCCTGGGTAACAGCCTGGGCTCTAACCGCCCCAGGGAATTTGGTATTGATGTTGGTTATGCCCGCAAGCTTAGCGATCAAATGGGCCTTGGCGTGGCATTGCGCTACGTAAACTCTAACCTTGCCAACGGCGCTTTTGGCGGGGTTACTTATAAAGCGGGTACTTCTGTTTCAGGAGACATATCATTATACGGCAATCATACGGATGAGGCCGGCCAGGGCGTTTCCTGGGGGCTGGCGTTAAGTAACCTGGGTTCCAAAATAGGCTATACAGACAATGCCCAGTCAAAAGATTTTATACCGGCAAACTTAGGCCTCGGTGCTGCTTATACCTGGGCTGTGGAAGAAACCAGTAAGTTTACCCTTACCGCCGAAGTGAACAAACTGCTGGTACCCGAAGTGCCATATTACCCGGATTACACTTCTGATTCAGCCTTTGAAGTAGCCATGCAGGATTACCGCAGCAAAAGCATTTTCGGTAGCTGGTTCAGCTCTTTCAGCAATAAAGCTTACAGTTTGCAGGCCGGTGCAGAATTCAACTACAATGAGCAGTTTTTTGCCCGCGCCGGTTATTATTACGAAACCGCTGAAGCCGGTAACAGAAAGTTTTTTACTGCCGGTGTTGGTTTAAAATACGATGCGTTCGGGCTTAATATATCTTACCTGGCGCCATCAGGCAGCGGTGTAACAAGAAACCCACTGTCCAACACTATGCGTTTTAGCCTGTACTTCAATTTTGATGATATTGGTGGCGGTGAGTAAACCACTGTTAAACTAAGTTGTAAAAAGCGGGGGCAGCAATTACCTTCGCTTTTTTTATGGCAGCACCCTTCGGGTGGCTGTTGAAGCATTTTGGGCCCGGCAGCAGGAACTACTATGAGGCGTCCCTTGCGTCGCACTCTTGTACGCCTTGTCCTTTCTTCGCCATAGTGCAGCAGGTTTGTACATGGCGTTGGGCCCCTGGTGCAACACACTAAAATTTATCAGGCAGTATGAAAATAAGAATAGGGCAGGGAGTTGATTTTCACCAATTGGTTACAGGCCGGGATTTGTACATCGGCGGCATTAAAATACCGCATAGCAAAGGCGCCCTGGGCCATAGCGATGCAGATGTACTGCTGCATGCCATTTGCGATGCCATGCTGGGCGCAGCGTGCCTGGGCGATATCGGAATGCACTTTCCGGATACCTCGCAGGAGTTTAAGAATATTGACAGTAAAATATTGTTGCAGCGTACGGTTGAGCTAGTAAAAGCGGAAGGCTACGTGGTGGTAAACATTGATTCCACCCTGTGCCTGCAGGCACCCAAAATAAAACCCTATATACCTCAAATGCAGGATGTAATTGCTGCCATAGCCGGCATTACGGTAAAGGATGTTTCTGTAAAAGCCACCACTACTGAAAAAATGGGTTTTGTGGGCAGGGAAGAAGGGCTGGTGGCTTATGCTTCGGTGCTGCTGCAAGGGTAGGGAAGTACAAAATAAGAAGGTTTAAGAACGAAGTATGGAATTGGCGGCTTATGATGGCTGGATTTCTATCCTTGTTTTGCAACATTCGTCCTTCCGGCACCTTCTTCTAAAGGAAAAAAGGAGGAATAATGTTTAGAACGTACAAGTGTGCTACCGTGTGTACACGTCTTTTCGGAGAAAAAAAGGGAACACGGATGACACGGATAGAATGGATTTTCACCGTTTGTTTTCGCAGAATGCGAAAACATCCGGTAAGAAATCAAACTTACAAGCCAAAAAAAGTACGGATTGGCACCGATAATGCTGCGAAGCAGCATTGAAAATCCAGCGTATCCGTTCTATCCGTGTCATCCGTGTTCCAATAGTTATTTGTGTACACACGGTAGCGTACAAGTGTGCGACGCAACCAAAGCTTCATAATTCTTGCTGCTAGGGTACATAAAAAAATTATTTAAAACTTGTTTTCAATAGCGCTGGAGGTTTTTGAGACTAACTTAGTTCGTACCTCAAGCTTAGTACCCGGTTATTCTTATTCACCATGCTGGAAAACTTACACATACAGCCTAAAGCCAACTTCTATAGCTTTGCCGCAATGAGCAGTTTACAAGTTAAAATTATCAACCAGTCGCCCAACCCCTTGCCAGAGTATGCCACCAAAGGTTCGGCCGGTATGGATATACGGGCAAACCTGGAAGCCCCTGTAACACTGAAAACACTGGAACGTATGCTGGTGCCTACAGGGCTTTTTATAGAGCTGCCCCAGGGTTATGAGGCACAGGTGAGGCCCCGCAGCGGCCTGGCGGTAAAACAGGGCATTACCTGTCTTAACACCCCCGGAACCATTGATGCAGACTATCGTGGGGAAATAAAAGTAATACTCATTAATCTTTCAACGGAAGAACAGGTCATTCATCCCGGCGACCGTATTGCGCAAATGGTAATACAGCAGGTAGGTCAGGTGGAATGGTTATTGGTGCAGGAAATTGGCGCTACCGAGAGGGGCGCAGGTGGGTTTGGGCATACAGGCAAACAATAAAGAGCAAAAATGAAAATTCAGTTATACACCATACTTGTACTGTTGCTGCTGGCATCGTGCAGGCCGGCAAAAAAAGTGCAGCGCATTGAAACCTCAATTTCTAAGAAAGATACCTCTCAAACGGTTATTATACAGCCGAATGAAAAGGTAGACTCCAACGCGGTGGTTAAGAACATACTCCATAACGTAGGGCAGAATAAAATTGACTTTAACACATTCTCCGCCAAGATTAAAGTAGAGTATGAGGGTAAAAACGGCAGCGACCAGGCCACAGCCAATATACGCATCCAGAAAGACAGCCTTATTTGGGTATCTCTTACCGGCTTGTTGGGCATTGAAGGTTACCGGCTATTGGCTGACAAAGACAGTGTACGCCTGATGAACAAGCTGAATAAAACCGTTCAATACCGCAGCATCAGCTATTTGCAGGAACTGGCCGATATTCCGCTGGATTTTTACAGCCTGCAGGATTTAATTATGGGTAACCCAGTATTCCTGGACAGCAATATTGTTTCTTACCGCAGTAATGGAAAAGAGTTGCTGGTTATGGTAACGGGCAAGCTGTTCAAAAACCTGGTTACGTTTGATACTGCCGATTACAGGATAGTGCACAGCAAGCTGGATGATGTAAATACCATGCGTAACCGCACCTGCGATATAACGTACAACGAGTTTGAAAAGGTAAATGATTTTCTGTTCAGTAAACAGCGTCGCATATCTGTCGCCGAAAAATCCAAGCTGGATATTGATTTGAATTTTAAGCAATATGAATTTGATAAAGCGCTTAGCTTTCCTTTTAATATCCCAAAAAACTATAAAACAAAATAATATTCACAGCAGGCTAACGTTTAAATGCTGAAATTAGCAAAACTGCTGTTTGTTTGTAACCTGTAAAATCCTGGTAAATAATGAAAAAACTGTTTCTTGCAACACTGCTCTTCTCCTTTTTAAACGTGGGCCATGCCCAGCAAACAAAAGAAGAAATTCAAAAAAGACAACAGGAACTGCAGCAGGAAATTGATGAGCTAAACCGCAACCTGCAGGAAACCAAAAAAAATAAGAAACAGTCACTTAGCCAGTATGCTTTAATACAGCGTAAATTAAAGGCCCGCGCAGAACTGATTAATAACCTCAATAAGGAAATGAAGAAGATTGATGATGAAATCTTCATGACCAACCGGGATATTTACCGCTACAAAAACGAACTGGATACACTTAAGGACAATTATGCCAAAAGCATACTTTTTGCCTATAAAAACCGCAGCAATTACGATTACCTCAACTTTCTTTTTTCTGCCACCAGTTTTAATGATGCCGTTAAAAGAGTAGCTTATTTAAAAAGCTACAGGCAGTACAGAGAAACGCAGGCCGATAACATTTTTAAGACCCAGGATGTATTGCGGCAGAAAAATGTGCAGCTTGCCGGCAGTAAAAACGAAAAGAACAAGAACATTGGAGAGCAAAACAAGCAGCTCAATGTATTACAGGCCGATAAATCTGAAGTAAACGACGTGCTGGCCAAGCTAAAAAGCGACGAAAAAAACCTTTCTACCCAAATACGCGACAGGGAAAGAACCAGGACCAAACTGCAACAGGCATTAAGGACCATTATTAACCGCGAAATAGCCGAAGCCAAAAAGCGTGAACAGCAAAGGCTGGAAAGAGAACGGCAGGAGCGCCTTGCCAGGGAAGAAGCGGAAAGAAAACGTAGGGCTGAGCAGCAGAAACAAGCAGCCGCAGCTAATGCAAAACCTGCAGATAATACAAAACCTGCTGTTACCCCGGGTAATACAGAACCCGAGCCCGCCGCCACTAAGCCCACCCTGGGCGCAGCAACCACCGGCCTTAGCTCCGCGCCAAAAACAGACAGGACGTACAGCCCCTTTGAATCAACAACGGAAGGGCTTACACTTTCCTTGAACTTCGAGAACAACAGGAACAAGTTACCATGGCCGGTTGATGCGGGCTTTGTTTCTGTACACTTTGGAAGCTACGAAATACCCAACACCAAACTTAAAGGCTATAGCGATGGCATTGATATTTCATTGCCCGTTGGCTCATCCGTAAAGGCTGTTGCGGAAGGGGAGGTATCAACGATATTCGATCTTGGTACACAAACCGTAGTAGTACGGCATGGTAAGTATTTTACTACCTACAGCAACCTATCCACCGTAAATGTAACCAAGGGCCAGCAGGTTCGGCCGGGTACAGTGGTTGGTAAGGCTGCCGCGGGTAGCGATGGTGAAGGAATTCTCACTTTTATGGTTACCAACGATAAAGGCGCTAACCTTAACCCGGAAGCCTGGTTGAGAAGAAGATAACTTTATGATGATATAAAAAATATGGCCATCTCTTGTTAAAGGAGATGGCCTTTTAGTTTCAATCCATTTTGTAAATCAATGGCAGTTTGAATTGGCAATCAAAAAGCAAGCAATGTAAGAGAATCGTCTAAAATCCGAATGGGCGACAAAGAAAAGGGTTTTTATTAAATTAACAAGTCTTTTGCAAAAAAAATTTGGCACCGCTAATATTCTCATAGGCACCTTACTAAAAGCACCTAACATTTAACTGGGTTACACCGAAGCTACCACGAGAGGCAGGCATAGCTAAGTTGCAGCCTTATGGCGAAAGTACCTTTAAGAAATTTATGACTCGCTGCTTTGTTAAGGTTCCACAGTTAAAATGTGTCTGCCGCACATGGCGGGCAGACACATTATCTACTATGTGGGAAAAGCTGCGTAGGGTACAGAACGTACAAGAGTGCGACGCAACGGAAGCCTCATATACGTTCCTTAAGCCGGGCTCAAAAAATTGCTCTTAAAACGTTGGGTTTTGAGCGATGTTGGGATTAGCATCCCGCTCCCTTTGTGGAATGGGTAATACCAGCTTGCTGTCGTCGTAAGCCCTTGTACCGATATTTTTCTTCAGCCGCTTTAATGTCCACAGTTTATCGCCTTCAAAAGCCAGTTCCAGAAGGCGCTCGTTAACAATAACATCGGCATTGGCTATGTTGGCCAGCGGCGGAACATTGGCACGTGTTCTTACGGCATTTATATCATCCAGCGGACTGGCGCCAACGGCACTGCTGTTGCGGTAATTGGCTTCGGCCCTGGTAAGGTACATTTCTGCCCTGCGTACAACGGTAATTACTTTGTACAGTTCCCTCCATTTGGATGAGCGCATGGCATTGGCATTCTGGCCGTTGCCCTGTGTTAAATAGAACAGCGCCTTGCGGTCGTCTCCATTGCTGTACTTGTTAATGTGGGCCTGCTGAATGTCCACATCGCCCCTGCCAACACCGGGCAGGCTGGCAAAAAAAGTAACCAGTCCATCATTGCCATTGCCAACACCCTGGTAGCTGCCCACATTTACCTGGCTGTTTTGCTGCACAGCAAAAATGTCTTCTGCTGAATTACCACTGTTATTAAATAAAACTGATACGCTGGGCGCCAGGGTTTCATCAAATTCAATTACTGCATTGGCTTCCGCAGCGGCGCCTGCATAGTTGGCTTGCTGCAGGTAAACCCGGGAAAGAATGGCCGAAGCAGCGGATTTATCAGCCCGGCCATTATCGTTGCTTTCGGGAAGTTTGGCTTTTGCGTCAGAAAGGTCGCTGATAACCTGGTCGTACACTTCTTTAACAGAGTTCCTGGAAACCTGCAGGTTGTCCAGGTTCTCAACAGGCTGCAAAATTAAAGGCACGCCCAACGGATCGTTACCGGCAGATTTTGACCAGGGCTGGGCAAAGTATTGTATCAAATTAAAGTAGTATAAGCCCCGCAGAAATTTGGCTTCGCCTTCAATATTGTCCCTGATGTCTTCATTAACCACGCTTATTGCCTTCAGTACGTTGTTAAGGCTGTTAATGGCTTTGTAAGAATTAATCCACATTCTTTGCGCGGTAGGGTCAACAGCGATTTGTTGCTTGTTAAAAATATCCCTGTAGGTTTGAAAAGTGCCCCTCCAGAATATATCCCCATCGCCGGCAAGTAATTCGCCCGCCATAATAAAATCTGTGCCATAGCAACTGCCGGCCACCAGTGTGGAGTATCCTCCGTATAAAACGCTTACCACGCCATCGGAAGTGGTGAGCAACTGCTCCGGGCTAAGGCTTGTTTCTGACTGTATTTCAAGGTTTTTGCTGCAGGAAATAAGGCCGACTGACATTAAACCCGCCAGCAAAAATTTATTCATGTGTTTCATAATTTTTCTTTTTAGAGTTTAACATTCAGGCCTACGGTAATAGAACGTTGTGTTGGGATGGTGTAATAATCAATACCACCGGAAAGAGCTGCTGTGCCGGCGCCTGAGTTAACCTCGGGGTCGTAAGCATAGCTGGTGATGGTAAACAGGTTGTAGCCTGCCACAAACAGGCGCAGGCCGGAGATATTGGCTTTGCCCAACAGGTTCTTAGGCAGGTTATAAGAAAGCATGAGCGATTTAAGCCTGATGAATGACCCATCATACAGCCACCTGGTAGATTCGAAGTACCCATTGTTATAGTAAACGCCTACACGGGGAACATTGGTTATATCTCCCGGTTTTTGCCAACGGTTTAAAAGGGTTCTTGTCTGGTTATCGTAACCGTTGCCAAAGCCGGTTTCCTGGTACACGCCGGAAGCGTTAAAGATGTCGTTGCCGGAGGTAAAGGAGAAGAAAGCGCTAAGGCTTAATCCTTTGTAGGTAAATGTATTGGTTAGGCCGCCCGTCCACTTAGGGTTCGGGTTGCCCACCACCCTTCTGTTGGCTAATGAGTAGTCTGAAGTGGTTTTGCCTTCTGCGTCAAGATAGAGGGCATCACCATTGTTAGGGTCTACACCGGCAAACACAGGCATGTAGAATGAAGCAATGGGGTTTCCTTCTATGGCCGCTTTCCTGCCGGCACGGGCTGCGTCATCAATAATTTGCCCGTTTATATCAACTACATTGTTTTTATTGTAAGCGGCAACAAAATCTGTAGTCCATTGAAAGTCTTTGCCTGCAAAATTCCTGGAGGAAATGGTGAACTCAACACCGGAGTTATCAACCACGCCCACATTGCGTACAACTGAGGTAAAGCCGGATGTAGAAGGAATCTGTACCGTCAGCAGCAAATCGGTGGTATGTTTTTTATACCAGTCAATCGTGGCGGATAAGCGGTTGTTGAACAGCCCGAAATCAAGCCCGATGTTAACCTGGCCGGTTTTTTCCCAGCCAAGGTCGGGGTTGGCTACCTGTGTAGCTTCAAAGCCGGGCAGGTTGGGGTATTGCGTGGTAGAGAATAGCGACAGGTAGTTAAGGTTGCCTATTTCGGCATTACCGGTGATGCCGTAACCGGCCCGCAATTTAAGAGAGCTTACCCAGGTTACCGGTTTCAGGAACTCTTCATCGGATAACACCCAGCCAACAGATGCGGCAGGGAAGAAACCATACCTGCGGTTATTGCCAAACCTGGATGAACCGTCAATACGGCCGCTTAAAGAAAGCAGGTAGCGGTCTTTAAATTTATAACTGGCCCTGGTAAAGTAAGACAGGAACCTGTCTGTGGTGCCTGATGAAGAACCAAAAGTTATATTACCCGCACTGGAAAGGGTCTGAAGTTTTTGCGATGGGAAATTCTCTCCCTGTATGCCGGAAATGCGGCTGTTAATCTGCTGGTAGCTCATACCGCCTACCAGTTCAAGATCATGATCGCCTTTAAATGTTGGTGTAAATGTTAGGTAGTTATTGGTATTAAACGTAGTAATGCTGGCTGTAAGGTACTGGCCCTTGCCGGCGGGTGCCCCGTCTTGTGTTTTATTGTTTTGGAACTGCTCTTCGTTCTGGTTAAGAATGTCTGCGCCAAACTCTGAGCGGAAAGCCAGTGAAGGTAATAGTTTATAAGTGGCATATACGTTGCCGATGTTCCTGAAAACACGTTGCCTGTCGCTGGCATTGCCTGCCTGTATAAGGCCGTTGTAGTAAGGAATATTATCGCTGTATTCGCCATTGGCATCACGCAATGGCGCTATAGGCGCCAGCGCTACAATCTGGCCGGGCGTGGAGAAAGCATTGTCATCACTTACCCGGAAGTTTTCAGAACGGTTAATGGCCAGGTTCATGCCCAGCGTTAGCCTTTTACTGGCAGTATGGTCAAGGTTAAGCCTGCCGCCATACTTCTGAAATTTGTTCATGATTACAATAGCCTGCTGGTCGCTAAAAGTGCCCGAAGCATAAAACCTTGTTTTTTCATCGCCGCCTGATACGGAAATATCTGCCTGGTGGGCGATGGCATTATTGCGGTAAATGTAGTCTTCCCAGGGGGTGTTTACAGCGTTATTGCGCCAGTCTGTTCCCTGTGCCAGGTAATCCAGTACAGGTACAGCGCCATAATCGGGGTCGTTGGTAAAAAAGTCAATAGCTTCCTGTTCGCTGCCAAAACCGGATATACCGTTCTGAAAGTCATATACGCCGTCATTTTTGGCTGCTTCCAATAAAAGGTCGCTGTATTCTTTACCTGTTAAAAAGCCTCTTTTTTTGGTGGGTTTGCTAAAGCTTACCGCATAGTTGGCTTCAATATTCGTTTTGCCGGCACGTCCTTTTTTGGTGGTAATAAGCACAACGCCATTGGCGGCACGGGAGCCATAAATGGCGGCTGCCGACGCGTCTTTGAGGATTTCTATGGATTGTATGTCAGACGGGTTAAGGTCTGCCAGCGGGTTGGTGGGGTCGTTGTTAATGTCGCTCTGGCTGTTGCTTATCATGGGCACGCCGTCAATAACATAGAAAGGCTGTGTACCTGCTGATAAGGATGCGGAGCCACGTACCTGCACTTTTATGCCCTGGCCTACTTTACCGCTGCCGGAGCTAATTACCACGCCTGCAGCCTTTCCCTGTATGGCCTGCTCAAAGCTTTGAACAGGGGCCGGTATATAATCGTTTTGGTTAAGCTTGGCAATAGCGCCGGTAACATCTTTTTTTGTTTTGGTGCCATAGCCAACTACCACAACGGCGTTAAGGTCCTGCGTTTGTGTGCCCAGCTTAATTTGCATGTTGGCTGTGGCTTCGGCTTCAATTATTTCGTAGCCGATAAACGAGAACACCAATACCTTGCTGCCAGGCGGCATGTTGATGGTAAAGTTGCCGGCCTCATCCGTTTGCGTACCAGCCGCCTGGCCTTTTACCTTTACTGATACTCCTTGCAGGGGTGTTCCGTCTTTGGCGTCTGTTACTGTGCCTTTTGCTGTTTGCACCTGTGCCTGCACAGTAGTAAACAACACAGTGGCCATCATTAGCGTAGTTAACCATTTCATCTGTTGCTTTTTAAATGTTTTGAATGTTGGCCCATTGCACAGGGCCTTCGTGTTTACCGGATGTGTTGCGAAAGGGTTATTTGCTGAAGTGCAGTTGTAATAATAGTTGCCGTAGCCAATGCAGCGGGCTTGCGGAATTCTTCATTACAATAACCTGGTAGCAGTTAAGTGCCATCTGCAAAGACATTAACAATGCTTTAATAGCTGATTCGGAAGCGCTGCATTTTAACCGAACTGTGAATTTGAATTACTGAAATCTGATAATATGGGTGCGAACTTTTGAAGCAGTAACAGTAGAATATTTTGAGCGGAAGAATTTGGGGCTGTGAGCCTGGAGTACTTTGTTGCATCTGCAGTTCCGGCTTTCCGCTGCAACTCCGCCTCAAGGCCATCCGCACAGGCCTTCAGCGGGGTTTCCGCTTCAATCCGGCAGCCATTCAGCGGTGGGATGTGAATGGTGGGATGGTGAGTAGTGAATGGTGAGTGGGGCTTATTTTTCCTTCGTTGTTCCTTATTCGGTATTCACTACCCGGCAAGAGAAGCCGCCCAATGAACAGAACGATGAACGGATTGCGACGCAACCGGGCCGCCATGAAATACCGGACGCTGGTATCATAAAAAACACCGGAAAAAACAAGCCGTATCTATGGCTGTATCAATTCAAAACAATCCTTGATGATTTCGATATTAAACTCGCTGCTGGTTTCTTTAGGTTCGCCGTCAATATGAAAAGGGGCGTGCCTGAGATTGCGGATGGTAAGCGAAGGCGTTTGAAAATAAAGCACGTTCTTTTTAGTAACATCATCAACCAGTTGCTGCAACTGGTTATTGCCCCTTATTTGCCTAAGCACTGCAAAAGGCAGGCGGGCCTTGTTCATTTTTTGAACAATCACTATATCCAGCAAACCATCGTTAAGGCTTGCCTGTGGCGCAATGGTAAAGTTGTTGCCAAACTGGTTACTGTTGGCTATGCTGATAAAAAAGGCATCGGTGTAAAAGGAAAAATTGTCCAGCAATATCTCAAACTGGTAAGGCTGGGCCTTGAAAAAATTAATAAGGCTTTGCTGCGTATAGGTAAGCAGGCCGCGGCTTGCCTTGCTTGCAAAATCATGTGCAACGCTGGCATCAAAGCCAAGCCCGCTAAGCATGCAGGAAAACTGTTGGTTAATCAGGAAAGCGTCTACCATTTTTGACTCGCCTTTCATAATAATATCAAAGGCCTGTTGTGGCTTTTTAGGAATACCCGCCGCGAAAGCCAAACCATTACCGCTGCCCATGGGTATTATGCCAAACCGCACTTTTACATGCTGCAAAGAATTTACCACCTGGTTTACGGTGCCATCGCCGCCAATAATGATTACATCCGTTATGTGATGGTCCAGAATTTTATCTTTTAAAAAATCGTAGTTGCCGGTGGAGTTGGTAGGTATTATCTCATAGTGCATCCCACGCTTTTTTCCTTCCGCTTCTATATCTTTCAGAAGGCTGTCTTTTTTAGCGCCGCCGGATATTGGATTGGCCAGGAAAACAAAGCGTCTTTGTAAGGGCTCTATCTTCTGTATTTTTTCGGCCGGAATTTTACTGGTATGTTCTTTTTTTGGGGACAAGGTCAAAGTATTATACACGTCTTTTTCCACTGCTTCTTTTTCCATACTGCATCGTTATTGTTAGAAAGCCCAATATTACAGAATTAATAACCGGAGAAACCAAACGTGCAGAAATAAATGAGTTGTGGAATGTTTTTTAAACTTTGGTTAACGCCATTCTAATTTGTTCTTAATGTGCTTACCATTTTATTAAGGCGCTGGCCCAGGTAAAGCCGCTGCCAAAAGCGGCAAGACAAACAAGGTCACCTTTTTCAATCATTCCTTGCTGCCAGGCTTCGCATAGGGCAATAGGTACGGAAGCGGCTGTAGTGTTACCATATTTTTGAATATTGTTATATACCTGTTCTTCACGCAAGCCAAGCTTTTGCTGTACAAACTGTGCAATGCGCAGGTTGGCCTGGTGGGGTATCAATACTTTAATATCCGCAGGCTTATAGCCATTGGTATTTAAAGCTTCCATAATTACTTCCGGAAATTTAACCACCGCTTTTTTAAATACGGAAGGCCCATCCATAAAGGGAAAGTTCTGGGCATTATCAATCATTTCATGGCTCATGAACATCTGGCCTATTTCGGCTTCGTCAAAATTGGCCACTTGCTGGCTTGTCCAGTAGTTGGCATGCGTGCCGGGGTTGTACATTGCCAGTATTTCAGCGCTTTCACCATCGCTGTGCAGATGGGTGGATAATATACCGCTTTCCTCATCTTCGGCAGGTTGCAATACCACAGCGCCGGCGCCATCGCCAAAAATTACAGATACGTTTCTGCCGCGGGTACTAAAGTCAAGGCCAAACGAATGTTTTTCGCTGCCTATAACCAGTATGTTTTTATACATGCCGCTTTTAATAAACTGGTCCGCAACGCTTAGTGCGTACACAAACCCGCTGCACTGGTTTCGTACGTCAAGGGCGCCGATTTCCCCCATTTTCATAGCACGCTGCACCAACACCCCGCAACCGGGAAAGTAATAGTCTGGCGATAATGTAGCGAAAACGATGAAATCTATATCCTGCGCTGTAATGCCTGCCCTGTCAATAGCAATTTTGGCGGCTTCCACGCCCATGGTAGTGGTGGTTTCCTGTGTGCGGTGGGCATACCGCCTTTCTTTAATACCGGTGCGTTCCTGTATCCATTCATCACTGGTATCCATGTAGCTGGTAAGGTCATTATTGCTTACCACATGTTGGGGCACGTACATTCCTATGCCTGCTATCCTGCTTTTTGGCATTGCAATCCGTTAATTAGGTGGTTGTATAAAAATTTCGGGTGGAAAGGTACAGATTATTATAAGGGAAACACAAGTGCATATACGCTATTCATAATTTGTAAAACAGAGCAGCGGTTTCCGGCTTACACTTTCACAGCGGGCCTTAACCTGTTAAAATATAAGCCAACATTGGGAATAACCTTAAGAAGCGGTAATATCTTCTTATGTAAAGCTTCCTTTTTTTGAGGAATAACAAGCTCCTGGCAGCGTACCTGGCTTACGGTAAACTTAATGCAAAGGGTATCGTAAAAAACCACTTCGGCCACACCTTCAAGAGTTATGCTGTAAGGTTCTCCTTTTTTGTAAAAGAAAAGTTCCCCGGCAAACCTGTCAAGCTTAATATAGGTAAGCGGCATGCTGCCAAGGCTAAACCATATCACCCTGTCGTTTTCTACATTAAAAGGGCGTACTATGTTAACAGGCAGCTTTTCATGAAAGCCACTGCAGTTATAAAATATAGCTTGCTCAAGCTGCAAAATGCGGTTATTAACAAGTGTAGATGCTGTATAGCCCATAAACTACCAGTTTAGGATATTTGGTATAAATTTTCGTACTTACTTATTAGTTGGGGGCTCTTAAATAGGACAAGCAAATGAAGTTTTCGTTGCATGGATAACGGAAAATTTATAATACATTTTCCCGGCTGTCTTTCGCAATAACGTGCTAATTAAAATTACAACATGCATGCCTGATTTGCAAAAAACCAATATTAAAAATTTCGGCTTACTAAACATAGGTCCCATATTGGTAAAGCCATTGTAAACATTGTAGTTAAATGGCAAAAGAATCTATATTTACCGCTGTTATGTGTAAAATAAACCACAACCATTTTTACCTGTTCCTCAATAATTATTCAAAGCTTATGAAAGCAAAATACCTGGCAGCGTGTTTTATTATATTACTTACCGCATGCAACAGCGGCGCCGAAAACACAAACGCTGTGGATAGCGCAGATGTTACCGGCAAAGCAGACAGCGCATCAGCAGTTACTGCCGATCCTTACGCCGCACAGTTAACAGCGCAGGATACCCTGTTTGAAGATGGCAGCATACCCACCTCATGGGATAATGCGGGCTTCAACAACCCTGGCGGCTTCAAACAATTTATAATTGGCTTTAAAGAGTGGGTAAAAGCGGATAATGTGGATAGCATTGCCGCACATGTGCAGTTTCCTCTTAAACAGGCCAAAACACCGGCAATATTTAAAGAAAAATATGCTGACTTATTCAATGCTGGTGTAAAGGCCGCCGTTGACAGCCAGCGGTTAGACAGGATATTCCGCAACTTCCAGGGTGCATCAATAGGCGATGGCAAAATATGGTTTACCGAAGCGAAAGGCAAATACCTCGTAACCGCTGTCAACCAGTAATTTCAGGTACCGGGTGAGGCCAAAAAAAATACATTTTTTATGGGCCCGGCAGCAGGATTGCTATGAGGCTTTGCTTGCGTCGCACTCTTGTACTTTCTCTTCGCTACGCAGCTTTTCCCACCTTGCAGAAAAGAACTCAAGATTATACCACTTTTTTCCAGTTAAGCCTTACCGAATTTACCGCCAGCACCACATCGCTCATGCCCATTACCAATGCGCCAAATGTGGGGCTTAAAAAGCCAAATGCCGCCACGGGAATGGCCACTATGTTATAAGCAAAGGCCCAGCCCAGGTTTTGCTGTATGGTAATGTAAGTGTGTTTGCCCAGCCCCAGTGATAAAGGGAGGTTCTTTAACCCATGGTTCATTAACACCACCTGCGCACTTTGCATAGCTGCCTGGGTAGCATCGCTAAGAGAAATACCAACTGTAGCCTTGGCCAGCGCAGGCGCATCATTAATACCATCACCCACCATCGCTGTTGGCTCTTGCATGGTAAGTGCGGCTAATTTTTCCAGTTTTTGTTCCGGCGTTTGCTCTGCAATTACTTCATCAATTCCCAGTTGCCGCGCTACAGCTTCGCTTTTTTCTTTCTTGTCGCCGCTTAGCAGAATGGTTTTTACATTATTGCTATGCAGTAAACTTATTACCTGTTTGGCTTCAGGTCTTATTTCATCGGCTACATCAATCCAGCCCAGCAATTCATTGTTGCGGATAATGTATACGTTGTGGGTATAGTCTTCTGTTAATCCCTGTGCTACTTTAAAGGAGCCGGCAATGTATTCGTTCCCTTCTTTGTCCACCGCTTTCATTCCCAGGCCTTTTACTTCTTCCACCGTTTGCCAGCGTATATCGTCCTTTACTTTCCATTCTTTAGCAATGGCTTTTGCAATGGGATGGTTGGAGTAGCGCTCAAGCGAATAAGCAATACGTTTAAAATCGTCGGGAGTGCTGGGTGAGTGGTGAGTAGTGAGTGGTGAATGGTGAGTGGTGAGTGGTGAATGGTGAATGGCGGACGATGAACCTTGGGCTGCATCATTGGTATCTGTAAGCTTTTCCGCATTATTCACCATTGCCCCTTCACCATTCACGCTAAACCCGGTTATTTTAAAATGCCCTGTTGTCAGTGTGCCGGTTTTATCAAACACTACCTGCCTGATGCTCTTAAAAATTTCGAGGCTGCGGGCATTTTTAAACAGTACCCCGTTGCGGGCAGCACGGCCCAGGCCAACGGCTATCGCAGCGGGGGTTGCCAGGCCCATTGCGCAGGGGCAGGCTATTACCAGCACAGCAATGCCACGCATTAAACTGTCAGCAAAAGTTAAGTGGCCATAAAAATAATTTATCACAAATGTTATCATGGATATGATGATAACGCTGGGCACAAAAATGCCGCTTATTTCATCGGCCAGTTGCTGCACCGGCGGTTTTTCAGCCTGGGCCGCCTTTACCAGTTTAAGAATATTGCCCATTACAGAGTCTTCACCCACGGCGGTAACATAGGCCTTCACCGTTCCGCTTTCCATAATACTGCCGCCGATGAGTTTATCATTCATCTTCTTTTCCACCGGCACGCTTTCCCCGGTAATAATCGCTTCATTTACACTGGCATCTCCCCATAGTATTTTGCAATCCATGGGCACAGTTTCACCGGTTTTTATCAAAATCAAATCTCCTACATGCAGTTTGGTGCTTTCTACGGGAAAAATATGTTCTTCGTGCTTGTCGTCGTAAGCAATCATGTTGGCCATCGTTTTTTGCGACACAGCCAACTTACGCAACGCAGCCTGTGTGGTTTCAACAGATTTATCTTCCAGCCAGTTTCCTAAAAAAACCAGTGTAAGTATGGTTGCGGTGGTTTCAAAAAACATGTATTGTTCCGCCTGGCCAATCAGCATCCCGTAAACGCTGTATCCCAACGCCGCTGTTGCGCCCAGGGCAATCAGCACGTTCATGTTAGGCACGCCGTTCCACAGGCTTTTAATGGCGCTGCGGCCAAAAAAATCCATCCCTACTATGTAAACGGGTAAAGCCAGCGCCAGTTGCACATAAGGGTTCATGAGCGCATGAATATGAATGCCCGGGATAAGATGCCCGAAAAACAGCGGCACGGTAAAAACTAAACAAAAAATAAACCGCTGCCAATGGTTTTTAAACAGCCTGCGTTGTTTTTTGGGCTGGGCCTCATCACCGGTATGAACCTGGTAACCCAGGCCGTCAATACCTTTGGCTATTTCCTGTTTTGAGGCATTGCCATTAATATCAAAACTCACATCGCCACCAATAAAATTTACTTTTACGTTCTGCATGCCCTTGCCTTCCAGGTATTTGCTGATGGTTAAGGCGCAGTTCGTGCAATCCATGCCTTCTACTTTCCAGTTTACTTTCTCCATAATTTATTGTATAGTAGTTCTAATAATGAAATGAGTAACCGGCATTTTCATTATCAGAATGATTATAAATGTTACAGGGCAGGATAAGTGTAGTAACTAATTTTTATGCTGACGGAATTGATTTCTACCAGGTGGGCTGCCGAGTATTGCTCCGGACGTACAAGTGAGTGACACAACCAAAGCCCAATAGCAGTAACACAGCTAAGCCCCAAAACTTCTTTATCCAAAAAATTAGTAGAATCAACAAATCAACGGTACAAAGTTACCGCAAGGCAAAAAAGGCCGGATTGCGATTGCGGAAATATCTTTACCACCACGTTGCATTTAGCAGGGTTTTATAAAAGCTTTACAATTCAGTACGTTTGCAGCATGGTGATTGAATATGCCTTACCGGATATAAACAACGCTGCCCAACAATTATGGGGGGCGGCAAAAAACTATAGAATTTGGGCCTTGCACGGGCAAATGGGCAATGGCAAAACAACCCTGGTACACGCCCTGTGCGAAACCCTGCAGGTAACAGATACCATCAGCAGCCCAACTTTCGCGATTATTAACGAATACCGCAGCCCCGTGGCGGGAACTATTTACCACATGGATTGGTACCGCATGAAAGACGAGGAAGAAGCCATACAGGCCGGCATTGACGACTGCCTGCAAAGCGGCAACTACTGCTTTGTAGAATGGCCTGAGAAAGCCGTGGGCCTGCTGCCGGACGAAACCCTGCACCTGCAACTTGACCTGCTTAACAACCAAACAAGACAAATACGCCTGATGTTATAAATTGAGTAACTTTAAGTACAACATCAGGGGAAACACAAACCACTCCAAACTACATGGCCACATCAAAACCAATTATCAGTCCGTCTATAAGCTACGAAACACTGGAAGAAACATTAGATATTAAACGCCAGGGCGCCAGCCTGCACATAGGCCTGCCCAAAGAAACCGCTTATAATGAAAACAGGGTGGCATTAATACCTGAAGCAGTAGGTGTTTTGGTAAATAATGGTCACGAAGTAATTATAGAAACCACCGCCGGCGAGGGCAGCAAATACACCGACAACGACTTTAGTGAAGCAGGCGCCAGGATAGCCTACGACAAAGAAGAAGTGTATAAAGCGCCCATTTTAATTAAAAGCGCACCGGTAATGGATGACGACCTGCCTTTTCTGCAGCTTAACCAAACCATTATATCCCCCATTCATCTCTCTGTGCTTAAAAAGCAGTTTATAGAAAAGATGATTGAAAAGCGGGTAACAGCGCTGGGCTTTGAAAACCTGAAAGATGACAGCGGTACCTACCCCATAGTACGCAGCATGAGCGAAATTGCCGGCAGCGCCGTAATGCTTATTGCCGGCCAGTACCTGGGCAGCGCCAATAATGGTAAAGGTGTGCTGTTGGGCGGCATTAGCGGCATACCGCCTACAAAAGTTATTATTATCGGGGCCGGGGTAGTTGGCGAGTTTGCCACAAGAACAGCGCTGGCTTTGGGCGCATCCGTAAAAGTGTTCGACAACAATGTGTACCGCCTTAAACGCCTGCAAAACAACCTGGGCGTTAGGGTATGGACCAGCGTTATAGAGCCTAAAATACTTGCCAAGCAATTAAAAACCTGCGAAGTGGCCGTTGGCGCCCTTACCAACGAAAGCGGCCGCAGCCCCATAGTGGTATCAGAAGAAATGGTGATGGCTATGCGCCCCGGCAGCGTTATTATTGATGTAAGCATAGACCGCGGCGGCTGTTTTGAAACCAGCGAAGTAACCCGCCACGAAGCCCCCACTTTTGAAAAACACGGCGTAATACATTACTGCGTGCCCAATATACCCAGTGGCTTTGCCCGCACGGCCAGCCATGCCATAAGCAATGTACTGATGCCTCTGCTGCTGGATGCCAGCGACGAAGGCGGCATTGACGAAATGGTATGGCACAATTTTAACCTGCGCCATGGCATTTACATGTATAAAGGCCATCTTACCAATTTTTATATCAGCCAGCGGTTTGATTTAAAATATACCGATTTGAATTTGCTGATTGCCAGCAGAAGGTAAGTCCCTTCTCTAAAGCGAGTGTTTAAAAGCAGGAAGAAGATTTTTATGGGCCCGGCAGCAGGAATAAGAATGAGGCTTCCGTTGCGTCGCACTCTTGTACGTTCTGTTCGCTATGAGGCTTTTACCACCAGGTAGCCATTGTTTCTGCCGCCTTCGGCGCCAGAAACTTAGTATAGCATCCGGCAACGCAAAAGAACAGAGAGGCTTGTGTAAATTTTTGTGCCTGCCAAAAAACAAAAAAGGGACTGCATAGAAATGCTTCCCCGTTTTAGTCCAATATCCTATGAAAAACCTACGGCAAAACTATAACCGGTTATATGGTATAACAATGTGATAAATCACCAAGGTTTCAATATTTATCCCGGCCCGTACAAACACTGCCCGGCATTTTTACGTTAATGTTACAGGAAAACAAAATTTTTATAATGGCGCAACGTTTTAACCGTAAATAATATCATTGTACTTAAACCTTAACGGGTATGAAAAAGCTGGCTGTTTATATACTACTAACATTAACTCTTGGCTGGGTTGCCTGCAGTAAAGATGAAACTAATCCTACCGCACCTGCCCCGGGCGTTACCGGAACCTGGAAATATACCGGGTACAGCGGTGGAATAGCGGGGCGGCCATTTACAGAGCAGGATACGGTAACTTATTTTATCCAGTTCGATCAATCAAGATATACTTCCATCAGAAACGGCATACAGGGATGCGGCACTTACAGTTTTGAAAAAGACAGTGCCGGCTCTGAAGTGCGCCTGGGGCTGTTACGGCTTTCTGGAGAGGCTGGTGCGGAAGATTTTGACGTTTACCGCCGTAACGATACCCTCTCGCTTTACCCGCACAATATGGCAGATGCATTCTCTTATCACTTCAGCTATTCTTTAAAGCAGTTTGACTGGTGTGCAGATGATGTGAAGTAAAAGCACCGATCAGCGGCAGTTTGTTTAAAACTTTCCAAAGAAGTTAGTTATATCAAAATAGATATCTTTTTGTTGCCCTTCCGCTGTTTTAATGCTAAGCACATCATAAGATTTTTTATCCCGGTGCTGTAAGGTTTGTTTTACCATTGAATACCCGGGGTAATGTTCCCGCAGCCATTCATATTCTTTTGCCACGCCTTGTATCTCGCCGCCGGCGTTTATTATAACGGCTGTTTCATAAGATAAACCATCACCACCGCTAACAGTAGCAGGTTCATTTTTTCCAGCCGTTGCACTGCTGGTTATACCTGTTGTGGATTTCCTGGAAGATGTACAGGATACGACGCCGGCAAACATGGCCAGAAGGAGGATATATTTTTTCATATTTCGGGTTTTATACGGGATGCGCAGGCTACGTTAATTGCACAATGTTTACAAAAAATAGTAATGATTATTAAAAAGCTTCCGCGGTTAACGGAAGCTTTTTAATAATCACATTGCCTGCGTATGCTTAAGCCTGCGGGTTATCGTTATTGCTAACGGGTTCAACTGCCACAGTTTCTTAAGGGCGGCCACGGCCGGTAAGCCATTTTCTGACAGCGTAGAATATAGCGATAATGCCCATCACGATAAATTTGCCAAACTTGGCTATTATCGCGAACAAACCGGCTTTTGCCAACACTTTGCCCGCAACCAGGCCACCAATGGTGTACACAGCAATTTTATCTGTGCTGGAGTTAAAATCAGCATACCTGTTGCCGTCTGTAAAAGATGCCATGGCCAGCACTTTATCAATGTCTTTTTTAACCAACGGTAGCCCGCTCATGGATGAAACCGCGTTAAGGGAAAGTACACCCTTGCGGCCCAGAACCCTTACATCGTAGTTAAGCGTATGGTTTTCGTTATCGCCAAACTGGAGGTCTTTAGCCCAATGCAGCACTTTCTTTTTTTCATCGTAAAAAGGCTTTTGCGCCCAGCCGGCAAAATGGATGGGTTCGTAACCCATCTGCGCTCTTTCCTTGTTTTGTTCAGGCTCTTCTTTTTGTTCGTCTTTCAGCATCTTGTCGTAGTCTATGTCTTTGGCATCATCGTCTTTTACATAGCCCATGTCATCGAATGAAACAATAAAAGCATAAGAGCTATCGTCCAGTGGAGAAGAAGTGGCCGGTAAAATCATGCCCAGGATATCATCCCTCTTAGGGTTGCCCCAAATATCATGCACTACAAACTGTGTTTGCTCAGCGTTAAGAAACTTAAACCCGGCAGGAACATTCAGTTCCGCATGGTCTCCCTTCAGGGAAATTTTGCCGGTTTGGTATTTAAGGGCACTGGCCACCGAGTCAGAAAATTTCTCGTAAGCTGCAATTTCCGCGGCAACGGAATCAATCTCCGCAACGGCCTCAGCTTTCTTTTTCTTGTCTTTTTCGGCAAATGTGGTTAGTGCCAGTAACAGGCACAGGGGAAGGAACAGCAGTTTCTTCATGGTTTAAGGTTTTTTGTTAAGCCGCAAAAATGCTGTTTATATTTTAAAAGCGTTACAGCTTATAAAAATTTAATCAAAATCTAAACAATAAAGGCCGGAAAAATCCGGCCCTCTCGTTGCATTCGTATATCGCGTTCATCTACAAAACATAAAATTGCAATGCCTGCTGTTCCGTTTGTTCCGGCAGTTCCTGGTCTTTCAGCATTTGTCTCAGGTCTCTTTCTATGGTGTTGGATATTGCGGTCATAGGGGTATCGGTTGGCTTATTTTCAAACGGGTCCTGCAGGTGTATGGCCATTTTTTCTATCAGCAAAAAGCAGGAAGCTATGGCCACTACAACCGGCACTTCCATAAACCCAAAGTACTGTATAACTCCAAAGGGCAGCAAGCCAATGAAAAGCAGTAATGAAAAATGTATGTATTGGCTATAAGTAACCGGGAAAACGGTGTTTTTAATACGTTCGCATTTGCCCATAGAATCGCAGAGGCGGCTTAGCGTCCTGTCAAGTTCCACCTGTTGAAACTGGTTGATCCAGCCCATCTCCAGCGCCTTGTTAAGGTCACGTGCATGCAGCTCCAGCAAGGCTGCAGGTACATTGGTATAATGCGATACAAACTCCTGCTCCTTGCGGCTTATAAACCTGTCAAGCCCCTCCCTGGAGTTTAGGCCGCGCAGGTTTTTACCCAGGCTGTAACACCAGGCCATCTGCCTTTTTACAAACCTTTCCCGCATGTGCTGTATTGCGTCTCCTTCATATTCCACTTCGGTAAAGCAAAGTATTTGGCGGGTTAAGGTCCTGGAATCATTAACTATCGCACCCCATATATGGCGTGCTTCCCACCAACGGTCGTATGCCTGGTTGCTTCTAAAGCCCAGCAGCAGCGATATAACCGTTCCCAGTATGGCAGGTACCGCCAGCGGTATGGATATCCTGGTAAAGTGAAAGTTATTGTACAGCAGTACAATAGCAACCGCATACAAAGTAATAAACAGTACTTCGTAGCGTATCTTTCCAAACACATATCTAAATGGTATATTCTCTTTTAGCAACATACTGTTATTCTTTAAATGGGTGAGTGTTTATTTCTTGCGCGATAAGCGTTTAAAATATTTCAGCCGGTAACTGAAATGTAATACCAGCTACATCTGTGTAAAGCTGAATGATTCTTTTTTCTGCGCATCAACTACAGAAACCTTGCCTTCCGCACGTTCAAATGTGCTGAGCAGTTGAAGGCCTGATTTTTTTAATATGGAAACAGGGTTCATGCTGTACTTGTGAGGCAGTTGCAGGCGCAATTCTTCCGGCAATACAATAAGACTGATGTTGTTAGCATCGGCAAAATTTTTAAATACCCTTACTGTATTTCCGTACATGTATTTAACACAAACTGAATTGATGGTTTCAAAGTAAAGGTTCTTTACTTTCTTGCATTGATTGCGGAAGTCATCAGAAACTAACCCGGAATAAATTTTTTCGCGGCCTATAAACATTAAGTCAATAATGCTGTCCGGCAAATCAAAAGCGTGAAACAAAACAGCGTTGAATTTTTCACCTTTTAAAGCTTCGGCGGTTTTGTTAACCAGTTGCAGCGTTTCCAGCGTAAAGTCAGTTGGTATTAAAACATTTTTCATGATATAATTTTTTAGAGATGATGTGCCTGATAATTTATACAAAGCTGCTACGCCGCCATTAAAACCCGATAAGAGAGTAATTAGAGATAAATAAGAATGTTATTAGAAAAGAATTAGAGTAGTTTAGTTTTTAAGTGTATCAAAAAGGCTATAGTTAAACAATACCCGAACGTATTCAACAGTATTTATATACAATAGGAAAGAATAGCAATTTCATAAACAATCCTTTAACAATTGTATTAAATTAGTTTTACAAAAGCCGGTCACTATCTTTACCCATCTATCGGTTGGTTGCCATTGTTTTTGCCAACCCTTTTATCCACTTTAAACCGGAAGTTTAGTATGCGTACATTACAAGCCTGCGCCGCCCTGCTAACAGCAACTGTTCTGTTTGTTTCCTGCTCTAACAAGCCTGGTAGCGAAAGCAATGGAAAGGATAGCGTAACCGTTTGGCTGACAGACCCCGACAAAACCGTTCTCTTTCAGCAACAATCCTCACTGGCTTTTTCTGATAAAACGGACAGCGCTGTTATAGATATCAATGCCAGCCAAACCTACCAAACCATGGATGGATTTGGTTATTCATTAACCGGCGGCAGCGCCCTGCACCTGGCCAATATGGATGCAGCCAGCCGCGCTGCCCTGTTAAAAGAACTTTTTGCCACAGACGGTAACAATATTGGCGTCAGTTACCTGCGCATCAGCATTGGCGCATCCGACCTGGACTCCATTCCTTTTTCCTATAACGATTTGCCCAAAGGGCAAACTGATGTGAATATGGATAAGTTTAGCATTGAGCCCGATAAAAAGCACCTGATACCCGTTTTGAAAGAAATACTTGCTATTAACCCTGATATCAAGATACTCGGCTCTCCCTGGAGCCCGCCCACATGGATGAAAACAAACGACAGCACCAAGGGCGGCAGCCTTAAACCGCAATACCATGATGCTTATGCCAAATATTTTGTGAAGTACATACAAGCCATGAAAGGGGAAGGCATTACTATTGACGCGATAACCATTCAGAATGAACCTTTGCACCCGGGCAATAACCCCAGCCTGCTGATGTTACCTGAACAGCAGGCTGCATTTATTAAAACCAGCCTGGGCCCGGCATTTAAAAATGCGGGTATTGCAACTAAAATTATCTTGTACGATCATAATTGCGACAGGCCCGATTACCCCATCAGTATTTTAAATGACTCCGCTGCAAAACAGTATGTAGATGGCTCCGCTTTTCATTTGTATGGTGGCGAGGTTAGTGCTTTGTCTAAAGTGCATGATGCACACCCGGATAAAAACTTATACTTTACTGAACAGTGGATTGGCGCCCCGGGCAACCTTAAAGGCGACCTAAGCTGGCACATTAAAAACGTAGTTATCGGCACAGCCCTTAACTGGAGCAAGGTAGCACTGGAATGGAACCTTGCCGCCAACAGCGCATTAGAGCCACATACGCCCGGCGGCTGTACAGAATGCCTGGGGGCGGTTACTATAGACGGCAATACCGTTAAACGCAACCCCGCGTATTACATTATTGCCCATGCGTCAAAATTTGTGCGGCCAGGTTCTGTACGCCTTGCATCCACACAAACAGGCCAGTTGGCCAATGTAGCCTTTAAAACACCAGGCAACAAAACTGTAGTGCTGGTGTTAAATGAAGCGGCGGAACCCAAACAGTTTTCTATTAAAGCAGGGCATAAGATAATCAGCACATCATTAAACGGGGGCGCTGTGGCTACTTATGTTATACCTTAAATGCATTTGCAGGCAGGCTTTCTCATCAGCCCCTCAAGAATTGCAACAAGGTATGGTTTGCGTAGCTGTTGTAATACCTGCAGGTAGATAAAGACATTCAGGGCGCCCCCGAAGGGCCGGGCTATCCGTTACTACTCCGCCACAAGGCCGGCACACAAAACCTTCAGCGGGGTATCCACTGCTATCCCTGGCGCGGGGTGCAACATGCTGTTTTTTCGCTGACAAACGGTTTCGACACGCCCAACCTAACATTGGTTTCTTAACTAAATAACGTTGACTCCCCAATCTAAAATTGCAAAATAAACGCCGTGCCTTCTCCCAATACGGTCTGCACCTGTATGTTGCCTTTGTGCAGCATCATGATTTGTTTGCACAGGCTAAGGCCAATACCGCTGCCGCTTTTCTTGGTACTAAAGAAAGGAATAAAAATTTTGTCCAGCACTTCATCGGGTATGCCGCTGCCATTGTCAGATACTTTAATGGCTACCTTATTATTGTTGCCGCTAAGGCTGGCGGAGAGAATTATACGTGGTTCCGGCCTTTCTTTAACGGCTTCTGCCGCGTTTACCACCAGGTTTATCAATACCTGTTCCACCAGGTTTACATCGGCTTCTACAGTAAGCATAGGGTCTTTCAAAATAATTTCCAGCTCAATATTTTTCTGCAGCAGGGTGGGCTCCATTAACTGGTGCAGGTTTTCAAAAAGCTCGCTTACATATACTTTGCTCAGGTTAAGTTTTACAATCTTGTTCAGGTTGCGGTAGGTTTCTGCAAACTTAAGCAGGCCTTCGCTGCGGCGCTTGATGGTGTTAATACCAAGTTCCAGGTCTTCAAAGTTGCCCTGGTTTTCGTTAGATACATTGGGTTTTGCTATGGCCAGCAGGTTTTTCAGCGTATCAGCCAGCGACGAAATAGGCGCTACCGAGTTCATTATCTCATGCGTCATAACGCTCAGCAGCCGCTGCCAGGCCTTGCTTTCCGTTTCGTCCAGCGCCTCGTTTACGTTTTGAAAAGCCACCAGCTTGTATATGTGGCCCTGGGTTTGAAAAGCCGTAGCAGTAATAAGCGCCTTAAAAGTGTTTTTGTCTTTAATCAGGTTTACTATTTTGCTTTCCCCGTTTTTCAGGTGCCGTACTTCCTCGTACAGGTATTCATCCCTTTTCTGCAGCGATTCCAGCGTTTTCAGGTAGGGTATGCCCAGCATTCTCTTAAACGATTCGTTCAGCCAAACCACTTCACCTGTTTCCGCATCGTAACTAATAATGCCCGTATCTACCAGTTCCAGTATCTTTTGCAGGTATTGATACTGGGTTTCCTTTTCCCGGCTCATGGTTTTAAAGGTGGTATTAATATCATTAAACCCTTTGCGCAGCGGTTGCAGTTCCAGCGGTGCATGGTTTACATCAAAATAGCGGGAGAAGTCCCGGTAATGCACACTTTCCACAAACTGGCCCACTTCGTCCTGGGCTTTTTTGTTGAAGCGGTAAAAGTCAATCAACTGAAAAATAATTACCGGTACCAGGAACACTACATAAATCATCCAGCCCTTTACCACGCAGAATGAGGTTGCGGAAAGGGTGATAAACAGCAGCAATACCCGCATCAGTATCGTCCACTCGTAACGTTTTAATTGCATATAGGTAAATGGTGAAAGGTAATTGGTGAATTAATGGCGTAAGTTAAAAATAAAGATATTGCTTAAGTACAAACCTTGGGGTAGTTTTTGGTATAAAAGCTGCATTGGCAGGCTCTTATGTATTAGGAAGAGTGAATTTTTCAGGGGGTGCCCCCAAGCTATCGCAAGGGGTCGGGCTTTCCGCTCATACTCCGGCACAGACCAACCGCACAAGACCTTCACCGGGGTATCCGCTTCAATCCCTCACCCGAAAGCAGGTTGCCGGTTACAGGTTGTCGGTCTGTTAATTGTGTAAAAGTCCCATGTTTTTTTAGTTGATGAAGTGCAGGGGAAATTCTGAACCCGCCGCTAAACATTAAACTTTTGAACAAACGCACGTTAAACAGTTAAAGCCCCATCGGGGCGGCATGTTAGTAGACATGGCAAACCCCAGGTAAAAGAGCGCCGTAGGTGCGATACGTTAGGCGGGGAATAAACAGCGAAATGATTAATGAAGACATCACCCGGTGACACACCCTGAATAGCATGCCGCCTCTACGAGGCTTTACAAACAGGCGGTGACCGCTTGCTTGCTACTAACATGCCGCTCCTACGGAGCTTTGCGATTGAATGGCAATGCTTAATCGTAAGGTTACAGGAAAAGCAGTTACAGGATCGCCATCTACATTCTGTTATGTTCAGGAACATTTACATATCCGCGTAAAAACAATCACAAAGCGTTCCCCGGAAACGCAGGGCAATATCCCTGCCATGTTCTACCCATAAAGTGTTCCGCCGGAATACAGTTGTCCAATGCGCTTATTCCGCCTGGTACCACATGAAGCATTGAACCTTAAACAGCATTTTGCCCGCTGCCTGCAATATTTCTGGCGCCGGAGGCGGCAGAAACTTCTATCCGGGTCTGAAATGCCGCCCAATGAACAGAACGTACACGCTGTTGCGACGCAAGAGGCGATGCCATGAAAAACCATAGCCGGGTTCAATAAACCTGCTACTTATTTAACTCCCGGGCAATTTCTATTTTGCTGCGGCAGCGCTCAATATCGGCCTGGTAATCTTTGGTTTTTTCATTGTTCATAGAGTACAGTATGGCATGGCGCAACTGCTGTATGGCCGGCTCGTAATTGCCGTTGTATTCGTGCATAAGGGCAAGGCGGTAGTGTACCCAGCTTTTTTCTATGGTAGGCACCTGCATACATTTGTCAAGCAACCTTGCAAGGTCGTCAAAGCGCTGAAGGTCAATATAAAGGCTGGCCAGGTGAAAGTAGGGGTGGGGGTAGAGTGCATCGGCCTTAATGGCGGCCTTGAAATGCATTTCGGCCTTTTGGTAGTTGTCAAACTGCGTTTTAAATATCCAGCCGAGAGAATTATGGGCCGGCGCAAAATCTGGTTCCTCGTACAAAATGCTCTCATATTTCTGAAAAGCTTCATGGTAATTGCTGTTTCTTATGTCTGCCTCTGCTTCCAGGTAAATATGTTCGTGATTTGTTGTCATGCCAATAATTTAAATGTTCAAAAGTACAGGTGGTTTTAAGGTTTGCAGGCAAGCGGTGGATGAATGTTTTGAGTAATAATGCAGCAGCAATATAAAGATAATGCCGCACAGATTTTTGATAAAACAAAAAGAAGGCAGGCAGGGAAGGTTTGGGGCTTTGTACTTTTTGGCCCGGATTAATCTGCAGTCCCGGCTTTTCGCTGCAAGTCCTCACCCTCGTGCCTCGTGGTTGCGGGCAGAACTGCGTTCGCAAACTTCGCCAAACAACAATCAGTTGTTTTAGCTCGTTTGTGCTGCAATCCGGCAGCCATTGGGCGACATAATTGCTAGGGGCTTTGCCCGCAGGGGTAGCTTTGCAACGCTTACCTCAACCATTCTACTGGCAGATTACAACACCTGCCGTGGCATCCTCAGCTTGTTCACACCAACGGCGGCAGGGGGTATAATGCCTGAGGCAGTCCGGAGACTGCCTCTCATTTAAAATCCAAAGAGCCGCTGAATGCTAACTGTTTGGATAGCATCACTTTTTTATTTTTAACACAGTCTACCAAGAGTATTGGGAGAAAAAACGCTTCTCTCAACATTACATCGGCAGGTGATTACATGTCTCGAAACTTTGGGATTGCCTTTAGGGGCTTTTTGGGCTTATCAACACCAATGGCGGTAGGGCAAACTCCACGTCACATATTGAAGGCTATTGAGTAAGAATAACGAGTATGCATTATCCCAACAAATGGCTAAGCTTACAACTCTTTCCAATATTCAGATTTTGAATTATTCTGCTTTGATATTTCCACTTTTTTGTCATGGTTAATTACAACAAGGGTTCCTTCCTCAATTACATAAGCGCCCTTTTTATAGCACTCAATTTGAGTTTCAATACAAGCTGCCAAAGAATCAAAAACTGTCACCGGCCCAAGAAAATCCACAGCGGCTGGCGAATCCATAAATATCATTCCTTTTGTAGCTGAATTCTCATTTACATCTATCATAAACAAATCACCAATGCCAGAATCAAATATTACAAATAAATTCTCCTTCCATTGATAACGCATATCCATGCATTGCTTATAAACACTCATACACGTTTCAAGTGAAATGAATGATGCGAGAGGGAATATCCATGTCTCTAATTGCAATTTTTGTAACCCTTCGATGTTCGTTCCATTTCTCCATTTGAAAAGGTCAGCAGCCTCTACTGGTAGTGAGACGTCAAATTCCTTTACAATCGAATCTATACGTTCAGTATTAATCCCTTTGTTTAAATGGTTCACAACAGGTGATTTTGCATATTGCAAGACTTTAACGAACTCATCAAGCAATTTTTTCATAATTAAAAATAAATGTTACAAAGCTAGCACTCCAACTCCTTCAGTTAGTATAATTAATGCAGCAATCCCTATTCCAATTAATGCATTTCTTACAGCTGCGGGCATTGGCTTAGGTTGTTCATTTGCAGGTGCAGGTTTTTCTAAATTCTTTCTTAACTGTTTGTAAACCGGATCGTGGTCTCTTCTATCAATAGAATTATGATTCTTCTTCCATTGACCGTTCGGCAGTAACCAAAAGAATGGGGTATTAATTATGCTTGGAGCATCGTCTTTGCTAATAGGAACGACAATAAAACGATCATTAACATTTAATGCCATGCTTAATAAAGACAATTGAAACCGTTGAATATTTTGTTCCCAAACTGGTACATATCTTACAGATGCTTCTTCCCCACCCTCATTTGTAAAAGCAAATGGATACTCATCGGCTGATGAAAAAGGAGGTGCTGGAAATGCTTTTTTATACCAATTTGTCGCTATTGGTCGATTTTTATCACTTGTGCCTTTTGGTCCTTTGGATAAAACTTGTCCGTGTGAAAGTATAGCCTCCTTATCATGATAATATATCTCAGGAGTTATTGCTTCCCACACAGGCAAAATAGCCTTAATATCAAAATTGCCAGCCCCACCATAAATATCCTTTGCAGCCTGTGCCAGGTTATCCACTTCGTTTACATCAACGCTACGCCCGCTGGCCTCTAACCTGGTTGCGTTATTTTGAAGCACCCTGAATAAGTCTCGTGCTGCCTGCCCTTCAAGATGTGTGTCCATCCCTGTTGGGTCAGTAGAGTTTGTGGGGTTATTAAACACATAATGGTACGGGTTATGGCTCAAATAACTTTCCGCATGAGGGTCAACAGCATGAAAACGCATTAGCTGTGCATCATAAATACGTGCAGAATAATCATACAACTCCAATCCTGAACCGTCTAAAAACTCCCTGCTCTGTAATTCTTTACCGTTGTAGAGGTATTTATTCTCCATCTTTCCCGCCGACCGTGTACATATCGCTTTCATCTGCACACCAGCCGGATAGTAGTGGCTTTCCTCAATCAGTTTACCTCTTGTATGCGTAACCTGCAAATTGTCAAAGAACACATCTATGTTCTGCGTTTCGTTACTTACGTATATATACAGGTACCCATTCTTTGTTATCTCACGGTCTGTTGTACCCAAAGGCGTAAGTACGGTGTCCGCCCCTACCTGTTCAAAATAGCTGTTCCTGCCATCCTGCGTTATCACAGGTTTCAGTTGTTCATCCAGCAGCACAACATTCAGCCAGGCTTTTGGCTTGCTGGTTATATTACCACTATCCCGGCTGTTCAAAAAGCCTGTTACCTGCGGGTTCAATATAGTACTGTTCAACTGCGTTGCTCCCACTTTTCCAGCCGAAGCACCCGGCACGCCCTGTGTTAGTGCCAATACAACATCCGTAAGAGGGCTCGCCGGCGTTCCGGGTGCGGCGCCATTCTTCCGGTACCAGCTACTTACCCTTACACTTACTTTGTCACCACTCATTACCTTCAACAGGGTGCTCGTACCAATTTTCACCGCGTTGCCTTTCAGCTTTTGCACCCAGTTATTAGTCGCGGTATATGTATCATTGGGATAACCGGGGATGCCGGACCTGGCTACCCTGCCACTATCCACCCGGTCATAATAAAGCCTTTCTGTTGGCAATGGTGTTGTTTCCAAAGATGCTACAGGGTACATGTCCCGTTGTAACTCGTCGGTGAGCACCACCCGCACATTACCCAAATGGTCTCTTTCAAAATAGTCATAATACATGGTATCCGTAGCGCCTGGCCGCTTCGGCCTTATGCGGCCTTCCTCATGCGCCACAAACTGCAGCGTGTCATTGCTGTAGGTAAACAGGCCCAGGTAGTCAGTGCGGGTAACCCTGGCTGGCGAAACTGTGTTATCCGTAACTGTTTTACGCAGCTTGGTACCGGCAGCATCATAGGAATATTCAATGGCTCCTTTGCCGGTAATCGTTATAGAATCCGGCAGGTTCAGGTAATTGTAGTGTATATCCGCAATCGCCTTGTTGTTATCCCTGGTAAGGTTGCCATTGCCATCATACAAATAGTCCTGGCTGGTATTGTTCGTTGTTTCCTTAAAGTCGCCCAGGGTACTGTTCGTATCGTTGGCTTTATCCGTTACATAATTCAACTTATTGGTTTGGTTTAGGTAACCATACACCAGGCTGTCAATAATTGATGAGCTGTTCAATTTTAAACCAAACTGTGTCATCTTGATAATGTTGCCATTGGCGTCATAGCTCATGCTCCGCAGCGAAAAATCAATGCCTGCGCTGGTATTCCAGGCGCTCCCCGTATATTGGGTAAAATCTGCTTCCAGTAACCTGTTTACATTGTCATAGCCAAACCCGTAGGCCCGCTGTTCGCCATCGCCCCGGCTGCGCCATTTTATACCTGCTATATTACCATTCACCTGTGTGCCGCTAAAACCAAAATCGTAACTAAGCTCCGTACCAAACCAACCCGTGCCGCCAGCCTCGTTTCTCGCATAGGCTTTGTTGATACCCCTTATCCAGCCCCTTACATTGTAGTCGTATACAATAGAATCCAAGGGGGTGGTAGTATAACTGTCCTGGCTGCTGCTGTTCCGTTCACGTCCCAGGTTTTTCTGTTTCAGCCTGCCCAGCTCATCATATATGTTTTCCACTGTCCGCACTTCGGTGCTGTTACCCGCTTTCTTATAAACATTTAGTAACCGGCCCGCGGCATCATATTCCATTTTGGTAAGCGCCCGGTATTGCTGGCCATTACTGCCCGCTTTCTGGTGGCATACGAGGCTGCGTAAAAGCTGGCCGTTAAAGCCATACTGATTGGTGATGGTATCGCGACCGCCTGTGTGGTTTTTGCTGTGCAACTGTAACAGCCTGCCGCGGTCATCATAAAAATTCGCACTGAACAAAAAGCTGCCGCCGCCCAGGTTGGCCAGTTTGGTACCGGTAAGCATGCCGGTGGTCATGGTTGTGGCGGTTATCGCCTGGGGGTAGGGGGCTGTGGTATTGCTGGCTGAATAAAAATAATTAGAACCGGTAATGCCGTTTGCTGTAATGAGTGTGCTGCTCAGCCCGCTGCCGCTGGTGCCAACCCAATCGTAAGTGTCGTAAAATGTTTCTGTTAACACACTGTAGGTACCGGATGCCGGGGATGGGTAACTGGTACTGGCAGCCGCCAGGCCCTGGTGGTAGTCCCTGTCGCCGGAGGCAGTCCACAAGCCTGTCCTTACCGGCCGGTTCTGCGCATCGTAATCGGTGTACAGCCATTTGCCATCCAACCTTTGGGCGCTGTCCTGCGTCATCACCAGCCTGTCCCTCGCATCATATACCATATAGATATCCCCCGATCCGGGCACTTTTTTATTGACAAGCCTTCCTTCCGCATCATAGAAATATTTAAAACACCATTCTGCCCTGATAGTGGGGTTTAACCCCCAGTTATTGGCAGCCGCATGTTCCACAGCCCTTGGCTGTAGTACATAACGCAGCCTGTCAAATACATCGTACACATAATAGGTGCATAGCCAGCCCTTATAGCCATTATACAGGGTGTCGTTTAGCTGTACTTTTTTTAGTATCAATTTACCAGACCTGTCCTTGTATTCCATAGCCTTGTTCTCATGCTCATCTGTTGTTACAATTACCGCCAGTGTCCCTGGTTCATAACTGCCAATGACATTTGGCGTGCTGGTAGTTGCCGTTCCGATGGTCCATACCTTAACGGAATCCAGTTCTGTATTGAATGTGTAATCCATCCGAACGCCACGGTTGCTGCCTGTCCAGCTTCTGCCGGGCTGCGTAGTTTTTAGTGGCCTGCTGTCTGGCGAGGCTTCGTAAAACGTGTTGCTGTAAAAAAAGTCTTCCGCGGTGCCTCCATTCAACCCAGCATAAAAGGCCTGCTGCATAAAGGCTGAGTTGGTTTTAAGGTTGCCGGTTGTGGTGGTATCAACGTAAGGGAGGAATTGCTGCACCTGCCGGCCCAGCAGGTCGTAATTAACCACGCTGGTCAGGTCTTTTTCGCCAGGCGTTTCCTTTCTTGCCACGGTCTGTATCTCCCGGCCAAAATCGTCCAGGTAGCTGGTCACCTGCCTGAAGTCATCAGCGGCGGTAAGCGACTTGGCAGTGGTAACTGAGGTTATGCCAGGCTTCTCAATATCCCAGGTACGTACATAGTTTACTTTGGAAGAATTGATAGAGGGGAATATGTAGCCGTTAACTGGTATGGCGGAAATGCCCGGGTCGGATGTGGCTTGTGTGGCAGTGGTGGGGGTGTTAACCGCGCCCAACCCAGGCACTACTTTTACTTTAATAGCATTAAAACTGCCCATCGCCACAGAATAATCACTCTGCGGGCCATTGCTTGCAAGCCGGCGGTAATAGGTGGTTTTATTCAAGGTGCCGGTTGCGTAGTTTTGTGTAGTTCCATTGGTACAGTTAACCCATTTAACCTCATCATAACTTTGCTGCCACTGGTAGCTGTAAGTTGCCACCGTACCACCATTGGCTGCCGTACCCGTTAACACCGGAGAGGCGCCTGTATTAATAACCAGGGTGTACGGGCTGATAACCCCGGGATCAAATAGCACGGTTTTTACTTTTACCTGTAAACTGTTGGTGTTACGCGTAGTATTCCCATTGGTCACCATCCGCCTGAACCATGTCGACTGGGTAAGTTTATCTGGCTGGTAATCCTTGCCCTGGCCATTATTCTCAATGTTCGCAAAGTTTACATTATCGTACGAGTATTGCCACTGATACGCATAGTTGGTATCTATCCCCCCGGTTGGAATGGAACCGGTAATAGTTCCGGGTGAGGTATTCCAGGCAATAGAGTCTGTACCGGCTTTTGTAATGCTACCCGGGTTAAAATAAGTGTATATCACTACGTTGGTAGTATCAGAATATTTTGTTTCAGATCCGCAGTTAACCCTTCTCCTGTAATACATATCCTGTGCAGGCGCAACATTCGCTGAAATTCCTGCCCCGTTTGAGACGTTATAAAAGCTGGTACCGTTAGAGGAATATTCCCATTGGTAAGTAAAATTGCCCATACAGGCACCTCCTATCGCAGCCCCGGGCCAGGTTTCTAAAGCAAGGCTGCTGCCATTTTCAAGATATTGAACGGGTTTGTTGATCCTCCCTGGGTCAAGCGGCAGGTTCTGCACATACACCTGTACATAGTAGTTGGTACCGTTGCTATTAAGGGTTATGGTATTGGTACCGGTGTTGCTCCATTTAACCACAAAGCTGCCAACGCCCTGGTAACCGCTCAATACTTCACCCGCACCCAAAGGAAGGCTCCAGGTATAATTCCATGGATTTCCACCAGTATAATAGTAAGTAGCTGTTTGCCCTTTCCAGCAATTAACCGGTCCGCTGATAACACTCGTTTGCGATGCTATGGTTGCTACATTACTGTAACCCGTTGTTGCCCCGGGGGATGATACCTGGAGCCGGTAATAGCTCGTTGTGGCGGGCTGGTAGAGGCCGGGATTATAGGTGGGCGCAGTGGCGCCACTGATATTTGACCACCCGCCCGTACCTGTAGATGATTGCTGCCATTGGTAAGTAAAGCAATTTTCGGTGCACCCCGGCACGGAAGATGGCCCGGCACTTAACCCAATGGGCGCCTGGGTATATGAATTGGTTAACTGGTAAGCCGGCGAAACAGCGCCGGCGGTAACTTGCTGTGCAACAGTAGTACCGCAAATACTTATAAACAGTGTAAACACCAGCAATATCGCTTTCACCCGGGCTTGCATTAATTGAAATCTTTGTTTCATTGTATTGATTTGAAAAAACGGGGATATGGTTTAGTACTTTTTAGAATTGCCCATAGTGCTTTTTTAACACAACGGCGTTATTCATTCGTCTATTGGCCCGGCCTCGAAAGCCTCCCGTAATTGTATTCAAAAACCTTGATGATATTGCCGTCCTGATCTTTTACGTCAAGCAGCCGGTGTAATGCATCATATTCAAACCTGCTGATGGTGCTGTTAGGTGCGCATTGCGCAGCCAACCGCAGGTAATTGTCGTATGTGAAGGAAGTCATCTGCCCATCCGCTGGATACAACCGAAACTCGTCTACATAGCCACTTGTCCCTGTAAAAGATAAACTTGTGGCATCCGTAATTGTCAGGTGCTTGTAAGTCCAGCCGTTTAACATTCTTCCCGTTATAATGCTGCTTATAGTGCCGCCGCTGATATTAACCGTTGTTCCTGTTTTGTACCAGAATGAAACAGTATATTTTCTGGTAGAGGTAAGCCCGGTTTTAGTAAGGCCCGACGCTATAGCGTAAGCCTTGTTACCAGTTGGGGCCGTTGCATCTGTGACAATAGCGGCGCTGTTCAACGTCCAATTGCCTGTTTCCCCACTCTCAAAGCTGCTGTAAGCCACATCCTGGGAAGAGTATCCATTTTCTACAACAGCCATTGGGAGACCGGCCTGGTTATCCCAGATCAGCACCTGTGTTTTATCGCTTATAAGCTTCTGCTCTTTTATCCTTCCGGTTTCACCATCGTACCCATAGCTTGCCTTTTCCTTGAAATAACTGTTGGGGATAAGTGCACTGAACTGGCCATTAAGCTTTATACTTTCCCCTGCCTGGGCAGTATTGAGCGCCGTAGTTGTTTCGAGAGAGTAAAGTTTGAGGGGATTGATGAAGGTATCAGGGCTATTGGCGGCGAAATCTGAGTATTGGGTGATGGCGCCTCCGATCAGCCTGTTATTTTTCCATACCCGTTGTGCAACCGGCAGCAGCATATTCCTTGCTTTCATTTTGGCAATTACGCTGCCTGCACTGTTGGCATAGTCAAAAGCATAATAGTTTTTGGTAATAATGGAATCCCCCTGGCTGTTAACAGTGGTATCGGCTGTTTTGAGGGTATGATAGTCGCTTTCATAACCGTACCTGCTGGAAGTGCTGGTTGATTTGCCGTCCTTGTATTCAATTACCGTTTTTCCAACAGCGCGGGATATGCCTGTATGCAGCTTGTAATAGGTAAGCGCATCGTTATAAAGAATATCCGCCTGCGGGTTGCCATTATCTATCCTTGTAGCTGTACGGTACAATTTAAAACCCCGCATCCAATAGGTTTCGTTATGCTGTTGCCGGTATTCGTTGTGCTCGCTCCTGATAATATTTCCGGCAGAGTCGTAAGTGCTTACGTTGATTAACTGGCCCCGGCGCAAATCCGGCTGTTGTGGGGCAAAAGGGTAGAACATGTTGGCCATAAAGCCATCGTAGTATTGAAGGTTCTCCGGTGCAATATCGTTAAAATGCCCATTGCCATATATGCCTGTATTGGGGCCGTAATAAGAGTTGGGCGTGCCTTGCACACTCTGGTTCTCAGCAAAATTATACAGGCTTAACCGCGAAGTTGACCGGTATTCATCGGCCATATAGCCATACACTTTATACCCGCCTTCACCATTTGCCCCATATATCTCTGTTACAGTGGGGTAACCTATATGGTTGCCATTAAAATCCTGCAAGGGGACAACACTTTGGGATTGCTTGTAAAGGCTTCGTATTACATTCAGTTCAGCGAATGTGTAACCAACATAGGAAGGATACTCCGGGTACAAAAGGAAGTAATACTCATTATGGGGCTCCAGCAGGTACTGCGGTATACGGTACAGCACACCACCGGCGCCATAATCAAAACGTCTTGTTGAAGCCCTGCCCGTCACACTGTCCGTAACTGTTATTTTCTTTACCCTCAACCCGCCCACCATGTGATAAGGCCGTTGCATGTAGGAATAATGTGGCTCAAACTCAAATTCGGTGGTAACGCCAAGGGGGTCTTTTACAGACTTAATTGAATATGACTGCATAGAAGGCCAGGAGGGGTTCCTGTTGGCAAAAATACCTGTGAAGAATTTGCAGAGCGGGTGCTCTACCCGTGGGGTAAAACGGTCATTGGCATCACCGTTGTAATTATTGCTGTAACCCCAGTGGTCCTGGTCGTAACTTATCCTTCTTGGCAACTGGTAGGCTTCATTGTAAGTAAAAACGTGCGCTGGTTTGGCCAGGCTTGCATCCCCTGAGAATTCTTTTACTGATAAAAGCTTAAGCCTTTTGGTATCAGAAACATCATTATTCATCAGGGCAAGTATTCCTACCCAGGCATCCGTAGCTGTTGTTGATGTAAAATAACTGTACGAAAGAAGGTATTGCCGGATACACTGATTTTCCTTATTGAATATCTTAACTGAATCAAGCCTGTAGGGGTAAGGGTTGCCGGCATAAGAAACAACATCCTGCCTTTGGGTTTTTGCAATAAAACTTACCTGGTAGTTCTTCGTCCTGATACTGGTAAGCCTCAAGCCGGATACGCTTGTCCTTAATACTTTTGAGGGAGGGCCTCCCGGGTACGCCGAACAAGCCTGCGGCGAACTGTTGGCCCCGTTTACCTGGTCGTAAACAAAAGTTTCAGAGCCAAGGTCAAAATAGCCATACACTTCCGGCGTGTACTCAAAGTATACCGTATCCTTTGAGTTGGGATACACTATCCTGGTCAATTGCCAGTTGGATGGCCGCATGGTATTATCATCAGATACTTCATTACTGTAAACCCGGGTTACTTCGTTCATACTATTTTCTCCGAAATAATACTTCGTTCCATCGGGTGTAACAATTAACCACGACTGAAAATTGCCGCCTGAATAGTTGACTGAAATCTTAATATCCTGTTCAGAAAGTACCCTGGGCGTACGGTTTTCATCAAAAACAAATTTTCCTGAAAAGCCGTTAAAATTGAATGTGAACAGATCGGGTTCGCAGTCAACATTACCGGCGGCGGCCTGTTCCAGGAAGGATGCCCTTTGCTGGGCCGCTGTATTGGTAACAAATACGCCATTTACCGGGTATGGCAGCATCGGCATTTTGCGGATGCCGGAATCCAGAAAATAACCCCGGGGCATAGCCTGCTGGTTGGCAACACCTTCATCCGGGCCACCTTTGATAGTGCGTATAATCATTCCCGCACCTTGTAAAGACCATCCCAAACCCACCCACGAAGAGAGTTCTGAGACACGGATGCCGCTGGCATGGTAACTTAGTGAAACATTCAGGCTTGCTGCGCCATCTTTTAATTGGTATAAGGGAACGCTGATGTTGGGGGTTCCCGTATAGTAACCCACGGGGTAATCTACATACTTGCCTAATGAAGCCGCATTGGGGGCTGGTTGGGCATAATTGGAAAGGGCTTTGTAACCGGGGTTGGTTTGTGCATGCACCAAACAAATGGTACAAAAGAATACGGCAGGCATGAAAAGTTTTTTCATATCGTATGTTTCAGACTTTTTATTGTTGTTATAGTGCTCAGGATTTATAGTGTCCAGCCAACGCGAAATTTAAGGGCCTGCCCTCTTGGTGTTTGCAGTTGATGCAAAGCGTCATACAATAATTGCATTTTCCCTTCTTTCTTCTTTCCAATCCGGTACTTTTTTGTTATGCCAGCCAGCGCTGATTTTTGGTAGATGTCCAGGTTTTTTATCTGCCGGAAATTCTCAAACTCCTTTAGATAGTTGTATTCCAGCCCTGCACTCAACCAAAAACTCCCTTTAATCCTTGCATCACAATAACTGCGAAAACCAATACCCTGGTGGCTGAGGCTGATGTGGTTCCAGCCGCGGCCAAGCCCCATTTTATGCGCAATTCCGAAACCAGCAGAGATGTCCGAAGAAAACCGATAGCCTAAGGTTAATGCGATATCGGTTGTTGTTGGTGAAAAATTGGTGCTGCCGCTGGTTTGTAGATTGATGCCATATTCAATCCGTTTGAGGAAACTTTTGGTGCGTTGATCATTTTTCTTAAAATCCGGCTGTATATCGTCACTGTTACCACCACCGCCCGGTTTGGCCAGCTTATCTTTTAACTGGTTAAGCTGGCCTTGTGCCGCCTGTACCTGTTGTTGCAGCATTTGCCCGGGACCTCCCCCAGCCGCCGCCCCTCCGGCTCCAGTACCTCCCCCTGCCCCTCCAACGGAGGGAAGAGAAGAACCCAGTACCCGCTGTAACTGTTGCTGCACCTGGGCACGGGTTTGAAGGCCAGCGAGGCCTCCCCCGGCCCCTCCAACGAAGGGGAGAGAAGAACCTGGCAACCGGAACAACTGCGACAGGTAACTATTCTTTAGAAAAAATGATTTGAATGCGGGTATTTCCCGGATGGCGGCAATGGCTTTCTCTTCCAGCTTTTTGCGATCTTTAATTAACTCCCGGTATTCTTTCAGCCTTTCGCTGTAATAGAATACCTCCTTATTAAGGCCCTTTAGGTTTTTGGCCAAATCACTGTATTGAGACAGTTGGTCCTGCAACTGCTGCTGCCTTTGGCGAATAAAGTCTTTTATCTCGCTGGCTTTCTGCAGCTTGCCCTGTAATTCTTTTAGCTGGTTGCTAACCGCGGCTACCTTTTTCAGTTGGTCAGAAGGCAGGCCGGGTATCTTTTCCAGGTAGTTCATCGCCGTGCCTAACGAATCAAAATTCGGCATGTACTCCTTGAGGGGATTTGGGATGGATTTATCCAGCGGCGCCTGTAACTTGTTTTGCAGTTGCCGGTACTGTTCCTGTGTACCGCTGAACAGTACCGCTGCTTTGGCGCTGTCTTTGGCTGCCAGCTTTTTACGCAGCTTTTCTTCCTGTTTTTGCAGGCGGCGCAATAGTTTGGAAGACTGTTTATCTACAGATGAAGTAAGGCCGGCATATTTGCTGTTAATGGATGAGAGTGTTTTTGCAGAAACAGCTTCAACTGGCAGGCTGTCTGCCTGGCAAAAAGAAAGCACTGGTACCAACGCCAGGCATATAAAAAACAAGGTACGGGATAATGAAAGCATATTGATTTGGTATAAAAAGGGCATTCTTTTTTGGGTAACCCTGCTAAGATAAAAACAAAAAAGCTAAACATCAATACGTAGAACTACGCATTTTGTCTTCCTAAACTACGCTCTCCGGCTACCGGTACGGAGTTTTCGTTGCAATTGCAGCATACAAAAAGGCCCGGCTTTATGGCCGGGCCTTTGAGATTTTTCTGGTTTGTTGCTGCTGGTTCGCTCTACTCGGTTACATCACTTGGTTTTGTTCCGCCGTTGTCTTTTTCCCAGGGGTTGAATCACTTACATCGAAGCCCCAATCGCCCAGCTTCCTGGGAGATTTAGCGAATTTTGCCTTCAGCAGATCGCGGCTGCTTTTTACCACTCCGGCGATATCGCCCATCAGCTTATCCCTTTCTTCAATTGCTTTTTCAGCCTGCCGCCTGTAGCCCTCTGCTTCCATATGCTTTGCCTGTGCAAGCTGTAAGTTGGGGCCAATGGCATCCAGGTTGTAATCTTCCAGTTGCACCAGCGGGCTTCCGCCTCCGTCAGCAAGATGTTTGGAATAAATAGCATTTGCAAGCTTTAGTAAGTCCTCCACATTACGGGGCACGGTAAATTTTGCCATAGAAATTGGGTTTTTGAGTTTTTTAAAATGTTTATAACCCAAAATTATCCCGCAATAGGGGGTGTTTGCAATTATATACCCTTTAAAAGCGGTTTAAGAAACGCTCAAAAATAAAGCCCTTTATAAGCGGTTTTATGCACCCCGTCCTTCACCAGGGTTTGCAAAATATTCAATATCACAGGTGATAAAATTGTATCTAATGCAATTAATAATAAAGTTGTTTAGCAGGCGAATTTGTTAACAAAGTCTGTTTGGAAAATTGCATCATCTTTTTTGCAAAAAGCGGCAGCTTCCCGGTAGGCTTTGCAATACTAAGCTTGCCAACCGGCGATTGCCTTGCAGTTATTGGAAAATATATGGTAAGTGTTTACAGCGGCTTTGCAAACGTTAGCAATGGCACCGCAACAACCTGCAACAGCCTAGTAACTGTTGAAAACTGCTTTGTAAGTATTGCAAACTGAATTGTAAGTAGCTGCAACGGCATTGCAGCAGTTAACAATGGCACTGCAACGACTTACAACCCTCTTGTAACTATTGGAAACCGACTTGTAAGTATTGGAAACTGTATTGCAAGTAGCTGCAACGGTATTGTAACCGTTAACAATGGCACTGCAACAATTTACAACCCTCTTGTAACCGCTGAAAACTGTATTGTAAGTAGCTACAATGGCTTTGCAACTGGTAACAATAGCATTGGGGGCGATATACCGGTATCCATTTGATGTTTCCATCCTGTCTTTTCAGCGGGATCAGTTGCAGTGCAGCATGGAAAAAGCAATTCACTGCTTCCTCCCATGCGGTTAAAAAATTGGGGGATCTGGTCTCGAAAAAAGTAGATGGGAGTGTAATTTAAACTGTGTCAAGGTTATTTTTCACGTTCCTTTTTCCGGCCATGGCCGGAAAAAGGAACGTGAAAAATTTTTAGAAAATTGCGGCCATCCTCCCCTCGAACATAATGCTCAGTTGCTGTATGGTTAAGCT
>NZ_VVIP01000021.1 GCF_009650435.1 Foetidibacter luteolus
GTACTTCGTAAATCGTACTTATTCAGCTTCCGTCAACGCCGCAAATAGAAAGGCTTTTACCTAAAGTACTTCGTAAATCGTACTTATTCAGCTTCCGTCAACGCCGCAAATAAAAAGGCTTTTACCTAAAGTACTTCGTACTTCGTAAATCGTACTTATTCATACTTATCTTCGGGTGTATGAAAAGCATGCTTGTTTTCCCCCTGTTATTATTGGCTACAGTGCTTACCGCTCAAAAGAAACCGCTTGACCATACCGTTTATGACGGCTGGCAGAGTATTGGTGAAAAATACATCAGCAACGATGGCAAATTTGTGGTGTACACTATAACCCCGCAGGAGGGGGATGCCCTGTTGGTAATACAGCAAACAGATGGTAAAAAGCTGCTTGAACTGCAGCGGGGATATGCTGCAACCATCAGTGAAGATAACCGCTACGTGTTCTGTAAAATAAAACCAGCCTACCAGCAAACCCGCGATGCCAAAATAAAAAAGAAAAAAGCCGATGATATGCCAAAAGATTCTTTGGCTGTTATTAACATGGCCTCTATGCAGGTGGAGAAATTCGCGAAAGTGAAATCGTTTAAACTGCCCGAGAAATCGTCTGTATGGCTGGCATGGCAATACGAAAAGCCGGCGGCCGATACAACGAAGAAAAAAGACAGCACGGTTAAAGCCGCCGCTGCCGGCGATGGCCTTTTTGCCGATGCGGAAGAAACCGGCAATGGCGGAGATAAAAAAGAGGAGGGCACCCTGCTGATGTTGCGTAACCTTGTTACCAATACTACAGACTCTTTTACCGCTGTAACAGAATATTTATTTGATGAGCATGGAACAAAATTGCTTTTGGAAAGCAGCGGTAGCAAAAAGGATTCTGTAAAGCCTTCAGTTATTGTATATAGCCTGGATGCGGCTGTAAAAGATACTATCCTCTACAATTTTAATGATGCAAAAGCCTACGCCTGGGATACATTGGGCAAACAGCTTGCATTTGTGGCCGAGCGTGACAGCAGCGCTAAAGCCCTGCAAAAATTCTATAAACTTTATTATTATACAGCCGGTAACGACAGCGCTAAGATAATTGCAGACCGTTTTACCGCTGGCCTGCCTGCCAACTATGCCATTAGCGAAAATGCTGATATCCATTTCAGCGCATCCGGCAAAAGGCTGTTGATAGGAACAGCACCCATATTGCCGCCCAAAGACACCACATTACCTGAATTTGAAAGGGTAAATGTGGACGTTTGGAATTACAGGGACGACGACCTGATGACGGTACAGTTGAAAAACCTTGATAAAGACCTGAAAAAAAATTACCTGGCTGTTTGGGATGTAGCCACCCAACAGTTAACACAACTGGGCGATGAAAATTTCAGGCTGGTACGTGAAACCCTGGAAGGTGACGGAAACATTTTTTATACCGCTACCGATACCGGCCACCGCGTAGAGCGGCAATGGCAGGGTTACACCTTTAGCGACATATATGCTGTTAACCCCGCAACCGGCGCCAGGAAGTTGATTACAAAAAAATTCAAGGGCAACACGTATGCATCTTACACCGGCAAATACCTGTTGCTATATGATGATATAAAACGTGGTTATTCAGTTTACAACGGTATAACCGGGCAATTTTATAAAGTAGCGGCTGATATAAAATACCCGCTGTACGACGAGGAAAATGATGTGCCCGATGACCCCAACGCCTATGGTATTGCCAAATGGATGGAGGATGATAAGTACGTACTGATTTATGACAGGTACAATGTATGGAAGGTTGACCCGGAGGGAAAGGAAAAATCCATTCCCTTATTCGATGAACTTTTTACACGTTATAAATTGGAGAGGAGGTATTTGACTACCGATAAAAATGAAAAATTCATTGATGGCAAAAAAGAATTATGCTTTAAATTTTTCCTGGAAGCAGATAAAACAAATTATGTTGCTGTAGGAACGCTTTCCAATAATGGACAGATGGTGGAATTTGTAACCATGGCATCAGGACCTGCCATTAACAGCTTTCTGAAGGCAAAAAATGCAGGCGTGTATGTTTACTCCAAGGAAAGTTATCAGAAATCTCCAGACCTCTTTGTTACTTCAAGAGAAATAGATTCATTATTGAGGTTAACAGCGCCGCCAATTCCGGGTGACTATGGAAGAGATGTTTTAGCAACTCAACTTTCCCATCTCAACCCCCAGCAATCCCAATATTACTGGGGTACTTCAGAATTGTTTAAGTGGAAAGCCTATACCGGCAAATTAACAGAAGGTGTATTATACAAGCCGGAAGATTTTGACTCCACGAAGAAATACCCCATGATCGTGTATTTCTACGAACGCAATAATCAAACACTTAACAATTATATTGCCCCTGCGCCCACCCCCAGCCGGTTAAATATCCCCTTCTTTGTAAGCCGTGGCTACGTGGTGTTTGTACCGGATATCTGGTACACAACCGGCCACCCCGGCAAAAGTGCCTACGATTACATAGTAAGCGGCACACGTGCTTTAATAAAAAAAGGCTTTATTGATAGTGCCCGCATAGGGCTGCAGGGCCAAAGCTGGGGCGGTTACCAAACGGCCTATTTAATTACACAAACCAACCTGTACAAAGCGGCATGGGCTGGTGCACCGGTATCCAACATGTTCAGTGCTTACGGCGGCATACGGTGGGAGAGTGGTTACAACCGCCAGATGCAATACGAGAAACAGCAGAGCCGCATCGGCAGCACCATTTGGGAAAAGCCGCAACTGTATATAGAAAATTCTCCGTTATTCCACCTGCCTAAAGTAAAAACGCCGCTGGTAATTATGAGTAATGATGCCGATGGCGCTGTGCCCTGGTACCAGGGTATAGAACTGTTTACCGCCATGCGCAGGTTAAACAAACCCGTTTGGATGCTTAATTACAATAACGAAGCGCATAACCTGGTAGAGCGTAAAAACCGTAAGGATATACAAATTCGTGAGCAACAATTTTTTGACTGGCTGCTGAAAGACGCCCCTGCCCCTAAATGGATAACAGATGGCGTACCGGCGGTAATGAAAGGAAGGTGAGTAAGTACGATTTACGAAGTACGAAGTACCTGGGTATGTAAGATGTTTGATGTGGGATGTACGATGTAAAGAAGTAATGTCAAGTGCGATTTGCTTTTTGTGGCCGCCTGCTTCAGACAAATGAAGAGCTTTGCATAAAGTACTTCGTACTTCGTAACTCGTACTTGAAACAACCTGTACGCAAAAAAAGCAGCGTGTACACCACCGCGCCAGGGATTGCAGCGGTTACCCCGCTGAAGCCTTCGCAGCCCGGCTACTGTGGCGGAGTAATAGCGGAAAGCCCGGTGCCCATCGCCTTAGCGTGGGCAGGCGCCATAATAAAAATCCCACTCACTATTCACCACTCACCAAATGAAACTATTTAACCAGCAGGACAAGAACCGGGACATTGCGCACCACATACTTGGCAGCTCAACTACCATGATAGGGGTTTGTATTACCGTAATAACCCTGTTTAAATTGCTGAACACCCGGCTACAGACCTACGCCGATGAATTGCTAAGCTTTGATACCCTGGTTTTTACCGTGGCAGCCCTTTTTTCTTACGCCTCGCTGCGCAGCAACAACAACGCCAGGCTGGAACAGGTGGCCGATATTGCCTTTTTCCTGGGTTTGCTGGTAATATTGCTTGTGGCATTCATCATTGTTTTTACCACCTATTAACCGGCAATTAAAAAAAGCTTGCAGCGTAAAAATCACGGGAGGGCTGCCACCCAGATATAGGTTTCTCGCTTATCTTAGCACGATGGTAATGAATTTAAGTGAACAACACAGCCTGGTAAGCAATTGGGTAAGTGAGCTGAGAGATGTGACCATCCAGGGAGACCGTATGCGTTTTCGCCGTAACCTTGAGCGTATCGGCGAAATAGCAGCCTATGAAATAAGCAAAATGCTGCCCTGGCAGGAGCAGGAAATTCAAACGCCGCTGGGGCTGCACAACAGTAAAAAAATTGTACAGCAGCCAGTTCTGGCCACCATTTTACGCGCCGGTTTACCCTTGCACAACGGAATGCTTAACTACTTTGACAAAGCCGACAACGCCTTTGTCTCTGCCTACCGCAAACACCACCGCGACGGCTCTTTTGAAATTAATTTAGAGTACATGAGCTGCCCTACGCTGGAAAACAGGATCATTATTATCAGCGATCCTATGCTGGCAACGGGCGCCTCGCTGGTTAAAACCATTGCCGCCATGCGGGAAGAAGGCGAACCCGCCGAAATTCATGTGGTAACAGCTATTGCCTGCACCGTGGGCATTGAGTTTGTACACCGCGAATCCGGCGATGCTATAAAACTGTGGTGCGGCGATATTGACGATGAACTTACAGCCAAAGGCTATATTGTGCCGGGACTGGGCGATGCAGGCGATCTTGCCTTCGGGCCTAAGAACCAGGCTTAAATTGCCCGTTAAACTTGCCGCATTTTACACCCTTAAAAATCTATTTGTATATATTTACAAAGCCAAAATTAACCCATGCGAAAGATTGTATTGTTTCTGTTGTGTGTAACGATGATGAAGTGGAGCTTCGCACAAGACCCTCACTTTTCACAGTTTTATTCCTCGCCGCTAACGCTTAGCCCTGCTTTTACAGGAAAATTTGATGGTACTTTCCGCATGGCGGGCAACTACCGTAACCAGTGGCCTACAATTAACCGGGCCTACCAAACCGCTACAGTGTCGGCAGATTTTCACATTATGCAGGAAGCCCTTGACTTCCGCGATACCTGGGGCGTAGGCGTGATGGCATATACAGATAAAAGCGCCGCCGGGGCTGTTAACTTCAACTATTTATCACTTTCCACCGCCTTTCACAAAGGGTTGGATGAAGACGGGTTTAAACAGATAGGACTTGGTTTTCAGGCTACCTATTCCAACATGATGATCAACACTTCAAAACTTTTTTTTGAAGACCAGTTAACATCATCCGGGTTTACCGGCGTTACCATGGAAAGTTTCAGCGGGCAAAGCCTAAAAAACAGTTATTGGGATTTGAATGCCGGCGTTTTATACACCGCCAGCACCAACGACCGCAACAATTTTTACCTGGGTGTAAGTATGTACCATATTACCCGCCCGAAGCAAAGTTTTACCGGCGCTTATTATGTGCTTGACCCCCGCACCACGCTGCACGGCGGCGGTTACATACCTTTTGGCGAAGGCAATACCCTGCACTTCAGCGGCTTGTACAGTACGCAGGCTGGCGCCAGCGAAACCGTTTTTGGCGGTGCGGCCCAGTTACCTGTGGGAGATATGACGGTAGATAAACCTACCAGTGTATATATAGGCGCCTGGATGCGCATGAACGATGCCATTATACCTTATGTAGGCCTTGAATACAACGATTTCAGGCTGGGTGTTACTTACGACGTAAACACTTCCAGCCTTAAAACAGCATCCAACAGCCGCGGCGGTATCGAAATTTCCCTTATTTACATTAAGCGGCCCGAAGGCAGCAAAGGTTTGCCCTGTCCTAAGTTTTAATAAGAAAATTTTTTGGGCCCTGGCTGTTTTGCTGCTATGGGGCTTTGGTTGAGCAATCTGCGTGTCGAAGCAGCAGATTGGAACACTTATTCGGCTGGAAATTCTATGCAGCAATGTGGCCCAGGTTAAACTAAGTAAGGTGTGCCAAAATAGCCTGCCCCAGGAAAAATAACCAAAATCATGAAGTATTTTATTGCCGTTACCCTTTTAGCTTTACTATCTTCCTGTGAAATTAGCATTAATAAAGACCACGTTGCAGAAGGCAACAGGCTTATGGCAGAGGGCGATTACCCAAATGCAGCATTAGAGTTTGATGATGCGTTGTTTATGGACGAAGATAACCTGCATGCTTTAAGAGGTAAGTATCTTTGCGCCCTTAACTTGGGGTACAGGGATGAGGCACTTGAGGCAGTTAATAAGTTTATCCGGCTGCAGCCCGTTTCTTCAGTTGGTTATCATGACAGGGGAACAATTTTTATGATGGATGAAGATTATGAGAAAGCATTAAATGATTTTGACAAAGTAATTGAGTTAGGTACTGACTATCCAGCTATTGCATACTTTAATAAAGGAGAGGTTTTAAAAAGCCTGAAAAGAGACAGGGATGCCATAGCCTGTTATCAATATGTTGTAGGAGTTGATAAAAACGACGCAAGAGCTTTCTTAAAACTTGCCCAATGTTATAGTAACCTGACTATGCAGGATAGTGCCTGTGCTGCCTTCAGAAAGGCAAAAGATTTAGGCGATGAGGAGGCGAATAAAGAGTTTAATGCCTATTGTAAATAATTTCAAGGAATATTCTTTAGTTGAATAATACCCAGCATCCATGAAAAAACTTACCCTTATTGCTGCCCTTTTTACTATAATCTCTTCCTGCAAAAAAACACCGGAGCAATTAATTACCGGCCGGTGGGGGTTCAGCTTTGTACTTCCGCATTATATAGACTCATTGTCTGGCAATGCTGTTAATAATGAAGAGGGAGACGATCCTTCCACCTCACAACGCAATGCCCGGCTGATACTAAGGCCGGATGGAAGTTACGACCTTTGCCTGCTGCAGGCCTACCTTCATGGCAACTGGCATTACAATACCGGCGCCCGTACCATCAATCTTTCCGCGCAGGGCCATAAAGATTCATTTCGCCTGAAAGTAGACACCGCCGGTGTAGGTTTTATAGACCTTGAGGCAGACAGCCTGCTTACACAGGCTATCCTGCAACTTTCAACTGCCGATACCGCCAACCGGTTTCTTGACAGCCTGGTTTCATGCATTTTTTACCTGAGTAAAAATCCAGACCGTTATTCCAGCCTGGAAAAAGACCCCTACAGTATTATTTATAACAACTGGCGGGTTAAACCGTTACAGCCCGAAACCAAAGAGCAGATAGCAAAACGTACATTAAACCACCTGCAGTTTTTACAAATGATATTCCGGGACGCCAAAGACAAGAGGAAAACAAGGGTGGACTATAACTGGTTCAGCACGCCGTTTATTATCTCATCCAGCGGCGTTGCGCTTAAATTTTTTGAGGACGTTCAACAGGATTGGGTAAAAAATTTCTACGATTCCACACAAGCCCGGGAAGGGTACCAGTTACTGCGTAAATGTTTTAAACATAAATTGAAGCACCTGGACACAGAAGATATAGCTGAAAAAAAAATTTATATGTTCAGCCAGATGATTAAAAACATGACGGAGGAGTGAGTGGGATATGTTAAAAAGAAAATCAGTGTTTTACGTATAAGAAAAGTTGGCATGGTGTTGGAATTTGCTGTGATTCTAAACCATGATTATGAAGAAGAAAATTTTGACGTTGGCGGCTGTTACCGCACTGTTTGTAACAGCAGCAAGTGCCCAGGAAAAAGGAAAACTAAACCCCGGAGGCATTTACATTAAAGGCGGCTACAATTCCGCCAATATTTCCACTAAAAGCGATGGCTCAGTACACGATTCACGCAGCTTAGGTACATTTCATGCAGGCGTTATTGCTGATTTGCCCATAGCTGATATCTTCTCGTTTCAAACTGGCCTTTTATTAAATGGCAAGGGCGCTAAAGCAGACTATTACGCAGACCCTAACAATCAATCCGACAACTATGTAAAAACCAGGTTTAACCCGCTCTATCTGGAACTGCCGGCCAATTTTTTAGTAAAGTTTCCCATCGGTAATGATTTGCGTATATACGCTGGTGCAGGCCCGTATGTAGCTATGGGAATCGGCGGTAAGTCTAAAGCAGAAATATCTGTTTTAGGCGAGAAAACCACCACAAGTGAAAGCATCAAATTCAACAACGACGACCCTACTACCGGCGAGCAGGAAGGCGCAAGGTTCGACAGGCTGAAAAGGTTTGATGTAGGTCTTAATGCGCTGGCCGGCGTTGAAACCAACAGGTTAATGCTGGGCCTTAATTATGGCTGGGGATTAACCAAGATAAATTCTACCCAGACAAACAACAGCGACGATAAAAATAAGTACAGGACGCTTAGTTTAAGCCTTGGTGTAAGGTTACTATAACGTCTTGTATGTTACATGTTTCGGGGGAAACGTTAACAAAACAGAATGCTCATCAACAGGTTGGTGGGCATTTTTGTTTACTGATTGTCAATGACGAGCAGTTGCAAGAGACACTCCGCAGACTTTTGATTGCTGGCGCAATTTTCTATCGAAAATTAAAGTTTTATGGGCCCGGCAGAAGGAACAAATATGAGGCTTTACTTGCGTCGCACTCTTGTACGCTAGGATCTCTATGCAGCTTTGCCCGCAGGATAGTTTTGCTGCCGCACTACGGGGCTTTGGTTGTTCAATGTTCTTTTGTTCAAAGTTTAATGTTTACGGCCATCCGTTGTATATAAATTTTTTAACCAGCAACTTAGTAACATGCAACCGATACCCAGGCTTTTGTAATTGCCGCAAGCCCCCCTTCAACGGACCAGCAACCTGCAACCAGCAACTTGGTAACCTGCAACCTGGTAACCTGCAACTTTTATATCACTTTTTCTTCTGGTATAACAACTTTATCTGCGCCATGTTTATCCGCAAGGTCGCCCTTGTTTTCTAACTCAACCTGGCGTATCCAAACGGCGTAAGTGTTAGGGTAAATATGGCTGCCGGTAAACTGCGCATAAGCCTTGGTAAAGGCCGCCCCGAAGTATAAAATAATTGCTGAATAATATACCCACAGCAGAATTATTACCACAGAACCTGCTGCGCCATAAGAACTTGTTACACTTGTTTTGCCCAGGTAAAAACCTATAACAAATTTGCCCAGCATAAATAAAATAGCCGTTGTAAAAGCGCCCATGCGAACATCCTTCCATTTTATTTTTGCATCGGGCAAAACTTTGAAGATGATGCCAAAAATAAAGCTGATGGTAAGGAATGTAAGCAACTGGTTAATGCCATAAGCAGCATATAATGCTATCACCGGAAATTGTTTGGTAATGCTGTCAAACAATCTGGCCAGCACGCTATCTGCCACCAGCGCATTCATAATTACATTAATAAGCAGCGAAACCAACAGTATAAATCCCAGGCTCGCCAGCATGCTAAAACTTAGCAGGCGGTTAACCAGCAGTTTTATCCACCCCTTTTTAGGCTTGGCTTTTATGCCCCATATAAAGTTGATGGAATCCTGTATTTCAGCAAAAACACTCGTGGCGGCTACAGTAAGGGCGATAATACCAATAACAGAAGCCCAGGTAATATCGTTGGACACTGTAGCATTTTTAATAAGCTGCTGTATTTGCAGGGCAGGTTGTTCGCCAACAAAAGAACGTATCTCTGTATAAATTCTGCCTTCAATAGCGCTGCGGCCGTAAAACAGGTCGCAGAGGGTAATTACGACGATCAGCATGGGTGCGATGGAGAAAACGGTGTAATAGGCCAGCGCGGCGCTCATACGGGTTATCTTCTTGTCAACAAAGTCGTCTATGCTGTGGTTAAGTATTGTCCAGGTATTTTTAAAGAAAGCTTTCATTCATCGCTGTTTAGTGTAAGCAACGGTTTGCGGATAAAAATATTTATCCGATAGTTCCGGATACATGCTCGCAGATGCAATCATCATGCCCCGGAATGCTTAGGTAATACAAAAAATCAAATTACATAAAATGTAACACATGCCAAACTCTTGAGTAAGCGTTTAGGCGTATCAGCTATTCCAGATGCGCCATGCTTCTTCTGCCTGGCCAATCAGCATGTCGTAACCGTTTTGTGTAGTAGCGCCCTGGTTTTGGCCCAATTGCAAAAACCTGGTAACGGCAGGATTATAAACAAGATCGAAAAGGTAATGTTTGGGCGTAAGCAGGTGATAAGGTATAGCTGGTGCTTCTTCTGTATGTGGATAGGTGCCCACCGGCGAGCAATTGATGATAACGGAGTATTGTTCCAGCACTTCAGCAGTAATGGCCTCATAAGCAAAAACGCCTTCGCCGGCATTGCGGGAAACATATTGAGAAGCAATACCCAGTTTGTGCAATACATATTCTACCCCCAGGGCTGCGCCGCCGGTACCCAATAGCAGGGCATGTGTATGGTGTGGTTGTAATAACCGGGTAAAAGATTGTTCAAAGCCCACAACGTCAGTATTATAACCGGTAAGTTTGCCGTTTTGTATGTTAACGCAATTGCAGGCGCCTATTTGGCTTACCGCTTCGCTCATTTCATCCAGGTAGGCAATAACCTGCTTTTTATAAGGTATAGTTATACAAAACCCATGTAAATGGGGATTGTTCTGCAGTATGCCCGTAAGGTCAGTGATGGAAGGAATGGAAAAGTTCTCGAAAACAGTGTCGGGTATACCTTCTTTTTTAAATTTTTCCGTAAAATATCTTTGGGAAAACGAGTGCGAAAGCGGGTAACCAATTAAACCAAACTGGCGCATTATTTAGCAGTTTCGCTGTTAAGAAAAAGGTGAAAAGTATCACCACGCAAACCAATGCGCATAGTTTCCAGCGCAATTACTTCAGCGGGGGCAATATTACCCAGGTTTACGTTGCAGCCCAGCAGTTCAAGAAAATATAACTGCTGTGCTTTTTGGGGGGCTTCCCATATAATTTTGTCGCCGGGTATTTGGGTAAGTATCTCGTTTACCAACCCTTCTCTAACCTCGCCGCTGCCACGGTATATGCCAACGTTGCCGGCCTCACGGGCTTCGGCAATCACATAAGATGAGCCGGCTTCCAGTTCAGCCCGCATCAGTTCTATCCACTTGTAGGGGGGGATGATGTGCTGGGCATCTTTACTGCCCACTTCACTTAGTATCGTGGCATGCCTCGTAAGCTTTTCAATGTAGCCGCATTTTTCCGCATGAGGTATGGTGATAGAGCCATCGCTCACTTCTATGAAAGAAACGCCATAATCCTTGCAAACAGCTATATAGTCATCAAACTGGTTGCGAATTAAAAAAGCTTCAAATAAAGTACCGCCGAAATAAATAGGGATATCATACTTTTTATACACTTCAATTTTCTCCCTCAGGTTGGGCGTAACGAAAGAAGTGCCGAAACCAAGTTTAACAATGTCAACATGCGGATGAGAAACGCTTAAAAAATTCTCTGTTTCATTAATGCTCAGGCCCTTATCCATTACCATCGTTAGTCCTTCGCTTCGGGGTTTTTTCCTGCGTTCCGGAATCTGTGACAAGTTGAAATTCATGTATATCGCTGATTTAACGCTGGCAAAAATAAGATAGTACGGGTGAAAGAAAGTACAAAGTTTCAACCAGGAAGCCCGGGTATGTAAGATGTCAGGTGTACGGTATGGGATGTAAAATATTTGTGTCTTGTCCTGAAATACAGGGCAAACGCATCTAAAATTTATTGAAAACAGTATTAGCGAGGAAGTTGTTGTCCAGGGTACAGAGGAGCCGTTTCTTTTTGATGCTTAATTTTTTAGTGGTATTATTCTTTAAAAGGTTGAGGGCTATTTTAGTGATAATGCTAAAGTTCTCAGCGGCATTACCGGCCTGTTTTGTACTGAGGTCTTCGTTAAAAATTACATCCAGCACCCAATGCAGCTTGTTTTCAATACCCCAATGCTGGCGGATGATGCTTAAAAAATTTTCGGGTGTTGCCTGCAGGCTTGAGATATAATACCTTATTTCCTGTTGTGTTTCACCGGTTGACAGTATTGTTCTGTTAGATTCAATACAGAT
>NZ_VVIP01000022.1:0-187500 GCF_009650435.1 Foetidibacter luteolus
GAGGAAGTAAGGCCGGCATATTTGCCTTCGATGGCATTTAATGACTTTTCTGAAACGTTTTCCTGTAAAATGTTTTGAGAAGAATCTGAAGCAGATGAACGCTGACTGTAAGTGGGTACTATCAAGACAAGCAGGGGAATGATTACCATCATTACCGCTACCAGGGCTGGGCTATAAGCAGAGTTCTTCAGTTGAATATTGATTTAGTGGTTGTTGTTTTCTAATGGTACTTATCGCTGACGAAGTAAAAATAACTTTTTCATTCCGCCAAAAAGTTATCACATTAAATTTTCATAAGCGCCAAAACATAGCCATTCCTTGCACCTACCCCTACCCCCCATACACCGCGCCATTATGCCGCTGCATAAACCGTTTCGCGGCTCCTTCATCCAGCAGTTTCCAGCCGAATTGTTCATACAGCCCATGCGCATCTTTGGTGCCGAGCATCCAGCGGCGCAGGGTTTGTAACTCGGGGTGGGCATGAATGGACTGCACCAGCCATTTGGACAATCCTTTGCCGCGGTGTGGCTCCAGTACAAACACATCGGCCAGGTAGGCAAAGGTGGCCTTATCGGTCACCAGGCGGGCAAACCCTATTTGCCCGTTATTATGATACAACCCAAAACACAAGGAGTTGGCAATGGATTTTTCAACAATGTGCAACGGTATGTTTTGCGCCCAATAAGATTCTACCGAGAGATACTGATGTATTACAGCTATATCAAGCTTTGCCGGGTTGGTACTGATGCTGTAACCGTCTTTAAATAATTCGTAATGGCCAGCCATAGATGAATTTGAAAAGGATATAAAAGAGGATGTGGATGCTTAATACCCGCTTAAATGCCGCCATGAAAAACAGAACGTACAAGTGAGTGACACAACAGGCGATGCCATGAAATACCTCCTGCCGGGCCCATAAAAAAAGTTGCCGGTTACCAGTATCCCACTCACTATTCACCACTCACTACTCACTACTCCCTACTCACCACTCACTCCTCACCATCACACTGTTTCCTGATTGGTCATTTTTTCGGCGTTCTCGGCTACCTGCAGGGCTTCAATAAACTCGTCTATTTCGCCGTTGATAACCGCGTCGAGATTGTAAGAGGTAAGGCCAATGCGGTGGTCTGTAACGCGGCCCTGGGGCCAGTTGTAAGTGCGTATTTTAGCGCTGCGGTCGCCGGTGCTTACCAGCGTTTTGCGGTGGCGGGCTATTTCTTCTTCGTGTTTGCGTACCTGCTCTTCATACAGCCTGGTACGCAGCATGGTCATGGCTTTTTCGCGGTTACCCAACTGGCTGCGCTCAGTTTGGCAAACCACCACGGTGCCTGTGGGTATATGGGTTAACATTACCTTGGTTTCTACCTTGTTTACATTTTGCCCGCCGGCGCCCCCGCTGCGTGCTGTTTCCATTTTTACATCGGCAGGGTTTAACTCAAAGTCCACTTCTTCCGCTTCGGGCATTACCGCCACTGTTGCCGCGGATGTATGCACACGGCCCTGCGTTTCTGTATCGGGCACCCGCTGTACGCGGTGTACACCGCTTTCAAACTTAAGCGTGCCATATACATCTTCGCCCTGCACTTCCACCACCACTTCTTTATAGCCGCCCACCGTGCCTTCACTTTCATCTACCACGGCTGTTTTCCATCCTTTTTTAGCGCAGTAACGCAGGTACATGCCCAGCAGATCACCGGCAAAAAGGCTGGCTTCATCGCCACCAGTACCGGCTCGTATTTCAAGTACAGCATTCTTATCGTCCTGCGGGTCTTTCGGTATCAGCAACTTGCGTAATTGCTTTTCCAGCGTATCTTTTTGCTCTTCCAATTCCGGCAGCTCCATTTTGGCCAGCTCACGCATGTCTTCATCAGTGCCATTTAAAGCTTCTTTGGCAAATTCGTAGTCAGCCATTACTTTTTTAAACTGCTCAAAAGGCTGCACAATTTTCTCTAACTGGCGGTATTCTTTGCTAAGCCTGCTGAATTCTTTGTTATTGCCTACTACCTCAGGATTGGTAAGCGCCACACCCACCTGCTCAAATCTTGCTTTTATGGCTTCCAGTTTATCTATCATTACCGGTAAATTAGTTTGTATCAAAGCGTTTGGTACGCTTCATTTATGGTTTGGCGGCAAAAATATTAACTGTACCGCTATTAGTGAAACTTATTATTAACGTGAGTTTTGGGTGTCGCACATCCAGTATTACATAAAACTTATTTACTTTTTTGTCTTGACACAAAAAAGTAACAAAAAAAGTCAAGGAAGAAACGATATACAGCACGTTTCTTCCGTTGGCCCTGATTAAGCTTTGTACCACTGTGATTTCAGCAGTAGAATTTTCTTGTGCAAGGCATATTAAACTTGATGATGCAGTTAAAATGAATGACCCGGTCTGATTTAGTGCCGCCCATAAAAAAACGTGGGCGGCTATCCCCCACGTTTATGAAAATATTACCCATCCTAATATTCGAGCTTATACTCAAACGCTTCCGGCTGTTCAAACAACTTTGACAAACTGCTGCTGAACGTAACCGTCTTTTTATCCTCCGAAGTGGTTGCATTGGCGCCGTTAAAGCTTTTTACCGGCTTATACAATACAAAAACAGTTTTGTAGTTCATGTCGCCCATCATGGGCAAGGCCTGCTTAACCATTTGCAGGGTATCGCCGGAAAACACGCTTTCCAAAGCGGCTTTGTCCACCAGCCTGTTACTGATGCTGTTCTTTTCCGCACTGAATGAGTAGGCCTGCGCTGCTGGGTTTATCATGCCGCCGGGGTTGGCATTACCACTCATGGCCTGTTTGTTGCCATCACCGCCCATGGCTTTATCGGCAGCTTTTAGCTTCCCCAGCATTTCAGGAAAATGCTGCTTTAAATATTGCAGGTGCGCTATGTTTTTAAACGGCACCAAAAAAGATAATTTCATTTCATCGTTTTCTTCATCCACACGCATGTTTAAAGAGCCATCATGCAACATTTCTTTTTCCTGTGCTGTAAGCTGAGAAACCGTATCAATAAAACTGCTGAACAGTATGGTGGTATCTTTTGCCTTCAGCATTTCCTGTATTTCCTCCTTTTGCGATGCAAAGGCTTTCATATACTGCATCATACGGCCCATATCAACATTAAGGCTGTAGGTGCCGCTGTCGTCGCTTTTTATCACTATTTTTTCTTCAGTGTCAAGACAAGAAAAAAGTGTTACCGACAACACAACCGCTGCTAACCATATTTTTACTTTCATATTTTGTATCATGTTAAGGTATCCGTTTGTTATTACCGGGTAGAATTATGGACCCGGCAGTGAATATTTCATGGCATCGTTCCTTGCGTCGCACAGCGTGTACTGTAGTTTTTCATGGCGACATTTAAGCGGGTATTAGCCCGGCCCACAAACGCCCTTGCGCTTACCAGTCTTTTTCCTGCTGCTGGGTATTACTTTTTTGTTTTTGCAATTGCTGCTGCAACAGTTTTTCTCTTTCCCGTAACTGGTTAAGCAATTGCTCGGCCTGCTTCATAGAAAGCTTTGTTTTGTTTTGCTCAGGCTTTTGTTCCTTAGGCTTTTGCTGCTGCTCCTTTTCTTTAGGCTTATCTTTCTTCTGCTGGTTTTCCTGTTGCTGCTGTTGTTGCTTTTTCTGTTCCTGCAATGCCTTTTGCAGGTTCTCCCGGGTGTCCGTATCCTCCGGGTTCATCTTAAGCGATTGCTTGAAGGCGCTAACGGCATCCTGCAACTTTTTTTGGTTTAAAGCAGCCAGGCCCTTGTTATACCAGGCTTTGGACTTTAAAGTGTTATCCGCATTGCTGTTGATGACTTTATCGTAAGCTTTCTCCGCCTCCGAACCCTGGTTTTGCTTTTGCAGTGCATTGCCAAGGTTAAAACTGGCAGCGCTGTTACTACCATCTTTCTCCAGGGCCTTACGGTAGTTTTCTTCGGCTTTTTTAAGCTCACCTTTCTTATACTCTTCGTTACCCTTTTTTACCAGCAGATTGGCTTGCTGGGCTTCCAGTGCGGCCACCGGTAAAACAAACAACAATAAAATAATAAGCTGCTTCATTTACTTAATTTTTTCACTTCCGGTATAAACACTTCACCCACCAGCAATAGCAGGGCCAAGGCGATAAACAACGGAAAAAATGAGGCGTAATGCTTTTCACTCCCCTCCCCTGTTATCAGTTTTTTATTCATCCCGTCAATCGTTCCGGCAACGTCCGCCACCACGTTAGCGGTATTATCAAGACGGTGGTAAACGCCGCCGGTTTTTTCAGCTATCAGCTTCAATTCTGCTTCATTTAATTTTGTTATAACCGTTTGCCCGTTAATATCCCTTTTGGGTTCATTGGTAACCGGGTCTATAATGGTGGAACCCTCGGTTGTACCCACGCCGATAGTGTTTACAATAACCCCATTGTCGTACAACTGTTTTATCGTTTGCTCAATACGGGCATCGTGGTCTTCGCCATCTGTTATCAGCAATATGGCTTTGTATTTCTTTTCTTTTGTATCCAGGGAATTATTGCAAACCTGCAATGCGTCACTTATCACCGTACCCTGTACGGGTATCACATCCGGCGTAGCATTGCTTATAAACAATTTAGCGGCGGCAATATCAGCCGTTAAGGGCATTTGCAGGTAAGCCTGGCCGGCAAATAATACCAGCCCTATGCGGTTATTATCCAGCTTATCCATCAGCACACTTACCAGTTGCCTGGCTTTTACCAGGCGGGAAGGTTTTACATCTTCCCCCAGCATGCTGCGGCTAACATCCAGCGCCACCATAATGTCAATACCTGCCCTTTTCTCATCATCCTGCGGAGATGGTTTACGCAGGTTAGCCCCCGCAATAACCAATAGGGCAACCGCAACCAGCAGCACCATAAATTTTATCCTGAAAAAGCGGGAAGAATAATTCTTTGTAAGGGCATCCACCAGGTTATTATCACCAATAGCTTTTTTGGTTTTCTTTTTCCAATACAGCGTATTGAGAAAAAGAAATACCAGCGGCACAATTACCAGCAACGCAATAAGGTATTCTATATTTTTAAATGACAGCATGTAAGTAATCTACCCTGCAATCTACAAGCATTACGCCAAATGCAAGTTATCCCTGGTATTTTTCGGGATTAATAATACCGATGTTATTCCAAAAAACCGCCTGCCAATTCCATAACCAGGGTAAAAACGGAAAGCTTTTCGCCGTCGCCCTTGCCGCTATGGTACCGTTTTGTAAAGGCCGCCACCAGAACTATAATCAGCAGGGCAATTAATGAAAAAATTATCCAATCAATCATTTCTTAAATCTATAGAGGAGATTGAAAAGGAAATGTGAAATCAATAACAGGTAGCTACTTCTTCCCCTCCATAAATCCATACTGCTTCAAAATATCTTTAAGTAATTTAATACGAATAGGCTGTAAGTTGGTACCGGGAGGCGCATCTACGTTGAGAGCGAAAAAGTAGGGGTGCTTGTTTTCTTCTATCCAGCCAATTATCCAACCCAGTTCATCGCCGTTTTCGGTATTGGCCCAGCCTGACTTATAGCTGAGCTTATAGTTGGCATTATCTTCCTGCAACATGATTTGCTTTACAATATCCTGCGTGGTTTTTTTGCGAAAAGGTAACTGGTCGAAGTAGAGCTTTTTAACAAGCCCTAATTGTTCGTCGGCGGTAATCTTTATGGAGTTATCCAGCCAGAAACTGTCAATTTTTCTTACAATGGCCCTGCCGTATCTGGAAGCGTAACCCAGGGTATCCAGGAAACGCTGCATGGTATCTTTTCCGATGCGCCTTGCCACTTCCTGGTAATAGGGTACGGCTGAAACTTTAAAAGCTTCCTCCATGGTCAAATCCTTGTTCCAGGCACTCGCGGTGTCTCCACCGGGAAACTTACGGGTAACGCCATCCCATTTAATTACCATGTGCTGACCGGAAATTTTACCGGTTTCCAGCCCTATTAGTGAATTAACAATCTTAAAAGTTGAAGCAGGCAAATAGGCAGAGTCTTTAAAACGGGAAAGGTTGTAGATGCTGAACTGCCCCTGCCCATTGTCAAACAAGCCGAAAGTGCCCGTTACATGGTTTTCGTCGAAATACTTTTTCAGGCTGTCGTCAACAGTAACGTTATTTGGCGAACAGGCAGCAAACATCATGACCACTAAGAAACAAACGCAGGAAATAAATAAATACCTCATACAAAATCTGGTTGTGAGCGCAAAAGTAATGGTTGTTTGTTCAACGTGTTAGCCTCATTGCCAGGCGCCGGCTACTTGTTTAAAACCATTTCCTTCCGGTTTTATTGATCGCACTCATTCTCTTTTGAGATAATTTTGAAAACAATCTTTAATTCACATCACCTATGCAATCTATCCGTTACCTTCTGATGGTGCTGCTTTTGGCAGCTTCATGTTTTTTTTCAGCCACTGCACAAGTTAGCGATAGCTTTTACCGGGCACTGCCTGACAGCTTGCGCCCTGCAAACCGCCTGGCACTATCTAGTCTCGAAAAAATAAATTTACTACGGAAGCTGAATGTAAGCTTCGCCAACCACTACCAGGCTGAACTTTCTCTTATAGTTCATGACCTGCAGCAAGCCATGCAGCAGGAACCCAGTCAAAGAAAAACGGTTCTCTATGCATTAGCCATAGCTAATTATTACGAGGTAGTTCTTGATTACCACAAAGCATTGCATTACTGTGAACAGGCGGTTCACTACGCGGCAGGTAACAGTTCTTTAAATAAGGAATCTGCAAAAGCTTATCTCAGCATGGCGACCTATTATGCAGTTTGGTTTAAAGAAGATTCAGCCCTTAACTTTCTATACAAAGGCATGTCTGTTGCCGGCGAACCGGTTGATAATGATTTAGCCCTTGTTGCTAACAATGCTTACCTGCTTATTTATACCCGGCTTTTGCTGTACAAACAGGCATTGCATTATACCAACGAATGCCTGAGGCTATTGCCTGCGACCGCCAGGTGGAATGATGATTTCACCTTTTTTATGATGGATAAAGCATACCTGTTTATGCAACTGTACAAAGAAGAAAAGTTGGCACCATACGCTGACAGCTCTTACCGGTTGCTCCACCAGGTAATTGATGCTAAAAAGCAGCAATCCAGGCTTTGGTACATGCAGTGTTTTTTTATGCTTGGCAAACTGCAATACCTGCAGGGCCGGTACGATAATGCCATTCGATATTTTGACTCTTCGTTGATGCCGGCCTACACGCATTTTGGCTTTGTACCTAACGAGGCAAAATTATACCGCGGCCTGTGCCTGTACGCATTGGGAAAACCGGAAGGCATTGTTACGTTAAAACAACTTAAACTGTATGAAAAAAGTTTTGAGCAATTGCAATTGCAAAACCAGGTGTTGTACCTGCATGCAAAATCTCACGGTTACTGGCGTGATGCCCTGCAATATTATGAAGCCTTCTCCCGATATTCAGATTCAATAGCCTTCATAACGCAACGCGGTAAAATTTTTGAAAGCGAAAAAAAATATAACGCGGTACAGAAAGAAGCGCACATAGCTATACTGCAACGGGATAATCTTAAAGCCAGGGCAGGCAGGGTGAAGATAATTGTTGCAGGCGTGCTGGTAGTGTTACTACTGGTGATTATAATATTATTGCTGTACCGGTACAACAAAAAACAGCAGATGCAAAGAAGGGCAGACGGTGAAAAACTGGCGGACGAGTTGCTGGCCATGGAGCAGCAGTTAGAAACTGAACGCCTGCAACAGCAGCAGCAACGGGAAACAGAAATGGCCCGGCAACGGGAAACCATATCCGCCAATATACATGATGAAGTAAGCAGCGGCCTGGCTGCCTTGCGGTTTCTCATCAGCGATCTTAAAAGAAATGCGCACAGCCAGGAAACCAGGGAGGTACTCCAGGATGTTGAAGATGAAACCAATAATGTATACCTGCAGTCCCGCAATTTTATACATCAACTTAGCACCCATGATACACCTGAATGTTACGATGTTACAGCACTTTTACACACCCTTTCTTTGAGGTTCGGAAAGGATAGCAGCACCAGGATTACCGTAACGATGGATGAAGCGGAAATAATGCGCCGGCTGGATATGCAGCAACATGCGGAAATATACCGCGTTTTAAAAGAAGCTGTTACTAACAGCCTGAAACACTCCGGGGCAACAGAAATACATGTGGTACTATTGGTACGCGAAAATGAAACTTATTTTGAAGTTAGGGACAACGGAAAAGGAATGAACAACAGCAAGAAGAATGGAATGGGTATCTCCACCATCTACAACCGGATTAAGACTTTAAATGGTAATGTTTTTATTGAAACCAATCAAAAGGGGCAGATGGTTTCCGGCAGTTTTCCCCTGGAAAAAAATCAAACGCAGGGACAATAGTATTTATGCTTGACGATTGTCATGTTATGCTCTGCTCTACCCGGGTCTGAAAAACCGCCCAATGAACCGAACGATGAAAGGATTGCGACGCAACGAAGATGCCACCGGTTATATTGCTGGTATCCTAATCGTAAGTCGTGAATGGTAAATCGCAAGTGGGGATAAACTTCAATTCCAAGACCTGGATAGCCTACAGAAAAATTATTTCGAGCCTGCCGTTTTCAATCCTGCCTTTTCGGCAATATCCTTCCAGCGGTACAATTGAAAAGTTTTATCGGTGCTCATGGCCACGAAGAGGCCGCCTTCAAAACCGGGCAGGCTTACCGATGTAACATCGCTGCCATCGCTTTGGTTGGTGGAAACAGGAATAGATACAAGCAGCTTATGCGAATGCGGGTTACCGGCATCGCCCTCACGGGCGTACACATTAAAGCGGTTGGCGGCCTGGTCGCTTACAAGAATATAACCGGTGTTATCGGTGAGTTTGTAAATCGAAATACCTTCATTGTCTTCTTTAAACTGCCCCTGGCCAAACATAGCCAGCTCTTCATTTCCTTTGGCAGGGTCAGCATAATATTTGCGGATGCCGGTTTGCTCATCTGAATAATATACGTAGCCCAGATCATTATCTACAGCGATGGATTCAATCTCTTTTTTACCGGAATACTTGCCAAATTTTCTCACCAATTGGGCTGTAACCTGGCCGTTACCACTATCTTTTAAAAGGTATTGCTCCAGGTAGCCTTCCGCAGGGCCTGACTTACGCCCTACAATTGCATAAATGGCGCTGTCCGCAGGCCTTGTATAAAGGGCTATACCCATCGGTAACCGCTCTGTTTCACCCTTAAATACTTCAATACCGCCACCGTCAATGGCTTGCATGGCTGGCAGGCTGAATATGCGGATGCAATTGCGGTCACGCTCTGTTGCAACTGCAATATCTGTCCGTTGGCCGCAAAGTTGCAGGCCATAGGCTATGTCCACATTATTCATGCGCTTCAGGCCGGCTACAGTCCTGGCGCTATCTATTTTTCCGTTGAGGCCAAACACGTACAGCCCGCCGTTGGCGTCATCTTTATCTGTGCCTACAATAATGCTGCTGTCTTTATTGGTTGGTGAAATCCAAATGGCGGGGTCGTCGCTGTCTGTCAATACTTTTTCTGTTACCACAGCAGGCTTAACGGCATTGCTGTCTGTAACAGCATTGCCGGGTGTGGATGAATTGCACGAGAAAAAGGCAAAAGATACAAGGCTGGCTGCTGCTATAAAAGATTTCATGTAAAAGAATGCGTAGTGAAGATACAAACAGGCAGCTTTAGAGGCCGCCTGTTTTAAGATGCTATTTGTTCAAATCGAATTTAACACCAAGGTTAAACCTTGGGCCATAAAACTCCAACTGGGCCGTTCTGTCTTTTATGCCCTGGTAATAACGCAGGGGTTGGTTGGTAAGGTTATTGGCTTCAGCAAACACCCTGAACTTGCTGGTTAACGCATAAGAGGCATTGGCATCCAGGAAAAATTGTTTGTCGTAATAACGGTCAAAGAATGCGTCTTCATTATAGCCCGCATCGTCGCCATCATCAACATAAGAAGAAGTGTAATTGGCAGACAGGCGTGCCACTATTTTCTTGTTCTCGTAAGATAATGAAGCATTGAAAATATGCGGTGCAGCACCGGGCAGTTTCACATTGCTGCGGATGAGTTTGCCATCAGAACCATAAATGCCATCAGCTTTGGAATGGGTGTAGGTGTAGTTTAAGTAAATGCCGAACCCTTTCCAAAAGCCGGGCAGAAAATCAAACTGGCGCTGTAATGCGGCTTCTACGCCATATACGGTAGCGCCATCCCCATTGCGGCGTTGAGAGAAATCCCAACGGTCACCCTCTTCGATAGGATTTTGCACAGTAGGAAAATCTGCAGCAAATTTTTCGCGGCTGTAGTTATTGTCTATGTAAGTATAAAAATAGTTGCTGAGTTTCTTATAGAACACACCGCCGGAAAGTATGCCAACGGAGCTAAAATATTTTTCGGCCATCAGGTCGAAATTAGCGGACTTAACCGGTTTCATTTTGGGGTTACCGGCGCTCATCTCCTGGTCTCCCGGCAGTATGTTAAAGTAAGGAACAAGATCGTAGTAACGCGGCCTTGCGATAGAATTTGTATAAGCAGCCTTAATAACAAAACTATTGCTAACGTCGTACTTCAGGTTTACGTTGGGAAATATGTTGGTATAACTGTTTTTAAAAGTTTCCGTACCCTTCAGGTCTTCTTCCTCTTCCACCACATTGCCGGTATAGTTTATACTTGTATGCTCAACGCGTACACCCACATTGGCGGCAAACTTTTCAGTTATGTTTTGTTTTAATGCCAGGTAGCCGCCCGTAATGGTTTCTTTAGCGGAGAAGTTGCCGGCCAGGTATTCAGATGGCTCGTCGCTTTCTTCAAAAAGGCTGGCATCTTTCAGATTAAGGCCGCCCAGGAATTGCGGGTTGATAAACTGTCCGGCCACATACTGGCTGCCGGGATAAAATCCTTTCACCGTTCTGTCCTGCAATGGCAACATGGCTATGTTGTCATACAGATCTTCATTAGCGCCAACGGGCTCATAAGAAAAGAAGTTATTGTTGCGCACTTTCTTTTTAGACCTCAACCGCCCGCCAAACAACAGCTTGCCCTTCTGGCCGCTTATGATGGATGCCGGCAGTTCAAAACCCAGTTTCGCATTCCAGTCACGTTCGTATTGGTCCTGGAACTGTTCTGTTAGTTCATCCATCCTGGTATAATCGGTAAGCGGCGTATTATCAGTCAACAATGGGCGCTCTGGATTGCTGATATCCTGACCGATTTCTATCCCTCTCCTGCCCATGGCGATATACCTTTCGTTCGGTCTTTTTTCAGAAGCTTTTGCATATTGTACACTCCAGCTTGTTTTAAGCGTACCAAAGAGATGATCGCCACGTAATGCATAAGAGCGCACCCGCTGGTCTTCCAGGCGGCGATTTTCGCTGCGGCCATTGTCAAGGCCACCTTTGGTTTGGCGAAGTACTTCGCCGTTACGGTAACCGGTAATGTTGCCGCTGTTATCGTATATCAAATCATCCGCGTAATCTTCTTCATCGCCACGGTAGCGATGCCTCAGTCGAAAACGGTTTTCTTTATCATCACGCCAGTTATAGCTGCCGTTAAAATAAATGGTGTTGTAGGGGTTGACTTTATAATCCAGCGAAAGCGCCAGGCTTCTGCGTATCCTTAGCTCATCATATACCCTAATGTCATGGTCGCCAATGAAAGTCTTTCCGTTAGCATCTTTCATCCACACAGCTTCTACGTTATCGCTGCCGTATTTGTTCCTGTTATACGAACCGCTGATAACAGCGCCCAGCTTATTGCCTAAAAACCTGTTGCCTGCAATAAAATTGGCGGTACCGATAAACCCGTCGCGAATGCTGTTGTAACCACCTGCCAGGGTACCCGAAAGGCGCAGTCCATTAGGGGCGGCACGGGTAAGCAGGTTTACTGAAGCGCCAATAGCATCGGCATCCATATCGGCGGTAAGTGTTTTGTTTACTTCTACGGTTTGTATCATGTCCGAAGGTATCAGGTCCATCTGCACACGGCGGTTATCACCTTCAGCAGATGGCACTCTCTCGCCATTGAATGTAACAGAGTTAAACTCCGGGCCCATACCGCGTACAACAATATTACGTGCTTCGCCCTGGTCGTTTTGCATGGTAATGCCCGGCACACGCTTAATGGCATCGCCTATGTTGGCATCGGGAAAACGGCCCACCTGGTCTGCACTGATGATATTGGTAATATTGTCGCTGTTCTTTTGTTGGTTTAACGCCCTGGCCTGGCCTTTCAGCCTGTCGCCCATTACAACCACTTCCTTCAAAGAAGAAGAGCCCGGCTTAAGCCGTACCACTACTTCCTGCCTGTTGTTTGCAACAGTTATCGTTTCAGTAGCGTAGCCTATATAGGTAACTGTTAACTGGTAATTGCCTTGTGTAAAACCATACAATAAAGCACTTCCGTTAGCGTCTGTTACCGCTTTGGCTTTAGAACCATTAACAGTAATATCTGCACCGGGAAGGTTCAGGTTATGTTCGTCAACTACTTTAATTTTTACTGCGCCGGTTTGTGAGAAGGCAACAAAAAATGCAAAAACGCCAATAATGGCCATGCATAGTTTTTTCATAAGCCGTATGTGTTAGTGTGTATTTATTTCAGCGGCAAAAGTAGATGTATGCCAGGCTGCAAGCGGGCCTGTGCGGTTAAGTTATAATAACCGAATTGTTACGAAATTGTAAACAGTAATTCATTAGCTTGCATGGCTATGTGTGGCAACAGGTTATATGTTACCATCTTATAGTATACGGAATGATGCTATATTTTTGGTGGCGGACGGCGGCATTTCATGGCATCGCCGGTTGCGTCGCACTACTTTTATCGTTCGGTTCTTTGGGCGGCTGTTCAGACCCGGATAGGTTGGTGCGTGAAGACACGCACCAAGGGAAGAAAATATCGAACAAGGAACAAGGAATGATGAATGACGAAGCCAACAACATTGAACTTTGAACAAAAAACATTGAACAACACGGACCTGGAGAATATCGAACAAGGAACAAGGAATGATGAACGAAAAAGCCAGCAACATTGAACTTTGAACAAAAGAACATTGAACAACAAAAACCTGTTGCACAATGCCGCGTAGCGAACAGGACGTACAAGTGAGTGACACAACAGAAGCATCATAGCAGCAATACAGCCCTGGCCCATAAAAAAAAGAAAAACACAGCATTATTCATTAGTATATGGAGACAGATTTCCTGGTTATCGGTTCGGGTATAGCGGGTTTAACTTATGCGTTAAAAACCGCCAATCACTTTAAGGATAAAAAAGTTGTACTGATTACAAAAACGCAGGCGGATGAAACCAACACCAAATACGCACAGGGCGGCATTGCAGGTGTTTGGGATGAAGAGAACGATAGTTTTGAAAAACATATTGAAGACACACTGATAGCCGGGGATGGGCTATGCAATAAAAATATTGTTGAAATTGTAGTGAAGGAAGGGCCGGAACGCATTCGGGAAATTATTGAATACGGCGCCCGTTTTGACAAAGATGCCAGTGGCGAATATTCGCTGGGCAAAGAAGGTGGCCATAGTGAAAACCGTATCCTGCATCATAAAGATGTTACGGGTAAAGAAATGGAAAGGGCCTTACTGGAAGAGTTGCAGCAGCATAAGAATATTGAACTGGTAAACCATTGCTATGTGGTTGACCTGATAACACAACACCACCTGGGTTACCTGGTTACCAAATCTACACAAGACATTACCTGCTTTGGCGTATATGTGCTTAACCTGCGCACCAATAAAATTGAAAAAATACTATCGCCGGTTACCCTGCTGGCAACAGGTGGCTGCGGCCAGGCTTACCGCACTACCACCAATCCAAGAATAGCTACAGGTGATGGCGTATCGATGGTGTACCGTGCCAAGGGAAAAATTGAAAACATGGAATTTATCCAGTTTCACCCAACGGCGTTATTTGAACCGGGTGTATCTCCTTCATTCCTGATTACAGAAGCCGTTCGCGGCGATGGCGGCATACTGCGTACCAAAGAAGGAGAAGCTTTTATGGAGCGCTACGACCCCCGTAAAGACCTTGCCCCCCGTGACATTGTAGCCCGTGCCATAGACAGCGAGATGAAAAAAGCCGGTACGGAACATGTGTATCTGGATTGCAGGCACATGGATAACGAAAAATTCATTCACCATTTTCCTAATATTTATGAGAAATGCCTGAGTATCGGTATTGACGTAATGACACAGATGATACCTGTTGCCCCGGCTGCACACTACAGTTGCGGCGGTATTAAAACAGACGAGTGGGCCCGCACATCCATACGCAACCTGTACGCTTGCGGGGAATGTGCCAGCACGGGATTACATGGCGCCAATCGCCTGGCCAGTAACAGCCTGCTGGAAGCGATGGTATTTGCCCACCGGGCTTTCCTGGACATTGTTGCCAAAGCTGAAGAAACCGCCGATCCTTTCTCACTTTCTTTTAACGGTGAAGGCCCTTTGAAGGAAAAAGTACCCGACTGGAATGCCCGTGGCACTTCTGACCCGAAAGAAATGATTTTGATTACACAAAGCCAGAAGGAGCTGCAACAGATCATGAGTGACTATGTGGGTATCGTTCGCAACGACGTGCGTTTACAAAGGGCCAGCAAGCGCCTGGACCTGTTACATGAAGAAACGGAAATGTTGTACCAGGCTACCAAAGTTTCCCCGCAACTGTGTGAGTTGCGCAACCTGATTACTGTTGGATACCTTATTGTAAAAGGGGCCCAGTTCAGGAAGGAGAGCAGGGGCCTGCACTTTAATACAGACCATCCTGAGAAGAGCGGCTTGTTGCAGAATATTATTCTATAAAGCTGTTAATCTAAACACGGTTCTGCAAATGCAAAACTTTGTTTACTTTTTTGTCTTGACACAAAAAAGTAACAAAAAAGTCAAGAAAGAAACGATATACAGCATGTTTCTTTCTTATGCCCTGATGAAGCTTTTCTACTGCTGTAACTTCAGCAAAAGAATTTCCATCAGCAAGGCCTACCCAACTTTAAGAGTAGCTAAATCAATTCACCTTCTTGCTACATCAATATCTTATTAACCGGTTGCAGCGCAGGCGGCAGGTCTGTTTCATCCAGCATTTCACGCAGGTCTATTTCTATGGTGCGGCTCATGGCGGTAATGGGCACATCGTTAGCACTGCCTTCAAATGGGTTTTCAGTGCTTTCCCCAACCTTTTCCATAGCGTTAAATACCCAGCCCACCAGGGCGCTAAAGGGTATGGTAAGCCATACAAAATGTTCGCCCAGCTTCTGAAACTCCTGCAGCAAACCGAAGGGCACCATGCACACAAACAACCGGATAAAAAACTGGTTAATGCTGGCGAATTGCCTTGGATAAGGAAAGTTTTTGATGCGTTCGCATTTGCCCTGCTGCTCGTAAAAATCACGCAGCATATTTTCCATCTCTATATGTCGCAGGGGCTCCAGCAGGCCCTGCTGCGCCAACTGCCGCAACTGCTGAGATTGAAGGCTGATAACATGCGTGGCCCTGTTCTTTTTGCCAAGTACATACCGTAATTCATCTTCAGCAAGAAACTTTTGCAGTTCGTCATCCAGTTTGGTTTCAAGCTCTGCAACGGTAAAGTTTTTCTGCCGGTATTCGCGGTTATTCTCCTGCATCATGTTTTCCCAGGCGCGGGGTTCGCGTAGTTGAAAGCGCATAGCCGTAAGCCAGGCAATATGGCGGTAAATTAACTGGCGGTGGTATTCATGCAGCTCGTTACTGTTTGTACCGGTTACAAAATCTTTCACCATAATACCCCAGGTGCGGCTGCCATTTACAATAGCTCCGTAAATCTGCCGGGCTTCCCAAAGGCGGTTGTAAGTGGCATTGTTTCTAAAGCCAACGATAAAAGCTGCAGCAGTACCAATCATGGCTATTGGCACCCAGGGTATTGCCAGCCATGTACAACCGGCCAATTGGTATAAAACGGTAGGTATGGTTGCCAAAGTAACCAGCCAGTAAATATCGCGGCGTGTCCATACAAGAAATTCGGATAAACTATATTGTCTGCCTGAATGCATGCTGATAGGTTGAGATTAAAAATTAAACGGAAAATAGGCAAAACAAGCTTTCAAAAAAAGGCGGCTTACAGCTTTATATTCCTTTTCCTGATATAAGCATGCCATAACAGGTAGGCAGCGATTGTTCTGTACGGCTTCCATTTTTCGGCTGCTTGCAGTACAGTTTCCCGGGTGGTTTCCGGTGGTAACCCTTTTACTTCTTTGGCGCTTTTAATAAGTGCAATGTCCCCCGGCGGAAAAAAATCATTCCGGTGCAGCACCATCATCAGGAATACATCCGCCGTCCAGTCGCCGATGCCTTTAATTTTTTTCAGCTCAGTTCTTACTTCATCATCTGTTTTACCGGGCAGGCTTTCAATAACAAGGCTGCCTGTAGTTACGGCAAAAGCAAGGTGCCGGGCATACTGAATTTTTTGCCGGCTAAAATAGCAGGCTTTCAGTTCCTCATCTGTAAGTAACATTATTCGCTCAGCCGTTATATGGCCAATTTTCTCCTGCAGCTTTAAAAATGCTGCTTTTGCAGAGGCAAGCGATACCTGTTGCTCAAGTATAATGTGTATAAGCGTGGCAAATGAAATTGTACGGCTCCAGAAAGGCGGATAGCCATAGGTTTGGATAATGCGTTTTAAATCCTTGTCTCTCCGGGCAAGTTTATCGCAGAGCGTTGAAAAATTGTCTTCGTTAAAACTGTTCATGCATAAAAAATGGACACAAATATATCTGTGCCCATTCTCTTTATAATAGTTTATCTGTGGCGGTTAATCAGCTTTCACTTTGCTTTTAAATTTCTGGATAAATTCCTTGGTAAAATCGCTAAGCACCAGCTTACCGCTTATAGCAGCGCGGTCATTCAGCAATTTATCCCAGTGGTCCGTATCGTGCCATAGCACTTTTTTCATTTCGGCCATTGCTTCAGGATTGTAATGCGAAAGTGCATCAGACAAACGGGCAATGGATTCCTCCATACTTTCCAACGATGGGTGCAGTTCGGCATATAAACCTTTGCGCCGTGCCCAATCGCCATTGCGCCACATGCCGGCATCAACGGCAAGCTGGCTGTAAGAGGAAAGGCCTATTTTACGTTCCACCGCGGGCCCTATAACAAAAGGGCCTATACCCACCGCCAGTTCACTCAGCTTTATGTCGGCCCCTTCCAACGCAATGGTGTAATCCGCCGCGGCAGCAATGCCTACGCCGCCGCCAACACATTTGCCGTGTACCCTGGCAATAATAAATTTGGGGCATTTGCGCATCGCATTTATTACATGCGCAAAACCGCTAAAAAACCGGATACCTTCTTTTTCGTTCTGAATAGCCATCAGTTCATCAAAGGAAGCGCCGGCGCAAAAAGCTTTGGTGCCTTCAGAGCGGATGACGATGACACGTACATCCTTATTGTTGCCGGCATAAGTAATTTCATGGGCAAGGTCTGCAAGAATTTTTCCGGGTAAAGAATTGCTTTGCGGGTGAAAAAATTCAATCGTAGCCACATGCTTGTGAATCTCGGCTTTTACATAGCCTTCCTGGAGGTCTTTTACTTCTACAACCATGGTTAAGTGATTAAAATGAAAGAAGAAATAGCTACTACTAATATAAGATTCTTTCCATTCGTTTTGATGGCTATATTTTGAGTTACCAGGCTTTATTAGTGAATTTAACTTTTACGAATAAACCAGGAAAAGAAAGCTTACTGAACTTTTTTTGATACCAGCAGCGGATTTTTCATGGCATCGCCTGTTGCGTCGCAAGCACTTCATCGTCCGGTACATTGGGCTACTTTTCAGACCCGGGTAGACTGGTACGTGGAGACACGTACCAGGGGAAATATCGAACAAGGAACAAGGAATAATGAATGACTAAGGAAAGGCAATTTGCAATTCACAATTACCCGGGAAACGGGAATGGAACCGGGAATTTTAAATGACAAAGCCAACAACATTGAACATTGAATAAAAAAACATTAAACCGGTAAAACCTGCCGCACTGTGGGGTAACTACTTCAGTTTCATTTGTGCAAAGTACGGATGGTCCGGATGAACTATTAGTTCCTGCCGCAGAGGATGAATCAGAACATCCATATCTTCCAATGGAATGGCTCCAAGTAAGGGTTCGGCGTCCCCGGGCAACACTATAGCTCGGCAGGTTGTTTCACGGTTCTTGAAACGAAGTTCCACCGGGCCAACCACATCACATTCTACAATATGCCCGTTGGCAAGCTGGGCCTTACGCTTTTCAATAACGGTAAATTGAAGTTGCTCCTGGATATTTTCATTTATTGCAAGCATAATAGAACCTGTATCAACCAGCATGTTTACCCACATGCGTTTTACTTCGTCCTTATCCATATAACCCCGGCGAACCATCTCCAGGTCTCCACCGTTAATCAACTCAATATCTGCATAAACTAAACCCATACTTACAATTGTTTTTTCGAATGTACAATTCTTACTAAAGCTAACGGATATTATTTTACAGTTTTTCTGGTGTTTTTATCCTGTAGGCTTGTATGTAGGCACGCACCACGGGAACACAAAATATCGAACGAGGGGCAAGGAATGATGAATGAAGAAGCCAACAACCTTGAACCCTGAACAAAAGAACATTAAACCGGTAAAACCTGCCGCACAATGCTGCGCAGCGAATCCAACCGTACACGAGTGCGACGCAACGATGCCTCATAGCAGTTCCTCCTGCCGGGCCCATAAAAATTACTATTTAAGCCCGCTGCTGCCGTAAATTTCTTCACAGGGCTGTAATAGTATTCAAAAAAATAATGCAGCTTTACGCCCGTTGCCAATTAACCCCATATACAAAGCCAATCTTTTACATGACACCTAAAAAATATACCCTTACCAGCCTGGTTGTCTGGGTAGCCGCACTGGGCTATTTTGTTGACATTTTTGACCTGCTGCTGTTTGGCATGATACGTACGGCCAGCCTTAAAGACATTGGTATTACCGCCAAGGAAGATATTGAACGTATCGGCCTGATGCTGGATAACTGGCAGATGATCGGCATGCTGGCAGGCGGTATTTTCTGGGGCATACTGGGCGATAAAAAAGGGAGGCTGTCTGTATTGTTTGGATCTATTCTTACTTATTCAGTAGCCAATATTGGCAATGGTTTTGTACACGATGTGCCATTGTATGCCATACTGCGTTTTGCGGCGGGTTTTGGCCTTGCGGGTGAGTTAGGCGCCGGCGTTACACTGGTAAACGAACTGCTGGATAAAGAGAAACGTGGCATAGGTACTGCACTGGTTGCCGGCACGGGTATACTGGGCGCTGTAGCTGGTGGCTTTATGGTTAAATGGATTGGCGTTAGTGAATGGCGCACCTGTTATTTTATTGGCGGCGGCATGGGGCTGGCGTTGCTGCTGATGCGTATCGGCATTATGGAGTCGGGTATGTTTGAATCCATTAAACATTCCAGCGTATCAAAGGGCAACCTGAAAGTGATATTCAGAAAAAAAGAAAAATGGGTAAAATACCTGGGTGTGATATTGGTGGCTGTTCCTTTGTGGTATGTGGTGCAATTGTATGCTAAATACTCGCCGGAACTGGCTGAAGCGATGGGGCTTAAATTTTCTGATACGGAAATAAAAACGGTACCGGTAAATACCATCATGCTCACCTATTTTGGTTTAACCCTGGGCGACTTTGCCTGCGGGCTTATATCTCAGAAGTTGAGGAGCAGAAAGAAAGCGATATGGTTGTTTATGATTGCATCCATCATCACCATTTTCCTGTTCTTTATATTCGGCCCGCAAAGCACCACTTTGTTTTACAGCGGAATTTTTGTGCTCGGGTTTATGGTAGGCTACTGGGCCGTATTTATGAGCGTGGCAGCGGAAAGTTTTGGCACCAACATACGCTCCACCGTTACCAATACGGCGCCCAACTTTGTAAGGGGCACCGTGGTGCTTATAAATCTGTTGTACGAATACTTTAAATACCAACTGCATTTTAATTCCGTTAAAGCCAATATAGCCGTTGGGGTACTGGTGTTTGCCGCGGCCATTTGGGCACTTACCCGGCTGGAAGAAACCTTTGGCAAAGACCTTGATTATATTGAAGAGTAAACTTTTTCATGAAATTTCTGATCATACGTTTTTCATCTATCGGAGATATTGTACTTACCACGCCGGTTATCCGTTGTTTAAAGCAGCAGGTAGCAGATGCCGAAGTACATTATCTTACGAAAAAGAGTTTCGGCGGCATTCTAAGCAGCAACCCTTATATTGACAAAGTGCACCTGCTGGCAGAAGACTGGAACAACATGATCGGCGAACTTACAAATGAGCAGTTTGATTACATAATTGACCTGCACCATAACCTGCGCACTTCAAGGGTTAAAAAAGCGCTGAAAGTTAAAAGCTATTCGTTCAACAAGCTCAATATGGAGAAGTGGTTGCTCACGGCTTTGAAAATAGACTTGCTGCCCCATGTACATATTGTTGACCGTTACCTTGACACCCTGAAAGACTTTGGCGTGATTAACGATGGCCGTGGCCTTGATTATTTTATTCCGCAACAGGATGTTGTTCCGCCAGACCATTTACCCACCAGCCACCAGCTTGGGTTTATCGGCATTGTTACAGGCGCTGCACTGGCTACCAAAAAATTACCGGTTGAAAAATTGAAGCAGCTCTGCACTTTAATTAAGCATCCCATTATTCTCTTAGGCGGGCCTGAAGACAGTGCCGATGCTGAACAAATAGCGGCCGTTGATAACGTTAAAATCTACAATGCCTGTGGTAAGTTTAACCTGAATGAAAGCGCCGACCTTGTGCGCAAAGCAAAGCTTATTATCACCCACGATACCGGATTAATGCATATAGCGGCCGCCTTTAAAAAGCCTGTTATTTCTATCTGGGGCAATACAATACCAGGGTTTGGCATGGATGCCTACTTTGGTACCTACGAAGTACAAAATACAAAGCACGAAGTGAAGAATCTTTATTGCAGGCCTTGTAGTAAAATAGGTTACCGGCGTTGCCCCCAGGGCCACTTTTTGTGTATGCAAAAGCAAGATATACCGGCTATAGCAGCAGAGGCTATGCAGTTATTGTCGAAAAAAAGTTAGCCGGTTAAGTTATACTTACTCTGTGGCCACTCCGTAGTATACAAATCTCAATTTTTCTGTGCCTATAGCTACAAGGTTATGCGGTTTACCGGCAGGAATGCGAAGAAAAACGCCTTCTTTTAAAGGATAGTTCACGCCGTCAATTGTGTATATACCTTCACCCGATAAAAAATAAAAGCACTCTTCCATGGTTTTGTGAATATGCTCTTCGCATTCTTCGCCGGGCATAAATTCACCTACAGCAAACTGTGTAATTTTTGTAGCAGTATCTTCATTGGCAAGGAACACGAATTTTTTACCCTGGTTATGTGCCGTAGCAACAGGTGGTATATCAGAAATGCTTTTGAAGATTTTCTCTTCCATCCTAAGATTTTTAAAAAGAAAATATTTTGGGTACCGGCAGTAGTTTTCTATGGCGGCCTGGTTGTGTCACTCACTTGTACGTCCGGTTCTTTGGGCGGCTTTTCAGCCCGGGTAGATTATTACAAAACGGGCAACAGTTGCAACTGTTGCCCGTTATTATTGTAAGCTATACAAAAGGCTTGTGCCATTTTAAACGGCTGCCACTTCTTTATTGGCTTCCACTTGTTTATTAATCCATTGAAAGGTTTTTTCCAGGCCAACTTTCAGCGGTATAGAAGGCGCCCAGCCCAGCTTTTCTTTAATAAGCGCATTGTCAGAATTCCTGCCCCTTACACCTGTGGGGCCGGGTATATTTTTGATGTTAGCTGGTTTGCCGGCAATTTCAAATACCATTTCGGCCAGTTGGTTAATCGTAACCATTTCTTCTGAGCCAATATTAACCGGCCCGATGAAATCAGAGTCCATTAACCTTCTAACAGCTTCCAGGCACTCATCCACATACAGGAAAGATCGGGTTTGCTTGCCATCTCCCCAAACTTCAATACCGCCGCCTGGCTCAATTTCAGAAATTTTCCGGCACATAGCAGCGGGAGCTTTTTCTTTTCCGCCCCTCCAGGTTCCCAAAGGCCCAAAAATGTTGTGGAAACGGGCTACCCTTACATTAAGGCCGTAGTTTCTGTGGTAAGCAAAGAATAGGCGCTCGCTAAAGAGCTTTTCCCAGCCGTATTCGCTGTCCGGTGCAGCCGGGTAAGCAGATTCTTCGGAGCATTTTGGGTTATCGGGGTCTTCCTGGTTGTAAGCCGGGTACATACAGGCTGAAGAAGAATAGAATATTTTTTTAACCCCAACCTTGGTAGCCTGGGCAGCCACATTAAGGTTGATGGTAGCGGAATTATGCATTACATTGGCATCGTTGTCGCCGGTGAAAATGTAACCTGCGCCGCCCATATCGGCAGCCAGTTGGTACACTTCGTCAAAAGGTTGGTCCAGCACGCTGGCCACCACAACAGGATCAGTTAAATCTCCCAGTATAAATTCATCGGCCGGCAAGTTGCTGTACTCGTGGCTTTTAACATCTACGCCACGAACCCAGAAGCCTTCGCCTTTTAATCTTTTAACAAGATGGCCACCGATGAATCCGCCGGCGCCACATACAAGCGCTTTTTTCATTTTTGTTGTTTTATGTTAGGTTAAATATAGAAAGATTTTAATTGGGGGCAGGTACCTATCAACTGTTGCACACACACATTTTCCCGGCCCCGGTTCTTGAAGAATTCGGAAATTGATGACATTTCAAATTTTGACGGGATGAAATCCTTCAACCTTGTTAGCATGGGTTGAAGCCGCGCTGAGTAGCATAAAATATGCGGGATAAAGTTTTAAGGTTTCAGGTTGTTTACTTTTCCGCTTTATGTACTTAACCGATCCACATCGTTTTGATATTGGATTATACGGGTAATGAAAGTTCCTTTTTACGAAGAACAGCTAAGAAAGGCTAAAAATAAGAAGTTTTTCGATACAGCCGCAATTTGAGGAAAAGGATTTTTGAGCGGGAAGATTAAATAAGGTTTAAATCAAGCGGATTTATACTTTTCGGCATCTTATATAATCGCTAATTATATTTGTTTTCTGAAAATTCAGCATATAATTTGTTCTTTTAACTGCTGATAAGCAAAGATTAATTATACATTATGAAAAAAGTATTGATAGTGGGACTGTTTGCCTCTGCATCCGCTGCCGCGGCTTATATTGGCTTGAAGAAAAACAATACCAGCCCCATACCCGAACCAATGGCCATACAAGCCTCAAACGCTGCAACTACTGCCGCCGGAACGGAAAATGACACCTTGCCACTAAATGACACCATCAGTAGCCCTAAACAAAAAACCAATGAGGATAAAGATGCCGCAACGGATAAAAAGACAATACTGGGTGCAGGCAGGAAACCGCAGGGTAATAAAACGCTCAGGGAAGCTTATAGCGATTACTTTCCCATAGGCGCCGCGGTAAATCCCGAATACGACCTTGCTAATTCAGCTTCCGCGGATTTTATAAAAACACAATTTTCAAGCCTTACAGCACGTATGGCTATGCAGCCAATGCGCATCCAGCCCAAGGAAGGTGTTTTTAACTGGAAATTGGGAGACCAGGTGGTAAACTTTGCCCAACAGAACAATATGAAAGTACGTGGGCATTGCCTGGTTTATTACCTTGATAAGCACATGCCGGCATGGTTTTATGTGGATGAAAACAAAAACCTTGTATCCCGGGATGTATTGCTGCAGAGAATGAAAACGCATATTACACAAACTATGCAGCACTTTAAAGGCAAAGTGTACTGCTGGGATGTGGTAAATGAAGCTATATCGCGTAAACCAGGTGAATTTTTCAGGCCGGAGGGCGACCTGTTTTATAAAATAATTGGCGAAGATTACGTGGAAAAGGCTTTCCAGTTTGCACATGAGGCAGACCCCACAGCCAAACTCTTCTATAACGACCAGTTTGATTCTGAAGAACACAGGGATAATGTTTTTAAATTTCTGAAAAAGCTAAAGCAAAAAGGTGTGCCTATTGATGGCATAGGCATTCAGTCTCACCTGGGTATTGACGGTGTTGAAGCAGCGGAATTGCAAAAGAACATTGACCTGTTCAGTTCAATTGGCCTGGAATTACAAATTACAGAACTGGACATGTCTATATATAAAAGGCCTTTCAGGGGCATTAAAAGCCTTACCAAAGAAGATTACACCCCGGATATTGAAAACAAACAATCCAAAAATTATAAAAGCATTTTTGATATCTGCCGCAAAAACAAGGGAAAAGTAACGGGAATAACATTCTGGGGTTACGCAGATGTTGACGGGTATGGATCCATGTCGCAAAAAATGGGGCTTAAAAATTATCCCTTCCTTTTTGATAAAGGTTTCAAACCTAAAAAGGCATTTTACGAGGTAACAAAATTCTAAGGCTATTAAGCAGAAAAATTTGGCCTGAGGGGTTGTTTCAATTTTTGTAATGGAACAACCTCTTTTTTATTCGCATTAACTGGCGCCAGTGCCGCTTTTTTTGACCAGCCGATGGCTATAAAGATCAAAGCAACATAAGCAAAACTGGAAAGGGATATTTGCTCGGTTATGCCATTGGTAAGGTAGCTTATGGTGAGGTAAAAAGCAATTTCATTCCAGGTATTGGTTTGCAAAGGGGCTGTTTTTGTAATCCTGTAGTTCCTTAAAAGGTAATAAAAAATAAACCAGTAATACACTATCGCCGCAACAATACCCACTGCCATTGCCTGTCCGAGGTATTCGTTATGCGTTGACCTGCCGATTTTTTCCAGAAGAAAATAGTGCCCATTGCCCCAAAAATTCTTAAATGTGTACATAATAGCTGTTGGCCAGTAAATTTCATACCTGGTACCAAGGCCATAATCCGAATTCTCGGCAAACAGTTCACCAAGCCGTTCTGACTGAAATTGGAAAACGTTACCCAATGAACTTACAATAATGAATATAACAGGCAAAACCAATATAGGCAGAAGAATAAGCCGCTTCAACTTTCTTTTAACCGCAACGTAATCAATCAAAATAATGAGGATGGTGCAGCCGATGGCGCTACGTGTGTTGGATAAGAAAATCATAATCCCTAACAGCACCATGCATAAAAGGTATAATTTTTTTTTGGTACGGTTATACAGGGATTGGGCGAAAACAAAAGTTGCTACCAGCCACAAAGACATAAGGGTAGGGTTCATAAAGAATATGCTGGGCCTTTCCTCTTTCATGCTTTCGTCTAATTGCCTTTGCTGCATAAAAAAGTTATTGGCTAAAGACAATGAGAAACCACCATTGGTATCCCTGAAGAAAATCAGCACGCAATAAACCAGGAAACAGGCCAGGAAAAATTTCAACACTTTTAAGTCATTCATTTTAGCACTGCCCATGCAAACCCCCGAATAAACAAGAACAGGAAAAAAAACGCTGGCTACATATTGTCGCAAATCAAGGCCCAGCGCATAGTAAAGCAATGTGGCATATAAAAAATACAGGTACAACAGTATATCTATTTTTCCAAAACGGGGTTTAACATTCAAAAGAAATGCATATAAGAAGAACATGCCCACTGCCAGCAGAACTGCAGCGATGAGATTAACAAACAAGGCCGCACACACCACTATAACCGGAAGGTATTGGAATTTACTTATCTTAATCATGTGAGGTAATTCTGTTCTTGCTAAGAAAAAGGTTACATGCTTTTAATTCCAGCCTTCTACAAATAACTTAGTCCTAAAAACCCACGCTGGGGATTAACTCATTAACGGTAGTGTTACAGGCTGGCAATGGCGAAGATATAGAATAAATAATTATGCATTATTCCTCAATGGTCTTAACTGCCGTAAAATATGAGGCTACATAACCTATCCGGTAATCAAGACAGGCAAAAAACACCCCCTAAAGTAACTGCCCGTATGATTTCCAGGTCATTATCCTAAACATCATATTATAGCAAAAAATTACTGCCAAAACAGTGTTTATACATTGTAGTGCTTACAAAAAGAGGCGTGTGCATAACCATCTGATAAAAATTTTATGATACCAGCTATATATTTTCATGGGAATCATCGTTGCGTCGCAAGCACTTTATCGTCCGGCTCTTTGGGCGGCTTTTTAGCCCGGATAGATGAAACATCCACACGCAATGCCAGCCCCATAGCAATCCCACGGTTGAATGGCTGCCGGATTGAAGCGTAAACCCCGCTGCCCCCCTGGCCCCCGAAGGGGAATGCAGCGCAGCAGGGCGGCGGAGTTGCAGCGGAAAGCCGGTACCACAGCTTCAATTATGTGTTACAGCTCACAGCCCCAAACAGGCTGTTTGCCGATTTTGCCACGCAGTGGTAAAAGGCGCTTTGGTACCCTTGTTGTACTTTGGCCGTCTATACAAAACGCCTGGCAGCAAAAAGCCGCCATGGCCATACAAAAATTTAAACCTTACACTTTGCTTACCTTGAAAATCTTACGCCGGCTTTCACTGTTTTTGTGTACATGCACCTGCATCGGCACTTTTGCTCAGGCGCCCGTTAACCTGGATTCTTTTAATAAGAAAAGTCCTGTTACCGTAACAGTAAACAACAGTTCCCTGCAGGTGGTGTGGCCTGCCGATAATGATAAAAAAGCAGGCATAACCTTAAGCCGAACTGCCGGGCAACCACTCATCAGCGCCCTGCAGTATGGGGATGCCGGTGGCTTAAAAAACATTTCACAAAACCTGCAGCCCGTATTTGTGCTTACTACCGGCAAGCGTGACCTGGTATCTCAAAACGGCTGGAATATTTTTTTTGACAAAACGGCCTACCTGCCCAGCAAGTCTTTTGAGGTAAAGACGGTAACAGAAAACATCCGCCTCATATCATCCGGCACGGCCACGAAAATTGTTATTGGCAGTGCCACTGCAGGCAATTTTAGCGGCAATTTGGAAATAACCCTTTACGAAGGCTCTCCGCTGTTAAACATAGCCGCGGTGATGAAAACAGGGGTAGACTCAACAGCCATTATTTATGATGCCGGCCTGGTTAACTCAGGCGCCGGATGGAACAAACTTTTTTATGCTGACACAGACAACTACATACAGGAAAAAGCTGTTAGCCCTGCTGATGAAGCCGCTAACCTTGCCGTTAAATACCGCACCATTGTAGCGGAATCGTCAACAGGCAGTGTAGCTGTATTTCCTGCGCCGCACCAGTTCTTTCCTCCGCTTGATAACTGCTATAACCTTGCCCATACCTGGTATGGCAATAACTATCGCAATACTATAAACGGCTATGGCATAGGCATACGGCAAGACCTGCTGGGCGACCGCCGCTGGGTGCCCTGGTTTAATGCGCCCCCCGGTACAGAGCAAAGGCTTAACTTTTTTTGCCTGCTGAGCGATACAAAAGATGGAAAAATTATGGAAGATGTAAAAGCTTTTACCCATGCGGATACTTATGCACCGCTGAAAGGCTATTATACCTTCTGCAGCCATTTTCATGTGGAGCATACGGATGATGTATTAACCCATAAGCCCCTGCCGGAAACGCCCGGTTTTGTAAAAGCCTTTAGAAACACCGGCGTTAACATAGTACACCTGGCGGAATTTCACGGCCCCGGCGACCCCCGCGGCCCGGATGTGAAAAGGCTGGAACAACTGAATACATTGTTTAAGGAATGCAGGAGATTATCAGGCGGTAACTTTTTAATGCTGCCCGGCGAAGAACCCAATAATTTTTTTGGCGGCCACTGGGTAAATATTTTTCCCAAACCGGTTTACTGGGTAATGTCTAAAAATAACACGCAACAGTATGTGTATAATGATTCCCTGTATGGAAAAGTTTACCATATTGGCAATAAAGAAGAAATGCTGCAACTGCTGAAGGATGAAAAAGGTCTTGCCTGGACGGCACATGCCCGTACCAAAGGTTCAACTGGTTTTCCTGACGCGTATAAGAATGAAGCTTTCTACCTGTCTGACAGGTTTAACGGCGCTGCCTGGAAAGCCATGCCGGCAGACTTATCTCAACCGCGGCTGGGCAAAAGAATTCTTGACCTGCAGGATGACATGAATAACTGGGGCCAACCGAAACGAATACTGGCTGAAGCCGACCTTTTTAAAATTGAGCCCAACTACGAGTTATACGCCCACCTGAATGTAAACTACCTGCAACTGGATAAAATGCCGTCGTTTGAAGAAGGCTGGCAGCCCGTAGTGGATGCCCTGGAAAAAGGAAAATTCTTTTGCTCTACCGGGGAAGTGTTGCTGCCTGTTTTTAACGTTAACGGCAAAGGCGCAGGGGATACAGCCCAGTTGCGTAAAGATGGCAAAGATGAGTTGGTGGCGGAAATAAGCTGGACGTTTCCATTGCATTTTGCGGAAATAATCAGCGGCGATGGCAAAGAAACATACAAGGAAAAAATATGGCTGAACGATACCAGGCCTTTTGGCAAAAAGCTCTTCCGCCTGCCGGTACAGTTAGCCGGCCGCAAATGGGTAAGGCTGGAGGTTTGGGATGCCGCTGTAAACGGCGCATTTACACAAACCATCTGGCTTAAATAACGTGCTGCCCTGCTCAACCGCACAATGGCTTAATACTTGTATTGGTTAGCAGGTAACGCTAACTTAATCCCCGGATAATATTAACGTTACAATTGTTTGGTTCCTTCGCAAAACCAATTGTAATGAAAGTAATCAGCACCATGTTGCTTATGGCTTGTGTATGCCTGTATGCAAATGCCCAGCAACAGAAAAAAGCACCCAACATTTTCATCATCACTACCGATGGCCTGCGCTGGCAGGAGGTTTTTGAAGGCGCCAACGCCAACCTGGTCAACAATAAAATGTATGTTGAAGATACCAGCCTGCTACAGCAATTGTACAATGATAGCTCCACCGAAAAACGAAGGGAAAAGCTGATGCCTTTTTTTTGGAATGTAATAGCCAAACAAGGCGTTTTATACGGCAACCGTCATTACAACAATAAGGTAGATGTGCGCAATATCTACAAGTTTTCTTACCCCGGGTATAATGAGATTTTTACGGGCTATGCAGACCGCAGGTTTACCCCCAACAGCCCTGTACTTAACCGTAACAGAAACGTGCTGGAACACCTTAACAGCAGCAGCGATTACAAGGGAAGCGTGGTGGCGTTCAGTTCCTGGAATATTTTTCCTTACATACTTAATGAGCCGAGAAGCAACTTTTCCGTTAACAGCGGCTACGAAATATTACCAGAAGAAGACAGCGCCAACATTACGCTTAACAACGTACAGGATTATGTAAAGCATAAAACGCATACCCGGTACGATTTGCTTACCTGCTTTGCTGCCAAAGAATATATTGCGGCCCATCACCCTAAAGTGGTGGCAATAGGCCTGGGAGAAACAGATAAGTTTGCCCATGAAGGCCGGTACGACAAGTACCTGATGCATATAAATAATGTAGATAAGATGATTGCCGAACTGTGGTATTATGTACAAACAGATCCTTTCTATAAAAACAACACCACGTTTATCATTACTACAGACCATGGCCGTGGCCGCAGGACCAACTCATGGTACAAGCACCATCTTTTTGTTAAAGGCTCCGGCGAAGTATGGATGGCCATGCTGGGGCCCGGCATAAGCCCCGCTGGCGAAATGAAGGATGATAAAAAGATATACCTTAACCAGGTAGCCGCTACAGTATCCTTTCTTACCGGACAGTCTTTTGAAAAAGAAGCAGGCCATAGCATAGGCGGAGCGTTGCCGGTGCAAGCCGCACCTGCCCTTAACCTTCCCGTAGCACAACCTGCAATTGCAGGTAAAGCCGCCCTTAAATAATAAGTTTTACAGCTACCAATAAAAAAGCAACAGGCCATACATGGCTTGTTGCTTTACCAACAAGGTTCTAACAAAACAACCGGCAGACATAGTTACAGCCTTGTTCTTAATCGTTACCCAGAAGGTGTTACTTATTGCTTTGCTTTTTTCTCTGCCGCTTTCTTAGGCGCTGCAACTTTTTTGGCTGATTTCTTGGCTGCCTTTGGCGCCTTAACCACCTTAGCGGCTTCGCCATTGGCAGAAACCGATATGGCTTCGCTTAAAATTTTGCTGGCCTTTTTAATTGACTTTTCAAATTTCTTTTCGTTGTCTTTGTTTTTATAGTCTGCAAAAGCGCTGGATAATTTTTCCGCTATTGCGGTACGGCCTTCTTTAGAATGGCTTTTGTTTTTCTTCCTGGATTGATTCTCTGGCATAGGTTCCTTGTTTTTAAAAAGATAACCTAAAGTTAATATAGCCTTAGCGCTCCGTATGTTAAGTTTTTAACTGAGCGGTATAGCAGCGCAGTCCTTAATCCCGCTCCACGGCGGGGCCTTCTTCATAAGGGTCATTTTCATGAGATGCGTCTTTGGCTTCCGGCAAAAATTCACCCAGGGCATCCTCAGAGTGCAGGTCGCCTGGCCGCCAGCTACCGCCACCCCTGCTGCCACCACCCTGTGCAAACTGCGGCTTAAAAGAAACCGCCTGCACGCCGCCGATAACTTTCTGCCAGTCAAAGCCAGGCCCTATATCCCATTTACCGTCTGTGCGATAGTTAACATGTGTTACAATGCCTTTAAATAGCAGCACATCTTCTGTGGCGGCAAAGCGTTTGGCTTCCGGCATAAACTGGCGCGGAATAGCATACTGCGCCGTTAAGTACCGCAGCAATATTATCAGCGCTTCATACTGTTGTGGTGTATAAGCGGCATAATACTTTTGCTGGCGAAAAGGCTGGTCAGTCTTAATATAAGCGTCGGTTTCCTCCACTGAGCAATACACATCTGCCGGGCCTGTTTTGCCATTGCTGTCCTTCTGGCGGGAGTAATAGGTTTCCAGGTTGCCGTCACGCTCCGTTAAAAAGCCGTAGTTAGACAGTTCAATGCCTATGCTAACCTTATCCTGCTGGTTGCCTGTACCCATGTTGCCAATACCCTTGCCTATATGCCCGCTCCAATGTTTGGAGGAGAACAACTGGTAAATGGTTCCATTACGGCCAATTACAAACGGTACAGATACATGGTAATCATTGCGGGTAAGCGCCGCCATATCAGAGCGTATGTTACCTGCGGTAAAATGCACCACAATCCTTTCTTTCGGGTGGGCAACATCATAGTAATATTTGCTGCGGTTTTTTGGAGTAGCCAACATCGCTTCCAGGGTAAGGTTTTCGCCCTTTACAGGTATCGCAATTTTTTTAAAGCTGTATTCCCCATTGTTACCGGTGTTCAGAAAACTGTCTTCTAACGAGGCAAGTGCTGAGTAGCGCATGGTGATGCTAATTTAAGGTTGAGGGTAAAATACAATAGTTTACAGCACCATCATAGCAGTTGTAAAAATTTTCAGGGCGCCTGCCGAAGGCACCGGGCTTTCCGCTATTACTCCGGCACAAAAGCCATGCTGCAGAACCCTCACCGGGGTAACCGCTTCAATCCCTGGCGCAAGGTGTAACAGGCTGCTTCTTTTGCAAACAGTTTTTTTAAAGTACGATTTACGAAGTACCTTTTTTATGTTAGATGTGGGATGTACGATGTACGATGTAAAATGACATCCCACATCGTACACCTAACATCTTACATATTTAAGCACTTCTTACTTACCTTATTACACCACCACTTCCAGCCCGTTGCGCAGGGTTGTTGCAGTTTGCTGTAACTGGTTGCTGGCCGCGGTTGAAATATGGACCCACCATTTTATATAGCGTTCCAGTTGCCGCGCAGTGGATTCCTGCGGGAACAACTGATCCTTTAGTTCATTCAACTTTGCTATGTAACTTTTTGCTTTAAGCAGTGCGGTTTCTGTGTGCTGCGACTGCTGTTCTGCGGCGTATGTAAACGGCCGTAACAAATACAGTTCGGCCAGTGTGCCATAAGCCCAGGCAAGCGTTTCATTGTTGGCAGCTTTCTTTTCATCCTGCATGGCCATAATGCGGCAAAGTGTCCACATATCCCGTTCCTCTTCTCCAGTCAGCGTGCCGGTAAGTACCAGTTGCAATGAAAGATATTGCGTACCCGTCCAATGGCTGTATAAGAACTCGTTATAGGCACGGTAGTACCAGTCTTTACCCAAAGCCAGCGCCTCCAGGGAAGCTGCGGGCACACCAGCCTCGCCAGCCAGCCCGGCCATGCGAAAAAGATGCTCTGCTTTTCTTTTATAAGCGCTGCCTATTAAACCATAATGCTCGGCAAAACGTTCCTTGCTTTTTTGTCCTTTAGCAGTTTGTACCAATGCGGTAAGATCTGCTATTGATTTTTCCATCCGCTGGCTTACTTTCTCCAGTTCCTCATCAGCATTGTCTTTAATGGCGTCCAGGTGTTTTAGCACATGATCTGTAAGGGCGTTGCTGGTTTTCATAAACTCCAGTTTAATCCTCAGCTCTACGTCTTTCATTTGTTCATCCACGTCTTCAGGAAAACGTGCATAAGCTACCAGGCTGGCCCAGTCATGCACATTGCCTGCATCCAGCTTTTCACGGGTAAAGTAAAGTGCCTTGCGTGGGTCTGACGACTCCAGCAAACAGGTGTACAAAGCTGTAACCAGGTTTACAGAACCTTGCTGTGTTAGCGGAAATTGCGATGCAAAAACGCAGGGCACCCCCACCTGGTGCAGGTGATGGGCCAGGCTACCTGCCGGGTTTACAGGACTACCCATTGCGCCACTGTCGCAGGCCACCAGCGATACAATTTGGGGGCAGTAAACACGGCCTTGTTCATCCGTTATCATCAGCGCCGCTTCCAGCTCCGGCCCGGTGGCCTTGTAAGGCACCCGTTTGCCGGCTTCGCCGCAAAGCAGCAGCAGGAATTGTTCGCCCTGCGGGTCATCATTCTTTGTGCCATGCGCCAGCAGGTGAATGTGCGTATAAGGTTTGCCTTCTTTTACGGCCTTTGTTACGGCATCTTTTATCTTATTAAGGCTGGCATCCCTTAGCTCTGTTACCAGGGCGCCCAGGTTAGGCTGCACCGGAAAGGCGGGCTCTGTTACAGGCAGGGCCCAGGGCCGCAGCACTTCAACAAAAGCGGCCAAATGTTCCTCATGCGGCACGGTGGCCCGGGGCTCGGCCCAGGCAAACAATATGCGGGGTTTTACCGGCCATTTATAATGCGCAAAAGCAATTCGCCGCACTTCGCGGGTTAGCGTGGTTTTGTATTGAGGGTTAAGAAAAAAAGGCAGCGGTTTATCCGTCTGCTGTATTTGTTGCGGCGTAAGCGCTATTTCAAAAGGTATCTGCGCCATTTCTTTTGGTGTGGTTACCAGGCGCAGGTGCAACCATTCGCCAGGCTGCGGGGCCGGCATGCCGGTGGGGTAAATTTGGTCTATTACACCATCTACCAACTGTTGAAAAAAGCTGATGCCTTCCTGCCTTTTGGCTTCGTCGTTATTGTTGTAGCGCAGCAGTGTAATCCGTTCATTAAACTCATCCTGCCGGCAGGCTATAACCAGGTCTTTGGCAGGCTGGGCGCCGCAAAGTGCGATGTAGTTGATATCCGTATCCAGCAGTTCGTTTACTGCCTGCCCGGTACGCAATATTTCAATAACGATGGTGTTCATGACTTTAGTTTTTCAAGCTTTGCTAATTCCTGTTCATTTGAGCGCTCAGTCAACCTGCAACGGCTTGTAAAAAAAGCATCGTCTGAAGCATACCTTGTTATTTGCTTAACGAGTCGTTTTCGTTTTTTTATTTCCTGGATGGAATACTGTGTCAACCGATCGCCATAAATAATGAAGTCATAAAAAATGGACGGAAATTCAGGATGATACGTGTGAAAAGGATAACCACATGCAGTGCCTTGAGTACTCGTCAAAACGTAAATTGTGTCAGGAAGATGGGTGGATGATTTGAAATTTTTTTCAACTACAACCTTAACCCTGAGCAATAACTCAAAATTTAAAGAGTATCTGCGTTTGCCATACCTGATGCCATGCCTGTCAGTGTTAAGCCCTGTCGCAAGAGTTACTGTATCAGTACCAATAATTGTCCCTCTAACAACAAGTTCACTTCTTTTATATTCTTCTTCAGTGGTATGTATAGCACATCTGCATGCAAGCACGGTACCATATGTAAATAAAGACAGTATAATTAAACAGAAAACCCTGAAGAAATATAACATTGTCATTCGCGTTTTATCAAGAATTGAATATTTCCACCGTTTACGCCGGATATGCCAAAAATAAGCTCTCATTTTTGGTTGGTGATAGATCCCTATACAGCAAGAATATCCGGAATGAGTGATATGAACCGGAAGCATAGAAATTGTATTTACCTAAAAAACTCCGATTGTTGGAATAAAGCACAAAGCGTTCCTCCGGAACGCGAAACAACACTCTAATACCTTCTACCCACAAAATGTTCCTCCGGAATATGAATTTATAATGCGTGGCCCTATTTAATACCAACGTATTGCTAACAATGTTGATGCTGCCCTTGTGCCGGCAAAAAACGCTCACCTACCCTGGGGGAAAAGCTGCATAGCGAATCCAACAGTACAAGAGTGCGACGCAAGTAAAGCCTCATCCTTGTTCCTCCTGCCGGGCCCATAAAAATTGTACCAGGCCCTGCGGGGGGCCTGGTACTTACTATGATATTGTTTTACAGGTCGTCTTCTACCTCGCCGGAAAGCATTTCTATGGCGCCTTCGGCTTCTTCATCGGAGAGTACTACGGGTTTCTCTTTGCCCAGCCCGAGAAAGCCACGTTTAATTTGGAAAAGCCCCAGCCCGATAACACCTTCCTTGCCCTGAACGCTAAGGCCCAACTCTTTTTTAGAATTAAACTCCACAGAAGTGCTGCCCACATTCAGTTGCTGCAGGGCGGTAACATCGCCACTGAAATTAATTTCTGTGTCTTTCGTAACGGTGGAAATAACCACCGCGTCTTTGGCAAAATAGGTTTGATACACAACTTTAAACCGGTTTTCCCAATCCGGCAGTTCTATCAATTTTTTGCCCACTTCGTTCACATTTTCCATGGTATCTACACTTATTACCGGCGATTTAACCAAAAATGATTTTTCCCTTTCAAATTTAAAGGTCACTTTGGCATCAACGGCGCCGGAAGGTATTACATCCACCTGGGCGCCAGCGGCAAAACGGAACACTGATGTGCCCTCGGAAGAAAAATCAATCTTGGAATCGGGGCCTTTCCCTTCTTTGATATCTATACCAAATTCATCTTTTATATTGCCCATTTTGGTAAAAACACCATCTGAGAAAATGCCATAATCACCAATTTTAAACGTATTGGTAACCGGCAGCCATGCGGCAAATACGTTTATCTGGCTTTCTATTACATTGTTGAAATCTTTGGCGATACCCATAGTTGTGTATATTTTATTGATTTGGAAAATACTTCTTTTAACAGGGGATTGATTTACCGGCAACAGCAAGCACAATTTCTTACGGTATACAGCATTACAATGTATAAAAGAGATTTGAGATTTGCAATTATGCCGTCATCCCGATAATTAACAACCGGCCTTCTCAACAAAGCATAATCGGTCTTTTAAACAAAGCCGCCGGTTTTGATGCTTTCTATTTTTGCCCTGTTAAAAAACAAACAATGGAACAAAATAACTACCAGGGAAAATTACAGCAACCGGCCGGCTCCGGGTTTAACGCAACATCTACCACAAGCGATGTAATAAAGGGCATTAACCTTTTGGGAAAGATTGCCATAGTAACAGGCGGGTACGCCGGCATTGGACTTGAAACCACCAGGATACTGGCCGCGGCAGGCGCTACCGTAATTATACCGGCCAGGGATACTGCAAAAGCTAAAAAGAACCTGCAAGGTATTGCCAACACGGAACTGCTAAGTATGGATTTGATGAACCCCACATCTATTGACCTGTTTGCTGAAAACTTTTTAGCCACAGGCAGGCCGCTTGATTTACTTATAAATAATGCCGGCATTATGTGGGTACCGCTGCGCAGGGATAACCGCGGCTACGAATCGCAGCTTGCTACCAATCACCTGGGGCATTTTCAGTTAACGGCGCGGCTTTGGCCCGCTTTAAAAAAGGCAAATGGCGCAAGGGTGATTAACGTTTCTTCTTTTGGCCACCAGATGGCGCCTTTTAATTTTGAAGACCCCAATTTTATACACAGGCAATATGAAACCCTGCTTGGCTATGGACAATCCAAAACGGCCAACAATTTGTTCTCCGTTGAACTGGATAACCGCGGCAAGGCCTTTAACGTAAGGGCTTATTCACTACACCCGGGCGCTGTTAACGATACCGACCTGGGGCGTGAAGCACCTATGGAATTATTCCAACAAATGGGAACGCATGATGCCGATGGCAAAATTTTTCCTGAAGTGGCGAAAAAACTTAAAACCATTCCGCAAGGTGCGGCTACTACCGTTTGGTGTGCTACCAGCCCGTTACTTGATAACATCGGGGGCGTATATTGCGAGAATTGCGACATTGCGGAGCCTGACCTGGATAATATTGACCACCAGTATGGCGACCCATCTACCCTACGCGGCGTAAGGCCTTATTCGCTGGATGAAACAAGCGCTAAAAGATTGTGGAAGCTGAGTGAGGAAATGACAGGAATTTCTTTTGAAGTTGATTGATATTTGTACCAGGTTAAGGAAAATGAAAAGATGCTTTGTAAACCACGGTAAAATGCGTCGCTTACTATGGAGTTCCAGACAAAATACATAACACCGGATATTAAACTTTCCTGCTACGAAGACAAGCTGTTTAAAACAGAAGTAGTGTTTGAGCACCATGTGCTGGTATGGTTTATTTCCGGGGAAACAAAGATCATCCAGGCGGAAAACGCTTACACATTTGGCGCCGGCAACATTTTCCTTATACCCAGGAACCAACTGTCAACCGTTATCAACTATCCAAAAGATGGGTTACCACATAAAACGGTGGCCATGCACCTTACCGCGGAACGCCTGAGAGAATTTTATGCCAACCTGGATGTTGAACCGAATACTGCAACGCCAGCCAAAATTAGATGCTTTAACCAGCACCCCCTGCTTACAAGCTGCCTTGCTTCGCTTATACCCTACTTTGACCTGAAGGATAAAATACCTGGAAACATAGCTTCCTTAAAAATAACAGAGGCCATCAGCATACTGCGTGCTATTGACAAAAGTATTGACGGGCTGTTAGCGAACTTTGAAGAGCCCGGCAAAATTGAGCTGGCTGGTTTTATGGAACGGAACTTTATGTTCAATATGCCGTTAAAAAAGTTCGGTTACCTTACCGGCCGCAGCCTTACCACTTTTAAAAGAGATTTCAGAAAAGCATTTGATACCACTCCGCAAAAATGGCTTACACAAAAGCGGCTGGAACTGGCGCATTACCAGATAGCCGAAAAGAAATTGAGGCCTGTTGATGTGTACCTGGAATCTGGCTTTGAAGACCTTTCTCATTTCTCCTATGCTTTTAAAAAGCATTTTGGATATACCCCTACAGATGTGCCCCGGCGGATGCGCTATCAACAATTTTAGGTCTGAGTGAATAATGCCCCTGGCTTGCTTATAAGCCCAGCACCTCTTTCATGCTGAAAATACCCCGTTTGCCAACAATGTATTCTGCCGCGAGTACGGCGCCGCCGGCAAAGCCCTTGCGGTTGTGGGCGGTATGGATTATTTCAATGTCGTCTATGGAAGAATGGTATTTTATTTTATGTGTGCCGGGCGCCGGGTCAATCCTTTCACTGATGATTTCAAGGTCGTCTTCATTATCGCTGATGTGGTTTACCCACTGTTTTTTTGCTTTTACAAATTCCATCACCCCTTCCGCAAGGGTTATGGCCGTACCACTGGGTGCATCTTTCTTTTCTGTATGATGAATTTCTTCCAGCGCCACATTATAACCGGTGTGGGCGCTCATCATTTTGGCCAGCAGCCGGTTTAGTTCAAAGAAGATATTTACGCCAATGCTGTAATTGCTGGCATACAGCAAAGCGCCGTTATGTTCTTCCACAAAGCCTTTTACTTCATCCCATTGCTTCAGCCAGCCGGTGGAGCCTGATACCACGGGCACGCCAAACGAGATACATTTTTTAATATTCTCGACAGCACTGTGTGGGCTGGTAAATTCAATAGCCACGTCAGCCTTTGCCAGGTTTTCGGCAGTAAATTCATCAAGGTTGTAAGCATCTATCTTCAATACTATTTCGTGGCCTTTGGCAACCGCTATTTCTTCTATCGCTTTGCCCATTTTTCCGTACCCAATTAACGCTATTTTCATTAGTGCTGCTGTTTGTTGTAATAAAAAGCAGCGCTAAGTTAAACCCTGCCCTGCTAAAGGGGGAATTTTAAACTGATAATTTTGAGAAATACCAGGCAACCGGGTTGCGGCCTAAGTACAACAATTGCGGGCAGTTGGAAGAAAAGTAATGCCGTGTAACTAAAACATTCATAAAGCTGTGCTTAACTATAATCAGGACAAGCCGAACAGAAATTCAATGCAATTGGTAAGGGAACAACAATGTAACTCCAATGTATGTTTGCTCGCCGATTAATTAATTTGCCATGATTTATATTAGATTATATTTGGCTTATCCACTTTTACTATTATAAATGCATCCCTGGTACACTTTAAAAAATCTGTATGAGAAACATCTTTTTTGTATTGCTGACCTTTTCATTCATCCTCTCCTTTACAGCTAGAGCCTCTATAACCATACAAGTAAAAAATCCAACTGCAAACCAAAAGGTATCCGGCAACCTGGATATTTCGGTTGCTGTTATTTCCACGTACGACTTGCAGTTTGTAAAGGCCAGGATATTGGCTACCGGCATTAACCTATCCTTACATGGGGAAGACTATACCGGAATTCTGCCTCTTACTGACCTACCTTACGATACCCTTACATTGGTAGTAACCGTAAAGGATATCGTGCAAAATACTGACAGCGCAACAGTAAAAATTATTAACCAGCCGTTTGATTCTGAACCATCTTTTACCCTTGTTAATTACCCCTCTTTTGTAAGAAGTATATACATGCCCATACACATCAAGGCACAAGATGCAGATGGCGGTGTTCACCTCAATGTAATAGGTCCGGCCCCTGATTTTCTGCCACTCGCCGAAGGTGATAATGAAATTGATACCGTAATAGATATTTCACAGGTTGCCAAATTTGGCATCTATGCCAACCAGATAAGGGTATTGGGTACAGATACCGCTGAACATGTAATATCAAAATACCTCACCTATACCTTTGAACCAAGCCCTTACCTCGAAGACTTTCTTCCTTATGGAGTGATAGATTTTCAATACAACAAAATTCTGAAGATCGTTGGTGACAACTACGTATATGTTGATCTTTCCAAAAACGATTCCGTTATATTGCCCAGAGCAGTCGGAAAAGTGCAGTTAACCTCGTTTGGATATGTCCAGTCTCAGCTAAACAGGATAGCGGTGTACTCGAATGATTCCCTTTATTACATAGATGCAGTTCAGCCAACCACCTTTGTGGCCAATGGGATTCACCTGTTATGGCGTGGCGGGATAACCTTTCAGCAAGAAAGTTATCTCACACATTTTAATCTGGCAACACACCAGACAGACTCTGTATCTCGCATGAGTTACCAGGTTCCCAACCGGCCGGAAGGAAATGTACATGCAATAAGGGAGTATGCTATTGACAGTTTGGGTAATATTGCTTTGCCGATTGGCGTTAGAGATAATTACGGTGAAGTTTATTTTGGCACCAGACTGGAATTATTCCTTAACGGTGTAAAATACGGCACCGGCTATGTTGGCGCTATTGGCCCCCTTATTAATAGCAAAAAAAGCATCTTCCGGAAAGGCACCCCCGAAGATCTGAATATTCCCGGAAGAGATGATTTTCCTCCCTATTACCTTTACCAGTCTTCCCTTGAAAACAACACGCTCAACACTACTCTTATTGATACTATGGGCGACAGGCCTGTTTACCTGTTAGCCGGAGATTACATAGCCTATGAAAAATCTGCTACAGGAAGTACATGGCGCATTGACCCGGCCGGCAATAAACAGAACATTGGCCCGGGTTTTTTGAATGGCCTGAATGCAAAGGGTGAAATTTTATATGACTTTTCCAGGTTTTTTGCCCGGCCAGACGGAAAAACAATGCCAATTAACAATACGCCGGGCAGCGCATTTTATTACAACAATAGCTGGTACATTAATAACATTGTTTTATCTAAGGTTAACCTTAATGCTGACACATCATTGTTAAACATCAGCAGGGATATACTCAAAGATTCTTCTTACAGTTTTACAAAAACTGATTTTGATAATGCCGCCAGTATTCCCTACGAGATAAAAATAACAGCCTTACCTAAATATGGTATGCTGTATTTTAACGGTATGCCATTGCCAAAAGATACTGTAATAAGGCATGCCTGGTTAAGCCAAATAGTGTATGTTCCGGATTCTTCGTTTGAAGGAACAGATACTGCTTACTGGAATGCCAACAACACCCTTGGGTTTGCTGCTGACGATGCGCTGATGCTGTTTAATGTACTTAGGGTACTGCCGGTAAAACTTACCACATTCACTGGTTATACAAAGGGATTAGCCAACCTGCTGAACTGGCAAACTGCAGAAGAGAAAAATATGGCATATTTTGAACTGCAACGCAGCAATGGGGATAGCCCTGCATTTAAAACACTGGGCAAGGTAACCACTGCCGGAAACAGCAGTATGATAAGGCAATATACTTACACCGATGCCAGGCCTGCTGCGGGGATAAATTCTTATCGCCTGAAAATAGTTGACAAAGATGGCCGGTTCAGTTTAAGCCAGGTTGTACGGCTTGACAATGGTTATAAATTTGCTTCCTTGCTGTATCCCAACCCCGCCCATAACAAATTATTTATCCGGTTTAACATGGCGGTTGCCGGGCAGGTTTCACTAAATATAACTTCATTAAAAGGCGGTAATGTTACATCAGGCAGCCTGCTAATTCCTGCCGGCACTTCGGATAAAGCTATAGACATCAGCACCCTTTCACCAGGTATCTATTTTATAACAATTCTCGGCGATAATAACAAAACGCCCCTTACTTTGAAATTTTTAAAACAATAACCAACCATCTACCCGGGCTTAAAAGCCGCTCAGGGAAAAGCCTTACAGGTGTTCCAATTTGCTGCTTCGCCACGCAAATTGCTCAACGCAAGCCTCATAGCAGCACAGTTGCCGGTAACATAAATTTTCTCTGTTACTTTTAGCGGCTATCGCTTATACCTCACCTATCACCCTACCAGTTGGCAACTTTTTTGGGCGCTGGTTTTTTGAAATTGAATGCAACAGAAAGAGAAGGCGTTCTTGTATCCGTATTATAGGTAGGTTGGATGTTCATACTGATGTCTTCGCTTACATCAAAATTTTTCAGGTGGCCCGATACAGTGGCATCCACCACCTGCACGCCCCAGGCCAGCAGAAAATAGAGGATACTGTAATCCCTGTCACGCCGGTATGCGTTGCGGTAAAACTGGAGGGATTCTGCGTCCAATGGCTGCCCGGTTGATTTTATAATCAATGCAGGGTCTATTTCGCCGTAACGTTCTGTTTGGCCGTTAACAACAATATCGTAGGCGGTTCTTGTTTTTTTGTACCAGGTATTGTTGTAAAAAAAGAAACCGGCGGGAATACCCACTGCCGCATATACCAACGGCAGCTTCCAGTACTGGCGGTTGTATATCTGGCCCAGCCCGGGAAATATAGCGGAGCGGATAGTGGCTTTGGAAGGTATGTGCTGCCTTTTGGTAACAGAATCTTTTTTTACCACCAGCGGCTTAACCGTATCCGGCAAAACTACGGGCCTGGCAGTATCAAGCGCCGATGAATTGATAAGCTGCTGCTTACTGTCCTGCGCATACAACCGCGTTAAACACATAACCACTGCAAGGCAAATAAGAAGGCTTGTTTTTTTCATGAAAGCGCTGCTTGTTAACCGGCCTGTACATTCATTACATCCAGCAACTTATTCAGCTCTTCCAGCGAATAATATTCCAGGGTAATGCTGCCATAACCTTTTTTGTTATGCACCAGTTTTACTTTAGTAGAAAAATGAGAGGCTAAATTATCTTCAATTCGTTTGTATGCGGGTGGCAGCTCAGATTTTGAAGCAACTTTAACATCGGCTGTTTCTGTTTTGTACAGGTTGCGCACCAGTTCTTCTGTTTGCCTCACGTTAAGGCCTTTGTTCTTTATTTCGTTAAAAACATACAACTGCTTGTCAACGGTGTCAATATTAATCAACGCCCTTGCATGCCCCATGGTTACGTTGCCATTGCGCACTGCCAGTTGTATATCCGGCGGTAATTTAAGCAGGCGTATGTAATTGGTTACCGTACTGCGCTCTTTTCCCATACGCTCCGCCACCTGCTCCTGCGTATAGCTAAGCTCGTCCATCATGCGTTTGTAGCTAAGGCCAATTTCAATAGCATTCAGGTCCTCACGCTGCAGGTTTTCCAGCAGGGCCAGTTCCAGCAGCTCCGCATCGTTGGCCTGGCGTATATAAGCCGGCACATCTTTAAGGCCGGCCATTTTAGCTGCCCGGTAGCGGCGTTCGCCTGCAATTAACTGGTATTTGCCATTGGCCAGGCGGGATATGGTAAGGGGCTGTATAATGTCGTGTATTTTAATGGAATCAGCCAGTTCCTTTAACGACTGCTCATCAAAATCACGCCTTGGGTTTTTAGGGTTAACCTGTATATCGTCCAGCGCTATACGGGTAATGCCGGTAGCTTTTTCCACCACGGTATTTTTAAGGTTACCGGTAGTGGTTTTTAAATCGGCATCAATATTCTGTAAAAGGGAACGTATTCCTTTTCCTAATAACTCTTTATTTTGTTTGGGCGTTGTCATGTTTTGTCGCAATATTCAAAAACAATGTAAAATGCAAGCTGGTTGGGCAACTACTCCAGTATGCGTTGCTCGTTGGTCATTTTCGTCATGTTATTCTTCTGCAGAATCTCTTTGGCCAGGTTAAGGTAGTTAATAGAGCCTTTGCTTTCAGAGTCGTACAGAATTACAGGCTTGCCCACGCTGGGCGCCTCGCTAAGCCGGGTATTGCGGTGTATGATGGTGGTAAATACCAGTTCGTCAAAATGCCTCCTTACCTCGCTCACTACCTGGTTACACAGGCGCAGGCGGCCATCGTACATGGTCATTAAAATACCTTCAATCTGCAGGGCCGGGTTAAGGCGGCTTTGTACAATTTTAATGGTGTTCAGCAGCTTACCCAAACCTTCCAGGGCAAAAAATTCGCACTGCACCGGCACAATTACACTATCCGCGGCAACCAGGGCATTTACAGTTATCAAACCCAGCGATGGCGAGCAGTCAATCACAATAAAGTCGTATTGGTCTTTTACCGGCTCCATAATGCCCTTCATCACCATTTCCCTGTTGGGGTAGTTAATCATCTCAATTTCGGCGCCTACCAGGTCAATATGAGAAGGTATCAGGTCAAGGTTAGGTATATCGCTTTTCAGTATCACTTCCTGGGCAGACGCGTTGTTAACCATGCAATCGTACAGGCTGGTGGTAATGTTATGAAGGTCAAAACCAACACCGGTGGTGCTGTTGGCCTGCGGGTCGGCATCTACCAGCAAAGTTTTGTATTCCAGCACGGCCAAACTGGCGGCCACATTAATAGCCGTGGTAGTTTTGCCCACTCCCCCTTTTTGATTGGTAACGCCAATAATTCTTGCCATAATGCCTTTTTCCGCCGTAACGGACGATTTAAAATTCTAAAACTGTGAAAGGTTGCAAATGTAAAATATTATGTTTCTAAAAAAAGAGAAGATTTGGCTTTGGGATTTTATTAATGAGTTATCCCCATGAAAAAGTTATCCACCAGCTTCGCCCGGTTTAAAAGGGTTGTTTTTTGGTGGCAGGGGTCCGGTTCCTTGTGGGAGGCATCGTTGCGTCGCACTACGTTCATCGTCCAGTTCTTTGAGCGGCTTTTCAGACCCGGATAAGGCTGGTGCGTGAAGACACGCACCAGTGAGGGCGGGAAATATCGAACAAGGAACAAGGAATGATGAATGAAGCACCGGAATACAGTCCATCCGCTACTCCCCCACTTGCGACTCACGATTCACCACTTGCGAATGAAATATCGAACAAGGAAAAAGGAAGGATGAATGAAGAACCGGAATAACCCCCATCCGCTACTCCCCCACTTGCGACTCACGATTCACCACTTGCGAATGTAATAACGGACAAGGAACAAGGAATTTTGAACGAAGAACCGGAATATCCCCCATCCGCTACGACCCACTTGCGATTCACGATTCACCACTTGCGAATGTAATATCGAACAAGGAACAAGGAATTTTGAACGAAGAACCGGAATACAACCCATACGCTACGACCCACTTGCGAATGAAATAACGGACAAAGAACAAGGAATCCTCCGGAAACATTAGAATAAAATTTTGTCACCAGCTTATCAGCTTAATAATTTTACGCTACAAAAGGTAGTCAATGTCCGTTAAAACAATCCTGGTTGCAGATGATAACGAGGCCAATGCAGAGGTTATACGCCTGATTCTTGAGGGCGAAGGATACCATGTAATTACCAGCCCCGACGCGGTTGAACTGGAAAATACGGCTTCAACCGTGCCCGACCTGGTATTATTGGATATTAAACTGCCCGGCCGCGACGGCAAGGAGATTTGCCGCCAGCTAAAACAGAATGCCCATACCCAGCATTTACCGGTAATATTAATGACCGCCACCAACGAACACAGGGAACCGGCTATAGCGGCCGGCGCTGTTGATTTTATTTTAAAACCTTTTGAGCTGCAGGAACTGGTAGAAAAAGTAAATAAAGTACTGATGCCGGGGTACATACCCGGCGGCGAGGGTTAGCTAGATACGCACGGCACATTCCCTTGCTATTTCAAGTTCTTCATTGGTGGGCACCACCATTACTTTTACTGGCGAACCGGCGGGGCTGATTTCTCTTGGCCCGGCAACCCGCTGGTTATTGGCGGCATCGTTAATGCTAACGCCCAGCCAGTCCATATCCCTGCAAACACGGGCCCTGGTATCGCTGTCGTTTTCACCCACACCAGCGGTAAAGATGATGGTATCTACACCATTGAGTACAGCGGCATAAGCGCCAATGTACTTTTTAATACGGTATGCATAGGCTTCCAGGGCAAAAAGGGCGCTGGCATCGCCGGATGCGGCAGCCTTATTTACGTCCCGCATATCGCTGTAACCGCAAAGCCCCAGCATGCCGGATTGCCGGTTGAGCAGGTTGTCCACTTCATCTGTGGTCATCTTCAGCACTTTACGCAGGTGAAAGATAACGGAGGGGTCAATATCGCCGCTGCGGGTACCCATAACAAGGCCGCTCAACGGACCAAAACCCATGCTGGTATCCAGCGGCTTATCGCCTTTTACTGCAGCCATACTACAGCCATTACCCAGGTGTATGCTTATCATTTTGGCATCGGGGTTACCCAACATATCCCTTGCTATACCGGTTACGTATTTGTGGCTGGTGCCATGAAAGCCATAAACCCTAATGCGATGCTCTGTATAGTACGATGAAGGCAGGGCATAGCGAAAGGCCCGTGGCGGCATGGCCTGGTGAAAAGCAGTATCAAAAACAGCTACCTGTTTTGCAGCCGGAAAATGTTCTTCAGCAACTTCTATACAAGCATAGTTGGCCGGGTTGTGCAGCGGCGCCAACGGAAAAAGATGCTTTATCTTTTCTTTTACCTGCGGGGTTATTATGGTGGCCGTAGTAAAATCTTCTCCGCCATGTACCACCCGGTGGCCAACAACCGTTATCTCTTCTTTGTTTTTCAGCAGTTGGTTTTCCGCATCCGTCAGTATTTCAATAATTAAGCCCAGGGCATCTCCATGATTGGCCAGCCCTTGCTGCTTTTCAACTGTTTTTTCGTTGTTACCGCTATATATTTTGCAACGCAACAGGGCATCATTGTTTCCAATGCGCTCTGCCAGGCCGGTACACAAAGGTTTTTCCGGTGGCGTATTGAACAACTGGAACTTTAATGAACTGCTGCCTGCGTTAATGACTAATATCTTCATGACCGTCTATACTATTTTACTTTAAACGCAATAGAATCTTGTATGGCATTGGCCAACCCCTTCAAGGTTGTATTGCAATCCAAATACCAACCCCGGATCGCATCCGCGGCTATTAACATTTTAGCTCTGGGTTATTGCACAATTTTATGCAGCCCGGTATAACAGTGCTAAATTACCAGCCTCGCCTCTTACCAGGTAAAGATCAAATCCTTTCGTTTTACCCAGGGCAGATTACTTCGGCAATTGGTGAATAGAATTGTTACAGTACAAGTGAGTGACACAAGGGACGCCTCATAGCAGCAATGCAGCTAAGTACCTAACCTTTAGCCATCTATTATGCGAAGCATAATAAAACATTCCACCTTTTTGTTCCTGTTTAATTATCCTGGCACTGTATGGCGGTTATAACAACAGTATTAAAAATATCATCTACCGTACAGCCACGGCTAAGGTCGTTCACAGGTTTGTTAAGCCCCTGCAGCATAGGGCCGATGGCCAGGGCGCCCGTTTCCCGCTGCACGGCCTTATATGTGTTGTTGCCGGTATTAAGGTCTGGAAAAATCAACACACTTGCCCTGCCGGCTACGGGTGAACCTGGCAGTTTCTGGTTACCCACCAGTGGGTCAACAGCGGCGTCGTATTGTATAGGGCCTTCCACTTTCAGCTCCGGCCTTTTTTCTTTTACCAGCAAGGTGGCTTTACGCACTTTTTCTACATCAGCACCCTCGCCTGATGAGCCGGAAGAATACGACAGCATGGCCACCCGCGGCTCAATGCCAAACCGGGCACTGGTTTCCGCAGATGAAATAGCTATTTCCGCAAGCTGTTCTGCGGTGGGGTCTGGGTTTACGGCGCAATCGCCAAACACGGCCACACGCTCCGGGAGGCACATAAAAAACACCGACGACACCAGCGATACGCCGGGCTTTGTTTTAATAAACTGCAAGGCCGGCCTGATGGTATGCTGCGTGGTATGCACAGCGCCCGATACCATGCCATCTGCATCGCCCTTGTACACCATCATGGTGCCAAAGTAAGAAACGTCGGTCATAAGGTCTCGGGCCATTTCAAGGTTTACATTCTTGTTTTTTCTAAGTTCATACAAGGTTTGTACATAAGGTTCGTAATAAGCTGACGCCACCGGGTTAATGATGTTTACAGACGCGGCATCCAGGTTAATACCCAGCCTTCTTGCCGAAGCATTTATTTCAGCAGGGTCTCCCAGTATGGTAAGCTGCACCACCTGCTGCGCGGTAAGCCTTGCTGCCGCTTTCAGTATGCGGTCGTCGTTGCCCTCGGGCAATACAATATGTTTTTTGGCAGACTTTGCCTGCTTTACCAACTGGTATTGAAACATGTGTGGCGTTATGCCCTCTGCCCTGAATGTTATAATGCGTTCATCCAGCGTATTGATATCTACATGCTTATCAAACAATTCTATAGCCTGCTCTATTTTTTGGGTGTTGCCCGCGGTAATACGGGAATGAATGGCCCCTACCCTTGTTGTGGTTTCAAAAGTGCCATACTCAACAGCAATAACAGGTATAACTGTTTGCAGGCCTTCAATCAGTTTTATCAGCGGGTCTTCCGGTTTGGTACCGGCTGTAAGAATTATACCGGCTACTTTGGGATAGTTGGCCGAAAGATTGGCCAGCAGTGCACCGATGAGGATGTCGCCACGGTCGCCGGGTGTAACAATAAGGCAGTTCTCTTTTATATAAGGCAAAAAGTTGGGCAGCATCATGGCGCCTGTTACAAAATTGTTTACCTGGTTGCCCAGCAACTGTTCCCCAAGGATAACCTTAGCGTTAAGGTTATCAGCAATTTCTTTCATGGTTGGGCTTTGCAGGTTTTTATCCCATGGAATAACAGATACGATGATGCCGCTGGTTATCTGCACGGCCAGCAATTCTTTTACATCATTTATCTGCTCCTGCTGAACGCGGTTTACCACAATGCCCAGCACCTGCACTTCCTTTGCTTCAAAATTGTGCAGTATACTTGTTACGGAGCTAATGATTTGTGCAGTGGATTTACCTTCGCCGGTTACCACTATAAGCACAGGCGCCCCGAGGTTCTTTGCTATCTCTGTATTGGTATCAAATTCAAACGCTATGCCTTCGCCCAGGTAGTCGCTTCCCTCTATAACGGTAAAATCGTAATTCTCTTCCAGCTTTTTGTATTTGCTGATGATGGCGTTAATCATTTCAGCGGTACTCTCGGGGTCGTTTCGGTGCAGCACTTCCTGCCTGCTGAATGCGAATGCATCCGCATATTCTATAGGCAGTGAAAAATGGTTAAGTATGGTTTCTATATGTATTTCTTTTTTCCCCTCGGGTTGCAAGGCTATTACGGGTTTAAAAAAACCAACCTTTTGGGTTTTGCGCAACAGCATGTTAACAAGGCCAAGCGCCACTATGGATTTACCCGTCCAGGGCTCGGCTGAAGCTATAAAGATTGCTTTATTCATAAAGGTGTTTATTGAGTAGTCAGCATCTGCCCGTGAAAGATAAAAGGAATTGCTGTAACGGCGTGGCGGGAAGAGAAAAACTACCGCGATTTTAGGCTGGTTTAACCGATGTGCAGGATTGGCAGCTTTTAAACCGCCTTATATGCTGCATCAGCAGGGTAACCTGTATTGTGGCTATGAGCCCCTGTCTTCAAACTTCAGTTCAAACTCGGTACCTTCTCCCAACTGCGAATGCACTATTATAACCCCATCCAGTTTTTCAGTAAACTCTTTGGCAAGCCGCAGGCCCAGCCCTGAAGTATCACTGCGTATGCTGTTCCATTCAAAAATAGTTGCCAGGTGTTTTTCGTCAATACCGGGGCCATTGTCTTTTACATAAACATGCACAGTGTTATTTTGTTTTAATGCCGATAGCTGTATTGTACCGTTTTGAGGTGTAAACTTTACGGCATTACTGACCAGGTTACGAAGAATAATTTTTAAAAAATTAGGGTCGGTTGTAAGTGACAGGTCGCCAGGACAATTGTTTAACAAACTGATGTTTTTTGCAGCGGCGGCAGTACTGTGGATATGAATAACAGAATCAAAAAAATCATACAGGTAAATTGTTTCGTTAAAAGGCACAAAACTCTCCATCTGGCTTTTTGACCAAATGAGTATATCCTCCATGGCTTCCAGGGTATTATTGGCTGATTCAGCAATCTGGTTGTCGTATTTTTCCTTTTCTTCTTTGGTAAAACGTTGCGGGTTACTGCGTTGCAGGTTTAACAAAGTTACCAGGCTGCTTACGGGTGTACGTAAATCGTGGCTGATGATGCCGAGCAGTTTTGTTTTAGACTGGTTGGCCTTATCAAGCTGGTTATTAAGTTCGTTAAGTTCTTTGTTGGCCCGCTGTTTAAACCGGTAGCCGCGGTAAAGAGAGGCGGCAATAATAACAATCAGCAACAGGCCCAGCAGCAAAAAATTACGGGTAAGCTTTTGGTTGGTAAGCTGGCTGTTTTTAATGATGTTTTCTTTTTGTAAAAGGGATATTTCTTTCTGCTTTTTTTCGTTTTGGTACTTGCTTTCCATTTCGGCATACTTCCTGGCGCTTTCTTCTTTAAACAGCGTGTCTTTAAGGTTGGCGTGCAATTGCAGGTATTGGTTGGCTTTTTCATAATCCGCCATTGAACCGTAAGCATCGGCCAGGCTTTTATAAGCCATAGACTGCAGCTCTTTGGATTTTATCTGCTCCGCTATGGCCAGGCTGCGGTTAGCATTATCAACAGCCTGGGCATGCATACGCTGCAACACGTACATATCCGCAATGCCACCATACACCAGGCCCACGCCATACTGGTCATTTCTTTGCCGGAACAATTTCATCGCATCCCTGTAACTTATGGCAGCGCCTTCATAATCCCCCACTTTTACCTGCGTGTAACCCAGGTTGTTTAATACAAAGGGCCTTACTTCATCTTTTACATACTTGCCATACTGCTGAAGAATTACTTTAAAGTTTGCGATTGCTTTGTGATTGCTGCCGGTGGCCATATTAAGAAGGCCCATATCATTCAGCACGTTGGATGCGCCGGTGGAATCCTTGATGGAGTTAAACAGGCTGAGCGCCTGTTGTAAAAAACTTTGAGATTTATCGTATGTTCTTAATACGCGGTATATGTTGCCGATGTTTTTAAGGGTACCGGCCATTTTATTCTTGTTATTAATGCTCTCGTACCATTTTAAAGCGGTAAAATAATTTTGCAAGGCTACTTCATAATTACCGCTCCTGTCGTTAGCTATGCCTATGCCTATAAAAGAGTTACCCGTATTTAATGCATTATGCTCTTTTTGCGCCGCAACGCCAGACCTCGCAAATAATACAATTGCTGAATCATACGCACTGGAAGCCAATAACTGTTTTGCAGAATCATATATATAATCAGATAACTTTTTCTGCGGCAATGCATTCCCCGCCATGCAACAAAACATGGCCAATAATACACCTACCCTGCAAAAAGCTTTGAGGAACATGCTGACAGTATTAACTGCTTACAAATTATGCATACAGCTTTGTTCCGCAAAAAAGAATACGGCTACTCATCCTTCTTCTTTGGGTCTTTTGGCTTTTCTTTTGTTTGGTAGATAACAACACGCTCATTTGCTTTTACAGAAATGGTATCGGGAGATGATCCGGGACCACCGATTTTTTTAATAACAATATACCGTGCACTGCCTGTTGCCGGTACACTGATGGTATCAGGCGATGAGCCCGGGCCAAAGGCCGTAACTGTTCTGCCGGAACTTTTACTGCTGCCTGCGCAGGAATAGAGAACCACAAACAAAAGTGCCACTGCAATACTGGTTATGAATGGTTTCATGATGATGATTTTCATTTAAAAAGTGTGGGTTAAATATTCAATTAAACTGCAACGGTTTCCTTATCATAAAACTGCTTATACTGCTACGGTAGGTTTTGCCAATAGGCAATGCCACCAAGCCGGCAAACAGTTCTTTATTTTCAATACGTTCAATTTTGTCAACCGCCACAGCATAGCTTCTGTGGATGCGGATGAACTTTTTATCCGGCAACTGATCCATCAGGTTTTTAAGGTTGGAAAGGGTTATATGCTTTTTTGAAGGGGTAACAATCCTGGTATAGTTGGTAATGGCTTCCAGGTAAATTATGTCCTGCATGTTAATGCGGGTAATTGCGGTACCTTCTTTTATGGTAAGCGTATCCCTTTCAAACTGCAAATCGTAATGCAGCGCTTTCGCTTTTATCTGCAGTAATTCTTTCAGCCTGTTAACAGACCGGTCAAAGCGTTGCTTATCTAAAGGCTTCACCAGGTAATCAAGCGCATGTACCTCAAAAGCGTCTGTAGCGTAATCCGGGTGGCTGGTAATAAAAATGCAGAGAGGCGGGTTGTTAACGGTTTTAAAAAAGTCTATGCCGTTCATTACCGGCATATCAATATCCATAAATACAACGGCTATGTTTTGCTGTTGCATGGCGGCCACACTTTCCAGCGGGTTGCAAAAACTGCCGGTCAGTTTAAATTCCGGGTAGTCTTGCAGGTATTCCTCAACAATCAACCTGTCAATCTCATTGTCATCTACAATAATACAGTTTATCGGCGCCATGATAAGCCCTCTTTAAGTGGCATCGGCCTGCAAGCTTGCATAGCTTATACAAATAACCCATGCTTAAACCGGCCGATTGCAGTGTACGAAAATTATAATGCCATAAGATAAAAATTAAAACCGGAACTTTTTAAACTTATTTGGCAAAGGCACTTACTGTTTATTCAACTGCATGCAGTTCTCTCCTGCACCCCGCTTACCATGCTCCCTTTTTCGTTCGTGTATTATTTTGCTCCCTTCGTGTACTGCTTTTCTAAACGGGCATGCGCACATAGTAGATTCGTATTGTTAATTCCACAACAGCATAAAGGCTTTCTAACAAGGAGTTTTGGTTCAGCAATATACAAGGCAACCTTATGAACACCCTAAACCGGAATGGTACCAGCCGGCGCCGGGTCTTAATGCCATGGCTGCTTCTTTCAGTATCGCTTTACTACTGTTTTAACCCAAAGACTGCCTATGCTTATTTATCAATCATTCCTTCAAAAACATTTGTATGAAAAGGACATTTTTTTCCATGCTAACCGCTTCAGGCATTTTTATGCTTTGCTTTGCCAGTTGCAAAAAAGAACAGGATTTTACTTATTACAGCGAATCTGCCGCTATCAGAACACCAGAAGCTAACGGCGTTACCGCGGCCGCCACTTTAGACCGTATTGATGAAATTGTAAAAGACCTTGCCACAAGCAATTACTCACTCAGTTTTTCCAAAACCTACTCTTCTTATGGCATTACACGCACCGCCTATGGCAGCGCCAGCTACCTGGCTTTCGTTAGCCCCGATGCGGTAAAACTTCCTTCGGAATTAAGGAACATACAGAAATATGTACCCATCTGGAAAAGGCCCAACTTTATACTGCCCACTTGCCCGGACATGATCTTTGACCCGCTAAGGCTTCAAAAAGTCAGGGAACTGCTGGCAAAGGCAGACCCCGCCCAGTTCTCCGGCCTGCGTGAAGTGGCTTTTGTGAACGGTGGTGGTTTCCTGGCAACAGATAAAGTGCTTGGCCAGTATGCCAACCTTAAAACAGATGTAATGGATGGTTTACTTAAAGATTTGGGCGGCGCTAAATTTCTTATCCTTAACGAACCAGGCACCTTAAACAGGGAATTCGGCAGAAGCTTTTATGGCTATGCCAACATTAACGACATAGTGTTTAAACCCTACCGTAAAAACTGGAAAGACATTTTTAAACCTACTCTTAAAGGTTGTTATGATCCGATCATCTTGTCCGTAATTAAGGAAAGGCTGGCCAAAATAAATCCCGCGGCTTATGGTGGCCTTAATGTAACGACATTAGCCGAAAACAAGAACATAGCCATAATGTACTGATAAGAAATTTCGGGGGTGCCCCCAAGCTATCGCAAGGGGTCGGGCTTTCCGCTCATACTCCGGCACAAAGCCCAGGCACAAGGCCTCACCGGGGTATCCGCTTCAATCCCTCACCCAAAGTGCAGCCTCTTGCTGCTTCTGCCGGCGCCATGTTTCTTTAGTCCGTACCCAACTGCTGCAACCGTTCTTAAGCAATACAAACCAACAGAGGTGTCCGCGCCGTACCGCGGATGCCTCTTTTAAAACAAAAAGTCATGCCGTTAAAACACAAAATATACTATGCACTGGCCGCGCTGCACCTGGTAATGGTGATGCTTTTTGCCGGGCATTTTGCAGAGTGGAACAAGATGAATACAAAGGTTTTCAGCGCCATCAGCAATGTTGGAAAATACACCGGCAGCAATAATATCTTCAGCTTTTTTGCACCGGGCGTTTACGACCAGCCTTATGTGGTGTACACCGTAAAAGATACCCTTGGCACAGAAAAAATTATTGACATTACAGGCAGGTGTGCAGACTTTACCAACCGCCTCAACAACATCTACGGTTACCTAACCTTACCGGAAGCCCGTTCTGTTTTATCCGCCAGCCTGGCCCAAACTGTATTAAACATTCAGCCCTCCGCCAGCCAGATAAGAGTGGCGATGGTGGTGCAAAAAATTCCTTCCATACAAGACTATAACAACGGCAAACGTGTACAGTGGCAATACTGGTTTCATAACGATTTTCAAAAGGGAAACCATTAAAAACCCACTTATAAAATAATGTGATATGAAAAACATCATCAGCAATATCAACAGCTATTTTTTTCAGCCCGTGCCAAAGCAAACGCTGGGTATATTCAGAATACTGGTTAGCAGCTTTGCCATTGTACAGCTTGTGGTTTTACTGCCAGACTGGATGTGGCTCTATGGCCCCAAAGGCCTTGTACCCTGGAATATCAGTGATATGCTTTCTACCAATGCAGCCCCATCCATTGCCAATATTGCCACCGCACTTACCATTGATGATATTACAGCAGTTTATGTGGTTACGATAGCTTATGCCATATCGCTGGCCAGCCTTTTACTCGGGTACAAAACAAGGCCTATGGCCATAGTTGCCTGGCTTATGCACATGGTAATTAATACCACCGGCAACCTTACCGCTTATGGCGTGGAAACATTCGCACACATTTCCCTGTTTTACTGTGTGGTGCTGCCCGTAGGTTCATCACTTTCGCTGGACAGCCGCAAAAAATCGCCCCGCATCCCGGCCTATCTTATAACACTAAGCGTTAGGGTTATACAACTGCACCTTTGCATCATGTACCTGGCATGCGGCATAGAAAAAGCCATGGGAGCGCAGTGGTGGAGCGGTGAAGCCATCTGGATGGCCATGCAGCAGGACCAGTTTCATAACATTAACATAGACTGGATGGCCAGGTACCCTTTTGTTCCGAAAATTTTGTGCTGGGGCACCCTGCTGCTGGAAACTTTTTACCCCATTGGCATCTACCATGCCAAAACAAAAAAGTTCTGGCTGGCGGGCATTGTTTCCATGCACCTGGGCATAGCCTTGTTCCTCGGCCTTCACCTTTTTGGTACGCTGATGGCACTCATCAACATAAGCGCTTTTAGCCTGCATTGCTTTCCTGCCCTTTTAAAAGCCGGGCGGCAAAACACCCCGGCATCTCGTGCCCCCCGAAGAACTGTGCTCTCCAAATTATTGAGCGGCCTGGCTTACCAGCGTGCTTAAAAAAGGTCACTCCCTTGCGGCATTTGGTACATTTAAAGAAAGCGTTTCAGGATTCTCTTTTTTTGAAATAAGGGATATTTTAATTACCTTAATTGAAACGCCGATATTTTGTACCGGGCCAACTGCCCTGCAATTGCTGATCTATGACCAATTCCGCTGAAATAAACCCTTCTGTTAGTGGCTTTACTTCCACACAGCTCGAAACCCTTCTTGCATCCATGCACGATTTGGTTTTTGTATTAGATAACAGGAAGATTTTTATACATTGCTTCCAGTCCCAATCATCAGACTTACTCTTACCCCCGGAATTATTCATCGGCAAGGGCTTTAATGAAATACCTTTCCCACCGGCTACATTATCTGCATTGGATAATGCCTTTAACATGGTTAACGCCACAGGTAAAACCCAATCTCTTGATTACAGTTTGCCTTTTGAAGGTGGTACTAAATGGTTTAACTGCAACATATCATCTGTTCCGCCCTCACACAACGATCCCGGCGGATTTATCATCATAGCCCGCGACATTACTGATAAAATGCATACGCTACTGTCGCTGCAGGCACATGAAAAGCGCCTCTCCCTGCTTACCAACAACATCAACGACCTGGTAACGCTGTATTACCCCGATGGAAGGCTTGAATATATTTCCCCATCAGTAAAATCTTTGCTGGGTTATGATCCCGAAAGCCTTATCGGGCTGGATCCCTCCGCACTGATACACCCGGATGATGATGCGGCAATAAGGCAGCATTTTGTTCCTGAGTTATTTCCCTGCGGTAAATCTTTTACGGCTGAATACCGCATCTGGCACAAAAACGGCTACTGGGCTTACTTTGAAACCAACAGGAAGGTGATACGGGACGACAGCGGGCGGGTAATAAATGTTGTGGCTACCTGCAGGGATATAAGCGCTAAGAAAAATGTAGAGATTGCCCTGCGGGAAAGTGAAGAACGTTACAGGAGCCTGGCGGAAAGCTCCGCCTCCATCATTACACTTGCAGACAGGGATGGCAACTTTTTATACCGTAATAAAATAGCCCTGGAGTTTGAGGACTGGCATGCAAAACAACATCCTGCAACAAAAGAGCAAACCAATACTTTTTTGACAACCACTATACGGCAGGTTATTGACAGCAATAAAGGTGTTGAGGAGGAAAGGGCCATAATGAGGAATGGAAAAAGGCTATGGTTTAGGATAAGTGTACAGCCCGTTATTAATTCTGCCGGAGTACCATACGCGGCCTTGGTTAACGCTATTGACATTACAGAAAACAAACAGCACAGGGAGCTTCTTGAACAACAGAATACAGAACTGAAAGAAATAGCCTTTTTGCAATCGCATATCATCAGGTCTCCGCTTACCAATATACAATCGCTGTTAAGCCTGATAGATGAGGGCGACTTGAGTGAAGACAACAAGGTGTATTTTGCTTTGCTGAAAGAAGCCTCGCAACACCTGGATGATACCGTCAGAGAGATTGTAATGAAGGCATCGCAAAACCGTGCGGGCCGTTAGTTTGAATACAGTACCAGGCAAAATCACTTCATCAACTCTTTTCACCAGTAACCTGTAACCGGCAACATTTCAACGTTCATTTGTCTAAAGTTTAATGTCAGCAGCGGGTAGGTGCTTCTGCGATTCCGCAGCTCACAAATTATCAGCTTTTTACACTTCAACAGACCGGTAACCTGTCACTTGTAATCGGCAACATTCCAACGTTCTTTTGTTTAAAGTTTAATGTCAGCGGCGGGTAGGTGCTTCTGCACTTCCGCAGCTAACAAATTATCAGCTTTTTACACCTCATCAGACCGGTAACCGGCAACTTGTAACCGGTAACTGTCTCCCGGGTGAGGGATTGAAGCGGTTACCCCGGTGAGGCCATCGCAGCCGGGGAGTTGTGCCGGAGTAATAGCGGAAAGCCCGACCCCTTGCGTAGCTTGGGGGCACCCCCTGAAAAAATTATCTCAAAGCATAACAATGCCTGGGTTTTATAACAGGCTATGCAGGTTAACTTTCGTCCATTTCTATTAACAGGTTGGCAATTAAAGCCGTCCACCCCGTTTGATGGGAAGCACCCAGGCCCTGGCCGTTATCGCCGTGAAAGAACTCGTAAAACAAGTGATGTTCTTTAAAGTGATCTTCCGTCCACTGGGTGTGGTGGCTGGCATGGTACTGGTATTGGCCATTGCTGTTACGCTCAAAAATTTTCAGTATTCTTTTGGTGAGCTGGTTGGCAATTTGTTTTAAAGTAAGCTTGTTGCCGGAGCCCGCAGGAAACTCGAATGTGTAAGCATCTCCATAATACACATAATATTTACGCAAGGCATTAATGATAAGATAATTCAGCGGCAGCCAAATGGGGCCGCGCCAGTTAGAATTACCGCCGAACATGGAGCTGGAACTATCGCCGGGCTCGTATTTTATCACGTACTCATGCCCCTGGTAGCCAAACACGTAAGGGCTATCCTTATAACACCTGGAGAGAGAACGTATGCCGTAGTCTGATAAAAACTCCGCCTCATCCAGCAGCCTTTTCAACAGGTGCTCCAGCCTGTCGCCCACCATAATGGCAAACAGGTAGTTACCGTCTTTGTTCTTCTTGTCAATATCCGAAATAATGCGGGTTAAATCCGGCCGTGTAAGCCTTATCACTTCCAGCCTGGTGTTAAACTCCCGCAGGTTCGCAAACACATTGCTATGCATAATTTCCACCGCCAGCAACGGAATAATACCTACCAGGGAACGTATGCGTAACCGCTGGCTGGCGCCGTTTTCAAACTGAATAGCATCGTAGTAAAAAGCATCCTGGTCGTCCCACAGGGAGATATCTTTTTTACCTATGTGGTGCATGGCCCAGCCTATGTTTAAAAAGTGCCGGAAAAATTTGGCGGCCGATTCCTCATAAGCCTGGTTATGTTGTGCCAGCTCCAGCGATATGCGCAGCATATTTATGGCGTACATGGCCATCCAACTGGTGGCATCGGCCTGTTGCAGTTTTTTAATACCGGGCGGCATGTGGTTCCTGTCAAACACACCGATGTTATCCAGGCCTAGGAAGCCCCCTTCAAAAATATCGGTGCCGTTGGCGTCTTTCTGGTTTACCCACCAGGTAAAGTTCATCAGCAGTTTTTGAAAAGCCCTTTCCAAAAAGTCGAGATCGGCAACACCGGTTTTCTTTTTATCGGCTTCAAACACGTACCAAACACCCCAGGCATGTACGGGTGGGTTAACATCGCTGAAGTTCCACTCGTAAGCGGGTATCTGGCCGTTAGGGTGCATGTAATATTCCCGCAGTATCAATGATAGCTGCTGCTTGGCAAAGTGGGCGTCTACATGCACAAAAGTAGCGGCATGAAAAGCGAGATCCCAGGCGGCAAACCAGGGGTATTCCCACTTATCGGGCATGGAAATAATGTTGCGGGAGGTAAGGTGCTGCCAGTCGAAATTTCTTTTATAATGGCGGAAGGGCGGGGTATCCTGCGGCTCTCCAAAAAGCCACTTAAAAACATCCAGGTAGTAAAACTGCTTTGTCCACAACAGGCCGCTTAATGAGCTTCTTAACAAGGCACGTTGCTTTTCATTTAAACGGGCCGGGCTGATATCGCTGTAATACTCGTTGGTTTCAGCCAGCCTTTTGGTGAATATCGCATCAAAGTTATCCCACGGGTCGTCAAGATAAGTTTTGCTTAACCTTACGGTAAAAGTTTTGTGCCCCCCGGCTGGTATTTTTTCTTTTAACCATATAGCGGCTTTGGTGCCTTCTTTGGCCGGGTTAACTGTATTCTCTTTGTTTACTACGTAATTGTTAATGCCGTCTTTTACAAAAGCATAATCGTTGGCCCTGTTATACATGCGCCGGTTGTTGGTTTCGTTGTCGCAAAACAACTGCTCGCCGCCATGGTGATAGAAAAAGAAGTTGCCATTGCGGCTTGATGTTGCCTGCAGGCAATTGGTAGAAACAGATACTATCTGCGGTTTACTGAAACGGGAGTTATGCTTCCAGAAATTGCGGAACCAAAGGTGCGGCAAAACATGTATTACCGCATCTTCCGGGCCACGGTTATACACAGTTACCCGCATCAGTATGTCGTTAATATCGCCCTTGGCGTATTCAATATAACAATCAAAGTAGCGGTTATCTTTAAACAGGTCTGTATCCAGCAATTCGTACTCCGGGCTTAACCGGTCTTTTCTATTTTGCTGCAGCAGTTGCAGGTAAGGAAAAGCATTTTGCGGGTATTTGTACAGAAATTTGCAGTAAGAGTGTGTGGGGGAAGAATCAAGGTGAAAATACAGTTCTTTCACATCTTCGCCGTGGTTGCCCTCGTCGTTGGTAAGGCCAAAAAGCCTTTCTTTTAAAATAGGATCTTTCTCATTCCAGAAAACCGGCGCCAGGCACAGTACCTGGTCAATATCACAAAATCCGCCAATAGCTTCTTCTCCCCACCGGTAGGCGTAGCTTCGTGCAAGGTCGTGATTAACATAGCTCCATGCGTTACCCCCGGGGCTGTAATCTTCCCTCACCGTTCCCCATTGGCGTTCAGAAATATATGGCCCCCATTTCTTCCAGTTTTTGTTGTTGGCTGCCTGGTATAATCGCCCTTTTTCTGTCATATATCGCTCCTGCCTGCTCTTTGGTTATATAAAATATACGCTGCTTAAAGTTTGCCGATAAATTTATTGATATCCTGCCGTTATCTTAAATATATTATTTTCTGTCATGTAACTTTTCTTAATCATAAAACGGTGCATGATGTTGAGACACATAAAATTTTAATGGGCGTACTAATGAATCAGGCAGAACTGCGTTCGCAACCCGGTAATGCACCACCAAACTTGTGGCTATGGCAAACCAGTAGCATTTCAAAGGCTTCACGAACATTTGCCCGGTTGCCTTGTTCTTACCGCAAACAATAAGCATGCAGGTTAGCCTTGTATTTCCTCACCAGCTATTCAGGCAGCATCCCGCCCTCGATAAAAAATACCATGTTATTCTGCTGGAAGAATGGTTGTTTTTTAATCAATACCATTTTCATAAACAAAAGCTGGTATTGCACCGTTCCTCTATGCGGTTTTATGCGCAATGGCTGCAGCAAAAAGGGTATAATGTAGAATACATTAACGCTGCAGACCAACGCAGCCACATACAAAAATTCATCACGTCTCTTTCCAAAAAAGGTGTTACAGTTATACACATTGCGGAGGTATGCGACGATTGGCTGCACAGCCGCCTGCACAAGCAGTGCAAAAAACTGGGTATTACTGTTCATGTGTATCAAACACCTGGCTTTCTTAATGGCATGAATGAGCTGAACGATTATTTTGATAACCGCAAAAGCTACTTTCAAACAGATTTTTACACCTGGCAGCGCAAACAAAAAAACCTTCTGTTGAGCGCCGGCAAACAGCCGGAAGGCGGCAAATGGACTTATGACAGTGAAAACAGGTCGCGGTTTCCTAAACATGAAGTGCTGCCAACCTATTACAAACCCATGGAAAATGAGTTTGTTACAGAAGCCCGTGACTATGTAAATGCCAACTTCAGCAAAAACTACGGCAATGCCGGCCCTCCTTTCGCCAGGGGCAACGGCGGCTATCCCTGTACTTTTGAGCAGGCTGAAAAATGGCTGGATGACTTTCTTGAAAACAGGCTTGCCAAATTTGGCAAATACCAGGATGCCATTGTTGGCGGCCAACATTTACTGTACCACAGCCTGCTTTCTCCACTGCTTAATACGGGGCTGCTGGTACCGCAACAGGTGCTGGAAAAAACATTACAGGCTGCGCATCTGCATAAAGTTCCGCTTAACTCGCTGGAAGGTTTTATAAGGCAACTGGTTGGCTGGCGGGAATTTGTGCGGGCCGTTTACGAACGGGAAGGCCGCAAACAACGCACTAAAAACTACTGGCATTTCAACAGGGCAATACCGCATAGCCTGTGGACCGGCCAAACAGGCATTGCCCCAGTTGACCATGTTATTGCAAAAGCCCTGGAAACAGGCTACAGCCACCATATAGAGCGCCTGATGATTATGGGCAATTTTATGTTATTGTGCGAGTTTAACCCGGATGAAGTGTACCGCTGGTTTATGGAAATGTACATTGACTCTTACGACTGGGTGATGGTGCCCAATGTGTATGGCATGGCCTTGTTTGCCGATGGCGGGCTTATGGTAACCAAACCTTACATAAGCGGCAGCAATTACATTCTTAAAATGAGTGATTTTAAGAAAGGCCCCTGGTGCCAGGTATGGGATGCTTTGTTCTGGCGTTTTATGATGGTGCACAGAAGCTTTTTTGAAACCAACCCCCGCCTGGCCGTTTTACTTAAAACGCTTGACCGTATGACGGCAGCCAAACGCGAAACCTATATGGAAATTGCTGAAAATTTTCTTGAAACATTAAATCATCACTAACCGGGCCTTTGCCTTATGCGGCATACCGCTTCCCCTATCTTTGCGTTCTAAATTTTAAAGATGGAAGGCAAAAAAGCTTCGGAAAGTTTTACAGTAATGAACGAACTGGTGCTGCCCAACGACACCAATGTATTTGGTAACCTTATGGGCGGCAGGCTAATGTACTGGATGGACATAGCGGCTGCTATGGCATCGGGTAAACATTGCAACTCGCCCAGCATGACGGCCAGCGTTGACAACCTTAGTTTTAAGAACCCTATAAAGCTGGGCAACGTAGTGCATATTGAAGCTAAAGTTACCCGTGCCTTTAACACATCTATGGAAATTCACATCAAGGTATGGGGCGAAGATTCGCTGCACCAATACTCTTATGAAAGCAATGAAGCATATTTTACCTTCGTGGCGCTGGACAGTAACAACAAGCCTAAAATTGTACCACCTATTATAGCCGAAACAGAAGAAGAACAAAGAATGTACGAAGGCGCCCTGCGCAGGCGCCAGGTAAGGCTTATACTGGGTGGTAAAATGAAGCCCGATGATGCCAATGAATTAAAGGCTTTGTTTTTCCCCAACAATTGATGTAGTAACCTGCCAGCTTTAAACATTGAACAATTGAACATCGAACAATTGAACAGCATTATGATACCGGCTGTGGCATTTCATGGCATCGCCTGTTGCGTCGCAATCCTTTCATCGTTCGGTTCATTGGGCAACTTTTCAGACCCTTACAGACAATTTTTTATATCATTCATTTAATCAACATAACCTATGTCACAAATTATACGGTGGGGCATATTAGGCACAGGCCGCATAGCAAAAAAATTCGCGTCAGACTTACAGTATGTAACCAATGTAAAGCTGGTAGCGGCGGGTTCAAGAAGCATGGAAAGCGCAAAAGAATTTGCCAAAGAATTTCCGGTTGATTTTCTGCATGACAGCTATGAAGCGCTGGCACAAAACAGCGAAGTAGATGTTATATACATAGCCACACCGCATAACCTGCATTACGAAAACACTATGCTTTGCCTGCGGCATGGCAAAGCAGTTTTATGCGAAAAACCATTTGCCATGAATACCCGGCAAACAAGGGAAATGATAGCGTTGGCAAAAGAGAAAAACACTTTTTTGATGGAAGCTTTGTGGACAAAGTTTTTGCCGCACTACCAGAAGGTTCAACAAATGCTGAAAGAGGGAAAACTGGGGGAAATAAAGAGCGTATTGGTAAATTTTGGTTTTGTTCCCCCTGTGCCCACCCCGGCCCGTATGTTCGATCCTGCACTTGGTGGTGGAACTATTATGGACATTGGCATTTACAATATTTTTATTGCCATGAGCGTGCTGGGCAAACCAGACGCCATTGAAGCAACAATGACGCCTGCGCCAACGGGCGTGGATGAACAATGCGCTGTTCTTTTTAAATATAATAGCGGCGCCGTGGCACAGTTGTTCTCTTCTTTTGCGTCCAACCTGGCTACCGAAGCGGATATATGTGGCACTGCCGGCCGTATAAGGCTTGCCACCCGTTTCTATGAACCGGGCACTACTATAGAATATTATCCGGACAGGGTTGACAGCAGGCAAATAATTAATGTAGATAAAGAACCAGGCTTTGGCTATCAATACGAAGCAAGGCATGTAAACGACTGCCTGTTAAAAGGTTTAACTGAAAGCCCTGTGGTTTCTTTTAAAGATACGCTTGACCTGATGGAGCTGCTTGATGCCGTGCGTAAAAAGGCAGGAGTAATTTATCCGGCAGATGTGGGATAATTCGTGAATGGTGAGTGGTGAATCGTGAATTTTGTTCGGCATTCTTCATTCCTTGTTTCTTGCTTGATATTTTTTTCGTGAATGGTGAGTGGGGGGGATTTCGTTCGGCATTCTTCATTCCTTGTTCCTTGTTCGATATTCCCCGATCTTCCCCGGTGCGTGTCTTCACGCACCGACCTACCTGGGTCTGAAAAGCTGCCCACTGAACCGAACGATGAAAGGATTGCGACGCAACTAAAGCCGCCATAAAAAACTGTCGCTGGTATTAAAAAAGCCTTTGCTGACAATTAAGCACGGCAAATGAATAAAGTGGGTACTTTATAAAATCATGCCTTTTTTACGGGCAAAATGCTTACTTTCAAATCTCCTATTGCTTAACTGCCGTTTATACTAAGGCCAATAATGTAAATCCTGCCAGCTTTTTATCTGGCAAGGTTATTGAACAATTCATAAAAACATTATTGTATAACCTTTAAAATAAAATGCCATGAGTGCAAAACAGGTATTAATAGGAACCATATCAGGATTAGTAGCAGGCGCTGTTGTGGGTTTATTGCTTGCTCCGGCGTCTGGTGCGGAAACACGCCAGAAAATAGCCAGCTCAGCAGACCAGTTAAAGAAAAAAATACGCCGCCTGCGTGGCCAGGCTACTGAAGACCTGGACGAGCTAAAATCAGTTTTTGAAAATGAAGTAGATGGCCTTAAAGAAGATGTACGAGCCAAAGTGCTAAAACTGATTGAAGCCAGCAAAGCAAAATACAACAGCTTTAAAGAAGAAGCAGCCAATAATTAAACGTCATTAAAACTTTTTTTACAGCAAGAGCCTTAGTATAAGGCTCTTTTTTTATATTTACCATGTAACACTTTACACTAACATCTTTAAAACATCCTTATGATTCTCCACCACAAGAGAAAACTGCTTGTATTACTGGCCGTAGCAGCCATTATTGTAACCGGCGTGGCATTCAATTACCCCCACAAGCAAGGGCATGGTTATAAAAACCTGAAAGTTTTGCCAGCGGATATTACACACGACAGCCTTAAAATATTAATGGAAGAATATAGTGATGCATTGGGCGTTAAGTGTAATTTTTGCCATGCACCCCAGAAAGAAAATCCACAGAAACTGGATTTTGCCAGCGATGAAAAGCATGAAAAAGATATTACCCGCCACATGATAAAAATGACAATGGGGATTAATAAAGACTACTTTAATTTTAGCGGTTCCAACAAACCTGATACCATACGGGTTGTAGGCTGTATCACTTGCCACAGGGGCGATGCGCACCCTGAATTTAAAGAATTATACAAGCCCAGGAAGCAAGAAGAATAGGTTCATTTTTTGCTGAATAAAAAAGAAGCCATGCGTTGCATGGCTTCTTTTTTTTGTATTGTTAAAATTCCGGCTTTCTTTTTGATGTATTCTTTTATGGATACAGGCAGTTTATCACTCCCTCGCAACTGCTTTATTCTTCTTCAATCCTTTCGTTGAAAAATACCAATAGCCAGGAATGTAACAGTCTTGCTTAGGGTTACACTACCTGTAACAAGTACATGTTGTTGCAACATGCTGCCTGGTTAAACAATCCATCAAAATAACAATGCAAAACCAACACTGCAGGTAATTCTGCGCATAATCAGTCATTTTAAAAATACAAGGTTAAACAATGGGAAAAAATGGTGAAGCATTGATAAAAGCGGCAATTGTTCACATGGTTTGTTTTAGCATAAAAAACTAAAAATTTAATAGCTATTTCAGTGGAATTTAAGGACAACATTTGCCAGTAACACTTGCATATAGCATGAAAAAGCTTTATTTTGTAAGTACATTTTATACGCATCTATCCAACTTTCCTAGGTAAGCCGTCACCCGGCATATCAGTCCTTCAGATTCAGAACCCATGTTATTGAACAAACACTGCTGTGTAGTATTGTAGCTCTACCGCTTTAACAATGTTGCATTAAAATCCATTGTTCGTCCACAAATGCCTTTTCTGCTGCTGGTATAATCCGCGGCTTGTGATAACCTATTAACACTTGAACATGAAAATTTTTACTAAACCTGCGTTTTTCCTGTTGCTTATTGTATGCGCTCTCATTAAGCCTGCAAAGGCACAAACAGGGGTATTAGACCCAAACGACCCTATAGAAGTTTATAACCCGGCCAGCCCACCTTCTGTACCAGCTTTTGGCACGTTGAAAAAATGGGTAAAAACAAACCGGCTTAGCTGGAATACTTCTTCATTTAAGTGTTACTTCTACAAAGGCGTTGCTTTCAGGCTTAGGTTTCCAAAATCTTACCAGCACAATGTGAATGACGGCAAGAAATATCCTGTTTACATTTTCTTTCATGGCCGTGGAGAAAAAGGGACTATTTACGATAATGAGTACCAATTGTACCATGGAGGCCAAAACCACATGAATGCCGTAGATGCGGGAAAATTTGATGGGTTTCTGCTCTACCCTCAAAACCAAAATGATGGTTGGGGCTCTCAACTGACTTATATGAGCGAGTTTATCCTTAACTACCTTGTTCCACAGGTAAAGGCAGACAGGTGGAGGGTAATAGCAAACGGTCTTTCGGCGGGTGGCGCAGCTACGTGGAGTTTTCTCATCAACAATGTAAAGACGGTTGCCGCAGCACTTCCCATCAGCGATGCAGACCCTTCTTACACCACTAATTTACAGCAGTATAAGTTTACGCCTATATGGCAATTCCAGGGAGAAATAGATAAAGCGCCCACGCTTGCTACAACGCAAAATCTTCGCAATAACATACTTAATGCCGGCGGTAATCATAAACTTACCGTGTACCCGGATATGGGCCATAGCGTATGGTACCCTTCCTGGCGGGAACCGGACTTTTATCCCTTCCTTAACAGGGTTTATAAATCGAACCCCTGGGCTTTGGGGGGCAGAACTGAATTTTGCCCCGGCACCAGCATTAATGTAACCGTGGGCGTTACGCCTGGTTTTACCGCTTATGAGTGGAGAAAGGACGATGTACCTATTTCAGGCGCTACCGGCAACCAGATTACGGTTACCTCTATTGGCAAGTATTCCTGCCGCATTAAAGACGGTACGGAATGGTCTGACTGGTCGCCCATACCTGTTGATATTAAGATCAAAACAGAAACCGTACTACCCGTTATAACCGTACAAGGCATGGCAAGCCGGGTTATACCTTCGCTGGATGGCAGTACAGGCGTTACCATTGGCATACCCGCAGAGTATACATCTTACGCATGGCAAAGGGTGGGCAGTACTACCACTCTTGGCACAAACAATACATATAATGTAACAGCCCCGGGAGATTACCGGGTACGCATCACGGAACAATTTGGCTGCTCCAGCGTGTTTACCGCACCTTTTACAGTTGTAGATGCCAACGGGCCCAACAAGCCAGATGCGCCTTTTGATTTTACCGCCACCGTTCTGTCCAAAACCGCCATACGTTTAAACTGGAACAATACAGCTTCTCCGGTTAATGATGAAACAGGGTTTGAAATATTCAGTGCACCTGCTTTAAACGGCCCTTACAAGTTGGTTGCGGTTACCGATGCCAATGTGCTTACTTATACACATTCAGGCCTAACATCCAACACCGCGTACTTTTATAAAATAAGGGCGATAAATAATACGGCAGCTTCTGATGGTGTTGGCCCCATTAATGCTACCACCCAGGCCGATATACAGCCGCCAACAACACCAGCCAACCTTACTGTAAGCGGCAATACAAGATACTCCGTGGCATTAAGCTGGATGGACTCAGAAGATGATGTTGCTGTTACCGCGTATGACGTATTTGTCAATGGTAAAAAGCTTTACACCACCCCCGAACCCCAGATTACCATATATAACCTTGCACCGCAAAGCCTTTATAGCTTTAAAGTAAGAGCGAAAGACATGGCAGGAAATTATTCTCCTTTCAGTAACCAGGTGCGGGCTCAAACCGTACAAAAAGGGCTTATATACAGGTATTACCAGGATTCCTGGACAAGCCTCCCGGACTTTAGGGCGAAAACCCCTGTTGAAACGGGCATGACTTCCAATGTGGATATTACTCCACGGCTGAAAGACGACAATTTTGGCTTTGTGTGGGAGGGCTATATCACCATTACAACACCAGGGTCTTATACCTTCCGTACCAATTCAGATGCGGGCAGCAAACTTTACCTTGGTGCTTTAAACGGTACAGGCTCTCCTTATCTTCACACCGCAACGGCACTCGTAAACAACGATGGGGTACATGGGCCGCAAAGCCGTGACGGCACAATTAACCTGTCGGCAGGTACCTATCCCTTTGCTGTTTCTTATTTTGAAACCACAGGTGGCCAATCTATTGCTGTATCGTGGAAGCTGCCCGGCACAAGCACTTTTGTAACCATTCCGGATAGTGTTTTTGTAGAAAAAGATGCACTTTCCGGCGCGGCACCGGTGGCGCCATCCCAACTTACCGCTACTGCCTCGGCTTACGACAAGGTTAACCTTAGCTGGGCAGACAACAGCAACAACGAAACAGGGTTTGAAATATGGCGTGCTACCGGCGGTTCAACCAATTATGTGGCTATTACAACAACTGCTGCAAACGCTACTTCATTCATAGATAACACCGTTTCACCAGCCACTACATATTTCTATAAAATAAGGGCTCTGGGAGAATTCGGCGAATCTGAGTTTAGCCTGAAAACAACAGAATCCTTATGGAAATTCAACAACAACTACAGCGATTCCAGCTTAAACAACCGCACACTTGTACCCGGCACAGGTGTAACGTTTGATGATGTTAACAAAATGGAAGGCACCCACGCTGTTAAGTTCAGCGGTACAGGCAGCCAGTATGCTACTATCGGCACATCCGGCAACTCTTTAAATACCGGCTTTGCAGAAAGAACAGTGGCTTTCTGGATGAAGTCTTTCAATAACACAGGTAACCGCATAATTGCCGATCTCGGCGGGGCAGATAATGGCCTTGCCCTGGTTTTAGACAATAATAACCTGGTGGCAGGTATTGCAAGCGCCAATGCTGCGGCAAGTATTACCGCCGCTTACAGCAGCAGCGATTGGTCTTTCATTGCTTTGGTGTATAAAGCCAATACACTTAAGTTATATATCAACGGCACACTGGCGGCGGAAAACAACAGTCTTCCGTTTTCATCAGTAGGCAGCACAGCCAACACATCCAGGATAGCAGGGTCTGCCAGTTCCAATGCGCTGAATATTACCACAGCCCTGTATAGCGGCTGGCTGGATAATTTTGGAATATACAACTGGGCTTTATCGCCTGCTGAAATTAACGCGGCGGCATCCGGCAGCAATATTTCAACTGAAGTATTTGCCACCACACCCGGTGCACCTGCCGGCGCTAACATAGTGCCCGTTTACATCAGCTTTAACAATGGCACTATTAAAGCGGCCCAACCCTGGAACAACACCAACAAAAACCCGGTACAAAACGACATATTCGGCCCCTTCCTTAACGAAAACGGGGTAGCCACTACTATATCAATTGAAATAATTACACCCTGGCAAAACCTTGGCGGCAGCGGCGTAAACAACGGCGGTGTAAACACAGGTAATAATTCAGGTATATATCCTGATGCGGTTATCCGTTCTAATTACTTTGCCAACGCTACCAAACAAACCATGCGCATCTTTGGGCTTAACCCCGCAACCCGTTACAATTTCACCATGATGGGCAGCAGGGTAAACCCCATCAATCAGGCAGTAGCCGCTTACACAATGGCGGGCCAAACACTTACACTTAACACAAATAATAACTCGCAAAGCACAGTTTCTTTCAGCAATATCCAACCTCAGCCAGATGGTTCCCTTACGCTTGATGTAAAGGGCAATACCACCCAGGACCTTGGTTACATTGCCGCCCTGGTTATCACTGGTACAATGGATGCCGTTGCACCTCCGGCAAAACCACACAACCTTGCAGCAATACTGTTGAACGGAAAAGTAAACCTTAACTGGGTGGATTCCGCCGATAACGAATCAGGCTACGAAGTATACCGTGCCACCATCCGCAATGGGGCCTACACTTTGCTTAACCCGGGCAGCAACATGCCTAATCTTACACAGTATATAGATTCCGCCTTTACACCTGGCCCCGTGTACTATTACGCGGTAAGGGCGGTTAATGCCGGCGGTGGCGCTTATAGCGATACTGTTTCTATCATAACCGATAACGCGGCGCCTGTAATCTCAAATCCTGGCGCTGTCAGGTTACGGGCCAATGAAGTGATGGATGTACCCATTACAGCAACCGATGCCCCGGGTGATGTAATTACCCTTAGCATAACCGGGCTGCCTTCTTTTGCCAGCTTTGTTGACAATGGCAACGGCACAGGTACCCTTCATGTAGAACCAGGCAGTACTACCGGTATTTTCAATGGTATTACCATAACTGCGGCAGACAATAAGTCGGCTGTTTCTACCCTGCCTTTGTCGCTCAATGTAAAAGCTTACCACAGCATCTACGTTAATTTCAACCCATCGCCTGACTTTGCCAGCCCGGCGCCATGGAACAACACCAGCAGGGCGCCATCAGCGCCGTTTACGCTGGCCAGCTTACAGGATGAGTTTACCAACAGCACCAATGTAAATATCTCGCTGGCCGATGCATGGACTGGCTTTAATACCAACGGTGTGGTTACCGGCAATAACAGCGGTGTTTACCCGGATAATGTTATCAGGTCTTTCTACTACCAGTCTTCTCCAACGGCACGTACTATACGGGTCAGCGGCCTTTCATCTGCCTATAAATACAGCCTGGCATTTTTTGCCAGCAGGGCCAATTACAGCGATCCGCTCATCACCAGTTATACGGCTGGCGGGCAAACCGTACAGCTTAATGCTACCAACAACAGCAGCAACCTGGCTGTCATCAATAACCTGGTGCCAGATGCCGGCGGGCAAATTGAAATAAGTGTTGCGGCTGCCAATGGCTCGCCTTTCGCTTATCTCGGCGCGGTGGAAATACGCAGCTATGCCATAGCTACTTTGCCCGATGCACCTGCCAACTTAACCGCCACCGGTATTGCTAAGGACAAAATAAGGCTTAACTGGACAGGCACACCTTCCAACAACGGGTACCAGGTTTGGCGGTCAACATCACCCAATGGCACTTATTCACTGCTTGCTAATGTGGCGGCCAATACAAACACTTATACCAACACCGGCCTTACAGCCAACAGCACGTTCTATTATAAAGTAAGGGCCATTATCAGCGGTGGCTTCTCAGAGTACAGCAACATAGCAGAAGGCTCTACCATCGCCTTTATGGTAAATATTAACCTGAATGATGGCTCTGTAAACGGCCCGGCGCAATCAGGCGGCTGGAACAATACCAACGCACTGGTGGATGAAACCTTTGTATTGGAAAATCTCATCAACGACCAGAATGAAAACACAGGTACCAATTTTGAAATGGTGCGTAATTTCAGCGGCTTTAATGTGTTTGGAACTACAACCGGCAACAACTCCGGCATTGTGCCTGACAATGTACTCAAATCGTTCTTCTATACAAATTATGGCGATACGGCACAGTTTCGCATTACAGGGCTTAGCCCAGCTTACCTGTATAATTTTATGCTGCTTGGCAGCAGGGTTAATCCAGCCGTGGGTGTTGTAACCGCCTATAAAATAGGCAACCAGGTAATAACGCTCAATGCCGCCAATAACACAAGCAACGTGGCACAGTTTAACGATATAGCGGCGGATGAAAACGGCAGCGTTCTTATTACCATGTACAACATCAACGCCGGCGGCTTTGGATATTTAAACAGCCTGCAATTCCAGGGGCGTTTAATGCCGGATACCGGGCAAGGGGCAGCCAGGAAAATAAACACCACCAACCGCCCCAAAAACAAGCAGGCTGTTACGGCTAAAACGGCAAACACACAACCAGCGGATGCCGGCAATGCCAAAGCCACTGCTACCGCCTTCCCCAATCCGTTCACAGACGATGTGCTGCTGAAACTTAACCTGCAACAGCCAGTTGAAAAACTTGACGTAAACGTGTTTGACGCAACGGGCAGGATTATTTATCAACGCAGTTTTGGCAATTTGCCCAAGGGCTTGTGGCAGCAAAAACTCGGCTTAAGCGGAAGGCCGGTTAAGCAGGGCCTTTACTTTATAAAGGTGCTTGGTTTGCCGGGGCAGCCTGCGGTTATTAAGCTCATCAAACGATAACCGGTAATCTCCAATTATAAACATGGCGGGCAAAATTGCCCGCCATGTTTATTTACAAAACACAATAACCAGGGCGCCTGCCAAAGGCACCGGGCTTTCCGCTCATACTCCGCCACAAGGCCGGGCTGCCATGGCTTCAGCGGGGTATCCGCTTCAATCCCTGGCGCAAAGTGTAACACGCTGCTTTTTTTGCAGCCGGGTTAAAGACCAGCAACCTTTGTTCAATGTTAGCGGCTCTGCCGCTTCAGCAAATTTGCTATTCCGCAGCCGCAAAGCATTGAGATGGCTTGTAGTGGCATCGTTGAGTATTTCCCCCTTACACATTATGAATCCAAAACCTAATAGGCAAGTCACTCATCAACAGACCGGCCACCTTTAACCGGCTTTGCGGCAAGAGGCTATAAATATCCGCCCGCTACAGGTAATGTCTATTAAGTTAAGAAAATCAACAATTTTCGTCCTTACCCGAAGGGCATAAATTATAATAGCCCCGGGTTTCACCCGGGGTTAAAGAATCAATCATCCGGCAACCCTTACAGGGTTGAATGCGAAAGCTACCCCCGGTTTGCAACCGGGGCTATTGTTAGTAAAGCCTTTCAGGCTTTTATTGATGGCTATTTTGCTGGTATGTTTTCTTAATGCTTAACTTAATGACATTGCGCTACGGGGCTCCATTTCTGCTGGCTTTTACCTGCTCCTAATATATCGCACCTACGGAGCTTTAGGCAAAAAAAGCAACATAAGCTTCAACAGACCGGTAACCAGCTACCGGTAACCGGCAACTGTCTCTCGGGTGAGGGATTGAAGCGGATACCCCGCTGAAGCCTTCGCAGCCCGGCTTTGTGGCGGAGTAATAGCGGAAAGCCCGACCCCTGGCGATAGCTTGGGGGCACCCCCAAAAAATTTCGGCGCCCAACTCTTAATCTGCCCTGTTTACATTGTTGCGGTAACCTCAAAAATTTAATCCGTTTCCAAAAGCTTACACCACCTCTCTGGAATGATATTTGCTTCCTCAAACGAACTTAGCTGAAGTGAGAAAAAAATTTCCCATCCAACCTTCCTATCCAAAACTAACATCATATAAAGCGCTTTAGTTTCCACAACCCCCTGCTTCTTATCAAACAGGTAACAATTATATTTTAAACAAAATGCCATACCTGCGCATGCTGTAAAAGCGTGCCGCTGCTGTGTGCCGGCGAAACTATGGGCATACCGCGGCCTTGAAAACATGTAAGCTTTTTAAACCAATCAATTATGAACTCCCCCGTTAAAGTTGCAAAGCTCTTGCTATTGCTGGCTGTTGTATGCATTTATTTGCCGGCATCAGCACAAACCGGCGTACTTGATCCCGCCGATCCCGTAGTTGTATACAATGCTGCCAAACCGCCAACCATACCACCGTCTGGCACATTGGTAAAATGGGTTAAAACCAACCGGATGACCTGGAACACCTCCTCTTACAAATGTTATTTCTATAAGGGCGTCGCGTTTCGTTTAAAGTTTCCCAAAACATACCAGCACAATGTAAATGACGGAAAAAAATATCCTGTTTACCTTTTCTTTCACGGTAAAGGAGAAAAGGGAACCATTTACGACAACGAATACCAGCTTAAGCTTGGTGCACAGATACACATGAATGCTGTTGACAATGGCACTTTTGATGGTTTTCTGGTTTATCCCCAAAGTATTTATGAAGGCTGGGGCCAGCAGGTAACCATTATGAATGAGTTTATACTTAATTACCTGGTTCCGCAGGTAAAGGCAGATAGATGGCGTATTTATGTAGATGGCCTTTCGGCAGGAGGCGGCGCTACCTGGAATTTTATGTTATCCTTTCTTAAAACAGCGGCCTGCGTTTTACCCATCAGTAATACCAATGGCAACTATGTTGATGGTGTTAACCAGTTTAAATTTACCCCTGTATGGCAATTTCAGGGCGGGTTGGACAAGGCGCCGTCGCCCGGCTATACGCAACAATTAGCCACCGGCATTTTAAATGCCGGCGCCAACTATAAATTATCTGTTTACCCTACTGTAGGCCACAGTGCCTGGAACCAGGCCTGGGCAGAACCTGATTATTTTCCTTTTTTAAAGCGGGCTTACAAATCAAATCCCTGGGCATTATATGGTAAAACTGAATTTAATGCCGGAGAAACCATTAATGTCACCGTTGGCGTTTCTCCCGGCTTTACAGCTTATGAATGGCGGAAAAATGATGTTTTGATAGCTGGTGCTACAGGCAACCAGATAACGGCTACATCTTCAGGCAAATACAGTTGCCGTATTAAGGATGGTACGCTGTGGTCCGATTGGTCGCCAACGCCTGTTGAGATAAAAACAAAGGGTACCGTTACGCCGGTAATTTCTGTATCCGGTTTAATGAGCAAAGTAATACCTGCACTGGACGGTAAAACTTATGTTACCCTGGCTGCCCAGCCTGGCTATGCTTCTTACGCATGGCTCAAATCCGGCAGCAGCACGGTGTTAGGTACCGGCAATACGTTCAATGCGGGCAGCGCAGGCAACTATATTGTGCAGGTAAAACAAACAACGGCTTCCGCAGCGGTAAGTTCAGCGGCGTTCTCTGTTATTGACGCGAATGGTGCCAACAAACCTGACCCGGCCGGCAGCCTTACAGCAACAGCGCTTTCTTCCACATCGGTTAAGCTGTCGTGGGTTGATAAAGCCAGCCCAGCTTACAACGAAACCAATTACGAAATTTACCGGGCAACATCATCCGCGGGGCCATACACACTTATCGCCATAACCGCCGCTAATGCTGTTACCTATACCAATACAGGTCTTGCAGCCAAAACCAGTTATTCTTATAAATTAAGGGCCGTAAATACCACCGGCGCATCCGCGGCATCTAATATTGCCACCGTAGCTACGCCGTCTGATACAGATACACAGGCGCCTACAGCACCTGCCGGGCTGATTGCAAAAAGCATTACTCAAATATCGGCTATCATAACATGGAGCGCATCAACAGACAATGTTGGCGTTACCGGCTACCAGGTGTATAAAGATGGAGTGGCTTATTACAGTACAACCGCACTGCAATGCAACCTTACCAGCCTTTTAGCAGGACAAACCTATACGCTTACCGTTAAGGCCAGGGATGCTGCGGGAAATTATTCTGCCAGCAGCAGCCCTGTTACTGTTAAGACATTGCTGCCATCTACAACGGATACGGAGAAACCCACAGCCCCGGCGGGGTTAAAAGCCAGTGGCATAACCCAAACATCAGCTACGTTGGCCTGGGCGGCCTCAACGGATAATGTTGGCGTTACCGGCTACCAGGTGTACCAGGATGACATAAGCATAGGCGCCACCACTTCTCTGCAATACGCCGTTAGTGGTTTAAAGGCCGGTACTACCTACACGTTTACAGTAAAAGCCAAAGATGCAGCCAATAACTTTTCTGCCAGCACCAGCCAGGTAACGGTAAAAACACTTTCCCAGTCAACCCCGCAAACCGGCCTTACTTACAAATATTACCAGGGTTTGTGGACAGTCTTGCCGGATTTCAGCAAGCTTACACCCGTTAAAACAGGCAATGTGCCAAACGTAAGCCTGTCGCCCAGAACACAGGATGCCAGCATTGGTTTTCTTTGGGAGGGCTTTATCAAAATAACCACGGCCGGCAGCTACAGCTTCCGCACTAAGTCAGACGATGGCAGCAAGCTGTACCTGGGGGCATTAAACGGCACCGGCTCGCCCTATAACCACGCTGCTGCAGCATTGGTAAATAATGACGGGCTGCATGGCGGCATAACCAGCGATGGCACTGTTACACTTTCCGCAGGTATATACCCCATTGCCATTACTTACTTTAATGCAACGGGCGGCATGACGATGTTCGCCTACTGGAAGAAACCGGGAACTACCAGCTTTGTAGCTATACCGGATGATGCATTCACCAACAGCACATCCGCAAGGGAAATCAGCAACGGGGCGCCGGTTATAGCGGCAGCTAAAGTTGTAAATGAAAGAAAAGGCGCCGGCGAAAAATCCATTACGGCCAGCGTTTTCCCCAATCCCTTTGCTGATGATATAATAGTTACCCTGCAACTGGATAAACAGGTACCTAAATTAGATGTGGCTGTTTACGATGCATCCGGAAAACCGGTTTACCGCCGTGGTTTCGGTACAGTGGCAAAAGGCAGGTGGCAGCAAAAGCTTGGCCTTAACGGCTCATCGCTTAAAGGCGGGGTGTATTTTGTTGAAGTGTATGGGTTGCCGGGAAGGAATGAAAGGATTAAAGTGATAAAGCAAACCGGCCATTAACACAGCTTTAGCGGGCAATCATAAAAAAGGAGGCAGTCTGTACAGACAGGCCTCCTTTTTACTTTAACATGAGGTTGTATCTATTATACTGATAATCAGATATATACAAATAAAATCAGACAAGATCATTCATTTTCAAGTTTGGTATGCCCTGTACCAGAACATTCTACTGCTGAAATCACAGTAGTACAAAAGCTTAATCAGGGCGAAGGGAAGAAACGTGCTGTATATCGTTTCTTCCTTGACTTTTTTTGTTACTTTTTTTTGTCAAGCCTGTCCCGGACTTGTTACGGGGACAAAAAAGTAAAAATAGTGTTACTCAACACAGGCAGTTGCGACACCCAAGACTCACGTTACTTTATACCTGCGGCTGCCTACGCTTTTTTTACAGCCAACACGCCTCTCTTTCTAAAATTCCGGATAGCCATAACAGTACTGGCAAATGTTAGTACTGATGCCATTAAAAAAGGCGCTCCCGGAAAAAGCAGCGGCGCACCGGCTTTGGTAAAATGGGCAAACAAAAACGTCATCAACGGCGGACCTATAATAGCAGTTGCACTCATCAGGCTGGTTAAGGCGCCCTGTAACTCTCCCTGTTCGTTGGCAGGCACGTTGGAAGATATAATGCCCTGTATAGAAGGCCCGGCTATGCCGCCCAGTGCATAAGGCACCATAAAAGCAAACATCATCCAGCCCTGTGTGGCAAAAGCAAACAGTAAAAAGCCGATGCTGTACAACAGCAGGCCGGTATAAACGCTGCGCTCCTGCCCCAACCTCGGTATAATAACCCTTATAAGGCCGCCCTGTACCAATGCCACTACCAGCCCTATAAAGCCAAGTGAGTACCCTACTTTAGCTTCTGTCCAGTTAAATTTTTCCATGTTGTAGTACGTCCAGGTGCTTTGCACGGAGTGGCCGGCTATATACACCAGTGTTAACGAAGCCACCAACCCCGCCACTGCGGAATATTTGCGCAGCAGCACCAGCGAACCCAACGGGTTAGCCCTTTTCCATTCAAACTTGCGGCGGTGGGCTTTATCCAGCGATTCCGGCAAAACAAAGTAACCGTACAGGCAGTTAAGCAGTGCCAGGCCCGCTGCCGCCAAAAAAGGAACTTTGGCGCCAAACTGTACCAATTGGCCGCCCAGTACCGGCCCCAATATAAAGCCAAGGCCAAAGGCGGCGCCAACAAGGCCAAAGTTCTGCGCTCTTTTTTCAGGTGTGCTTATATCTGCAATGTAAGCGGTGGCGGTGGTAAAGCTGGCCCCGGTAATACCGGCAATTACCCGGCCCAGGAACAGCCACCCGATACTGGGGGCAAAAGCCAGGAAAATATAATCTATACCAAAGCCCAGCAGTGATAACAGCAATACCGGCCGCCGCCCGTACCTGTCGCTAAGGTTACCTAATACAGGTGCAAACAAAAACTGCATAATGGCATAAGCGAAAGTAAGCAGGCCGTTATATTCCGATGCCACGCTAAGGTTGCCATGCACAAGGTTGCTTATCAGCCGCGGCATTACCGGCACTATAATGCCCAGCCCGGTAATATCAATAAGCAGGGTAATAAAAATAAAACCCATTGCAGCCTGTTTCTTGTTTGCCATATCTGTAAAAATGATGCGCAAAGTAAAAGCAATTTAAAAGCATCATTGCGGCAAACGAGATGAAATATATCATCCGCCATGTAAACGGTATAACGCAGTACTTTTTTTGGGACGGACTGCATCGCTATTCTCAACCCCGGTTGTGTCACTCACTTGTACGGCAACAATTCTATTCACCGATTACTGTAGTAGCTGCCCTGAACTTAAACAAAGAACAGTTTTTTGCCACTACCCTACTTTCAGGCTGTGTTTGTACTTGTTGCAGTACGAAAACCTGTCGGACAGCTCTTTAATAAAGTTTTGTGTAATAATTACACATTGTTTACTTTAGCTTCATCTTTGCAGGCTTTTGTTAGCTATACACATGGTCATACGGAAGGAGGATTTGCGGAAAAAAGCTTCGGACGTACAAGTGAGTGACACAAGGAAGCCGCCCAAAGTGACGAACCTCCGTAACCAAAAAATGCTTATTTAACTGCAAAAAATTGCTGCTGTATGAATATTACTTTACCCCCTTTATGGGCACCCCGGTATTACGAAAATCAGTCATATCAAGACTTATACACCGAACGACCGTTTGTTTGCGGGATAATTAAATAAGGTTAGCAAGCAATCGTTTTCTAAATTTGCCCACTCAAAAAACTTACTATTTTGGCAACTGAAAAAAATACACCGGCTACGGAACAGGCTCCTGCAGTTACTGCGGAAACTACTGTAAACGGCCTGCCGGTACCGGCGCCTAAAAAAGCCGCTGCTAAGAAAGCAAAGAAAACCGGCGATGATGTTGTAGCAGAAACAGACAAGACTACCAAAGAAAAAACAGCTAAAAAAGTTGCGGCTAAAAAGGCGGCAAAGCCCGTAGCCAAACCAAAAAAGGCTGAAATAAAACAAGAAGAAGCCCCGGCGCCTTTACCAGATATTATTCTTCCGGTGCAGGTTACACCTGAAAAAGAAGAAACAACAGCTAAAGAAGAAGCACCTGTAAAAAAAGCTGCCCGCGCCAAAAAAGCCGCGGTAAAAGAACCAACGGCCAAGGCCCCCGCAAAAAAAACAGGCAAAAAAGCAACGCCTGAAGCAGAGGCCCCCGCAGAAATACCAGCCGCAAAACCGAAAAAAGCGGCTGCCAAGCCTAAAAAAGCAGCCACGGTTGCTACCCCTGTAGCTGAAGAAAACATACCGTTTACTGAAACAATAGCTGAAACTGCCGAACCGGCTACCGCACCACCCGTTGCGGAAACTGAGCCGGCGCCGCAGGCCCCTGCTACTGTAAAACTGGTAATGCACCTGCGTTTTCATACAGAACATGGCCAGCACCTGTTTATAACCGGCAACCATGAAATCTTTGGAAATGAAGACATTAGCAAGGCATTGCCAATGCATTATGTACATAACGACCTGTGGGCGGTAGATACTGAACTGGACATAAGCAGCATGCCTGAAAAGGGCATAACCTATAACCATGTGCTGCGCTACCCTGATGGCATTGTTAGCTACGATTGGGGCAGCGATAAAGTACTGAAGGCGGATTTGATTACCGGCAACAGCATACACATAAGCGACGCATGGAACCATGCCGGTTTTTATGAAAATGCCTTTTACACCGAGCCTTTTACCAATGTATTGCTAAAAGATAATTACACAGCGGTAGCGCCGACAGAAACGGTTGGTGCAACGCATTTGCTGAAAGTAAAAGCGCCGCTGCTTACAAAAGGCCAAACCATTTGTATTACCGGCGCAGCGGAAAGCCTGGGCAACTGGAAAAAAGATGCCCCTGTACTACTTAGCCGGAAGGAAAATGAAGACGAGTTTACCGTACGTGTTGATTTGTCTAAAGCGCATTTTCCTGTAAAGTACAAATACGCGGTGTATGATGTGGAAGAGAAAAAAATTGTGCGCTACGAAGATGGGGCCGACAGGTTCCTGCAGGCTTCACCGGTGCAAACCTCTTTCAGCATTATTAATGATGGGTTTGCCGTGCTTCCGAATAATACATGGAAAGGGGCTGGCGTTTCTGTTCCGGTATTTAGCCTTCGCAGCAAAAATGCTTTTGGTTGCGGCGAGTTTACTGACCTTAAACTGTTGGTTGACTGGGCTAAAAAAACCGGCCTTAAGCTGATACAGATATTACCCGTTAACGATACCACAGCCACGCATTCCTGGGTTGACTCGTACCCTTACGCAGCCATTTCTGCTTTTGCGCTGCACCCCATGTATCTAAACCTGGCCAAAGTTGCCGGTGAAAAGGGAAAACACCTGGTTACCGCCCTGGAAGATGAGCGGCTGCGCATTAACAAGGCCGGTGCTGTAGATTACGAAGCGGTAAATAGCCTTAAATGGAAGCTGGTACAACAGCTTTACCCGCTGCTGAAAGATGAAACTTTTGCCTCAGAAGATTACCAGGCGTATTTTGAAAAGAACAAACACTGGCTTACCCCTTATGCGGCGTTCTGCTACCTGCGGGATAAATACGCCACTGTTGATTTTAATAAATGGCCACAGTACAACAGCTACAATGCGCAGGAAATAGCCGGGCTGGCCAGCCAGAACGAGGATGCTACAGGACTGCATTATTTTATACAATACCATTTGCACCTGCAGCTAAAAGAAGCGGCTGACTACGCCCACGCCAACGGCATTATACTTAAAGGCGATATAGCCATTGGCGTGTACCGCTACGGCGCCGATGCCTGGCAGCAGCCCGGGCTTTACCACATGGACATGCAGGCTGGCGCCCCGCCGGACGATTTTGCACCCAAAGGGCAAAACTGGGGCTTTCCTACTTACAACTGGGAAAAAATGAAACATGATGGCTTTGCCTGGTGGAGACAGCGTTTTGAGCAGATGAGTTATTATTTTGACGCTTTCCGCATAGACCATATACTGGGCTTCTTCCGCATCTGGAGCATCCCCTACCATTCTGTAGAAGGTATTATGGGGCATTTTGAACCAGCCATACCGGTAAGCGTGCATGAGTTTCATGCAAGGGGCATTGCCTTTGACTTTAACCGCTACACCAGGCCCTACATTACCGATAAAATACTGAACGATACTTTTGGTGACCAGCAGGATTATATACGCCGCACTTACCTGTTAAAAGATGGCTCTGGCAATTACCTGCTAAAACCGGAATTCTCCACGCAACGACAGATAGAAAACTATTTTGGCGGCTTTGAAAAGAATGCACACAACGCATGGCTGAAGCAGTCGCTTTTCAATATTATTTCCAATGTAATCCTTTTTGAAGCAGAAGGAAGCGACGGGCAACTGTTCCATTTCCGGTTTTCCATGGAAAACACGTTATCATTCAGGCAACTGGATGGGCATACGCAAAACCAGTTGAAAGACCTGTATGTTAACTATTTCTTCCGCCGCCAGGACAACTTCTGGAAAGTGGAAGCCATGCAAAAACTGCCGGGCCTTAAACGTGTAACCAATATGCTGGTTTGCGGCGAAGACCTTGGCCTGGTGCCCGGCTGCGTACACGATGTGATGAAACAACTGGGTATACTGAGCCTTGAGATACAACGCATGCCCAAAGATTCTCACAAAGAGTTTTTCCATCCGGCAGATGCGCCATACCTGAGCGTGGTTACACCATCCACCCACGACATGAGTACCATCCGTAGCTGGTGGGAGGAAGACCGCAACAAATCCCAACGTTTTTACAATACGGTAATGGGCCAAAAAGGGTATGCGCCTTATCTCTGCGATGCATGGGTTAATAAAGCAATTGTAGAACAACACCTGTTTTCACCCGCCATGTGGAGCATCTTCCAGGTGCAGGATCTGCTGGGCATTAACCAGAAAATACGTAAGGAAGAGCCCCATGATGAGCGTATCAACGTGCCGGCTAACCCAAAAAATTACTGGCGCTACAGGGTGCATCTTAACCTGGAAGACCTGTTGAACGCGGAAGAGTTCAACACCGAATTGCAGGATGCAGTAACAAGAAGCGGCAGGGGCTAACCCGGTTTTCTTCTCATATTTAACACTCAATAATCAATGCGGGTTAAGCCTGGTTGTTTATTGAGTGTTTTTGTTTCCGGCATTAACAGAAAATTTATGGGCCAGGCAGAAGGAACAGGCATTAAGCTGCCGTTGCGTCGCACTCTTCTGCGGTTGGATTCGCTATGCGGCTTTTCCCACCAGGTAGGTTTGCCTGTTCCGTGTTCTTTTGTTTAAAGTTGAATGTTAGCGGCTATGCCTGTAAAGCCTGCTGTTTCGTAGCAATATTATGTGGCATGCAACAATACAACCTGCCTGCAAAGCGGCAACAGGCTACACCTTCGGGTGAGGGATTGAAACGGTTACCCCGCTGAAGCCTTCGCAGCCTGGCCTTGTGGCGGAGTAATAGTGGAAAGCCCGACCCCTTGCGATAGCTTGGGGGCACCCCTGAAATTTTACTGAAGAACTTACCAGGCAGTAAGACTAAACCGCAAATGATACTTAAATAAAGTGCATTACCAGGATAATCTGCCTAATCCGTTAAATGGTAGTGATAAATCTCCCTGCATCCCTTACATTTGCTTACTAACAAATGTTAGCGTATGAATTTCCAAATAAACGAGCTTACCCGCCAGGTAGCAGAAACAGCCAGGGATTTTGCACAGCAGCACATAAAGCCTTATGTAATGGAGTGGGATGAAACACAGGAATTTCCTGTACAGGTATTTAAAGAAATGGGCAAACTGGGCATGATGGGTGCGTTGGTACCTGAAGAGTATGGCGGCGCAGGGTTATCGTACTACGAATACAAAGTGATTATTGAAGAAGTAGCGAAAGTGTGCGGATCTATAGGGCTTAGCCTGGCAGCACATAACTCCCTTTGCACCAACCATATTTTAACCTTTGGCAACGAAGAACAAAAAAAACAATACCTGCCCAAACTGGCTACGGCGGAATATATAGGGGCATGGGGCCTTACAGAAGCCAACACCGGCAGCGATGCAGGCAACATGAAAACAACAGCAATAAAAGACGGGAATGACTGGGTTTTAAACGGCACCAAAAACTGGATAACCCATGGCAAAAGTGGCGACATTGCCGTGGTTATTGCCCGTACCGGCGAGCCCCGCACAAGCGGGAACAGTACCGCGTTTATTGTAGAAAAAGGCACTGCCGGTTTTACCGGCGGCAAAAAAGAAAACAAGCTGGGTATGCGGGCCAGCGAAACTGCGGAAATGATTTTTGACAATTGCCGCATACCCGATACTAACCGGCTTGGCAAAATAGGCGATGGCTTTCGCCAGGCGCTTACCATACTGGACGGCGGCAGGATATCCATTGCTTCGCTGGCACTGGGCATAGCCAAAGGCGCTTATGAAGCGGCATTGCAGTATTCCAAAGAACGTTACCAGTTTGACCAGCCGATTGCCAGCTTCCAGGGCATTAGCTTTAAGCTGGCCGATATGGCCACAGAAATAGCAGCGGCAGAAATGCTGGTGTTACAATCCTGCGATTTGAAAGTACGTGGCGAAAAGGTTACCAAACTTTCGGCCATGGCTAAGTATTACGCCAGTGAGGTATCTGTAAAAGTTGCAACAGAAGCAGTGCAGGTATTTGGCGGTTATGGCTACACCAAAGATTTTCCCGTGGAAAAATTTTACCGGGATTCCAAGCTTTGCACCATTGGCGAAGGCACTTCGGAGATTCAAAAAATTGTAATAGCACGGGAAGTGTTGGCATAAAATACCACGTACAACAAAGGCCGGGGGGTTATCCCGGCCTTATAATTTTCCGCTATACGCGGCCTTTGCCTTACCCCTGTTTTTTCTTAGGCGAGACCTTCTTTTCAGCGCTCTCTTCCCCTGGCTTTAATCTTCCGGCCTCTTTCAGCTTTTGGTCAAGCAGCCATTCAATCTGCCCGTTTACACTGCGGAATTCATCACCGGCCCATTTCTCCAGCGCCTTGTAAGCTGCCTCATCTATGCGTAAAACAAAACTCTTCTTCAAACTGCAAAGCGTTTAATGTATTAAACAATAAAAGCATGCCGGGTTTTACCGGGCATGCTTAAAAGGGTTAAGCATCAGTTGCTCGCAACTGGTTAGCAGGCTTAAAGCCTGCTGGCTGCCTATGTAGTATTTTCTGCCATCCTTCATATCAATGGCAACACCACGGTCTCCGCTAACGGTATGCGCTTTACCCCATTTTTTTGTTTTGGAATAGCCCCAGCTTGTGTTGGTCCACTTCTGCAACTTTATGTCCGCAATAGCCTGAATATCTATAAAACTATAGTTTCTAAAAAAAGGCATCCAGCGGTAATAAATACCTTTAACGGTAACAACGGTTTCAAAGCTGGTTATGTAAAACAATAACATGTTAACAGCACCCATAAACAAAACCAACCCTACCGCGAAAAGCCCATCTTTTACCTTTCCCTCATTAAACATAAGCACTGTGGGCAACAGCACCGAGGTTATTGTACTGAACACCAGCAAAAACCAAAGCCATCCCTGCCGGAACTGTTGCCGCTCCCTGAACAATATTTTTTCGTTATTGAACTCTTTCATGTTACTGGTATAAAGTGCCGGTATTTAAAACAGGCGTGGCTGCTTTTTCACCACACAATACAACCATCAGGTTGCTTACCATGGCGGCTTTACGCTCCTCATCCAGGCTGACAATTTCTTTTTTAGACAATTCTTCCAGTGCCAGTTCTACCATGCCTACAGCGCCTTCCACTATTTTGTAGCGGGCAGCAACTATGGCCGTGGCCTGCTGCCTTTGCAGCATGGCGCCGGCAATTTCTGAAGCATACGCCAGGTGGCTTATGCGGGCTTCTTTAACAATAATGCCGGCTTCAGCGCTGCGTTCATTTAGCTCTGCGGTAAGCATTTCAGTAACTTTTTCACCGCCCTCTCTTAATGTAAGAGAAGCATGCTCGTTCTCCATATTGTCATAAGGATAGCTTACAGCAAGATGCCTTATTGCGGCTTCGCTTTGTATTTTAATGTATTGCTCATAATTCGTTACCTCAAAAGAGGCCCTGTATGTGTCTTTTACCTGCCATACAATAACAGCGGCAATCTCAATAGGGTTACCCATTTTGTCATTCACCTTCAGCTTGGAGCTTTCCAGGTTGTTTAAGCGTAACGATAAACGTTTTCTTGAATACAGCGGATTTACATAACGCAATCCGTTTTCTTTAATAGTACCCACGTACCTGCCAAAAAACGTACACACTTTGGATTGGTTTGGACTGATGATAGTAAGGCCGCTCATAAAGAATATTGATACCAGTATAAGCAGGATACCCATTAAAATAATTGCCCGGCGGGAACCACCTGCGTGCCCGCTGTTAACCAGCAGGTACACTGCGCCGGTTAGCGCCAGCAAACCAACAAGCAGTATTAAAAAACCGGAGATGGGGCGTATAATCTTTTCCATATAAAATGATATTATTTTGATATCAAATTTATATAACCAAATTTTTCTGGTCAAGCTATATTTGATGAACGGTAAAAATGCCAGGCTCTGAAAAGGCAGTACCCGGGGTTGAGCTACTACAAGGTGGGAAAAGCTGCGTAGCGAACAAGGCGCATAAGAGTGCGACGCAAGAGAAGCCTCATGCTTATTCTTCTGCCGGGCCCATAAAAATAAAAATGGCGCAGCCATAATAGTGATTGAACCAGCTTGAAGCCATAATAAACTCTGTAGCATTATATTTACCGGGTAAAAACATTGTTATGAAAAAGCTGGCCGTTTTACTGTTTTTCTTCCTGCTAACTGAATATGCCAAAGCCGGCACAACAGATACTGTTGAAGTGTATAGCAATGCCATGCACAAGAATATCAAATGTGTTATTGTTAAGCCATCCGCATACGATGAAAAATCTTTTCGCTACCCGGTGGTTTACCTGCTGCACGGCTATAGCGGCAACTATGCGCAATGGATAAACACCTGCCCCGCCCTTGCAACAAAGGCCGATGAAATGAATGCCATTATTGTTTGTCCTGATGGCGGTTTTGGCAGTTGGTATTTTGACAGCCCGGTGGATAGCAGCATACGTTATGAAACTTTTGTAAGCGATGAACTGGTAAGTTATATAGACGCTAAATACGCCAGCATTGCAGACAGGCGGCACCGGGCCATTACAGGCCTGAGCATGGGCGGACATGGGGCCATGTATCTTGCTATTAGGCACAGGGATAAATACGGTGCGGCCGGCAGTACCAGCGGGGGTGTTGACTTTACGCCTTTTCCTAAAAACTGGGATATTGCCAAAGACCTGGGCGATTACAGCAGCCACCAGCAGCTATGGCAGCAGCATACGGTAATAAGCCAGGCAAATAACCTGAAGAACAGAGAGCTTTCTATTATTGTGGATTGCGGCATTGATGACTTTTTTTTGCAGGTAAACCGCAACCTGCACCAAGCATTGCTGGAAAAGAAAATTGACCATGACTACATTGAAAGGCCGGGCGGGCACGATGGGCCTTACTGGGCTAACTCCATACTGTACCAGCTACTTTTTTTTCAGCAATATTTTTCAGGAGAAAAGTAAACTTGACTGCGGCTTTTATAAAACAAGCTTCATCAGGTAATCGTTCTGCTTATCGGTACCCAGCACAAACTCATGTTCGCTAAAAACAGTAAAGCCGAGTTTCTTGTAAAAAGCTATGGCCTTTTGGTTATGCTCCCACACACCCAGCCAAAGTATTTCGTATTTTTTGCGGCGGGCATACTGTATGCATTCGTTCATCAGCAACAGCCCAATACGGTTGCCCTGGAAGCTTTGCAAAACATAGATACGTTCCAACTCAATATGCTTTAACCCGTACAGCTCATGCGGCTTTTGGGTACGGCGCAACTTGGCATAACCGGCCACTTCTTCATCTAACCTGGCCAGGAAAAACTGAACACCTTTCTCGCTAAACTCTTTTTGTATGGTGGCAGGCGTAAAATGTTGCTGTATATGCTGCAGCATATCTTCCGCTGTATTGTGAGAAGCAAATGTTTCATAGAAAGTTTTGGCACCCAGTGTTGACAGCACTTCAGCATCTTCAATAGTACCCTTGGTTATTACAGCAGGCATGTAACAAAAATTATAAGCTTAATCTACAAAGTAAAAACCAAATGGCAAGGTTTCTTTTGGTTATTTGGTAATTGCTTTACGCAGGTTGATATATAGAGATATGATGACCTGGTCAACCTCTATCAACACCTTTAGCTCGTGGCTTTGCGGGTAAATAAGGTTTAAACGCCTGCTGATGTTCTGAAGAATAATATTGCTGCCATTAGTGAGTGTAGAGGTGTCGGGCGGTTTATTCCATGTTAACCGCATGTTGAAGTTGCCATTATCAGCGGAGATGTTAATGTGCAGTTTTTTATGTTCCGTTGCAAGCAGAGATACATGTTTGAAAGCATTTTCAGTAACGGGCAGTATAATGAATGGCGCAATCCTGTTGGCCATCATGTCACCCTCTGTGTACAGCGTTATTTCAACCGGGTTGCTGGCAGTCGCTTTGCTAAGCTCTATGTATTCATTCAGCAGTTGTAATTCTTTGGCGATGGCAATAGTGCCCAGGTTGTTTTCATAAAGGGCATATACAAGCAGGCTTTTAATTTTCTTCATCAACACAGGCATCTGCGAAGGCTTTTGCTCAGATACCTGTTCCACACGCTCCAGTATATCTGCCAAAAAGAACGGTTGAGTATGCCCCTTTTCCACCTCAGCTTCGTTCTTGGCTTTTTCTTCTTTCAACAGTTCTACTTCCTGTTGTTTGATGTACCAGAGTTTGCCCAGTTTTATGGCGGCAGCCAGGCAGCCCTCCATGTTTATCTGGCTGAAGAGGCTAAAGAAGTTGCCCATGATGTTCTTCCTGGGCATTGGAACCGGCATGCCGTTTAACTCTCTTATAAAAGGTACACAGTAGTAAAAGTACAGCTCAAAGGCAATGATGATAACAAAGCTTGCCAGCACCCATAGCAAAACCATGGCAATATAACGCCCCCTGAACAGGAATTGCGGCAGCAGGTAATAGATGATGAAGTAACAAAACAACATATCCAACGGTGTGGAAACAGTTACTTCCATAAAGGATTCTACAAAGGCTTTCATAAAGCCATACTCAGACTTCCACAGCAATGCCGAAACGGTTGCATAATACAATATCCAGGCAAACCAGAAAATAAAATGACGGGAGCGGCGGTAATTGCGGCTGTTGGAAAATATCAGTGCATCCAGCGTCATAAGCAGGGATGAGAAATTTAGTACTGATGATAGAAAAACCGGCAGGTAGCTGTTATAACAGCATAGCCACACAATAAAGCCGGAAGATGAACGGAAGTAAAATTATCTCATGGCAAAAGAAGGTTTCTAAAAAAATGACAGGTGGTAGAAACCACCCAAGTCACATGAGAAAAATACTACTCTCTTAAAATATCTTTTATGCTTAACAAGAATAAGTTCATAGCTTTTTCGAAATTAAGCCGCACTTATTGGTAAGCGAGTGTAAAATTTACCGAAACCGGAATTTTAACCGCTCAAGCAAATAAATATATCCTTGAAACCTGACACTATGCATGGGGTATTATTAGCGAACAACCGATTGAACAAGGGCACAAATCTTTCAACTATACAACCGAAGCGAAAAATCATATAACCTAATATCAGCTCAAAACGCCGGAGGGCATTTTAACAACAATTAACTTTTTATTATAATGGCCTGCTTTCAACATTGCGTTATTATTTATACCAACTGCACTCAGGTACATGAATGTAACCGGTGATATTAAACCTTCGCTAACGCTTGACCGCAAGAGACAATTTCTGAACGATGGAATTGTAAAACTGATTGGCATACCGCTGTTTGGTATTCTTATACCCAATATTACAAGGCTTATCACCAACTCTGCCTACCAGCTACATGAACTATTATTGAGCTATGGATATTTTGTGATAGTGTCGTTTATTGTATGGCAAGGCAATGTGCTGCTGATGAAATACCTGTCTTACCGTGTGAAATGGAAGAAAGAAACGTACTATAACAAAATACTGGCACTGCTGGCGTCTAATGTAATGTATTCAGGGCTGGTATCAGCAGGTCTTATATATGTATGGCTGTCTTTTTCCCACGAACAACTTACCAACTGGAACCCGTTGATTAACTCAACCTTTGTTATCATTATAGCAGCCGCTTTTGTGACCAACATTTATGAGAACTTTTTTTTGATAAGGCAGCAGTTGCATACCCTGTCCCGTGTGGAACAGTTAAGCCTTGCAAAATCCCAGGCTGAGCTGCATGCCCTGAAAAACCAGATTGACCCGCATTTTATTTTCAATGCGCTCAATACCCTTTCTTACCTTATTGTGGCCGATGCAAAAAACGCCAAACTATATAATGATACACTGGCAAGGGTTTACCAGTACATACTAAGCAACAAACACAGAGATGTAGTGCTGCTACGTGAAGAACTGGAGTTTATCAGTAATTACTTTTACCTGCTAAAGATTCGTTTTGCCAATGCTATTAATATGACCATTGAGATAAACGATATGGGTGCGGGAGAAAACCTGATATTGCCGATATCGCTGCAAACGCTGATAGAAAATGCCATAAAGCACAATGATTTTTGCGATGAAGACCCACTGGAAATACAGGTTTCCGTTGAAACGAATTATGTAGTTGTTAAGAACCGGATGCATAAAAAAGCATACCCTGTGCCTTCATCAAGAATTGGCCTGGCCAACCTTGACAACAGGTACAGGCTTATTGCCCGCAGAAATATTTTGAAAGATGAGTTTAATAACTATTTCGTTGTTAAACTACCCATAATCAGCATTAAGCAATGAAAGTTTTAATAATTGAAGATGAAAGGCCGGCGCTGGAAAATATGATGGAGTGTTTGAGAAATGCGGATGAACAGGTTAAAATCATTGGAACGCTGAGCAGCGTGCAAAACAGTATTAACTGGTTAAATGCTAACCCTTTGCCAGACCTGATATTTATGGATATACAGCTCTCTGACGGGCTGTCCTTTAATATTCTTAAACAAAGTAATATTACCTGCCCGGTTATTTTTACCACCGCTTTTGATCATTATATTACCCAGGCGCTGGATTACAATAGTATTGATTACCTGCTTAAGCCCATTGATTGCAGCAGGATAAACAATACCATCAAAAAGTACAAGAACCTGCAGCAGCATTTTGTGAATAATTACAGTACGCTGCTGGATTACCTTAACCACCAGCAGAAGAAAAGGTCAAGGGTGGTGGTTAAAAAGGGTCTTGAATTTCAAACGATAAGACTGGAAGATATAGCCTACTTTTTTACAGAACACAAAGTGGTATTTGTGGTTGATAAAGACTGTAAAAAGTTTTTAGCCGAAATTGACACGCTTGCGGAACTGGAAGAAGAACTGGACGACAGCATTTTCTTCAGGGCCAACCGTAAGTACATTGTAAACGCTAATTATATTAATCGTTACAAATCGGTGGATAAGAGTAAGATAAGCCTTGAATTAAGCGTACCGGTAAATGAAGAGATCATCATCAGCCAGGAAAATGCATCCACCTTTAAAAAATGGATAAGCGAAATTTAACAGGCGCCAGGGGCATTAATTAAGCAAAACAGGATTGGTTACAATGTTTCCTGTTCCATCAAATTTTATCTCTACGTCAGGCTCCCTGTTGTCATTCCATTCAACAATAAAATTGTTGCGGCCATCACCTACCATTATGGCCATATATTTTAGCTGTACCAGCTCAAGCATAGACAGAAAGAGGAATATAGCATGTATCCGGTTTTCGCAGGTGTCGAATATTTTTTCAAAAGCCACCGTTTTTTCTTTCCTCACCATGTTCATCATGTTTTCACGGCTGCCTTCCATGGTATAATTATAACGCACCACGGTATGCACAGGTTTATTGTTTTTATCATGCAGCCGCTGCATCACCCTTTCAAACGTTTTCATCAGTTTAAAAAGGGTAATATTTTGTATCTCAGTGCCTTCAGACGCCGCTTCCCCAACCGTAGCCAATTCTTTGTGCAGGTTACCTCGTTTAACCATCAGCATTCGTATGGCTTCCATTTCAGCCATTTCAACAGCCGCCTCCTTAAATTTCTTGTACTCAAGAATTTTGTCCACCAGTTCCTGCCGCGGGTCAATTTCATTGCCCTGGGCGTCAATTTCTTTACGGGGCAGCAGCATCTTTGCTTTAATACGCATCAATGTGCTTACAAACAAAATAAACTCACTGCTCAGTTCAATATTAAGTTTCTCCTGCTCATGCACGTACGCCAAAAAATCCTTAATGATTTTAGTGATGGGTATATTGTAAATATCCAGTTCATCCCGTTCAATAAAAAAAAGCAGCAAATCGAACGGTCCTTCAAACTGCGGCAATTTTATCTGGTATGCGGTAGCGTTGGTAGCCATGATGTAATAATAACTGGTAAAACGGAATTTTTATTATGAGCCCGGCTGAATTACTGCTATTGAGCTTTGCTTGCGTCGCACTCTTCTACGCCTTGTCCGCTATTCTCCATTGTGCCGCAGGCTGAATAATCTTAACAGCAATAATGCAAAGTGCCGAAGCTGTTTACACTTCAGCACTTACAAATGTATCAATACCAGCTACAGCTACATAGTGCTGCCGGTACAATATGGAAAACTTGGCTTTGCCGGTTGATAAGTTTATTTGGCCTTTAACTCGTCTCGTATTTCCATCAGTAGTTTATCAGTAGAAGAAGGCCCCGGAGGTGGCGCTGCAGCCGCTTCTTCCTTATCTTTTAAACTGTTAATGCCTTTAACCAGCAGGAATATAACAAAGGCAAGTATGAGGAAGTTGATAACTATGGTAAGAAAGTTGCCATAGGCAAATACCGGCCCTGCTTCCCTTGCTTTTTCCAGGGGCAAACCTTCCGGTATTTTAGAAGACAACCTGATATAAAGATTGCTGAAATCTGCCTCAAAAATGGTACCTACAAGGGGCATTATCAGGTCTTTTACAACTGAGTCAACAATTTTGCCAAATGCGCCACCAATAATAACGCCCACCGCCAGGTCAATAACATTGCCTTTAACGGCAAATTTTTTAAACTCTCCTAAAAAGCCCATAGTAGTTTGATTTTTGGTTAAAGTATAATATACCAGTGCATGCCGCCGCATGAACTGTGTTATAGAACAATATGTATATAAGGGAAACGGAACCGGTTTAAAAACACATAGTGTGCCAGAACCATTTGGATAAAGGATTAAAGAGATTGATAACTAAAATATTAAAAAATACCGACAGCTCCGCATGCCGTTCTATTTTTTAAGCCCGGGATAGCGCATCTTCAACGATTTTAATGTTCTGTGCAAGGCTTCAGTAACAAGGTATTCTTTGTACCAGTTTTGATCGGCGGGCACAATGGTCCACGGCACATGGTTACAATGCGTAAAGCAATCCTCATACATTTTCATGTATTCATTCCAAAGTTTGGCTTCCTCAAAATCTTTCTCGTTGTATTTCCATTGCTTGCGTGGGTCGTCAAGGCGTTCCTGCAGCCTTGCATTTTGCTCCTCCGGCGATATGTGCAGGTAAAACTTCAGTATGTGCGTATTATTATGCTCTGTAAGCAGTTGTTCAAAATCATTAATGGCGGCCATTCTTTTACGGGCAGTTTTATCATCAATTATCTTATGCACCCGGGTTACCAGTATGTCTTCGTAGTGGCTGCGGTTAAATACCTGTATCATGCCTTTAGGCGGTACATGGCGGTGGATGCGCCACAAAAAATCGTGGCTTAGCTCTTCTGCTGTAGGCACTTTAAAGGATTGTACGGTAACGCCCTGTGGGTTTAAGTTGCCCAGCACATCCCGTATAGTGCCATCCTTTCCGCTGGCATCCATACCCTGCAGTATAATAAGTATGGAATGCTTGCTTTCCGCATACAACAGGTTTTGCAGTTCGTCAAGCTCTTTAAGAAGCGTAGCTGTTTTGGCTTTTGTTTGCTCTTTGTCTAAGCCATCCGGGGCTTTGGTACTGGTGGATTTAAGTTTTATGGCAGGCATATATCCCTTGTTTTCTTCAACAATTATAAGAACCCGAATATAAGGCTTTACCATTTACCTTATTCTTTTACCACCGCACTTTCCCATCCATCGTATTCGCCGTTGTATTTGCGTACCGACTGCCTTAGAGCCGCTGTTGTTTTACTTAAAGAAGTTACTTCCACATAGTCTGTGCGGGATATATGAAGGCTGTAGGGTAATGAGTCCTTCCTGTCTTTTACGTAGCTGCTGTCTTCCACTTTAAACTTTTCCAGTTGCACATAGGCCAGGAAATCCGCACGGCCTTTTTCGGTTTTAAAATACAGCCAGTGGTCAATTTTCCTGGGCTTTTCCAGCTTATCGCCGGCTTTGTGAAGCTGGGCTATCACCCTGCCATTTTCAATTACTTCCAGTGTTTGTTCATTAGGATAAAGAAAATCGTGAAAAGTGCTCCAGCCTGCATCCAGTTTGATAGTTGTTTTGGCAGTATAACCGGGAAACCTTGTCTTATACATTTCCTCAAGGTTTTGCCTTAATTCAAACGTGTCAGTCACATACAGGTAATGCAGTCTTTCGCACTGGTAGCTAAAGGTACCTGCGTAAATGTGTTTGGTAAAGCCTTGTATAGCGGCTTCAATACTATCACTTACAAGGTAAAGCTTATCAAACTCATCCTTGGCCGGAAAGCCGTCAACCGTGCAGTTACTAAACTTTACGCCGGTAACTACCAGGAAAGGATAGCGGGTGGTTTCCTTATAATCAACCAAACCCAGGTTGGTGGTAACGGAGCCCGGCCCTTTTTCAAAATTAGCGATATAAGCTTCCCAGCGCTGTTGCTGGCCGGCGCATAATACCGGAGCAGCTATTATAAATATAAAAATGAAAATTCTCATGTAGTTAAAAATATGAGTTACGAAGTACGAAGTAGTTTTAAAAAGAAAGATGTTAAAAAGTACCAAACCCGTTATCACTGCTACTTCCAAGAGGCCTTGTGTTGCACCAGCCTGCCGGCACAGCGAGACTGCAGCCGCCCGGTGGACCGAACGATGAAGTGATTGCGACGCAACGATGATGCCACTGGTTATATCGCTGGTATCAAAAAATGTAATATGCAATTTGAGGTATGCCCAACGCAACAGCGAACAGCTAACCCCAGGCTCTTAATAATTTCTTCACAATTGCATCACATTGTAATAATGCCTGCATAACAGCGAGGTAACATTAAGGTTGGTAATTTGTAAAACCTCATAATTCTATGGAAAGAAGACAGGTTGATGTAGTGGTAATGAGTGACCTTCATTTGGGTACTTACGGTTGCCGGGCTACTGAGATAGTCAACTACCTGAAAAGCATCTCTCCGCAAATCCTCATTCTTAATGGCGATGTTATTGATGGCTGGCAATTTAGCAAGCGCTATTTTCCGGTTAGCCACCTGCAGGTAATTAAAGAAATTATGTGTTTGCTCAGCAACGGCACCAGGGTTATTTACATAACCGGCAACCATGATGAAATGCTGCGCCGCTACAGTGATATACAGATTGGCAACTTTCAGCTTACTGATAAGATAGTAATGGAGATTAACGGCAAGATGACGTGGATTTTTCACGGCGATGTATTTGATGCCACCACAAGGGGCAGTGCCAGGTTGCTGGCTAAACTGGGCGGCCATGGTTACGACCTGCTGATAATGCTAAACAGCTTTATTAACTGGATACTTAAGCTGGCCGGCAAAGAGCGCATGAGCTTTAGCAAAAGGGTAAAGAACAGTGTTAAAAAAGCTGTTTCGTGGATTGCCGATTTTGAACAAACCGCTGCGGAGCTGGCTATAGAAAAAAATTACGACTACGTTATATGCGGCCATATACATCAGCCGCAGAAAAGGATTGTTGAAACAAAAAACGGCAAGGTTACTTACCTGAACAGCGGAGACTGGATAGAAAACCTTACCAGCCTTGAATACCGCAATAACGAGTGGACAATTTACCAGTACGATGAAAAGCAGTTTAGCGGCGCCAGCGTAATAAAAATGGAGAAAAAACTGCCTGAATTGAATGTGGTTACAGACGAGGTGGCGTTGTTTATCAATTCGCTCTCCCAAAACCTTAAAGGTTACCAGGATGGGTACGCGGCTAATTTTTAACCGCCTTGCAAGGCATGTATTTTACTTACTAAACCAACGACAATGAGTGAAGTTTCTTACACACCACATATATCTCACTTTAAAGGCTGGGGCCAGGGGCTAAAAATATTTTACGCGGTACAGGCAACCGGCAATGGGCACATAGCAAGGGCTATGGAGTTAATGCCGTACCTGCAGCAATACGGAGAAGTAGATGTTTTTTTAAGCGGCAGTAACAGCAGCCTGGCTGTAAACCTGCCTGTTAAATACCGCAGCAAAGGCATAAGCCTTTTCTACAATGCCAATGGAGGGCTTGCTTACTGTAAAACCATTAGCCAACTGCAACCGGCAAGGGTTTGGAAAGAGGCACACCAACTGCCATTGGAAAAATATGATATAATCATCAACGATTTTGAGAGTATTACATCGCTGGCATGTAAAATAAAAAAGCTATCTTGCATCAACTTTGGCCACCAGGCAAGTTTTCAGTCGCCTGAAACGCCGAGACCGTCCCGAAAAGATGCAGCCGGAGAATTCATTCTTAAAAATTATGCCGCCGCCGCCGCATATATTGGCCTGCATTTTGAAGCTTACGATAACTTTATCTATCCTCCAGTTATTAAAGGAGACATATTAAGCGCCGTCCCTGTTGATGACAATCATATTACAGTGTATTTATCGCACTACAACGACAGGGTCGTTGCTAACCAATTACAAAAATTAAAGAACCTACGTTTCCAGGTTTTCTCCAAACAGGTAAAACGTATAACACCGGAAGGCAATATTACTTTCATACCCGTAAGTAATGAGGCATTCAACAAAAGCATGATCAAAAGCTGTGGTATCATTACCGGCGCCGGTTTTGAAACCCCTGCTGAAGCTTTGTATATGGGCAAAAAACTGCTGTGCCTGCCTATAAAGGGCCAGTACGAGCAAAGCTGCAATGCAGCAGCGCTTGAAAAGTTTGGTGTGCCCATAATTAAGACAATTGATGATTTTTTTCCCGCACATGTGGAAAAATGGTTACAGGCGCCGCAACCCAGCCCCCTGCGGCTTACGCATTCCACTTATGACATAGTACAAATCGCAATAGAAAAAGCCCGTTCTTTAAGCCGTAAAGATCAATTTCAAGGCAACCCGCTTACTGAAAAAGAAATATTCGCTACCATCTAAGCATCAAGTTGTAAGAGAGGCAATCAGGGTGTAGTATTCATTACCCGAAAGAAATTTTTTTGGGGGTGTCCCTCGTACCTCGGGCAGGGCAGAACTACGTTCGCAACCTTCGTCAAAGCAACATTTAGTTGCTTTTTTCTCGGTTGTGCTATTACTCCGGCACAAGAGCCCCACTGCCATGGCCTCACCGGCGTAACCGCTTCAATCCCTCACCCGGTGGGCATCACACCTATCTGATCATATTACATTTGAAAAATTACCGGGCTATCAACAGGCGTAGCACAATCCTGTTCGCCCTCTTTTTTTGTTGATGAGTACCCGACTGCTGGTATTATTTCAATATAGCCACATAGCCCGTTTGCTTAATGGGCTTTTCATGAATATCTTTTGCCTGTATTACATAGTAGTAAGTACCTACAGGCAACGGCTTGCCATTAGATGTGCCATTCCACGGAATATTTAGATCCCGCATGGTATGCACCTGCTGCCCATACCTGTTAAAGATGATGATGGATTGTATGGTTACAAAGCCCACCTGCTTAATTACCCATGTATCGTTTATGCCATCCCCATTGGGAGAGAATACGTTGGGTGCCAGCAAGGCAGATTTATCAAACACGTTTACTTTAACACTCGCAAACTCACTGTAGCAACTGCCGCTTTGCAGCCTCACATAAAATACGGCATCCGTTTGCAATACAGGTGTTTGTAAAATACCGGCCGCCGAAGTATTTAACGGTGCGCTAGATGCCGGTGTGCTGTACAATCCATACACGCCGCCAACGGCATTGTTCACCCTTATTGTTGCCGTGCTGCCGCGTACAATGTTCACTTCCCGTACATCTGGCAACGGCAGCACCGCGTCTGTATTATTTACAGTAAAGGCACTGCCTTGAACAGTACAGTTAAACTGGTCTTTGGCTATAAGGTAATAATTGCCGGCCGGCACGTTGGTAAGAGAAGCGTAAGGCGATGCGGTTTGTTGCGTAGCAGCATTAACCCACTGGTAAGTGTATTGTGCGCCACCGCCCTGCACGGTAATGCCGGTAACACTCCCTTTGCTTAAACTGCAACTGTCATTTTTAACTACGGCCCCTGTTTCGTTAAGCGTTGGCTGCCCTGTTTGAATAATGCTGGCTGTAAAAATATTGCCGCGGCAACCATTGGTATCGGTAGCATAGTAGCTGTAAGAGCTGGAGTCTAAGCCCGATATCTGGTTGGTCCTGCCAACAATGGTATTGCTGCCGTTATCAATCCATTCAAAGCTGTATAGGGAGGCGTCTTTATCATATTGCAGTATATTGATGGACCCATTGGCCTCATTGCAATGCGCATCAGACTGGTCAACAGATAATACCGTGATTGTATCAAAAACAGCCTGCGGAACAGTTATGGCATAGCTGCGTGTTTCGCAGCCAAAGCTGTTGTTCAGTACAAGCTGGTAGCTGCCGGGGGCCACGTTTTGCAGGTTGCCGCTATTGCCTTCTGCCGCCTGGCTGCCTGTGTTTATCCATTGGTAAATGTCTGCCCCGGTGGCGGTAATATTTTCAATGCCGCCATCCGGCCCAAGGCACGATGCTGGTTTTACAACCATATTACTGCTGTCAATGGTAATTACACCTTCGTTAAGCAGGGTAAAATAAGCTGTGCGTACCGTGTCGCAACTACTTTCATCTTTACCTTTTAAAAAGTAGCGGCCAGCCGGAACATTTGACAGGTTAAGCCCCGTTCCAACAGTTTTACCCGTTGAGTCTGCCCATACATAAGCAACATTTCCAACAGCGTTGCTAACTGTAATATTGGTAATAGAGCCGTTACTGTTACTGCAACTTGCATTACCGATGGCTGCATTGCTAATATCAAAAGAAAGTGCTGGTATACGCGTAACACTGTACGGTCCAAAGCTGGTGGTACAGCTACTGTCGTAAGTAACACGCTGAATGTGCAGGCGGTAACCACCCATTGGAAGGCTGTCAATAGTGTAATTGTTGGTATCCCTGGGCGTATTGGATGAATTACTCCACCAGAAAAGGTAATCTGCAGGAAAAGTGCTGGTATAAGTTACAATACCATTGTTACGGCTACAGGTGGCAGGCGTGATGGATATGGCATTGTTGTCAACACGGGTTCTTTCATCAGGTATGGTAAACCAGTCTGTTTCAATAGCGCAGTCCTGGTCTTTGCCGGCACGTAATTTATAACGGCCCGAAGGCTGATTTTCCAGTGTGGTGCTCCCCACCAAAACGGTGTCGCCAACATCATTTATCCATTTAAGGCTGTCGGTTTCGTTTGAAAGTATGTACAGGATGGCGCCATCACTTCCACATACCTCGGGGAATATTTTTACACGGTTGGTGTTGATGTTGGGAATACCGGTAATCCGTATTTCAAAAGTGTCACTCTTGTAACTACAGTCAGGCGATTTTACCTCGTAAACATATTTTTCCGGCGCTACATTCAGTAAATCTGGCGTATTACCAACTTCAGCGCCCTGGGAGTTTATCCACGTTATGGTACTGTTGGCTGGTATAACAACGCCTCTTATACTGCCGGTAGGCCGTTTGCATGAAGCCTGCGTTACAACCGGTTTGCTGGGCGCCTGGATGCAGTTGGAAAAATTGCTGGAGTAAAAAGAAGTGCCGGCGTAAGAGCTAACAGCTACAACCTTACCCTGTATATACCCGCAGTAAGACCATGTGTTGCCAGTTCCTTTTTTTAAAAAGCTCGCAATTTTCGCGTAGCCCTGGCAAGCGCTGCCCGAGCAGTCCCTTACGGTGTACAAGTCAATTCTTAAATTATCAACAGGTGCGCAGGTGCCTTCAATGGTGTTTTCTGTAACATTGGTAATGGTTATTACATTGTCGTTAGTGGGCAGGCTTTTAATGCCTTCCGTGTTACAATAGAAGCTGTTATCATTTACATACAGGTAGCATTGTTCCTGAACAAGCCCTGCTTCTGTACAAAAGAAAATTTTGTTGCCTGTAAATCTTCCCGGCGGCAGTGTTGAAGAGCCCCATGGCCTGCCGGTAAAACCAACATAAATACCTCTTACAAAAGTGTAAGCGCTGCGGTTATTAGTTACGTCAACCCCCACGGAGTTGGTAATAAAACTAAAATCCGTGCTCGCCAGGCCATCGCCGATATAAAAACCATTTACCGCGTTACCCGTAACCGTGTTGCTCCTTATGTACAGAGTAAATACGGCAGCACTATCATACTGGCCATTTGTTCCGTTACCTGAAATATAAACCAGGTTGGTTGGCCTGGTTGCGGGATAAGACGGAAGTGTATAACCAAATATATCTGTGCCAACCCTGTTGCCTGTAAAATTTAAATAACTGGTTACCCCCTTTACGTTACTGTTAAACCTGAAGGCATTGGTAGTACCATACAAGACATTACTGGCAACGGTTATATTCAATACATTTTCAGCATTAATGGCTATTTGGGTGGTTTCATTGTCAGAATTAATGGTTGTCTTTTCATTAAGGCCTATAACATTGCCGGTAATATCTATGTTGCTGGATGTTGAGCCGGTAAAACCAATACCCGTGGCGAAACCCGAAATAACATTCCCGCCGGTAAGGCTGCCTATTTTAATGTTGGTAGCGTTATTCAACAATACGCCGTTCGTCAGCAAAGCGGTATGGGACGGGGAGTTACCTTTTAAGTAAATGCCATATACTTCAATGTTACTGTTGCCGGCCGTAAGGTTAAACATGGTTCCCGACGCAGGGTAATTGGCGCCCGGCTGTAGTTTAACTTTTGCGCCGCTAAGCTCAAAAGCAAGGCCTGTTTGTGTAGTACCGTCTATAACAAGGTTAGCGCTTACATCCGGCAACGGGCTTTGAAGTGTTATTGTTCTTCCCGGCAAACTATAATTCAAAATAGCAAAAACTATGGAATCAGTATTCCCGGTTCCGTTAGCCTGTGCGTTCTGTAACGCAGCACGTAAAGAGCCGGGCCCGCTATCAGCATTTGTATTTACAGTAAAGGTTTCCGCTAAAAGGGTTACAGGTAGCAGTAATAGAAGTATAGTTAAATATTTCAAGGTCATTCAACAGGAGTTATTATTGGTATTTGGCCGCAATTTAAGTTAAATAAGCGTGTAACACGGGGTGTAGCCAACCTACCTCCATTAATATGTTATTAAGATAATTGCAAAAAGACTGCCAATATGTTATCTTTCTTTAATGGCTCTTCAATGCTTACATCCATTCGTATTTATGCCCGGTGTTTTATACAGATACCTGATCACCACAATATGCTGCCCGCCTGCCATTAAGCCTAAACGCTATTTGGCCCCAGTTAGTATAAAATTTATTCATTTGGCTTAAACCTGCACAGCCCTTACATTTGCGCAATTTATAAAAATGAGCCAGGTACTTTCTTCCAACGAATCTATTCCATCGCAGAAAAAAAAGATCATTGTCCTGGGCAGCGGCCCCAACCGCATAGGCCAGGGCATTGAGTTTGATTATTGCTGCGTGCACGGATTATTAGCTATTAAAGAGTGTGGTTACGAAGCAATTATGGTTAACTGTAACCCCGAAACCGTGAGCACCGATTTTGATATGGCCGACAAGCTGTACTTCGAGCCCGTTTACTGGGAACATCTATGGGAAATTATTGAACTGGAAAAGCCTTATGGCGTCATCGTTCAGCTTGGTGGCCAAACAGCGCTTAAGCTGGCCAAAAAACTAAACGCTAAGGGCATTAAAATTATCGGCACTTCCTTCGACAATATGGACATTGCCGAAGACCGTGGCCGCTTTAGCGACCTGCTGAAAGAGCTTAACATCCCCTACCCACAATACGGCACGGCTTACACTGCGGAGGAAGCCATCGAAGTGGCTAACCAGGTTGGCTATCCCGTTTTGGTAAGGCCAAGCTACGTACTTGGTGGCCAGCGCATGCGTATTGTTATCAATGATGACGAGGTTGAAAAAGCGGTGGTAAGCCTGTTGAAGCACATTCCTAACAACAAAATATTGATTGACCATTTTCTCGACCGTTGCCAGGAAGCTGAAATAGACGGCATTTTTGATGGTGAAGATTTTCATGTAATGGGTGTTATGGAGCATATAGAGCCAGCAGGCATCCACAGTGGCGACAGCAATGCCGTTCTGCCTGCTTTTAACCTTACACCCATGGAAGTTACCACCATGGAGTATTATGCTGAAAAAATAGCCCGGGCGCTGGATATACGCGGCCTCATCAATATACAGTTTGCCATTAAAGACGGCAAAGTATATGTAATCGAAGCCAATCCCCGTGCCAGCCGCACTACACCTTTTATCGCCAAGGCATACCAGATTCCTTACCTTAACATTGCTACAAAGGTAATGTTGGAAGAAGCGAAGCTTAAAGACTTTACCATAGAGAAAAAACTGGAAGGTTTTGCCATAAAAGAACCGGTGTTCAGCTTCGACAAGTTTCCGGGCGTAAACAAAGAATTAGGCCCCGAAATGAAAAGTACAGGAGAAGCCATCCGTTTTATCAAAGACCTTCGCGACCCCTACTTCCGCACTTTGTACAAAGAGCGCAGCATGCACCTTAGCAAGTAGCATTTGCAATCACTATATTTAAAACCGGGAACCAGCAGGCCCGGTTTTTTTATGCCTGCCGTTACCGGCATAAGCATTTTTATGGGCCCGGCAGGAGTAATGCTATTAGGCGTCCCTTGCGTCGCACTCTTGTACTGCAAATCTTTACGGGGCATGTAAGCGAAGGCTTAACCTGCTTTATAGAGACTATGTATATTTACTCCCATCATTATTTACAATACTCATTTGCAACCACCAATATACTGTCAGCACTTACATGAAAGAATCAATACAACAAATGACATTAGAGGAGTCAGTGAAACGACAGCCCTTTATGCATATTGGTAACGACGGTGTTACAGGACTTATACGAGGGGTTTTAATTGACTGTATTGAGCTTTGCGAGGGTAACAATATGGTTCTTCAGTTTACCACAGCGGCTGATAATGAATTTTATCTTGAGCTTGATTGTAAGCCCGGCAGTGCTTCATTATTAGATAGTTTTGGCGAAAGCAATGGAAACTATTTTCTGGCTATCCTAAAAAAGAGGCTAAGCGGATAATAACGAAATTAGCTATAGATTTTTTCAGGAATCAGAGAGAACAGGCAGGCAAGTTTCTCTGGCGGTTTGATACTACACAGCTAACCAGTGGAATGTATTAAAGGCTTTTACCATAATTCTCATGTTAAATAACGAACTGGCAATTTTTTACGAACGCGACCTTCTTAAACTGGAAGAAGAAGTATGCCTGTTTAAGAAAGAAGAAAACCTCTGGATAACACAGGGTTCTGTAAATAATTCAGCCGGTAATCTTGCCTTACACATTATTGGCGGTTTAAACTATCTCATCGGCGCCACGTTGGCGCAAACCGGCTATATCCGCAACCGGCCTTCAGAATTTACACGCAAAGGCTTACCGCGAAAAGAACTTGTGGCGCAGTTGCAAGAACTTATCCCACTGGTTAGTACAACAATAAATAACCTTACCCCTGAACAAATGAACGCGGAGTTCCCGATATTCTTCGATAAACCCAATGCTTCCACCAGCTATGTTTTAGTGCAGCTACTGGCCCATTTAAATTACCATCTTGGCCAGGTAAATTATCTCAGGCGCAAACTGGAATAACATCCGCACAAAACCACGTTTGCTATAGCTGCGCAGCCGCCAACATTCAACTTTAAACAAAGAACTTTGAACAACCGAAGCCGGCTGCAGAATGCCCCGTAGCGAAAAGAAAGTACAAGAGTGCGACGCAAGTAAAGCCTCATAGCATTACTCCTGCCGGGCCCATAAAAACAACACTTTAGAAAAGGGGGCTACATTTTTCCTGCCGGTATTTGCTTAATTTGCCCATTCTAACTTTACCCCCAATGAAGAAAGTAATTCTTGTTTTTCTTTCAGCAACACTTTTGTTTGCATGCAAACTTAGCAGCGATAACCAGCAGGGCGAAGCCAATACGGAACTGGCTGCCATGCTCAGCAACTATTACGAAGAATCGCTCCAGTTGTTTCCGCTGAGCGCCACCTACCAGGGAGACAACAGGTATAACAGTTTGCTGCCGGTTGAGTTTACAGAGAGCTACAGGGCCAAACTAAAAGATTTCTACAGCCGCTACCTTAACCTGCTTTCAAAATTTGACCGCAGCAAGCTGAATGAACAGGATAAAATAAGCTATGATGTTTTTAAACATGATAACGAGCTTTCGCTGGAAAGCCTGGGCTTTCAGGATAACTATATACCTTTTCAACAGTTTTACGCATTACCGCTAAGCCTGGGCCAGTTGGGTAGCGGCGATGGCGCCCAGCCGTTTAAAACAGTTAAAGACTACGAAGATTGGCTAAAGCGTGCAACGGCTTTTAGTGCCTGGGCAGATAGCGCTATTGTGTATTTTAGAAAAGGCATTGCCGCCAATTATGTTCTGCCGAAATCGCTGGTGGTAAAAATGATACCGCAGATGCAGGCCATGGTGGTTGACAGCGCTGCAAAAAGCCTGTTTTATGGCCCGGTAACCAAAATGCCCGCATCTTTTACCCAGGCTGATAAACAGCGACTTACACAGGCTTATACGCAATTGATACTACAGCAATTAGTGCCTGCCTACAAAAAGCTGGCTGATTTTCTGCAAACCGAATACCTTCCCAAAAGCCGTCCAACATCTGGCCTGGGCAGCCTGCCAGGGGGTAAGAAATATTATGAGTTCCTGGTACGCCAGCAAACAACTACCAATAAAACCCCGGATGAAATACACACTACCGGCTTGAATGAAGTAAAACGCATACGCGGCCAGATGGACAGCGTAAAGAATGCCGTTGGTTTTAAAGGAGACCTGAACGCTTTTTTTGAGTTTATGCGCAACGATAAACAGTTTACCCCTTTTAAAACACCGGAAGAAGTACTGAATGCCTTCCGCTCCATACAGGCTAAAATACAGCCGCACCTGGCTACCATGTTTGGGCATGTGCCTAAAACAAAATTCGAGATAAGGCAAACAGAAGCTTTTCGTGCGGCCAGCGCCAGTGCGGAGTATAACCAGGGTACCGCCGATGGCAGCCGGCCCGGCATATTTTATGTGCCTATTCTGGACGCAACCAAATTCAATACCACCAGCGGCATGGAAAGCCTGTTTTTGCACGAGGCTATTCCCGGCCATCACTACCAGATCTCGTTGCAGCAGGAAGATACAACCCTGCCAAAATTTCGCAGATATGGCGGCCACAATGCTTATGTAGAGGGCTGGGCGCTTTATTGCGAAAGCCTTGGCCGCGAACTGGGTTTATACACTGACCCCTACCAGTACATGGGCGCCCTTGGCGATGAGATGCACCGTGCCATACGCCTGGTGGTTGATGTGGCCATACACAACAAAGGCATGACAAGGGAAGAAGCCATCCAATACATGATGGATAACGAAGCCATAAGCGAGCAAAGCGCCACCGCCGAAATTGAAAGGTACATGGCCATTCCCGGCCAGGCGCTGGGGTATAAAATAGGCGCTTTAAAAATTCGTGAGTTACGTAATAAATACCAGCAGCAGCTTGCTGATAAATTTAAACTCGCTGCCTTTCACGATGAGTTTTTAAAAGATGGCAGTATGCCGCTGGATGTGGTGGAACAAAAAATGGATAGGTGGGCCAACAGGGCAAAATAATAAGCATTGCCCTGCTATTGACAGTTTTTTTAATGCCGGCAATGGGGTTTTATCGAACCGAAACTTTGGGATGGTGTAGCAGCCACTTTACCGGTAGGTTTTGCATGGCGGCTTTTCATACCCTTGTAAAAAACTTTCATTTCATTGATGACCTTTGCAGCTTTTAGCCGATGTAGTTATAGCTAAAACTATACAGCATGAAAAGCGCTCTTACCCTTTTTCTTTTGCTTTTGTTATCAGTGTTTGCCAATGCACAAACAGAATCAGAACCTAATAACGATTTTTCCGGCGCCAATTCCCTGGCAGCCAGTGCGGTAATCAATGGCAATGTATCCGGCAACACCGCAGAAAACTACGATTATTTTAAAACCATTTTGCCCATTGATGGCACACTTAAAATATATGTGCGGGCAACCAATACCAGCGGTAATACCGGCTGGCTCTCACTATATGGTTTTGACAAAAGGCAGATAAATGGTAAAGTGTTTGACAGGTATATAAGTGGTACATCTACCATAAATTCCGGCGCTACGGTGTATGATACCATTTATCTGTATGGCCGTGCTGCAGATTCTTTTTATTTCCGTTTTAGTTCTTCCCAGGCTTTCAGCTATAACCTTAAGTATGAAATGGTTGACCAGAGTGAGAACGACCCTGAAGTGGAAGAAACATTTGCCAAAGCAATACCTGTAAATACCGGCCAGCAAAAAAAGGGGCATATCGGTTACCTTTTCAACGGAACCAGCGATGAATATGATTATTACCGTACCCTGCTGCCGCAGGATGGCACGCTTAAGATATACGTACAGGCTACCAATAACAGCGGAGGTACGGGCTGGTTATCGTTATATGGCTTTGACAAAAGGCAGATAAGCGGTAAAGTGTTTGACAGGTATATAAGCGGCACATCTACCATAAAATCTGGCGCTACAGTTTACGACACCATTTATTTGTATGGCCGTGCCGCGGATTCTTTTTATTTCCGTTACAGTTCATCAAGTGCATTCAGTTACGCTTTTAAATACGAAATGGTGCATACCAGCGAGAATGATGTGGAGCCCAATGACGAATTCTCAAAATCGCTGGCCATCGCACAGAAACAGGAAAAGAAGGGGCATATTGGTTACCTGTTCAATGGCACCAGCGATAACTACGATTATTATAAAACAAAATTGCCGAAGGATGGTACACTAAAAGTGTATGTTCAAGCCACCAACACAAGTAGCAACACCGGCTGGTTATCGTTGTATGGTTTTGATAAAAGAAGGGAAAACGGGAAAGTTTTTGACAGCTATATTGGCGGCACTTCAACTATAAATGCCGGCGCCACGGTGTATGATACCGTTACTATCAGGGGCTTATTATCAGATTCTTTTTATTTCCGTTTTAGTTCATCCCAGGGATTTACTTACGTGTTAAGCTACGAAATGACTGTGAGCGGGTCTGCAGATACGGAACCTAATAACAGTTTTGCTGAAGCAGTTGCTATGCGTGCCGGCATTGCAGTTAATGGCGAAGTTGGATTCCAGGCAGGTGGCCAGCGGGATGATTATGACCATTACAGAACAGTTTTGCCGGAAGATGGCACCATTAAAATATATGTGCAGGCTACCAACCGCAGCAGCAGCACGGGTTGGCTATCCCTGTACGGCTTTGACAGGCGGCAGAGCAACGGCAAAATTTTCGACCGCTACATTGGTGGTACCTCTACAATAAAGGCGGGCTCCACTGTTCAGGATACCTTTTACATAAATGGGCGGGCTTCAGATACTTTCTATTTCCGTTTCAGTTCATCCCAGGCATTTAGCTATGATCTAAAATACGAAATGGAAGATACCAGTGAAAACGACATAGAGCCCAACAATGCTTTTGAAGCAGTGCTTCAGATGACCGAAGGCGAAGAAAAGAAAGGGCATATTGGATACCTGTTCAACGGCATTAGCGATGATTACGATCATTACCAAACCAGTTTACCGGTGGATGGTACTTTGAAGATATACGTACAGGCTACCAACCGCAGTGGCAATACAGGCTGGTTATCTCTTTACGGCTTTGACAGGCGTAAAGCCAGTGGCAAAGTTTTCGACCGGTATATCAGCGGCACATCTACCATAGGTGCAGGCAAAACTGTTTATGATACCATTTACATTAACAGCCGGGCCGCAGATACTTTCTACTTCCGGTTTAGTTCATCGCAGGCTTTTAGTTACAATTTAAAGTACGAAATGGTAGATACCAGTGAAAACGACATGGAGCCCAACGGCCTTTTTGATGACGCTTTACCAATGGTACAAACGGAAGAAAAGAAAGGGCACATAGGATATTTATCCAACGGTGGTAGTGATGAATATGACCACTACCTTACTTCGCTGCCGGAGGATGGCACGCTAAAGATATATGTACAGGCTACCAACCGCAGCAGCAATACCGGCTGGTTATCTCTTTACGGCTTTGACAGGCGTAAAGGCAATGGGAAAGTTTTCGACCGGTATATCAGTGGCACATCTACCATAGGTGCAGGCAAAACTGTTTATGATACCATTTACATTAACAGCCGGGCCGCAGATACTTTCTACTTCCGGTTTAGTTCATCGCAGGCTTTTATCTACAATTTAAAGTATGAAATGGTAGATACCAGTGAAAACGACATGGAGCCCAACGGCCTTTTTGATGACGCTATACCAATGTTACAAGCGGAAGAAAAGAAAGGGCACATAGCATATTTATCCAATGGTGGTAGTGATGAATATGACCACTACCTTACTTCGCTGCCGGAAGATGGCACGCTAAAGATATATGTACAGGCTACCAACCGCAGCAGCAATACCGGCTGGTTATCACTTTACGGTTTTGACAGGCGTAAAGGCAATGGCAAAGTTTTCGACCGGTACATAAGCGGCACATCTAGCATCGGTGCAGGCAAAACTGTTTACGACACTATATTGGTTACCTGCCGTGCCGCAGATACTTTCTACTTCCGGTTTAGTTCATCGCAGGCTTTCAGCTATCACCTTAAGTACGAAATGATCAACACTTCTAACGCCGGTAACGAACCTAACAACAGCTTTGAAACCGCCGATACAGCACTGCTGGATAATACCTATAGCGGTCACATAGGTTATTTAAGCAATGGCGAAAGCGATGCCTACGATTATTTTATCACCACGCTGCCATCTAAAGGGTCTGTTGAAGTTATAGTGGATGCGTTGAACACCAGCGGGGGCAATGGATATATATATCTTTATGGATACAAGAACAGAACGCAAACTGTACTTGGCCGGTATATAGGCGGATCATCCAGCATACCAGCCGGTGCAATAGTGCGTGATACCATCATGATCAACTGTTTAACAACAGATACCCTGTTCCTTCGCTGGTCATCATCGGGTTGCTTCAGGTATTCATTCCGAATGAAGCACTATAACCACGAACCAATTGCTTCCATGCAGTATGAACGGCTGGGCAGCACCATTGGTTTCAGGCCGCAAAAAGCCAATGCGGATAGCTTTATCTGGGATTTTGATGATGACAGCACCAGCACCATTCAATATCCCATGCATACTTACCTGCCGGGCAATTACAATGCAAGGCTTATTGTTAACAACTCCGTGTGCAACTTTAAAGACACTGCCACACAGGTATTCGATATCAAAGGCGTTGAGTATTACACGCCTGAAAAAATCGGTTATGGTGGAGATGTAAACATGCAGATATTTGGCGGCGGCCTTGACAGCACCACTTCTGTAAAACTGGTAAAAGGTTCTACTGTTATTATGCCGCTGGAAAAATTTGCCAATAGCGTAAAAGACCACCTTACTGCAGTGTTCGACGTGCACCTGGTACAATCCGGTAAATACGACGTAGTGATACAAATACCCGGGGAAGATGCCATTACCTACAAGGAAGGCTTTTTAATAGAGGATTTTTCTTATCCCTATACCTGGGCCGAAGTACAGGGCCCCAGCAGATGGCGCACCAATTCAGATACCCGCTTTACCCTGGTGGTAGGCAATAATGGTAACGTTATGGCTTCCGGGGCTGTAGTTGGCTTTGCATGGCCGAGGAATGTGTCAGTTAAGTTTGATAACGGTTTTATACTTCCCCAAACAGGCGGCGTAGAAACTGTTATTGTTGACAATGAAACTATCTCTTTACCCCGTTCTGAAATAAAGTTCATTTACGATAGCCTGGTTACCGCAGTACCGATTGACTCTTTCAATAACCAGCCATTTAATGGTTATATGCAATACCTTTTGCTGCCCCATGTGCCGGCGGGTGCAACTGTTGAAATTCCATTTATTGCCAGAACATCGGATGTAGCGGCCCAAAACTTTAAAACCTTTACCTATGCACCCAACCAGCGTGGCTCCTGCGAAACACCCAACTGGACCAACTACAATGAGGACATTACCGCCGAACTGATTGACGGCGCCGATATGATTGTAGATAAAACTAAAATTCCTTTGCTTAAGGCATTTACCAAAACCGCCAAAATTGGGCAAAAGCATGGTGCATCCGCCTCTTCTTACCTGGGCAAAAAATTCTGGGCATGGTATGATGGTTATGAGTTTGACGCAGGAGCGGCCATGGCAGACTGGATGAAGGAAACCGAAGCCAATAATGCTTTTGCCCTGCAAACAGCAACGGATGAACTGGGCAGCTACATGTTGGATAAAGGCGTTGGCAAACTTACCAAAACCTATAACGATCAGGTGGATTTTATTAATAAACGGCTGGCCAACAATCCAAATATGTCGCCGGAACTGGTGGATAAATACCTGGACAAGCTAAACTCCTTGCCTAATACCGACAGGTTGCAGGGTTTGCACGAACTGTTTAAAGAAGTAAAAAATGCCGGCACGCTTTCCGACAAACTGGTGAAGCTGCAAAAACTGGCGGACGAATGCCCGGAACTGGCCCCCCAGATTGAAGACCTGCTGAAAGAACTGGACAATGAGCTTAACCCAAGAGACCCCAACGATAAGCCATCCAATTCTGTTACTTCAATGGATCCTAACGCCATAGAAGGCCCGGTGGGCAAAGGCACAAGGCGCTATGTAAATAATCTGAAGAGCCACAGCTTTACCGTTTATTTTGAAAACGTGGATACGGCCACTGCCGCAGCACAAATGGTAATAGTGCGGGATACGCTGGATAAAACCCGGTATAACCTTAGCAGCTTTGAGTTTGGGGGTATAAACCTGGGCACCAAATACATACGCATACCAAAAGGCAGAAAAGAGTTTGTAATTGAAAGAAACCTGGCTCCTGTGCAACCCATGAAAGTGCGTATCAACGGCAGGCTGGATACTGCTACCGGCGTGATAGAGTGGCAGTTTACGGCCATAGACCCTGCTACCGGAGACATACCTGTACTGGAAGGCTTCCAGCCGCCCAATGTAAACAAACCGGAAGGCGAAGGTGCTGTAAGCTATACTGTAAAACCTGTTGCCGGCCTGCCGGACGGTGCAGCATTTGCCAACAGGGCTTCTATCATATTTGACCAGAACGAACCAATAATCACCAACACCTGGACCAACCAACTGGATATCGTTCCGCCTGCAAGCACTGTTTCCGCCGTGGTTACCCGGGACACTGTTATTAACCTTACCTTCAACGGCAACGATGCGGTATCAGGTATTGGCTATTACAGCATCTTCGTAAAAGTAAATGATGGTCCATGGCTGCCTTACGGCTCAACCAGCGCCGGCACAACGCAAATGATTGGCCAGTTAGACAGTACCTACAGCTTTTATGTTATAAGCCGCGATAAAGTAGGAAACATTGAATCCAAAGCCCTATCCGCTGAAGCCGTAGTTACTTTAACCGGTACACTCGCCGTTACCATGGGTAATATTACCGCTGCCAATGAGGGTACACGCAACAGGATAAACTGGCACACTTTCCGGGAAGACCGTGGCGACCACTTTATAGTGGAAAAAAGCAGCGACAGCAAAAAATTCAATACGCTTACGGCTGTTAAGGCACACGGCGCAGCATCATCCTATAAGGTGTACGATGAGCAGCCCTTTGCCGGGTGGAACTACTACAGGCTTAAGTCCTACGATAAATCCGGCGACTTTAAAACCAGCAGGGTGGTAAGTGTGTTTGTGGACAGGAACAATGCCTTTGCACTGGAAGTATCCCCTAACCCGGCAAGCGATAAAGTTATTCTTACAGTGCACGGGACCATTGAAGGCAGGGCCGGCATATCGCTGGTTAATACAACCGGCAGCCCCATCCTGCAAACCATGCTTAACAGCAACCGGCAGGTTATTGAGTTGGGCAAACTTCCGGCTGGTGTTTACTTCCTGCGCTTTTCAGATAGTAAACGTTCAGAAATTATTAAAATAGTAAAGCATTAACCCTTCCTTTAGGCAAGGTTGCCATAGTTTGTGCGGCCTTGCTTTTATCTTTTTGCTGTATTTTAGTGTAAATGCAGCAGGATAACCTGATAGAACAAACCGGCAGCCGGGAGATGATAAATGCCATTAAAGCAAACGATGCAACTGCTTTGCAAATGCTGTATTGCAACAATTACCCTAAGGTGGAAAGCTATATCTTAAACAACCATGGCGCCCGGGAACAGGTAAAGGATATATACCAGGAAGCGTTCATCGCTATGTGGAGAAATATACAGCTTAACAAGTTTAACCCTGAAAGCGATTCGGCGTTGCAGGGCTACCTTTTCAGGATTGCTAAGAATAAATGGATTGATCACCTGCGTTCCGATGCACGCCTGAACATAGTGCCCCTGGAAGACAACGGTGAAGAAAGCGGGGATATAAATGGTGCATTAAACAATGATGAAAGCGAGTATGTGCTGATGGTAAGAAACAACTTTAAACACCTGGGCGAAAGGTGCCGTGACCTGATTACTAAGTTTTATTATAACCGGCAATCGCTCAGGCAAATAGCCGAGTTTTTCAACTGGACGGAAGCCACGGCAAAAAATAATAAATACCGCTGTTTGCAGCAGCTAAGGGAACTGATAAAAAATACCAAATCTTGAACAATCATCCTGAAATACCGGCCAATGATTTTTACGAAATTGAGCGTTACCTGCTTAAAGAAATGACAACGCAGGAACAGGAAGATTTCGAAAAAAAATTATCTGAAGATAAAACGCTTACAGACAGTGTTAACAGCACCCGTCTTTTAATATTAGGCGTGCAGGAAGCCTCACTGCTGGCGGACATACAGCATTTTCACAACACACTCACCCAGCCGCAACAGCAAACGCCTGCAAAAGTTTTTCCGTTAAAAAAATGGCTGGCCGCGGCGGCCGTAATAATAGCCGTTGCTGCCGGGGCTTTTCTACTGCTGGGCAAAAACAGCAACGAACGCCTCTTTGCAAAGTATTACAAGGCCGATCCCGGTTTAATAACAGCCATGAGCGCTTCAGATAATTATACTTTCGACAGGGCAATGATTGATTACAAAACAGGCGATTATAATGCCGCCTTACAGGCATGGAAAACCCTGTTGCCCGCAAAGCCTGCTAACGATACACTTAATTATTTTATAGGCACGGCATACCTGGCGCTTGATAAAACCGGCGAAGCCATTACTCACCTGCAAAAAGTTGCAGGTAGCTACCAGAGTTATTTTATGCAGGATGCTTGCTGGTACCTGGGCCTTGCATGGCTTAAAAGGGGACAAGTGCAGGAGGCCATCGGGTGGATAGAAAAATCGGGGCACCCACAAAAAGATGCATTGTTACAGCAATTGAAAAAGTAATACCCTATCGGTGGAACGGAATTTTTTATGGGCCGGGCTGAAGTACAGGCATTGGGCTTTACTTGCGTCGCACTCTTCAACGGTTGGATTCGCTACGCAGCTTTTCCCACCGGGTAGATTTTGTTGCTGCCCCAGGTTATTGCCACAGAAGCACGGAAAAGAAGCGATACGCCGCTCTGCGGAATTTGCAGTTCAACAGTCGCGAAATTTTGGGATTGCTTGCAGTGGTTTTTGCTGTAGTAGTGCCTGCTTCATTCCCTGGTGCGTGTCTTCACGTACTTCTCCCTGGTGCGTGTCTTCACGCACCAGCCTACCCGGGTCTGAAAAGCCGCCCAATGAACCAGGCGATGAAGTGATTGCGACGCAACGATGCCTCCCATGAAAAACCGCAGCCGGTATTAAAAAAAATTCGGCCCTCACAGAAACAAAAAATAAAGTAACAACTACCAAAGCAATTACAGCCGATAAACCATAAAAATGAATCGCAGCTATACCCCTTACCTGGCATGTTACAGGCAGCTTTTTTTTAAAGCCGTGTTTACGGTATTGCCTGTAATGGTTTGCTTTATAACTGCATGGCCGCAGCAAAAAGATATTGGGTTGTTAGAGAAGGCTGTTAATGAGGCCAGGTATAAAGATGCGGTTGCATTGTTGCAGGAGCATGTGGCTTTTTACCGGGCGCAACCAAATGTAGACTCGCTGGTAAAATACATTTATTACACCGGCAAAATAACACAGGAAACAGGAGGCGCAGAGCAGGCTGTTAAAGCCGTGAACAGTTATATTGATAAGCTTAAGAAACTTAAACCGCCACCTGCTGCCATGCGCCAGGCTTATGTGGAAGCAGGCGAATATTTTGGTTCTGTTGGCAAAAACAAACTTGCCTACGATGCCAACAGACAGGCATTGCAATACGCGTTGGCTGTGCCGGGTAAGACACCAGCATCGCTGGGCAGTATAGAAAGCAATATGTCAACCTATGCGCAGCGCATGGGCAATACCAGCCTGTTGCAATACCACATGCGCCGTGCCCTGGATTATTTTCTGGCAGAGCCCAGCCCCAACTACGAAAAAATTTACATTACCTATAACGGCATGGGCAGCGCCATGTGGTTTGCATCAAAAACAGACAGCGCCCGCTACTACTTTGCCCTGGCCTTGCAGGCACTTGCCAAAACAGAACATAACCCGGTTAACGATTACTACAGGCCCGCCATAGTACAAAATAACCTCGCAGCTTTATACGGCATTGATGGCAATACCACCGGCGCCATTAACGCGATGAAAGAAACCATCAACCGCTTAAAACTGTTCCTGGCATCGAAAAATATTGATGCGAAGAAAGTATCTGCCAGAACCTTTTTGTATGAAGCTACCGATAACCTGGCGGGCATTTACAAAGAGCTGGGCAACCTGAAACAAGCGCAACAATTGCTGGAATACTCCTACGCCGAGAAAAAGAAGTACCTGGAAGAAGGGGACCCCGGTATTTTTATTTCTGAGGTATTACTGGGGCAGCTCTATTATGCTACAAGAGATTTTGATAAAGCTTTATACTACCTGGGTAACGGGCTTGAAAAGATAGCCGGCGTGGAAGGTGATTATCTTTTTTGGCAGGGGGATGCCTGCAATACGCTTGCCTTGCTGTATGATGAAAGGCATGACACCGCCCGTGCCACGCTTTATTATGAAAAGGCTGACAGCTTGTATGAGGCATCCATGCAGGGTGAATACGATGATATTTACCTTGACTTTCTGCGAAATGAAGCGTTGTTTTACGCAGAAACCGGGCAGGAGCAAAAGGCTGTTGCTAAAGCACGCAAAGGCTATAACTACGTGGTAAAAACGCAGGGACACAAAACGCTCATGGCTTTTTATCAACTGCTTAATTTGTCGCAGGTATATTTTTTTTCAGGCAGGTACCAAGAGGCACTTACCTATAGCAAAACCGGTCTTGCTGTAGTAAATGAAAAGATACGCAGCAGCGGCAGCCTGCTGGATTCTGTAAAAACCGAACTGAAGAAGCCCAAAGCCATCCTGATGAAAACCCGGGCTGAATACTACTTGCTGAAAAAGAAAGATGCAGCGGCTTTAAATGCTTTGCTGCTTCAATTAAACGAAGCGCTGGACATACTGGAACGGCGAAAAGAAATAATTACCGATGCCGAAGATATCAGCCTGGTTATAGCAGACCACCATGAACTGATTGAGTTTATAAAGCAAATTAACCTTGACCTGTACAACCTCTCCGGCAAAACAAGCTACATAGACAGGATTATGAGCCTGCAGGAATCGGAGATGTATAACCGCATACGTTCCAGGCTTGACAAAAATGATTCGCTGAAGTTTGCCCATGTTTCAGCGGAACTGCAACTGTCAGAAAAAAGGCTCAAAAATATATTAACCAACTCGCTGCAGGGAGAGGGCAGTTCTGATGAAAAGATGCAGCGTTATTTTAACGCGTCTAAAGATTGGGATAACCACCTGGAAGCCATTAAAAAATCTTACCCGGCCTACTATAAACTCAGGTATGCTTCTATATTTAAATCGCTGCAAAATGTTGAGCAAAGCGTGCCAGCAGGCAGTACACTGATCAGGTATTTTTTTACCGCCGATAAATTGTTTGCGCTGGTGGCGGATAACAGGCAAAAGCAGTTATTTAGCCTTGACAAAAAGCTGGTGGAAGAGCAGATGAAACGGTTGCTGCGGGCAGCTTCCGGCGAAAAGGAAACATGTGCCGTATTGCACAGTTTGTACAACAGTTTGTGGAGCCCCCTTTCAAAAGCGGTGCGGCATAACAGGCTTGTTATTATACCGGATGGAATTTTGTACAACCTCAGCTTTGATATTCTTACAGCCCGCCAGGTAAATTCCTACAGTCAGCTTGCCGCCAACTGCCTGTTGGCCAGTTATGCCATTTCTTATCATTACAGCCTGTTTTTGTTGCAGCAGCAAAGTGTTGCCGGCAGTTATAAAAGCGATTATATTGCTTTTGCCCCGGGTTTTTCCGACGATATAAAGAACAGTTATAAGTCCTCTTTAAGGGATACAATGGCGGCAGATAATTATTACCTGTCCCTGTTGCCACAGCCATTTACATTACAGCTTGCCACACGCATAAAGGATGATATTGGCGGAGAAACTTTTTTGCAGGGCCGCTCCACAGAAAGTTCATTTAAGGCCAATGCCGGCAACCACAGCATTATTTATATCGGAACCCATGCGGAATCCAACAACGAGCATCCGGAATATTCCAGGCTTATTTTTGCCAAAGACAGCTCCCGGCAGGAAGATAACTTTTTACTGGCAGACGAAATTTACAACTGCAACCTGGCATCGGACCTGGCTGTTATCACCGCCTGCGAATCCGGCAAGCCCGGTTACCAGGATGGAGAGGGTATGATTTCGCTGGCCCATGCATTCAACTATGCAGGCAGCAAAAGCATATTGATGGGCTTATGGAAAATTGACGAGAAGAGCAGCGCTATACTGATTGAGTACTTCTACAAAAACCTGCTGAAAGGGATGCCCAAAGATGAGGCCTTGCGCCAGGCCAAACTGGCTTACCTGCAGCAGGCACAAGGGCGCACCCTTTCTCCACAGTATTGGGCCGGCCTGGTTGTTATGGGCGATACATCGCCGGTTGCGCTGGCCAAAAAAACAAACTGGTGGCTGGTGGCTGGCTGTATAGCGGCAGCGGTGGTTTTGGTGGGGGTGGGAAGAAAAATTCTCATTAAGCGCAAATCATCTGGTTAATAATTTCATAATGGCAAGAATTCTTTCAACGTACTCCGGGCTGTTTTCTCCAAATGGCAAAGTACAAAAAACAGCTTCCCGCAATTCAGTTTTCCCTAACAGTATTGAAAACCTTTCACGGATAAATTCCTTTACCCCTGTATTACTTTGGGCCACTATGTCTTTCAGTTTTAGGTTATAGTTTAAAACAAATACTATATCCTCCAGGTCTTTGCTAAGCCTAAGGTCCCTTAAGCCTCTGTCAAACAATGCTTCAAGTTTGCAGGAAATAAAATATGGTGCTGATAAAATCCTGATAGCTTGTCCATTTCCAATTGAATACAAAATTGAATTCATTATTCCTTCGCTAAACCAACGGTTGGAGAAGCCAAGGATCTCTTCGTTTGTGGGCATAATATCCACCGTTATGCCATGAAAATCCCAACGGCATATCATAGCCTGGTTGTTCGCAAATTCTTTTGCACGAAGCTGCTCTTCCAGTTCAGCATAATGTTTTCTTGTCGCTATCACAACAATGCAATCCACGTCATCAGTCTGTCTTATTTCCGGTGCAGCCAAAGTATCTTCTGCATACAATTCAGTAACGGCGCCACCAACAAAAACAAACTCATCCAGGAGTTCTTCTAAACCTTTTGCAACAGCAGTTATCATAGACAGATTAGTATCTTTCCGCATATTCTTGCAATCTTTCCTTTAAAAGCGATGAAGCAATTGTTTTTTCCCTTGCAGTCCCTGCCCTAACAGCATCAACCAACGCAAGTAACTCATAAAATTCCGGGTCAGCAAGTGCCGCTTCCGGCGCCTGTGGGTATAATGGCTCAATTGTCTGGCCGCGTATATCACCGTGTATGTATGGCCATACATAATGATCATTTTCAGTAACAATACGGCTGTTTAGTGGTGGTGCTGAATGAGCCGTAGCAATGCCTCTCACTATTTTGCCAGGCGCAACAGCAAAAACATATGGAACCCCATACAAAAGAAAATCTGTTACGTTGCTAATGTTGATGTAATCAAAAGGAGCAATGCTTATCAGCCTTGCTTTTGCGCAACGGCCAAGAGACCTGTGTACAGCAGAAAGGCTCATACACAACCCTTCTGAAAGGCTGGCAAATTTCCATTCCCGCCTTCCCATCTTTAGTGCCTTTAACAATACTGCAATATCCTGGGGTTTCATATGTTCCATTTGCAAATATAGAATTTTCCATTTTCTGGAAAATGGAAAATTCTATATTTTGGGGTGTCCCTCGTACCTGCGGGCCAGGCTTTCCGCTCATACTCCGGCACAAAGGCCCTGCTGCAATGGCCTCACCGGGGTAACCGCTGCAATCCCTCACCCGCAGGTGTAAGCTGTCGCTATTTATGGGAACAGGTTTTTTATAAATAACAAAAACCGCAACACCTCGCAAGAGGAACCACCTGCCGCTGGATCTCCATAAATAACACAGCCCCCTACCCAATCCCACAGTTTCAAAAAGAATTATTGAATTTATCGCCCTGCCTGTCACGAAACGGTTCGTGCTATTGTTTTTACTGCACAGTGCTTTACTAAAAGGCACCTGCAAAATCAAATCATAAAAAAACAAATAGTATGAAAATTGTAGTTATTGGCGGCACCGGCCTTATTGGTTCAAAACTCGTTAGCAAGCTTAACCAGGCAGGGCACCAGGTAATAGCCGCATCGCCTTCATCGGGTGTAAACACGCTTACAGGCGAGGGCCTGAAAGAGGCGCTGGATGGCGCTGATATAGTTGTAGATGTAGCCAACTCCCCTTCTTTTGAAGACAAAGCAGTGCTTGAGTTTTTCGAAACTTCCGGCCATAATTTGCTTAGCGCGGCAAAAGAGGCCGGGGTAAAGCACCACATAGCCCTTTCGGTAGTAGGTACAGCCCTGCTGCAGCAAAGCGGTTATTTTCGTGCCAAGCAGGCGCAGGAAGATATCATCAAAAAATCAGGCCTGCCGTTTACCATTGTACAGGCAACCCAGTTTTTTGAATTCCTGGGCGCTATTGCCGCTTCGGGTGGCAGTGAAAAAACCATATACATGACACCCGCCTTTATACAGCCCATCGCCTCTGATGACGTGGTTGCGGCCCTGGCGGATGCAGTTGCCGGCCAGCCTGTAAATGGTACTATTGAAATAGCCGGACCGCAAAAATTCAGGATAGCGGATTTAATACAGCAATACCTGCTGAAAAACAACGACAACCGCAACGTAGTGGCTGATGACAGCGCCACCTATTTTGGTGCAGCGTTAAATGAAGACACGCTTGTTCCGGCAGGCAAAGCACATACCGGCAGCATCAATTTTGAAACCTGGTTGGCTGCCAGCAGCAAAAAGTATAATGCTTATTAAACGAACTGACTTGTTAAACCTTACCTGAAATATCCCAATAAAAAAGCACCTATATGTTATATAAGTGCTTTTTATTTGTGGGCCCACCAGGGCATGATCCTGGGACCCCCTGATTATGAGTCAGGTGCTCTAACCAACTGAGCTATAGGCCCTCTCTTTGCAGAGTAAAAATTTTCAAATTAACTGGTTATTAATTTGCTGTATAAAGAAAAAGCTTACCGCTTTTTCTGTTTCAGGGAGCGCAAAAATAGAAAAAATGAAACACAATCCAATACTTAATATTCAAATCATTTTACCCAGCTATTTTTAACGCAAATTATTGCCATGAAAAACACGGTTTTTATTCCCCTCTTTCTTATAGCTATTATGAAAAACGTTATGGCTCAACAACAAGTACACCAGTTTGCCCGCAACAAAGTAGTGGCCCACCGTGGCGCCTGGAAGCTGAACAACCTGCCCGAGAATTCCATCGCCTCCCTGCAGGAAGCTGTTAAGCTGGGTTGTACAGGCTCCGAATTTGATGTACACATTACTTCCGACGATTCCCTGGTGGTAAACCACGATGCGGAATATGCAGGCATGCCCATTGGCATAAGCACTTACAGCCAACTGGCCGCGGTAAAACTACCCAACGGAGAAACGATATCCACGCTGCAGCAATACCTGGCTGCCGGCCTTAAACAGGGCATTACCAAACTGGTACTGGAAATAAAACCTTCCAAGGTTAGCGGTGAACGTGCCCTTCTGTCTGCCGAAAAATCTGTGGCGCTGGTAAAAGCAATGAATGCTGATGCCTGGATGATTTACATAAGTTTTGATTATGAAGTACTAAAGAAAATACACCAGCTTCACCCGCAGGCTGAAACGCAATACCTTAACGGTGATAAAGCGCCTGAACTATTGAAAGCCGATGGCATCAGTGGCGCTGATTACCATTATTCCGTTTTTCAAAAGCACCCGGAATGGATTGACGAAGCCAAAAAACTGGGGCTGGTCTTAAATGCGTGGACAGTAAATGACGCACCTACCATGGCCTGGCTGCTGGATAAAAATTTTGATGCTATTACAACTAATGAACCAGAACTGTTGCTGCAACTGGTAAAAAAGCACGTAAAATAAACAAAAAATTTTGAGGGGGGGGTGCCCCCAAGCTATCGCAAGGGGTCGGGCTTTCCGCTCATACTCCGGCACAAAAGCTCTGCTGCTATGTCCTCACCGGGGTATCCGCTTCAATCCCTCACCCGAAAGGCAGTTGCTGGTTGCAGCATGCTGGCCTGTTATGGCAAAAAGATTGATGAGATTTTTGTGGAGGTGAACAGCTTTGCGGCTTGTTACGCAAACTTTAATGATGAAGATACCCGAACGCCGGTTGCCGGTTTGAAGTTGGATGATGCCATTTTGAATATTTATCTCCCCTATGAACAGGATTGTAAGCTTATGACTGCAATAAGTGGGGTACCAGGCAAGTTAACGTTAACATTGATTAGCACTCAACATTCCTTGTTCCTTGTTCATTATTCAAACTCCTTATTCAACATTCTTCACCGGTACCCTTATTTCGGTGGTATTTACTTCCGGATCGGCAGTAAACCTTATTTCCCCACCGGTAAGCAGTATGCGGTTGTGAATATTTTTAAGGCCAAGTCCGTTGGCGCTGTAGCGCAAAGCTTCAAACTGCTGTTGGGATAACCCTCTTCCGTTATACTGTAGTTGAAAATGCACCCGGGTACTTTCCAGCCATGACGAAAGGTTAATGTAGGTGGGCTTACTATGCTTAAGTATATTGTTACAAAGCTCCTGTATAACCCGGTAAACATGAATATCCGCATCATTACCCAGGCTGTCATAACTTTCTTCCAGTTCTACATTTGTGGCCAGTGTGGAGCCTTGTGAGATCTTCTTTATAAAACTGCGGATGGCCTCGTTAAGGCCAAGGTCGTGCAGCATGCCACCGTGCAGGTTATGGGAAATGGTACGCACTTTACTGATGGACTCTGTGAGCAGGTCAATACATTTTTCATGAGAAACCCGGCCGGCATCATCCAGCGGCTCTGTATTGATATTAAACATAAAGAGTTTGGTGGCAGATAATACGGCGCCTACATCGTCGTGCAGTTCTTCGGCCACACGTTTACGCTCGGCTTCCTCGCCGCGTATGGCAGCTTCAATCAACTGGTTCTGCTGCTGCTCCCGCAGTTGCATCATCTCCTGCCGGTAGCGGAATTTGCGCCGCTGGCTAAGGTTAAAGGAGAGCAGGAAACCTATCAGCAGAATCAACATCGCACCAATACCCACCACCACCAGGTAAATAATGTCCGGGTTTTGATCTTCCATAAAAGCTATATGCTGTTGATACAAACCGTGGAAATGCTTGTTTTCCCGGTTATGGCGAAGTTCTGCTGTTTGAGGATTGGAAGATTAAAAAGGTGAAGAAAAATTGTGGCTTGGGGGCTAACAAAACAGCAGGCTAGTCTACTCGGATAATTTAGCATTACTGAAAGCTTCCTGAAACAATTGTGGCGTTCATGTCGATTACTCAATAAAAAAGGGCTCAAGGATTATGACCATCCCATTCTTTTTTCGAACTCCTCAGAACTAACTGAATTGTCCGTAGTATTTTGTGTAATGATTAAAGCGTCGTAAAAATTAATAACATCTTCATTTACTGACATAAGCAAGTTCATTACTTTCTCCAATTCCTCTCTTGTCCAATTTCCCCGCTGTTTTTTTGCAGCAAAACTCTGGCAACTCATACCGATTTTATTTGCTATATATTCATCTTTATACCCACTCAATGATATCATTTCACTAATGTTAGCCTTAATCACCTTCAATTCGTCTAAAACAGTTAACATACTGTGCATTTTTATAAACCAACTAATGCAAAATATAACATTAAGCGCAGTTTTGATACACTGCTATCACGCATGGGTTATTTTACTGGCAACACTTTTCTGCTTGCCATAAAAGGCATAAGCGATAAAGAGGCAGAAGACTGAAAATGTCACATTATGAACATACCACATTAATATTGCAAAGCTTTTTGCCTTTACTATTAAAACATCGTAAAAAAGAAAGATAAAAAAATTGATCGCTTCATACACAGTAAGACCCGTAGTGATTACCAAACCCGCATCAAATTCTAAAGACAATTCTTCCTCTTTCAATTTTGCAAGAAAAAATGACACACAATATACAAGAAGAACAAGTCCTTCAAGAGCTAACAGCTTTGAACTAATGATAAAAAAACTATCATAAAACAGGAAAACAATTAGTACGGAGAAAAAAAATAGCATTAAAGGTATTCTTGTATTCACTCGCTTAAACTGAACTCCTATGCTATGAAAAAAAATGATAAAAAAAGCAGTTCGAACAATTGAGTGAATATTATAGATGAAATTATTCCTGGCAAAATAAATTGGTATATTATATCCAAGCAAAAAGTTTCTAAACTCCTGGTTATACTGCCATATAAACCCAGCTAAGGTATTAAGCAGTAAAGCTACCACCAGGTACCAACCAACAATCTTTAGATATCTTTCTGTGTAATTTCTGGTATAGTAAACTGTTAGAGGAACCAGTATTATTAGCGCTTCTGACCAACTGAGTATCTCTTTATACATGCAATCTTAGTTAAAAACGGTTCACCTATTTAACTTAATGCACATGTCGGACTTCGTCTACTGCCTGGCTCCTGGCGGATGGGGCTGGTGCTCTATGCGGGCAGTCCGGGGGACATGGTAGCACCTCCAAATACCTTTTCTGAGCCCCAGCCGGCGCAGCGGCTTTTTGTTGGGCCTGCCCTTCCCCGGGCGTTATTACCGGCAGGTTATCCGCATCTACTTGTTCACCTTTGCGTATGGGTACCAGGTACAAAGCCGCATAACGGTTCTTATCCCTGAAGGGTATAAATATAATCGAATCAAACTGGCTGATGGGAGAACCCAAACTGTCCAGCCTTTTAAAAAAGGCTTGTATGGTATCATTCCAGAGTTCCAGGTTGGCAAAGCGGTAAGGCGGTTCAAAATCATAGTCTTTACGGCCCGGCACCGGCTTAATAAACTCCGACTCAAAAAATTGGCCATCCCTGTCTATTGGTTTGCGCCAGGCATAACTGCTAAAGTCAAATTGAAAATTGCCTTCCTTATTCTTACCTGTATTTTGAAACTGGAAATTGAAGCTTTGAAAATCCGATGAATCCACCAACCCCAAAAATTCACGGGTGGTCATGCCCATGGTGTAAAACTGTGTTTTAGCGCCTTTGTCAGCATCCCCGTGGTCTTTGCAGGATTGCAGGCAGGCCACCAGCAAAACCAGCGCTATTAGAGTTGGTAAGGTACGGTATTGCGCAGCACGGGCCGCCTTCATTAGTTTATTTGGTTGTAGCATCATAACGGTGGTTTTAAGAAATGTAAAATACGGCAACCGTTTAAATATGCAAACCCCAACCCGGAATTTCCGGTTGATGACCGGTGTTATATTTTTTTTGATTGCTTATAGCCATTCTTCAGCAGCCATTGCAGCACTTTATCCCGCTGGTCTCCCTGTATTATTACCTGCCCGTCTTTCACCGAGCCACCTGTACCGCAAAAGTTCTTTATTTTTTTGCCGGTGCCTTCCAGGTCTTCTTCCGTGCCAACAAACCCTTCCACCAGGGTTACAGCCTTGCCCGCCCTGTGCCTGGTATCCAGGCGGACTTTTAGTTTCTGTTGTGCCGGTTGTAAGGTTTCCTTCGCGGCAGGCTCATCCTCCTCAAACCTAAAGTTGGGATTGGTACTGTACACAAACCCGTTACTATCTGGCTTATTTTTCTTACTCATGGGTTAAATATTTTTTTGTTCCATGTTCACTTGTTTCGTGTTCAATGTTCAGTTGTTCAAAGCTTGGTTGTCAACATGTAACATCCGAACATTAAACAATCAAACAACTACTGCTTTCAGGCTTAAATCAAGGCTGCGTGCCTGGTGTATCAACCCGCCAATGCTAACATAGTCCACACCGGTTTCCGCGTAAGCCACCAGGTTATCCTGGTTAATGCCGCCGCTGGCTTCGGTTTCAAATTCACCCTTTAATATCATTAGCGCCTCTTTAACCAGCGCAGGTGTAAAGTTATCCAGCATAATTCTTAAAACTTTGCCCTTGCCCATGCTGTATACCGTTTGCACATCCTGCAGGCTTCTTGTTTCCACTTCTATCTTAAGGCCCGGCTTTACGTTTTGTACATATTCATAAGCTTTATTAATAGCTTTCTCCAGCCCGCCACAGTAGTCAATATGATTGTCTTTCAGCATTATCATATCATACAGCCCAAAGCGGTGGTTAACGCCGCCGCCAATGCGTACCGCTTCTTTCTCCAACAGGCGAAAATTAGGCGTAGTTTTCCTGGTATCCAACACACGGGTATGATACCCTTTTAGCATATCGGTATATTGCCGCGTTAACGTAGCAATGCCGCTCATGCGCTGCATGCAGTTAAGCACCAGTCTTTCGCAGGTAAGTATCGTATGTATCCGGGCTTCTACTTCAAAGGCTTTTTCACCGTTCAGCATGTCATCGCCATCCTGCTTAAAAGCTGTAAACACAATGCCAGGTTCTGCCTGTTCAAAAATTTTTTGGGCCACCTCCATTCCTGCCAGCACGCCATCCTGCTTTATTTTCAAAACAGCTTTGCCGCGTTGCTCCGGCGGTATGCAGCTTAAGGTGGAGTGGTCGCCATCGCCCACATCTTCTTTCAGCGCTTCTTTTATCAAATGCTGCAGTTGTTCGTCAAAAGGTTTCATGCGCCAAATCTAAGGATACCTAAAACATAATGCATGGTTCATGAAGCAGATTGTTTTTATGATATGTCAGAAAAGATGAAGCAGGGCGCCTGCCGAAGGCACCGGGCTATCCGCTGCAAGTCCTCACCACCTCCGCTAAGGCTACGGTGGTTGCGGGCTTTCCGCTTCTATCCCTGGCGCGGGGGTGACACAGGCTGTTTCTTCGAGACAGTCTATATGATAAAACGGTACCAGAAGTAGCCTTCGACAGGCTCAGGCTGACATCCGTGTTCTATTGTTAAGAAGGGGCAAACCCTACGCTTAAATGTTGCCATGAAAAATCAACTGTACACGCTGTGCGACGCAACAGGCGATCCCATGAAATACCGTCTGCCGGGTCCATAAAAAATACCCGTATTAAAAAAGGATTTGCGTTTCGCAAATCCTTTTTTAATACGGGCTAAACAAATATGCTTAAGACTTAAAGTTAAGCGGCACGTTTATTTTAAAACTGAAATTGCGGCCCATGTTAAACACGCCCTGCCTGCCGGTGGCATTGTTTACTGCCGTATATTTTAAACGGCTCAGGTGGCTTTGGTAAGCAATATCGCCCAGGTTGTTGCCGGCAATAAATATGCTGAACAACGTTTTACCCTTACTGGCTATATCTGCGCCTATGCCGGCATTAACAAGCCAGTAACTGTCGGTGGGCGTTTCTGTGTTATAACCCGTAAACGCGTTGTTTTGCGTAAAGCTGTAATCGCTCTGCAGGCTTACATAAAAATTCTTTACAGACTTTCCTTTGGGTAAAAAGTTACCCCTCAACTCAGATATGAGCCTGGCGGCAGGTATCAGCGGAACATTTTTTGAACCATCCAGCGCCTGTTTAAATTGTGCACGGGTATAAGAGAACGTGTTTTCAAAGTGCAGCCAGTCCAGCGGGTGCGGGTGAATATCTATGTTCAGTTCGCCGCCATACAGATGGGCATCCCGCTGTACAAAACGAAAAACATTAAGCGGGTCGCCCGTTTCATCATCTATTAAAATAGAATCCTGCCCTGCATTGTTCAGCAGTTTCTCATAGAAAATAAAGTTGCTGATATTGTTATAGAACACGTTGGCCATTAGGGATACATGTTCGGTGTTCCATTCAATGCCTGCGTCGGCCTGTGTGCTAATTTCAGATTTCAGGCTGTTATCGCCAATTTCAAAACGGTTGGTGCCTTCGTGTGCCCCGTTACTGGCCAGCTCCGCAAAATTGGGCGCCCTGAAACCGCGGGCAATATTAAACTTTACCGTAAGGTTATTAGCTGCTTCGTAACTAAGGCCGGCGCTTCCTGAAATGTTGCCAAAGTTTTTGCTGAATGCGGCAAACTTAACATCTCCGCCGTCTTCCATTTGCTTGCCGCTGGCGTGGCGGTTATCAAAGCGCAGGCCACCGCTCAGTTGCAGCTTGTCTTTATGATACTGGGTATACAAAAAGCCACCAATATCAAACAGGCTGTAATCTGGTATCAGCGCTTCTTCAGCTTTGTTTTTGTTGGTTTGGCTCATGCCGGTTATACCCAGGCTTGTTTTCCAGTTGCCGGGCGAAGCCAGGTGATAACGCACAGCATAGTTTACTGCCTTTAAATCAAAATAAGCTTCAGGCTCATTAATATCATCCAGGTTGCCCAATTCGCGGCGTTGGTTATGCTGGTAGCCAACGGTAACATCCAGCTTGCTTTTGCCAACAAAAAAGCTGTTATCGGCTGTTAATTTAAAATGCTGGATATGTTGATACGGTACCATCGGCTGTATTTTTTTAAAATCGGCATCGGTGGCAATGGCTTCGTCGCCGCCGGGCACCGCTTTTACAAACTGGCCGGTTGTTTCATCCCTGTCGCCCTCTACAATACCCAGCTTTTGGTTAAAGCTACTGAGCAATAACCGGCTGTAGCCCCAGCTACCGCCATAGCCCAGCATGCCGCCAAAGTTTTTGTCAACAAATTTTGAGTTGAATACATAACCATCGTATTTGTTCTTATAGTCCTGTGCGCCCTTGTAAGTGCCGTAAGCGTTCCAGCTAAAGCCGTTGTGTGTACCGCCTATATTGCCGTAAAAGCCACGCAAAGCGCTGTTGGTTTGGTATTCGCTGATGATATTGCCGCGGATGGTTCCTTCAGGTGCAGGCACCTGGGATTGTATATTAATAACGCCAGCCAACGCATCACTGCCATACATTAAGGATGCCGGTCCCTTAAGCACTTCAATACGCTGTACGTTGTAATCGTCTATTTCAATACCATGTTCATCGCCCCATTGCTGGCCCTCCTGCCTGGTACCATCGTTAACCACTACTACCCTGTTATAGCCAAGGCCACGGATAAAAGGCTTTGCAACGGCAGGGCCTGTGGAAACCACGGCAACGCCCGGTACAGTATGCGACAGTGCATCCATCAGGTTGCCGGAGGTAACATGCTGCAGGTCGCTCTGCCTTACCACGGTTACCGGCTGTGGCGAAAGTTTAATGCGGGTGGCTGAAGCAACACCTGTTACGGTTACCGCTTCCTGTTCTACCGCCGATTCCTTTAGGGCGAAGTTTCTCTCGGTAGTGCCGGTAATAAGAATGTTTTCCAATACAGTGGCATAGCCCTGGTAAGCTATTTCAACCAGGTATTTGCCTGGTTTAACAGGCGTGGTGGTAAATACCCCATCGTTGTTGGCAATAGCGCCTGCAGCCGCGTCGTGAATAATAACAGAAGCCGCTGGTAGTGTTTTGCCGGTGGCGGCGTCTGTTACTTTACCGGTTAATACGGCTTTTAGTGAAGTGCTGGTGTTTTTCTGAGAAAACCCCGGTAAAACCAGGATGATGAGAACAATGAGCAGGTGAGCTTGCTTGATCATAATGTTTTTTGTTACAACGTTGCAAATATAGGGGCGTTTCTATAAATTTCAACAATGTTGCAAAATTTTCATTTTTAATAACTTTCACAGGGTGTGCAGCATTACTTTGGGATTATTGTCTATATTTAGGGGTACTTTAACATACCTTAATGACAGAAGAAGCGCTCATCTACGGCTGCCTGCATAATGACCCTTCCGCACAGCGGGAACTGTACAACCGGTACAGCCCCAAAATGCTATCGGTTTGTTACAGGTATGCACAAAGCCGTGAAGACGCGGAAGATATGTTACAGGAAGGTTTTATTAAAGTATTTACACAGATTAATACATTTCAGAACAAAGGGGCGTTCGAGGGTTGGATAAGAAAAATAATTGTTCATACCTGTATTAATTTTCTGAAGAAGTACAAAAAATTCAGCGACAACGTTAACCTGGACCATGCAGGCTACCTGCAGGTAAAAGAAGAAACCATCCCCTCCCTAATGCAGGCTAAACAGGTTGTTGAATGTATAAGACTGCTACCCGTTGGATATAAAACTGTTCTTAACCTATACGCTATTGAAGGCTACAGCCACAGAGAAATAGCTGACATGCTGGAAATTGAAGAAAGTACCAGCAGAAGCCAATACACAAGGGCCAAAGCCATGTTAGAAACTGTGCTGGTGAAGAAGAAAATACTTGAAAAACCAGAAGCAGACCTTACATGGAGTATGGCACTTAGAAGTAAATAACACCAAGACGCAACTGATGAGGAATCCGCTATATAACGATGATTTTGAACACTTCCTGCAAAAGCAGGTGAGCCAGCACCGGATGTATCCCTCTGACCAGATATGGAGAAACATCCAGCAGGAGATACATGGCTACCGCCGCTGGCCTGCCCTTACTTTTACAGCCATCACCGTTATTACACTTCTTGTTGCCGGAACCTTACTTACCAAGCCGGAAACCAAACTTAAAACCATTGAAGCTTATACCCTCGCTCATAAAAACAGCACTCCACAGGAAAAAATACAGGAGCATACAGAAACAATTGAAGAACGCGTTTCTACAACAAGGCTAACCGAAAAAACCATTGCCGCTGTAAAGAAAAAACTGAACATAGCGCCTGCCCCGCAACCTGAATATATCGCGGCAGCTTACCGTCCGGCAATAAATGAAGCCAACCTTAAAGTGGTAAAAGCGCAGGATAAGGATACCGATGACAAGGGTACAAATCTTGTAAAGGTTGACAACCTTAATGCAGCGCCACTGGCAGTTAAAGACAATTACAACGGTTCATCCAAAACATTGCATTTTGCAGACCTTAACCTGTTTACAGTAAAAGATGAAAGCAAAAACAAGATAAGCCTTCACCTGCCTGACGCGTCATCCATTAAGCAGGATTATTCCGCATCAGGAAAAGTAAAGCTGCCAAAACCCAAACGCAATACAGACCGCTGGAGCTTCCAGTTTTATCTAACTCCGTCATCCAGCTACCGTAAGCTTGTGGACGATAAAAAGGCACGTATCAACTCCAGCTACCTGCCACCCAACACCAGCATTAATTACGCGGATGCCAACCAGGTGGTACGCCACCGCCCTGCTATGGGTATGGAAGTTGGCTTTGCCGCGGGATACAGCCTTAACAAGCGCTTTACACTTAAAACGGGCCTGCAGTTTAACATACGGCAATACAACATAGAGGCTTATAACAGCAGCTACCAGGCTACCACAATCAGCGCCGGTGAAAACAGTTTCAGCACAGAAAGCTCTTACCGCAACCTTTCAGGCAACACCCCGGTAACATTGCGCAACAGGAACTTTGAAATATCCGTTCCGGTGGGTATTGATTACAGGGTACTAGGCTCCGGTAAGGTAAGCTGGAATATCGCGGCAGCCCTGCAGCCCACTTACATCTTTGACAAAGAGCCATTTTTGCTGAGCGCCGATTTAAAGAATTATGCGGATGGTTCTTCCATCATGCGCAAATGGAACCTTAACAGCAGTTTTGAAACCTACCTGAGCATACAGGCCGGCGAATACAGATGGCAGATTGGCCCTCAGTTCCGTTACCAGAACCTGCCTACCTACAACAGCAATTACCCCATTAAGGAACACCTGCTTGACTTTGGCCTTAAGGTTGGCCTTACCAGGAAACTTAATTAACCACTCAAATTAGCCACAACACTTTTTAGTAATGCATGCTGCATTACAAGGGGATTATTTTTATGAATCCGGCCACTGTTTTTCATGGTCCCGAAATTTCGGGATTGCGTCGCACAGCGAGTAGCTACCGCGTGTACACATATATTAAATGGAACACGGATGACACGGATAGAACGGATACGTAGGATTTTTAATGCTGCTTTGCAGCATTAGCCATGCAAATCCATACTGTTCCTGATCTGTAGGTTTGATTTTTTAATGGATGTTTTCGCAAATGCGAAAAAAAACAGTGAAAATCCATTTTATCCGTGTCATCCGTGTCCCTTTTGTTTCTTCAAAAAATGTGTACACACGGTAGCGGTGTGTACTGCATATTTTATGGCAGCATTTAAGCGTATGCTTACCCGGTATTAATACCGGTGGGTAATACCATTGTTAGGGGTTTAGCCTTTTTTAAAATTTACACCACAACCGGCCAGCAGTATTGTTTACTGCTGCACTTTAGCGCCAGGGATTGAAGCGGATACCCCGGTGAAGATTTGTGCCAGGGCTTTGTGCCGGAGTATGAGCGGAAAGCCCGGCCCGCCCTGTATTTTGGCGGGGGCGCCATAAAAACTTATTTCTTACGTTATATTGGTAAACGGGTTTCCATTTACCCTCACCAAACTTATCTATACTTTTACGCGATGAAACTTTTATTGCCGTTACTGGTTGTATTAGCAGTTGCCTCATGCAAAACGGGCACATCCGAAAAGCAGCCTGATACCAATGCCGCCGCGGATTCTGCCGTATTTTACCCGGTGCATGAATTTTTTACAGAACAGGTGAAAGATGTGGACAGTACCCCCTATTACCTGTACATTGTTACTCAGAAAAAAGACAGGCGTGACTCCACGCGGCTGGCAAAAGAAAAGTTTGACGAACTGGCTAAACAGTTTACTTGCTTAAATACCAACACCATTGATTTTAAAAGAAACTACCAGGAAAATATTTTTGATGACCAGAGCACCGGCAGCATTACTTTTACCTACACCGCCAAAGACAAAAACCGCCCTTTGCAAAACATTACCATACTGCTGAACAACGAAAACCAGCGGGTAAAAAGAATTTTTACAACAACCATGCGTAACAGTGGGGATACCGTTATAATTGAAAAGAACGGGTGGAAAACCGATGAAAGTTTTTACATAAACCGTATTATACAATTGCCGGGCCAGCCGGAGCAGACAGAAACAAACACCGTTGTGTGGAACAAGAAAGACTAAGGAAGCAGTATGACATCAAACGACTTTCAGCAAATTGCCCAAACCATACCTAACCAGCCGGGCATTTACAAATACTTTGACCAGGGCAATACATTGCTGTATGTAGGCAAGGCTAAAGACCTGCGCAAAAGGGTAAGCTCCTATTTCAGCAAAACATTTACCAGCTACAAAACACATGAGCTGGTGCAACGCATACACCATATAGAATTTACTATTGTTGACAGTGAGCAGGATGCGTTTTTACTGGAAAACTCGCTGATAAAACAGTTTCAGCCACGGTTTAACATTAACCTGAAAGATGATAAATCTTACCCCTTTATTGTTATTAGAAAAGAGCCCTTTCCCCGCATATTTTTAACCCGTAACAAGATAAACGATGGCTCTGAATACCTGGGGCCCTTTACATCTGCCGGTAAGGTGCGGGAACTGATAAGCTTTATTAAACAGTTTATACCGTTAAGAACCTGTAAGCTGAACCTTACGCAGGCCAACATTGAAAAGAAGAAATTTAAAGTTTGCCTGGAATACCATTTGGGCAACTGCAAAGGCCCCTGCGAAGGGTTGCAATCAGCGGAAGATTATGCCGAAGGTCTGCAGCAAGTGCGGCAGATTTTAAAAGGCAACCTCTCCCCTGTTATTGACAAGTTTAAGCGCCAGATGCGGGAATACTCAATGCAGCTTGAATTTGAAAAAGCAGAGCAGGTGAGAAAAAAAATTGATTACCTGGAAAATTATCAATCCAGGTCTGTTATTGTAAGCAGGCACTTGTCTAACCTGGATGTGTTTTCTATACTGAAAGAGAACGATACCGCTTATGTTAACTACCTGATGGTACAGAACGGTACCATTGTTCAAACCCATACGGTACAACTGGAAACGAAACTGGAAGAAACCGAGGCCGAAGTACTGGAATTTGCGGTAGGTAATTTACGTGAGACATTCAACAGCCTGGCCTCGGAAATTGTACTGCCTTTTGAAATAGAATTTGCCGGTGATGATGTTACCGTTACCATACCCAAAGGCGGCGATAAAAAGAAACTGCTGGAGCTTTCTCAAAAAAATGTAAACTATTTTAAAGAAGAACTGCGAAGAAAAAAACTATTGTTACTGGAAGGCAAAACTGACCAGGAAAAAAGAAATGTCCTTTACCAGTTGCAGGAGGCGTTGCAATTAAGAGACCTGCCAGTGCATATTGAATGTTTTGATAACTCTAACTTCCAGGGCAGCTTTCCCGTATCGGCCATGGTGTGCTTTAAAGATGGTGTGCCCAGCAAGAAAGACTACCGCCACTTTAATGTAAAAACCGTAGAGGGTATTAATGACTTTGCTACCATGAAAGAGGTTGTGTACCGCCGTTATAAGCGCCTGAAAGAAGAAGGGCAACCATTGCCGCAACTGGTAATTATTGACGGCGGCAAAGGCCAGCTTGGCGCCGCCCTGGAAAGCATACGGGAGCTTGAGCTTACCGGTAAAATGACCCTGGTAGGCCTGGCCAAAAATGAAGAAGAAATTTTCTTTGCCGGCGATAAACAATCCGTTAAACTGCCCTGGGATAGCGAAAGCCTTAAGCTGGTACGCCGCATACGGGATGAAGTGCACCGTTTCGGCATTACTTTTCACCGGCAAAAGCGCAGCAAAGGCACTTTTGTAAACGAACTTGAAAATATAAAGGGCATAGGCAAGCAAACAGCGGCGCAATTGCTGAAACATTTTAAATCTGTAAACAATATTAAAACCAAAACCGCTGATGAGATAGCAGTGGTTACAGGCAAGGCTAAAAGCGGGCTGGTGTATAATTATTTTCACCAGGCAAGCGTCAACAATACCGAAACAGTTTTATAACCAACCCTATGCCATTGATACAAAACACACCAGGGGCTGTTGCATGCTGCTCCAATAAGATTTTTTTGGGGGTGTCCCTCGTACCTCGGGCCGGGCTTTCCGCTCATACTCCGGCGCAAACCCCTTGCACAAGGCCTCACCGGGGTATCCGCTGCAATCCCTCACCCGAAAGTGTAACACGCGGCTGCATTCGCAGGCAGGCTTTACATAGAAAATGAGAATATGACAGCCTTTGGGCACAGCAGCACCTTTTATAACCTGCCTGCTTACATAACCCGTACGCACCCGCACAAATACTGTACGTTTTCGTACAGTATTGCAGGCAAACATTCCATAACCATCTTATAATCAATAACTAACTCCTTGGCACAGGGCTTGAAGAATTTGACCAGCCGCCTGCGAAAACGAAAATTTACTCAGCTAAACAACCGCTGCATTATGTGGAAAAACTACTTTATAACCGCTTTTCGCAACCTCTGGAGAAACAGGGTATTCACCACCATCAACACGGCGGGGCTTGCACTTGGCATAGCTGTGTTTTTGCTGATAGCGCAATATGTAGCTTTTGAATGGGGCGTTAACCGTTTTCACAAAAACTACCATAGCCTGTACCGGGCCTCTACCATTAACAGGCAGGGCACGCAGGAAACATTGTTACCCCCCGGCTTTGCCCCGCTGGTACAGCAGAAGTTTACAGGCATAGAAAATTATGTACGCCTGGCCGGCAGCCTTGGCGGCGGCGTAATAACTACCGCCGGCAACAAATCATTCAGGGAAGAACAGGTGGCTTATGTAGATGGCAACTTTTTTAACGTATTCAGCTTTGAATTATTAAGCGGCTCCCCATTGCTTACCGAGCCCAAAACAATGGCCATATCAGAAAGCCAGGCCAGGAAATATTTTGGCTCGGCAGATGTCACCGGTAAAATTCTGACTGTTAATAACCAGTTTGGCAAAACAGACTATAAAGTGGTGAATGTGTTTAAAGACATCCCGGAACAGTCTGACATACGCGGCGACATATTTCTTTCGCTGAATACACTTGAAACCGCTGCCAACCGCAATGAAAACGACTGGGCCGACCCCAACGGACTGGAATCCGGCTTCTGCAACATTTTTCTGCAGTTTAAAAAAGATGCCGATGTGCAGGCAATTACCGCCAACATAAGCAGGTACCTGCATACCCTGCAGCCGCAATACAAAGACCAGTCTTTTTATTGCCAGCCGTTTAGCCAGTTGCACCTGGCGCCAACTTTTAATTATCCTTACCAAACATTCGGCAGCCTGGCCCTGGTGGTAGCATTTTCCGCTGTCGCCTTGCTGATATTACTGATTGCCTGGGTTAACTATATTAACCTTAGCACAGCGCAGGCCCTTAACCGCGCCAGGGAAACAGGCGTACGCAAAGTGCTGGGCGCAAGCCGCGGCCAACTGATGTTACAATACCTTACTGAAACTTTTCTGCTAACAGCTTCGGCGTGTTTGGCCGCGGTATTGCTGGTGCAGCTTTTACAACCGTTGTACAATTCATTTACCGGCAAACAGCTTTCGCTGAGTACCCTTAACCAGGGTTGGTTTTGGGTGGCAGGCATAGCACTGCTTATTACCGGCTCTTTGCTTTCCGGCGGGTATGTGGCATTTGTGCTGAGCGGTTTTCAGCCTGTTAAAACCATACGGGGCAAAATAGAAAATACAGCCCGGGGATTTTCTTTGCGCAAGGGTTTGGTAGTGTTCCAGTTTTCTGTATCCATCCTGTTCATTATAGCCACTATTGTTTTGTACAGGCAGTTAAATTACATGCAGTCGCAAAACCTGGGCATGAACATTAAGCAGTTACTGGTATTAAAAGGGCCCACCAATTCCAGCGAAGAGCAGGCGGATAGAAACATCGCTTTTAAAAACCAGCTAACCATGCTGCCCTTTGTAAGCAAGTTCAGCGCATCTAATGGTGTGCCGGGCGGCGGCTACAATTTCCAGGCAAGCGGTATTACAAAACTTAACCCCGCAACAGGGGATGACCGCAAAAACTACCAGGTGCTTATTACAGACAACCGCTTTTTTGACACGTACAACATACAGTTTAAAGATGGCCAAAGCTACGATAACGAAGAAGCCAACCATGGCTGGATGAACAGCAAGAAACTGGTACTGAACGAAAAGGCCGCCGCCCAGCTTGGCTTTAAGCCCAATGAGCCCGTGGCCGGTAAAAAGCTGCGCTGGGCAGATGACACCTACGAAGTGGCAGGCGTTATTAAGGACTATCACCACCTGTCTTTAAGAAAAGCCATTGAGCCTGTTATCTACCTGCCGTCTGTTTCGTTTGTTTACTTTACCATTCAAACAGACGGGGCCAATATGCCATCCAAATTAGCCACGCTGGAAAACCTTTGCAGGCAATATTTTCCGGGCAACCCATTTGAGTATTTCTTCGCAGATGAATCTTACGACAAACAATACAATGAAGAAAAGAAGCTGGGCAATGTGTTTATCGCTTCAGCCTTAACAGCCATATTTATTGCCTGTATGGGTTTGTTTGGCCTGGCCTCTTTTTCCGCCCGCCAGCGTGTTAAGGAAATAGGCATACGCAAAGTGCTGGGCGCATCCGTTGCCAACATTGTACACCTTATATCTAAAGACTTTATTAAACTGGTGGCCATTGCAATAGTTATCGCCTCGCCGGTAGCCTGGTTTATTATGCATAAGTGGTTGCAGGATTTTGCTTACCGCATTAACATAAGCTGGTGGATGTTTGCGCTGGCCGGCGGCATTGCCGTATTCATCGCGCTGTTTACGGTAAGCTTCCAGGCCATTAAAGCCGCGTTGCTTAACCCGGTAAAGAGTTTAAGGAGTGAGTAGTCCCCTCACCCCCGGCCCCTCTCCACGGTGTGGAGAGGGGTGACGCGAAGCATGACCACATGCCCTTAAATAAGGTTATTTAATGTTGGTTGTGGGTGTCGAACATGCATGTATAGAATGACGTTATTTACTTTTTTGTCCCCGGAACAAGACCGGGACAGGCTTGACACAAAAAAGGCAACCATAATGGGAGGTTGCGTAAAAAAGTCAAGGAAGAAACGATATACAGCACGTTTCTTCCGTTCGCCCTGATTAAGCTTTTGTACTACTGTGATTTCAGCAGTAGAATGTGCTTGTACAAGGCATACTAAACTTGATGATGCAGTTAAAATAAATGATCATGTCTGATTTTTATTTGTATATAGCTGAATATCAGTATAAAAGATCCAAAACTCACGTTTTTTATTAACGTCATGACTACTGACAGGTGCATTCAAATTTTCGCTTCGGTAAAAGATGCCACAATGATATGCGGATGAACGTAATGCGACGCAACGAAGATGCCACAAGGCTCTTCTGCCGGGTCCCAAAAAATACAGGGGCTGAAAATTCCTCACCCCCGGCCCCTCTCCACGCTGTGGAGAGGGGTGACGCGAAGGTTGACCCATTGCCCTTAAATAAGGTGACTTGTTAGTGCAATGACTCATTGACTATTGACTTTATGACTCATTGACTATTGACCATTGACTTTTGACCAAATTATGATACACAATTTTTTGATTATTGCCTGGCGCAACATTCTGAGAAATAAGAGTTTTTCCATCATCAATATAGCGGGCCTTTCCATTGGCATGGCGGCCGCCATGCTGATACTTACCTGGATACAACACGAGTTAAGCTACGACGAGTTTCATGAAAAGAAAGACAGGCTGTACGAAGTATGGAACCGCTACAGCAACGATGGGCGTACCGGCTGCTGGAACAATACCCCAAAACCAATGGCCATGGCCCTGCAACAGGATTACCCGGAAGTGGCCCAGGTTACCAGGGATTATTTTATACCGCCGGTACTGTTTAGCTATAAAGACAAACGGATAAGCGGCCGGGGCAAAGCGGTAGATTCTTCTTTTATTAAAATGTTCAGTTTTCCGCTGGCAGCCGGTAACATACATACCGCGTTAAACGGCGCTTACAGTATTGTGCTAAGCCAAACCCTGGCAACAAAAGTGTTTGGCAACGAAAACCCCATTGGCAAAGTGGTAAAGGTGGATAACAGCGACAATTTTACCGTTACCGCTGTTATGCAGGATGCGCCCGCCAACAGCAAGTTTCAGTTTGATTTTCTGCTGCCCTGGGCCTATATGCGGCAAAGCGGCATGAGCAACGATGCGTGGGGCAATAACGACCTGCATACCTACGTGCTGCTAAAACCCGGCGTTTCAGTAAACGCCCTGCAGGCCAGGCTAAAAACACTGCGCAAAAAATATGATAAGGACGACCCGCGTATAGAAACCTTTTTATACCCGCTAACCCGCATGCATTTGCACGGCAATTTTGAGAATGGCGTTGAAACCGGCGGCCGCATTGAAATAGTGCGCCTGTTTGGCATTATAGCCGGTATTATATTGCTGATAGCCTGCATTAATTTTATGAACCTGAGCACCGCCCGCAGCGAAAAAAGGGCCCGGGAAGTGGGCATACGCAAGGTAGTGGGCGCCCGTAAAAGCTGGCTGATAGGCCAGTTTTTGGGAGAATCTATACTGCTGGCATTTATAGCCGGCCTGTTTGCATTGCTGATAGTGCAGGTTACCCTGCCGTTTTTCAGCAAGCTGATAGGCCAGCAGCTTATATTGCAGTACAACCAGCCGTTTATATGGCTGTCAGCCGCATGCTTTGTGCTTGTTACCGGCATTCTTGCAGGCAGTTACCCGGCCGTTTATCTCTCATCGTTTAAGCCCGTGCTGGTGTTAAAAGGCAAAATAAAAGCAGGCAGCGCCCTGCTTACGCCAAGGAAAATACTGGTGGTTATGCAGTTTGCACTGGCCATTATGCTTATCGTATCTACCATTGTAGTGCGGCAGCAAATACAGAAAGCGCAAAACAGGCAGGCAGGTTATTCAAAAGATAACCTGGTGTACCATTTTATGGAAGGAGATGTGCAAAAGAATTATACCCTTATAAAAAACGAGTTGCTGGCTTCAGGCGTTGCCGTTTCCGTTACCAAAACCAGCGCCCCCATAACAGAGGGGTGGAGCAATACCTGGTCATTGGGCTGGCAGGGTAAAAGCCCAAAGGACAAAACCACCATTGACCGTTTTTGTGCCGATGATGCCTTTGTAAAAACAGCCGGCCTGCAGCTTGCACAGGGCCGGGATTTTAACCTGGCCAAATACCCCACAGACTCACTGGGCGCTATTATTAACGAATCTGCCGCAAAAGTGATGGGCTTTAAACAACCCATTGGCCAGTTGATACAGGATATGGGCAAAGACTGGCATGTAATAGGCGTTATAAAAGACTTCATTCTGCAATCTCCCTACCACGCTACGGCACCCATGTTTATTGCCGGCGCCGGCGGCTATTTTAACGTGATACATATTAAGCTAAGCGCCGCCAGGCCCATGCAGCAGAACATAGATTTTTTGAAAAAACTTTTTAAGAAGTACAACCCCGAATACGAGTTTAACTACCGCTTTGCCGACGATGAATATGCCAGCAAATTTCATGACGAAGAAAGGACCGGCACACTGGCCACCCTGTTTGCCTCGCTGGCCATATTTATATCGTGCCTGGGGCTGTTTGGCCTAAGCAGTTATATGGCAGAAAACCGCATAAAAGAAATAGGCATACGCAAGGTATTGGGTGCATCTGCCCAAAACATTACGCTGCTGTTGTCAAAAGACTTTTTGCAGCTTGTGTTAGTAGCCATTGTAATTGCCTCCCCCGCCGCCTACTGGGCCATGAGCAAGTGGCTGCAGAACTTTGAGTACCGCACAGCCCTGCACTGGTGGGTATTTGTTATTGCTGGCATAGCTGCCCTGTTAATTGCGCTGCTTACCGTAAGCTTCCAGGCTGTTAAAGCCGCGGTTACCAACCCGGTAAAAAGTTTAAGGAATGAGTAGTTCCCCTCACCCCCGGCCCCTCTCCACGTTGTGGAGAGGGGTGACGCGAAGCATGACGTTATTCCCTAAATAACTGTTACTTATTTAACTTCTTGTCTTCTCCTTTTTGACTTTCTGCCTCCTTGACTTTCTGACTTTTTTATGTCCCCGGCAAAAGAACAAGCATGAGGCTTTACTTGCGTCGCACTCTTCTGCGGTTGGATTCGCTACGCAGCTTTTCCCACCGGGTAGGCTTTGTTTCTGCCGCCAGATGTCATTAAGGTAAGCCCCATCGGGGCTTGCTGTTTGTAGAAACAAAATCATTTATATGAACGGATGCCACGTAGTGGCTACCCAATCGTCGCTTAAGGGTAGCCGCTGTGCGGCATAATTCCCTTGCTGTATGCTATTTCTACAAACATGTAGCACCTACGGCGCAAAGAACAAAGTCTTTGTTCTTAACTTAATGACATTGTGCTCCCGCCTTTGGCAGCAACTGTAGGGGAATGCCACGGAAACACGGAAGGGCAACAGTCTGAACCACGATTTTTCCTGATTTTTCTGATGCTCCAGATTCCTGCAGGGTAATCAGGAAAACGGGGGTACCATTCCTTCTTTTCAGACCAATCGTCCCAACCAGGGGAAATCGTAAACCAGGTAACGCTTCTGCTAAAATCAGGGCAATCGTCCAAAATCAGTAAAAATCCTGGTTCAGACAGTTTTCCGTTCGGTTTTGAAGGTATCCGTTGGGCTTAAAACACGAACCAGTTCTGTTTTTAAGATATCCGTTGGGCTTCAAAGACGAACCAATTCTATTTTGAAGGTATTCGTTGGACTTCAAATAGGAACCAATTCTATTTTGAAGGTATTCGTTGGGCTTCAAAGACGAACCAGTTCTATTTTGAAGCTATTCTTTGTGCTTCAAAGACGAACCAGTTCTATTTTGAAGGTATTCGTTGGGCATCAAAGATGAACCAGTTCGGTTTTGGAGTTATCGGGTGCAGGTGCAAAAAAATCCCGCCCTTAACAGAGCGGGATTATTCCATGCCAAAACGTACCTATTCTATGACGGGATGAGAAAAGCCTAACCTTCAGATTTGTCTGGTGGTGGCGGCTTTCTGCCCCCGCGTTGCGGAAAACGTGTTTTTAAATCATTCAGTATGGCCTGGCTGCCCGGCACATTGCCCCTTGCTGCCCCCTGCACGCCCTTGTAAACAAGCAGGGCCACATTGTACGCCTCGCTGCCGCAGATCATCATGGCGTCTTCAATAGAAACACCAATTTTTTTAGAAATGTTGTGAATAGTCTTAAGGTCTTTGGCAAGCTTCAGGTCACGCTCTGCCTCAGCTATATCCAGGTAAGCAGGCACCACTTCGGGGTTGGATTTAGCGTAGTCCAACGCCTTTTGTACAAAGGCCACTGTTTTGTCGCCCATTTTGATCATGGTCTTTCTTTCGGCTGGTGTAAGGGAATGCACCAGGATGGCTGCAAGCTGGCTTTTAGCGTTTTCAAATGCGGCGATGGCCAGGTCTTTTTCCTGCTGAGTAAGCGACGCGGAGATGCGGTTTTGTTGACTCATAGTAATACGGGTTTAGTGGTTAAAAAAATTTATCAGCAGCAAATTAAAAAACCTGTCAATATCAGTAACCAGGTTTAAGGGAGATTTAAGAAATACTGCAGAACAGTTTTTTTCCGGTAAACCGTAACAACTATTGCAGTATTTAATTTTTTTTCGCATCTTGAAACATAGCTGTTTTTATCATTCAACCTTAAAGCCTGCTGTGATTGAGGTGGCAGCGCTTTGAAAGGAGAAATGCCAATTTCACTGACGCAATGTTGCTATACCAAAAACGCAATAGGATGGTGTTGAAAATGAAGGGATTGTATATTTTTTATTGTACGGCTAATACGGCAATACAAACGTTGCATGCCATTAATTGACAGCCCTCAAATTGGCAAACATTCTATACTTAAAAAATAAAATTAAACCATGGAGACAAAAGCCCTAATAAACTTAAAAGAAAGCACAGTAGAACTTGTCGGTTCAGAAGAATTTGTTTCTAAATACTTAGACATTTTTAAGGATAAACTTGATTCAAAAAAAGGACCTGCAAAAAAAGAAATGGTTAATGACGACGAAGATGGAGAAACCGAAGCGAAACAAGATGAAGGTAAAGGAAAAGAAAAAAAGGAAAAGAAAGCCAGCAAGCCAACGAAAGCAAAAAATATTGCTATCGAAAAATTTGATATACACAAAGACAAAGACAATCCATCTTTAGAAGATTTTTTGAAAGAAAAGAATCCAGGCAAAACCACAGCAAATGTTATTGCCGTAATCGGCTACTACGTCACAGTTCTTAAAGGTGCAGAATATTTTTCAGAAGGAAATATTGACTATGCTTATCGTACACTCTCTATTCCTAAACGACCAAACCACCTTAGACAAATTATTATCAATGCCAAAAATGATAAAGACTTTTTTGAGCCGGGTGAAGAAGGCAAATGGAAATTAGCAAGAACAGGAGAAATATTCGTAGATGAAAAATTACCACCGAAAAGCTAATGGTACTAAAAATATCTGAATTACTAGACAAAGTTGAAGGGTTTGAAAACTTGACTCAAAAAGAGCAAGTTAAACTAATGAGCTTTTTCTTTTGTGTAGAACATCAAGTAGACAGTTTTCTTCCTTCACAAATCAGAAGCTGCTTCGAAAATGAAAGTCTTAGAGTTCCTGCAAACGTAAATAATGAAGTAAAGAAACTTACTGATGAAAAGCCTCCAACCTTTGTTAAAAAAGGGAGTGGATATACTTTTGAAAGAAATGCGAGGAAGAGTTTAGAATCTGTTTATTTAGGAAGTACTCACAAACAAATAATTTCAACTACGTTAAGAGACCTTATTCCAAAATTAAAAAGTAAAGAGCAACAATCCTTTTTAGAAGAAGCTATTAGCTGTTTCGAAATAAAATCATTTCGAGCAGCCATAGTTATGACATGGCTCTTAACTATGGACACAATTTATGAATTTGTATTAGCTAACAAATTATCAGAATTTAATAATGCAATTCAGGCGCATGGCAAATACAAGAAAATTGTAGTTTCAACTAAGGACAACTTTTCCGATATTAAGGAATCTGACTTTATTGAATTACTTCGTGTCGCAAAAATTGTTTCAAACGATACAAGAAAAATATTAGACGAAAAACTTGACTTTAGAAACACATGTGCCCATCCAAATACAGTCGTAATAAAAGAAACAAAAGCAATTTCTTTTATTGAGGATATTATTGAAAACGTCGTGGTGAAATTTTAACGGCATGCAACATTGGTATTGCCAATAGTGGGGCTTGACATTGTAGCAATCAGCAGCGGTAATTCTGTTCTAATGCGGTTCGGGGCACGACGAATAAAACCCAGCTTTAGTTCTTAATATTTAACTTTATCAAAAAGCTAGGCTGTTGTTCCGGCGGACGGAATTCTAATTCCCCACCATCGGCAATACCTGCTCGTTATGCACAATTTTTAGTAGAGCGACATCACGTTTATTATGAAAATAACTTCATTAGACAAAGAGATAAGAAAAATTTTTGAGACAGGCTACTACCACATACCCCGTTTCCAAAGGCCTTATTCATGGGAAAAAGAACAAGTTTCAGAATTCTGGCATGACACAGTTCTAGAAAGTGAAACAGACTATTTTATTGGTTCTATCGTGGTTTACAAAAAAAGTGATGAGCTTTTTGGTATTGTTGATGGACAACAACGTCTGACGACTATTACAATGCTTTTATGTGCAATAAGAGATTATTATTCTGCTGAAGGGTTTGAAAATCTTGCAAAGGGAGTACATATTCTAATTGAAAAAAAGGACTTAAATAATGACCAACAATTTGTTCTACAAACTGAGACCTCCTATCCTTACTTTCAGGAGCATATTCAAAAATTTGATAAACCAGATACAGAAACAAAATATGGTGTGGAAGAAGAGAATCTAAAAAAAGCCTACGACCTTATTAACAAGTTTATAAAACAAGAATTGGATTTAATTAAAGGTAATAAGCAGCTAACAAAAGAAAACAAAAATCAATCTGTTCAAAAAAAACTTAATGAAATTAGGGACAAAATTCTAAAATTAAAGGTGATTTATGTAGAACTTGATAACGAAGATGACGCCTACGTAATCTTTGAAACTCTAAACACAAGAGGCAAAGATTTAAGCGTTGGCGACTTAATAAAAAATCATTTAACAAAAAACATTAAAGCAGACAATAAGAACGTTGATATTCCGAAAGACAAATGGAAAACAATCAGAGACAACATTGACAGTACATCAAAGGACTTAGAAATTGACACATTTCTTTTGCATGTTTGGTTATCAAAATATGAATTCACAACAACAAAAACACTATTTAAAAAATTTAAAAAGAATATATCAAAAGCAGAAGCCAAAAAATTTTTAGATGGACTTGTTGCAGACAGTGTTACGTACAAAAATATTTTTGACACCGAAACTAAGAAATGGAATAGAAACGAACTGTCATTAAAAAACTCTCTTTCTATTCTTTACGGTTTTAACGTGACTCAGCAAACACCTATGGTATTGTCCATAATGAGGGAGTATAATGCAAAACGGTTAAAGTTTAAATTAGCTAAAGAAGCCCTTGAGGCTATTGAGCATTTTCACTACATTTTCACTGCTATTACTTCACAACGTTCTTCTGGCGGTGTAGCCTCAATGTATTCACAATATGCAAGGAAATTGTCAGAAGCAAAAGATGATGCTGGCAGACTTGCCATAATTAGAGAATTAAGGCAAAAAATGAAAGAGAGAATTCCAACTTATGATGAATTCTTGGCTGCTTTCAAAACGCTTGAGTTTACAAATGGCTACACAAAACAAAAAAGAATAATTCAATATACTATTTCAAAAATTGACAAATATTATAACAAAAGTGGTGTGGAGATAAATTATGATTCCATGACACTTGAACACTTACTTCCACAAAATCCGCCACATAAATTACCAGAGCACGATGATTTTTATGGAACTATTGGTAATTTACTTATGATTGATGAAAAAACAAATAACGCATTAGGCAATAAGACTTGGGCAGCCAAAAAAAATATTCTTGAAAAAACAAGTGTACATATTGACGACATAATAAAAAAGGCTACAGACTGGACACCTAAAGAAATTGAAAAAAGAACAATTAGCTTGGCAAAAGTAGCCTACAACATCGTTTTCAAAATTTAGAAACATTAAAAGGCTACCTCTAACATTGCATTGGCGTATCCGGCGGGGGCGCCGAATATATTCTCAGCTTTTTGTTCGCTATTCCACTTTGGTTTCGGCAGACGAATAATGCTGAGCAACAAAATAAACAATGAGCTTTCGTATCTTTAATCAGCAGCGGCACCAGGCAGAGGGAACACAGAATATCGCCACATCGCCAATGCTTCAACGTCAGACTGTGAGAAAACTAAAACAAACACGCTTAAAATCGTTTATATGAAATATGTTTCCTTCACGTATCCGAATATTTCAGAAGTAAAAGATAGTTTTTTCACAAACTGACGTAACAGGCAATTTGCAGACAACTTATACTATGCAAAAATTTAGAAATATTCAGCAGGAACTTATTGACAGAATTAAATTAGCCAAATCGTCCATAAAGATTGCAGTTACATGGTTTACAAATCACGACCTGTTTGATGAACTTTTAGCAAAGTTGGTTAACGACAAGATTTCTGTTTATTTAATTGTACTGAATGACAGAATAAACAATAAAAGAGAGGGGTGCGATTTTCAATCATTTATTAATAACAGCGGACAATTTTATTATTGCGATGTCAATTCAATGGTTCACCACAAATTTTGTATAATAGACGATAGTTTGGTAATTACAGGCTCGTACAATTGGACATATTATGCTGAGAATAGAAACTGGGAGAACATTGTGGTAATTGAAGACAGTTCGATGGTGGCGGGCTACGTTGAGGAATTCGATAAAATTAAAAGTGCACATAAAATTGTTAAGACAATATCAAACGCTGCCAATAAATCTATCAGAATTGATGAAAACGATTATTTGAAATCTGATTACTTGTATCAAGCGGCTGGTGAAAGAAAAAAAGGAAATGACTTAGAAGCAGCTAAAATTTATACTGAACTGCTGAGAATTGACGACAAACAAGGAAATGTAATAAAGGAAAGAACTGAAATACTTAATAAAATAAATAATCAAAAATTTGAAGTTAGTCCTTTTGAAATTGGAATACTCTTTCAAAACGGTTATTCTACTGTTATACCTGCATTTGTTCCATTACCATTTTCGACAACAAAGGGCGGACGTACAACTATTGAAGAGCAAAAATCAATTTCAATTACTATTCAAAAATTTGACATAACTTATAAGACAATACTTGAGCTTTCACTGCAGAATATCGCACCAAGTCCAATGGGGACAAATAAAGTTGACCACCAATTGACCTTGGAGCAGAATGGATTATTGACAGTTGAGTGTAAAGAAATAGGTGGGTTTAATCGAATAGACAAAAAATGGATTAACATCAAAAACTGCCTGTAACATATAGGGCTTAAACGAAGCGGAGCGCAGCGGAGGTTCGATTTAAGCCTATGTTGACTGAAGCTAGGGCAGCCGTGCAAATTAGCTATGGATTTTGAATGAAGCGAATGCCTGCATTGTAAAGATGCTGACGGGTTTACCGGGTTTTTAATTTCAGCATTATCTTCTTCCCCGCGAAATGTCCCCCCGAAGCCCTTCTCCACAACAGTCCCCGGTACGGGACTTTGCGGCAGGGATGAGTAGAATAGCCAATTAATACCACTCACCTACCTGGGCTAAAAAGCCGCCCAAAGAACAAAGTGCAGAAGAGTGCGATCCCGAATCGTTCCTCTCGGGACAGACTACACGAAAGCCCCACTATTGTTCCTACTGCCGGGCCCATAAAAATCTCTCCCACAAATTGCCAACGGGCAATATTTTCTTCCCACAAGCATCCCCCCAAAACCCGCCGCTGCGCCGGCTTAGGATAATAGTGCGGCCAGCCGCCTATCATTCTCAGCAAAGACAAAATGAACAAGGCCCATCAACAAGAGATAATATCAACTGCATTAACTTTATCCGGCAGCGGTTTGGCTTACCCATTACAGAACATCAGTGCGGCAGGAACGCTGGTTGTTGGCTGCAATTTGTTTAGGCCAGTAAGAAAAACATTTCATACAAAAGGTGTATATATAAATTATGAGTTTGTACCGTACAAACATGTTGGCGGCTTTGCTTGTGCTTCTATTGAATAGTGGCTTAAAGGCGCAGGTGAGGCAGGGAAGTTATACCGACTACCATGTACATTTACAGGATTCTGCTACCGTGCAATTAGGTTTTAGTATGTTAAAAGCCTTTGGGCAAGCCCCAACCAAAACAGATTCGCTTATACTTAACGCGGATACGCTTATTGAGCGATTGAACCGTGCAAAATTTAATAAGGCCTGGATATTATCCAACGCCTATTGGTATGGCTCTCCCTTTACACCGGTTGAAAATGAATATGAAGAGGTAAAAAAGCAGAATGACTGGACCGCCGCACAAGCGGCACGCTATGCTGACAGGTTGGCCGCTTTTATGAGCGTTAACCCTTTGAAACCCTATGCCCTAAAAGAAATTGAACGCTGCGCTGACAGCAAACATTTTACCGGGCTTAAACTTCATTTTGCCAACAGTAAGGTTAATCTTTTTGATAAGGCCCATGTTTCACAGCTTCAAAAAGTTTTTGCCCTGGCAAACGAAAATCGTTTGGTATTATTTATTCATTTCAGGAATGCGCAAGACTGGAATGGAAAGACCAATGCCGAAATATTTGTGAAGCATTTGGCTGCGTTTGCGAAAGAAACAAAAATAGTAATTGCCCACTTGGGCGGGTGGGGAAACTATGATAAGCCCACGGATGAAGCACTTAAAGTGATGGTGACTTATATGCATAAAAATGGTGCCGGCGGTAACAATCTATATTTTGATTTGAGCGCTGTGTTACCTGCTAATGCAAATGAGGGGCGCCAACCCGCTGAAGGCAAAGGAAGCTGGAATGCGGCAGCAGCTTTACCTAAACGAATCGGGCAAATTGGCTTAGACCATATTCTTTTTGGCACAGATTGGCCCCTGATTGACATTGATCCATATACCAGGTTATTGGAATCAGCACTGGGAACCCCAATTGTTCGGGAAATATTAAGAAATACAGTACCCGTAGATGCGGGTAAGTAACCACCAGCTTGTATTGCTTGATTACTTTAATCATTGGCGTTACCAGTTTTTCCTTATCAGCAAAGTATTTATCCGAAGCCCTTGTTAACAACAGCCTCCGGTATCTGCCCGGGCTAAAAAGCCGCCCAAAGAACAAAGCGCAGAAGAGTGCGACGCAAGTAAAGCCTCATAGTAGTTCCTCCTGCCGGGCCCATAAAATCTCTCTCACATATTGCCAGTGGCTATAGAATATTACATCATCTTCATAACTTTATTCAGCAACGGTTTGGGCTAAGAATGGCAGCGTACCAGCACGGAAGAAAGCCTGGCCGTTATGTACAACAAACCTTGACAGTTGAACCTAATTTGAGTTTTATGGCCTGTAAAAACAGGACAATATTGTTGCTGCTGATGGTTTTTGCCTTCTTGTTCTGTAACGCACAGGTGGCCAAGAACAAAAAGACCATCCTTTTTATAGGGGCACATCCGGATGATGAGACAGCCATCAGCGAAGTGCTGTATAAGTACACGAGGATGGGCAATAAGGTGTTTGTTATAATAGCGACAGATGGGAAGGATGGTACAAGAGTTACAAAAATTCCTGCCGGAGATTCACTGGGTGCATTAAGGAGGAAAGAGTCAATTTGTGGCTGCCAGGTGCTTGGTGCGGAGCCCCCTATATTTTTGGGTATAGAAAGGTTGGACACAAAAATTGGAACGGGAAAATATTTTAAGGAGCATCAAAGGTTCATGGATTCATTGCGGACAAGAATACCGTTAATCAAACCTGATTTAATTATTACGGCCGGTCCCGATGGTGATACGCACCATTCAGAGCATATTGTTACCGGTGCCACTGTAACTGAATTGCTTCTTGCCGAAGACTGGGTAGATAAGTATCCGTTGTATCATTTTGCATGGACAAAAGAGGTAGCCTCTGTGGACCCCGGGAGTTTAATGGACGCGAAATACTGTAACGTAATTGTAAACTTTACCCTGGAAGACAAAAAGAAGGCGATAGAAGCAATAAATTGCTATGTAACACAATACACTGCGGAAGAATTAAAATCGGAGGCTGAGAACAAGTTGAAAGACCCTGCCCACAGCATTTGTTTCAGGCAATTTGTTGTGAAGACGGGATTGAAAGACGATTTGTGACGGTTGGTGAGTTAGCCATTACTTTGATATTAGTGGTAATAAAGTAACTCCTAATGCGTAAGCAGACAGGAACTATATATTGACAATTAAAATTTTAATGCACTATTTAATTTATGGCAACAACAGCGAAACTATTGGAAGACAGTTTACTTGTAATTTGGAATGACAGAAACGCAGACAATCGTTTGGAAGCAATGCAGAGAATTTATTCACCGGACATTCATTTTTTTGAAGGTAATTCAACCGAAGCAATTGTTGGGTACAAAGCGATAAACGAACTTATATCAAAGCTGCAGACGGAATGGCCTGTTGAATTTGAATTTGAATTGAACAAACCTTCCCAGGTAAACCACACGACACAGATTATTTCGTGGAATCTTGGACCAAAAGGGGTTGAACCAGTCGCGACAGGAATGGACGTTGCCATCATTGAGAATGACTTGATAAAATCACTCTATCTATTTTTGGACGGTAAATAAAAGGCAGTAAAAGCAGGTTAAAAAACGCAGTACCCCAAACAGATAAACGAAGCGCAGGGGAGGTTTGGTTTAAGCCTGTGCTGACTGAGGTTTTCTTTGTCGTAAAGTGTTAACCCAAAGCCCTTCGCCGTAACAGGAGTAACTGGTACAAACAGCAAAGGCGCAAGTGCTTTGCTACTTATATTTGCGGCAGACTGGGCACTGAATACCGCAACATCACTAAGCCCCCCCCAGTGGCCGGGAATTTACAAGTACTTTAAACGAATTGCAATTAATGATAAAATATCTTATTCATTTTGTTCCTTTTTTCCTTGCTATATGCTCGTTTGGACAAAATAAGTATATACGATCTAAGGAAGGACGTGAAATCTTGCAAAGGAGCCAATACATTATCAAGTGCGTTAAATCAATGAACAAAGACAGGACGGATCAAACAGCAGTTTCAATTTGTGAATGCAGGGCAAACAAGCTCGATAGACACTTTTCGAACAAACAGGTTAAAAAATATACAACTAATGATTTCATTGATTTAGCTGGCCTGATAACTGAGGATGATTCTTTAAAACAGGCAATGGATTCATGTTATATAAATTCAGGACAAACAATTTTATTGCAAGCTGAAGGGTTCGGAGAAGAGTTTATTTCAAATTGTACAAAAAGTATTCGATCCAATTCCGAAAAAACATTAGACATCAAAAGAGTGGAAAGCTTTTGTAATTGCCAACTTAACATGGTTAAATCAAAGAAACTAAGCGATTCAGAAATGGAAACGCTTAATAATCCCAATTCTCTGCTGTTTTATGAAATGATCAGTAATTGTGGTGATCCTTTTTCCACAAGAAAATCTATGGAAAATAACTGGACCAGTGATATGGAAAAAGATATACAAGGGCCAACCTCTGATACCATAAAGGTGCTGACTATTAATGGTATGACATATTTAAAAGTAAAAATTGGAAGCCAGGTTCAAATCTGGCTTTTTGATACAGGCGCATCTGATTTATTAATAAATAAAGACATCGAAACCATATTGAAGAATGAAAATGTTATTCAAGATAAAAATTATTTAGGTATTGGCGAATATGAAATGGCTAATGGTATGATAGATACATGCCGAAGGTATTAAATTGACAACCTTAAAATAGGAAAGTTCTCAATTAATAACATAACTGTTGCGATAACAGAAAAAGGGAGGCGAATAATTGTTGGGAAAACATTGCTAAACAAATTCAGCAACTGGATATTAAATAATCAAAACAATACTTTAATTCTATCAAGATAGAAAATGTTTATTTCTTGTCCGCAAAGTGCCCACCTTGTAAGCCTTTCCCAGAAGGTCTTGGATGGGCGGGATTATATAATCATTGCCCTACCCGGGCTAAAAGCCGCCCAAAGAACAAAGCGCAAACGAGTGCGATCCCGAATCGTTCCTCTCGGGACTTTCCCGAATCGTTCCTCTCGGGACAGGCTACACTAAAGCCCCATTGTTGTTCCTCCTGCCGGGCCCATAAATATCTCTCCTACAGATTGCCGGCGGGCAATATTTTCTTCTTACGAAGCATCCACCTACAACCCGCTGGTTCGTGCTATGAATCACAGAATATCAGCATAGCAGAAATTGTTTAAAAACATCCAGGCTTGATAGTGTAGAAAACAGGAATTGTAAACTGATTTGATACAGCAATTTTAAAAAAACTGAATTAGGAAACGACTGCCGTTAACAACAGTTTTGCTAAAGTTGGGCTGAAACAATAAATTTAAACTGTAAATCGCTAATCGGGTTTTGTAAATAGGTTAAACAAACGAGCAATGAAGCCCAACCTTTGCAAAGCCGGAAGACATTAGGCGTAAATCTTGAATCTTCTGGTATGAAAAAATATTTATTGTTCGTAGTTGTCTTGGGAATAACTCAAATGAATTTCGGACAGCCTTTACGGGAATGGACTGAGTCTGACCGTGACACAATAACTACACTCGTTACAAACAGCAAACTGGAACTCATTAGAGCTATAAAGGGGCTTTCTGAAAAACAGTTAAATTTTAAGCCGGCAGATACAAGCTGGTCAATCAAAGGTGTAGTTGAACATCTTGCAAGCTACGCAGAGTATTACTATTGGGAACTTATAACAGTTACGAGAATGCCGCTTCCCCAGTATTTGGACTCTATCAGGTGTCCTGACCAACATTTTATGTCTTTGGCAGACAGCCCTGAAAAACATGTAGCGTCTCAATTATTCATACCAAGGGATAAATATGGAGATTTTGAGAATACTCTAAAGCAGTACACTATTTTCAATGACATTTTGATTGCATTCATTAAAAATAACAAGCAAAACCTTAGGGAATATTTCTCTGTCAGGCCAGCCAAGGGCGTGTTTGATTGCAGGTGGAGAGATGCTCACCAGGTCATAATTGTGGAGGCGGCGCATGTTTACAGACATTTGAAACAAATTGAACGAATTAAAAGCCATCAAAATTTTCCAACAGAATAACTACGGCTGACATATAGGGCTTGAAGTATCCACCCGAAGCTCGTCGCTACGCCGGCTAATTAAGAGATCCGTGCTATCATCTTCAGTAAACACTGAACGAATAAAGCCAGGCTATAGAATAGAGAACATCAGTACTGCAGAAAGTCTGGCCGTCGGCAGTCGGCTTACAGCAACAACCTACCGGCAAAAAACAAGTGCAGATTTTAACTGTAAACCAATACAATAGATATGAAAAAGCTACAATTTAAAAAAGAGATAAACGCTACATCTCAAAAAGTTTATGAAACGATGTTGGGCTTGAAAGACAAAAGCACCTATGAGCATTGGACATCGGCATTTAACCCTACTTCCACTTACGAAGGAAGTTGGGAAAAAGGAAACAAAATTCATTTTGTTGGCGTAGATGAAAACGGGAAAAAGGCCGGGATGGCTTCTGAAATTGAAGAAAACCAACCTGCCCAATTTGTATCCATACGGCATTACGGCTTTTTGGATGGGGATACTGAAATAACAACGGGCGAACAGGTTGAAAAATGGGCAGGCGGGCACGAAAATTATTCCTACCAGGAAAGCAATGGCATAACAACTGTAACGGTAGATATTGACACGATAGACGAATACATAGATTATTTCAACAACACTTACCCGGCAGCATTGGACAAACTAAAAGAGATTTCTGAGCAGTAAAATAGGCATGCGCCTCGTGAAACTTCCTGACGCAAACTACCTTTTTTTTGACGCATTTATACCTTCCCCCTATTGTAGCGTGTTGGTACATTTGGATTAAAATTCAAAATCATGGCACTCATCAATCCACACATTAACTTCAACGGAAATGCCGAAGAAGCTTTCAATTTTTATAAATCAGTATTTGGCGGAGAGTTCGCAAAAATTATACGTTTTAAAGACATAGCAAGCCCTGAATTACCATTAGCGGAAAATGAGGCAAACAAAATAATGCACATTGCTTTGCCAATCGGTAAGAACGTTTTAATGGCCAATGATGTTCCTGAATTCATGGGAAAAGTAAACGAGCTTGAGAACAGGAGTAAAATTTCAATAAGCGCAGAAAGCAAAGAGGAAGCTGATAAATTGTTCAATGGGCTGTCGGCAGGCGGCCAGGTTGAAATGCCTATTTCTGACAGTCCCTGGGGTTCATACTTTGGTATGTTTAGAGACAAATACGGCATTGAATGGATGGTAGACTTTGACCCTAATTATAAGGGACAAATTTAGACAGGGGAAACAACGGACGCCTGGCAAAAAATGCTGGCAGACGGAAAAACTATCAGCAACAAATCATCAATCAAATCCGGGCACTTTGCCAATGCTATGGCGTTGTGCATCACCTTATCCAGACACTTTATGTTAACAGAATCAAAAGCATGTCCCGCCGGCCGTTACCTACTATGCAATTATTTTTTTCTGAGGCAATGATAAAAAAAGTAAAAGCGGATGTTAAGACGTTTATGAATGACAAAGAAAAGGATGAATTGTACTATAAATTTATCGATTGGGAAAAGCAGGCTAACGAGATGATGGTGTTGACGATGCATGCCTACGCTGATATTTCATTACCAAAAAAGTTTGACACTGCTTTTCAAATCAATAAACCCCATAATTATGTTGAAGCAACCATAACAATAAATCAAGCAATCATTAACGGCTGGACATCGGTAAATCAAATAGCCCATGGACATAAGCATATAATCATAATTGATTTCCAAAGCTCAGTTCCGAACATTTTTAATCTGCTTCCAGCCTTCGGAGACAACGGAACTACTAGCAATGAGACTAAGTTGGGTATTTGCAGTAACATTGATTTTGAAGCTATAAAGACAAATTTGAAACGACAAGAATCGCAATGATAAAAGCGAAGGTACAACGTGTTTTTGCTAATCTTGATGATGAATCGCGGAATACCAGTAGAAAGCTGTGGCTGTTAATTGCGATTTGCTGAAATATCCCATATTACCTATTTTGACAAATGAAATTCAAAGACTTTGAACTCAAAAGCGACAATCATTTTGTGGCAATGCAATACTATGGACTTATACTTAACAGGACCTTTTTGGTACTTCTGACAACAGACCTGATTATTGGAATTAAGGTCAACGGACTTGTTAGTGTTGAAAGTGGCGGCAGTCTATTAGCCAAAGAAGCTACAAAAACGATGGCAATAAAAGGTGACTTACAAAATCCTTACTCCTACATTAAGTCAAAATATATCGACAAAGTTCAGGACATAGAGTTATTGAACGGCAATATATTGATGCTGGATAAATCAAATTTTGTCATTCGGCGAGCAGACATAAAAAATGCTTATTATGACCCCAGGAAAAAATGGGGAATGGGGTATTATCCGCATGACGGCAAAGTATATATCTTAACAAATGATGGCAAGAAAAAAGAATTTATAATCTTAGGGAACCAATCTGGACAGCACATTGCGAACCTGGTCCTGGCAAAATGAACTGCAGCTTACACAAGTCTGGAAAAAACTGCTGGCTTAATGCAGTAGCAACTACCGGTTATCTATTGAGCGGCAGTCCTCCGTTTGCCCTGATTGAACTTGTGATTTCAGCAGTCTTATATAAGGCATAACGTTGCTCACCCGAAATCATCTTCCTCAATAGTCTCCCGTACGAGACTTTGCGGCAGGGATGGATAGGATGACCAATCCATACCCACTCACCTACCCGGGCTAAAAAGCCGCCCAAAGAACAAAGCGCAGACGAGTGCGACGCAAGTAAAGCCCCATTATTGTTCCTGCTGCCGGGCCCATAAATATCTTCTCTATCAATTACAAATAGCAATAATTTGCCCCCCTGCAAAGTATACAACCAGTAGAAGCGCTATCTTGTTAACTACCACTTTTCCAGGCCTAATAATTTTTTGCCCAGGCTGTTTAATTCTGCCCTGCCATATTTTGTTTGCTCCCATTTACGTGGGTCGCCGGGAAAAGCGTAGCCTTCGGGTGCAATACTGTTTTTCCAGGAATTAATCCTCCATTGGCGCAATGCTTCATTGTTTTCTTCCGCCGGCATCATGGAAATATACTGGGCAATACGAACCTTATCAACACTCCTGTTAGGGCGTATGCCATGCGGTTGCAGGCTGTTAAAAATCAGTAAGTCGCCAGCTTCCATTTTTACTTTTACTAACTTAAAACCTGTTGTGTCAGGTTTAAAATGGTCACGGTCATCGGGCTGTGTCAGTTTCCATGTATCATAGGTGCGGAACAATTCAGGGATGCATTGAAAGCCACCCATGTTCTCATCGGTTTGGTCAGCCAATGCAAGTACGCCCTGTACGTTCACAGGCTTCGTTTCAGGATCGTAATCCCAATGAATAAACCCCTTGTATTCAAAACCCGGCCTTATCGGAAAATTAAGGTTTGCCCTGTCTATCGTTACCCACAATTTGTCTGTTCCCCATATATCTCTAAAGGCATCATATACTTTTTGGGTCATCCTGTTATTCCACAAATATTGATTGTTGTAAACTTCCACCATCCCGGTATTGGTTAGTTCCTTCATCTTCATTTCTGCCCGTGGCGGCGCATACCAGGTTTCGGGGTTAGCAGGATCTTTTTCTTCAAACTCCCATAAAAAATTGGCAGTAGCCAACGCCTGCTCTCTCGGTACGGCATTTTTTATTACAATATAACCGTTGGTAATCCAAAAATCCCAATCAGCTTCGCTCAGCACACGCAACGGCTCATCGTTACTGCGGTCGTTTAATTTAACAGCGCTGCTTTTTGCCGTTGAGGGGTTGCCCGGAATATCTTTATGCGCATTTTCAGGCTGCATGGCAGGCGCCATTGTTGGTACCATAGTTTCTTGTTTCATATAGCAATATTTAATGTTTAAAAAATAAGCCTGTTAATAACAAACATTGTCCCTGGCTTTTACTGCACCATCCATTTTCGCTTCTGTGTTTGCAAGCCTTTTCTATGTTGTTTCTTTTTGATTCTAAATTGTTTTTAACCGCCGGTAAAGCCCCTGTATTTTCTTCGGGCGCCCGGTTTAAAATGAAGTGTTGCTGTGGCATGGCAATCTGGTTTTTGATAACACGAAAATAGTCTTGCAGCGGCGGGTTAATCAACATCTGCAATGGCAGGTATTTGTACTGTATTGATATATTTTGGTATTTTTAGAAACAATAGTGCAAAGCAAGGGCAAATGAAAGCCAAATTAGAAACCATAACAAGCGACACTAACAGCTCCTTTAGAATACTGTTGACACCCAACCTGAATGAATTATTTTATTGGCACTTTCATCCTGAATACGAAATTGTTTACGTTGAAACAGAAAGCGGTTTCCGCCACATTGGAGACCATATCTCAAAATATGAAGGCAGCGATATTGCTTTAATCGGGCCTAACATACCGCACCTGAATTTTGATTATGGCGTAAAGACAACTGTAGATACTGTTGTGGTGCAAATGAAAGATAACTTTTTAGGCCAACACTTTTTTTCATTACCGGAAATAGCTGCTATAAAAAACCTTTTTGAAAAAGCAAGAAGCGGTGTGGCATTTTACGGCGAAACAAAAAAGTTAGCGGGTGAAAAACTAAAACAGTTAACAGCTTTATCGCACTTTGACCAACTCATTACGCTATTGCAGGTTTTTAATTTGCTGGCTAACAGTAATGAAATTGAAATGCTGAAGGCAAGGCCCATTGCCGGTACATCCCTGTTAAAGGAACAGCAACGCTTACAACAAGTATATCATTTTATTGAAGCGAATTACCAAAATGAAATTGATGTAAACGCTGTTGCAAAACTGTGTAACCTTACAACGGCGGCATTTTGCAGGTACTTCAAAAAATCAACGCATTACACGTTTACAGACTTTTTAAACCAGTTCAGGATCAATCAAGCCAAAAAAATATTGTTACAAGACAAAACTGTTACCCAGGCTTGCTACGAAACCGGCTTTTCAAATATTTCTTACTTTAATAAAACCTTTAAGAAGGTTACAGGAGAAAATCCATCTACGTTTAAAAGGCAACATTTTATTGGCAGCAACTTTTAACCGGATGCGGTAAGGCGAACGGGAAATAAAAAACTTCCCTGTTTGCCTGAGAATCTTTTAAGCCCGGTTCATTTGGATACCAGCAGCGGTATTTCATGGCGACTTCGTTGCGTCGCAATCACTTCGTCTTTCAGTTATAATGGCGGCTGCAGGTTTATACAAAATCATCAAAACTAAATTTAAACCGCTTCCTACAATGTCACGCAGGAATACACCCCCTGGGTGAGGGGCGGTTTTGTGCCCCAAATTAAATGGTAGCTGCCGCCTAAGCTTTACCCAACCATTGCAACAAGCAGTAAACACATTTATCTTTACCGGTAATGAAACTGCTGCTTAAAGACGACAATACCGGTGGCAACCTGCTACTGATTAAAGATGAACAGGATTTTGACCGCCTGTTCTACGGGCGTGACCGTAACAATAAATACTTTACCATTGCCTGGAACCCGGGCCCGCAACAAACAGTAACGATAGACGGGGCTGCACATGAATTCAGACAGGATACATTGCTTACGCTGTTGTTCAACCAGTCTTTTTCGTTCGAAAAACCGGAAGACATTATTGCATGGCAGTTTAACCGGGAATTTTACTGCATTTTGGATCACGACAGGGAAGTAAGCTGTGTAGGTTTTCTCTTTGGATCAACCGAACATTTATTCATTAACCTTGACAATGATGCAAGCAGGAAACTTCAATTGCTGCTGGACATGTTTGTTGCGGAGTTTAAAACCCCGGACCATATCCAGAATGAGATGTTGCTCGTTCTGCTTAAGCGCCTGATTATTGACATTACCAAAGCAGCCAGGGCGGAATATATTCCTGCAAAGAAAATGCGTGACGATAAGTTTGACCTTATGCGCAAATTTAACCTGCTGGTAGAAGGTAATTTCCGTTCAGAACATTCTGTAGGCTTTTACGCGGCGCAACTAAGCAAATCTCCCAAAACGCTGTCTAACCTTTTTGCATTGTATAACCACAAAACGCCCCAGCAGGTAATACAGGAGAGGATTATTATTGAAGCCAAACGATTGCTTTTCTACACAGACAAATCAGTAAAACAGGTTACTTACGAACTGGGGTTTGAAGATCCTGCCTATTTTTCCAATTTCTTTAAAAGGCATACTTCTGTTTCGCCACAGGAGTTTAAATTGAATGGTCCTGTTGCCGCAGGGAAATAATTACAAGTTTTCGGGAAGCATACACAAATACCACCACCTGTTACTGAAGCAATTTTGCAGTGTTGATCGGTTAAAAAAAGTCAACACAACTACAATGGAAAATACATCAGTAAAAAACAGGTTAAAAAAAGTTGCGGTAGCCGCAGCTATTAGTTTATCAGTTGGCGCAGGTGCGCTTAATACAGCCGAAGCCCAACCGGTTAAGAATGTGGTATTGGTGCATGGCGCTTTTGCAGACGGCTCAGGTTTTAAAGCGCTCTTTTCAGAACTTACCAAAAAAGGGTTCAATGTAACCGTGGTTCAAAACCCGCTTACTTCCCTGGAAGATGATGTGGCTGCTACAAAAGTTGCGCTTGACAAACAGGATGGCCCTGCCATACTCGCCGGGCATTCATGGGGTGGCGCTGTTATTACAGAGGCAGGCAATCACCCCAAGGTAGCGGCTCTTGTGTACATCGCCGCTTTACAGCCTGATAAAGGAGAATCGGTTCTTCAATTATTACAAACAGCACCTCCAGCTCCTGAAAACGGCGTATTACCTCCGGATGAAAAAGGCATAGTGTATTACGCTAAAGATAAATTTCATGCAGGCTTTTGTGCAGACATCAGCAAGGAAGAAGCTGATTTCATGTACGCTTCTCAAGGCGCATTTTATGCCAAAGGATTTGTTACCCCAATTACAAACCCGGCGTGGAAGAACAAACCAGCTTATGGTATTGTAGCTACGGAAGATAAAAGCATTGTTCCCGAAATACAACGCAGCATGTACAAACGTTCCGGCGCAAAAATTACCGAAGTAAAAGGTAGCCACGTAATCTTTATGTCGCAGCCTGAAAAAGTAGCAGCCGTAATTATTGAAGCTGCAAACAGTGCAAAATTGTAAGAACTTTCCAGAGTGAATAAAACAAAAACTGCCCCGAAAGCAATGCTTTTGGGGCAGGCTTGTTTTTACCTGCCAATTAGATGATTTGGATATGGCTAATAAATCTTCAGTTCCCCTTTGCGCTCCAGCAATTCCAGTAACGCATACTTTTCAGCGTCTATTTCATGGGCGGTCCTAACTCCGAATTTCCTGAAAAGCGGAAGCGGCGGGCACCAACCCTGGATGGCGTGCTGGGCAAGAAAACTGGTAACAATAGCGGGTAAGGCAAACCATTTTTTATTTTTTTTAGCAGCAAGCAAGGTGCCTGTTAAGGCAAGCACCGATGCATTTAACATCAACACTCTCTCTATATCCCATTCTTTATCAAGTTTTTTCAACCGCTTGCGTATTTCACCGGCGGTTTTACCCCTGTAATTATCTATTGCCTGGTAAATGGCTTTGTCAATACGCAGGTTACTCTCATCAGATGTGTTTTTCCTGATGCGGTCTTCTTCTGTTATTAACGCTGAAACCATGATAAAATAATTAAGTGATGAAGTTTCTAAGCCCCGGCAAGCAGGCCCTTTGCCAGTCCCTGCCATTGAATTTTTGAGAACGCTGAAATAGCTGTTAACCCCACAATTTTGTCCCGAATTTTCCCGGCTATGCTTTCCGCATCATCGTTGGGCTTAATGTTTTTGTCAGTAATAATTGCCGACACCCTGTTGTGCATCCTGCTAATAATAAAGTTACTTGTAGCTGAGTCGCCATAAAAGTGGGCGATGTGATCATTATGATCATTGGGGTTGGCTGCCGGCCGCACCCTTAAAGAAATCTGCTCCTCATCATCGTTATTAACTTCTTTCAGTTCTTCAATAAAAACCCAGTCGTAACCCTGGCCTTCGTCACTTCCCGGGCCGGGTATGTCAATCCGCAGGTAATTACCTTTCTTGGCCGGCCCCTCAATAGCATCTCCTGTATCATTTGTAAGTTGGAAAGAAGCGCTAAGACCCTGCGCAATATTGTTCCAGCTTCCGGGATTTAACAGCCGCTCCCGTGCAAACTGGAATACCTGCACGGCTTCTTCCGGGCTGGAAAGTTCAACCGTTTCTTCTGCTCTCAATTCTGTTCCGGTGTATTGAGCGGGAACGGTGCCTGTTAAATCTTGTGTTATATGCTGCATACTTTTAATTATTGCCGTGCTTACTTTTGTTGTTGCTCTAAAGGCTTGCCTTCCGCAGTGGAAGGATCTTCGTCTACCTGTTTGCCTTTCAGGTCTGTAGTGGTAAGCTTACTTTGCTCATGCTGTTCCTGTTGAGGCATTTTGTGGATTCCTTGTTTGTTTTGCTGACCGCCAACTATGTTGGGTTTTTCTTTGGTTTGCTGTTGTTTGTTTTTCATCTGGCAAATTTTTGTTTATGAATAAAAGGTTGTTTAAAAAACAACCCTTATTTACCGGTTTTAAAGAACTGTGCCGCCCGGGGGCAACACAGTTCTTTGGAAAAAAAACGCCGCTTCCTTTAACATAGTTTGGATGAAATTTTGTCGCAGGATTTGGCGTAAAATCCAACACCCAAACCGTTGAAAACTCCGTGCCATTATTTGTCTTGCTTTTTAAACGCTACATTGTACGCGATGATATATTTCCTATAGATTATTCGGTATATTTTTCCCTGAATTGGGTATTTAAGCAACAAAAAACAGCGTGGCTAAACTGCTTAACCCCGCAAAATTTATTCCGCGTATGTGTCTTACACCGGGCCCAGGTACAGCTTATATCCCAACAAAATATGTGTACCTTGTAAAATTGTTTGCCAACAGCTTTTAAAACAAGTGCTTATGAATTTCCCTTATCTTAAAATATGCCTGCCGATGGTTGTATTGTGCCTGGCTGCCGCCAATGCCAATGCGCAAAGAACCCGGGTTTCAGAGCCGGATTTTGCTAAACTTAGCAATGACAAAAAGGTGAAACCTGTTAACAGGGAAATGTCTCTTTCAACTGAAGCGGATTACAAAAATGGTATTCACCTGAATGAACAACCGGGTGTTGGTGTAACATGGCTGCCCAAACCTACGTTTAGCAACGGCACCATAGAGTTTGATGTAAAGGGAAAAGATGTGCCGCAACAGAGCTTTGTGGGTATAGCTTTCCATGGCAAAAACGACAGCACTTACGATGCGGTTTATTTCCGTCCCTTTAATTTTAAATCTTCAGATACAGCCAGGAAAAACCACTCTGTTCAATACATTGCCATGCCGCTGTACGACTGGCCAACCTTACGCTCCAGGCACCCCGGTGTTTATGAAGACTCTCTTTATGATGCGCCAGACCCTAACGGCTGGTTTCATGTAAGCATTTTAATACAGTCGCCCACCATCAGCGTTTTTGTAAACAGGAACAAAAAAGCTTCTCTTGTTGTGAAAAAACTAAATGAGCGTAACGACGGCAAGATTGGCTTTTGGGTTGGCAATGGTTCTGGTGGCGATTTTGCCAATTTAAAACTGACAGAGATGATGGAGTAACGCTTGTATTTAAAATACTGTGCCGGTTTAGCAACGAATGTTACACTCTTCTGCGGTTGTATTTGGGGGTGTCCCTCGTACCTCGGGCCGGGCTTTCCGCTATTACTCCGGCACAAGGCCCTGCTGCGATGGCCTCACCGGGGTAGCCGCTTCAATCCCTCACCCGAAAACAGTTACCGGTTACCAGTTGCAGGTTACCAGTCTGTTAATTGAATAAATGGTTGGTGAGGTCCAAAAAAATACTTCTATAAAAGCCTGAAAGGCTTTACTAAGAATAGCCCCGGTTGCAAACCGGGGTTACCGCATGGGGACAGCCCAACCCCGCAGGGGGTTGAACCTTTTGCGCATTCAACCCTTGCAGGGTTGCCGGACGACTCATTCTTTTACCCCGGGTTTCACCCAGGGCTATTATTATTTATGCCCTTCGGGCAATGATGAAAATTGCTGGTTTTCTTGCTCAGTAAAGATGTAGTGTACAAGTGAGTGACACAACGATGCTTAATAGTAGCAATCCTGCCTGGACAATAATTGTTATTGCTTATTCTATACGATGTTTCTGGCACCAAAGGTGGCAGAAACGGAGGCACCAAGGTGGCAGAAACCGAGGTAACAGAGGTGGCGGGAACAAAAAATCCCCCCGGTTTACACCGGAGGGACAACAACTAAAAACACAATTGAGAAGCCAGGAATCATTAGTCGGGTTTCTTGCCGTCTAAGAAAGTATTGATAGTAGATATCTGCGTTTTATCGTTTTCATCTTTCTTTACCGCATACTTGCTGTAGTAGTTTTCTACCGAGGTAAGTGTATTACCGAACAACTCCATGTTGCGGCGTACATAAGCCGGCACATTATCAAACTCGGTATTCATATCCGAACTGCCCATGTTGAAAGACAGGTTGCGCAGCTTTTGAATACGCTCTGCCGCACGGCGCTTTTGATCTTCTTCTTCGTCCATTTCGTTAACAATGCTGCCAACAGGTGCGCTGTTTACTGCATTGTCTTCCTTTATTACAAACCCAAACTGCACTTCGTCTTCCGCAGGCTCCTGTTTTGCTACAGGCGCCGGCTGCGTAAACCTTGGCTCTGGCTTTACTTCCTCCTTAGGCTGCTCTGCAGGCGGCTGGGGAACAGAAGCGTAAATGTTGGAAGGCCGGTTAAGGTAGCTGTTAACCGCACTGCCGTTATCCGTTGGCTTTTCTGTGTACTGCATCTGCACCAACGGGTTCTCAGCCACCGGTGCAGGCTCTTCTTTCTTCACTTCGGTAATCTCAGGTGAAAGCTCCAGCCTGATGGTTTGCGGCTCATCATTTTGCTGTGGTACGGAAAGAGGTTCTTCATACAATTTGGCAGGCACAATTACCTTTTCGCCCGTTGTTTCCATCAACTTTGGAGCGAATGGGTCTTTATCTTCAAATGACAATGTTTGCTGCTGCGGCGCCTGGTACATTTTCTTCTCGTCGCCTTCAACACCCAGTGTCATCATAATTTTTTCGGGCTTTGGCTCAGCCTTTTTTTCGGCAACCTGCTCTCTTTTAGCAAAGGGGTCTTTATGTTCAAAACCTGTTGCTATAAGCGTAATGCCAATCTTTTTATCCAGGGAGTTGTCGTACCCCATACCTACAATCACATCGGTATGCTCGCCCGCCTGCTGGCGCATGTAATCGTTAATAATCTCCAGTTCATCCATCGTGCATTCAAACTCGCCTTCGGCACTGTTGATGTTAATAAGTATCCATTTAGCGCCGCGGATATCGTTGTCGTTCAGTAGCGGAGAGTTTAATGCTTCTTCAATAGCCTGCTGCGCCCTGTCTTCACCTTCTACAGCGGCGCTGCCCAATATGGCCACACCGCCGTTTTTCATAACGGTGCATACGTCTGCAAAGTCAACAATAATATGGCCGCGGCTGTTGATGATATCGGTAATACATTTGGCGGCTGTAGCTAATACATCATCGGCTTTGCCGAAGGCTTCCTTCATTTTAAGGTTACCGTACTGCATGCGCAGCTTATCGTTGCTGATAACAAGCAGTGTATCCACATAGGGCTCCAGTTGCTTGATACCAAGCTCTGCCTGCTGCCTGCGGCGCGGGCCTTCAAAACCAAATGGCGTAGTTACAATACCCACGGTAAGTATGCCGAGGTCTCTGCAGATCTTCGCAATGATAGGAGCGCCGCCGGTGCCGGTACCGCCCCCCATGCCTGCGCAGATAAAAGCCATCTTGGTGTTTACCTCCAGTATGCGCTTTATTTCTTCCAGCGATTCTTCTGTGGCCTGCTTGCCAACTTCCGGGTTAGCGCCTGCGCCAAGACCTTGTGTAAGATGCGGCCCAAGCTGTATTTTATTGTGCACGGTGCTCTGTTCAAGCGCCTTGGCATCTGTGTTACAAATAATAAAATCTACACCTTCAATATTTTCCGCGAACATGTAGTTTACCGCATTGCTTCCGCCACCTCCTACACCAAGAACCTTAATGATGGATGACTTTTGTTTCGGCAGATCAAAGTGTATCATAACTGTTATTTTTTAAATTTAGATGGGTTAGTTAGTATGTAAGTTGCCGGTGGCAGGTTTCAGGTAGCTGGTGTAAAAAACCGGAATTTGTAATTTATCCAACCAGTTACCAGCATCCTGCAACCTGTATTTATTTAATCTCCATATCTCCTTCTTCCTTAAACAAATCAATGATGCTGTCTTTAAATTTGTCCCAGAAGCTGTTAAGGCCTTTGCGTTTTTTTATATCAACCCCGTTTTCCTTTTCTTTAGTTATTTCGGGTTGCACCGCATCGCCTTTTTTAAGGTTATCCGGTACAGCCACTACTTTGGTAAAGCGGTTGTTAAACTCTTTATTGTGGTGTTCATAATCACTATAGCCTTTTAATATTAAACCAATACAGGTGGCATACATGGGTTTCTTCAGCTCATCTATATGGTTGGCGGCCAGGTGCTCGTTGGGGTAACCTATTCTTGCATTTAAACCTGTTGTATACTCGGTTAGCTGAATTAAATGCTTTAGCTGCGAGCCGCCCCCGGTTAAAATGATACCACCATTTAAAACACGTGGATCAAGGCCTACCTGCTTCAGGTGATAGGTAACAAAGTCCAGTATCTCATTCATCCGGGCCTGTATAATGCCTGCCAGGTTTTTAACGCTTATTTCTTTAGCCGGCATACCCTTTATACCTGGTATGGTAATGTAGGCATTGGCTTTTGCGGCATCGGCCAGCGCACCGCCAAACTGTACTTTCATAGCCTCCGCCTGCTGCTTTAAAACGCCAAGGCCCATGCGTATATCGTTGGTAATATTTTCGCCACCAAAGGGTATTACAGCGGTATGCTTAAGGATACCATCATAAAACACAGCTAGGTCGCTGGTGCCGCCGCCGATATCCAGTATGGCTACGCCGGCCTCCATATCAATATCGCTCATAACTGCCGATGCTGAAGCCAGTGGCTGCAACACAAGGTCTTTTGTTTTAAGGCCGCTGCGTTCAACAGAACGGTTGATATTGCGTATGGCATTTCTGTCGCCGGTAATAATGTGGAAGTTTGCACCAACTTTCACGCCATTATAGCCAATTGCATCCTTAATGTTCTGATAGTTATCCACATGAAAATCCTGTGGTATCACATCTATGATCTGGTCGCCGGCGGGAATAAAAGTCTTGCGCTGGTTTTCTATCAGTTGTTCCACTTCCCAGCGTTCAATTTCTATTTCCGGGTTTTGGCGCACTATGTCGCCACGTGTTTGCAGGCTTTTAATGTGGTGGCCCGCCACGCCTACATACACTTCAGAAATTTCGAGGTCGGGGTTACTTTCAGCACAGTTTACCAGCGCCTGCTGAATGGCTTTGATGGTCTGGTCAATATTGAGTACCTGTCCATGCTGCACGCCATTGCTGTTGGCACGGCCAAAGCCAAGAATCTCCAGCTTTCCGTACTCATTTTTTCGCCCTGCAATGGCGGCGATTTTCGTTGTACCAATATCAAGACCCACAATGATGGGCGCTTCAATCGGGTTCATAGATGTGTATTTTAGTTGTTGATGTTGTTTCTGTTTAGTGCATTGTATTAATAGTGCCGCTGCAACACAGCCTTAGGCTTCCTGCTCTTACTGTTGTTCACCGTTTTTTTTACTGTCTTCTTTTTTACAACAGGCGCTTTTGCTTTTAGTACAGGTTTCGGTTTTACCTGGGGCCTGTTCATTATTTTCGCCGGCAATACTTTTTTTACCGACGTATCTTTTACCACATTCAGCAGTTTTGCATCCATACCTACGCTGGTATCACGCATCATGGTATTCATTTGCCGCAGGCTGCTGCTTAACTGCTGCATGGCTTTGGCAGAATCCAGGTAAGGCTTTGCCGCCCCCCTTCTTGATGCCACTACCTGGCCATCGTACTGCACATCAATGCGTTCATATTTTTCAAACCCTGCCTTTGCCCAAACCTGCCTGTAAAAGCTGTACAGCCGGTTAAACTTATCTGCCAGGTTGCTGGTATCGCCCAATGTAATAACCTGGTTACCCAGCACAGGAACTATTTCATAAGTATGCTGCGGTGTAAGGTCAACCTGTGCCACCTGCTGCAGCCAAAAGCTATCCCGTTGTATGTGTTGCGCTATGTACTTTATTTCAGCTAACACCACGCTATCCGGGGCCGATAGTTTTTTGTTATCCGAGGGATAAGAAGTAAATACCGGCACCCTTGCACTAAGGTTATCACTCAACGGTAAACGTTTACCGCTGCTATCTATGTAAAAAGAGTTACCGCTGATGGTGAAAATCCTCGCCATCGGTTCACGTTCCTGTATATCTACATGCAGTATGCTGTTGTTATCAAAGAACAAATCCGCATCCCGTATCCAGCCATTCATTTTTAATCCATCTTCTAAGTGGCGTGTATCAATCCTGAACAACTCTGTTCCCTTTTTTACCCCCATCTTGTTGAGAAAATCAATAATGTCTTTCTCATCCACAAACACATGTTGCTCCGCACCTTCTATTTCTACCTTTATATCGCTTACCGTTTTTATCTCCTTCTTATGCATGGCAGAAACCAGCAGCACAATTGTTGCTGACCCTAACAATACCCAAAGGGTTAATATGATTCGTTTCTTCCACATTTTAGTTACAGGTTGCCGGTTGCTGGTAGCCGGTTGGATGAATGTTATTCTTGTGACGCCGCCTTCGACAAGCTCAGGCTGACAACATTAAGCAAACAGCATTGATTTTATTACTCCCTACTCGCCACTCACTATTCACCACTCACTACCTCTTTCACCCTTCCCACCAATGCATCTATATCCCCTGCCCCGCACATTACCAACAGCTTAGGCTTATTTAATTTTACCCAATTTATCATTGCCTCTTTAGAAAGCACCTGCCTTTGCGGCAGTTGCATGTTATTGAGGATAAGGTCGCTGGTTACACCTTCCACGGGTAATTCCCTTGCCGGGTATATGGGCAGCAGTATCACTTCATCCGCCATATCCAGGCTTTCGGCAAATTCCTTATGCAGGTCGTTAGTGCGGCTAAACAAATGCGGCTGGAACACCACCGTACATTTTTCCTCAGCGAACAAACTACGTACACCACTTATCAACGCCTTCAGTTCTTCAGGATGGTGTGCATAATCATCAATCAACACTTTTCCATCACTGGTCTTTAATACGTATTCAAACCTTCTCCTTACGCCCTTAAACGAGGCGACAGCGGCTTTTATCTTTTTATCTTCAATGCCCAGGTATTTAGCTACCGTTATGGCGGCAAGGCTGTTCTCAATATTGTGCAACCCACCCATGTGCAGCAATACATCTTTCAACTGCCAATCTTTACCCACTACATTAAACCTGTAAGAACCATTTTCCACTTTCACATCAGCCGTATGCACGTCCGCATTGGTATCGTACAAGCTGTAGGTGAAATGGTTAGCGGCCTTTAATTCCGCACTTCTTTTTAAACCATACTTAGTGACCAGGCAACCACCCGGTTTTACTTTTTGGGAGAATTGCACAAAAGCATTTTCCACTTCCTCAGCCGTGCCATAAATATCCAGGTGGTCGGGATCCATGGCCGTTACTACAGCTACATCAGGCACCAGTTTCAAAAAGCTCCTGTCGTATTCATCCGCTTCAACCACTACCACATTTCTTTCGCTGCTCCAGAAGTTAGTACTATAGTTAGCGGATATACCTCCAAGAAAGGCATTGCAACCATAACCGGTATCACGCAGTAAGTGTGCTACCATAGTGGTTATGGTTGTTTTGCCATGTGTTCCCCCCACACATATGTTAAAAGAACTTTCAGTAAGCCATTGCAATACATCGCTGCGCTTTACAACTTCATAACCGTTTTCACGATAATAAACCAGCTCTTTCTGCTCTTTGGGAATAGCCGGTGTGTACACTATCACATCCACCTCTTTCGGAATCAACTCCACATCTTCATGATAGTGAATGGTAATACCACTTTTTTCAAGCTCCCCTGTAAGCGGTGTTGGTGTTCTGTCATAGCCGCTTACCTGCGCTCCCTTAGCATGAAAGTATCTTGCAAGCGCACTCATACCTATGCCCCCTATACCTATAAAATAAATTACAACCCCACCCCCTGAAGGGGAGTTTTGTAACAGCTTTATTTTTTTTGCAGCATCACTCATTCATAGTATTCTTTATTGAACAGAAACAAGTATCTCCCTTGCTATTTTTATATCGGCATCGGTTATTGCCAATTGTGCAATGTTCTTTTTTAGTTTTTCCTGCAGGCTGGCACTCTTTGCCAGCGTAATTATTTCAGGAAATAATTTTGCATGCGCTTCACTATCCTTAACCATTACTGCCGCATCTTTTTCAACCAAATGCCGGGCATTCACTGTTTGATGGTCTTCAGCGGCATGCGGATAAGGAACGAATACCACCGGCTTTTTTACCACACATAATTCCGTTACAGCCATTGCCCCCGCCCTTGATATCACTACATCAGCCGCGGCATAGGCTTTGTCCATTTCAACAATAAACTCACCCACCCAAACATTCTCCAGTGGTTTACCTCTTTCCTTATAAACATCCGCATGGGTTTTGCCCGTTTGCCAGATAAGCTGCAAATCCAGCGGCGCCAAGTCCAGTATGTGGGCCAGTATAACTTCATTAATACTTTTTGCGCCCAGGCTGCCGCCTACTACCAGGATGGTTACTTTATCTTCTTTTAAATCAAAGAACCGGAGTGCCTCTTCCCTGGATACCGTTGAAGCGGCAATATTTTTTCTAACAGGGTTGCCGGTAACTACTATTTTGTCTGCCGGAAAAAACTTTTCCATGCCATCACCAGCTACAAATACCCTGGTAGCTTTCTTGCCAAGCATTATATTAGCTTTGCCGGCAAATGAATTGCTTTCATGTATAAAAGTTGGTATCCCCCGGCTTTGTGCATACTTGAGCACGGGAAAGCTTGAATAGCCACCTACTCCTATTACCGCGACTGGCTTAAACTCGTTCACAATCTGCCTTACCTGGTAAAAGCTTTTGATGAGCTTAAAAGGCAGCGAAATATTCTTTATCAAAGAACTGCGGTTGAAGCCTGCTATATCCAATCCTTTTATGTTATACCCGGCCTGCGGCACTTTTTCCATTTCCATTTTGCCCTTTGCGCCAACAAACAATATTTCTGCCTGCGGTTGTAATTGTTTTAATGCGTTGGCTATGGCAATGGCAGGGAATATGTGCCCGCCGGTACCGCCACCGGCTATGATGAATTTACCGCCCACCCCCCTGAAGGGGGAGTTAGCAACATCTTCGTTATTCGCATCATCCGTTATGTTCATTGCCTGTTGTTAAACCTGCTTTTGTTAATAGCGATACAATTTTCCCCTTCTGCTAATATGCCGCTTTAAGAATCTCCTCAACGACAGGATGCTGTATCAATGTTTCTGGCGCCGGAGGCGGAAGAAACAAAAGCTATCCTGCGGGAAAAGCCGCGTAGCGAACAAACCGTACAAGAGTGCGACGCAACGGGGCCTCATAGTAGTTCGCTCTGCCGGGCCCATAATTTTCTTCTTTATCCTGCTTACACAACTTTCTGACTACGTGGCCGATTGACTATTGACTGCTTCTTCTTTCTTCCCTTCCATTTGCTCCAGGTTTCTTGCCACACTTAATATGATACCGATGGACGCACAGGTAAACAAGAAAGAACTGCCACCCATACTTACCAACGGAAGTGTTACACCGGTTACCGGCACCAGGTTTACATTTACCGCCATATTTGCAACGGCCTGTATTACCAGCGTGAAACTTAATGCCAGTGCGAGAAAAGCGCCAAAGGCATAAGGGCAACGCCGGAATATACGGATGCACCTGAACAGAAAAATCATATAAATGAATATGATGAATGCACCGCCCAGCAAACCATACTCTTCAATGATGATGGCATAGATAAAGTCGTTATACGCCTGCGGCAAATAGTTACGCTGCAAACTGTTGCCGGGCCCTTTGCCGTATAAAATGCCGCCGTTGGCTATGGCTATTTTTGCCTGTTGCACCTGGTAAGGCACTTCTGCCTCGGATGCATATATATAATCCTGCACACGTTTTACCCATGTACCAAAGCGGCCGAATGAATGCAACCCTTCTACCACCGCGGATTTTTTATTAGTTGTTTTTTTACTGCTGTGTGTTGCTACCGCTACGCTGATGATGATTAACACCGGTATTAACGCCACACCAATTACCAGTGATATATGTTTAAAACTCACACGGCCTATAAACAGCAACAGCAATGATGTAGCGCCTGTTAACAATGCGTTGGACAGGTTGGCCGGCATAATTAATGCGCAGGTTAAACCAACGGGTATAATGATGGGCAGAAAGCCCTGTTTAAAATCTTTTATCACATCCTGCTTGCGGCTTAGCTGGCGGGATATATACATAAACAGGGCCAGCTTTGCAAAGTCGCTGGTTTGTATGGTTAAGTTGATAACCGGCAGTTTTATCCAGCGGCTGCCCTCGTTTATTTCCGCGCCAAAAAACAATGTATAAAACAACAACGGCACTGAGATTAGATACAATACCAGCGACACCCTGGAATACAACGTATAATTAACGCGGTGCAAAAAGTAAATGCCTGTTAAGCCGATTGCAATGAATGATAACTGCTTGAAGAGATATACTTCTGTATTGCCCCTGTATAATTTGTATGCCAAAGAACCTGTTGCGCTGTACACAACGAGCAGCGATGTAAGCGCCAGCAATATCGCGGTGCCCCAGATGTATTTATCGCCATTTGTTTTAGGCAATAGCTTGGCACCTGCGCCTTCTGCCGGCGCAAACTGTGAGAATAATTTATCTGCGGCTTCATTAAACATTTATCCAAATACGAGGTAAGAAGTACGAAGTACTTTATACAACACTTTTTAATTTACAATCAGAGTTCTTTTACTGCATTCTTAAACTGCGTGCCCCTGTCTTCATAATTCTTAAACAGGTCAAAGCTTGAACATGCCGGGCTAAGCAATACCACATCGCCTTTTTCTGCAAGCCTGTAACTGGCATTAACAGCTTCCTGTGCACTTTTGGTATCTACCATTACCGGTACAAACGGTTCAAGTGCATGATGTATTTTCTCGTTGTCCAAACCCATGCAAACAATGGCTTTTACTTTTTCTGTTACCAGCTCTTCCAGTATGGTATAGTCGTTGCCTTTGTCAACGCCCCCAAGTATCAGCACTACCGGTTGCTTCATACTTTCCAGCGCATACCAGGTACTGTTTACATTGGTTGCCTTGCTGTCGTTAATATATTCAACACCCTTTACCGTTGCTACATGTTCCATACGGTGCTCCAGGCTTTCAAAAGTTGTCATGGAGTCTCTTATCTTTTCCTTCCTTATGTCAAGCACGGAGCCTGCTATTCCTGCTGCCATGGTGTTGTATTGATTGTGTTTGCCCTTCAGCACAAAATCGTTAACATTCATTGTAACACGTTCATCCTGGTCTTTAGCTCTTAATACCATCCTGTCTCCTTTAATGTAAGCGCCTGTTTGTACTTCGTGTGTCATAGAAAATGGCAATGGGTTAGTTGTAAGTGATATGGTTTTTATATGGTTCGTGATTACCTCATCATCATCGTTGTAGATGAAATAATCTCCCGGCTGTTGGTTCTCTATTATCCTGAATTTGCTGTTGATGTAGTTCTGAAACTTATAATCGTACCTGTCTAAATGGTCTTCTGTAATGTTCAGCAGCAAAGCAATATCAGGCCTGAATTCTTTAATGTCATCTAACTGAAAAGAACTTATTTCCGCTACATACAAAGGCTTCGGATTTTCAGCCACCTGCTTAGCGAATGAATATCCTATGTTACCCACCAGCGCACAATCCAAACCCGCCTGTTTACACATATGATAAATGAGAGACGTTGTAGTACTCTTGCCATTACTGCCCGTTATTGCAACAATCCTGCTATCGCCCTTAAAACGGTAAGCCAGTTCTATTTCACTAATCACCGGTATCCCCTTTGCCCTTATCTTCTTTACCAGTTCATTCTTATCAGGTATTCCGGGGCTTTTTACCACTTCATCCGCTGCAAGTATTTTTTGTTCAGTATGGCCGTTTTCTTCAAACGCAATTCCATTATCAATGAGCTCTTTTTTGTAATTGTTTTTTATAGGGCCACCATCACTCACAAACACTTCATATCCTTTTTGCTTTCCCAGTAATGCTGCACCAACCCCACTCTCGCCACTGCCCAGTATTACCAGGTTATGCCCGTTTTTACTATCAGATGTATGTTCATTCATTTTTTCTTTTTTATGGGCCCAGCAGGACGAACTACTATAAGGCTTCTCTTGCGTCGCACTCTTGTACGTTCTGTTGTTTGTTCAGCATTGTGCAACAGGTTTATTATTCCTTTTCATCCTTCCCGCTATAACACTTTTCAGCATCCTGCAACCAGCCACTACCTTATCTTCAGTGTTATTATAGAGAATAAAACACATAGTATCGTAATTATCCAGAAGCGCACTGCTATCTTACTTTCATGAAATCCTTTTTTCTGGTAATGGTGGTGCAGCGGGCTCATCAAAAACACCCTTCGGCCTTCACCATACTTTTTCTTTGTGTATTTGAAATAGCTTACCTGTATAATCACACTTAAGTTTTCTACCAGGAACACCAGGCAAAAAATAGGTATCAGCAATTCTTTCCTGATAATTATAGCCAGCGAAGCAATAATACCGCCTAATGCAAGGCTGCCCGTATCGCCCATAAACACCTGGGCCGGAAAAGCATTGTACCATAGAAAGCCCACACACCCACCAACGAATGCCGCGATAAAAATGGATAGCTCGCCAAGATTGGGTATGTACATTACGTTCAGGTAATCCGCGAAACGATAGTTGCCACTTACATAAGCAAATACAAGTATGCCGGCTCCTATGAATGCACTAACACCGGCCGCCAACCCATCTAACCCATCCGTAAGGTTTGCCCCATTTGATACCGCGGTTATGATGAACGTTACAATGATGATGTAAATAATCCAGGTGTATTGCTCGGCTCCGGTACCAATCCAGCTTATCAGCTTACTGTAATTAAACTCGTGGTTCTTAACAAAAGGAATTGTTGTAATGGGCGTTCTTACCTTAACGAACCTTCTCTCTACACCATCTATTTTTCTCACCACAATATTGCTGTCCCGTCCCAGCCTTTCACCTGGCTGCATTACCTGTTCAATTGTTTCGCCCGGGTTCACCAGTTCTCTCTCAACCAACACGTTGTTGTTAAAATAGAGTGTAGCGCCTATGATGATACCCAACCCTATCTGCCCTATTATCTTGGTAACACCTGCCAAACCATCGCTGTCTTTTTTCTGGTATTTCTCCCCCTTTTCCTGAGCCTTCTTTCTTGCCTTCAGTTTAAAATAATCATCCAGGAAGCCAATTACACCTAGCCAAACCGTACACAATAACATCAGTCTTATGTATACTTTGCTTAAATCAGCAAACAATAGTGTAGGTATCAGTATTGCCAGCAGGATGATGATACCGCCCATGGTGGGTGTTCCTTTTTTTGATTGCTCGCCTGCAAGCCCAAGGTCACGCACGGTTTCGCCTATCTGCCTTTTCTTTAACAGGTTTATCACACGCCTTCCATATACAGTAGCAATAAGCAGAGACAACAGGATGGCCAAAACAATTCTGAACGTGATAAACTGGAATAATCCAGCCCCGCTCAAATTGAATTCCTGTTTTAGATAATTAAATAAACTGTATAGCATAGTTGGTTTGTGAGTGGTGAGTGGGCAGTAGTGAGTGGGGACAAATCCATTCAATTACCTTCATCACTTACCACGGCTCTATAAGATCTTATTAACTTTCATTAACGTTTCTAACTCAGTTTTCACTTTTTTCTGCTCACTTTCCTAACAACTCAAACATTTCCTTCAGCACTGCCTTATCATCGAAGGGATGCTTAACCCCTTTTATCTCCTGGTATTTTTCATGGCCTTTGCCTGCCACCAGTATGATGTCTTCTTCATTGGCCAGGCTTACCGCTGTTTTAATCGCCTCCCGCCTGTCAACAATTGAGATGGCTTTTCTTTTACCAGCGCTATTTAGGCCAGCTTCCATTTCTGTAATAATGGCCTGCGGGTCTTCGCTCCTGGGGTTATCACTGGTTAGTATCACCCTGTCGCTAAGATCTGCGGCGGCTTGCGCCATAATGGGACGTTTGGTCTTATCCCTGTCGCCACCGCAACCCACTACGGTTATTACCTTCTCATAGCCCTTACGCAGTTTTTTAATGGTGGCCAGTACGTTATCCAGCGCATCTGGTGTGTGGGCATAGTCTATAATACCAATGATCTTGTTATAACTGATGATATAATCAAACCTTCCCTCGGCGCCCCTTGAAAGGCTTAATATCCGCAGTACTTCTTCCGCATTTTCGCCCAGGCAAACCGCGGCTCCGTAAACAGCCAGCAGGTTATACGCATTAAACTCTCCAATCAACCTGAAATGCACTTCACGGTCGTTTATCGTCATCAGCAAGCCGGTAAGCGCATTCTCCAATATTTTACCTTTAAACTCTGCTACATTCTTCAGGCTGTAGAAATACTTTTTTGCAACAGTATTCTGCAGCATTACGGCGCCGCGCTTGTCATCCGCATTGGAAATGGCGAATGCATCGCTGCTCAAATTGTCAAAGAAGCTTTTCTTAACCCGTATATATTCATCAAATGTTTTGTGATAATCCAGGTGGTCGTGTGTTATGTTGCTGAACAGCGCACCGGCAAAATGCAGCCCCGTTATGCGGTGCTGGTGTATGGCATGGCTGCTGCATTCCATAAACACGTGTGTACAACCGCCATCCAGCATGCGCTTTAGCAAAGCATTGAGGCTAATGGCATCTGGCGTGGTATGCGTGGAAGGCACTATCTCCGCACCTATATGGTTCTGCACCGTACTTATCAAACCGCACTTGTAGCCCAACTCTGTAAAAAGATTGTACAACACTGTGGCAATGGTTGTTTTTCCGTTGGTACCGGTAACACCCACGAGCTTAAGTTTTACAGAAGGCTCATTATAAAAGTTGTGCGCCATATAAGCAACAGCCTCGTGTGTGTTGGCTACCTGTATATATGTGATGCCTTCTTTTACTGAGGAAGGCATAGCTTCTACCACTACAGCAACAGCGCCATCTTCAACCGCTTTTTCAATGAACTGGTGACCGTCTGATTTTTCGCCCCGTATGGCCACAAATACAGCCCCGGCTTTAACCTTCCTTGAATCAATCTGAATATCGTTAACAGCTATTCCTGTTGAGCCATTTACAGACAGAAGCCGGACCTTATACAATATGTCCTGTAATGTTTTATCCCCAGCCCCTAAAGGAGAGTTAACCGTTCCGCTATCCTCGTTAGTACCTGCCATTTATAATGATATTGTCAATTCAAATTGTAATACATGCTTTACCAACCAGTTAATGTGCTGCGCAGCGAACAAGCCGTACAAGAGTGCGACGCAATCCCGAAGTTTCGGGACCTCATCACTGTTCCCGCTGCCGGGCCCATAAAACTCTTCTAGTTCAATTGTATGTTTATCACCTGCCCCCTTGCCACCTGCTGCCCCGCCGTTATTGACTGGGCAGTAACTTTGCCACGGCCTTTGGCGTTTACTTTCAGCCCTATATTCTCGCACACATACACCGCGTCTTTTAAGCCTAAACCTGCAAGCTGCGGCATTTGCTTCTCGCTTGTTTTGTAACCATCCATTACTGCAAAACCGTTCTCTTTTTTTATTCTTCCAATAACAGCATCTTCTCTTGCAGAATCTTTATGATTAATACCCAGCGATGCAATCAACGACTTCATTTCTTTATACATCCCCGCATAATGATAACCGATACTATCGTTACGGGATATGCTGGCATACTGCACGTCTTTGCTCTGCCGTACAAACATGGTATATAGCCTGTCAGCTATTTCTTTAAACACCGGCCCGGCCACCGCGGCGCCATAAAACTTCTTTGCAAAAGGTTTATTCTTGATAATCACCACGCAGGTATATTGCGGGTTATCAGCAGGAAAAAAACCAGCGAAAGAGGATTGGTAAATATGGTCAGCATATCCTCTTGCACCATTGGCTACGAGTGCTGTGCCTGTTTTACCAGCCACCTGGTAAGCACTGCCTTTAAACAATGTTTTACCTGTACCTTCTATGCATACTCCTTTTAAGCATTCAATGAGCTGGTGCAGTGTAGCATCGCTGCAGATTTTTTCTTTAGCCACAACAGGCGCAGTTTCCTTTATAAGAATACCATCCTGCCTGATACCACTTAACAAATAAGGCCTTAGCATTTTACCGTTGTTCGCAACCGCGTTGTACAACATGGCTGTATGCATGGGCGTAATGGCCAGGTTGTATCCAAAAGCCATCCAGGGCAATGTTGTGTTGCTCCAGTATTTACTGCCGGGGCGGTAAACAACCGGCCTGCGTTCGCCTGTTAAGTCAATGCCGGTAACACTATCCAGGCCCAGCTTGCGCAAATGGTTTACAAACTGTGATGGTGTTGAAGCATAAGCGTTAACAGCCAGCTTTGCCATACCTACATTGGAGCTTTCTTCAAAAGCATGCTTTGTAGTAACCATACCAAGGCCATGGTTTTCGCTGTCGTATACTGTTCTGCCGGCAACCTGCCAGGTACCACCGTTCAAATTCACCATCGTGTTCAAAGAAACTTTTTTGTCTTCCAGCAGCGAGAGCATCGTTGCCAGCTTAAAGGTTGAGCCAGGCTCCGTAGGCGTTAACGCGTAGTTGAAATCTTCCCAGTAACTCCCATCTGTTCTTTTGCCCAGGTTGGCTATGGCTTTAACCTTACCTGTTTTTACTTCCATCACTATGGCGCAACCATGCTCCGCTTCATTTTCCACCATCATCTTCATCAGGGCGTTCTCTGTAATCTCCTGTATATGTACATCCAGTGTTGTAATAATGTCACGCCCGTTTTCCGGTTCCACTTCGTAATCATTATCCACCGGTACGCTTACGCCGCCAGCTATATATCTTACCAGGCGTTTACCTGTAGTGCCTTTCAGGAGGGTGTCGTAGGTTTGTTCAAGCCCTACTTTTTGAGCATTTTCCCTGTCAAGCCCAATAGTTCTGTAAGCCAGAAGCTGGTAAGGATTGAGCCTTATGCTTTTAACTTCCGCTATAAAACCGCTTTTGTTGCGGCCCTGCCTTACCAGCGGAAAAGTTCTTAGCTGCTGGTATTCACGAAAACTGGTTTTCTTTCTTAACAGAAAGTACCTGTCTTTATCGCGGTAACCTTGTTGCAGCATACGCTTGTATTCGGCCTTGGATTTGTCTTTAAACAAATCTGCCAGGCAATAACTCAAAGAATCTACGTTTTCACGAAAGCGCTTACCGCTTTTTTGCCGTAACCCATCCGCCGCAAAATCTATATACACATCAAACTGCGGGATGCTGGTACTTAACATCTGGCCGTCTTCGCTGTAGATGGTACCACGGTCAGCATCCGTTTCTTCAATTTTCTGGTGAAGGCTGTCGCTCATGCTCCGCCAGTAATTACCCTGAAACTGCTGGATATAAAACGCCCTGGCGAATATGAGTAGACACACAATTACCACCGCTATATAGCTTAGGTACACCCGCCATAATATGTCCCGTTTTACTTCCACCGTTCCGGTATTAAGATTTTTCACAAGAGGCTTTTCTATAGGTGTTGTGTGATTTTTGATAAATATTGGATAGGGTGAGTGGTGAATAGTGAGTGGTGAGTGGGAATGTCCCTGCTCATCACTTAGCATCCCCTTATTCCCTTTTCTCTAAAACTATCCTTACCGGCGGCTCGGTAGAAAGCTTTAAGCCCAATGGCTCTGCTGCTTTTACCAGTTCCGCTTCGCGGCTCCTGAACATCACTTCACTCTTCAACGTTTTATATTCGTACTGCAGCTCTTTCACTTCCCTTGCCGTACGGTTAATATCCCTTATTGTTTTATCGGCCATGTGGCCATTGGCTATATATATAACAGCCAGTAATGCCAGGAAAAGAAAGAAGGGAATATTCCTTGTTATCCAGCCATAGTTGAACAAACCCTTAAGCGGGTTGGCAAACTTTGGTTGCCTTACTTCCTGTTGTTGATTTTTTTCTTCCATTTTTTACCTCACCCCCAACCCTTCTCCGACAGAGAGGAGAGCTGGATTCGTTTTCAATTATGTTATGACATGCACTTTGAACTTAGTTTCCAGATCCGGCACCGGAGGTAGCTGAAACAAAAACTTACAGCCGGTGGACAATACTACTCTGCGGGAAAAGCTGCATAGCGTATCCTGCAGTACAAGAGTGCGACGCAACGATGCTTAATTGTTATCCTCCTGCCGGGCCCATAAAAATTCTTTGCCTAAACCCTTTCTGCTACGCGAAGCTTAGCGCTCCTGGAACGTGGATTTTGTTTTGCTTCCACCGCCTCCGCCACAACAGGTTTTTTAGTAATCACTTTTAATGACTGCTCTTTTGCCACAGAGATAAACGGGTTTTCATCCGGCGTCTCCTCAAATGCCCCTTGCCTGAAAAAGTTCTTTACCAACCTGTCTTCTATAGAGTGAAAAGTGATAATTGCCGCACGGCCACCGCTTTCCAGCACTTCCGGCAATTGCTGCAACATTTCTTTTAAAGCGCCCATTTCATCATTTACCTCTATGCGCAACGCCTGAAAAACCTGCGCCAGGTATTTATTGGGGTTGCCTTTTACCACCGGCTGCAGCAACACACGAAAAGCTTCAATGGTCTTCAGGTTGCTGTGGCTGCGGTTTTGCACAATATGCTTTGCCAGCGTTTTGGCGTTGGTAACCTCGCCGTATTGTTCAAAGAGCTTGTGCAGTTGCTGTTCTGTATATTTAGAAAGTATATCCGCCGCTGTTATGGTTTGCCGCCTGTCCATCCGCATATCCAGCGGGCCATCAAACCGTGTTGAAAAGCCCCGTTCCCCCTCGTCAAACTGGTGGCTGCTAACGCCAAGGTCTGCCAGTACCCCATTTACTTTTGGATATTTATAGAGGCGTAAAAAACGCTGCAGGTGGCGAAAGTTCTGCGGTACAAAAATTACCCGCTCATCAGCAGGAATATTTTGCTGCGCATCCGCATCCTGGTCAAACGCTATCAACCGGCCATTCTTCCCCAACTTTTCCAGTATGCCCCTGCTATGGCCGCCACCACCAAAAGTGCAATCCACATAAACGCCGCCGGGCTTTATATCCAATGCATCCAGGCATTCGTGGAATAGCACCGGTATGTGATAATCAGAACCCGCCTGGCTGCTGGCTGCCGGTGGCTGGTTACTGGTAACCGTAAGCTTGTTTTTTTTCTGTTTAGCCATACACAGCAGCTTTAGTTTTACCAGCCATTTACCCCGCCGGTAACCTCTTCAGCCAGTGCACTGAACAAATCGGCGCTTTGTTCAAAGATCTTCTTGTATTTAGCCGTATCCCAGATTTTAAACTTGTCAACATCCGGAGAAAGTGTAATGTCTTTGGTAAGACCGGCAAACTCTCTAAGCGAAGGCGGCAGCAACATTCTACCGGCACTGTCCAGTTCAACTTCTGAAGCGCCAGCCAAAAAAGCGGTGCGGAATTGATTTACCTTCGGGTTTAAATCGTTTAATTTTTTCAATTTTTCTTCTATGGTTTCCCAAACAGGTAAAGGGTACATTACCAGGCATCCTTCAAAGCCACGGTTAACCACAAGGGTAGTCGTTCCTTCGGGCAGCTTTTTTTTAATGCCGCCCGGCAGGAGAAACCGACCTTTTGAGTCAATCGTTGCTTCATATTCGCCAAGAAAACCAGCCATTTACATGTGTTAGAAGAAATTGATTAATAAATTACCACAAAATAACACTTTTTCCCACTTTTATGCCAAAATAAAAGCGTTTCATTTTGTCCACACGGTATTTTTGGCTGAAAACCAATACAGTATTGGGTTGTAGCCGAATGCAGCTTGCCTCAACCTGCGAATAATGTGCATAACCTTAAAAAAATGTGAATAGTGGCGAGTTGTATGTGTATTACCCTCACCCCCCGGCCCCTCTCCACGCTGTGGAGAGGGGTATTGCGAAGCGAGGCGTTTTCAGAAATAAGCATTGAGGATAATCATGATTATCGTTATTCAGTGGCGGACACCGGCCTTCTCCGCAAGTGGAGAGGAGTGTTGAGGAGCGGTGCGTTCTGAGAAATGAACATTCACGAGGAAGGGGATATTTTGGGCGCCCCTGCGGCCGGGCTATCCGTTACAACTCCGCCGCAAAAGCCGCCGCACATAACCTTCAGCGGGGTTTTCACTTCTATCCCTGGCGCAAAGTGCAGCAGCATTTAAACCTGTAAACAACCTGTGGTGCAGCAGCTATAACAGCCTTAAAACAATTTGTGCCCTTACTTTTGCAGGCATTACTCTTACTGATGAAGCATCCCAAAGATTTAGCGATAAAAGATTTTACTTACGAACTTCCGGAACAGCGTATTGCCAGGTATCCGCTTGCCGAACGTGACCAAAGCAAGCTGCTGGTATATAAAGCCGGGCTTATAGAAGAAAGCATATATGCTAAGCTTGATGAATTCATTCCGCCGGAAACTTTGCTGGTTTTCAACAATACTAAAGTAGTTGAAGCCCGGCTGCTGTTTCACAAACCTACCGGCGGCAGTATAGAATTGTTTTGCCTGGAGCCCCATGAACAATATGGCGACATAACAACGGCCATGCTGCAAAAAGAAAAAGTTTTGTGGAAATGCCTGGTAGGCGGCGCTAAAAAATGGAAGAATGAACCCCTGGTTAAACTGATTAATAGTGATGGTAATGATTACACGCTGAATGCTAAAAGGATAGAGAAGATAAATGACTATTACCTGATTGAGTATAGCTGGAACAATGCTTCCTTAAGCTTCGCGGAAGTATTGCACCATGCCGGCGCCATCCCCTTGCCGCCCTATCTTAACAGGAATGTGGAAGAAAGCGATAAAGAACGTTACCAAACAATTTATGCTAAATATGATGGTTCGGTAGCAGCACCTACAGCGGGTTTACATTTTACGGATACTTTATTTAAAAAACTTTCAGATAAAAATATTAAACGAGATTTTGTTACACTGCATGTAGGCGCAGGCACATTTAAACCGGTGAAGAGCAATACCATGCAGGAGCATGAAATGCATGCAGAATTTATTGACGTAAATAAAACGCTCATTGAAACCCTGGTACAAAGCCTTGATAAGGACATTGTAGCAGTTGGCACTACTTCCATGCGTACCATAGAAAGCCTGTATTGGATGGGAGTGAAAATAATGGGGGGAGAAAACCAAAACGATATTACACTCACCCAATGGGAGGCTTATGAATTGGCTACAGCCAATATTAGCGCCAAAGAAGCATTACTGGCGCTGCTAAGCTGGATGGATGAACGTAAACTGGACAGATTAATTACCAAAACACAAATTATAATAGCGCCGGGTTATACTTTTAAAATAGCTACTGGCCTGGTAACAAATTTTCACCAGCCGCAATCTACTTTACTGCTGCTTGTAGCGGCGCTGGTGGGTGATGACTGGAAAAAAATATATGAGTATGCACTCACCCATGATTTTCGTTTTTTGAGTTACGGGGATGGGTGTTTGCTGTGGGGGAAAGAGAGGAGGGAATAGGTTAAGATTGCCTGGGGTTAATGGCATGCGCTTCTCTTGCTTAATATTGCATTTCAATATTAAAAACATGTTTATCTATAATATCACCTACAAAATTGATTGGTCAATACACGATGCTTGGCTGCAGTGGATGCAGGATATTCACATACCGGAAACACTGGGTACAGGTTGCTTTAGCAGGCATATTTTACTGCGCCTGGTAGAGGTAGATGAGGAAGAAGGTCCCACTTATGCCATCCAGTATTTTGCTGATAGCAAAGCCCAATATACACGCTTTCAAACCCTTTATGCTGCCGGGCTGCAGTTGAGTGAAACCAAGGCCTGGAGCAACAAATTTTTAAGTTTCGGCACCATAATGCAGGTTGTGAATTGATTGTGGAAATTTATTTAAAATGGTTTTGCCGATAAAGAAACTATTGTATATTTCTCTTAAAGCCGCACCAGTATTGAATTACAGCGGGCTAACTGCTGAAACCCTTTACAGCAAAGGCTTTCAGGAAAAACAACTAAGCTACGCGGTTACCTCTTAAAAATGGCTTTATCCGCTGAAATGCAGCACCCATGCGGCATTCAGCTTTTAACGCATTCCGTTAAACTTCACGAAATTTATTTTGATGGTATGCAAAAGCCAATAAATTTGTTACGTTTACCACCACAAAATCATCACTATGAACAAAGCTGAATTGGTTGCCAAACTTGCCGAAGATGCCGGCCTTACAAAAACACAGGCTAACACTGTGCTTGATTCCTTTACTGAAGCTGTTGCCAAATCTCTCAAAAAAGGTGATTCCGTTACACTGGTTGGCTTTGGTACTTTCTCTACATCTAAAAGAGCTGCCCGAACAGGTCGCAATCCACAAACGGGCGCAGCTATTAAAATAGCCGCTAAAAAGGTAGCTAAATTTAAAGCCGGTGCAGACCTTGCTAAAGCTGTAAATAAATAAGCATACTATTTTACGGCTGCCAGCAGTTATAGCCTGCCTGCAGCCTGTTATATAATAACTAACCCATTTATTTTAATTATTTAAATAGAAACACTATGAACAAAGCAGAATTGGTAGCAAAGATTGCAGACGATGCGGAAATAACTAAAACACAGGCTAACGCCGCTTTGGATTCTTTTACTGAAGCGGTTACCAAAACCTTAAAAGGTGGCGGCAAAGTTACACTGGTAGGTTTTGGCACTTTCTCAGTATCAAAACGTGCTGCCCGTACAGGCCGCAACCCGCAAACAGGCGCTACAATTAAAATTAAAGCTAAAAAAGTTGCCCGTTTTAAAGCAGGTAAAGAGCTGTCTGAAAAAATCTAACCACTTTTTACAGGCCTTATTAAAAAAGCAGAAGCCAAAACTTCTGCTTTTTTATTGCTGCAGGTTCAATAGTTTTCCGCATTTTTGCAGCCACAAAAAAATTATTCATCCCGAAAAATTATATCATGGGCAGAGGAGATAAAAAAAGCAAAAAAGGCAAAATTTTCAAAGGTTCTTTTGGCAAAAGCCGTCCTGCAAGGCCAGCAAAATCCAGGAAAGTTGCTGAGAAAAAAGAAGCTTAACTTTTTATCGTTGAAAAGTTGATTAACACATAGTAATCAACTTTTCAACCACAACTATCGTGTTAAGGGGCCACCCTATGTTTTAACCACCCGCCTTCCTGGCTAACATATACAATCCGGTCATGCAGCCTGCTGCTGCGGCCCTGCCAAAATTCTATAAGTGCAGGCTTTACAATATAGCCTCCCCAATGTTCAGGTCTTGGTATGTCTGTGCCAAATTTCTCCGTATAATGTTCAACGTTTTGTTCCAGAACCTCTCTTGATGCAATTACAGCGCTTTGTGGGCTTGCCCATGCGCCTATCTTGCTGCCCGCCGGCCGTGAAAAGAAATATTCATCACTTTCCGCGGCTGCAGTCTTTTCAATAATACCTTCAATACGCACCTGCCTTTCCAGCTCTTTCCAAAAAAATACCAATGCCGCTTTCGGGTTTTCTGCTATTTCTTTTCCTTTATGGCTTTGGTAGTTGGTAAAAAACACAAACCCATTTTCATCATAGCTTTTCAGCAATACAATACGTGCATGAGGGGCGCCATCTTTATCGCAGGTAGCCAGTGTCATGGCATTTACTTCATCAATACTGCTGTTCACCGCATCATTCCACCATCTTGTAAACTGCTCTATGGCATTGTTGGCAACATCTGTTTCCTGCAAAGACTGCATCCTGTAATCTTTTCTTATATCAGCTATTTCCTTTTGCATACTTATCTGTTTATACAAGTCACCAAAGTTTGGGGGTGCCCCCAAGCTACGCAAGGGGTCGGGCAGAACTTCGTTCGCAACCTTCGTCAAAGCAACATTTAGTTGCTTTTCCTCGCTTGTGCTGCTACTCCGGCTCAAAACCCAGACTGCGAAGGCCTCACCGGGGGAACTGCGTTCGCAACCATCGTCAAAGCAACATTTAGTTGCTTTGACTTGGTTGTGCTTCAATCCCTCACCCGATAGTGCAGCCTGTCACATATTTTCAGCCAGGCTTGTGTGCAGCCGGAATTATAACCCTATTGCAGAAATATTTTTTATTTCAACACTCTTATTTTTATACTCCTGTAGCTTACCGCATCTCCATGGTCCTGTATAAGTATGTGACCGTCTTTTGCTTCGCCAAAGTTCGTCCATACTTTGTATTTGCTTATCGCCACCAGATCGCGAAATGCTTGTGAACCACGCTCATATTCCAACACTTTTATACCGTTAAGATAATGCTCCACATGGTTGTTCGGGTACACTATTACCCTTCCGGTGTTCCATTCCCCGATCTTATGGATAAATCGGGGGTTCTTGTCGGCCTTAATCATATCATACAGAGACGAAAGCGTTCTGTTGCCCCCTCTGCCAAGCTTTGCATCAGGGTGCAGCGTATCATCCAATACCTGGTATTCCAGGCCTATAGCGCTGCCCTGGTTATGTTCGCCCAGGGTCACAAAATACTTTACCCCGCTGTTAGCGCCTGGCGTAAGCTTAAATTCAAAGCTCAAATCAAAAGCACTGTACTGCTCATCTGTAACAATGTCGCCGCCGTTTGCCGACTCGTGCCCTTGCGAGGACTGTACACGCAATTCCCCATCCGTTATCTGCCAGCCTTTTTCAGGAAACGTAGGTTTATAAGCGCCATGCCACCCTTTATTACTAACGCCATCAAACAATAATTTCCATCCATTGCTTTTTTCATAAGCTGTTAACTGATTGGGCAAATTGTTCTGCACATAAATACCTGCCGGAAAAGCAGATGGTTTTATACCACTGGTTTTAATCCGTATATTTTTCCATAGAATTTTTTCACCTACGAATTTTTCGTTACTGCCAATGCTATGAACCTGTAAAGCGATAAATCCTTTTGCATCCAGGTTATCAACCAGGTAAGCCGCAGGCACATCGTTAACCCAGGTTTTAATCTCATTTCCAACACATTCAATACGCACCTTGTTAAACTCACCCAGTTTAAAAGCGTTTTGAGCAGAAGCATTTAATTGTAAAGGGTACAACCAGTCTCTCCGGCCTTCATCATAAATACCACCTGTCCACCGGCGGCTGGATGGGTCAAGTTCGTACTGGTAACCGAATACCCTGCCCTTTCCGTTGTTGCCTTGTGGATCAATGTGGCTTCTGAACTGGATGCCCGAATTGGCCGACGTGTCTGTAATTTTTACTTCCAGTTCCAGCACAAAATCGCCGTACTCTTTTTCAGTTACCAGGAAAGTATTGGGCGTATTCAAAACAGTATAGCCGGCAATCTGTCCATCTTCTACTTTGTATTCCGCATCACCGCCGGTTTTCTTCCAGCCGTTAAGAGATTTTCCGTCAAATAGGTTTTTCCAGCCATTCTGCGCCAGGCTAACAACAGAGCTGAGCAGCAAAATTAACAGCAAGCTGATTGATTGTTTTTTCATGGTTGTTCTTTAGTTCAAAAAATTATCAGTTACGGTGGGCAAAGCTGCCCAAAGATATACAGATGAAAGGATTGCGACGCAACAGGCGATCCTATGAAATGCAAAAGCCGGTATCAAAAAAATCTTAGGCCCCGGTTTAATCAATATTCAAATGCCATTCACTTCTTCAGCAACCGGTAAAATGCGGCAGTTGCAGTATCTGCTACAGTGCCGTTTTTTCTTTTATAAATCATGTAGGCGGCCAGGTCTTTGCGGTTGTTTACAAAATTAAGAGCACTGTCTACCCCCATCAGCATCAGCGCATTATCGTATGCATCGGCAGTAATGGCATCAGTGGCGTATACCGTTACACTAATCATTTCATTTTGTACAGAGTACCCAGTCCGGGGATCTATCAGGTGGGTTATTTTTTTTCCCTCACTCTCAAAGTACTTACGATAGTTGCCCGAAGTGGTAACAGCGCCACTATCTATTTCCAAAATGTGTTGTATTATCTCCGGATCAAGCTCATTCTCTACCGGTGCCTCGATGCCTATTTTCATCATGCTGCCATCATTTTTTTTCCCCTTTACCCTTATTTCACCGCCTATTTCAACAACGTAATTGTAAATATTGTGCGCTTCCAGGAAAGCCGCCACTACATCTACACTGTAACCCTGGGCAATACCGTTTACATCCACCTGTACGCACGGCTTGTCTTTACCAAGAAAATTGCCTTGCAGGTGCAGAAAATTTGAATTAACACATTGCCTTAGCGAAGCAACTGCCGCTGAATCCGGCAAGGCATTATTCTTCCTGGCGCCAAAGCCCCACGCATATACAAGTGGCGCAATGGTAATATCAAATAACCCCTTAGTGGCAGTAAAAGTTTCCAGTGATTTATTTACAACATTTACGAAATGTTCATTTATTTTCAGCCCTTTCTCCGATTGATTAAAAAGGCTGATAAGCGAATAAGGTTTGTAGATGGAGAGAGAACTGTCTATGGAGTTAAGCAGGCTGTCAACGTTTTTCTTCACTACGTTGCTGTCGGGTGCATAGTAGGTGATATGGTAAGTAGTGCCCTGCGCAAAACCTGCGATACTTACTTTTATTGAATTTTGATTGGTCATACTAAAACCCAGTGCAGACAAGGCGAGCAAAAACATGATGCGCATAGGGCAAATCTAAACACGGTTTTATAAAATGGAGTTTATTTTATGCAAAATTTGTTCGGTAAACCATGCAACGAATTATAAGCCAGCTCAGTTACTGCTTTATTTTGAACCCGTTTGACTCAGCAAATTTTTGTTGAATCTGTTGCATGCGGTACACTACTGTGTCTTTGTTTTTCAGAATAGCCATCGTCATTTGTGCGGCTTTTTCCCTGTCACGCCCCGGCGGCGCCATACCATAGCCTTTGTAACTGTTGTAAATACTTTTGATGTAGTTAAAAAACGCTTTCATAGACTCCTTGTATTCCAAGGCATTGTTAACATGTGGTACCGGTACGCTATCCAGTTCGGTTAGCTTCGCATCAATCAAATGCTCCATTTTTTCAGCAATTACAATTATCGTATCAAAATTTCCCTCCTCTATGTATTTCGAGATTTTCGACTCTGTGGCATTTGCCTCAGGCAAAAGACTGCTATATACTTTAACCATGCTGTTGCTGTATTCCAGCGCTGGCTTGGCTTTGCAGGAAACCAATACAAAACACAGCGAGAATAACAGTACTGCTATAGCTTCTTTTAACTTCATCATTTTTACATAGGTAAAAACTTTAAAGTAGTTAAAAAAGCAAATGAAAACAATTAGATTTTTAATGTTAAAACAGGCGATAAATGCTATTAAACTTTCTTTAGTGCTGTTTGGGTATAAACAATACAATTTTATGAACCCATCACCAGGAACAGGTATGGGGCATTGTTGCGTCGCACACTTGTACGGTTGGATACGCTGTGCAGCTTTTCCCACCATGTAGTTCCGGCGCCAGGGTTAGAGGCAGGGGGTAGGTTACGGGCACAAAAAAACCCATCCCTGTTGAGGATGGGCTTTTAAATAAATATGGCGACTACCTACTCTCCCGCATGATAGTGCAGTACCATCGGCCATGGGGGGCTTAACTTCTCTGTTCGGAATGGGAAGAGGTGAACACCCCCGGAAAAATCACCATAAGAAGGTGAGCTGTGAGCCTTCAGCCCTCAGCTTAATAATGTACATATTGGGATTGCTTTCTTATCTTAAGTATCTTATTGTTTTTAACACCTCCTTACCTCCCCTTCAGGGGATGAGGGGCGGGTTAAAAAAATTAAAGCTTACGGGCAATTAGTACTGCTCGGCTTTGATGTTACCATCTTTATACCTGCAGCCTATCAACGTCATCGTCTCTGACAGCCCTTAAAAGTAAACTCATCTTGAGGAAGGTTTCACGCTTAGATGCTTTCAGCGTTTATCCTGTCCGTACATAGCTACTCTGCATTGCAGTTGGCACCACAACAGATACACCAGCGGTACGTGCGACCCGGTCCTCTCGTACTAAGGTCACGTCCTCTCAATTTACTTGCGCCCACCACAGATAGGGACCGAACTGTCTTGCGACGTTCTGAACCCAGTTCACGTGCCACTTTAATCGGCGAACAGCCGAACCCTTGGGACCTTCTCCAGCCCCAGGATGTGACGAACCGACATCGAGGTGCCAAACCTTACCGTCGATATGAGCTCTTGGGTAAGATCAGCCTGTTATCCCCGGAGTACCTTTTATCCTTTGAGCGATGGCCCTTCCATGCAGAACCACCGGATCACTTTAGCCAGCTTTCGCTCCTGCTCGGCTTGTCTGCCTCACAGTCAAGCACCCTTTTACTAATGCGCTCTATGTACGATTACCAACCGTACTGAGGGTACCTTTGCGAGCCTCCGTTACTTTTTAGGAGGCGACCACCCCAGTCAAACTACCCACCATGCAATGTCTCCCGCTCAGGGATTAGGTTCTAAGCAAACAAAGGTTGGTATTTCAACGTTGACTCCACAATGCCTGGCGACACTGCTTCATAGTCTCCCAACTATCCTACACATTGTTTGCTCAAAATCAATGCAAAGTTGTAGTGAAGGTTCACGGGGTCTTTCCGTCCCGTGGCGGGTAACCGGCATCTTCACCGATACTACAATTTCACCGGGCTCGTGGAGGAGACAGTGTTCAACTCATTAGACCATTCGTGCAGGTCGGAACTTACCCGACAAGGAATTTCGCTACCTTAGGACCGTTATAGTTACGGCCGCCGTTTACCGGGGCTTCAGTCAGAAGCTTTGGATTGCTCCGAACATCCTTCCTTAACCTTCCGGCACCGGGCAGGTATCAGGCTCTATACGTCATCTTTCGATTTTGCAGGGCCCTGTGTTTTTGTTAAACAGTTGGTTGAACCATTTTACTGTGACCGCATCGCTGCGGTACGCTTTATCCCGAAGTTACAGCGTCAATTTGCCTAGTTCCTTCTCCACGGCTCACCCGAGCGCCTTAGAATACTCATCCCGTCTACCTGTGTCGGTTTGCGGTACTGGCTGCCATACTCGCTTTTCTTGGAATCGCTTTTATACCTTCGCCTCCCCCGAAGGTTCAGCTCAGCGCCCTATTCCGTCAGGACGCAGGTACCACGGCAATCCGTCACTTTCATTGTATAGCAGGTAAAGGAATATTAACCTTCTTTCCATCAGATGCCCCTTTCGGGTTTTCCTAAGGACCAGACTAACCC
>NZ_VVIP01000023.1 GCF_009650435.1 Foetidibacter luteolus
AGCCAGGCTTTGTGGCGGAGTAATAGCGAAAAGCCCGACCCCTTGCGCAGCTTGGGGGCACCCCCAAATAACAAATTCTTCCCTGTATGCAACTGCCTACAGCGGCCTGCCGGCATTTGCAACCAGCGGCCTAAACACTTAAGTTTGCAACATGAAAATCACTTTCTTTTCTACCCAGCCATACGATAAGGAATTTTTTAACCGCTACAACGACAGCTTTGGTTTTAACCTGGAGTTTTTTGAAACCAGCCTTACCACACAAACGGTTAGCCTGGCAAACGGCGCACAGGTAGTATGCGTATTTGTAAATGATAAGGTAGATGCGAAAGTGATTGAAAAGCTGGCGCTGGAAAAGGTAAGCATCATTGCCCTGCGCTGTGCAGGTTTTAACAATGTTGACCTGGAAGCAGCCAAACAGTTTGGCATAAAAGTGTGCCGGGTACCCGCTTACTCCCCTGAAGCCGTGGCAGAACATGCCGTAGCCATGATACTGACTTTAAACCGTAAAACACACAAGGCTTATAACAGGGTGCGGGAGCAGAATTTTTCCCTTAACGGCCTGCTGGGTTTTGACCTGCATGGCAAAACGGTGGGTGTTATAGGCACCGGCAATATAGGAAAAGCCTTTTGCCATATAATGCTGGGTTTTGGCTGTAAGGTGCTGGCGTTTGACATTATTGCCAACAAAGACCTGGACGCAGCCGGGGTAAAATTTCTGCCGCTGATAGATATACTGCAACAGGCAGATGTGCTTTCCCTGCACTGCCCCCTCAACAATCAAACCCGGCATATTATCAGCAGCGAAACCATACCCATGCTTAAAAAGGGCGTTATGCTCATTAATACCAGCCGGGGCGGCCTTATTGATACCGCTGCCGTAATTGATGCGCTGAAGAAAGGGCTGATAGGCTCGCTGGGCATTGATGTATATGAACAGGAAGAAAAACTTTTTTTCCGGGACCTTTCTGCCAGCATTATTGAAGACGACACCATACAGCGGCTGATGAGTTTTCCTAACGTGCTTGTTACCGCCCACCAGGCGTTTTTTACCAACGAAGCCTTAACGCAGATTGCTTTAACCACCCTTAAAAACATTAATGAACTATTAAAAGAAGGCAATTTATCTGTTCAGGCTGCGTTATTGGTGTAACTGATATCTTAATTTCGCAAAAATTTTCCTGTATCCATGAAACGATTTCTGACACCTGGCCTTACAGCTTTATTTGGTTTATCTATTCTTCTTTCCCTTTTTACATCATGCGGCAAAGAAACCAGTTTTGAAGTACTGATACCCAACAGTTCTGTTGCGGCACAGGGCACGCTTAAAGATGAAAGCGGCAGTTGCATGCCCGTAAAAGTGTACGGCACATGGCACAACGGCATTACCCCGCGGGATACCAATTATATTGAAGTACAGGTAAACGTTACCCAGCCCGGTTATTATAATCTGACTACGTCCACACTAAACGGCATAACATTCGCCAGCGATTCCGGCGTATTTGTAAAAAAAGGGTTGCATACGGTAACCCTAAAACCCAGCGGCAGGTTTACCAGCCCGGCACTATCTGTTTTCTCTATCAGTTTTGATACCACTACCTGCGAGTTTGCCATACCCGTTAGCGACAGTACCGGCACCGGCCTTGGTGCAAGGGCTACCGGCAGTGTAAAAGACAAATCAGGCAATTGCATACCGACCACTTTTACCGGCACTTTTTACAGCGGCATAGAACTTACCGACACCGTTTATGCCGAAACCTATATTGATGTGTTTACCCCCGGCGAGTACGACATAATAACCCCTACTGTAAACGGCATTCACTTTGCCGGCTCCGGCTTCTTTAAAACAGCCGGCCCCCAAAAGGTAAGGTTGTATGCTTTTGGCACACCTGCGGTACCAGGCAATTTTGAATTTGCCAAGGCTTACGACAGCAGCGCCTGCCCGTTTATTGTAGATGTGAAAGATGGTACAGGTGTAACGCCACCGGTTTCAGAATTTTCGTGGCAGTTTAAAGCGGATGGAAAGGTTTATTCCGGCAATTTCCCCCAGGGTGCACAAATTCATACACAAAATACCGGAGGAACACAATCTACTACCGCTATCTTGAATGGCGAATCCACCGATACGGAAGATTTTACCATGACGATATCCAATAGTATTGACGCTAATATGGCGACCACTTATCAATCGAGCGCAGCATCAAAGAAATTTGGATTTTTATCTTTTTCTGTCGCAACAAATATGTATGTGTCTTCTCCTTTTGGCAATTTCTCCATAGTTGTAGCAAGCTTTGATACGGTTAAGAAAGTAATGAGCGGAACATTTAGTGGAAAAATTGTTGATGCTGTTGGTAAGCAGATAGATTTAACGGAGGGTAAATTTAAGTGTAAGCTTCCATAAGCATAACACCAATGTATTTCAGCAAAACAGCGGGCCGGTGTAGGCCCGCTGTTTTATTTTACAGCAACCCGGCCAAAATTAAACGATAAAACAGCCTGTCAGGCTTAAAAGGCAATTTCTGGCCGCAGGCAACGTTATGTATGCAGGCAATATCTATTTTTGAATAAAATACACCGAGTTACATGAAAAAGTTGCTATCCATCAGCCTATGCTTCGTACTCATTACTGTCGCGTTTATGGCCTGTCAAAAGGAATTAAGCCTTGAAAACGGGTTAGAAATTACCACTATGGCCAAGGGCTCTCTGCAGGATACCAACGGCAACTGCCTGCCGGATACCGTTTACGGCACCTGGTACAATGGCGTTGCACCTGGCGATACCAATTATGTTCAGATACAGGTACAGGTTGATTCCGTAGGTACATATATTATCCAGTCAGATACACAAAACGGCTTAAGTTTTCGGGATTCAGGCGCTTTTGTAAGCACGGGTTTACAAACTATACAGTTAAAACCTTCCGGTGTAGCGCTTAACCCTGCCACAACTTTCTTTACCATTTCCTTCGATACATCGGTGTGTACTTTTGCCGTTTTGATTAAGGACAGCACCGGCACCGGCCTTGGCCAGGATGCAGAAATGACGCTTAACAGCAACGGCGATACCTGTATGAATGCTGTAGTTTATGGCAAAACAGTGGAGCAAACAGCCCTGGATTCTACGATTGCTGTTGAAATTGAAGTGAACGTTACCAAACCGGGTAAATATGATGTTAGCACTTCCACAGTAAACGGTATGACCTATACCGGCAGCGGTACCGTTACCTCCACAGGTGTTCAAACCATTGTTTTGTTTGGAACGGGCACCCCGGAATCTCCCGGCGATTATACCTTCCCGGTTACAATTGGCAGTTCTTCCTGCAGTTTCCAGGTACATGTGGTAAGCAGCTACAACGCTGACAATACGGCTTGGCAATTTACTGAAGGCGGTACCACCATGAATGGCTTTATGTACAGCGCAAATGTGGTGGATACGTTGGGGCTTAAAGTTTTGTACCTATATGGTATGACCCCAGCTACATTTGATACAGCTTTCCAGGCTGCCCTGCTTCTTCCCGCAACAGGGATAGCCCCCGGTACTTTCAGTACCAGTGCATCTGAAGCTATTTTCAGTTATGACAATTACCGTACTGATACCAATATTTACCTGGCTGATCAAGGCGATACTACAGTTGATATGCAATTTGTAATTACGGCATACGATGCGCTGAACAGGCAGGTACAGGGCACATTTACGGGTACAGCTCATAAAGCGGGTGTAACAGCGCCGGTAAATATAACCGCCGGTTCGTTTAAGGCGCAGCTTGACCAATAGAACATCTAAATAGCGGTTCTTTAAAGAATAGAGTCAGCCTTCGATTCCGAAGTTTCGGTACTCAGGTTGACAGGTCTTCGACAGGCTCAGACTGACATGCTGGCTATTGCAGGGCAAGTTGCCGGCAAAAAAACAGCAGGTTACACCCCGGGTGAGGGATTGAAGCGGCTACCCCGGTGAAGGTCCTGTGCGGCGGCCCCCGTGCCGGAGTAATAGCGAAAAGCCCGACCCCTTGCGATAGCTTGGGGGCACCCCCTTACAATAATATCAAAGAAAGAATTTCTCTCGTCCGGATAAAAAAAGAGGAGCCTGCAGCTTCTCTTTTTGTTTGTTAGAGGCGGCCGCGGCCTGTTTTGCTTCTTAGCCATATCTTTGCAGCCTTTCTAAAAAATAAGTATGAGCCAACAGTTATCTGAGCAGGAGATTATCCGCCGCGACAAATTGAAAGAACTGGAAGCGCTGGGCATAGACCCTTTTCCGGCGCCGTTGTACCCCGTAAGCCATTTTTCAACCGATATAAAGCAACAGTTTACAGAAGAAACAAAGGAAAGTTTTGCGGACGTTTGCCTGGCTGGCCGTGTAATGACCATTAATGATAAAGGCAAGGTGTTCTTTATAAAAATACAGGATAGCAAGGGCATTATACAACTGTATGTGCGCAAGGATGACATTTGCCCCGGCGATGACAAAACCCTTTTTGACAAAGTGGTAAAGCACCTGCTTGACCTGGGCGATATAATAGGGGTTACTGGTTTTGTATTTACTACGCGTACCGGGGAAATTTCCATACATGCCAAAACATTTACGTTGCTGGCAAAATCTTTAAAACCACTGCCTGTAGTAAAACGCGATGAAGAGGGCAATGTGTTTGACGCGGTTACGGACCCGGAGTTCCGCTACCGGCAACGTTATGCTGACCTGATTGTGAACCCGGCCGTTAAAGACACATTCGTTAAACGCAGCAAGCTTATTAATACCATACGTGATTTTCTGAATGCAGCCGGCGCCCTGGAAGTGGATACGCCTGTGCTGCAATCTATACCCGGTGGCGCGGCGGCAAGGCCTTTTATTACCCATCACAATGCGCTGGATGTGCCTTTTTACCTGCGCATTGCCAACGAGCTATACCTTAAAAGGCTGATTGTTGGCGGGTTTGACTGGGTGTATGAGTTTAGCCGTAACTTTCGCAACGAGGGTATGGACAGAACACACAATCCCGAATTCACCATTCTGGAATGGTACACTGCTTACAAAGATTATTTCTGGATGATGGAAGTAACCGAGCAGTTGCTGGAAAAAGTGGCTATTGCACTGCACGGCACCACTGATGTTGCCGTGGGTGAGAAAACTATCAGCTTTAAAGCGCCGTTTAAACGCATCAGCATTTACGATGCCATTAAAGAAAATACCGGTATAGATATTAGCGAAATGGATGAGGCCGCCCTGCGGGACACCTGCCGCCAGTTAAATATACCTGCCGACCCGGCTTTTGGCAGGGGCAAGCTGATTGACCTGATTTTCGGTGAAACATCTGAAGACCATTACATTCAACCAACCTTTATTATTGACTACCCGGTTGAAATGAGCCCGCTTACCAAAAAGCACCGCAGCAAAGCCGGCCTTGTTGAACGTTTTGAACTGATTATTAACGGCAAGGAAATAGCCAACGCTTACAGCGAGCTGAACGACCCCATTGACCAGCGGGAACGTTTTGAGGAACAGGGCCGCCTGATGGAACGTGGCGATGATGAGGCGATGTTTATTGACTATGATTTTCTGCGTGCCCTGGAATACGGCATGCCGCCAACCAGTGGCATTGGAATTGGTATAGACAGGCTTTGCATGCTGATGACCAACCAGCCTTCTATACAGGATGTGCTGCTGTTTCCGCAGATGCGGCCGGAGAGGCTGGAGCAATAAGCGATGTAGTAAGTATTTTTAAAAACAAAAAAGAGGCTGTTCACCAATATTGAACAGCCTCTTTTTATTGAATACTTTGTAGCTTATTGCAATAAGTATGTACCGTAAAGCATACATTAAACGCAGTCCTCTTGTTTACTTTTTTGTCCCCGGAACAAGCCCGGAACAGGCTTGACACAAAAAAGTTACAAAAAAAGTCAAGAAAGAAACGATATACAGCCCGTTTCTTTTCTTCGCCCTGATTTAGCTTCTGTACTACTGTAGCTTCAGCTAATTAACAATTATCAGCAAAGCCCCTACTCACTCCTCACCACTCACCCCCCCTCACTAATATTTTGCCGGCTCACCCGCTTTAGGCAGCGATTCTTTAATAAAGGTACGCAGGTTTTCGTTGGCGGCGGCAAGGTCCTCTTTACGCAGATACATCATGTGGCCGCTGCGGTAGCCCTCCCATTTCAGGCGGTTTTTAAGCCTGCCACCAGGGTCCATCTGCCACAGGTTGTATTTGGCATTAAAGTAGTCGCAGGCGCCATCGTAGTAGCCGCTTTGTACCAGCACGTGCAGGTAAGGGTTTTCAGCCACGGCCTGGCGCAGGTTTTCGCCGGTCTGGTCGCCCTTCCTGTCCCAGGGGTGTACGGGGCCGAACATATTGTATTTCAGGTCGGTTTTGTAGTTCAGTTCATCCCTTATGTACATGTTAATGGCCGGTGTAAAAGAGTGCAGCCAACTGGTAAGTTCGGCATTGTAATCAGGGCTGGTGCCACCATCCTGGCGGTCAATACCACGGTAGCGGCTGTCCAGCCGGCCCACGGTAAAGCCCTTGTCACGCAACAGCTCTTTCCAGAACAGGTTGGTAGAAACATCCAGGTTATTTTCCAGTACCACTTTTTCTTTAAGGCCACTGTACAGCGCAATTTTAGCCGCTATGGCCTTACGTTTGGCATCATCCAGAAAGCCCCCTTTAGAAATAGCGGGTATCAGCTCGTTAATGGTAAATTCCTCCACTTCGGGCAGCATATCCGTAAGGTCTTTTTGCTGCAGTTGCGGCGCCAGCATTTTATGGTACCATGCTGTAGCGGCAAAGTAAGGCAGCTTAAGCGCCGCTTCTACCGGGCCGCCACGCTGTATACCCAGCTCTGTTGGCGATACCAGTATTACACCGTTCAGGTACATCCACTGCGCCTCCTGCAACTCCAGCGCCAGGCCGGACACACGGGTAGTGCCATAACTTTCCCCAATTAAAAACTTGGGCGATGCCCAGCGCCCCTTGCGGGTAACAAAAGTGTTAATCCATTCCGCCAGGTACCTGATATCCGCGTTGGTGCCAAAAAAGGTTGACTTATCAATACCCTTGCTAACCATGCGGGAGTAACCGGTATTTACGGGGTCAACAAAAACCAGGTCGGCCACATCCAATATGGAGCTGCTGTTTTCCTTAATGCCATAAGGCTGCACCGGGTAGCCCTCATCATCCACATTAAGCAGGCGGGGGCCGGTATAGCCAATCTGCATCCAGACAGATGGTGTGCCCGGGCCACCATTAAAAGAAATTACCAGGGGCCGGCTGGCCTTATCCTTCACATCATCCCGCTCGTAATAGGTGTAAAATACCCCCGCCATGGGGCGGCCTTCATCATCCCAAACGGGAATGCTGCCCGCCGTAGCGGTATAAGGTATGCGCTGCCCCTTAATGGTAACCTGGTGTTTGGTGCTAATGGCCGAATCAACCATCAGCACACGGCTGGGCGAAGGCGGCAGAGGGCTTTTGCCATCTTCCTTCTGTGCAAAAAGCGGTTGCGCCATGCAAAGGCCAACAACCACGGAAAGTAACAGGTGGTGCTTCATCATTAATTGAAAATTAGGTAAGTGTTAAGCTGTAAATATAAGGCAACACCCCCATCCCCTGAAGGGGTGTTTGCCCCCATCCCCTAAAGGGGTATTTTTTGATGTATGGCAAAGGCATTTTTATGGGCCCGGCAGCAGGACATGAATTAAGCAGCCGTTGCGTCGCACTCTTGTGCAGTTGGATTCGCTACGCAGCTTTTCCCGCATGGTAGAAAGAAGCTTAAGCAGTTTTCAGCATCAGTCTGAAATTGTAACGAAAGCCCGCTCACTTGTTTCTGCCGCCTTCGGCGCCAGAAACATTGCCTGGGATATTGCCACGGAGGCACGGATTGTCAATTCTCCTATCCAACGTCTTTTTGTCACACAATTCAATAGGGATCCGCTTTGTAGAAAGATTGATTTACAACTTCACGTGCAACGCGATTTAGTGTCGGGTGGACTTCCAATTGTGGTTCTAAAGTATTTGCGTCACAGCAAGGTTATCAAAACATTCACTTTTCGGCACCTACACCTTATGTTAATATTTAATAAGTTTACCCAGGCGTGAAAACCAGTACCATATGAGTGTTTATAAACAACTCACTATCCTTTTTTTGATAATCAGCCCACACCTCAAAGCCTACGGGCAACATAACACCGTTAACATCCAGGGTTATAAAATCAATACTTCTGTGAGACAAAATGGATGCGTTTTTCAATTTTGGACTGGCATTAGCGACAGCACCAGGAAAAAAATACTTACTCGAAGGATAGGAGCGAGAAAAACGGTTGTTTTATATCAAGGCTCTATCCGGGATGGAAAGTATTCGGTTATGGACATGAATAATGATGGTTACAAAGATTTTGTAACATATTATCACGACTTTAATGAGGTTTATTTTTTTGATTACACTAAAAATACTTTCCGGGACACACCGGTTGATGTGCCCATAACTTTTGGGGTACTGGATTCCGGAAAGAGTATTTATTGGGGTTATCGTGACGCTCAGTATTCCGAGGAATACGATTACTCTATTCTATATACCTATAATGAATTTGCCCCCCGCGTTATTTATAAATTAGTTTATAAAACTGATCCTGAATCGAACGGACAAACAAAAGTGAACGTGATTCTTTTATACAGGTTTAAAAATGGGGACTACAGTAACCCAGTTTTTGTAAAAAAAATAAAAACTGCAAAACCCGGAGATTTTAATTACAGGAAATACTGGAAAGAAAACTGGAAAAAGTTGACAATTAAACAAGCACCTCTATTTTAAAGTTTTTAATATACGGAATTTTTTTAAATCTTTATGCAAACAGCTCGCCCTGAGCATCCAACTAAAAACAGCCCATGAGATACTTATCAATTTTTCTTTTAGCTTTTTTCACAACTACCAGTTCTTATAGCCAGTCAGAAAATGAGTTTAAGGTATACCCTAACGGCCTCATTTACAGCGAGGGAACTATGAAGCAACTTGCTTTTATTGTTGATTCACTCAACATCAGGTTCCGGCAGTGTAATCTTTATAAAACGTATTACTCAAAACAGCAAGCACAGGGCTATTTCATTTCTCTAGGAAAAAAGAATGCAAAGCAGGCTAAAGCAGATATTGCACAAAACATTTCTTTAGAAGATTTTATCAAAAAGTACCCTTCCTGTACGGTAAAAAAAGACTTGCTCATTATAAAATCACACTACCATGACTATGAAGGCAAAAACATTATTGAGTTTAGAGGACTGGAATTAGGCAGAGACTATGACTATGTTGTAAGGCTTGAGCAAGAGCCAAAATACTATAACTCGGCAAGCGTCAACTCATGGGTATTTAAGCACAATGAGAACAGCAGCTATTCAGATGCTTCATTAGAAGCATTTTACATTACGGATGCATTCAGAACACAACCTATCCCGGAAATCTATGCACGCATGATACAGTATTCTGATTGCATGGTAGATACCTCGGCCAGTATTTATAAAGAAACCGCTGAACGGGCATACCGATTTGAAGAAGCGAAGGATCTACCCAAAGTTGACAGATTTCTTAGTTATGTTGACGAAGAAACAAAAGATGCGGAAAAATACGGCGGAACAAAAACGGACTTTTGGGAAAAAAACAGGGTAATAGATTCTGTAAGACTTACAATAATTGATACCCGGCTGGTAAAAGAAGAAAAGTTTAGCCTTATGCTAAAAGAAGCTGTTGAAGAAGCCATAAAGAAAGGAGGCAGTAGTTCTCAATTAGAGTTGTATGCCGGCCGTTATCTATCCAAAAATGTTGAGCTTGAACTAAAAAGAGGATATATTGTAGTAGGTATGTGTAGCCAGGACGAGAGTCCAAGAATACGTGCAATGGATATTGCTGTTCTTAGTGCCGAAACCATTAACTGGGAAATATTCCTGAGGGCTCACCTGGATATTATGAACGACCGATTTGAACGGGTCAGCGATGGCAGCTACGCCTGGGGAGCCAGGCAAACCTATATTAAAGAGTTGGAAGACCTTGACATTAATGTTGCAGACTTGCTGCTTGGCATAACTTTTCGGTTAGAAAACCCAAGCGGCAACCACTATTATGGCAGCATCTCAAGATTAGGCAGGGCATTGGCGGAAACAAAATACTCCGCAGAAATTGAGAATAAAATGCTGAACATAATAAAAGACAACAGCCTGGATAGCTACAACCGCGTACTTGCTTACTATCTTTTTCTCAATTATAATTATTACGTTGAAGATGAAAACAGGAAAAAGCAAAACACTTTAGCCCTGGCGAATGCAGTTAACTCACTACCAGCCTTTCTTTCTGATAAAATAAGAGAAAAGGAAAGGGCTTCTGCTTTAAAAAATAATCAGCAGTGAGGCGTTTATTATCTGTTCCATAGAAGGCCATTGCATTTGTATTATGTTGGCAGAAGAATAATTCTATTAGCAGACCGTTACTATATTTGTTTACCCAAGGCCGATGAAATATTAGTTCTGCTTCAAGCATAAATATGCTAAAGATTGTAAGTCACTTTTAGAAAGCCCTTTAATTATTATGTTAGGACTATTCAAAAAAAAATTACCCCATTGCGACATATTGTTCGAAAAATTTTTAAGCCCTTGGTATCCCGAAGTTGACAGACCGAAAATGACCAGACCCGACATGTATCAAATAGCTGCATTCGAGGGAGAGCCATTAGACTTTGACGCATTGCAATATTTAGAAGGAGATTTTTTAGCAGACAGAAAAAAGTTCATTAATAAGACTATGGTTGAAGCCGCATTGGGCGACTTTCAAAAAATAACAAGTTCAATGAAAATTGACCTGACTGCTTTAGATGCCGTTGACAAGTTCTATGACCGAAAAAAAATTGCGGAACTTATCAAGGAAAGTGATCCGACTGATTTTTCGAACCCTTACCTGGTGACAGTTTGCGAATTTGGTGTTATGTTGGGGCAATTATTTAGGCAGATAGAGGGCTTTGACTGGCTCTATTCTAATCCATACTTTCATTCGATTATTGTTCATAAAGACACGGGATTTGGAATAACCGTTTTCGATTGGGCTGTAAAGAAGTTCAGTGAATATGGTGTTGACGACGGATTTGTTGCAAAATTTCATGCAGCCCTTGAAGCAATAAATGAATACAAAGCAAACCCTGGCAAATAAAGCAAACTACATTAAGTTGTATGCAATCCGGATTAACTATCAATACAGCTATTTACAAATCCGGGAACAAATAAATTTCATCTTAAGTTCTTAAATTCAATTTTATTTTTCACCCGGCAGCGGTTACTGGCACACGGAATAGTAATTCCAACCTGCACAAAACCCTGCCCGTTTTATACAAACAAACAAAACCCGATTAAAATGAAAAGACTATTTTTTGGACTGTTATTTGGGCTTCTATCTACTTTTTCTTTTGCCCAAACCTTGCCCGATTTCGACGCCATTAAGCTGGAAACGAAAGAAGACTTCAATACCACAGCAGACGACGCAGCTTTACAGGCATCCAACTTTCTATTTTCTACACCGCTGGAGAAAAATAACATTGACAGGTTAAAATCACTTCAATACATTATTAAATGGATGTCGGGCACACCTGACTATAGTTTTACACTGGACGAACAAGCCACAAAATTTGCAAAAAAGAACGATGACCTTTTAGGGCTATACATGGCTGCGATGACAAAATATGTTTTAGAAAACAAAGAAGATGCTAAAGACCAGAATAAAATTAAGCTCAATGCGGTAAAGATGATTATAGCTTATGCAAAAGATGAAAAGAATAGGGTTAAACCCAATTCTGAACTAAAAAAAGCAATTGAAGCAGATGAAAAGGGACAGCTCTCAGAATATTTAAAAATCCAATAGCTGGCATGCCATATCAGTAACTTATTTTTCAATTGGTTAATTGTACCAGGCTGAACAATTAATAAATATCCTGGCTTCGGAAACCCCCGAATCAGATTACCCCTCTCAAACGTTACTTAAAATATTATATATGGGAATGATCGGAAATTATCTAAGAGTAACAAAAGACGAGCTTGAGGAATACCTTGCAGACAGTAGCAAGCTCGAAGAGAGAATTTACAATGCTGAAAGTTATACTGACAAAAACCTGATTGATGTAGATAAATCCTGGGAGGGGTTGTTCTTTTTATTAACAGGTAAATCTCTTGCCACAGCAAAAGAAGCTTCTGCTCCACTTGTATGGACTTTGACCCCACCAAACGAAATAGATCCTGACCAGGATATTGGTTATGGGCCTGCTACCTATACCACAAGTGAACAGACAAAAGAAATAAGCAGCGCCTTAAATAAAATTTCCACTGATGATTTAAGAGGCAGATACAACGGTCAATTAATGATGGAAATGGGTATTTACCCTGAAGTTTGGAACGACATTGACTCACTTGAATATTTAATGGAAGAGTTTAATTCAATGAAGGATTTTTACAATAAAGCGACGGCAGAAAATCAAGCCGTTATTTTTTTCATAAACTAATACACAAGATTGCTTGAACAACGGATTGCAATATGGCTTTTCAATATAAGACATTGAATTATGTTACCATCAAAACAACTTCTATTTCTTGTGCTGGCTTTCATCTTTTATTCTTGTAACAATAGCAGCAAGTATCCTTTTGCTATCAAAGATTTTCGAGGAGAACTTCGGCCCTACTTAACAAAAATGGTTGAAAAGGGCGTAGTAATGAACAGAGACAGCGCCCTGCAACATATAGCAACCGACCAGGAACTGCTACGCCTTGGCCAGTCTGAGCACCCCATACTTAGAGCCGCAGCTTTTCGTGAAATGCTTGACAGAAAATCGTTCAACCACTACGATCTGTTAATGACACATCTATCCGACACAGCCTTTGTAGCTACGGATGCCGGAGAGTTCGGCATTTGGGACCGGACTGTGTCAGATGATATTTTACAGGAAGCATCCTGGGAAACGCAAGAAGCAAAAAATAAGACTGTTGAAGAGGTGCTTACCAGGCACAATTATCTTCGCTCTGCTTACGTCATTCTTACGTCATTAGAACCCCAAGAAAAATATTACTCATTTATAAAGAACATGGCAACACGACCAAGACGTCTTTCTTATGAGGGATATGAACTTGGTTTCGATGACATTGAGTACGCGTTGTACGGACTTGCTACCTTCAGGAAAAAAGAAGACTTAGAAATTATAAAAGCAAAAATGATGGAAAATGTCTGGAAGCTTAGTGAAGTTTCATTCAGGTTACTTCAAGAGTATCCAGACACTATTTATTTTGACGTTCTGCAACTTTACCATCGCAGGCAATTTTACAAATTTTCAGGTAATAGGCCAGGTGGATTTTCCGGTTTCATTGCCGATAGAGCCGCCCCTGAAGATTTCATCCAAGCTTTGGTAATACAAGAAACTGACAAGAGTGCAAAGCTGTTGGATACGATGTTAAACCGCTTGCCCTTACGAACGTGTATGCCAGACAAAGAAACTATTATTGACGAAATAATAACTGCAGTTTGGAAGCACCCGTGTGTAGCCTACACAAAGCTTAGAGAAAGAATCAAACCGAAAGCCGAACAAATTTTAAAGTCGCATATCAGCATCCCCTTAGATCAACTTACAATACCAGTGGACACAACCAGGAAAATTATTCGGTGGTTTAATTAAAATTAACCAGCCGATATTTTTCATCCGATAGTATGGCGGCTCAAGAAATATAGTCTTAGTTTCAGTTTAAGGAGACGAATAGCGCCAGGCTTCTGAATAAACAATGAGCTTTTGTATCTTTAATCGTTTTCCATTTGTACATACCTAAGATAAAATATCGCTAAACCGCCAATGCTTCAAAGGTTGGTCATAATAATTATCCACATGCCTAATACACCAAAAGAAAGGTTGCAAAAGCAATGATTTTGCAGCTAATTACCATAATTACCTAACACCAAAATACAACGCATGAACAGTTCCAACAACCACAATCACCGCATTGCGAAAATGACTTTCGCCTCTGTGTATCCCTTGTATGTAACGAAGGTGGAAAAGAAGGGCAGGACAAAAGAAGAACTGCACCGGGTGATAACATGGTTAACGGGTTATGATGACAAAAAGCTGGATGAACTGATAAAAGAAAAGGTAACTTTTGAAACCTTCTTTCAGCATGCGTCTTTAAACCCCAATGCGCACCTGATTACCGGCGTAATCTGCGGGTACCGCGTGGAGGAAATTGAAGACCCGCTGGTACAGCAAACAAGGTACCTGGATAAGCTGGTGGATGAATTGGCAAAGGGCAGGAAGATGGAAAAAATACTGCGGGGCTCATAAATTTTATTGTGCCGTTAGCGTCAACAATCTTATAACGCCACCAGGTCCACGCCACATAGCTTCTCCCCTTTTACGAAAAAAGTAAAATAACATTTCGCTTGCCGCTGGTACCGCATTACCCGCTACTTTAGCAGCATGAACAATTTTGATATACTGGAGCAGATTATTAAAAACAGGCGCAGCGCAAAGCCGGCGCTAATGAATGGCAGGCTGATTGACAATGCGGATGTTGAAAAATTGCTGCAACTGGCTGACTGGGCGCCCACCCATGCCCATACAGAACCCTGGCGTTTTGTGGTATATGCGCATGACAAGGCACAGGCGTTTTGTAAAGACCATGCGGAACTATATAAGTCAATAACGCCGGAAGAAAAATTTAATACGGCAACTTATGATAAGCTTCTGCACAATGGCGATAAGGTATCTCACATTGTAGCTGTTATAATGAAACGTGGTGACAACCCTAAAATTCCTGCGGTGGAAGAAATAGCAGCCACATCCGCGGCCGTGCAGCATATTTTGCTGGGCGCAGAAACATTGGGCATAGCGGCCCTGTGGAGCACCGGCGGCCTTACACATAACCCCGCATTAAAAGCATATTTTGGCCTGCAGGAACAGGATATTGTTATAGGGTTGCTGTACCTGGGCTATGCCGATGATATTGCCAAACAAGGCAAACGCATTGTACCCCTGCACCATAAAGTAGAATGGAAATAAACCCGGGCAGGCGCTACTTTGAACCCTGAACAAATAAACCTTGAATGGTAAAAACCTTTTGCACGTTGCCGCGTAGCGAATCCAACAGTACAAGAGTGCGACGCAACGGAAGCTCAATTCATGTCCTGCTGCCGGGCCCATAAAAATGTCTTTACCATATTATAAAACACCCCTTTAGGGGATGGGGGCCAAACGCTCCTTTAGGGGATGCGGGTGCCAAAGGATTAACATGTATTGCGCAAATTAAAATTGTACATTGACAACCGTTACCACGTTTTACGATGAAGCAAGCATTAAAATAAAGCAGGTAACCATCTCATGAATTATCTGGCACATGCATATCTTTCTTTTGGGCACCCGGATATACTGGCCGGCAACATGATTAGCGATTATGTAAAGGGCAACAAGAAATTCGACTATACGGAGGCGGTACAGCAAGGCATTATGCTGCACCGCATGATTGACACTTTTACTGACAACCATGACGCTACGGCCAGGGCAAAAGAAGTTTTTAAAGCTTCTGTAGGTTTATATGCAGGCGCCTTTGTGGATGTTGCTTACGACCATTTTTTGGCTAAAGATGCCGGCATTTTCAACAGCGGGGAAGACCTGCTTAATTTTTCGCATAGCACTTATCATACACTGGCGCCTTACCAGCCCGTTATGCCACAGCGTTTTGCCAGTATGTTCCCTTATATGCGCCAGCAAAACTGGCTGTACAATTACCAGTTTACCTGGGCCATCAGCAACAGTTTTGAAGGTGTGGTGCGCAGGGCCGCTTACCTTAATGAAAGCGCAGGCGCCTTTGACGCGTTTTTAAAGGAATATGATGAACTGCAGGCCTGCTATAACAGTTTTTTTCCGCAGGTAAAAAATTATGTGCTGGCAAGCCTTGCTTCTTTCGGCTTGTAATTTGCATGGATATATTTGCAAAAAATTCCTGAATGAAAATCTACTGTAGCCTTATTTTATCCCTGCTTGTTCTTACCGCCGTTGCCCAGCAAAAACCTACCGATGTTGATAAAAGCCCCCTGGATGTGAGCTATTACCCACCCGGTTATCCTATACTTAAAATGAACGGATCTGTAAAAGACCTTCCGGTGGCCAGGGTTATTTACAGCAGGCCGCAAAAAAATGGCCGCACCATTTTTGACGGCATTGTTAAATACGGCGAAATATGGCGCATGGGCGCTAATGAAGCTACAGAAATAGAGTTTTTTAAACCGGTTAAATTCGGTGGCAAACCTATTGCCAAAGGCCGCTATACCATGTTTGCCATTTGCCAGGAAAATAAGTGGACGGTTATTTTAAACAACGACAACTATGTGTGGGGCCTGGCTTATAACGAGAGAAAGGATGCCCTGCGTGTTGAAGTGCCTGTTCAAAAAAACGCCGACGATGTAGATGCCTTAACCATTTACTTTGATAACGGCAACCCTAAAACCGGCAACCTGAACATTCTTTGGGAAAAAACCAAAGTAAGCATTCCCATTTCTTTGTAACATGGCAGCCGGGCGTTTGCAGGCGGCATAAGGTTAATAATCTAAAAAAGAAAAAACCGCTGTAGAAACAGCGGTTGCACTTTTATGAGAAAAACTACTAAATACTCAAACTTTAGAGATCAGTGGTTTTCAACTTCTTCGGAATTTTTACCTCTACCACCTGGGCCTGGTTATTACGCTTGTAGCCAATTTTAAACACATCGCCTTCTTTCAGTTCCTTCATGCTGGCTTTCAGTTCGTCAACACTGCCTATGGCTTTGCCGTTTATATCTGTTATTACATCATCTTCCTTAAGGCCGGCTTTGGCTGCAGGGGTTTCTTCATCCACGTCTAAAATTTTTACGCCCTTACCGTCTTCCGTATCCTGTATCTGCACGCCCAGGCGGGGTTTGCGGCTCCAAAAATGGTTCATGTCCATAGCAGGCGGCGCAAAAGCAAAGTCATCTCCCTCAAAATGAAAGTTTTTCACCCTGTTTTTAGATTTGCCCAGTATGGCCGTAGCGGTATTATCCTTTCCGTCTCTTTTATAAGTAACCGTTACCTTTTCTTCCGGTTTGTATTTGCCAATGGCTTCAAACAATTCGCCGGGGCCGTCTATTTTGTTATCGCCAATTTTGGTAATAATATCGCCTTCTTTAAGGCCGGCTTTTTCAGCAGCACTCTCTTTGGTTACTTCAGTTATTTTGGCGCCATCTTCTACCTTATCGGTTACTACACCCAAAAAAGCCTTGTTACCCATCAAGTCGTCTGAGCCAAACATTTTTAAACCGCCATGGGGGGCTAACGGTGTAGCCAGCTTAAAAGGTTTTTCGTTAAACCAAAAAGCGTTTTCATTTACAGATACATCCAGGTCTTCTCCTTTAAAGTCTTCAACAGGCTTGCCGTTAATGGTAACTTTATCGCCATCTACTACAATGGTGTATTTCTCTTTGGCTTCACCCTTTTTGCGTATTACAATGGTCTCGCTTTTTTTCTTCTTCGTATTTTTTTCTTTTTCTATTGTTTTTTCCTGCGCGGTTGCTGCGCCTGCCAGCATACCCATCGCCAGCAACAGGGCCGAAGATTTCATCCAGTTATTCATGATGTAAATTTTTATTGTACGAAAAGTTTAGTAGTTCAAATGTAGAAAAGTTTTTCTAATTACGAAGAGTTTCGGAAATGTTAAATCAAAAATAGTTTGCAGCGGCGTTTGTACACCTCTGTGTGATGGTAATGCCTGCCTCAGCCTTCCCATTACCTAAAAGATTAATCGTTTATTTGCAGCTACAATTTGGTCCAAATGAAAAACGATGCGCTTTACTATGGTAGTTACCTGCAATTGAACAAAGTTTTAACCGCCCAGCAACCGGTAAGCTTCCAGCCCGGCAACCAGCCAGCCCACGATGAAATGCTTTTTATTGTTATTCACCAGGCTTACGAACTGTGGTTTAAGCAGGTATTGTTTGAGTTGGATTACGCGATGCAGGTTTTCAGTAAAGATACCATCAACGATAACTCCGAAGACCTTAACCTGGTAAGGCACCGGCTGCAGCGGGTAACACGCATTCTGGGTTTACTTAACCAACAGGTGGATATACTGGATACCATGACGCCGCTGGATTTTCTTGAATTCCGCAACCTGCTTATTCCTTCTTCCGGTTTTCAAAGCATGCAGTTCAGGCTTATTGAAGCCCGCCTGGGGCTGCGCATGGATAAACGGCACCATTACGATTACTACAAACGTACTAACGAAGGCGGCTTTACGCAGCAGGATTATCAAACCATTACCGAAACAGAAAGCAAAACCAACCTGTTGCAACTGGTAAATAACTGGCTGGAGCGGATGCCTTATTTTGACATGCGTTTCTGGCACAATTACAACAGCCATGCTGAAGCTGTTACTGCACACCCTTTCTGGAACGATTATTTTGCGATATACAAATCCGGGTTAACGGAACGTGAAGCAGGTAAAATACATGACTTTGCTTATACCCTGCTGGAAAAAAATACGGCCGGTTACCCGCAAGAGCACCTGGATAACCTGCGTTCCTCATTTTCTGCCGGTGCCGTAAGGGCAGCCTTGTTCATTATGCTGTACCGTGATTTTCCGGTATTTCAAACCTCTTACCAATTGCTGGATGCATTGATAGAAACAGACCACCTGCTAAGCAATTGGCGCCACAAGCACTTAATTATGGTTCGGCGCATGATTGGTATGCGGGTAGGCACTGGTAATACCAGCGGCGCAGGTTACCTGGAAGGTGCTTTAAGCCGTCATTATATTTACCGCGATTTGTCGGCTCTTTCCACCTATCTTATCGAACGAAAAAAACTGCCCAGGTTGCCCGAAGAGTTGGTAAGGCATTTAAGTTTTAATGCGTATTAATACCTTGTGGGCGCCTTTACGTACAGCAACTACTGGTTGATTATACAGTAAACCTTTTTAGGGGGTGCCCCCAAGCTATCGCAAGGGGTCGGGCAGAACTGCGTTCGCAACCTTCGTTAAAGCAACATTTAGTTGCTTTTCCTCGCTTGTGCTATTACTCCGCCACAAGGCCAGGCTGCGAAGGCTTCAGCGGGGTAACCGCTGCAATCCCTCACCCGCTGGTGTAACACGCTGCTTATTTCACCTGTAGCTTTCAGCGTGTTACCAAATAAAAAGCGCCTTACCGGTTTTCTGGTAAAGCGCTTCTCATTTAACGGGGCATGTACAGTTATTGTTTAAGTATCCCTGAAGTTGCTGAATTCATAGCAATTTTAGCCTGCTGCAGTTCTTCCATCGTCACAGCCGGAAATTTCTTTCCTTCCTTCATTTTTGCCATCACCAACTTCGCTATCCTCAATGCATCTTCACGGCTTTTAAAAGTTTGAAAACCTTCCGCCGCCGGTATAGTTTCCTGCTTGATAAAAGGTTGGTTATCTACATAAATTTCGTAGCCCCAGCCATCATTTACAGGTATGGCGATAGCTGTTACGGGCAACTTGTCATCGTTCTTAGCCTTATCGGTCTGTTGTTGTTCGCCGTCGCAGGAAAAGAACAATATTACAGTGCATACAACAGCACATTTCAGCGCCTTAGTTATCATCATCATTCTGCGTTTGGTCGGGGTTAAATTCCCATATGTCATCAAAGTAAGAGCTGCCACTGCTGCCCATGGTTACAAAAGCCCTGTTCTTTACCACAAAGGCTACAGCGCCACCGCGGGATGAACCTTCGAAGGGTGTTTTCCTGCTCCAGGTATCATCTGCAAAATGGTAACGCCAGGTTTTGGTAGTGTTGCTGCCATTGGTACCGGTGCTTATGTAAGCATAATCTCCCAATGTAAAAGCAACAGCATTGCTGCGGATAATATCGCTGTAGTCGTCATCGTAAGATTCATCCGATATGTTGGCTATCTTTCTTTTTTCCGTCCATGTATCTGTTGAGGGGTCGTAAGCGTAAAAATCATTAAGCGTGCTGCTGGCAGTGCCTGTGCACAGGTAGGCTTTGTCCTGGTAAACGAATACCACGGCAGAGTTGCGCTTGTCGCCCCCAAAGTTGTTCTTTTCTGTCCAGCTATCACTGCCGGGGTTGTATTGCCAGCAATCTTTTACATTGCCGCTGCCACCCGTTTCAAGGTCAGCGTAGCCTGTTGTAATATATCCTTTGTCTGCTATAGAAAAAGCCGCCGCATCATAACGGGCAGAGCCTGCAAAATCATTCATCTGGTCCCAGGAATTAGAAGATGGATCGTAACGCCATACATCTTTCAGTTTGTTAACACCATCGTAACCCGTGGCTATATAACCTTTGCCATTGGCTGAGAAACCAACCGCTGAATTTCTCGCAGTGCCCCTGAACACTGCCCGCTGCTGCCATGTATTGCCATCAGCATTATACAACCAAAAATCTTTCAGCCTGTTTTCACCATCATAGCCTGTGCCCACATAAGCCGTATCGCCTATAACAAAGGAAGCGGCTTCGGTTCTTTGTGCGCCGCCGAATGAGGAGCGCTTTATCCAGTTACCGCTTTCTTCATCGCTGCTGCTGTCTGACGATTTATTGCACGACACGCCAATACATACCGCTGCCAGCGCTAACAAATAAGAACTCGTTTTATGCATGTGTAAAATTTTGCGCCCAAATTATTTGGCGCAACGCAAGTGATTTCGTTAAAATGGCCGTACAAATAGCTCTTGTCTGTAAAGGGTAGTATTTTATCTGCAAATAGCTTATGCAGTAATTGCCTGGGCAATTCGATAATTATTTTTTTGAACGGCCGGGCGCATACCGCTACCTGGCCATCAACCATTCTTTCAGTCGCCCGAAAGAAGGTTCCATCAAAACACTTTCTTTCTGTTTGCCCAGCAAATACTGAACGCTGTGCGGAAATTCAATTTTGCTGCCGGTAGATTCTTCCACTGTTTCCGGAAACTTAACCGGGTGTGCTGTTTCCAGGAAAATGCCTTTTTCGTTGTTATCGGCCAGGTATTTATGTAGCGCATAATAGCCCACCGCGCCATGGGGGTCCAACGTGTACCGGTGCTTTTTATACACTTCGCTAATGGTGGCTTTGGTAGCGGCATCGCTTATGCTGTAACTGGTAAGTATGCTTTTAATGTCGCCCAACTGCTGGTGAAACAGTTCCATAATGCGCACAAAATTGCTGGGGTTGCCTACATCCATGGCGTTGGAGATAGTGGCTACTGCCGGTTTAGGTTCATAATCGCCGGTTTGTAAAAAACGGGGAACAACATCGTTGGTATTGCAGGCAGCAATAAAATGTTTTACCGGCAACCCGGATACATAAGCCAGTATGCCTGCACAGATATTACCAAAATTGCCGCTGGGCACGCAGATAACCGGTGGTTGCTCATGTTGCCATTGCTGGTATGCGTAGAAATAATACAATTGCTGGGGCAGCCACCTGGCCACATTAATGGAATTGGCAGATGTAAGCTGTAGTTTACTATTCAGATCAGCATCCATAAAGGCTTGCTTTACCATTGCCTGGCAATCATCAAAACTGCCGGCTACTTCAACGGCGGCTATGTTTTGGCCAAGCGTTGTAAGTTGCAGTTCCTGCACGGGGCTTACTTTGCCGGATGGATAAAGTATCACCACATCCACGCCTTCCACACCTAAAAAGCCATTGGCAACAGCGCCGCCAGTGTCGCCGGATGTGGCTACAAGCACCGTGGTGTGCTTATCACTATCGCGGTTAAAATAACCCAGGCAGCGGCTCATAAACCTGGCGCCCACATCTTTAAAGGCCAGGGTAGGGCCATGAAACAGTTCCAGTGCATATGCATTCTCATCTACCTGCACCAGTGGAAAATCGAAGTTCACCGTTTCAGCAACAATACCTTGCAATACCTCTCCGGGTATGCTTTCTCCTACATATGGCTTCATCACGGTAACGCCAATTTCTTCTTTGCTGAGCGAACGGATACGCTGTATGAAATCCTTTGGCAGTGCAGGTACGTTCTCAGGAAAGTACAATCCCTTATCTGGCGCCTGCCCTTTAACGGCTGCTTGTGCGAAGTTTACTTTTGGTGACTGGTTGTTGAGGCTATAGTAGTTCATGTGGTGAATGGTCAGTGGTGAATAGTGAATGGTCAATCGGTGGCTTTCATAACATTTGTTTGGATACCAACTGTGGTATTTCATGGCGACTTCCTTGCGTCGCAATCACTTCGTCGTTCGGTTCATTGGGCGGCTTTTCAGACCCGGTTAGATTTCTGCATTTACAGAATATGTAGTTGCGCAGAACCAGCTTTGCAAACTGCTCCTCAAAGGTTTCTGGCGCCTCCGGCGGCAGAAACAAGGCTATCCTGCGGGAAAAGCCGAATAATGGCCAGGACGTACAAGAGTGCGACGCAACGGCAGCTAAATTGATGTTCTACTGCCGGGCCCATAAAAATCCTACACAAATTCCGCTGAAAGCGGACTGGTTTTTATGGTGCTTATATGCACATGAAAGTCAATACCTATCCTGGTAAAAACTTCTTTCATGGCAACGGCTACATCCTGTGCCGTACCGGCGTCTTTACTCAACATAAAAATAGAAGGCCCGCTTCCACTAATGCCGCCACCCAACGCACCGGCTTCTTTACTCTTTTTCTTTACTTCGTCAAACCCGGGGATCAGAATGCTGCGTACCGGTTCTATAATTACATCTTCCAGTGAACGGCCAATTAAATCGTAGTCGCCCTTTATAAATCCGGCAACAAGGCCCGCAATGTTACCCCACTGCTTAATGGCATCTTTCAGCGCTACCTGGTGTTTTAGTATTTGCCGGGCATCGGCGGTACGTACCTCAATTTGCGGATGAACGACAGTAACATGCAAGGGCGGCGCTTCGATGCTTACAATATCCAGCGGGTGTATAGAACGTATTAATGTAACGCCGCCGTAAATACAGGGAGCAATATTGTCTGCATGCTTAACACCGCTGGCCACTTTTTCGCCAAACATGGCAAAACGTACCAGGTCTTCTTTAGAAAAACGGTTGCCCAGTAAATGATTGGCCGCTACCACAACACCCGCAGCGCTGGCCGCGCTGGAGCCAATGCCGCTGCCCGGCTTAATATTCTTGGTACTGGTAAGTTTAAGCCCTTTTACATCAGGACTGTCTTCCAGCAATGCCAGCAGTGCAGCCCCGCTGACGTTTTTTTCAGCAATGGTAGGCAGATCATAATCGTCTTTATTGATAATTTGTATGCCCGGCTCGTCGCTTAATTCCACAATCATTTCATCGCAGGGTTCGTTTAAAGCAAAGCCCAAAATGTCAAAACCGCATACAACGTTTGCCACAGTGCCGGGTGGACGGACCCTTGCTGCCGCCCCGCTTTCCAAAGGCGCATAAAAAAACCTGTTCCTGTTGATTAGTGTAAGCATTATATCCTGTTCTTAAGTTTGATTTTAGTTTGTGCCACCCCGTTACACTCCCGAAACCCTGATGATATCCGCAAACACGCCGCTGGCGGTAACATCCGCACCGGCGCCGGCGCCTTTTACTACCAACGGCTGTTCCGGGTAACGCTGCGTATAAAACAACACAATGTTATCCTTACCGTACAGGTGATAAAAATCAGAATCGGCCGGTATATGTTGCAACCCTACGGATGCCTTGCCATTTTGATACTGCGCAACAAATTTAAGCTTACAGCTTTTGGCCGCGGCTTCCTTATACAGTGCTTTAAAATGATCTTCCTGGCGGGCCATTTCTTTGTAAAAATCTTCTACGCTGCCATCAAAACAACTGGCCGGTAAAAAGGCATTGTTGCTGATGTCTTCCATTTCTATGGTTTCGCCGGCTTCGCGGGCAAGGATCATAATTTTGCGCATAACATCGGTGCCGCCCAGGTCAAGACGCGGATCTGGTTCGGTATAGCCTTCATCCTGTGCCTGTTTCACTACGTCTGCAAAAGGCTGGCTTCCATCGTAATTATTAAACACAAAGTTTAGCGTACCGGAAAGTACAGCCTGAATCTTGTTTACCTTATCGCCACTTCTTCTCAGGTCATTTAGTGTTCCTATTACAGGCAGGCCTGCGCCTACATTGGTTTCAAATAAAAATTGGGCATTAAATTCTTTGGCAAGTGATTTTAGCTGGCTGTAATTTTTATAAGATGAAGAAGCCGCTATTTTGTTACACGCAACAACAGACACTGTTTTGGCCAGCAGCCTGCTATAAACAGTTGCTACGCCGGCATCGGCTGTAATATCTACAAAAACAGAGTTGCGCAGGTTTTTATCAATCACCGTTTGTACAAACGCGTCTAACTGCATAGGCTGAGCATTGTTAAGCGCATCTTTCCAGTTGCTTAGGTCTATCTCATTACCGTTATCAACAAACAGCATTTTTTTGCTGGTAGCTATGCCGGTAACACGTACCTGCAGGTTAAGGTGCTCCAGCAGAAAATCTTTTTGCTGCTTAAGCTGGTCAAGCAGTTTGCTGCCCACGTTGCCGGCGCCTACAATGAATATGTTCAATTGCTTGTAAACCGATTCAAAGAAAGCTTCGTGCAGTACGTTAACGCCCTTCTTTACATCAGCCGCAGAAATAACCGCAGAAATGTTTCTTTCAGAAGAGCCCTGGGCTATAGCGCGGATATTAATACCGTTGCGGCCCAATGCACCAAACATACGGCCGCTTATACCCGGGTGGCTTTTCATTTTATCGCCTACCAATGCTACTATGGCATGGCCCTGTTCTACCTTTAACGGCTCCACACGGCCCTGGTGAATTTCAGTTTCAAAAGCCGCATCAACGGTAAGTTTGGCTTTATCTGCATCCGCTGCGTTTACTGCCACGCAAATGGAGTGCTCCGATGAGCTTTGCGTAATGAGTATTACGTTTATTTTTTCGCTGGCCAACGCTTCAAAAAGCCTTTTGGAAAAGCCGGGTATGCCCACCATGCCGCTGCCTTCCAGGCTAAGCAGAGCAATACTGTTAATACTGGATATGCCGGTGATGATCTCGTGGCCGCTATCTGTAAGCGCTGATGAAGCCTGCTCTATTACAGTGCCGGCGGCTTGCGGTTCAAACGTGTTCTTTATCCAGGTGGGTATGCTTTTCTGCATTACGGGCTGTATGGTAGGCGGGTAAATAACTTTAGCGCCAAAATGCGACAGTTCCATCGCCTCCTGGTAGCTGGTGCGGGCTATGGTTTTGGCATTGGGCACCCAGCGTGGGTCCGCGGTCATCATGCCGGTAACGTCTGTCCATATTTCCAGCGAAGATGCGTTTACAGCCGCGGCAAAAATGGCGGCGGTATAGTCAGAACCGCCCCTGCCAAGCGTAGTGGTATTGCCATGCTCTTCGCTGGCAATAAAGCCTGGCGCCAGGTACACTTTTTTATGTGCTGCCGCTACAGCATAAGAAATAAGATCGTTGGTAATGCTAAAGTTAACTGCGGCAAAGCCATAGTTGTTGTTGGTCTTGATAAGCTTGCGGCTATCGAGCCACTCATGGTCTATGCCCTGGCTTTGCATATAAGCGGAGATAATTTTGGAAGACAGCAGTTCACCAAAACTGATAACGCGGTCACGGGTGCGGGGCGATAGCTCCTTCAGGTAAAATATGCTGCTGCATATTTCTTCCAACTCATTAAACTGTTGTTTTATCATGCTCAGGCAACTGCTTTGGTGCGTAACGGGCAACAGTTCCCGGGCCGCGTCCAGGTGTTTCAGTTCCAGTTCTTTCAGTACATCGCGGTAAGCTTCATCCGCTTTTTCGGCAAGGGTGCCGGCACTAATCAGCAGGTCTGTAACGCCACCCAGTGCGCTAACCACCACCACCTGGGGCTCTCCGCCATTTTTTACTATGCTTACTACCTTTTGTATATTAACGGCATTGGCTACAGATGAGCCGCCGAATTTTAAAACTTTCATAGTTCCGTTGCTTTATTTTTCTTTCTGGTTTTTTGGGGACCAGCGCCCGGTATTTCAATGAGACTTCGTTGTGTCACTCACTTGTACTTCCTGTTCTTTGGGCGACATTTATGCGAATGAAAATAGATTTTTCTTTTCTTTCTTGCCGTAGAACCCGGCAGCCGTGGTAATATGATAATGCTTAACCCCTTACAGGGTTGTAATAATGGTAGTGGTGGTGGCAGTAAAAGCTGCCGAAGCTGAAGCAGGAGTAATATGGCTGAATGAAGACATCATTTTTTTAAACGGCCCCGAAGATAATGGGATAAACTTTCATAACAAGTGTTAGCTGTTGAATATTTATTGAAGAAAGGGCATTGAACAGTAATAAAAGCTGCATGGCTTGATGGCCAGTGTAATCCTTTACTGTGTGCGCCTGCTGAAGAGAAATTCCGCAGGTGAATGGCTGCCGGATTGAAACGGAAACCCCGCTGAAGCCTTGCGCGGCCGGTATTGCGGCGGAGTTGGAGTGAAAAGCCGGAACCGCAGCTTCAACAAATATCCCTGCGCCGAAAGCCCCAAAAAGGCTGTTACGGTATTACCCATTCAACTTCCCCAAAGTTGAAATAAGGCCTGGGGCCGCCGGCAACATGCAACCGGCCGGCTTCGTCAACAGCATCTATTTTACAGGTGAACGGTGCCCCATTTTGTTTTAGGGTAACTATTTCATTTCTGCGGTACAGTTGGTTATTATAGCCGGCCAGCAGTTTGGCAATATTAGCGGGCATCACCTGCTGAAAATATTGAAATATATGGCTGGCGAGCTGTTGGGCCAATTCAGCGGTGTCGTAAGTTTTGCCTGTAATTTGTTTAAGGGAAACGGCTTTTGCAAGCATGGCTCCAAAACTGGTTTGGTTAATATTTACGCCAATACCGGCAACTGCCCATTGCCAGTTACTGCCATGAATGCTGTTTTCTATCAATATGCCTGCTGCCTTTCTGTCACGCCAGTAAATATCATTGGGCCATTTAATTTTCACATCGCTAACAGCATAACCGGTTAAAAAATCATGCGCCGCAAGGGCTACAGCCATGCTTAACGCAAATTGGGAGGAAACCGGTAAATGCCTGCAACTCAGTATAACAGACAGCGCAATATTGTGCCCTGCCGCATCATTCCATGCCCTGCCGCGCTGCCCTTTTCCCGCTGTTTGGTGATGTGCGAAAACCGCTGTACCATGTTGAGTTTCACCGTTTTTAAGCAGTGCCATGGCATAGTTGTTGGTGCTGTCTGTTTCAGTTAATTCTATGAATGGCTGGCCCGTTGCAGGAATTAAGGAAGTGTACACCAAGAATCATTATTTTTGACGAAGATAGGCGCAGTTTAGGTTTATACATTTTTAACGGTTATCATCTTCTGCTACCGCTTTCAAACAAAAAAACTTAAAATCTGTAATTATCAGGTGAAAACCCCGCAATGCGAAGTACATTTGAACGTTAGCCGGCAAGAATAATGCTTTGCCGTACATGTACCGCTGGTTAAACTGAACCGGGAAGAGCCGCGAAATGCCAGCATAACACGCGGTTGGGGTAGGTACAGGTTTTTATTTATTCATTAAAACAAGTTTATTTTTGGCACCATTATCTGTTTTAGCTGCACGCAAAAAAACAAGTGTAACAAAGCTTACCAGGAACTCAAGGATATTCAAAACAATCATCAAAGCAATACAGGACAAAAAAGCGGAGAACATCATTTCGCTGGATTTGCGGAAGATTCCCGAAGCTGTGGCTGACTTTTTTGTTATTTGCCAGGCAACCACCAATACACAGGTAAAAGCAATTAGCGATTTTGTAGAATTGATGGTAAAGGAAGAATGCGGCGAAAGCCCATATAAACATGAAGGATTTCATGCGCTGCAATGGGTATTGATTGACTATGTAAACGTGGTGGTGCATGTAATGCAGCCGGAAACCCGCAAATTTTACAAATTGGAAGAAATGTGGAGCGATGCGGAAGCAACGGGCCATGACTTATAAAAAATACAGTGGATTACAAAGAGATGCTGACAGGGTACACCCCTTTAACATTCTTACTACCACCTTTTAAAACAAATATTTAATACAATTTCAGCGAAGTAACGACCGTATGGCACAGGAAGATAAAAAAAACCGACCGAATTTTTTAGACAGGGGCAATGGTAATAACGAGGACAAAGGCCAGAGAAAAGGCCCGCGTTTCAGCATTTACTGGATATATGCTTTAATAGCCGTGATTTTAATTGGATACAATGTATTCAACATGAAAGCGGTGGACATTGCTAAAACCAATGAAAAAGAGGTCTTTGAAAAGATGGTGCAGCAGGGTGATGTGGAAAAGCTTGACCTGGTGCGCAATAAGTTTTTGGTAAAAGTGTATATTAAGGAAGACAGCCTTAAAACAAAAAGTTTTTACCTGCAAAAGTTCAAAAGCTCTGTGGAACTTAGCAAACATGTCAAGGGTCCGCAGTTTGAATTTAAAGTAGCTTCAGCGGAAAAGTTTGAGGAAAACCTGAATAATTTCACCAAATCCAAAGGCCTTGATACCGTCTCCGTAAATGTGGAGGATGACCCTGAATGGCTCGGCCCCGTATCTCAAACTTTGATTTCCATACTCTTATTTGTTGGCCTGTTTGTGCTGCTGATGCGCAAAGTAGGCGGTGGCGGCCCGGGCGGTGGTGGCCCCGGCGGCATCTTTAACATCGGTAAATCAAGAGCTACCCTGTTTGATAAGGGCACCAAAGTAAACATCACTTTTGCAGATGTTGCCGGCCTTGATGAAGCAAAGGTGGAAGTGATGGAAATAGTTGACTTCTTAAAAAATCCAAAAAAATATACCGCACTGGGCGGCAAGATACCCAAGGGCGCCTTACTGGTAGGCCCTCCGGGAACTGGTAAAACCCTGCTGGCCAAAGCCATGGCCGGTGAAGCCCAGGTGCCTTTCTTCAGTATGAGCGGCAGTGATTTTGTGGAACTGTTTGTTGGTGTGGGCGCCAGCCGCGTTAGGGACTTGTTTAAGCAGGCAAGGGAAAAATCGCCTTGTATTATATTCATAGATGAAATTGACGCAATAGGCCGTGCCCGTGGCCGCAATGCCATCATGAGCAATGATGAAAGGGAAAACACCCTTAACCAGTTGCTGGTTGAAATGGATGGTTTTGCCGGCGATGCAGGCATCATTATACTGGCCGCTACCAACAGGCCGGATGTACTTGACACCGCCCTGCTGCGCCCGGGCCGCTTTGACAGGCAGATAACTATTGACAAGCCGGATGTAAAAGGCCGCGAAGCTATTTTGAAGGTTCACCTGAAACCTATTAAGATTTCCCAGAAGCTGGATATTCATAAACTGGCTGAACAGACGCCCGGTTTTGCCGGCGCCGACATAGCCAACGTTTGTAATGAAGCCGCCCTTATTGCCGCACGTAAAAACAAGGATGCGGTAGATATGAGCGACTTCCAGGATGCGATAGACCGCGTAATAGGCGGCCTTGAAAAGAAGAACAAGATCATATTGCCGGAAGAGAAAGAAATTATCGCTTACCACGAAGCTGGCCACGCCATTTGCGGCTGGTTCCTGGAGCATGCTTACCCGCTGCTTAAAGTAACCATTGTTCCAAGGGGTACCGCGGCTTTGGGCTATGCGCAATACACGCCTAAAGAACAATACCTTTACAATACAGACCAGTTGCTGGACCAGATTTGCATGACGCTTGGTGGCCGTGCCAGTGAAGATATTTTCTTTGGCAAAATATCTACCGGCGCATCTAACGACTTACAGCAAATTACCCGTATGGCTTATGCGATGGTTACGGTATATGGTATGAATGACAAAGTTGGAAACATAAGCTTTTACGATCCTTCCCAGGAAAATATGTTTACCAAGCCTTATAGCGAGGAAACCGGGAAAATGATTGATGAGGAAGTGCGTAAGCTGATTGATAATGCCTACGAAAGAACAAAGGCATTGTTAACACAACGTAAGCCTGAAGTGGAAAAACTGGCTAAGGAATTACTGGTAAAAGAAGTGCTTTTCCAGAGTGACGTAGAAACGCTGATAGGTAAACGCCCTTATGAAGAAAAGAAATTGCTGGATGTAGAAAATGGCGATGACGGAGCGGAAAAACATCATGATGGTTCTGTTAGCGAAGGGGTTCCACCTTACGACAGCGGAATCAAGGCACCTCACTAAAAGTGACGAGAAAATGATTTCTAAAGCAAGGGAGAATATCCTGAAAAAAATAAGACAGGCACTGGCGAACCCGGTGCCTGTTCCATTTCCGGAAAGCGAAGGGAACAATAGTGTTTTTCAGCCGCAACAACAGGAGCCGGAAGTGGAATTTGCGGAAAACTTCAGCAAACTGTTGGGGCGCTTTTCTTTTTGTATGCATGAGCAGGAATTGCTTCAACAGCTTAACCAGCTTTTCAGCATGCGTAAATGGAACAAGATTTATTGTACCGAACCTGCGCTGTTACAAAAGCTTCGGCAGGCAGGGCTATCGGTAACTTTTACTACAGACCTGGCCAATTGCGATGCATCCGTTACCAGTTGCGAAAACCTGGTAGCACGTACGGGCAGCATTGTTTTAAGCAGCGCTTTGAACAATGGCAGAACAGCCAGTGTTTATGCCCCGGTACATATCTGTATTGCCTATAGCCACCAGTTGGTGTACGACTTAAAAGATGCGCTTTCCGGTATTAAAGCCAGCCCCGAAAACCTGCCTTCGCTTATTACATTTGCCACTGGGCCCAGCCGCACAGCCGATATTGAAAAAACACTGGTTGTGGGCGTACATGGGCCTAAAGAAGTGTTTTGCTTTTTGCTGGATGGATGAGAGTAGATGTTAGATGTTTTACCGCCCGAACATCCTGTCAAGATAGTCTTCTTTAAACTCTATATAGGTAGGGCTGCCTGTAGGGGTAATGTTGGGTGTATTGCAGGTAAACAGTTCTTCCACAAGGCTGCGCATTTCCTGCTGGGTTAGTTGCTGGCCTGCTTTGATGGCCTGCTGCCGGGAGAGGCAGCGCACCAGCTTTTCCCTTCTGCTGAACTTTACATCGCTGCTAAAGTGTTTAAATTGCTCAATCAGCAGTTCTATAGAATGCTTTTCGTTACCCTGCGGCAAGTCTGCGGGAGTACCCTGTATCACAAAACTGTCTTTTCCAAAAGGCTCCACCAGGTAACCAAGTGCCGCAAGGTCTGGCAGCAGCTCCGATAATAAAACCGCGTCTGGCGGAGAAAGCGTTAGTGTAACCGGAAAAAGGCTGCGCTGCGTTGCTACCTGCCTTCCATGTATGGCAGTACTGTAACGTTCGTATAAAATGCGCTCATGGCTTAGCTGTTGGTGTACCAGCAAAAAGCCGCTCTGTGTAGCCGCTATTATGTAAGTAGTATGCAGTTGCAGCAGCAATGTATCCTCGGCCAATTGATGGGCCGCCGGTTTATCATAGAGTGAAAACCCGGTATTGCTTTCCCCCTCCGGTTGTGTTAAGGCTATGGAGATATCTTCTGTTTTGGGTGCTGTAAAAAATTCTTTCCAGTGCTTCAGCTCACTTTTTTCGTCGGGCTCAATCTTGTGGGCCTGGTGGCTTTGCGTAAATGTTTTAAACAACTGCGAGCCGCTCAGGGTTTCTTTGCGCTGTTCGGTAAAAGGCTTGTTTACCGCGTCTAACTGTTGTATATCGGCATTCAGTGTAAAATCGAGCGATGGCGCTATGCTGAACTGTGCCAGCGCATGCTTAACGGCAGCCTGTACAAAAGCATACACAATTTTCTCGTCTTCAAATTTTATCTCCTGTTTGGTAGGATGCACGTTTATGTCTACCTGCGCGGGGTCCAGGTCTATGTACAGCACATAAAGCGGAAAGCTGTCTTTGCTGATGAGGTCAGCAAAAGCGCTGCCTACCGCATGGTTAAGGTAAGCGCTGCGTATGTAACGGTTATTGACAAAAAAATACTGTTCGCCACGGGTTTTACGGGCGGCATCGGGCTTGCCCACAAAACCATAGATGTTCATATAATCCGTTTCTTCTTTTACCTGTACCAGCTTACTGCTGTACTGGCTGCCCAATACCTGCAATACCCGCTGCTTCAGGTTGCCTGCTTCCAGGTGAAACAATTGCTGCCCGTTACTGGTAAGAGAAAAAAACAGTTGTGGAAATGCCATGGCCACATGAATAAACTCATCCACAATATGCCGCATTTCAGAAGCGTTGCTTTTTAAAAAATTCCTGCGGGCCGGTACGCTGAAGAACAGGTTTTTCATGCAAATGCTGGTTCCTGCCGGGCAGGCGCATGGTTCCTGCTTTAATACAACGCTGTTTTCAATTTGAATAAAAGTGCCCAGCTCATCCTGTGGCCGTCGTGTTTTTACTTCTACCTGTGCCACCGCGGCAATAGAAGCCAGCGCTTCGCCGCGAAAGCCCATGGTGCGTATATGAAACAGGTCGTCAATATTTTTTATTTTACTGGTAGCGTGGCGCTCAAAACACATGCGGGCATCTGTTTCGCTCATGCCCTTGCCATTGTCAATAACCTGTATCAGGCTTTTACCCGCATCGTTTACAATCAGCCTTATCTCGGTAGCGCCTGCATCCACGGCGTTTTCCAGCAACTCTTTAACAGCGCTGGCCGGCCGTTGTATCACTTCGCCCGCCGCAATCTGGTTGGCAATGTTATCTGGTAGTAACTGTATAATATCCAGCACCTTATCCTCTCCTGTTTTTCGGTTAAGGGATTTTTTTTATGAGCCCGGCAGCAGGACTGCTATTAAGCTTTACTTGCGTCGCACTCTTGTACGCCATCGCTTTACGCGGCAACAAAACCTGCACCCCTAAGCATTGCAAGGCAAAACCTGCACCTTATCCGGCAGGCTGATGCCATCTTTACCGCCCTGGCAAATACGGTCAAATCCCCTTTAATTAAGCCTGTAAAAGTAAGTTTTTCAACCAGAATTTGCCGATTATTGCAACAGTTATGAAACCATTGGTAAAAATAGAATACTGCCCTAAATGCGGTTGGTTGTTAAGGGCCGCTTACATGGCGCAGGAACTGTTAACTACTTTTAGTGAAGAACTGCAGGGTGTAACGCTGGCGCCTTCAGAAACAGCAGGCCGCTTCAGCATTTACTTAAACGATGAGAAAATATTTGACCGAAAAGAAGCCGGCCATTTTCCGGATGTGAAAGAATTGAAACAACTGGTACGGGGTAAAGCAGCGCCGGGCAAGAGTTTGGGCCATTCAGACAGGAAGTAAGATTGCTGCATCACGCTGCTATATCATGGCGGGGGCTTTTAACGATAGTTCTTAGTTCATCCTGCAAAAATCCTTTCAGGCTGCACCACAAAAGTTTTATTTTCCGCAGAACAGTTAAACCACAGCCCGCAGATGCCATATTTACTACAGATGAACGGATTGCGACAAAGGGACGATGCCATGAAAACTGATGCCGGTATCTAAAATGATCAGGCACAACACTAAGTCTACCGGTAGCGGAAAAGTAAAACCATTGAACATCAAACTTTGAACAACCGAACAATCTAACTTTTTACCAGTTGTTTTGCAAGAAACTGCTGCCAGTCTTCCAGCATTTTACCTTTTAATACCCGGGGAAATTTGTGCTGCCCCCCCACTTTGCCCTTGCTTTCCATAAAAGCCATAAACCTGTCTTCAGTAAGCACATCCAGGAAAATTTCTTTTAAGGCGCTGTTACGTTCTACTGCGTAGTCGTCATTAAGTTCTTTGAGTTTTTCGTCAATTTTCAGGCGTAACTGTTCGGCATTTACGTGATCATCGCAGGCCACATACCAGTGGTGGGCAAAAAAATTGCCATAAGGTACGCCTGCTACTGTAAACTCGGGGATGCAGATATTCATTTCCTCACCGGCCAGCTTAATGGCCTTGTTCATATTTTCTACACTCAGGTGCTCGCCAACCAGGCTGAGAAAATGCTTGGTGCGGCCAGTAATAACAATTTCATTGCGTTCCTTATCCACAAAACGTACTGTATCGCCAATAAGGTAACGCCAGGCACCTGCGCTGGTGCTTAGGAGTATCGCATAGTCTTTTCCTTCTTCCACCTCGTGGATCATGAGCACTTCGGGCTTTGCCACGAGGTCTCCGTTGGCATCAAAATTTTTATCATTAAACGGAACAAATTCCAGGAAGATATGCTCATGGGTAACCAGGCGCATACCTTTGGCATGCTGCCTGTCCTGGTAAGCAACAAAGCCTTCGCTGGCCAGGTAGGTTTCTATATAGGTAATGGGCTTGCCCAGTAATTGTTCAAAGCCTTTTTTGTAAGGCTCAAAACTTACACCGCCGTGCACAAAAAATGCAAGGTTGGGCCATATATCGTGAATATTATTGAGTTTGTATTTCTCAATAATCATTTCCATGCACATTTGAATCCAGGCCGGTACGCCCACGATAAAACCAATATCCCATTCGGGGGCACGTTCTACTATTTCCTGTAGTTTTTTATTCCAGTCTTTTTCACGTGCTATGCGTTTGCCGGGCTTGTAAAACGGCTGAAACCAGAATGGCTGTTTTTTGGCAGTTATACCGCTTAAATCCCCGGCATAATAACCGGCATTTTTTTGCAACTGGGTGCTTCCGCCCAGCATAAGCCAACCTTTACCAATGGATTTTACGGGAATATCTGTATAAGTGCGCAGGCTTAGTAACTGTTTTATCATTACCACCCGGTTGCCGCGCAGCAAATCGTTGGTTACGGGTATATACTTGCTGGCTGCTTCGCTGGTACCGCTGCTGAGGGCGTAGAATTTAATTTTGCCCGGCCAGCAAACGTCTGGTATTCCTTCCAGGGTGCGGTGCCACCATTCTTCGTAAATTTTGTTGTAGTTGTACACAGGAACAAGCTCCTGGAACTTTTTACCAATGTGTTTGCTCATCAGTATTTCGTCGAACCGGTATTTTTGACCAAATTCTGTAAACCGGGCCTTACGGATGAGCCTTTTTAACACCCTTAACTGTTGCCTTCTTACACTGTTCTGCGGCAGGCGCAGTGTTCTTAGAATTGAGTTGGGGAGTTTTATATCGAATATTGCCATATAACAGCAATGATTATTTAACTGCGAAGCTACGTTAATTAATGAATACCTACTCTTTAGGGTAAGGGGCTGTGCTTAACACGTATACATTACCCCGTAGGTTTTTGTTATGGCTGCCGGTCATAGAGAATGAACGGTGGCCATACCACTTAACGCTCCTGGGCTTTATTTGTTGCAATAAATCAATTGTAGCGGCATACGTTAACTCTCCCAAGCAAAAAATAACTTCTGCCTGTGCTACCTCTGCCGCTGGCAGCATTGCCGGGGGCACTACTGAAATTTTTTTATCGGGAAAGAGTGTAAGAAATTGTCTTTTCGCATGTTCAACATCATCTTCCGCACCTGTAAATATGGTATTCAGCAGGTTTGGTTTTTCACTGTTACTCATTTTAAAAGGCGCAGCCACAAATGATAAAAAAGCCCTGGCGCCAATCGCTGTATGCAGTGCTATGCTCAAAAGCCATTTGTTCCTGTTGTGATAATGCTTTTTTACAAACAGCACCATGGCTTCATAAAACATTTTTACATATTTACCGCTGGCTTTGCTGCTGCTTTCACCCTTAAAATGAATGATGGCTGTTCCAGCAAAATAGTGATTGCAATAACCCGCCTGGCGGATGCGGTAGCTTAAGTCCACATCTTCCCCATACATAAAAAAGTCTTCATCAAATCCTTGTAACTGTTGTAATAAATTACGCCGGCATAAAAAGAAGGCGCCGCTAACAACATCCACTTCATGGCTATTGTACTGGCTCAGGTTGCCAAGTGCATAACGGTTGAATACCGCCGATTTTGGAAACAGCGCAGCCATACCGCTAAGCTTGTAAAAAGAGCTGAGCGGCGTTGGAAGAGAGCGTTTGCTTTCGGGTAAAAAATTACCGCCGCCATCCAGCATGCGTACCCCTACAGCGCCTGCATTTTGTTTTGCTTCAACAAACTGCAGGCATTTGTAAAGGCTGTCTTCTGGTATAATGGTATCGGGGTTTAGCAGCAGCACATACTCTCCGGTGGCATGCTGCAGGCCCAGGTTATTGGCTTTGCCAAAGCCCAGGTTGCCGCCGGCGTTGATAAATTTTACCCACCTGAACAACGGCTGCAGGTAATTTATGCTGCCATCGGTTGAAGCATTGTCAACCACAATTACTTCAGCCTGCAGGTTATCAATAGCCTGCCGCACGGAGCAGAGGCATTGCTCCAGGAAATATTTTACGTTGTAATTAACTATAATGATTGAAAGCTTCAAGGCTAAAGTTGTAGTACGAATTAAACAGATTTTTTTGAACCCCAATGTATAATCTTTTGGGCATAAGGCTGTTTATTGCCCTTACAAAAGATTGCTGCCCGCAAAAACAGGAAGGTGCCGCACCTTCGGGTGAGGGATTGAAGCGGATACCCCGGTGAGGCCATCGCAGCAGGGCTTTGTGCCGGAGTATGAGCGGAAAGCCCGACCCCTTGCGATAGCTTGGGAGATGTACGATGTGGGATGTACGATGTGGGATGTACGATGTGGGATGTACGATGTGGGATGTACGATGTGGGATGTACGTGTCTTCGATATACGCCCCTCTCGCCATTTACCACTCACCCACTTGCCCTGATTATGACCTACACACCAGCAGGCATAACTATAAATAAGCTATCTTACAAAAGAATCATCAGCTATGGAGCACCAGACAATAGAAGTGCGTAATCTTACGATACCCGATTACAAGCAGTTAAAAGAAAGCATGATACGTGCATACGCCAGCATGGGCGGGCAATACTGGCACGAAAAATCAATAGAATACCTGATACAAAAGTTTCCGGAGGGGCAAATATGCGTTACGCTTAACAATAAAGTGGTGGGCTGCGCCCTTTCTATTATTGTTAACTATGGAAGGTTTGGGGACAACCACAATTATAAAGAAATAACCGGCGGCTACAGCTTTGAAACGCACGACGCCGCCGGAGATACGCTTTACGGCATTGAAGTGTTTATTCATCCCGACTATCGTGGCCTGCGCCTGGCCCGGCGCTTGTACGATGCCCGCAAAACCGTTTGTGAAAGGCTTAACCTGCGGGCCATTTATGCAGGGGGGCGCATACCCAATTATAAAAAGTACGCGGACGAAATGTCGCCCAAGGAATACATTGAAAAAGTAAAGCGGCGGGAAATTTATGACCCTACCCTGAGCTTTCAGATTGCCAACGACTTCCAGATAAAAAAGGTACTGCAAAACTATTTGCCCGAAGACAGGGAAAGCCGCGGCTACGCTACCCTGCTGGTTTGGTACAATGTATTTTACGAGCCCCAGAAAAATTTTATACAGGTTAAAAAAGATTTTTGCCGTATAGGCCTGGTACAATGGCAAATGCGCCCTTACAACAAGGTTAAAGACCTTATTGAACATGTGGAGTACTTTGTAGACGCCGTTAGCGATTACAACAGCGATTTTGTTGTGCTGCCGGAGCTTTTTAATGCACCGCTGATGGGCGCTTTCAATCACCTGCCCGGCCACGAAGCCATTAAAGAGCTGGCACAGTTTACGGACCAGATTGTTGAAAAGCTGTCTAAAATGGCTTTATCGTACAACGTAAACATTGTGGGTGGCAGCATGCCCGAGCTGGCCGACGGAAACCTGTACAATACTTCCTACTTCCTTCACCGCAACGGTAAAGTAGATTTCTACAGAAAAATTCATCCCACACCTTCTGAAGAATATGAATGGGGCATGGTTGGCGGAAACGAAATAAAAGTGTTTGAAACGGATATGGGCAAAGTGGGCGTATTGATTTGTTATGATGTGGAGTTTCCAGAACTCGGCCGCATACTGGCCGACCAGGGTATGCAAATTCTGTTTGTTCCTTTTTTAACCGATACCCAAAATGCCTACAACCGTGTTCGCTTTTGCTCCCAGGCAAGGGCGGTTGAAAACGAGTGCTATGTGGCTATTGCCGGCAATGTGGGCAACCTGCCCAAAGTGCATAATATGGATTTGCAGTTTGCTCAGTCGGGCGTGTTTACGCCCAGCGATTTCGCTTTTCCTATCAACGGCATTAAGGCAGAGGCAAGCCCCAATACCGAAACGGTAATTGTGAGTGATATAGATTTGTCGCTGCTGGTTGAACTGCACGAATACGGCAGCGTTACCAACCTTAAAGACAGGCGGCACGATTTATACCAGGTTAAACTTAAGCGGTAATAATAACAGCACTGTATTTGAAGTTTTTTTTAAAAGTCCCGCCCTGCATGCAATAGTATTTAAGAGATATTTAGGGGGTGCCCCCAAGCTATCGCAAGGGGTCGGGCTTTCCGCTATTACTCCGGCACAGAAGCCTGGCTGCGACGGCCTCACCGGGGTAACCGCTTCAATCCCTCACCCGCAGGTGCATCACGCTGCTTGTTACGCATGCAGGCTTTTACACCATCATAACCAATGCTGATATGAAACTACACACCAACTTTTTCCTGCTACTCATGCTGCTTGCGGCATGTAACAATGATACAGCCAATAAAACCACGGCAGACAGTACCGCAGTTGCTACCATACAAGCCGATACCATCACCATGCAGGAAGTGGAAGGCGTATACAAAGACACATTACCCTGCGCCGATTGCCCGGGCATCGTCACTACACTGCAGTTGAGCAGCGACAGCACTTATATTACAGAGCACCAGTATATAGGCAAAAAGAAAGAAGACCTGTTTTATACGCTTGGCCGCTGGTCTTTAAAAGACAGCATAGTTAAACTCTCCGGTATAAAGGATGGCCCGGCAGCATACAAGGCATCATTAAACAGCCTGCTGCAACTTGATATGGAAGGAAAAGAAATAACTGGCTCTAACCTTAATTACACTTTACGCCGCGGCCCTTCAAAAAGTTTTGAGCCTAAAATAAACATACCGGTTGAAGGTATGTTTGTTTATTACGCAGATGCCCACCTGTTTACACTTTGCGCTACGGGCAAAACCTATCCTGCCGCCTTAACTAAAGAAACCGTGAAAATGGAATCAGCTTACAGCGCCTTAAAAAAAGCTGACAAGGAGCCATTGCTGGCAAACGTGGAAGGCATTTTTGAAATGAGGCCCGGCATGGAGGAAGGCAGCAGGCAGCAAACATTCGTCATCAAAAAATTCATCAAGTTTTTGCCGGGAGAAAAATGTAAATGATGCGCCTGCAAGTAGAAAGGCTTCCGGCTATTCAGCTATCGCAGCCTTTTTAAAATTAATACCTGCCAGCACCAGCCTAATTTCACCATAGCTGATATTCTCGCCCAATTGTTCTTTTAACGGTGTTATAGAGCCACCTTCAAAATTTTCGGCCAGCGGCTGTATCAATAACAGTTTTTCCTTGGCAATAATTTCGCTTAGCGGCACAATGCCTTTTTCTACATAAAATGCCAGGTGGCCTTCTATTGTGCTGTTGGTAAGGTTACGGGCCGCCGCTATTTCGCCTATGGTTTTTCCCTCTTTAAAAAGTTTGTAAGTTTCTTCCTTTGTGTCGGCTTTACTGTTGGGTTTATTGCTGGTTTTACCTTTTTCTTTTTTAGGTTGGGCTTGCTTTTCATGCATTAGCGATGTAAGCTGCTGTTCGTCACAATATTCGTTGATTATCGCCAGGAAACGGCCGCCAATCTTTTGCGTTTTAGCTTTGCCAAAACCGGTTACCTGTTGCAGTTCGTCCGGCGTTTGCGGCAGGTAGCGGGCCATTTCATCCAGCGAATCTGAGCTTGCCACAAAATACACGGGGGAATCATCTTCCCTGCAAATGGCATCCCTTAGCTCCCGTAATTTTCTGTGCAATACCGGGTGAGGGCTTTGCGTTTTCCTGGCGGCGCCTGCAGCGGCGTATGCATTTACCCGGAAATCAGGCAACACAAAAGCGTTTTTCTGCCGGTAAAACTCATCTACCTTAAAGCCGCCCAGGCAGCTTCTAAACGCCTCGTATTTTTTACACACAGCGGCAAAAGTATCTTTCAGGTCTTCGTTGTAAGCAAGCGCATATTGTTTGCTGTCTGTAACCGCAGGGGATTGGTACAGAGCCTCTTTTACCGTTTGCAACTGTCGCGAAAAGTAATCCGAAGCTGCTTTAACCCGTTGTTGCAGCGCTTCGTTTTCCTCGGGCAAGGAGCCCTGCAGCAGAAGCTGCGTTAATTGCAACTGGAATTTTCCCGCCGTTTCCTGCATGTTTAAAAGCATAGTTTCTATTTCTGCCAGCCACAGGCCCGTCTCGGGGTTAAATACCGCACTGTGATCTTCTACGGTTTTTACTGTTTGTTTTAGTTGCTGGATAACAAAACCAAACCCAAACAACGATTTAAGTATTTCAGACTGGTATTGTCTTTTAGCCTCCAGCAACACATCCGCCAGATGGCCGGTGGAGTGCTTTTGCTGTGCAAAATGTACAATGGTACGGTCATTTATCAATCCTGTGCTTGTAATATGGCTTTTTAATACAATACCACTGAGTGTGGTGCAGCGGCTGAGGGCTACATATACCTGTCCGGGAGCAAATGCAGCGCCTGCATCTATTACCGCTTTCTCAAATGTTAGGCCCTGGCTTTTGTGTATGGTAATTGCCCAGGCAAGCCTTAAGGGGTACTGCTCAAATGTACCAATCACTTCTTCATCTACTCTTTGTTCCTGCTGGTTAAAGCTGTACCGGATGTTTTCCCATTTTTCCTTCTTTACTTCAATCGTTCCGGGCTCATTTTTACACTGTATGTGAATAGCATTGTCATCAATACTGCTGATGACCCCGATTTTACCGTTATAGTAGCGGCGCACTTTCTCCATGTCGTTTTTAATAAACATTACCTGTGCGCCGGTTTTTAACAGGAGTGTTTCATCCGCAGGGTATGCTTTCTCGCTAAATTCGCCGTTAATGGTGGCCTTGCAGGTAATTGCTTTGGTTTTTAACCGGTCCAGTTGTTCAGCATTGGTATTATCCGCCTTGTAGTTGTGAGTAGTTAAAATAATGTAGCCATCTTTATTATTGGCAGTAAAGCCTGCATCGTAACGGCTATTTAGTAATTGAAAGGCTGCCTCATCCATTTGGTTGTTGCGCACTTTGTTCAGCAGGTCAATAAAAACCTGCTCGTTTTGCCGGTAAATTTTATCAAGTTCAATATGAACAGGCGGCTGCTGGCCGATTACTTTACTGTCAAAAAAGTAAGGGCTGTTATAAAATTGCGACAGGATGCGCCATTCTTCTTCCGGTACCACAGGCGGTAACTGGAACATATCCCCAATAAACAAAACCTGCACGCCACCAAAAGGCTCGGCATGCCGGTGCCTGAAATGCCGGAGTATAGTATCAATAGCGTCCAATACATCACAGCGCACCATGCTTATCTCATCTATTACAAGCAGTTCAAGTTGCTGTAAAACCTGCCTTCGTTCGCGGGTAATTCTTATACGGCCCAGCAGTTGATGACGGTCAATAGTAGCTTCCACGCCAGATTGCTGGCTTACCCCAGGCGTGAAAGGTGTAAAAGGTAACTGGAAAAAAGAATGAATGGTAACACCACCGGCATTAATTGCTGCAACACCGGTAGGCGCAACAACGGCGGTTTGCTTAATAGTGCTTTGCCGTATGTATTTAAGGAAAGTAGTTTTACCGGTTCCGGCTTTACCCGTTAAAAAAACCGAGCGGTTGCTGTATTGGATAAAGTCTGCCGCCAGGGCAAACATTTTATTTAAAGGATCATGCGTCATCACCGGCAATTTGCATCAAAAAAAATAAAAAGGGGAACAAGTGCAAAGATGACACATTTGAGTTTAACCGTTCTATTGAAAAGCAGGCCATTAAACAATTGCTTAACGGAACGGCTTACACAGGATATCAGGGCGCAGCTAAACTGGCCAGGAAACCATTTGGATTTGACAATGCTGAAAGAACGGTTAAGTCCGGCGCGGCTTTACAACCAAACGCCTTGTGTGTACCTGTTGCACTTTATTCCCCTATACGTAACGGGGTTCAGGAAGCCCTTTTACTGCCGGTGAGCAGTATTTCACCAACCTGCACTTCAGTAACATATCTTTTTATGCCGTCTTTATCGGTATAATTACGGTTGATAAGTTTGCCTTCAATAACTACTTCTGTACCTTTTTCAAGAAATTTTTCGGCCAGTTCAGCCACTTTACCCCATGCTACCAGGCTATGCCACTGCGTTTCTGTTACCTTATCACCTTTCTGGTTGCGGTACACTTCGCTGGTAGCCATGCTGAAGCGTGCCATTTTTTTACCACTTTCCAAAGACCGTATTTCAGGTTTGGCACCCAGGTTGCCAATAAGCTGCACTTTGTTTTTAAGAGCGTACATAAACTTTAAATTTTTTGGCAAGCAGAGCTGCTGCCTTTGTTTGTAATTTGTTATTTCAGTATGCTGCATGGCGCCTTGCAACAACAACACAAAGATGTACTACGATAAATCCTGTAACCGGCTTTTATTCGTTTCTATTCATATATAACCGCTTATAAACGTTTGTACACGGATATAGATTTGATTATCTTTACTTTATCTGATAAGGAGAACTGATTACTATAAACCGCATCCAATATCGAAACCAAAATATAATCCGAATGCCTGCACAAAACACGCCTAAAAACTGTCTTAGCTGTGGCAAAGCCCTGCACGGCAGGGCAGACAAAAAGTTTTGCAACGATTATTGCCGCAACTATCACAACAACCAGCTAAAAATCAATTCGGGCAATTATGTGCGCAGCGTTAACAATGTGCTGTTGAAAAACCGGCGGGTGCTGGAAAAATTATTGCCGGAAACAGAGGGAATGATAAAAGTACCGAGGGACAAAATGCTGCACGCAGGCTTTCAGTTTACTTATATGACACATACTTACACTAATAAAAAAGGAAACATTTACTATTTCTGCTACGATTATGGTTACCTGCCGCTGGAAAACAGTTGGTATCTGCTGGTGCGCAGGAAAGACCCGCAGCTTTAGCCTTTATTTACAGGAAACTGGCTTTCGGTTTTACTTCTTGCTTCTACAAATGTGGTGGCAGGGTTATTGCACGGCCATCCATACAAGCTGCCGGCAAAACAACGGCATGTTACACCATCAGGTGAGGGATTGAAGCGGATACCCCGGTGAGGCCATCGCAGCCCGGCTTTTGTGCCGGAGTATGAGCGGAAAGCCCGGCCCCTTGCGCAGCTTGGGGACACCCCCAAAAAGCAAGTACGAAGGGAGAAGTACGAAGTACTTTTTTATATAAGATGTTTGATGTGGGATGTTTGATGTGGGATATAACTGTCAATGATTTGGTAGCGTTAACAGACAACTGCACTTGAAAAGTTAATCACCTGGTTTTGTGAAAGTAATAGTTACGTCAAAAAAGAAGATTAAAATAATTTTATTCGGCTGTATTGCTTATTTTGCCACTTGTTGACATGAAGATACTCTCTCCAGCCATATCACGGTTAGCTCGCCTGCGCCACTGGAACATAGACCAGTGGAAGAATGACCCATTTGCGGCACAACGCGAAGTATTGCAGGATTTGGTTACCCACGCACAGAACACCGAATTTGGAAGAAAATACCAATTCAACGAAATTTTTAATATCCGCACATTTAAACAAACCGTTCCTATACAGGAATACGACGACATTAAGCCCTACATACAGCGGCTGATGGACGGCGAACAGAACCTGTTATGGAATACACCGGTTACCTGGTTTGCCAAAAGCAGCGGTACCACCAGTGATAAAAGCAAGTTTATTCCGGTTACGGAAGAAAGCCTGGAAGACTGCCACTACCAGGCTGCCAAGGATGTGCTTACAATGTATTACAACTATAACCCTGACAGTGATTTACTTACCGGCAAGGGATTGGTTATTGGCGGCAGCCACCAGGTGAGCCATCTTAACGACGACACCCATTACGGCGACCTTAGCGCTGTTTTGCTTCAGAATGCCCCGTTTTGGGGGCAATGGCTGCGCACACCGGAACTATCCATAGCGTTACTTGACGAGTGGGAGACCAAGATTGAAAACCTGGCCCAATCTACCATCATAGAAAATGTTACTTCAATTTCCGGCGTACCCACCTGGACCCTGGTGCTGATAAAACGAATACTGGAAATAACCGGCAAAAGCACTTTAACGGAAGTATGGCCTAACCTGGAACTGTATATTCATGGGGGCGTTTCTTTTACGCCTTATCGTGAGCAGTTTAAGAAATTGATTGGCAAAGACATACGCTACCTGGAAATGTACAATGCCAGCGAAGGTTTTTTTGCCGCCCAGGACAGTCCGGACGAAGATGGCATGCTGCTGTTTTTACAGCACGGCATTTTCTACGAGTTTATGCCGGTAGAAGAATATGGCAAGGCTGACCCTGTAACCATTGGGCTTAAGGATGTGGAGATAGGCAAGAACTACGCATTGGTGATTTCTACCAATGGGGGTTTATGGCGCTACCTGATTGGCGACACAATACAGTTTACATCGCTATATCCTTTCCGGATAAAAGTAAGCGGCCGCATAAAACATTTTATGAACGCTTTTGGCGAAGAAGTGATTGTTGACAATACCGATAAAGCCATAGCTATCGCCTGCGAAAAAACAGGCGCCATAGTTAACGACTATACAGCAGCCCCTGTTTACTTTAGCGATAACAGCAACGGCGCCCATGAATGGCTGATTGAATTTGATAAAGCCCCGCAAAATATACATCAGTTTGCCTACGAATTAGATTGCGCCCTTAAAACCTTTAACAGCGACTACGAAGCCAAACGCCACAAAGACATAGCGCTGCGAATGCCGCAGATACATGCATTGCAAAAAGGTGTGTTTTGCGCATGGCTGAAAAGCAAGGGTAAACTGGGTGGCCAGCATAAGGTGCCCCGCCTTAGCAACGACAGAAAATATATTGACGAGATAATGGGTTTTGTATTCTGAACGTAACAAAAGTTCAACCACCACCCGCCATGCTCCATTTTGAAAACGTACAAAAAGAATATGGCAATTTCCTGGCGCTGGATATCCCCACGCTTACCATTTCAAAAGGAATTTGCTGGTTGAAGGGAGAAAACGGAAGCGGTAAAACCACCCTGCTTAAAATGGTTGCCGGCCTGCACCCGTTTAAGGGCGACATACTGTTGAACGGCTTGAGCATTAAAAAACAACGGCAGGCATATCTTTCACAAGTAAGCTATGCGGAAGCAGAACCATTATACCCCTCTTTTATTACAGCCGAAGACTTAATAAAACTGTATTGCCAAACCAAAAAAAGCAGTATAGAAGCTGCCCGTGACATGCTGCGGCAATTTAATATACACGATGATTACAAAAAACCGCTGGGTGCTTACTCAAGCGGCATGCTGAAGAAACTTAGCCTTGTGCTGGCTTTTACCGGTAGCCCGCAACTGGTACTACTTGATGAACCATTTATTACCATTGATGCCGAGGCCCTGGAAACTACCTGCGGCATTATTATGCAGCATGCAGCCAAAGGCGGTTCATTTATCATCACTTCGCACCAGCCCGTTAATTCCGGGCAAATATCCTTTACCAACATATTGGTTGCAGAGAACCGTACCATCAGCAGCCTTTCAATATGAATATTACAGCAAGCATATTACAGCGTATTCTGGTAAACCACTTTTACAAAGTAAACGCCGGCTTTTTTCTTTTCCTTTTTTTTGTGCTTTTCGGCATACCTGTTCCGGCCGCGGGTTTTCACTTTGCGCTTATAAATGGCATACTGGACAGCTATGTTTTTTTACTGCTGGTTTTTGCCGCCTGGCTGCTATACAACCTTAAATGCATCAACTATATTATACAGCAATTAAGGCATGAAAGACAGTCTTTCCTGTTTGTTGTAAACCAAAACAGCCCTGTAAAAGTGATGCTTTATATGCTGTTCGTACAGGCAATGGTTTACCTGCCCGCTATAGCTTATGCAACCGCCATAGTAATAATAGCCATAAGCCGGCACCTGTACCTTATGGCAATATTGGTTTGCCTTTTTAACGCATTAATCTGCATTGCATCCGCATTGGTTTATACAGTTGCTTTGCAGCGAAAGCAACTACCGGCATTAACGCGGCTGCCAGGCATTCGCTGGCAACCAGGTAAACCTTTGTTTAGCATGCCATTTTTCTTTGCTTGGCATAACCGCGCACAAATGTTGCTGGTAACCAAAACATTTTCATTACTGTTGCTCTATGGTTTTATCAGGCTGTATAACCCTGACCACTATGATATACGCCCGTTGCTGCTTGTGTGCATGCTGAGCGCAACTGCCCACAGCGCATTGGTGTTCCAGGTAAGGGAATTTGAAGAAGAGTACCTTTCTTTTGTTCGCGGCTTGCCCATTACACTTCTGAAAAGATGCCTGAATCTTGTTGCTTCATGCTGGCTTTTTATACTGCCCGAAATGTTGTTTTTATGGACAGGATACCCGCTTTACTTTACCATTGCTGATTATTTTCAGTTAGTGCTGATGATGACGGCGCTTTTGTGCTTTTACCATGCCGTGTTGTTAACGGCTAATTTTACGATGGATAGTTACCTGCGCACCGTATTCGGTATACTGGCCGGCTTGTTTTTTATTGTGTTGTACAATCCAGGTATAATATTGCCGTGCATCCTGCTGGCCATATCGCTGGTATTGTATGGCTCGTATTATTACGCTTATGAAAAAAAGTGCTGATGCGAAAACATTGCCTGCAGAACTGCGGTTAACGCGAGCCCGCAATGCTGCGGGACGCCGGATTAGTTGCTCAGTAAAGATGTAAAGTACAAGTGAGTGACACAACGAAAGCCCCATGCTTGTTCTTCCTGCCGGGCCCATAATTCCTGCCTTATGCAATGGTATAGCTCATGTTGCCATCCTTTTCATCCTTTAGCTGTATGCCCATTGCCGCAAGTTCGTTGCGTATTTTGTCGCTGGTAACATAATCACGTTTTTGTTTGGCTTCTTTGCGTATATCAATCAAAAGCTGCATTACGGCGCTTAGTTTCTCATTGTCAACCGCCGTAATATTGGTAAGCCCGAAAATATCGGTAACAAACAGCTTCATTTGCTGCTGCATCTTCTCAATGGTACTGCTGCTTAACGCATTGGCAGGCACATGCTTGTCTTTTATGCCGTTAATAACAGGCACCAGCTCAAACATATTGGCCAGCACTTTGGCGGTGCTGAAGTCGTCATCCATAAATTCGTTAAACTCTTTTACCAGCTTCAGGCATTTGGCATCCTGCTCGGTAGCGCCGGCAGCGGCGGTAAAACCGGCGGCATCCAGGCGCATTAATATATCGTAAGCTTCCATCAGCCGCTTCAATCCTTTTTCAGAAGCTTTTAAAGCCTCATTGCTAAAGTCGAGCGTTGAGCGGTAATGCGTTTGCAGGATAAAAAAGCGGATGACCATTGGGTGATAAGCCTGCTCCAGCGAAGGATGGTTACCGCTGAATAACTCACTAAGCTTGATAACATTGTTATAGCTTTTGCCCATCTTTTTGCCGTTGATGGTAATCATGTTGTTGTGCAGCCAGTAGCGGGCGGGTGTTTTGTGGTTGCAAACGGTGCTCTGTGCTATTTCGCATTCATGGTGCGGAAACTGCAGATCCATACCGCCGCCGTGAATATCAAATTCATCGCCCAGGTATTTGGTGCTCATGGCAGAGCACTCAATATGCCAGCCCGGGAAACCCTCGCCCCAGGGGCTTTGCCAGCGCATGATATGTTCCGGCGGCGCTTTTTTCCACAAAGCAAAATCAGCCTTGTTTCTCTTTTCTTCCTGGTTGTCAAGTTCACGGGTTGTTTCCAGCATATCATCCAGTACACGGCCGCTCAACATGCCATAAGGTTTGCCCTGGGCGGAAAAGTCAGTGTTGTATTTCTCCACGTCAAAGTACACTGAACCGTTTGCCTCGTAGGCATAACCGTCGGCAATGATCTTCTTAATCATTTCAATCTGCTCTACAATATGCCCGGTGGCGGTGGGCTCGATGCTCGGCGGCAGGTTGTTAAACTGCTGCATGGCCCAATGGTACAGGTTGGTGTATTTCTGCACCAGCTCCATGGGTTCCAGCTTTTCCAATACGGCCTTTTTGCTGATCTTGTCTTCTGCTTCGCGGCCCTCTTCTTCAAAGTGACCGGCATCAGTAATATTTCTTACATACCGCACCCGGTAGCCCAACTGGGTCAGGTAGCGGTACACAATATCAAACGTGATAAAAGGGCGGGCATGGCCCAGGTGGCTTTCGCCGCTAACGGTAGGGCCGCACACATACATGCCTACATGACCAGGTGTAATGGGTGTAAATTCTTCTTTATGCCGGGTGAGAGAATTATGAACTTTTAAAGACATAGATTTTGTAATTGATTGTTGCAGGTTATGTTATTAGGAACGGCCATAAGGCCAGCTTAAGGAAAGTGGCTTCAGCAACAACAGCAACAGGTAATATAAATTGGCTTCATGGGCTGCGAATATATTTTATTTTGGCGGATTATGGCTTTTAACGGGATGTGTTAAATGACAAGCAGGTATAAGGTATGGGAAAGGTAAAATGCGGTTTTTTTACCCGGGTATGCAACAAGGCAATCCGGAAGCACGGGAGGTTAATATTCTGCTGTACTTCTATATTGCAGAGGGTGCAGCCAGCTTTTTACCAATTCTGTAGGCCAGGTAGGTAAATACGGGGGCCGCAATTACGTCAAAAGTATAATGTACGTGTTGCACCAGTACACAAATACCCACTACCAAAGTGGCAACAAGGGCAGCAATTTTATCCTGTCTTTTGTCCAGGCATAAGAATATAAGAAACTGAGAAGCCGTATGGCCAGAGAAAAAGAGGTCTTTGGTTACAAAATGTTTTCCATAAAAAACATTGCTTAATGGGTCAACCAGGGGGATCAACCCTTCCGGAGCATTTAATGGCACCAGGAAGATGGCCAGTAACCTTAGCACGGTGACCACCAGAAAGCTGTAGATACAAACCAAAAAAAGTTCGGGTTTTTTTAAACTCCTGGCAATTATCAGCGCAGTCATACTCCAGATGGCAATGAATACCGGGATAGAAACATTGTGAGGCTTTACAGACTGCAGAACAAAATCATTAATGGTGTAACCTTCCCGGTTTTCTATATACCTAAAGAAAAAAGGCAGTGTAACAAACAGTATTGCGGTAAGCAGCAGCGCTGTTATCAACTTTCTTTTAAATAGCAACTGGTTCCATGCGCATTTCCATGGTTTTTGTGGCAGGCTAATTTCTAATTCGTAAGGTTGAGACATTTGTTGTATGAAGGTATTGTGCATGCCGCCCGTTAACTGCGGCAGATTGAACATTATTTTATTGTAAATTTTTCCGGAGCACAAAAATATAAGTCCCGGCTATATTTTCAAACTTTTAAAGTCGGGCGGTAAATTGTATGGAAAAAGTAGGTCGAGGAATGACGGCAATAGATTTAGTTTTGGGGTTAACGACAGGCTGTACCTGGCTTAAAAAAGGAGAATATATGGAGATATGTCCTCCTGTTATACAATACCCGTTTAATACAAGATATCAGGGCAGCGTTGGCTGCCTGTTTTATATGTGATTAGTTGCCCGGTTGCCTGTAGCCGTTGTACCAGCGGTTGGATACAAAAAAGGACTGGCTGGGGTTATGATCCTGCTCACCAACTGATGCCATGTTGCTTTTAAGGCTAAAAATTTTTTCCAGGACCTCTTTTATCTGTAACAGCTCACTTTTGCCTTTTACTATATAATCGTAAGCCCCGCATTTTAGGGCACTTACAGCAACATCGGTATCAATTTGCCCTGATACGAACACGATGCAGATATCAGGAAAACGGCCTTTGATAATTTTTAATGTACTGAGCCCGTCAAGCGGGGCCATGTGGTAGTCAAGAAAAATTATATCAGGGCGTTGCTCAAGTTGATCTATGCATTTTTGGCCGCTGTTAAAGCAGGAAACGTTTTGATAACCAAGGTTAGTTATGTGCCGCTGGTAAATAAATAAATGAAGGGGATCGTCGTCCACGACGAAAATGGAATTGGATTTTGGTGCTGTCATTGTGAGAATAGATAATGGATTGGCGAATGTAACATATATAACTCAAAGTTTTGACTGCAAGCTACTTAACAGTAGATTTTAAGCAAGGCTTAATACAGGTAATAGTAGCTTAGGAACAAAACGGAGAGTAAAAACAATATAATTACTATCAGCATCCGGTTTTGAAACCGGATGTCGGGAATTTCATTGGTAGGCATATTGGATTTTTTTAGGTGCCTGCGAATATAAAACTTGCTGCGTAAATTTTACACACCTGGAGATTAAATCATCCTTAAGGCGGTGCGCCAGGTTCTGGCTTAGCACAGCATTATGCACCGTCGTGTGCAGCGCTGTTGGGCTGCATAACTTAAGCTGTACCCCAATTTAAAGTGGTTGCGTAAGGTCTTCCATCGCTTTTTTCAGTTTAAGCACATAAGGCTGGTATAACTGTGGGTTTTCGGCTGCCAGTTTCTCATAAATTTCAAGGGAGGCCTGGTACAGCACCCCGGCCTGCCCTGCATTATTGGTAACGCTGTACATGTAACCAAGGTTATAAGCTGTTTGCGCTACCTGGGGTTCATAAATGGCCGGGTACAAGGCAGCAAACCTGGTTCTTATCTCCAGTGCTTCCATATAGCACGCCTCGGCATTGCTATTGTATTTTGCGATAGTAAAAAGGCTGCCCAGGTTGTTTTGTGTTTGTGCCAGCAAGGGTTCAAAAGTTTGCGGGTTATAGGCTGCCAGCCTGCGCCTTACCTGTACAGATACCAGGTAGCTTTCAATGGCATTTTTGTATTTTTTTTGTTGTTGGTACAGGTTGCCCAGGTTGTTTTGTACATCTGCTACCCTTCTGAAATAATTTAATGAATCTACGGCCCGTAACCTTTCATTAAACAGCAGCGTTTGCAAAAAAGCTTTTTCAGCGTTAGCGGTATCATGCGTACTATAGTAAATAATGCCAAGATTGTTTTGAATATTTGCTGCCTCGGTAAAATAGGCAACAGAGTCTGCTGCCTGCAGGCTGTGCATTATATTGAGTGCCTGTTTGTAACAGATTACCGCTGAATCGTATTGCAGAAGCGCATGATAAAGGTTGCCCATGTTATTAATGGTTTTGGCAAGTGCCAGCCTGTAAGTTGGCAGCGAGTCTGCCAGCCTTATCCTAATATGCAGCGCTTCCAGTAAGGCTTTTTTTGCGGCATTGAAATTTTTAGACACGGTATATAGTTTTCCCATGTTGTTTAGCATGGAAGCCATAAAAACATCGTCAACGGGTAAACTGTTGCGGGTTAGGGTTATTGCTTTGTTGTAATAGGCTAATGCTTCATCGTTGTGGTTTAACCATTCCATAAAACGGGCATAACGGGCCAGGTAATCTGTATTGGCAGAATCCAGCAGTACCAGCAAATGATAACTGGCGGCAGCGCTGTCGTACGCAAAACGGTTTTTCTCAAGGTCTGCTTTCAGCAGTATGGCTTCTGCTGTTTGTCCACTCGTTAAGTTTAGCTGCTTTAAAAGCTCTTCCAGGTTAGAGCGTTGCTGTAAAATTTGCGCAACACGCCCGGCCAGGTCAAGCTTGGCTAATACGGCCAGGGCAGAGTCTGTATTACCCCGTTGGAACAGCAGGAACGCCTCCCTGAAAACAGGTGAAGCCTCATCCAGGTTAATAATTGCATAACTGCGTGCAAACTCTTTGGCATCATCGTCAACTGTTTTGGATTGTTTTTCCAGCATTTCTATTTGCCTGGTTAGTTGTGCTATGTAGTCCGTGTTTTCTTTATTAGTGGCCTGTAGCTTTTTAAGCTCGTTATTAAGCTGTGTAATCCTTAGTTCAAGCTGTTTCTGGGCTTCGGTTTTTCCTACATTGTAAATCTTTTGCCGGTAACCGGCTATTTTATCAGGGCTGGCCATGAATATTTTTATGCTGTCTTTTTGCCCGGCTACCGCTTTTAGCGATGTGGTATTTATTACCTGCAGCAAATCTTTTTTAACGGTAAAGCTTACCGTTACGCCTTCCCTTGTGCCAACGTAAATAAGGGTAAACCGGCCCTTTTGATCAGTCTGTTGGGTGCTGGCCTGCTGAAAATCGTCATCAATTCTTGCGCCGGGTACAAAAACAAGTTTGCCTGTTTCGGTTTTGCTGTTAAACAAGGTGATGACGCCATATATTTTAGTTTGCTGTGCGGCAGAAGTAACGGATAACAAAAAAAGGCAACAAACAAGAATGCTTTTCATGCGGCAGTGAATATGCAGGTTAAATTAATAAATGGCAGGCAGCTTTCATAATACCGATGAAAAAGGCTTATGCAAAACCTGCCTGCAAAAGAAGCAGCGTGTTACACCACGGGTGAGGGATTGAAGCGGTACCCCACTGACGGCTTTGTGCGGCGGCTTTGCGGCGGAGTAATAGCACAACCGAGCCAAAAGCAACTGAATGTTGCTTTTAACGAAGGTTGTGAACGCAATTCTGCCCGACCCGAGGCACAACCGGCGCCGGATAAGATAATAGCCGGAGATTTTGCTTGCTACTTGCATTTAACAATTGCCCATCGTATTTTGTAAAGGTGAAAGAGGTAATCCCCGGTTGATTTTCGCTAAATAACATGTATGAAAAACAAGCCACCTCTCCTTGCTCTTTTGTGCCTGCTGTACCTTGATGGCCTGGCACAGTCAAATAACCAACCACTTTTTCAGCCACTGTTTCCTTTATCAGATACCTTTCCTGCACAGGTAGTTTGGCAGATGGATGGCGACAGCGTTCGCTTTTCCAGCAGGTTACGGCCATTGCGGCAGTTGGCCGGCGCACCCACCAGTTACTACACATACTTTTGGGATTTTGGCGATGGCGCTTTTAGCTTTTTAGAGAAGCCCGCACACCGTTACGCGGATTCAGGCACGTATTATGTTCGCTTATATGCCACCAATTATTTTGATGACGGGCTTGCACCTCCATCAAAGCCATTCGCGGTAAAAGTGAATAAAAAACCAACAGGCCCCCGCAACTGGATGTCTGGTTTTTTCGCTGCTACAGATGGCAATGTCAAGCTCAAGGTAAACAGTGCCGACCATAGGCCCGGTGAAGATTTTGTATTGCTGATGGGCTATCAGAATAAGCTGGCCGAAAATTTAAATGGCACCCTTGTACTGTTTTTTAACGAACGGCAATTTAACCGGGAGCTTTTTGCATTGAATGATAAGCGGATGTTTAATGGGGAACAGAACAGCACGTTAAACACCCTGGCAAGCAGCCTTAAGGGTAAAAATAATTATGCACAAATAACCGCGCAAAACCAGCAAAGCACCCCCGGCCTGTTAAAAAATAACGGGAGCAATAGCCTGGCTGCCAGTGCCTCAAAAGAAGAATACCTGCCTGGCTACGAAGGGCCGCCTTTGCCGGAATACAACGCAAGTACAGCAAAGCTTTTAAAAACATTGAAGGAAAGATATGTTCAGAATACGGTTACGCGTTTTACCAACCTTACAAAAGCAGAGGAAAAGTTTATGTTCCTTACCATGAAAACACTGCCAACAGTAATACAGGATTCCAATGCCACCATTACCATTACTGCGTTACTGGTGCCCGATGACCCTAAACTGCAGCCCGAAAAATTTGACCTGGATATGCAGATAGCGGCATCCCACGACCCCAACCGGCTTTTACTGAAACCGCATTACATGAGCTATCGTTTTGCGGGCAAAAAGAAACAGTTAACCTATAAAGTACAGTTTGAAAACATAGGTAAAGGCCCGGCCCGGCGAATAGGCGTAAATGTGGCCATGCCCAAAGAGGTAAACATAAGCACCTTGCAAATTAAAGGCATAAGCCCCAGGTGCACCTGGTGCGATTCCGCCTACAGCAGGCAGAGTTGCATAGATACCACCGTAACTTCTGACGGTGTATTCTTTAGCTTTAAAAATGTGTACCTGCCGGGCATACAGCAAAACCTGGTAACCAGTAAAGATTCTGCGCAGGGGTTTATTGAATACACGGTTAACCTGAAAAAAAGGCCAAAGAAAAAACTGCCTTTTACAACAAGGGCTTCCATCATTTTTGATAAAAATGAACCCATTATTACCAACAAGGCTACCGCCAGGTTTTTGCCGGGTTTTTCGCCGGGTATTGTAGCGGGTTATACCATGTCACTATCCAACGGCGGTGTAAGCGCAAGAGGGCCGGTTAAAATAGGCTTTACGCTTGGGCCTTATGCGCCCTCAAAGCCTTTCTTTCAGTTTGAGCTGTACACCGGGCTTTTTGAGCGGGAGGAAAGGCTTACCGGGCGGGATAGCATGATAAACTTTAGCGAGCAGCCATATTATGGAGATGAAAAAAGGCGCGATACTTTTACAGTTTTTAAACGTAATGTACTGGAACTGGTGCCGCTGCACTTTCGCTATAACCTAAGCAACTGGGTGGGCATTGGCGTAGGTATGATGGGCAGGGTGGTGATGACAGAAGAACAGAAAAGTGAGTACAGGAGACATGTAACTATTACAGATGCTTCTTTAGACTTTCCACCCTGGCCTTTGCCGCATGATACAGTAATTGTGGCTCAGAGCAAGCCCATTACAACAAAAAGCAACTCCTTCTGGGATGGCAGTAATATTGCCACTTTTGTAGATGTACAGGTGGGCATGGTAAGAACAACAGGTATATCCGGCGGCCTTCGTTTCATCAGGCAGTGGAAGGGCAATATACCTAACCATTTCTTTTTGTATGCCGCGTTCCGGTTATAGTTTAGGGCTTGCTGTTTTTGGTAAGCGGCATATCAAGCTGCTGGTCTGTTTGCGGCCATATTGTGCCGCTTGCTGTGGCAAAACCTTCCTTATAAAAGTAAACGGTATATCGTTGTGCCTGTAAGGGTTCGGGCACATTTATCAGGTAGGCGCCCTGCTCATTGGTAAGTGTGCTCAGGCTATCCATTTTAACGGTTACCCCTGGTAACGGGTTACCATTGTAGGTTACAGTACCTTTTATTTTGTCAATGCCACGCAGGGTAACTTCCAGGTAAATGCTGCCATTGTTCTTAATTTGATAGGTTGAATCAGGGTGTGTTGACTGATAGGGCTCGCTAAAGGATATTTCCAGCTTGGCACTGCCACCCACCGGCAGGTTTTGAAAATTAACTTCGCCATTTTCACCAATAGTTTTTTCAAGCCTTGTGGTTTGCAGGCTGCCAGCCTTTCTTACATCCATAACTAATTTTCCCTGCTGTAATACAATATCCTGCCGGCCTTTTTTACCGTGTACAAAAACGGTAAGGCCGGTAAACTTTTCTTTTGGCCCAAAGCGGATTACAATAAAAGCCGTGACAATAATAATTATTGCGGCAACAACCATCATCATTCGTTTTTTTGCCTTTGACAGCCGCTCTTTAAATCTAATAACGCCCTGTTCGGCCAGCTTTTCCAGTTGGCCGTTAAAATGCAAAACAAATTGTTCGCTGCTCTTGTAAGCGGTAAAAAAGTGGCCATGCTGCTGCAGGCGTTCCTTAAAGGCGGTAATATCATCCGGGGCTGTACCTGTGCCTGGCGGCAGGTCTTTAATGTAGGTATAAATAAGAGGTTTGCCGGTTGTTTTAAATTGCGCAAAAGCGCTTTCAAATTCTTCGGCCGTGTACATGCCAATTTTTGTAAACAGCAGCAGTATAAAAATGTCGCAGCCCGCAATGGCTTTGTTGTATTCATCTTGCAGCCTTGTTTTAGACATGGCATCAGTAAAATCCTCCCACAACACCATTTCTAAAAAAACTCCCTTGTTAACCCACTCTTTGTTTTTGTTGTTAATAAAAATTTGTAGCTGCTCCCTGTCTGGCCGAAGTTCTGATGAGGAAGCAAGAAAAATGCGTGTTTTTTTCATAAAGCAGTATTACAACCTGAATGTTTTTTGGGGGTGCCCCCAAGCTATCGCAAGGGGTCGGGCTTTCCGCTATTACTCCGGCACAAGGCTCTGCTGCCAGGGCCTCACCGGGGTAACCGCTTCAATCCCTCACCCGAAAGTGCAACACGCTACGGGGAGTCATAAAAAAGGTTTTCATAACCCGGTTTTCCCAAGCTCAACCTAACTTCAACTGCTTAACTTGATGACATTCTCCCGACGCTCATCAGCTTTGCCAATGCTGGCTAACGATCCATCATCAGGGCCAGTTCATCAACCAGGGCTGCCTGGGCCGGGTTAATTTTTTCTTTTGCCTCATCCACAGAAAACCATGAACAGCGGTCAATCTCAGGAAACTCTTTCATGGTGCCCGAGTGTGGCGGCCATTCTATGGTAAAAGTATTGGATGCGATTGTTGTCACATCCATATCCCCTTCCAGCGCAAAAGCATGAACAAGCTTGCCGTTTTTCTGCTTAACCGCCTGTAGGGGAATAAAATTTCCTTTAAGCTCAACACCCGTTTCTTCTTTAAATTCCCGTTGTGCAGCATGAAGTATGTCTTCTCCATCGTCAAACTCCCCTTTGGGAATGCTCCAGGCGCCTGCATCTTTTTTAGCCCAGAATGGCCCGCCCGGGTGTGCCAGCATTACCTGCAACCCATCTTTGTTTTTTCTGAACAGTAAAATGCCTGCGCTTTGTTTGCCCATGTTTGTAAAATAGTAAATAAAATGGCAACTGCATACAGCGGGTGGTGGCAGGTAATAACAGCTAACACAATCTATCAAAAGAAGCGGCCTGTTACACCACCGGGTGAGGGATTGAAGCGGTTACCCCGGTGAAGGTTTTGTGCATGGGCTTTGTGCCGGAGTAATAGCGGAAAGCCCGACCCCTTGCGCAGCTTGGGGACACCCCCAA
>NZ_VVIP01000024.1 GCF_009650435.1 Foetidibacter luteolus
GAGGAAGTAAGGCCGGCATATTTGCCTTCGATGGCATTTAATGACTTTTCTGAAACGTTTTCCGGTAAAATGTTTTGAGAAGAATCTGAAGCAGATGAACGCTGACTGTAAGTGGGTACTGTCAGGACAAGCAGGGGGATGATTACTATCATTACCGCTACCAGGGCTGGGCTATAAGCAGAGTTCTTCAGTTGAATATTGATTTAGTGGTTGTTGTTTTCTAATGGTACTTATCGCTGGAGAAGTAAAAATATCTTTTTCATTCCGCCAAAAAGTAGAGACATTAAATTTTTTGCGTTAATATTTTTTCAGATCCTATGTTGACCTGAAAAGCTGCTCATGAACTCGAAAATGATTGCATGCAACGTAATAACCGACGCCCAAGGCTATTTCCTTAGTACTGAATCTAACCTCAATCATAATGCGTTTAAACACTAAAAGAAAGGCTTCTTTAAACAGAATTGTCGTTCTCGCTTGAGGAGGAACTACTTGCTAATCTCTTTAAAATATGAAGATGCGCTTTTATTAGAACATCATGTTTGTTTTGACCCACTTGTGATCAAAAAAGGATATATTCAAACTATAAATGGTGCTGACCAAAAATATTTGGCAGCACCATTAAAGAGATTCATGCTATCACTGCTTTATTCTTTTCTTTTCAGCACTATTGCAAAGTCACCAAAAGAACCAGCAGCCACGGTATGTTCGAGCCTAACACTTAATACACCTTCACAAGGCGCTACATAATTGTCCGCACTACCGTCTACACTTTCAACAGAAGCATCGCCGTAAGGCCAGTTATACGTGCCATATACCTGTTTTACAACCTTTGTCTTCAAAGTCGCCAAATCTACGTCCACAATAATAGGCTTCGCTTCCAAAGCATCATATTCAAAGGAAACCTGGTGATCGTTAATCACCGTAACTGGTATTACAGTTCCTGGTTCGTAATCTTCCCATTCATCTGTTACTACTTCAAAGTCACCCGAGTATTCTGCGGAGTTAAATTCTACTTCTGTGTTATATCTGGTGGTAAGACTTGCTCCACCCTGAGCTGCAACACCAGCACCATAAGCTACTCCTGTAGCCGGGAACGCCTGATATAAGGTTCCATCAGCCGTAGTTACATTCACTCCAACATCAAAAAAATCACATGTAACTACAGGTTCTCCAAATAAACTGCTTAGCATGTCAGCAGTCAAATTCACTGTAGCAGGAAAACTAGTGATGTCAGCCTGGATTGTTTTCACTACAGACTTATCTGCATTTTTTATAATAACGACATCGTACTTCTTAGGAGAAATATCTGTAGCAAAGAATTTATCCACCACTATTTTTCCCGCAAAAGTGCTTAAAGCGCTCACTTTAATTGTTTGGCTGGAGCCAGCTTCTTTTGTAACCTTTGGAATGGGCACTCTTGTAAGCTGGGGTAATTTTGAGTTGTCATCTTTCCGGCAACCAAACAATACCGCCATTACAATTACTATATATAGGCCTGATATTTTTTTCATACTTTCTTTTTTAAGATTCACATTTTAAGGCATCCAGAATACTTTAAAGGTGCCTGGTGTTTTTTGATCGGGGGCGTTGGGATTTGCTGTTAACTCTGCTTCGTCCCATGGCAAAGAAGCAGGATAAGGTAAACTTAACAAAACAGGTACTGGTTTTTGAGCACCAGGCAAATCCGGATTACCATCAATTGGCGGTTGTACAAAACCTCCCGGCGCCATTTGCGGATTTTTGGGATCGAACAAAATAGGGAATCCTGTCCTCCGATAATCTGTGTATGCATCTACTGAACTTCCAAAGCTGGATATCCATTTTTGAGTTATGATATATTCCATTTTCTTAGTTGCGGAAGCCGCATCAAAATTTGCCATGATATCGTCAACGTAATTCTGAACGGCATTGGTGCCAGCTAGCGTTGGTACCGTTTGTGTAGGGTTTACATAGGTTTTGATTATATAATCAACTTGGTTAAAAGATTCTTCTACCGCAGCCTGGAATTTGGCTTTGGCGTCTCCGGCAATTACACCTGCCTGAATTAACTCGGCTTCTATATATAAGCGATCCGCATAAGTAATAAACCGGTAGGGTGCTGCGCCTGTTCCGCTATTGGTATTGGCAGTTGCTCCGGAACCATCATCGTACCTGCCACCTACGGGATAAATTCCAAGAACACTGATATTATTTTGCTGATTCCTGTCCCTGTCCTGGCCTACTGAACCAAAATAAATAGAGACAAATGCGCCATCTCTATATTCAGTTTGAAAACCTATTGTTCCACCGGTTTCATTGGGCGTTAACTGGTTATAAATGTAGTAAGGTATCCTTGGGTCTTCTATTCCTGTGTTTATATTTGGATTGTATCCCTTTAAAATTTCATAGAACCAGGGACTGATGTGTTGAGAACGTTGTGTGGCTTTATAATCGTCATAGCCGGTGTTTCTGTCATCAGTAGCGCCATTCGGACCGCACGGTACAAGAAAATCTTCAGACGCACTGCTGATAATTTTACCGCTGTTTAATATGGTGCTAACTTCAGCCGAGACATCCTGAACTTTACGAAGTTGATTGTATAATTTCAACTTGATAGTATTAGCTGCTTTTATCCACTTAGTTGTATCTCCTTTGTAAATAACATCGTCCAGTGCTGGTATTGTTACATTATCATTTTCATGAGTGCGCACCTCACTGATTCCTTCATCAAGCAAAGTAAATAACTGAGGATAAATGTCTTTCCCCTGGTCAAATTTCGGATAAACACCTTGCTTCAATTGATTAATTTCAGAATACGGCACATCGCCGAAAATATCTACCAACAGACTGAAAGTATATGCCTTTAAAATCTTACCAATTCCTGCGTATCGGGGATTGCCCTTTTCGGTAGATTCAGCAATAATCACTTCAAGGTTGGATACCACTTCAAGATAAACGTTGCTCCAGGTATTGTTGATGTAAAATTCATTACCTGTAGCTCCGTACTGATCAGGTTCCTCCCGTGTAGTTATCCGGTGTGTGTACACTTCCAGTACCTCACCTATTCCACCAACAAACACAGTTCCGTCATACCGTGCTCCGGATCCACCTACGGAAAAACAATCACCAAGATTTCTTTCAACATTCGGCAGTAAACGCGAAGCTTCAAGCGTTACCGGGTCATTTGGATTATCATTTATATCCAATGTTTTTTTGCATGAGCTTGCAAAGACTAACATTGTGACCGGTATGATATATTTCAGATTTTTTATTTTCATATTTAACATATTAACATTATCTCTTAAAGCAAACATTGTCTTATTAGAAAGTTACATTCAAATTGATGCCGTATCTTCTGGTAGTAGGCGCAGCAGACAGTTCGATGCCCTGCGTTGTAGTGGATCCAAAAGAGTTAACCTCTGGGTCAAAATTTGTGTATTTAGGCATGTTGGGCGCCAGGTACCATAAATTTCTACCCGTAACACTCAATGTTAAAGAGCCTATTGGTAATTTTTTAAACATGCTCTTAGGAAATTCATATCCTAATGAAAGCTCCCTGACCCTGTACACAGTAGCATCATATACATTCCACTCACTTGCAGTGTTTATTGCAAAAGTTGCACCTGTAGTAGCATTTGGAGAGAAATACAGGTCATTGGTTGTAATGGCTGTATGGTTTGGTATTGGCTTACCCGCACCATCTAATAGCGGCTTTACAGGATCCGCCGATAAATCAGCATATACACCGGGTATTATCCACGCGGTCTGCCTGTCCCTGGTATCTTGTGTAACGCCACGGCCCAACAAGGAACTTACTGTTACAGAATACATATCTCCGCCTTTAGTCATATCAAATAATGCATTGAGGAAAAAACCTTTATAAGTAAATGTATTGGTAACACCTAATTTCCAGTCTGGGTTAGGATCTCCTATGATATCTTCATCCCCGGAGACAATCATGCCCCCTGTATTCGGATTTATCAAAAGATTTCCCTGGTCATCCCTTAGTGACTTTGTGCCACGTAAATAACCAAAAGGCATTCCTGCTTTCAGGTAAGGGCTTATTCCTGTCAACACTCCTCTCAGTTGGATCTCTTCAATGCCTTCGATCAGCTTAACAACTGTATTTTTATTTTTTGTAAACGCACCGCGGATTTCCCATCCGAAATCTTTTGTTTGAATTGGTCTTAATGTCAACCCTATTTCAACACCCTTGTTGTTTACTTCGCCAAAGTTTGTTAATAACTGATTGAAACCGGTTGTTACAGCCGTTGTTATTGGTGCAATCTGGTCAGCTGCAGTCTTATTATACCAGGTAAAATCAATTTCAATTTTTCTTTTCAGGAAGCTCAATTGAGTTCCAATTTCAAGTTCCTTTGCAAATTCAGGCTTTAAGTTTGCATCATAAGCTATATCAGACCTGGACCCGGTCGGCTGACCAAGAAAATTTTGTCCTAAAACGAATACATCCTGAAGCTGGTAAGGATCAGTATCGCTACCCACTTTGGCCCATCCAATTCTTACTTTACCGTAGTCTATTATATTGCTCTGAATTTTAAATGCATCTGTGAACACAAAGGAAGCATTTACTGCAGGATAGAAATAGCTGCGATTTGCTGGAGGTAAAGTTGAAGACCAGTCATTGCGACCTGTGAGGTTTAAGAACAAATAATTTCTATACCCTAAGGTAAAGTCGGCGAAAGCACCGATAATCCTTCGCCTGGAAAAATTATCCAGATCAAAACTGCGCTGAGATGTATTTGTTAGTGAGTATATCCCAGGTACAATAAAGATGTTCCCTGTATTTGCCTGCCTTGTGCTTGTACGCTGATTATAACTTTGTCCTATTACTGCTCTCAAACTGAAGTCACTTCCTAAATCAGGCGTGAAAGTAATCAACAGGTCACTCTGCAATTCATGCATCCTGTAATTGTCTATTACGATTCTCCCCAGACCACCTGCTGCTCTTGAAAACTTATCAGTAATTTCTCTTCTTTTAAGAGAGTTTACGTTGCTTCCAAAATTGTAGTCAACTTTTACCCACTTGTTGATATTAAAGTCGGCATGAAATCCGGCAATAAACCTTTCCTCATCAGTATTGGCCACATTGTGAAGCGCAGACCAATGCGGATTGTCAAACTGCCCTCCGCCATTAGGAATCAAAGGAACACCTGCTTTATCCTGATAGGGTAAGTTTAAATCCCAGTTACGTCCAAGAAACAGTGACCTCGCAAACAACGAAGCAGCCCCATCTACCTGATTTTCACCAAAATAACCGCCTTTTTGAACAGAATTTGCATAGCTGAAGTTTCCACGAATATTCAGACCCATACTTAGCTTTGTTGCACCTCCAACACCGATATTGTACCTTTTGTAAGAGGAATTCTCCACATAGCCATTATGAGATAGTTGAGATGCAGTTAAAGCGACAGAACTTTTCTCATCACCACCATTAAAACCTATTGAGTTTTCATACACTACGCCTGTTCTAAACAAGTCTTTCACATTGTTTGGAACAGCTCTGTATGCCATATTACCTGATGAAGGAAACAATTCGGGATATGCATTCAAATAATCATTCCATACCGGAATAGAATCCAGGTCTTTAAAAGCGGGGCCCCATGATCCATTTGAATTACTATAATTAAACTGCGATCCCGGGCCATATTCATTTTGATAAGTAGGAAGGTTAGCTATCCTCTCCATTGATACTGCACTCTTTGCATTAATTTCAAGCCCTTTTCTGCTTTTTGCAGCACTTCCTGATTTAGTTGTTATAAGAATTACCCCATTTAACGCTCGTGAGCCATACAAAGCCGACGCAGAAGCACCTTTCAGTACGTTCATGGAGGCTATATCATTGGGATCTAAGTTGGCTATACCGCTGGAGTAGGCCGTACCGCCAGATGTTTGGCTGCTGGTAGTAACCTGGTCGTTACTATAAGGCACACCATCTACTACAATCAACGGCTGGTTGTTACCGAAGAAAGAAGAATTTCCCCTTATCTGTATGCGGGTGGCAGCGCCTGGTGTACCCTGGGATGTGCGGATATCCACACCGGGAACTTTACCTTGCAAAGCTTTCAATACATCCGGCTCTGACTTTTGTAACAAAGTTGCCGGATCTACTTTTGCAACTGAATAACCAAGCGACTTATCCGCCCTTTTGATACCTGCGGCAGTTACTACAACCTCTTCTACAGTTGCCGTAGTTGCAGAAAGCCTCACGTTCAACTCATTTTGCTGGCTTACCGTAACTTCTAACGGTGCAAAGTTTATTGCACTAATCACAAGCACGTTGCCACTTTTTACCGAAATTCTGAAATTGCCATCCTTGTCTGAAGTGGTACCTGTACTAGTTCCTTTAATTTGAATAGAAGCTCCATCTACAGGCTGACCGTTATCGTCAGTAATCTTTCCTGACAGTACCCGGTTTTGGGCGAATAGTCCCACGGCTGTGAAGCACATGCATAGCAAGACTAACAGTTTTCTCATAAACACCAGTTTTGTTTAAAATTTTGATTAAAACTTGTTAGTAGTACTTTTCCCGAATTGTGTAGCAATTACATTTCTAAACTACACATGTAATAAAATTTCTCTCAACAGTTACGGCCTCTATAGCCATACTGCCAATTATTAGTAGATTTTTCCTGGAACAGTTACCGGCCTTATAGCCGTACTGCTTAGTAGTAGATTTTTCTTGTAGTAGTTTTCTCAGAAGATTTCACGGGCTTTTGTTAAGACAGCTTTAGCAACTAAAAAGATGCTTTTAAACTAATTTTTTTATGTCTTGTCTGTTTTAACAATTAGTTAAAGATTGCGAAATAAGGGATTTTTCATATACCAAGCAAATGAACATTAGTTTTTTATTATTCTTTAATAGGCCGGTTTTTTTGTTGAATTTTATCCGCTATAGCACCAGGCTTTTTAGAGAGTTTCTCAGCACATTGCCATTTTAGAAGATTTTTTCTAAAGAAAAGACGCTATTTCACAGCAAAAAGCACCTTAAAATTTTAAACGCTCAGATACTTTTTATGCATATATTACCTAAGTTGTTTATAATCAACTAATTAAAATACTTAAAATAAACAGGTCCAGACAGCCCAATTTTTTAGCAAACACCGAATTTCTAACAGCAACAGCCTCCTTTAACACAAAATTTTTGCCTGTGGGGGTTAATTTTTATACGCTAACATTTACTTCTACTTACTGAAAAATACAGGCAAAGAACATTTTTTTACTGGCTTTGGTAATTCCTGGCTGGCTCCTCAATCGCTTCATCACCCGGTTTTTCCTGGCATCTTTTAGCCCGGCTACAAATTGCAATGAACAACTTTTTGCATAAACGTATCTCGTGCTTCATTCTTAATACCCGCAACAGCCTGCCTGCAAAAAAGCAGCCTGTTTCACCTGTGGGTGAGGGATTGAAACGGTTACCCCGCTGAAGCCATCGCCGCCAGGCTTTGTGGCGGAGTAATAGTGGAAAGCCCGACCCCTTGCGCAGCTTGGGGGCACCTCCAAAGCAAATACCAAGGTTGGAGTACGAAGTACTTTGGTGCTGTACCATCTTAGGCAGGAATGCATGATATGGGAAGCGGTTAAAAATTATATCAGAAATTTCGCTGTAAAAATTTGGCCAGCATGTATAAGCTATTTACTTTTGTTAACCATTTGGTTAAACTAAAAGGTTAAATGAGCGAAGAACATACTACCGAAGCCAGGATTTTGGAGGCAGCCAAGAAGGTATTTATCACTAGGGGCATGGCAGGCGCCCGGATGCAGGATATTGCCAATGAAGCGGGCATCAACAAAGCATTATTGCATTATTATTTCAGGAGCAAGGAGAAGCTGTTTGAAACCATTTTTAGAGAAATAGCGCAACGATTTATTCCTCGCATGACGGCCATTTTTGAATCGGACCTTACATTGTTTGAAAAGATTGAGGTTTTTAGCAGCGAGTATATTGATAACGTAATGAAGAACCCTTACATACCCTTGTTTGTGCTGAATGAGTTAAATAAACAGCCCGACACTTTTGTTAAACAGGTGTGGGGAGATAAAAAACCAAACATCGAAAAAGTGGTGGCACAAATAAATGAAGAAGTTGCACGGGGTAATATAAAGCCTGTACACCCCTTGCATTTGCTGATGAACCTGTTGGCTATGTGCGTTTTTCCTTTTGTTGCCAAACCCATGCTGCAGGGCGTTACCGGCCTCACTAACGAGCAGTTTACAATGTTGATGGAGCAGCGTAAAAAAGAAGTGCCCCGGTTTATTATTGAGTCAATAAAGAAATAAATTTTTTTACCCCTGTATTAACCAAACGGTTAAACAGGTTGATTAAGTCTAATAACAATTGTGATTATATGAAGCATTTTTTTCAGTTGCTCGCATTGGTAAGCATCTCGGCAGGTGTAGCGGCGCAGCCCGCCATGCTTACCATTGATGATTGCTATGCTAAGGCAAAGCAATATTACCCTTTGGTAAAGCAGTACGGGCTAATTCAAAAAACAAAAGAATTTTCGGTAGAAAATGCCGCTAAAGGTTACCTGCCCCAGCTGGGCATCAACGGCCAGGCTACCTACCAGTCTGATGTTACACAGGTACCCATTAAACTGCCAGATGTAAACATACCGGTGCTGGCGAAAGACCAGTATAAAATTTATGCTGAAGCCACGCAAACCTTGTACGATGGTGGCAATATAAAATACCAGCAGCAGGCCAAAGAAACAACCGCAGCCATTGACGAACAAAACCTGGAAGTAAACCTGTATGCGCTTAAGGAACGTATTAACCAATTGTTTTTTGGCGCATTGCTTATTGATGAGCGCCTTAAGCAAAACAGCCTGCAGCAAAAGGATGTGGAGAATGGCATTGGTAAAGTACAGGCACTGGTAAACAATGGAACCGCTTTTCGCAGTAATGTAGATGAACTAAAAGCAGAGTTGCTGAATGTGGAGCAAAACCGCACCGAGTTGCTGGCTACAAGAAAGGCTTACCTGGCTATGCTTGGCCGGTTTATTAACGAACCGCTGGAAGAAACTACTGCGCTGCAACAGCCGCAGGCGCTGCTTACATCAGACAGTATTACAAGGCCGGAACTATCGTTATTCGATTATCAAAAAAGAAGTTTTGATATACAGGACAAAATGATAGCGGCAGGCCTAAGACCAAAACTGCAGTTGTTTGCGCAGGGTGGCTATGGCAGGCCTGGCCTTAATATGCTGGATAATGGCTTTTCTACCTATTATATCGGCGGGCTAAGGCTCAACTGGTCACTGGCGGGCTTATACACAAAAAAGAACGACAGGCGACTCACAGAAATAGGCCGCAAAAACCTGGATATACAGAAGGAGGTTTTTCTTTTTAATACAAAGCTTACGCTAACGCAGCAAAATGCGGATATTGTAAAGTATCAGCAACTGCTGGCCAAAGACAACGAGATTGTAGCGTTAAGAACTTCTGTAAAAAACGCCGCCCATGCACAACTGGAAAACGGTGTTATTACCCCCCACGATTTTATCACGCAGCTTAATGCGGAAGACCAGGCCAAACAAAACATGATATTGCACCAGGTGCAATTGCTGCAGGCACAGTACAACCACAAAACAACATCAGGTAACTAAACAAAATATAAATGACGACTATTATGAAATCATTGTCAACCATACTTATCATGGCGGTGTTGCTGGCATCCTGCGGAAACGGCGATAACCAGTTTGATGCATCGGGAAATTTTGAAGAAGATGAAGTGATTGTTTCTGCCGAACAAAATGGCAGGCTTATAAGCTTTAATGTACAGGAAGGCGATACGCTTTCCAAGGGCAGCGTAGTGGGCAACATAGATATTACCAACCTGTTGCTGCAAAAAGAACAGGTAGAAGCCACCATTCAATCCCTCTCAGACAAAACCACTAACCCGGCCCCGCAAATTAATCTTGTTAAAAAGCAGCTTGCTGTGCAGGAATCTCAGTTACAGCAGCAGTTGCGTGAAAAGACAAGGACCGAGAACCTGGTAAAAGCTGATGCCGCTACGCAAAAACAACTGGATGACCTTACATCGCAAATTGACCAACTGGAAAAAAGCATTGCCGTTACACGCCAGCAGATAGCGCTTTACGAATCTGATATAGCCACCAAAAACAGGAGCGTATTCAGCGAAAAAAATCCGCTGGAAAAATCTGCCGCGCAGGTGCAGGAACAAATTAATAAAGGACAAATCGTTAATCCTTTATCTGGTACAGTGTTAACCAAATATGCCATGCAAGGGGAGGTTACATCTGCCGGCAAGGCGCTGTATAAAATTGCCAACCTGGATACTCTTACGCTGCGGGCCTACATCACAGGCATACAGTTGCCTGCTGTAAAACTTGGCCAGCCGGTTAAAGTTTTTATAGATAAATCAAAAAGCGAATACAAAGAATATCCCGGCAAAATTGTGTGGGTATCAGACAAAGCGGAGTTTACGCCTAAGACCATCCAGACAAAAGATGAACGTGCCAACCTGGTATACGCCATAAAGATTAAAGTGAAGAACGATGGCTATTTAAAAATAGGCATGTACGGAGAGGTAAAATTTAACTAATCCGGCAAGTGGTATAAGCATATCGGGAAAAATTTCTATGTACCCGGCAGGATTGCTACTATGAGCTTCCGTTGTGTCACTCACTTGTACGTCCGGTAATTCTATGCGCCATTGTGTAAAAGGCTGGTGATGCAAAGGCAGGCGGCAGTGTAAAATGTAAAAAAGAAAGTGTTGTTTGGGTTAAGGTTCTACAATCTTAGAGCAGCTTGCATAGCAAGATCTGCCCCTCTCCTTCGGAGAGGGGTTGGGGGTGAGGTCAAACATGCCTTTTGCAAATAAGCTGACGCAGCCCCACAAAAAATGCTCCTTAGGGCAGAGATAACATGAAAGCAGTTACAGTAAATAACATCGTAAAAAAATACGGCACTAAAAAAGAAACAGTACAGGCATTGCATGGTATTTCTTTTGAAGTAGAGCAGGGTGCTTTGTATGGCATCATCGGGCCCGATGGCGCAGGTAAAACTTCGTTGTTCCGCATTCTTACAACTTTATTGCTGGCAGAAGAAGGCTCTGCCACAGTAGATGGTTTTGATGTGGTAAAAGACTACAAAGCCATACGTAAAAGGGTGGGATACATGCCGGGCAGGTTTTCTCTGTATCCTGATTTAACCGTAGAAGAAAACCTGGAGTTTTTCGCCACCATTTTTAATACCAGCATCAGCGAAAACTACGACCTGGTAAAAGACATCTATTCCCAAATAGAGCCCTTTAAAAAAAGAATGGCAGGCAAGCTGTCCGGCGGCATGAAACAGAAGCTGGCATTAAGCTGCGCATTGATACACCGCCCCTCCGTGCTCTTCCTGGATGAGCCTACCACAGGTGTAGATGCTGTATCAAGAAAAGAGTTTTGGGAAATGCTGAAAAAATTAAAACAGCAGGGCATTACCATATTGGTTTCCACACCTTACATGGATGAAGCGGGTATGTGCGATACGGTAGCGTTAATGCAAAACGGCCGGTTATTATCTGTTGATACACCGCAGGGCACTATTAACGAATTTAAACACCCCTTGCTGGCCGCCAGGAACAGCAATATGCTACAACTGCTGAATGATTTAAAGGCCGATACCGGCGTAGTGGATGCTTATCCATTTGGGGAATACCACCATGTAGTAATGCAGAACGGCACCGAGAAGGCCCGGCTTGAACAGCATTTAAGACAGAACAATGCAGAAGCCTTTGACGCTGTACCCAACATTGAAGACTGTTTTATGGCCCTGATGAAAAACGAACCAGCAAAATAACTATTCATGCAAAACGATAAAGCTATACAGGTAGAACAGCTTACCAAACGCTTTGGTGATTTTACCGCTGTTGATGCTATTTCTTTCGAGGTTAACAAAGGCGAGATATTCGGCTTTCTCGGCGCCAATGGGGCAGGCAAAACTACCGCTATGCGCATGCTCTGCGGTTTATCGTTACCCACATCCGGCAAGGCCGCCGTTGCAGGTTTTGATGTGTATAAGCAAACAGAACACATCAAACGAAATATTGGTTACATGAGCCAAAAGTTTTCCCTGTACGAGGATTTGACTGTTAAAGAAAACATCCGGTTGTATGCAGGTATTTACGGCAAAAGCAACGCGTTCATCAAAGAAAAAACGGCAAGGCTGCTGCAGCAACTGCACCTGGAGGCAGAAGCCAATAAGCTGGTAGGCTCACTGCCCTTAGGCTGGAAGCAGAAGCTGGCTTTTTCTGTGGCGGTGTTTCACGAACCGCAAATTGTTTTCCTTGACGAGCCTACCGGCGGTGTTGACCCGGTTACCCGCCGTGAGTTCTGGAACATGATTTACCATGCCGCCGCCGAAGGTGTAACCATTTTTGTTACTACCCACTACATGGACGAAGCGGAATACTGTAACCGCGTTTCTATTATGGTGGATGGACGCATTGATGCGTTGGATACACCCAATGCTTTAAAGAAACAGTTTAATGTAACCAGTATGGATGAAGTGTTTTTGCACCTGGCCCGCAAAGCAACAAGAAGTGATAATTAGGAGCAGGTTGCCGGTTGCCGGTTACCAGTTGCCGGTCTGTTGAGATACTTAGAGGCTGTATGGAAGAAAAGAGGCTGCGGGATATTGAGTGCTGGTTACAGGGCTGTTAAGCTCCATAGGAGCGGCACGTTAGTAGATGGGAAGCGAAAGTTTTTATAGAACGCCGTAGGTGCGATATGTTAAAGGGTTATTATCGGAAAGAGGTAAATGAAAAGCCTGCTCTGCGAAGTCTCCAGACTTCGCAGCATTATGCGCAAAGTCTCCGACTTTCCAAAATCTAAAAGGGCTGAAAAGCCGCCCAATGAACCAGGCGATGAACGGATTGCGACGCAACGAAGTCTTCCATGAAAAACTATCGCTGGTATCTAAAAAAGCAAGTGGGGAATAGTAAATGGCGAGTGGGGAAATGGGTACAACGAATATTCCAAAGCCTTGGTTGTACAATCAACCAGGCAATCAAATAAATCAGATTAAAATACTGGTATGAAACAGTTTCTGTCATTTGTAAAAAAAGAGTTTCACCACATACTGCGGGATAAACGTACCATGTTTATACTGTTGGGTATGCCCATTGTGCAAATCATCATTTTTGGTTTCGCGTTAACCAATGAGGTAAAGAACGCCAGGGTAGCAGTACTGGATAACTCCAAAGACCCTGCCACTACAGCCATCATCAACGAAATAAATGCCAGCCAGTATTTTGATGTGGTGGCTAACCTAAAGAGTTATGATGAGATAGAGAAGGCCTTTAAAAAAGGTACGGTTAAAATGGCTGTTGTTTTTCCGCAACGGTTTAATGATGACCTGCAACATTTCAACACCGCCCAGGTGCAACTGGTAGCCGATGCGTCGGACCCCAACTTTGCCAATACAGTTACCAACTACGCTACATCCATCATTATGGATTACCAGGACAGGGTTACGGATAACCGCAAATTACCTTACAGCATACACACGGAAATGCGCATGCTGTATAACCCGCAGTTGAAGGGCGCTTACAGCTTTGTGCCAGGCGTTATGGCTATGGTACTGATGTTGGTTTGCACCATGATGACGGCTATAACCATTGTGCGTGAAAAAGAAATGGGCACCATGGAAATAATGTTGGTCTCTCCTATACGGCCATTAAAAATAGTGATGGCGAAAGCAGTGCCTTACCTGCTGTTGTCTGTGGTAAACATTACCAGTATTTTATTGCTGAGTGTGTTTGTGCTGGATGTACCCATCAACGGCAGTTTGCCACTGCTGGTAAGTGAAAGCATTTTGTTCACGCTTACCTGCCTGTGCTTTGGGTTGTTGATTTCTTCATCTACAGATTCGCAGCAAACAGCCATGTTCATCGCATTGATAGGTATGTTTTTACCCACGGTAATGTTGAGCGGTTTTATGTTTCCGATTGAGAACATGCCTTTGCCACTGCAGCTTATATCGAATATTGTTCCGGCCAAATGGTTTTACATTATCGTAAAATCTGTAATGATAAAAGGCGTAGGCTTTGCAGCGGTATGGAAAGAAACACTGGTGCTTACGGGCATGTTGTTTTTTCTGCTGGCGCTGAGTATTAAAAAGTTTAAAATAAGACTTGTCTAATAACAAAATATTCAAATGAGAACATTACGTTTTTTGTTGCAGAAAGAGTTCAGGCAGATATTCAGAGATCCTTCCATTCTGCGCATCATTTTTATGATGCCTGCCATACAATTGCTGGTATTGCCCTGGGCAGCAGATTATGAAATAAAGAATATCAACCTGAGCGTGGTAGATAAAGACCATTCCACTTATTCAAGACAGCTTATTTCCAAAATAACGGCGTCTGGGTACTTTCACCTGGATGAGTACACGTCATCTTACAAACAGGCTTTGCAACGGATTGAACTGGATAAGTCTGACCTGGTGCTGGAAATACCGGCTTCCTTTGAGCGTAACCTGGTAAAGGAAAACGAAAGCGAACTGTTTATTTCTGTAAACGCCATTAACGGAACAAAAGCCAACCTGGGCGGGGCTTACCTGCGCAGTATTATTAACGATTATAACCGGGAGGTAAGACTTAAATGGATACAACTGCCCCGGCTAAGCCCGGAGCTGAATATAGCCGTTACTTCCTCCAACTGGTTTAACCCGTTTATGAATTACAAAATATTCATGGTGCCGGGCATTATTGTGTTGCTGCTAACTATGGTAGGCGCTAACCTGGCCGCTCTAAATATTGTTAAAGAAAAAGAGATTGGCACCATAGAACAGATGAATGTAACGCCTGTAAAAAAACATGAGTTTATACTCGCCAAGCTCATACCCTTCTGGGTACTGGGGCTAGTAGTGTTAACGGTAGGCTTTACCATTGCAAGGGTGGCTTACGGTATTATACCCACCGGCAGTTTTCTTGTAATTTATGGTTTTGCGGCCATATATCTGCTGGCTGTGCTGGGCTTAGGCCTGCTGCTATCAACCTATGCCGCCACACAGCAGCAGGCCATGCTTATTTCTTTTTTCATGATGATGATTTTTATTCTTATGGGTGGCTTATATACTTCTATTGAAAGCATGCCTAAATGGGCACAGTGGATAACCAGGTTCAATCCTGTATCGTATTTTATAGAAGTGATGCGAATGGTGGTGCTAAAAGGCAGCGGCTTTGCGGATATTCAAAAACACCTGCTTACCATGCTGGCTTTTGCTGTTACTTTAAACGGCTGGGCCATTATTAACTATAAAAAGCGGGCTTAAAAACTACAAAATTCCAGCCGCCTCATTTATGGCACGTATAATTACCCTTTTGGCCAGTTCAATCTTAAAATTGTTGTGGCCATAACCCCGGGCGCCGGCCAGCATCATTTCCGCAGCGTCCTGTAAAAGGGGCGCACTTATTTGTTGGTTGCGCAGGTGTTCTTCTACTACCGGGTTACGCCATGGTTTGTGAGCTACACCACCCAACGCTAACCTTGCCTCTTTAATAATATTTCCATCCATTTGCAATGCCACCGCAACTGACACCAACGCAAAGGCATAGGATGAACGGTCACGCACTTTAATGTATTGATAGTGGCTGCTGAAATCTTCAGCCGGTAGTTCAATTGCTGTTATCAGTTCGCCGGGTTGCAGGTTATTCTCTGCTTCCGGTGTTTCGGCGGGCAGGCGGTGAAAGCCGTTAAAGCCTATTGTTCTTGTTCCACCAGTTCCCAGTACATGTATCCGGGCGTTAAGTGCGGCAAGCGCAATGCACATGTCGCTGGGGTGCACAGCTATGCAGGCTTCACTGGCGCCCAATATGGCATGCATGCGGTTAAAGCCATTAATGGCCGGGCAGCCGCTGCCCGGGTTACGTTTGTTGCAGGCTGTGGCGGTATCATAAAAATAGTAACAACGTGTACGTTGCAGCAGGTTGCCACCGGCGGTAGCCATATTGCGCAGTTGTGGCGAAGCCCCGGCCAGTATAGCTTTTGATAACAGCGGGTAATGTTTTTCAACCAGTGGGTTGTAAGCTGTGGCAGCATTGGTTACCAATGCCCCAATCATAAGCCCACCCTCTTCAGTTTCCGTAATGGTATGTAAGGGCAATTGGTTTATATCAACCAGGGCGCCGGGCCTGGCCACGTTTTCCTTCATCAGGTCAACAAGGTTGGTGCCACCGGCAATAAACGCGGCGTTGGTTAAGCTGCTGGCTTTTAACACCGCGTCATTGGCATCTGTTGCTTTGGTAAAAGAAAACTTAGTCACGGCCACCTCCATTTTTGTATTGCAGTATAGCATCAACAATATTGGTGTAAGCGCCGCAACGGCAAAGATTGCCGCTCATTAATTCCCTTATTTCTTCCGCAGTGTTGGCCCTGCCTTCCTGCAGCATGCCCAGGGCTGAGCAGATTTGCCCGGGTGTACAGTAACCGCACTGAAAAGCATCGTGCTCAATAAAAGCGGCCTGTAGCGGGTGTAGCATATCCGCTGTTGCTATGCCCTCAATGGTAGTAATGTCTGCGCCATCTTTTGTTACGGCAAGTATAAGGCAGGCGTTCACACGTTTGCCATTCAGCAGTACGGTGCAGGCGCCACACTGGCCATGGTCGCAGCCCTTTTTGGTGCCGGTAAGGTGCATGTACTCCCGCAGTGCATCCAGCAGGGTTGTAGCGGCTGTAAGCTGCAATGTGTGGTGCGTTCCGTTTACAGTAAACCCCACAGGTATTGTTTCATCTGCATCGTACAGTTGCTGGCTGTTGTAATTGCTGTTACCAATGGTGTGCTGGCTCATAAATTGTTAATAAGCGGTATCAATGTCTTTTTCTTAAGAAAACAAATTAAGGTGAGATTGCCGGAAGCATTTGTTGAATTTGATTGTACTTTCCTGTTTTTACAGGTTCAGACAGACAATAATAACGAAACACATTGATTTCCCAATGAGCTAATCAGTAAAGTGAATTGTAATGTTCTGATTGTCTTGATAATTTTTCAAAAGCAGGGACGGTTATTTAGAAGAAAACAGGCCTCTGCAAAATGAACTGCTTAGCACCCGCCAGCGGTGAAAAACTGTACTTGGAGGATAAAAAAATTTGAGAGAAATGTGTTGTATTACAAATGTGGTAGTATTATCTATGTTGTTATTAATTCTACGGTAAGAACAAACTGACAGCATAAGAGCGGCTTTCCCCATTTTTTTACAGTTATTTTCTCTGTTAACAACGATAAGAAATTCACATTTATGTAACCCAAACATCATATTTTTAACTACCCAAAACAAAAATGTACTCATGAATTTTACATCACATAATATCCTGCTTAATAACGGAACCCAAACTTTAGGCAACAGCCAGGAATTATTATCTCATAGCGGTCTTTGGACTTCTATCGAAAAAACAATTGATCTTTTCTTCCCAAAATCAATTGAAGCAAGGGCAAAAATGAGAGTGGCAGATCTAGGTTGCCTGGAGGGAGGATATACCGTTGAATTTGCCAGGCTGGGCTTTCAAAGTTTGGGGATAGAAGCACGGAAAGAAAATTTGAGCAAATGCAACTATGTCAAATCGAATCTTAGCTTACCTAACTTAAATTTTGTCCAGGATGATGTAAGAAATTTGCCTGATTACGGGAAGTTTGATATAGTGCTCTGCTATGGATTATTGTATCATCTGAATGATCCTGTTAATTTCATTAATATCATGAGTAATTGCACGAATAAACTGTTGTTGTTAAATACACATTTTTCTCCTGAGCAGGATATCAGATATAATTTAGGCCTTTTAAACAATTACTTAATCGCACCTCTTCAGAAGAGGACAGGACTTTTTGAACATCAAAAAAATTTCAGGTTAACCAGCATGTTAAAAAATGAAGGGTACAGAGGCCGGTGGTATAAAGAGTGGAATAAGAAAGAAAAGACGGAAAAAGTTGAAAAACTGCTTTGGGCATCATACAACAATAACCGGTCGTTTTGGCTTTGCAAAAAAGATTTGACAAATGCATTGCACAACGCAGGATTTCACAGTGTTTTTGAACAATTTAACTATACAGGCGGACAAATACCCGAAAACTATTCACATTTCTTAAACAGGTCAATGTTTGTAGCTGTTAAGCATACTTAATGCAGGCCGCAGTATTGTAGCCTGTTAACGTAATCTTTGCAGGGTTAAAATTTTGACTTATAACCTTAGGTCAGTTTTTAGGGAAACGAAAACTGTACCAGCAGTATAGCGTATTACATACGGGTATATCATGATGGTAACGTATCCTGCGGGCAAAGCTATGTAGGGCTTGCCCAATAACTTCCAGATTTATCTAACCGGGTGAAAATGATTATCTTTTTGCAGCAAAAGCTGAAAACAGATGCAAGGAAACCGTAAGGATAACCCCAAAAAGCCTGCACGGACGCCTGGGTATGTAAGTCCTAACCAACTGACAATATGCGGGTTTGAAACCCCTTTTGAGCAGGCGCTGACCCGGGAGAACCGCTGGGTAAACCTCAGCAGGTTGCTGCCCTGGGACCAGATGGTCAATCAGTACAATAAGAGCTTTAAATCCTCCGAAGGCCGCCCGCCCATCAGCGGCAGGATTGTTATAGGTGCTGTTATCATCAAACACATGCTGAAACTCAGCGACCGTGAAACGGTACAGCAGATACAGGAAAACGTGTTTATGCAGTATTTTTTAGGCTACAGCAGTTTTACCAATGAAGCGCCATTTTCACCCACCTTATTTGTAGAGATAAGAGAACGGCTGAGCCTTGAAGTGATGGGCTGCATCAATGAAATGGTTATCGCCCATCACTTTGATGCACCGGCAATCCCAAAACAGGAGGGCAA
>NZ_VVIP01000025.1 GCF_009650435.1 Foetidibacter luteolus
TTTTTTTAAAATCTTTTATTTCACAATAAAAAAGCCCACTAAATGACTTTAGCAGCGGAACTAAAGAAGTACAGGTTTAATGCAGACAAGACACAAAAGGAGATGGCCGAAATATTGGGTATATCGCAACAGGTCTACAACAATTACGAAGCTGGTAGAGTTAAAAGGCCTGCGCCTGAAGTTCTACAAAAATTCAAACTTTTGTTAGAGCAATACGAGGGGAAAGAAGGGAATATTAACGAAAAGGGAGCGCAACACGTTTTACTAAAATATACAGAGGCAGACATACAACAAAAAATAATCCGGGTTGAAGCGATGATGAATGTTGTAATGTCTGCCAGTGCTGAAATTCTTGCTAAACTCTCTGATAAGCCTGTAACGTCTGTGCTTGCACAACTGGAAGCGGCTTACAGCGATTATTTACGCCAAGAAGAAAAAAACACTCAATAGGTTCTTTCGGTGTGGTGTTAAGCGGTACGAAGTTTTTTGTAACTTTTTTCAACCTGCTACATCTTTTCTTTGTCATGTTCAATTGGAAAGGGTTTTTTCTTTTGTAAATGAATGTTCAGGCCATCACGAACTATGGATTAAAAAGGGTGCGTAATTCACTATGGTGCCAAGAAAAATGAATATCGTAATCGAAAACCAGGCAAAGTAACATAATGAATTGGATTTTATGGTTTACAAGGCAACATTACAAGTTTCATTAAACACGACCTAATGTATTAACACTTAATGATATCGGCTTGCAAGTTATTTAAAGTCAACCTTTATATGTTTAAAAAAAGCTTAACTTGATTGTTAAACCTATTATATAAAATGACTTCAGTTTTGAGTTGCTTTAGATGGCTTGCGATACAAATAAAAAATAACGCTGAACCTCATGTGGGATACTGTAAACAAGGTTATTGACTTTCTCGCTAACTGGTTTGAAGTAATTGGATTTGCTATTTCAATAATTACAGCTATTAAAGTTTTTCTTATAGATAGGAAAATTCAAAATCTTTCCAACAGTTATTTGTATCATCAAAGAATTGGCGAGCATCTTAAAGAATTTAAAAATACATCAAGCATTTTATCAAGTCAACTCGGCAATTTTTCCGTTAACTTGAAGCAAATTCGATTAACGGTGGCTCAATGCGAGCAGAATTGTCGAAATTTACGGGCAAAAAGCAAAAGACAGAAACTAAGCAACTTAAGCATTGTAATAAAAGCTGCCGTTTCTATCCGAAAAAATCGACTAGACCAAGGGCAAAAAGGGGGAATTTTTCAAAAATATAAAAGCCCGGTTACCGAAAAGCAGATTGACACATTTTATGAGAAATTAGCATTGCTAATCGCTGAAATTGAGCATTTGATTCAAGACAATAAAAAATCATTTAAATGATATATGAAAAGGTTACCCAATTTGTGTTAAAATTAATTAAACTTACCAAAAGCGGTGAACTTCAATGGACTTCTGCTGTCCCAACCAATCGGACCTTAGTGGATGATGGATTTATCGCAGACAAGTTATATGATTCGACAATTTCAGGAAAATATTTAAGGGTTTATCGCTATCGAACGAAAGATTACGAAGATGATTATAACTTTATCTGGATTGAAAGAGTTTCCCTTCAGTTAATCGATATCGCTGGCAATACAGAATTTGAGTATAAATATGAACATTCATTCAATGATTTATACGCGGCTATACGGGAACAAGTTTCAGGCGCAGACCAATTCATTGATGAAATCTTGGCAATACCAATAGACTAAGCTATAATAGCAAGCACGCAACCAGGAACAAACACGGAACCGAACCATTGATATAATACATTTAAACAATATAATTCGCATTGATTTTCAACAGTTTGTAATATTTATTTTTTAAAATGAAGACTCCGGTATTCTCCACAGCTTTAAGCCCCGAAAGGGGCTTTCTTTATTAGCAACACTTCTATTGGCGCAGGTGTGCGGGAGATGTATCAACGGCTACCCAGCTACACTGCATACGTGCCCTTATGTATATAAAATCCTTTTCTAACCACAACCCCCAAAAATTAGGGGGGCATTTTAATCCCTAATTTGCGTAACAAGGCTACCAAGACTTACTATACTTTTGACCTGTAAAAAATGCACATACAAAAAACAATCTCAGTTCAACATTGCCACCAGGCTGCTAAGCCTATTCGCTCTAATAGAATTTGTTGATGAAGATTGCCTGTGTCGCATTTAATGGCAATGCCTGCATTTCATGTTGCTACCCGCAGATGCGGATGCATTCCGGCAATCCTTTCCTTTTATGGCTGCCGGTGTTTTATCAGCAAGCCGCCATTATCTTATGAAAATATTGAACAGTACTCATGAGCAAGTCCATTATCAATTTTATTAAAAGGGATTACTCTATTGTTTCACCATGCACAAACGTTAAGGCAATTAAGGAGCAATTGACGTTGCACAGTGCAATAGTGGTGATGGCTAAAACAGATATCCGCCCGATGGGTATCCTTACTCCAATTGACGTTGCCTACCGGCCACATTCCAGGGTTAGCGATTGTATTTTACCAAAGCCATCTGTCTCACCTGCATCTTCGCTTGAAGATGTACTTGAAATTATGTGGCAAAACCATGCAGAAGCATTGCCTGTTTACCAAAACGACAGGTTTGAAGGCATAGTACTTAAAAAAAGCCTTGTAGCTGCCTTGGAAATAACAGTGGAAGAGCTTAACCAAACGCTCCTTGTACTTGTACGCAAAACAAACAAAAAAAGAATGCTGTTGCAGCAGCAGGCAAGCATATTGCAGGAAATTAACTCCGCTCAATCTCATGAATTACGGCAGCCTGTAGCCAATATACTTGCCTTAATGCAGCTTCTCGACTTGTCTAATTTAAACGAAAACAACAGGGAAATCCTGGGTATGCTGAACGATTGTGCCAACCAGGCGGATAATGCCATAAAAGGGCTTGCACAAAAAATAGGCTGTTGGAGTGAGGCATTAACATCCGGCATTTCCAACTAAACTTAGTTTTCATAGAAATTCAGGTAAACCGGGCTACTATGGCTGGTTTTTTTATATAAGGTTGTATGAGCCCGGCGATTGTGCGGAATAAGGCTTCCGTTGCGCAATCCTGCGTGTAAAAGCAGCGAGATCGGAACCTCTTGTACAGCTTGTTATTTATGCAGCTTTTCAACCCGGGTAACAAACCTTTTTACCCGCAGAACAAAGGCGTTTGTTTTCTTATGTCAAAAAGATGGCAACCAATACTCTATTGATAAACTTATGATGATAAAAAATCCATTACTTGTGAAAAATCTGATTCGCACCCTTTGTACCTCATTAGCCCTGTTCATCATTTTGCTGCCTGCCCTTGGACAGGGTGTAAAGTTTGGCAATAATAAAGCAACGGTAAATGCCGGCTCTTTATTGGAGTTGGAAAGTACCAACAAAGGATTTCTGCAAACGCGTATTAATCTTATCAGTACCACCTCTTGGACACCGCTTTTGGGAACTGGCGTTACCGGAATGCAGGTTTTTAATACCAACACAAACATAACAAGCAGCAACACCTCCTATCCCATACTTACAGGTGGGGCAGGCATTTACTATTGGGATGGCAGCGGTTGGGTAGGCGTAACCCCGGTATCTGCCATTACAGACAAATTCTGGAGCCTTAGCGGCAACAGCAGTACCAACCCAGGGTCCAATGCTTTGGGTGCGGCCACGGATGGCAATTACCTCGGCACAAAAGACGCCCAAAACCTTGTTATTGGTACAGCCGGCGTTAAACGCGTTTTAATAGACCAAAAAGGTAATGCCTTTGGGGGCGGCAGTACTTCTGCCGCTGGGGTAAACAACTTTAGCTGGGGCTATAACAATACGTTTGGGGCTACCAACCCGCGGTTTAGCCTTGCTTTTGGCAATGGAAATACTATTAACAATTCTACATCTGTAGGTGTTTTTGCAATAGGTACCAACCACCAGGTAGAAGGGCTATCCTCCGGTTCCGGCGCCGCAGGCTTTGGCGCCAAAATATACAACTCCACTTATTCTTATTCATTCGGCAACCCTGCCACGTTTACATCAGGCACACCTAATGGCTACAGCATATACAATTCGGCAGGCTCGGTTATCCTGGGTACCAACAATAAAGTGTATGGTAATGCCACCGGCAACAACTTAATATTCGGCACAGGAAATACAATTAATGGTTACGATGGCTGTGTACTTCTTGGCGGCACCAATGTAACCGCCGCTTCCGGAGGCAATATGGTACTGTACACCGGCGGCTCATCCAATTCAGTATCCGGCAGTGCCTTTGGCAACGATCTCACCGGTGTTTTTACAGGCGGGTACCGGTTTTTTACCGGTATTGGCAGTACGGCCGTTAATACAACATCCAATACTGCCGGGCAGGTGCTTATCTACAATCCATCCAGAACATCCAGCACTGCTGCCGCTTCCAGCACCCTGATGGGTGTAGGTGTTGACACATCCCTTTCCAGCGGTACGGCAGGCTATACAGGCGATATGCATTCAACATTACAAGTTGGTGGTTCTTTTGCCTTACCCATAAGATCGGTAAGCACCAACACAACAGTAACGGGTAACGATTTTACAATTATATGTACTGCGGCAGTTACAATCACTCTTCCCTCTGTTACACAATGTGCGGGAAGAATTTATCAAATAGCTGCTGAAAATAGTTCTGGTACCGTAACTGTTAACAATGCAGGCGGGGGTACCGTTATGAAAAACGGATCATCATCTGCCACAGCTACCGTAGGGCTTTCCAGCAATCAATGTTACCAATTTCAAAGCGACGGTACACTCTGGCATGTGCTGTTAAGGTAAACAGGATGGTATGATGAGATATGTACATAAAGTACATTGTTGCCCCCACAGTCCTGGCTCAGTAAAGAACAGAACGTACAAGTGAGTGACACAACCAAAGCTTAATAGCAGCAATGCAGCTAAGTACATAAAAAATCAAGCGCACCTGGCGCAGTGTAAAGACAATTCAACAGCTTCCGGTGTATGGCTTTTATGAAAGTACAGGCAACGGGTAATCCTTCATACAACAAAAATTAAATAACTAAAACCTTGGGCAAAATGAGAGTGAAATCTACCTTATGGATGTTACTGTATATGTTTTTCATGTCTTCGTACCTGCAATCGCAAACAAGTCTTCAATGCTATAAGCCCCTTACAGGTTACGGCAAATATGCAAGGCCGGTTGTGGATGGGCTGGTTTGTTTTGGCTGTTACAATGCCAACATAAAAAATATTGTTGACGCAGACCTTGACAACAATATGAACGTTGGCCAGTTGATAAGTCTTTTTGGTGGCAATGGCATTGCCGTTGGCGACTCAGTAAATACTTACCCCGCGGGTTATATTACAGGTTTCAATGTGGATTTGGGAGCCAGCCTGTTAAACGCCGCTTTTTTGAACGCCATAACCATAAGTACCTATAACGACGGGGTTTTACAGGAGTCGTCAACATCCGCATCGCTTTTTGCCGTACCTATTTTTGGCAATTCCTCTAAACGGTCTTTTCTTTATTTTAAAACAACCAGGCCTTTTGATGAAGTAAGGCTTACCCAAAGCAGTATAGGAACCTTTCTGCAATCCATGAATGTGTACTATGCTATGGCTTTCAGCACCGATTGCGGGTACCAGGAAAACAACGGCATTTGCGATGACGCAATTAACGGGCCGGGTACAAATGTATCTTATAACGGCAGCCTGGGTTGCCCGCTTTGCACCCTGCTTAACGGCAGCAATATTACAGACTCAACAAAATCCAACTATGCATCCCTGCTGCTTCCTGCCGGTGCTTTAAGTACCGCATCTGTTGGCGCGGTTGATATGAATGTGGTTTACCCGGCCGGTAACAGGGCAGGCTTCGTTATTTCTACCAACGATGCATCTACCCTGTTTAATATTGACATTCTTAATTCCATCACCATTGAAACTTACCTTTTTGGCCAGCTACAGGAAAGCAAGACCTATGCGAACGGAAATGGCTTTTTAAATGTAAGCATGCTTAGCTGGGGCGATAATTTAAGAAAACAGAAATTAGGTTTTGTAACCAGCAAAAAGTTTAATGAAGTAAGGCTGAAAGTTAACCAGGCCGCCAGCGTTAATATAGGAACGCTGCGTATTTACTACGCCTTTGAAGAGCCCGCGGAAGCCTGCGCCAGCGAGTGCAAGGATTATTTGCAAAGCAGCAGTTCATCACCTTACGACGGATCGCTTGTAACAGGCACCTACGGTGGCCTTTGGGGATTGTTCGGCACACCATGGACAGGCAAATACGGACTGGCGTTAAATGCATTAAGCCATGCGGGCAATGTTGTAGATACCAACCATAACAATTATGCGGTATATACAAGCGTAGTTGGTGTACTTGGCTCTGGCATGAACCTTACTGTACAAAACGGCGGCGCCTTATTTCCTGCCGGCACTTTTGGAGGCTTTACTATTGACCATGGCGGGGCACTGATACAGGCAGGGCTTTTACAGGCAATTACCGTTTCTTTTTACAACGGAAGCACTTTAACAGAATCTCAAACAGGCGGTTCTCTTATTGGTGGCTCCCTGTTGAATAGCAATACCGGTAAAACCGTTGTTGGCTTTACCGCCACTAAACCATTTAACCGGATGAAGCTGAACATTAACGACGGACTTATTGCAGCCGGGCTTGGCGGGCAGTATTTTATTTACGACGCTTTTGCAACCGGCGACGATGATGGTGACGGCGTACCTAACTGCAATGATATCTGCCCTAACGGTAACGACAATATTGACAGCGATGGAGATGGCATACCCGATGCCTGTGATGGCCTTAACTGCGTTAACGACAAATCTCAATACCTTGATACGGATGGCGACAGCATTCCGGATGCATGTGACCTTGACAGTGACAATGATGGCATACCGGATATAGTGGAAGCTTATACCAAGAACAGCGATGGCAATACTTACCGCAAAGATGACCTGGACAGCGATGGCATACCCAACTACCTGGACTTAGACAGCGATAATGACGGCATCCTGGATTTGTTTGAATCTGGCATTTCATCCAATACAATTAATACCTACAGCCCTGCCGGCAATGGGATACTGGAAGGCATTACCGGCACTAACGGCTTGCTGAATAGTATTGAAACAGCCGCTGATAATGGCACTATCAATTATGCCATCCGCAATACGCCCGTTATTACCGATTTACCAGACTTCCTGAATGAAAAAAGCAACGGGATAATGTTTGACATTTCCGTAATTGGGCTTGACCACCTGGATGACAATGCCGACGGGTTTATAGATAACTACAGCGATGCGGATGAAGATGGTATTGTTGGCGGGGGTGATTTTGAGTTAAACAAGCGTGGCTCAGCAGGCTCTCCTATGCCGTTATACCTGCAGACACTTATGTCTCAAAGGGCATCGTCTCCAGCGGCAATTGCACAGGCACAACGCTATCAATCACTAAAGGCTGGCGTTTATCCTAACCCTGTTACAGCCGGACAGGCGATAAAAGTAGTAACCGCCTCTAATGAGCCAACGGTGTACAGGCTTATCAATATACAGGGCGCAACGGTACTGAATGGCAAGTTTACCGGAAACACAACTATCAACACTTATGGCCTGGCCAGGGGAATGTATGTACTGCATTTACAATTGGCAGGCGTTACCAAAACATGCAAAATTGTGGTGCAATAAATTAAAAAATCTGATAATCAATATACAGGTTTTCAATGGGCCAGGCATAAATAGAGGCTGAAAAACTTAGTTATACATGCATTTTGCACATGCATCTGCAAAGAACTGGTGGTTTATTAAACAAAGGGGGAGGATAACAATACGGGGCGCCTTGAATAAGGTGTCCCCGGTTTTAGCAAGGGATTTCCTGTAAACTTAGAACCCACTTGTTCAACCAGCTTTATAATGACACGTCAGTATAATCAATGCTGCAAATGCGCTTCTTCTAAAGAAGTTCATCTGCAGCGCTTAATAGCGTGTCGCACAGGATTTAGATGTTATGTATAAGGGGGCCTTGTCTAAGGCGCCCTTATACATACAGTTATTATGTCATGAAGAAGTAGTTTTCAGAGATATGAAGTTTACGGTATGCAAGAAACCCGTTATTACGAAACTGCCCGCTTTTCGTCTGGCAAAAAATAATATCGAAAAACGTTTCGCCATTACATTGATTAGTGTTTGAAAAATATATTTTATGCTTAAAGAAATTGCTCTAATACTGCTGCTGGGGTTACTTAGCTGTTCTGCTTTACCCGGCCAGAGCTGTAACTGCGGCACGGGAAGCAATATTGGCGAAATGGGATACATTAATGAGGAAGCTGCTTTTGCCGGCGACCAGCTTGTTGAACCAGGCGATACTTTGGCAATTGGGAGTAACGGCAATGTAGATATTTATGGCGCTTTGCTGATTAATGGTGTTCTTGAAATGCAGGACGGGGCAGTGCTGAATATTCATGGCAATACAACTGTTAATGGCAAATTAGTGTTGGCCCAGGGCGCTGTTATTAATTATTATGGCTTAACCTGGACGAACGACGCGGCAGCAGAGGTAAACAGCGATTTGCCACCTAATGGAAACCCGGGTAATGCTGTTAATTTTACCACCCCCCAACCACAGGTGCCTGCAAGTTGGGTTACGGCCAGCGACCAGGTGCCCATGGCCCCTTACAGCAGCAATACACAAACACAGTACATTGATGGCAACTATGTGCCGATGAACATTGATTTGCATATCCAAAACACCAGCAATGTTCAGTTAACGGGCTCTCCAACAGTCATACCCGGGAAAATATCCTTTGATATAGATAACGCCTACCTGGTTACCAATGATCAATTTTTAATTCTCCCTGCCACGGGCAACCTGGCAGGCTATGGTAAAAACCGTTATGTGGTTACCAACAACAACAATGGCGAGTTAAGAAAGGAAGGTTTAGATAACGGAGATTCATTTTTCTTTCCTATAGGCAGGAGCACTGCTGACTATAGCCCCGCCAACGTTGAAGTAAATTCGGGCGGGCCATCAGTATCCTATTTTGCGAATGTGCGTAATTACAGTGAAAGCGATCCCAATGAAAATGTAGGATTGTTAAGCTCTTATCCGAATGTTGGGCGCACCTGGATGATATATTCCGGCAACCCCGGAAACCAGTCAACCGTTATGCTAATACATAACCAGGCAACCGAAGCAAATGGTTATAACCATAACAATGGCAACCTGGTTGAATGGTACGACCAGGGAGGAACCCAGGCCTGGGCCCCTAACGAAAACGGGCCGGAAATTTCCGGGGCTTACGGAACAGATGCTGATTACTGGGGGTATCCAGGAATTTATTCAATACCGTCGGTAAAAGGGTCCGGGGCTTATTTCACAAAAGCGAATACACAAAGGATACTTCCTGTAAAACTCACCGGATTTTCGGCTGTGCCACACGCCTGCAGTATGGTAATTAGCTGGAGTACCAGTGAGGAGCTTAGAAACAGCCACTACGAAATAGAGCAAAGCAGCAATGGCAGAAACTTTACAGCCTTACATAAAATTGCAAGCCGTAACAACCCGCTAGGCAGCCAATATAGCTACACCCAGCCAAAAGTTACCGCAGGCTCCTGGTATTACAGGTTAAAAATTACAGATAAAGATGGCAATTCCTATTACAGTAACGTCATATCAGCCCACAGTCAATGCATGGCTGGCAATCAGCAGGCATTAACGGCATACCCAAACCCAATCAGAAAAAATGAAACATTAAAAATAGCGTACCTGTTGCCACCTGGATACAAAAAGGCACAATTAATAATGACAGATATGCCTGGCAAAGCTTTACTAACAAAGCAGGTAAACGGTACAGGCATGGAAACGTTAACCTATACAACCATTAATACCGACATGTTACCTGCAGGCACTTATTTTTTAAGGCTTATAAGCACAGGATGGGCAAGCAACACCGTAAAAATTGTAAAGTATTAATGAAACTAACATGGCGCCGCCATAAGCTGTATCCGTAACACAACAAAACAATAATTATTGATAATACTGGCCGCTTTAAAAGCTTGTAAACGCTTATATAAACGGTTGTAAATCCGGCTCTTTGTAAACGCAAAACAATTGAGCCTGCCCTATGATGTATGATTATGCATACATCCCAATTCAGGCAGGTTACCCAGTAATTCAAGTTTACAAAATGCTTTTGAAAAATATTTTTTTCAGAACTGTAGTCCTTGGCTTGTTTATATTATCAGAGGCCTGCCAGGAAAATCACTTTCGTAATCACCCGGAATATCTTGAAGAGATACTCAGGGTAGTAGATTCTACCGATGACAACCAAAAAGAACTTGCTTTCAGCAAGATGGATTCTGTATTCCGGTTACTCAAACAGCCGGGCGTCCGCGATTATTTTGAATGCTATAACCGCAAGCGTGATTTTTACTTTTCCGTAAGGAAAGACTATGAGCGGGCTATGCTGTATGCAGACAGCACAATCGCAGTACTTAAAACAAGATTGGATGACAATAGCATTGCAATGGAGTATGCCAGTGCACTTTTCTTAAAAGGCGATATATGTTTTGCCCAAAAAGATTTTGACGAAGGCATGTACTATTATTCAACAGCAAAAGTATTTGCCGGTGCGCACCTGAAAGATAGCTGTGTTGGTACCGGTTATAACGGAAGGCTTGGGTTTGTTTTTTTTGAGCAGGGCAAATACCTGCAGGCGGCAAAGTTTTTTCGTGCGGATTACTACGACCGGCTTGCATGTGAGGCTAATAAGTTCATGAAGTTTGTTTACATGCAGAATAATCTCGCCAATATTGGTTATTGCTTTAGCAAAGCGGGCATGCCGGATAGTGCCCGGTTTTACTTCGAAAAAGCGCTGTATTTTATTCGTGTACAGGAAAACAGTTTTCCAAAAGACAAAGCCTATATCCAGTTGGCAAAAGCAGTAGTGTACGCAAGGCAGGCACAACTGCTTGTAAACGAAAAAAAATTTCCGGAAGCTGAAAATATTCTCACTAAAAGCATCGCCTTAACAAGAAGCGATTACCTGGAGTTTACGCAGCAGTCTATGCTAGATCTTGCTGTTATGTACCTTGACACGAGAAAAACAAGTAAGGCCGGAAAGATGCTGGCAGGTAGAAACCTTGCTGGACAGCCTTCAAACAGAATCTGTTTTAATGGCGTACTACAAGGCAAAGGCAGATTTACTGGATGCATACCATTTACCCACAAGAGCAGGAAAATACCTCCGCCTGTACATCAACCTGAAAGATTCCATAGAAGCAAGAAACAAAAAATTCATGGCAACAGATGTTGCCCGGAATTTTGAGAACAAAGAGCAACGGGCCATTAACGAGCAACTCGCCAGGAACAATCGGCAAAAAACATTTTACCTGGCCGGTCTTGTGATGCTTATATTAATGACGCTTGCCATCATTCTTTTAATATATAACCATCTTAGGCGTTCCTCAAGGCATATCCGGGAACTTGATTTAAAAAACGATGCCCTTAACAAAGCATACCAGGGCCTTGAGCAAAGCCATAAAGAAAATAACCGGCTTATGCGGGTAATGGCACACGACTTAAGAAATCCGATAAGCGCTACCCGTAATTTGCTGTTTTCTTTATTAAACAAGCAACAGCTTCGCGAATACAATGAAGTACATCAACTGCTGTATGATACCAGCATCAACTGCCTTAACCTTATTAATGACCTGCTGAACGAAAAGAAAGAATTTTCTAAGGAAAATATTGAGAGCGTTAATATGGCTTCCTTACTGCAAAACTGTGTAAACCTACAGCAGGCAAAAGCCAATGATAAACATCAACAACTGAAATTGGAATTCGAGCAGGTGAATGTTACGCTGAATGCGCAAAAAATTTGGAGGGCCATCAGTAACATTATTGACAATGCCATAAAATTCAGCCCGGCTAACAGCATTATTAAAATAGGCCTCCAGAAAAAAGAAGCTGCAATATTAATTTCTGTTAGGGATAACGGCATAGGGATGCCTGAAGAGGTAAGCAAGCATATTTTTTCGCTTCCGGAAAAAGCACAACAGTCCGGCACATTTGGAGAAGAATCACATGGATTAGGCCTTTCTATTTCAAAAACAATTATAGAAGAGCACAAAGGCCGTATATGGTTTGAAAGCTTATACGGCCGGGGTACATCTTTTTATATTGAGTTGCCTCTTTGCAATTAATGAAACCCGTTATCAGCAAGGCGCATGCCTTGGTTCTGTATAAAAATATCAAACAGCATTCATAACAGTAAATCCCCCTCCAATGAAACTCTCTTTTCACAAAGCATTCCCGGCACTGGTCATTGCCTTTTTCCCATTTAGCCTCCTGGCCCAGGGCGTCAAATTTGGCAACAACAAAACCACCATCAGCAGCGGCGCCCTTTTAGAGCTTGAAAGTACCAACAAAGGTTTTTTACCGCCCCGTATTAATTTATCCGGCACCACATCCTGGAGCCCTTTGTCTGGCTCCGGTGTTGTGGGTATGCAGGTATTTAATACCAACGGCGCCATTACACAGGGCAACCTATCTTACCCGGTACTCACCGGCGGCGCCGGCATTTATTATTGGGATGGGGCCGGTTGGGTGGGCGTAACGCCATTATCAACCGTAGCTGCAAAATCCTGGTCGGTTAACGGCAACAATGGCACCAACAGCGCAGCAAATTTTCTCGGCACAACAGATAACGCTGCCTTAAAATTCAAAGTCAACAATGCCATGGCCGGGTACATTGATAGCAGCGCAACGCACGGCAACAACTTCCTGGGCATCCATGCAGGCAGTTACACTACCGGCGCAGCCAACTCTTTTTTTGGTTCTAACGCAGGGTTAGGCAATGTAACAGGCAGCAACAATACATTCATTGGTTATGGTGCAGATGCATCAACAGGCTCGCTTGTTAACGCAACAGCCATTGGTTACAATGCTAAAGTAAATACCGGCAACACGCTGGTGCTGGGCAGCTCAAAAAGTTTTAATGGCGGCAGCGCGGTAAAAGTGGGCATTGGCGTATCAGCGCCAACCGCCTTGCTGGATGTAAGGGATAGCAGCAGCAACGGCTTAACAACAATAGCCAATTTCTGGGGGCTAAGCACCAACAACTACCTGCAGTTAAATGTGCAAAACAGAAGCGCCAGCAACGGCGCCAGTACAGATATTGTTGCCACGGCAGATAATGGTGGCAATCACTACATTAACATGGGTATTAACAGCAGCGCAAATATTACTGACGATTGGGGCCATCAAAACGGCGCATACCTTATGGCAGGTGCAGATACTCTTCGCATTGGTACACAAGGCACCGCCGCGCCTCTTATCTTTAATACAGGCGGCGGCTCCAGGGCCAATGAACGCATGCGCATTGATCAGGCAGGAAAAATTGGCATAAATGTTACAGCGCCGTCAAAACGGTTAGATATTAATGCCTCTTCAACAGGCAGCACAATTAACTCAACTTATGATTATTTAAAAATCAGCAACCTTGCCCTGGATTCAGCGTCACTTGGCGGCACTGTTTTCAACAATGCTCATTCACAATATCTTGTTATTGATACATTAAACAATCTTGTTGGCGTAAGCAGCGCCACCAACTCCAGCGGCCAAATTTTACGCATTGGTGTTAATAACACAGCTTACTACAGTAAAACGGCCGGTGACCAGTATATGCGGTTTAACACTGCCAACAGCAGCGGCGAGATGGGGAATACCGGTAACGGTACTTCCAATTACATAAACACAATATCGGGCTGCACAATGGCAGAAAGCGTTAACCTGGCCGCCGGCCCCGGCACAAATGCAGGCATGGGCGATGTTATATGGCTGCCTGCAGGTGTGTACCAGGTTGCCATCAAAATACTCGGCAGCTATCCCAATGGCGGCACTTCCGGCGTAGGGTTTAAATTCATTACGGTAAGCACCACCCCTTCTTCCGGCAGTTATGCCACTACAGAATACAATAATTTCCCGGATCTGGTTACTTCCGGCGGAGCTAGCTTTTTTGTACAGGACCTGGTTAGCTCCAACAGTAATTTTGGACTGAGTTTTAACTTAAATTATAATCTTGGCTATAACACCAGCGCTCCCTTCGGTTCCAATTTCACACCAACGGGCGCCGTAACAATTACAGGCGGCGGAAATGCCTGGCGATCCATAATACAGGTAACAAGATTAAGATAAGGCATGAGGCAGGCGGCAAACAATAATAACAAGGGGGTGTCCCTCGTACCTCGGGCCGGGCTTTCCGCTATTACTCCGCCACAAAGCCGGCCCACATGCCGTCAGCGGGGTAGCCGCTTCAATCCCTCACCCGGTGGGCATCCTGCTTTTTGAAAATTATCAAGTGCGGAATTAACCCCTCACGTTAATTAAGGCAAACGAAATAAGTTTTGAAACTGCCTGTCGCGTAAACTAACTTTAATAACTTTTAAAAAAACATTTTATGCATGTTGCTTTAATTGACGACCATAAAATTTTGGCGCAGGCACTTGCAAACATGCTCGAAAAAGAAGAAGCTGTCAGCTCTGTCAAAATCTTCGATTCAGCAAAAGCATACCTGGACAATCCCCCCATACCGGCGCCGCAAATCATCATTACAGATATCCTCATGCCCGGTATAAGCGGTGTTGATTTTTTAATGAAATGCAAAACTGAGATACCTGGCACTAAGATTATATTGTTATCATCCGTATCCGATGCGCAAACAATCCGGCATGTTATGCGGATAGGCGCCGATGGTTACGTAGGCAAAGGCGCCCCTGTAAGCGAGTTAATCACTGCAATGCAAACCGTAATGGAGGGAGAAAAATATATTTCCCACAAACTTCTTAAGATAGTAGTAAGCAGCACAATTGCGGAAGATAAAATTGTTTATCATCTTTCTCCCAGGGAAAAAGAAGTGCTTACGCAAGTTTGCTCCGGTAAAACCATTAAAGAAATTGCCTACGATATGGGGCTAAGTGCACACACCGTTCAGGCCTACCACAAAAATTTATTGAAAAAACTGAATGTAAAAAGAACTACGGATTTGGTGGTAATGGCAATACAAAAGGGTTTATATATCCATCAGCACTAATAAAAAATGGGGAAACTGCCGCTAAGGTAAGTGCCAGCAGCTCCCTGCTCTATTGATAATTTACCATTAATCTTCTTAATTCTTGTGTCCATACTTTTTAACCCAAGGCCAGGCACAAATCCTTCCTTTTTAAACCCTTTTCCATTATCTGTTATACTAAAATAACAACACTGCCCATCAAATTCAATGGCAACATCTATCCTGGTAGCCTTGGCATGTTTTATCACATTCGAAATCCCTTCTTTCATTATATGGTATAGCTGCTCGTGCTGTACGGAGCTTAACAGGTTATGGATCTTTTCTTTATCAATGGCCACCGCTATTGTTAATGAAGTTTTCTTTGCAAACTTTTCGCTTATTTCAAATAAAAAATCAATCAGGTTATACTGCAGCTCGTTAGTGCTCAGGTTAAGGTTATGGGTATATCTCCGTGCATTTTCATGTATAACGCTAATTTCAGCCCCAACATTTTCCAGTACCTCTTTTGTAACAGGTTCTTCTAAGCTGCTCTTTATATCATCAATGTAATACTTTAGCGCAGCCAAAGAGTTACTCAGATCGTCATGCATATCTTCCGATATTTTTCTTCTTTGAGCAACCATTGAATCTTTGTTTTCTGCACGTAAGTTTAGCTCCTGCAAAAAGAGATCCTCTTCATATTTCTGCCTCTTCCTTTCTTCCAGCTCATCCATCGCAATCACCAATTCTTTCTCCCGTTTAGATAATTCGGTATTCAAAGCCTCCATCCTTACAATCATCTTCTTTGAACGCTTGAGGTTCTTAAAAACTGAGAAAAAAAGTGTCCCCAGCAGCCCTCCTATCGTTAAAGATCCTATCAGGTATATTAACCTTATTTGACTATCCTTTTTTAAAATCTCAATCTCAAATTCTGCTGCTATTTTGTCAAAAGCAGTTTGCGGGTTAAAGCCCCCGCTACCCTTGGATTTTTCAAGCAAAGAATCTCTGAACCTGCTGTAAGCCCGCAGGTTATCAAACGCAGCAACCGGTTTATACTTTTCGGCATATTCCCATTTTAACTTTAACCATAACAGCTTAATATCCTCGTCGTCATCAGCAATCTGCTGGCCTATCTCATTTAATAAAAGCAGGCAGCTATCCGCATCGCCTTGCTCAAGACACAATCTCGCCATGTATATCTTTCCAGAATTAGCACCCTTGTTATCATAGCCTATCCTGTTGTTAATAGTTATGCTTTTGTAGTAATGTATTTTTGCTTGCCGGTAATCTTTAATCTTTTGAAAAGCATGCCCCATATTTCCATAAACAACGCTTAAAGCTATTTCCGGAAATTTAGGTTCGCTGCTGTACAGCTGTCTGTTGTTCAAGATATAGTTTTCAGCAAGGGAGTAGTATTTTAAAGCGCTGTCTATTGACCCTAATTTGATATAGCTGAGGGCTGCATTGCTTAAGGCACCCTGTACGCTGTAAAACTGGTGCCTGTCCCTGTCGCAGTTTTTCATGGCAGTTATGGCAGACTCCTTAAATAAATCCGCTGCCGCTGCATAATTGGATTGCCGGTAGTAAATAAGCGCGATAGCTGAAGCATACTCCCCAGCAGTGCATGAATCGCCGTTTTGAAGGCTTACAATCCTGCTTAATGCTGCATACTTATGCCCAAGCTCAAAGAGGCCCGTGTTTAGGTATTGAACAGATTGATAATTGTATGCTTTGGCCAGCTCCCGCCACATTTGTTTTTCCAGTTTATTTTTTACAATCAACAGTACCATGCTGTCACCATAAGCTTCAATAAATTTTTTACCCGGTCTGTACTTTGAGCCGTACAGCTCTGATTTAAAGTGGAAATACCTGTATTTGTCAGCAACACTTACATAAGGAAACTGTTGATAAATTGAATCTATGTAGGAAAGAGATTTTTCCAATGAGTCTTTCGCACTTAAACTGTCTGCAAAGGCAAAATGCGCTTCGCTGTAGTGTTTCACCATTTTATCGGCCGTAGTTGTACAAGAGGTTACGGCCAGGCTGTAATATGCAACAAAGGCCAAATACAAAACACAGTTGCTCTTGTTTATAAATTTCATACAACTGATAACATTAAGCTTAAAATTATAAAAGCCTACAAAGCTAACCCTATGCACACACAGGCATTGGTATTTTAATGCTCACTTAATCTGTTAACAGCCTGTTCTTCTTTAAAAAATTTTCTTCATGGTAACCGCAGCCGTTACCTTACCAATGCAGCCTTTCGGCATTGTACAAACCAGTTAGCTGAATAATCATAGAGCAGCAGGATGCAGGCTGAATAGGGATATAAACGTACAAGTGAGTGACACAACCGAGGCCCGATAGTAGTACTCCAGCCAAGTTCAAAAAAACACCCTTCCTGCATGCATTTTCTTAACTGGTGCAAAATTTGCATTAAAGCACCCTGCCTAAAACAGTACGTAAAAAGTTGAAACAAAAGCTAATGCTAAAACACCGGGGGGAACAAATTCCCCATTACCATAGTACAACCTGCTTTGCAAAGTTGTTACTTTTTCTGTTTGTAACAGGCGTACAATTACAAGTGTATGGCCAGCAAAAACCTTTGTCTGATACTTTGCGGGCCCTGCAGCAAGATTCTATTGCAGCACAGAAAACGAAAGATAGTTTGCTATATAGTCAATACGATATCGGCGACCTGATTAGCAAAATCATCCACCCCCGCAGAAAACCTGATTCGCTCCGCAAAAAATCGAGCATCACTGCCATGCCTAATATAGCCTCTAACCCAAGCATTGGTTTCCAGGTTGGCATTAAAGCGGTAGCAGGCAGGGTACTTGGCAAAGACCCCAACACCTACATGTCTGTAGCCGCCACTTCCGCGTCGGTTACTACCAAGGGCATCATGTATTTTTATTTTACGCACAATGTATTTACACCGGGCAACAAGTGGAACATTCAGGGCAGCCTTGTAGCGGCCAAAACCGTTACGCCTGATTTTGGTTTGGGCATTGGTAATGAGGTTAGTGGCAGCGAACCCGATAAAATACTGGCCAATGCCGGCCGCAAGGGTTATGTACTGAATGCACAATACTACAGGCTTACAGAAAAAGTGTATAAGCAAATATGGGGCAACTTGTTTGCAGGGGCCGGTGTATCGTTTGATATACGCAGAAAAATTGAAGACAAGCACAACCAGGGAGAGCTTACCCCTAACAACATCTATAGCGACAGGAATGGTTTTTCCCGCGACCACTATGCCTCCAACGGCTTGCTGTTCAGCCTGGAATACACTACCCGCGATAACCAGAATAATGCCTACAAGGGCATCTTTGCCGATATCGGTTTCCGCTTTAACGAAACCTGGCTGGGCAGCACCAAAAGTGCCGTTCAGTTTACCACAGATTTCAGGAAATACTGGAGCCTTTCCGAACATAGCCCTGGCCACGTTATTGCGGTGTGGAACTGGGGCGCTTATCTTATAACTGGTGTGCTGCCTTATCTCGAAATTCCGGGTACGGGTAAAGATATGGGGGGCCGCAGTGGCCGTGGTTATACCATCACCTACTTTAAAGGCAATAAATATAATTATTCCGAGGTTGAATACAGGTTTCCCATAACACGCAACAAGTTTTTAAGCGGCGTTACCTTTTTTAACCTGCAAACAGCCAACGACCTTGCAGGCACCAAATTGTTCCAGGTTTGGCAGCCGGGTGGGGGCGCCGGGCTTCGTATCCTCTTTAATAAAGCCACCCGCACCAATCTTTGCCTTGACTATGCGTGGGGCAAATATGGCTCTAGGGGCCTGTTCTTAAACCTGAACGAAACTTTTTAAGCTGTTATAATTTAGCAATAATTTTTAGTGTAGGGGGTGCCCCCAAGCTATCGCAAGGGGTCGGGCTTTCCGCTACAAGTCCTCGCCACTCGTTCCTCGTGGCTGTGGGCTTTCCGCTTCAATCCCTCACCCGGCGGTGCAATAGCCTGGTTCTTCCACAAGCAGCCTCAGTGTATAATACCAGCCATAAAAGTTCCGTACCGCTTTAAGCTGCATTAAAAAATGCCTCTTCAGGATGCCAACACAACTACGGAATGATTTTCGCTTATGCATTTCCACCATCGTGCATTATCAGCAATTACTAAGGGTTTACAACACCCATATAGCAGTAATTAAAATACAATTAGGGCTGGTGCATTTAACCTTAACAAAACAATCTAAATATTAGTTTTACTGTATGAGTGCGGCTGAAACCGGAAAAAAATACAAGCATACACAGGATCTGCTAACCTATACAGCGGGCCTCTTACTTATTATACCACTTGCACCCTTTATTTGCCGTTTTATTCCGCCGGTAATGCTGGGCGGCATCAATATAGATCTTATCATATCCTTTTTAATCGCCATTGTATTGGTAAGGCTGTTGTTATGGTTAATTAAGCCGCTCGTTCTGCCGGCGGCCATTCTAATAACTTTGGTATTACTGTTTAACCAGCTAAACGGCAGGTATAGTTTCAGCAGCGTTTACCACGATTATAAAACACTGGCTTATATTAACTGGAAAGTGCGGGAAGAAAAGCAAAGCGACCTGCTGAATGTAAGCCCTTACATGTTTGAAAACCCGGCAGGCAAGGTAAGCAGGCTGGTAAAAGCAAAAGTGCAGACTACAGACTCTACTGTACGCAATTTTTCAGTGCAGCATTCGCTGGATTACTTTACCGTTTACGAAGCAAAATACAAAATGTTGCCCCGTTACCTGTCGCTGTTCAGGTACATCAATATGAACTTTAAGTACGTACCCGATACCCGCCGGGATGAATATTACGCCACCCCAAAAGAAACCATACTTAACGGGCTTGGCGGCGATTGTGATGACCACAGCATATTAATGGCAAGCTGCCTGATGAGTATTGGTGCAAGGTGCCGTATGGTAATTGTAGAAGGCCACATGTACCCCGAAATGTTTGTGGGCGATAAAGAAGATTTCGAGATTATGCAGCAGGCAATTATACAGCTATTTGCAGATACACAAATTCACCGCATCTATTATCATGAATACAATGGCGAATTCTGGATAAACCTCGATTACAGCGCCAAACATCCAGGCGGCCCATATCTTAACGACAAGGTAAAGTTGGTGATAGAGCCTTAGTGCATCAATACCCCGATGAATAAGTTAATTGACGTATACAATGCTGCTGAATAGCGAACAAAGCGTACAAGTGTTCGACGCAACGATGCCTCATGCCCGTTCCTCCTGCCGGGCCCATAAATCTTCTTTTTAGCTTACAGCAGGCTGCACGGTTAACCAATTAAAAACAAAACTTATTATTCAGTTGTTAACCCATCCATTTCATCCAGCCGGGCTATTAAACCCCAGCCATAAAAATAATTGGCAAGGCCTATCAGTATCTCGTTTTTACCCTGCTGTAAAGGCAGTTGTAGCGTTGCGTTTTCTATAATGCAGCGACCTCCGTTTTTTTGAGACGGCGTACCAAAATAGTTTTTACCGCTGTATAAAATACTGCCGTTTAAAAATATCCATACCTCATCGCTAAAGCCCAGGCTTAAGGTACGTTGCTGTACTTTGTCTGAGTTAATGGTGGTTTTTAGCCAGGCCAGCCTGCGGCCATCGTCTATCACTGCTCCGTATTTACGGCTAAGGTTTACAATACCGCGGGGTTCGGCCTTTATGGCAGACCATTGTACAGTGCTGTCCGGCAGTTCTGATTGTTGCAATTTGCCGTACATGCTCGGCAACGGCATTACCACATCTTTACCAAAAGAAAAAACTTTGGAGGGGCTTACCTGCCAGTTGCGCAGGTAACGGGTATCGTTACGGGTAATGTTGTATGCAGCCTGCGATGGCAGCCCTTCGGTAACACCTGGCTTTAGTACCAGGTTGGCATAAATAACATTGCCACTTAAGGATATATGGCCGCTCTCTCTCCAACCTTCCAGTTCCGGCACAGCCAGGGCAGGGTTTTTCATATCATTTACATACGCCAGCATTTGTTTGCCGGAAACAACCAGTTTTACGTGGTTCCAACCCTGCTGGTATATGGTGGCGCCAGACTGGTATTCGTCGGATAAATCCCAAATACTCATGCCATCTATAATAGCGGCATATTGTACCGTAGTTCTTATACGCGGGTTAACAGGGCCGAATGACCGGATGTAAAAATTTTCGCCATTCTTTCTGTCGTCAGACATCCTGAAATTAATGCCCGGGAAACCCATGCCCGTTAAAGCCACATCAAATTCAATGGTACCGTTGGCGAAAACCTGGTTCTTTAAAAATACCTGGTAGTAGGCGCCATTTTTACCCTTAATGGCATCCACAGACGCATGTTTGGCAAACTCAACTTTACTGCTGTCATATTCCCAGGCCTGCGCCTGCATGGGTATCTTAACTTCCTGCGCATAGGATGTGATAACCATTAAAAACATGCTGCAGTTAACTACTGCTTTTAACAGGTTGGCAAATGATAAACACGGGGTGATTTTTTTCATGCTGGCGTTAGTTTTTCCGAATCTAAACCGTGGTGGCGGCCAGGTAAATTTTTTTCGACAAAACAAGGGATATGGGTGATGAAATGCAGCTTACATAACTGTTAGTTCATATCTTACCAGCAAGGCCGCTTTTTCTTCCGTTACCCTGTTAACAGGTAAAGCACAATACTTACCGGTGGCCCGGTAAGTTGCCGCAAAAAGCATCTCTATATATCATACATGGTTAACTTGCAGGTTCACTATCAGAAAGTATATGGTCATTAGGATTGTTCTATGTTCGCTTGTTGCATTATGTATTCATTTGTTCTCAAATGCGCAAAAGCCAGCCCGGTTCAGGGTGCTGGCCCTTGCAGAAAATGGCGGTCACCACATAGCCTATAGCCAGGCCGCCAAAGTATGGCTTAACCAACTGGCGGCAGACAGCAGTTTTGCCATAGACTATCTTACCAATACCGATACCATTGATGAACACTTCCTGGCCCAATACCAGCTTTTTTTACAGCTCGATTACCCGCCCTATGGCTGGAAAGAAAAAGCAGCAAAAGCCTTTGAAAAATACATACAGGAAGGCCGTGGCGGCTGGATTGGGTTTCACCATGCCACACTGCTGGGTGAATTTGACGGCTTTCCTATGTGGCAGTGGTTTTACAACTTTATGGGCAGCATACGGTGGAAGGCCTATATTCCGGATTTTGCTTCCGGTGATGTACAGGTGGAAGACCAGCAACACCCCTGCATGAAAGATGTACCGGCATTGTTTACCATAGAAAAAGAAGAATGGTACACTTATAACACAAGCCCCCGGCCCAATATAGAAGTAATTGCCAGTGTAAACGAAGGTTCTTATAAACCAAACTCAGCAACCAAAATGGGCGATCACCCCGTTATATGGACCAATACAGCCATGGCAGCCCGCAACATTTATATTTTCATGGGGCATTCGCCGTTATTGTTCTACAATAAGGCTTATACAACTATTTTTAAAAATGCAGTTTTCTGGGCGGCGCAAAAACAATAACTTCAGCGCCTGGAAATACCTGCTTTTCCAGCTATTACAGCAGCAACCGGCTTATAAAACTGTTGCAGCCACACTCCGGGTATTGGGTTATCTCCTGTTTCAAAATCAAACCAGGCCAAAAGCCTGGGGTTAGGTCATGCGCTTTGCCGTTGTATGCTAAGGCGTATTCAAAGACTTACTGACTACCATTAAAAAAATACGTCATGAAAAAGTACTGCCAGGCGTTGCTTTTGTCCGTTATGTTAAGCCCTTTCCTGGTTACAGCCCAACCGGTTAAAATTGTAACCAATCACGCAGGGTATGAATTTAATATGCCCAAGCAGGCTGTAGTGGTGGCAGATACTCAACTGGACCTGAAAAATTTCCAACTCATCAATACCGTTTCAGACAGTGTGGTTTTTACCGGAAACATTCAATACAGCGGCCCTGTAAACAAATGGAAAAACTGGCTGTTCTGGACACTGGATTTCAGCAGCATGCAAACCAGTGGCAGTTATCGTTTGCAAATTTCCCTTCCGGGCAAAACCATCAGCTCCTACCCTTTTACCATTGGCAAAAATGTATTGGAAGGCGCCACCATATCAGATGTTATTTACTACTTTAAAGGACAGCGCAGTTCGGGTTTGTTAGACCAGGCAGACCGGCATCTTTTACTGGCCGGCAAAACAAAAGACAGCATTGATGCGCATGGCGGCTGGTACGATGCCACGGGGGATTACGGCAAGCACCTCTCCCACCTTAGCTTTTCCAGTTACTTTAACCCCCAGCAGATTTCTTTAACCGTTTGGAGCCTGCTTAAAACTTATGAACGCCTGCAAACAAAGCCAGGTACAGATTACCGCCAATACCTGCGCCGCCTGCTGGATGAAGCCATGTATGGTGCTGATTACCTGGTACGCATGCATGCGCCCAATGGTTCTTTTTACCGCTCGGTCTCAGCCCCGGGGCCGGGTAAAATGGCTAAAGACCGTGTAATACGTGCGGAAGACAAAGGCTACCGCATCAAACAGTCCAAAGACCAGGCGGCTTTCAACAACAGCGCCATAGACAGTAGCTGGCGCAGCTACCAGGTTAGCTACCGCTCCGGCGGCGGGCTTTCCATCGCTGCACTGGCCATCGCTTCCACGTACGATACTTCCGGCGATTTCAGCAATGCTGACTACCTGAAAGCAGCAGAAAATGCATTTGCCTTCCTGGAAAAAAACAATGTGCAAATGACCAACGACGGTAAAGAAAACATACTGGATGACTATTGCGGCCTAAGCGCTGCTACAGAGTTATACAAAGCCACTAAAAACCCTGTGTACCTGCAGGCTGCCAATCAAAAGGCAGAGCATTTAATGAACCGGCTGGTATCCGGCCCTGTGTACAGTAACTATTGGCGGGCCGATGATGCCAAAAGGCCTTTCTTTCACCCTTCTGATGCGGGCCTGCCCGTTATAAGCCTGTTGGAATATTACCCTTTGGCAAAGGTTGAAACGCAACGCCGCTTAAGGGATGTCATCAAAAAATCCATGCGTTTCGAGCTGGCTATTACCCACGAAGTAACCAACCCATTTGGCTACAGCCGCCAGTTTACAGAAGATACGCTTGGCACCAAGCGCAGCACATTCTTTTTCCCCCACGGCAGTGAAGCATCCCCCTGGTGGCAGGGCGAAAACGCCAGGCTGGGCTCTATGGCCACTGCAGCCCGTATGGCAGCCACATTTTTCAGGGACGATGAAAAACCGCTGCACGACAGCCTGCAAACATTTGCCCTTAACCAGCTAAACTGGATTCTCGGCCTTAACCCTTACGATGCATGTATGTTGCAGGGCACAGGCCACAATAACCCCGCCTATGGCTTCTTCGGCACGTTTGAATACACCAATGCGCCTGGCGGCATCGTTAACGGTATTACCTCCGGGCTGGAAAACGAAGATGATATAGATTTTAACCTGTCTTATGCCAGCACCGGCAAAGACTACGACTGGCGCTGGGCCGAGCAGTGGCTGCCCCATGCCGCCTGGTACCTGCTGGCCGTGGCCGTAAGGGAATAAATAATGTACAGCAGTATCTTTTTTATTCGCTGCTACACATTCATTATTTGGTTACCAGCGACATATTTTCATAGCATCGCCTGTTGCGTCGCAATCCGTTCATCGTTCAGTTCATTGGGCGGCTTTTAAGACCCGGGTAAGTTGGTGCGTGGAGACACGCACCAAGGGATAGTAATTTGGAACAAGGGACAAGGAATGCTGAATGAAGAATCAAAAAGCACCCACTCACGATTCACCATTCACCATTCACGAAATGAATATCGAACAAGGAATTTTGAAGGGCGAAGCATAATGCCCCCACTCACTACTCACTACTCACCATTCACGATTCACCATTCACCATTCACGAAATGAATATCGAACAAGGAACAAGGAATTTTGAAGGGCGAAGCATAATGCCCCCACTCACTACTCACCACTCACCATTCACCACTCGCCATTCACTACTTTTGCGCAAAAAATAGTTCATGGAGTTATCGCAGGATACAAAAAATATTTTGGGGCTGCAGTTGCCAACAGACCCCCGCTGGGTAAACCTGGCCGGCATAAGCCTGGAGGAAATACTAACAGACCATGCTTACTGCGAACAAAAGGCCGCCACCAGTTGTATATCGCTCATCCAAAAAAATCCTGATAAAGAGATGTTGGTAACGGAGCTTGCGCCGGTGGTTACAGAAGAGTGGGGACATTTTCGGCTGGTATTGCAGGAACTTAAAAAAAGAGGCCTGCAACTGGGCAAACAGCGCAAAGATGAATATGTAAACAAGCTGCTGGATTTTCAACGCAAAGGCGGCAATTATGAAGACCGCTTTCTTGACCAGTTGCTTACCATGGCGCTGATTGAAGCCCGCAGTTGCGAACGTTTTAAAAGGCTTAGCGAGGGGCTCAACGACGATTACATGCGCAACTTTTACCGTCGTTTTATGGAAAGCGAAGCTGGCCATTACACACTCTTTATAGAGCTTGCGGAAACATACATTGACAAAGAAAAAGTACGTAGCCGCTGGAAAGAATGGTTAACTTATGAAGCAGGCATTATGCAAAACCTGGAAATCAGGGGCGACCGTATTCATTAGTTTACTCCTATAATTATTGCGAAGCACAGGGTTAAGTAATACAAGCGCATTAGGCAGCCTGTGTTCCAGCGGAACACCTAGTGGGTAAAAAAATGTTAAGGGCGTGCCTGCGTTCCCGAGGAACGCTTTGTGTTTGCATCCGCGAAGATGAGCACAAAATGTTCCTCCGGAACATATTAAAGCCCAGATGGCTGATCTACCCACAAAATGTCCCTCCGGGACGTAGTCCACAGAGAGCAAAATCCTGTAATACCCGAAGGGTTAAATGTGAATAGTCCCGGATGAAATCCGGGGGTTGGAATTTGACAAGAACACCAACCCCAGAGGGGTTGAATAATGTGATTGCACATTTTTAAGCTGTTTACAATACAAGAAGCCCTTGCTCATATAAAACCGAATTGTAGAAAACATTATTTTACAGCAACCAATATAAAGAGCAATGAGTGGCACTAACACAACCATCCTGGTTATACCGGGCCTGGGAGATTCAGGAGAAAATCACTGGCAAACGCTGTGGCTGAAAGAAATAAGCAACACAGTAAAAGTGAGCCAGGATAATTGGGATGAACCCAGCCTTAACCACTGGATAACAAGGCTGAATGAAACGATAGATGAGTTGGATGATAAAATTGTCCTGGTGGCCCACAGCCTTGCTGTTTCGTTAGTAGCGCACTGGGCGGAAAGATTTAAAAACCCTAATGTTGTTGGAGCCTTGCTGGTAGCGCCTGCGGATGTAGATTCTCCGGAGCACACACCAGGGGTTGTAAGAAGCTTTGCGCCAATGCCTTTATTAAAATTCCCTTTTCCAACAATTGTAGTAGCCAGTGATAATGACAGTTTTGTTAGCGTGGAACGGGCAAAATTCTTTGCCGGCAACTGGGGCAGTAGTTTTGTGAACATCGGCGCAAAAGGACATATTAATTCAGACTCTAATTTGGGTAACTGGCAGGAAGGGCAGCAGTACTTAGCAAAGCTGCTCCAGGCAATTCGCCATCCATAAACGTCAAGGTTGTTACAGGTCCCGCTCCCATTTTCTGTTTACTGAGCCTTCAGTCAACACAACAGCCCAGCCATTGTTTGCGGCTTTATTAAAGAGCCGTTTACGCAATTTGCGGGGATAAATAATTTTCTGGTAAGTCTTTATGCGGTTATAACGTTTCATAATACCAAGCCGGGCAAGTATATCGTAAGTTGCTGCGCCACAACGCATGCCAACAAGCGCATAATCATAAGGGGTCTCTTTCGTATAGGCAACCAGAAGGCTGTCAAAGGTTTTCTTTTGCTGCGTTGTAACAGGTATGTACACAACAGCTTTCTTAACACTGTCACCATTACCGCCCAGTATGCTGTAAAAATCCCGTTGGCTGTGCAGCGCATACATGCTGTGCCTGTTATGTTTATGCTCAAACCAGTGAAATTTGCCGAAAGGTAAAAAGCTGAGTATTTTACCACTGTCGCCCTCTATGCCCACATGCCCGCCAAGCATGCCCCCAAACCATTTTTCTTCAGATTCTTTAAACGCTTTCCGGGGCTTTGAACCGTACAGGAAATGAACTTTAAGGAAAGCTGTATCCTGGCAAAAAGAAGAGTGAAATAAACAACAAAACAGCAGCAGGCAGGTTACACGCATGTCAAATTATTTTCAGCAGAACCTAATATTAAGCAAACTAAAGTAAGCTGGAAAACAGCCCGTACAAATATTACCAGCATATTAACCTTTGGCGAAATAAGCCAGCTCATCAGTAAAATCAAGGTAGGGGTATTGGGTTGCCAGGAGCATGGTTTTTTCCAGTTGGGATTGCAGGAACTGCTTGTGTTGCACAGAGGCCGGGTTAAAAGGTTTGTGGTTTTTTGCAATTACCAGCTTACGAATATCGGCGGAAAGCCGGGCTGTATCCTGGTGCATGCAGCTTTCAGTAAATTTTTCCAGCACAAACTGGGTGGCGGCATAGTTGGGGTGGGCCATATCAATATCATAAAAGCGGTAATCCCGCAGCACATCAATTACCAGCTCGTACGCCGGAAAATAGTACAGCCTGCTGAATTTATTTACTAAGTGGTGAACGGCTTCTATTAACCTTGCCTTACTGCGGTTGTTCTCCTGTACGCCATCACGGATATGCCGCACCGGGCTAATGGTGAACATAATCTTAAGCGAAGGATTGAAATGAAATAGCCGGTGAATAGTACTGTCAAATGCAGTAACTATTTCCTCAATAGTAGAAAGGTGCTTGTTAAAAGTTTGTGCAGGGGCCTTATGGCAGTTAACCACGTTATAGCCATTGCCCTGTGTGGCAAGCGGCGTGCCGTCAACCAATTTATATACAAAAGAAGACCCAAGCGTAATAATCAGCCAATCAGCTTTCTTCAAAAATGCATTGGCAGCCTCCTGCGACTGGTTAATTTGCCGCAGAGCGGCTTCTTTGGTAACGGCGGAAAACCTGCTGTGGTGTTGCCAGCTATGCCAGGCTTCGTTCAGGTAAAACAAATCAGCTTCTGTGTACCGCTTTTGCTCTATGTACGAAACAAGACTGTTGCAAACACCCAGTGGCTCAAACAATATACCGTTGGGGTTTTGCAATACATGAAATTTAACTTCCTGCAGGTAATTGCCGATATGCTCCGTAAAACAGGAGCCTGTCAGCATAATATTATCCTTATACGTTACGGGTATGTCCAACGGTTTTATCTGTATCGGCACCTGGAATTGCATAATATCTCTTACATTTTCTGTTACACAAAAATTTCACCCGCCAGCGCAAGTGACTGCTGCAAAGCCTGGCTATTAATACTGCCCGCCATACCCCGTTGCGTAAAGTAATCCAGCATCCATTCCGTGTTCATGTTGCCTACCAGTTCGTCCTGGGCCATGGGGCAGCCGCCTATACCTTTTAAAGCGCCATCGAAACGCCGGCAGCCGGCGTTAACGGCTGCCTGCAGCTTCTGCCGCCAGTTGGCAGGTGTTGAATGCAGGTGCACACCAAAAACGGTACCGGGATATTGAGGCATGAGCGTTCGTAAACCACTCTCAATTTGCACGGGTGTGGCCACGCCAACCGTATCTGCCAGTGAGATAATACTGATATCGCGTTTTACCATTTCACCTGCCCAATGCAGTAATACCTCCGCACTGTACGCATCCCCATAAGGGTTGCCAAAACCCATGCTTAAATAAAGCACCAGTTTTTTATTATGCTGCATGCACAGTTCCTGTATCTCATCAACCCTTACAACACTTTCTTCTATTGTACTGTTGGCATTGCGCATTTGAAAAGTGGGCGATATGGAAAACGGGAAACCCAGGTACGCAATTTCATCGTACGCCACGGCATCCTGTGCACCGCGTACATTGGCCACAATGGCCAGCAGTTTTGAAACAGTTCCAGAGAGGTTTAACCCCTTCAGCACTTCTTTTGTATCAGCCATTTGCGGTATGGCTTTAGGCGATACAAAGCTGCCGAAATCAATGGTATCAAAGCCCACCTGTAGCAGGGTATTGAGATACTTAATTTTCTCCTGCGTGGGTATTAAATGCGGCCATCCCTGCATGGCATCGCGGGGACATTCTACCAGTTGCAACGCGGTATGATTGCTTTCTTCGTTCATCCCCGCAAACATACGGAACGAAACCGGATGGTGGTTAGTGGTGAGTGGTGAGTGGTGAGTAGTGAGTGGGAGGCATCAGGTTCGTGAATGGTCAATGGTGAATGGTGAATCGTGAATGGGGGGCTTTCATTCTTCATTCAGCATTCCTTGTTCGATATTCATTTCGTGAGTGAACGTGAGTTAATCGTGAACCGCAAGTTGGCTTTTCTTCTTCATTCAAAATTCCTTGTTCCTTGTTCGATATTCTTACCGTGAGTGGTGAATCGTGAGTGCGGACTTTTTCCTTCCTCATTCAAAATTCCTTGTTCCTTGCTCAATATTTCTACCCCTTGGTGCGTGTCTCCACGCACCAACATACCCGGGTCTGAAAAGATGCCATGAAAAACCAACCGATGAACGGATTGCGACGCAACGATGACGCCACAAGGATATGTCGCCGGTAACCAAATCGTGAATGGCGAATGGTCAATTGTGAATGGTGAATGAAAAATTCATACATTCTGCACTGCACATCTGCATTACTGCAACATGCCTGCTCACACTTACAAAAAGCTTTCCGCCTCCTTCACCATATCTGCGCTGCCGATAAATAGCGGCGATCGTTGATGCAGCTCTGTTGGCTGTATATTGAGTATGCGGTTTTTACCATCCGTGGCACGGCCGCCGGCCACCTCCATGATAAACGAAAATGGATTGCATTCATACATCAGCCGCAACTTGCCCTCGGGCTTGGCAACAGTAGCCGGGTACATAAAAATACCCCCTTTAATAAGGTTGCGGTGCATGTCGCTTACCATGCTGCCCACATAACGCTCTGTATAGGGGCCACCGGTGCTTTTGTCTTTTTGCTGGCAGGCAGTAACATAGTCCCGGACGCCCTGGCTGTACTGGAAAAAATTGCCGTGGTTTAGTGAGTATATCTTGCCGTTGCGGGGGCATTTGATATCGGGGTGGCTTAAGCAGTATTCGCCGATGGCGGTATCCAACGTAAAGCCGTTTACGCCGCGGCGTGTGGCATACACCAGCATGGTGGAAGAGCCATAAATAACATACCCGGCGGCAACCAGCCTTACGCCAGGCTGTAAAAAATCTTCTTTGGTACAGGGCGTACCGGGTTTTGACAGGCGGCGGTACACGCCAAAAATGGTACCTATGGATACGTTAATATCAAAATTACCGCTGCCATCCAGCGGATCGAACATTACCACGTATTTGCTGTTGTTGCTTACCTCGTCATCAAACACTACAATATCATCCATCTCTTCGCTGGCCACACCGGCGCAGCTAATGCCATGCCGCAGCACGCCCATCATCTGGTTATTGGAATATAGATCCAGCTTAAGCACATCTTCGCCCTGCACATTGGTAGTACCGGCTTCTCCCAAAATATCCAGCAGGCCGGCTTTGCTTACTTCCACATTAATACGTTTAGATGCCAGCCCTATATCCCTCAGCAAGGCGCTAAGTTCACCCGTAGCGTTGGGAAACATGCGCAACTGCTGAATAGTGAATTCGTCCAGTGTTAATACATTGCGATTAATGCTCATTAGCGGTTAGTTTGGTTGTTACAAAAATAACGGTTCAATCTAATGCGCCATGCTGCACTGGTATTATGTAATTGTTCAGAAACCTATCTTTGTTCAACATCCACCTGTATCTATTAACAGATTTCAAAAAAGCAAGATGAAAGTTTTCAAATTTGGCGGGGCAAGTGTTAACAGCATAGAAAGAATACAAAATTTGCCCAACATACTTTCGGCATACAATGGGGAGAAGCTGGTGATTATTATTTCGGCCATGGGCAAAACCACCAATGCTTTAGAAAAGGTGACTGAAAGTTTTTTCGCAGGTAATAAAGACGAAGCGCTTGCCTTGTTTGAAGTCATCAAGCAACAGCATATTACCACCGCCAAATACCTGCTGGTAACACACTTTAATGACTGCCTTGCAAAACTGAGCGATTTTTTTACTGAAGTGGAATGGCTGCTGCACGACAAACCCGTACGTGAATACGATTATTATTACGACCAGGTGGTATGTATTGGCGAACTGCTGAGCACTGTTATCGTTAGCCATTACCTTAATGAAGCCGGCGTTGCCAATACCTGGCTGGACGTGCGGGATATTATAAGGACCGACGACAACTTTAGGGATGCGGGTATTGACTGGGCTTATACCGAAGGCCGGGCAAAAGCGGTATTCGGCAACTGGCTGTACGGCAATGCGGATGGCGGGACCAACATTTACATAACACAAGGCTTTATTGGCAGCACCGACGAAAATGAAAGCACCACACTTGGCCGCGAAGGCAGCGATTATACCGCCGCCATTTTTGCCAACCTGCTTAATGCGGAAAGCCAGACCATTTGGAAAGACGTAGAAGGCGTAATGAGTGCCGACCCCAAGCAGTTTCCCGATGCCACCTTTATTGACGAGTTAAGCTTTGATGAAGTAATTGAAATGGCTTATTATGGTGCACAGGTAATACACCCTAAAACAATTAAACCACTCCAGAACAAGGGCATACCATTGCATGTAAAATGCTTCCTGGACAGCAGCCTGCCGGGCACCGTTATCAGCAGCAAAAGGGTAAAGAACCTGCCACCTATAGTTATCATTAAACAAAACCAGGCGCTGATGCACCTGCACAGCCAGGACTTTTCTTTTGTGGGCGAACAACCCATGAGTGACTTATACGAGCTGTTTGGTAAAATAAAACTGAAGCCTAACCTTATACAAACCGGCGCCATCAGCATACAATTGTGCCTTGACGACAGGGAAGAAAAGCTTAACCAGCTTGCCGCTGCCGCCAGCAACGAGTTTGATGTGCAGGTGGAAAAAGGCTTGTCATTGTTGACTATCCGCCATTTTACCAATGAACTGCTGCATAAAATGACCGAAGGCAAAACCATTGTGCTGTTGCAGCAAACCAGGGAAACAGTGCAGGTTTTGTACTAAGCCTGGTAAGAAAGTCCGCGGAATTTTTATGGGCCCGGCGGGAGGAACTACTATTGGGCTTTACTTGCGTCGCACGCTTCTGCGGTTGGATTCGCTACGCAGCTTTTTCCACCGGGTAGTTTGCCGGTCAAGTTTAATTACGTCTTTGTTTTATCCGCAACCTTACTATTTCTTTAAAAATATCTGTGTAAAAAATATTACGCCTTTATCATTTTTAGCCAGGCCTATACCGCTAAGCGTATAAACGCCTTCAATGTTTTTTTTGTGGCCGGGGCTTTTAATCCAGCCATCCACTACTTCTCTGGCGGTAAGCTTGCCATAAGCTACGTTTTCAGCCGCGGCGGATACCGGCCCTATCTGCCTGGTTATATTGGTAATGCGTATTTTAAACCCGGCATGGCCAAAGCCGCTTGATTTGCTGGCCATACTTGCACTGTGCTTGGCTGCCTCCGCAGAAGCGGCAGGCGCATTCTTCATGGCAGGCTTGCCAATGGAAGCACGGTATTGGTTAATATTATCCAGTATCTCCGCCTCCATACCGCTCATGCTGATGTCTCCTTTAGATGGTTCAGACGGCACATTATCAGCGCTGGATGGCGGCGTTGAAGAAGAAGATGAAGTATTTGGTGAAGAAGTTGTTGAGGAAGGCCCTTTCTGGATATTGCGGTTACAGGAAGCAGCCGCAACTATAGCAATGACAAGGGTTAGCTTACTGAGTTTTGAAAACATATTTTTTATTTGAGTATCTGTGTTCAACCATGTCAACTTTTATACCAAATGCAAAACAGGGATAACGGTATTACCAGATAACGCTCTTTGCCTCTGTTATAGTATGCTACCCTTACCTTCTTGACTTTATGTCTTTCTTGACTTCTTGACTTAATGTCTTTCTTGACTTTATGTCTCCCTGACTTTTATTGACTTTCTTTCCCCACCGGTTAATCCACACTACTGGATAACTCATCCGTTGTTTTTCCGGAAAAAATAGTTTAGTTTGTATTACGTAATACCATCCCCCATAAGATGCAGGAAAACAGAGAAATATCGGCCTTATTCACCCTCATTGACGACCCGGACGAAGAAGTTTTTTCCACCGTGTCAAGCAGGATTGTTGACTATGGCAAAGGCATTATACCCAACCTGGAAAGCCTTTGGGAGAACACCTTTAACGAAGAAATACAGGAGCGGATTGAACTGCTGATCCACCGCCTGCATTTTGACGACCTGCTGAGGGATATGAAGGAATGGCGGGACAGCGCTTACCACGACCTTTTATTCGGCGCCCTGCTGGTTGCCAAATTTCAATATCCCGACCTGCAGACAACCCCTGTAATACAGGAGCTTGAAAAAATACGCCGCAATGTATGGCTGGAACTAAACAGCTTTCTCACACCGCTGGAACATGCGAACGTAATATCCAGCATTGTTTATAACTACTATAACCTTAAAGGTGTAGAAATAGCCTATACCAATCCTGACGATTATTTTCTACATAAAGTTATACAGGGCAAAAAGGGCAATGCCATCTCCAACGGTATCCTGTACCTGGTACTAGCAGAACTGCTGGATATATCCGTACGGGCTATTAACATCCCCAAACAGTTTGTTCTGGCTTTTTTTAACAGCGAATACGACCCCGCTACTTACCAGGGCAACCCTCAGAACAAAATACAGTTTTATGTAGACGCAACCAGCGGCCAGGCCTTTAGCCACAAAGACGTGGAGAATTATTTTAAACGTATCTCGGTGCCACCTACAGCTTCTTACTTTAAACCCATCAGCAATAAACGTGTCATTCAGTTACTTATAGAAGAACTGGCCAAGTGTTTTGATACCACCCGCCTCGTGTATAAGAAAAAAGAACTGCTGCTACTTGCTGACCTGCTTGATAAATAACCTCCTCATCCCGGCAACATTCCCGTTACTTTGGCATTAATTCTTGCTTTGGTCTGTTGTTTGTTCATTATCTTGTACAGGAATTTATTTCACATAAAATCTTCATGATATGAAAGCGCAAACCGCTGAAAAAAGCACCCCAAAAGTTAACCTCAAATCATCCGCCGCAGTAAACGGCAATGGCAAACTTCACCAGGACATTAAAACCGACATAGGTATTACCGACAAAAACAGGCAGGAAGTGGCCATGAGGCTTACCGTACTACTGGCAGATGAACATGTATTGTACGCCAAAATACGCAACTACCACTGGAATGTGGAAGGCGACAACTTTATGGAAATGCATAAGTTTTATGAAGGCCTCTACAACGATCTTGCTGAACAAATTGATGAAATTGCCGAACGCATACGCCAGCTTGGCCACTACGCCCAGGGGCGCCTGAAAGACTTTTTAAAACTCACCAACCTGGAAGAACAGGAATACACCAACGACCAGCGCACCCAGTTGCAAAACCTGCTGGATGACAACGAAACCATCGTTAAATACCTGCGCAAAGACATTGACGATTTTGATGAAAAATACAAAGACGCCGGTAACACCGACTTTATAACCGGCATTATGAAAAACCATGAAAAGTGGAGCTGGTTTATCAGGAGCTATTTAAGATAAAAAGCCAATGTCAGTAACTTAAGGTTATCAGCCTGACCTGTCGAAAGCGGATTCGTTAAAAGTAACATGCATAACCCGGTTTCGACAAGCTCAACCTGACAGTGATTGCTTAATTTAATTGCATAGGATAAAAGGCTTTAAGATTTTAGCTGCGAACTGCAAAAAGGGATGGCATCTTTATGAGAAGCCATCCCTTTTTATTGTATAACTTTCAGGTGTATATGCTTAAGGATAGTTTTACAGATATCATTTCGCAGTATGCAGGTGCAGATACCGCCGGAAAATTCTGGCGTGAAATAGAATCGCATTACAACAACAAAAAACGGCGCTACCATAACATTAACCACCTGCAACACATGCTGCAGCAATTGACGCTGGTAAAGCACCTGGTTACAGACTGGAACAGTATTGTAAGCGCTACCTGTTACCATGATATTGTTTACAAAGTTACCCGCCGCAACAACGAAGAAAAAAGCACCGCAATAGCAACCGAAAGGCTTGCTTCCATCCATTACCCGGCAACAGGCTTACAGCTTTGCACAGCAGCCATACTGGCCACCAAACTTCATGAACCCACCACAGTACAAGACATTAATTTGTTCACCGATGCAGACCTTTCCATCCTGGGCGCACCGCCTGACGTTTATAAGCAATACGCAACCGGCATAAGAAAGGAATATGCACTTTACCCTGACTTTTTGTACAAACCCGGCCGTAAGAAAGTACTGCAACGCTTTCTTGACATGCCCTTCATTTTTAAGACCAAAGAGTTTCAGTCATTATACGAAACGCAGGCCCGGCAAAATATACAGCAGGAGTTGGATAAGCTGCAATAAAAGCGCTACTCCTCCTCTGCTTTGTTCTTCATACTGCCCAGCAAACTATAAGCGCCCTTAACAGCAATGCTTGTATTCAGCCAGTCGTGCCGGTTGTCTGCCAGCAATTCAACAAAGCCGTTCTCACGGCCACCGGTTTGTACGGGCATCATGGTAAACTGTTTTCCATCCTGCGATGTAAATACATATTCCCTGCCTTCGTAGCGTACAACAGCTTCTTCTGGTACAGCAGTAACGGGTTTATTATCCAGTTCAAACACACCCGTTAAAAACATCCCTGGCAACAATTCATGTTTTGGGTTTTCAAAGTGGCAGTGTACCAGTCCGCTGCGGCTGTCATCCACGTTACGGGTAACCAGTATCACTTCCACATCATATTGCTCGTTAGGGGTATCAGTTAAAAAAACCTTTCCCTGCATATCTTTCTTAAACAGGTTAATATCTTTTTCAAACACAGTTATCGCGGCATGAATGTCATCCGGGTTTACCAGTTCAAACAGTACATCAGCGGGGTTTACATACTTGCCGATATTTACATTAACCTTGGTAACATAACCATTAATGGGCGAGTGTACCGCTACATCCCTGGATATGCTGTTTACGCTAAGCTTGCCGGGGTTAATGCCGATAATCAGCAGTTTTTCTTCCAGCGATTTCATTAACACCTGCTGTGTTTTGTATTCACTCAGCACCAGTTGGTAACTTTTTCGGCTGGTAGCTTCTGCTTCGCTCAGTTCCTTTTGCCGCTCCATATCAGCCAGCAAATATTCCATCCTGGCTTTCGCGGTAAGGTAGTCCTGCTGCAACTGCACATAAGACTGGTCTTCCATAATACCAATCACTTCTCCCCTCTTTACACTGGCGCCCGGTAGTAACGAGGTTGATTTAAGGTAACCACCCAACGGAAAGCTAATGCTTATCATGCTTTGCGGAGGTACGTCAACACTGCCATTGGCCCTAATGGTAGCCTTTATGTTTTGTATGGCAGGCTTGCCCAGTTGCACGCCGGCATTTTTTAACTGCACATCTGTTAACCTGACAACTGTGTCTGGTAAAGCGTTGGCGCTTGTTGTTTCTTCCTGCTTTGCCGTATTGCTGTTGCATGCCGCAAGCAGCAACAGCAGAACATACCATCCATTTTTTATAGGCCCACCCCAATCTCTTAAAGCAAAGTTATTATGAGCCCGGCTGCAGGAACTACTATGAGGCTTTTCTTGCGTCGCACTCTTGTGCGCCTTGTTCTCTATGCGGCATTGTGCAGCAACACTTTCACCTGCTGCACGCTGTATGCTAAAAGCCGGCCGGCCCATTGCACAGTAGCGGACAAACCGTACAAGTGAGTGACACAAGTAAAGCCCAATAGTAGTAATGCTGCTAAGTACATAAGCTTTATTTTTCAGAGAAAAATAAAGCTGGATTTTACCGGGCATAGTGTATGTATTTTGTGTTAACATGTTTAATTGTCGTTTGGTTCAAGTAAATATTCCAGTTCTGCCTTGCGCATGTTAAGCTCTTTCAAAGCGTCCAGGTATTGCGCCTGTAAACCAATGGCGCTGCCTGTTAGCGTGCCCCATTCTATGTAGTTTATCTCGCCGTTTTTGTATTGCAGGTTAGCAGTTCTTATAATGATGGCTGCCTGCTTTAGCGTATGGCTGTTAAAATATTCAACAGCGGTTTTGTATTTATTGTATTCATTCAGTTGCTCCTGCAACTGCAGCCTTAGCTGTTGTTCCGCAATACCCGTTTGAGACTTTACCACCAGTTCATGTTGTTGCGCAGCCTTTACTTTAGCCTTCTGCATTTTGTTAAACAGCGGTACAGCAATGCCGGCCTGCACAGTGGAAAAACGCCTGCCGCCATTGTAATAAGTTTCATTGCCCTGTTTGTTTTGCTGCCAGCCAATAAAACTCTGGTTGGTATAACCAATCATCAGCTCCGGCGAAAGCCTGGCTTTCTCCGCTACTGACTGGTGCTGCGCCAACTGCTCCTGCTGCCGGTAATATTGCAGCAACGGGTGCTTTTGCAAAAGCGTGGTATCAAACAACATGATGTCTGCATCCAGTGTGTCTGTTATGTCCGGCATGCTGTTGCTGTTAAGCAAAGCAGCCAGTTGCGCCTGCGCCGATTGCTTATCCTGCAACAGCAAATTCATTTGCAACGTCACTTGTGATGCCTGGTTTTCCAGCATCGTTTTTTCCAGCAGGCTGGTTTCACCTTTTTCATAACGCAGGCCGGCAATACGCACATAGTTCTTTAGTACAGAGTCTGTACGTTGCAAAAGCCGTTGCCGGGCTTCAATATGGGCCAGTTGTACATAAGCCAGCTTAACATACCTAACAATATCCGCCTGTTGCACGGTGGTTTGCAGTTTAGCCGCCTGCCATTCATCCTCCAGCACCAGCTTTTGCTTTTTGTACACAGAAGGCAGGGCAAAAGACTGTGATACGCCGAAGCGGTTGTCAATAAAAGCGCTGTTAACGTTGCCCAGTTCCGCATTTATCTGTGTTTTGGGCACATCAGCGGCGCTGGCTTTCAGCAGTTCAAAATAGCGCTCCTGCAAACGGCTGCCCGTTACCCGCAGGTTTTGCTGTTTGGCCATATCAACAGCTTCCTTCATGGTCAGCTTTTGCTGGGCATTCACCAGAGAGGGTGCCAGGCAGAGCAGTAATACAATAACCGCCGCCGGTTGCAGCTTTTTAAAATGTTTCTTTTCAAACAGCAGGTACAGGCAGGGCAGTACAAACAATGTAAGCAATGTAGCTGTTACCAACCCGCCAATAACCACTGTGGCCAGCGGCCTTTGTACTTCTGCACCGGCACCGTTGCTTAATGCCATTGGCAAAAAGCCCAGCGAGGCTACGGAAGCCGTCATCAATACAGGCCTTAACCTGGTTTGCGCGGCCTGCATAATGATATTTTTCAACCCGGTCATACCTTCTTTTTTAAGTTTGTTCATTTCGCTTATCATAACAATACCATTCAATACTGCCACCCCAAACAAGGCAATAAAGCCAACACCGGCGGAGATACTGAACGGCATACCCCTTGCGGACAATGCTATTACGCCACCTATGGCGGAAAGCGGTATAGCAGAAAAAATGAGCAACCCATATTTAACCTGGTGAAAAGCCAGGTACAGCAGCAACAGTATAAGCAGCAAGGCTACCGGTACGGCAAGGCTTAAACGCTGGGTAGCATGCTGCAGGTTTTCGTACTGGCCGCCATAAGTGATGGTATAAGCCGGTGGCAACTTTACCTGTGCTGCAACTTTTTGCTGCAGCTCCGTAACTATGCTTTGCACATCCCGCCCACGAATATTAAAACCCACCGTTATCCTTCTTGCAGCATTTTCTCTTTGCACCTGGTACGGCCCCTCTTTCATTTCAACCTTAGCGAGGGAGTTTAGGGGCACCTGCCGGCCGTTGCTCAACGGTATCAACAGGTTTTCCAATTCGCCGGCCGCTTTCTTTTCCTCCGCATCCATGCGCACCACCAGGTCAAACTTTTTATCAGCTTCATATACAACGCCTGCCACAGCGCCGGCATAGGCGCTTTGTACAGTCGTATTAATATTGCTAATATCCGCACCATAAGCAGCCATGGCATCCCGGTTATAGGTAATTACCATCTGGGATATACCGGTAACCGTTTCCACGTAAACATCCCTGGTGCCCTTTATACCCTGCACCACGCGGCCAAGCCTGCCTGCATAAAGCGCTAACGTATCAAGATTTTCTCCAAAAATCTTGCACACCACATCCTGGCGGGCGCCCGTCATCAGCTCGTTAAAACGCATCTGCACCGGAAACTGGAAGCCGGTTGTTACACCCGGCACTTCCTGTAAAGCTGTACTCATTTTTTCCGCCAGTTCGGGAAAGGTTTCGGCTGTGGTCCACTCGCTTTTGGGTTTTAGTATTACCATCATGTCTGCAGCTTCCAGTGGCATGGGGTCGGTAGGCACTTCGCCGTTGCCGATTTTGGTTACCACTTTCTGAACTTCGGGAAAACGTTGTTTTAGTATGCCGGCGGTTTTCCGGGTATTTTCTATCATGGTAGTTAACGACGAGCCGGTAAGCATCCTGGTCTCTACGGCAAAATCGCCCTCCTCCAGTTGCGGGATGAACTCACCCCCCAGGCGTGACAAAACCAGCACCGCCACCGCAAACAGCAACAACGCCGCACCTATAATTGCTATGGGCAACTTTAACGCGGCCTTCAGCAAACGGCCATACAGGTTTTGCAGTTTGTGCATCATGCGCTCAGACCAGTTTTGCCGGTGGCTGATGTTGCGGCTTAAGCACAGGGCACTCATCATAGGCACATAGGTAAAGGACAACAGGAAGGAGCCCAGTATGGCAAAAGATACCGTTTGCGCCATGGGTTTAAACATTTTCCCTTCAATTCCCTGCAGGCTAAGGATGGGCAGGTAAACAATCAAAATAATCATCTGGCCAAACACAGCGCTGTTCATCATTTTACCGGATGACTCTTTTACTTCTCCATCCATCTGCACCTGGCTAAGCCGGTTTACCCGGGCAAAAGCAGGGCTGTCTTTCAGCTTGTGCATAACGGCTTCTACAATAATTACGGCGCCATCTACCAGCAGGCCAAAATCAAGGGCTCCCAGGCTCATCAGGTTGCCGCTTACACCAAAGGCATTCATCATTATTACCGCGAATAGCATGCTTAGCGGAATAACGGAAGCCACAATAAAACCGGCACGCAGGTTACCCAAAAAAATCACCAGCACAAATACTACAATCAGCGCCCCTTCGGCAAGGTTACGCTCTACGGTTCCTATGGCGTTGTTTACCATTTTGGTACGGTCTAAAAAAGCCTCAATCATTACACCTTCGGGCAGGCTTTTCTCTATTTCCTTTATTTTGGCTTTGATGTTCTTAATTACCTTATTACTGTTTTCTCCTTTCAGCATCATTACAACGGCGCCGCAAACCTCTCCTTCGTTATTGTACACCATCGCGCCGTATCGTATAGCGCTGCCCGTATGCACATCTGCAATATCCTGTACCAGCACCGGAATACCATCGTTTGTACGTTTTACTGCAATGCGCCTTATATCGTTAAAATCCTGCACCAAACCTTCCGTACGTATAAACAATACCGATGGCCCTTTTTCAATGTAGGCCCCCCCGGTGTTCTGGTTGTTGTTTTGCAAAGCGTTAAAAACATCCGTTATGGTAAGGCCAAAACTTTTTAGTTTCTCTGGCTTCACCGCTACTTCATATTGCTTTAGAAGACCTCCAAAGCTGCTTACTTCCGCAACACCTTCCGTACCTAATAACTGGCGGCGGATGACCCAGTCCTGTATGGTGCGCAAATCAACCAGGCTGTACCTGCCCTCGTAACCTGGCCGGGCCTTTACCACGTATTGGAATATCTCGCCCAGGCCGGTTGTAACAGGCCCAAGTTCCGGTTCGCCCATGCCGGGTGGTATTTGCTGTTTTGCCTGTACCAGGCGCTCTGTTACCTGCTGCCTTGCCCAGTACACATCTGTGCTTTCATCAAACACAATCGTTACAATGCTAAGGCCAAAGCGGGAAAAACTCCGCTGCTCCACAATGCCTGGCACATTGCGGGTGGATTGCTCTACCGGCACAGTAATAAACCGCTCCACATCGGGGGCGCCGAGGTTGGGCGAAACCGTAATTACCTGCACCTGGTTATTGGTAATATCCGGCACGGCATCTATAGGCAGGCGGGTAATTTCATAGCTGCCCCAACTCACCAGGCCAATGATGAATAAGCCAATAACCAGTTTATGATTGATGGAAAAATGTATAATCTTATTAAGCATGATCCTTTTTTAAAAGAAGATATTTTGGTACCCGGCAGCAGTACAGGAATTAAGCCCGGTTGCGTCGCACTCTTGTACTGCGGCAGTTCTATTCACCAACTGCCGCAGTAGCCTGCCCTGAGCCAACGAAGGGTTCTCTACATTACGCGGTTTTTCCCGCAGGAAGGATTTCCCCCTCGCCGCCTTCAGCGGCAGGAACATTACCGGCAACCTCTATTCAAAATGCCTGGTGAACATACCGCACTTATGAGGTTTTAACAATAACTGCAACTTTCATCCATCAACAGACTGGCAACCGGTCAATGTCATTAAGTTAAGCTGTCAGCCTGAGCCTGTCGAAGGCGGATTGATGAAAAAGCGGCTTGCATAACCCGGTTTCGACAAGCTCAACCTGACATTCGTTTCCTTAACTTAATGACATTGGGCAACCTGTAACTGGTAACCGGCAACCTGCTTTCGGGTGAGGGATTGCAGCGGCTACCCCGGTGAAGGTCCTGTGTGTCGGCCTTTGTGCCGGAGTAATAGCGGAAAGCCCGACCCCTTGCGATAGCTTGGGGGCACCCCCTGATAATTTTCTTGAAACCGAAAAACAGGGCAGGCAGCCTACCTTTAAGCAAGCATAAGAATACCTGCACCGCTACTTACCGGAACGTTGCGGAAACGAGACAATAAATGGAGAGATCCTCAGGCTGTTTTGGGAGGCTGGAAGATGGAGCGGGTAACCATGTGAAGCGGTACATCATCGTTAAGTACGGTGTATTCAATAATAACCGGTTCTTCGATGGTATGATTAATTTCTATGGGTTGTGGTAACAACGTAGCAGCGGTAAGGCAACACTCGCTTTCGTGGGTTTTAAAGGGCAGTTGCATATCCTGCTTAAAATCGTCATCAATTACTATCTCGCCGGTGTAGTGTTCTTTAATGAAATCTGTAAGGGATATGCCCGGCTGCTCGTGGCGGTGTTTTACAAAGTGCTTTACAAAAAGGGGCAGCTTCAGCAACTGGTATGCATCCGTAGCGCCGAATACATACACAGCAAATAAAAATATAGCCGCCCATTTTTTCATGGGCTAAAGGTAAGGCCGCCGGCGTTGGATGAGAAAAAAAATATTGATACAAGGTTACACTTATGCCAAACGGTACCGTTAAACCACTTCATTAATTCATCATGTGGGTGTGCCTTTGCAATATCATTTTGTTATCGGCTGTGCCTGCGCTTATTAACACAAGCGCCATAACACCCAGCACCAGCAACATAGACACTTCAAAATGCGAAAGCAATACGCCATCGCTGATAATGCTTCTTGAATTGCGGCTAAGGTTTTTGCCTTCGCTAACCTGTATATTGCTCAGGGCATTGAGGTTTTCTACGGCTTTGTCGAAATGCCCGGCCAACACAATACTGCCTTGCAAATTGTTTGATAATCGTTGGGATACTTCCGCATTAAAAGCGGCTGTGTAAAGAGAGAGGTTATTCCTGAACATGCGCCACTGCGTTTTTTCCGCCTCGGTTAATTGTGTTGCCTCGTAATTTTTAATCAGCCTGGCAATAGCATCATCATGCAGTTTGTTGGCCTTAACCAACCGGTCTGCCTGCTGCGGCAAAGGAAGGCTTAGCAGCATTTGTTTTTGGTGCAGGTGTTCGCTTATGCGAAAGATAAATGTTGAGGGCATCAGCCTGTCGTTATAAATGGCAACAACGGCATCATCAAGCCTGGTAAAATTAATACGGTGGGATAGATTGCTTACCAGCATTGCCACGATGATAACCAGCAATACAAGCACGGCCCTTACCTTGTGTTTAACATAATAGGCCCATTTCATACGCAAGCATTTAAATGTGAGATAGTAACCGTAAGTTAACCAATAATCGTCACAAACATTTGTTGAAATAGCTGCCTGTTAATAACGCCGGCATGGCCAGGGATATTTGATTAAGGAGAGACAATTTTACGCTTTGGCAAGCAGTTTAACAGCTTGCATTTTTTACGTAGTGGATGGAACGGATAAATTTATCGCCACAGAAGGCGTTAAGCACATAACGGCCTTCAGCAAGCTCTTCCAAGTTTACACAGGATTCATGCACGCCCTGCTCAAGCGTTTGTTTTACCGTAGTAACAAAATGCCCCTGCACATCCAGTATTTTGATAATGAGCTGCGTGGTTGCTTCTGTAACAACATTGAGGTAATTTTTAGAGATGCCTATTACGGGCTGAGTTTGCTGGAGCATGCGGCAATTATTTTTACGGTTAGCACTTAACGAGTGTGATATCATTTCAAAACAAATGCCAATTAAATGTAATGTTACAGTTTAGCTTATTAAAAAAAGCATCCATAATGCCATGCCGGCCATCAACAGGTCTTCCACAATGGTAACGGTACTCATGGGCAGGTTAAAAACGGCGCCCAGGCATGCGCACTGAATTTTTCGTTTGTTGGTTACGGCCTGTATTACACCTATGCTGCTGAAACCCATTACCAGCACTGTGGCAATATTTACCAATTGGGGATTAAAGCCGGTTAAATATGCCACACCCAGGGCAAGCTCGATAAAAGGGTACACATAACCATAGCCATACCATTTCTTTGCAAGTACGTCATAAGAGCTGTAACTATCCGCAAATCCACGCAGGTTAAGCAGCTTAAAAAATGAAAAGGCAATAAAGAAGCCTGCCATAAAGTTGTTCATCCATGGCATTAGCCATAAACGCCCATTTTGCCAGGCAGTGATAAGCGATATGCCCAGTATGAACCCAAAAACCAGCAGCAGCGGAATGTAAGTCTGCAGCCATGTTTTGGGCACGGCTTCTTCATCCGGCATTTGATGGCTATGTCCGTTACCTTCCATCTCTATGCTGTAATTACCCGCCTTGCTGATTGCCTGCTGCAAAACATCTGTAGATATATGTTTACCCATGCTGATGGTTGCTTGCGGAGACTGCAGTTGCACATCAGCAGAAAGTACATCGCCAAGTTTAAGCAGCTCGCTTTTTACTTTAGCCACACAACCGTTGCACGTCATTCCTTTAACCTTATATGTATGTGTCATAGAATCTATTTTATAACACAAAGTTCCGGCGCTGCCGTGGCCGGAACGTTACACAATTAAAGGTGATTATTGCAGGATTTTTATAAACGTTTAATAGAGTAGATACTTACCTGTGGATCGAAATACTGATCGTTTTCCGGTGCGTGAAAAATTTTTGTAACTACATCCCTTCCCTTAACCACACGGCCAAAAGCGGCATACCCCTGGCCATCGGGGTTGTTTTCACCACCATAATCATAACCGGGCTGGTCGCCGATGCAGATAAAAAACTCAGACCGGGCCGTACCGGGCTCCTGGCGGGCCAGGGATATAGTACCATCTGTATGAAGCAGTTTGGTTTGTTGCGTGGTTTCGTGTGCAATACCTGGCAGTTTTGTTAACCGTTTGTAATTGCTGCCCCAGATGCCGCCCTGTATCAACTCTGATTTAGGTGCATTGGATGGCTGGTTTTCTGTGTTGAGGATGCGGTAAAAGCTGGCATTATCGTACAGGCCGGAATCTACATAACGTAAAAAGGCGGCGGTGGTAACAGGTGCTTGTTGTGTGTACAGTTCCAGCTCTATATCGCCAAACTTTGTTCGTATTTCAACATGGGGAAACTGGCTTTTTTGGCCGGTGCATGCAGCCAGAGCAAACAGTAACAGCCATACGGAGTTTTTAAGCATAACGAGACCTGACATTTAATGCGCTGAAGATAATGAATGATTGTTGTAGGATTAGGTAGAATAAGTGCAAGGTATTTCTATCTTCAGGATGAACATTTTGTACTCATGCCGCTTATAAAGGCACAAAGCGTTCCGCCGGAACACAGGTTGCGTAATGCGCTTATACTACCTAATCCTATGATTGTTGTTCAACTTGGTCATCCCTTTGCATTGCAGGATTGCCAGCTTCTTGTTTAAGCACAGAACCTGCTTGCCAAAGAACCGGCCGGTTGCACTTTCGGGTGAGGGATTGAAGCACAACCAAGTTAAAGCAACGTTTAGTTGCTTTAACGATGGTTGCGAACGCAGTTCCCCCGGTGAGGCCATCGCAGCCGGGCTTTTGTGCCGGAGTATAAGCGGAAAGCCCGACCCCTTGAGATAGCTTAGGGGCACCCCCTATCCTATTTCGTCAATGGGCTTTCGTTTATGCTCTTTTACTTTTTTAAAACTGCCTGGTGTAAACCCGGTTATTTTCTTAAACTGGTTTGAGAGGTGCGCCACACTGCTATATCCCATCTTCCAGGCTATTTCGCTAAGCGAAAGGCCATCGTACACCAGCATTTCTTTGACCCGTTCTATCTTTTGGAGAATAAAAAACTGCTCAATCGTAGTGTTTTCCAGTGTTGAAAATAGCTGGCTTAATGTGCTGTAATCTTTATGCAACTGGCGAGAAAGGTAAACAGACAGGTTTTCGTTTTGCTCTTCCAGGTCTTTATTATACACCAGGTCAATCACCAGGTTTTTGATCCTTTCAACCGTAGCCGCTTTAGCATCTTCCACAATGTCAAACCCCTCCTGCTTCAGTCGTTTTTCAAGTTGTTGCTGTTGCTGTGCTGTTAACGGCTGTTGTAAAACCGCTTTGCCCAGCTCTACACGCTCAAAAGGTATCAACAATTCCTGCAGCACCTGGCCAACCACTTTTATGCACCGGGTGCAAACCATGTTTTTTATCGGTAAATCCATACATCCGGGTTATAAAATGTTGAACAAAAGGTACTCAAACCGAAGCAGGAAACCATTTGGACCGCTGCGGTACATAGAACTGTACAGTTGCTGGCGGTAACCCACATCAATTCTTGCCTGGCTGTTTAAGATTAGTTGAAGCGAAGGAACAACATCCATGTACGACTTTCCGTTATCGCCCAGTGTTTGCCCCAAAAATTCAACCATCAGGTTAAGGTTGGTTTGCCCGTACCCGGTGTACTGCCTGGGCAGCATTAGCTTGCCGAAAGAAAAGCTGTAGTTAACAGCATTGCGGGAGAGTGCTTCGGGCAGCTTATTGCCGGCGCCATTATCAACAGCCTGCACATAACTTACCGATGACGATAGTGCCACTTTGTGCAATAGTTGCGTGGCTATAAGCCCGGCCTGGTAACCGCTGTTATGGCCGTACAATTCTATCTCATCCTGGTGTATAGCGCTGTTATTAATGCTGTACCGGCCAAATGCAGCCATCCTGAAGTGGCGGTGCACATCATCCTTACTTAAAAACCGGTATTTGGCATAAAGGCTGCCACCTTCATTAACAAAAGCTTTTGCCTGGTCGCTAAGGAACATATTGGCATGCAGCATCAACTTTTTATTTGCACCCCACATCAACTCAGGCACAAGGTGGTAATCGTACTTGCCGATGCCTTTTTCTTTCATCAGGTAATTGCTTAACCTGATACCAAGCGAATGCGTTGGCATGTTGCTGGCAGGTTCAGTAACCACAAAAAGTTCCTGTGCCTGCGCAGCATGGGATGCAAGCAATAATAAAAAGAATATTTTTTTCATGTAATCTGCCTGGTTTTAACCAAGCAGTTTCTGCAATAGCTGGTCCAGTGCGTCGTGGTTGGCATTAATGGCAACAAGCTTGCCTTCTTTATCTATCAAAAAAGTATTGGGTATGTAATTAACGTCCCATTTACCGGCGGTATCACCCTTTAAATCCAGCACCTGCAGCCACTTTACGCCATCGTCAAAAATGGCACGCTTCCAGTCATTGCTGTCGCTGTCCAGCGATACGCCGTATATTTCAAAACCTTTGTCCTTATACTTTTTATAGATGGTTTTAAGCCCGGGCACACTTCTTCTGCATGGGCCGCACCAGCTTGCCCAAAAATCAATCAACACTACTTTGCCCTTTAAAGATGACAGCTTTGTGGCCACACCCTTTGCATTGGGCAATTCAATATCCGGCGCAACAGTACCTACTTTGGGTTGAGCCTTTAAACCAAACACCAATAACATTAATGCTATTACAGAAACTGCTTTTTTCATGTATGTTTATTAAATTTTCTTTTGTGGACGAGCTTTGAAACTTTCTTCAACTTCCGTTGAGCAATCCTGCTTGACGAAGCAGTCCCGTAATTACGGAAGAACACTTGTACGCCTGGTAATTTTATTCGGCTTTTCAGCCCGGATATATTAGCCCGGCGGCACTTTACCAATACTATATGGTCACGTGGTACACTTTTTCGCCATTTTCCATCTTCCCGCTTTCAAAGCATTTCATGGTAGTAAAACCGCTGTATTTTTTATGCTCTTTGGATGACGTGAATTGCCTGTCAATGAGAATAATAGTCTTTTCACCATTCAAAGATTGTTCGGGCACATTTAAAAAATGCAGGGATTTGCCGTCCAGTTCCACATGCTTATCGTTACCCACTGCCACGTTGTTAAAGTTAGCTGTAACCTGCAGTTTAGCAACTGAAAAACCTGCATCTACCACAGCCTTGCTTAACTCATCAAAGTCCACAACGGCATCCTTTTTAAATGTAAGGGAATAACTTGACTCCTGTATGTTAGATTTGACTGTTTCAACAAAAGACACCTTTCTCAATGCCTGGTAAACAGCTTTTGAACACATGGAGCAGGTTAGGCCCGCCGCCTGTAATTTGGCGCCGGTTACCTGTGCAAAACTGCCGGTACTAACCAGCAGCGCAAGTATGGTGATAATTTTCTTCATATTGCCCCTGTTTAAGCTTTTTTACATTTACCGTCTTTGCAGCAGTCTGCTTTCTTTGCCTCTTCTTTGCTGCAGCAGCTCATATCTTTTTTGCAGCAACCTTCTTTCGCTGTTTTGTCGCAGCCGTCTTTACAACAGTTGGCAGAGGCTTCATGGTTATGGGCCGCAGAAGCTTTACTACCCTTCCTTTCATATTTGCAGCAGCCGGGCAGCTTGCTGTAAGTCGCATCCGGTGCGGCTACATCCTGCGTATCATGACCAACGGCGGCTACCTTTTCCTGTATTTTGCGGCTGGTTGTAGCGGCGTCGTCATAAGTTACCACCAGTAGTTTGGTATCCTCATCCCAGGTAGCGGTAACAGCCCCTGCTTCTGCAGCGGCTTTTTCAATACGGTTTTTGCACATGCCGCAATTGCCATATACCCTTATGGTATCAGTATGTGTTGCGGGCGCCGCAAAAGAAATAAAAGAAACGAGAACAAATAAAAGACTGAGAATGATATAACGCGTTTTCATTGTATTTGTAATTTGAAAGTTTGATAAAATTAAGGCAGGTGCATCAACACTACTACAGCATAAAGCTTATAGTCTGTTGAACGCAGTAATCAGGAAATCTAACAGAAAAGTGCAGGTATCAAACTCTAAAAACGCGGTTTTTAAGGTAGAGTGGCGATTGGGAAACAAGCGGTGGCCCATGGGCCCAGCTATTCACTACAACACTATTATCGTACGGGATTTGTACTTGAATAAGCGGTGTTTTTTCAGCAGGCAATGCCTCAAAAACAAACTGGAAGGCGGCGGCAACATATTTGTGTGCATCACTGATCTTAACAATCTTGACTTCATCCTTACAGCAATCTCCTTTCTTCTTCATGCCGCATTTGCCACAAACAGCATTTTCGGATGCGTGCAGGTCTATAGAGGAAAGCTCGTTCATGCAATAGTGCAGGTTAAGCACTACACCGGAACTTATACCGAGGTAGAGGACAGCAATTATGGCAGTAACAAACTTTTTCACTCCGCAAATTTAATGGTAATTACGAATTACGCGGTAACAAGGATGGCAGCATTTGTGAAAAGCAAGGTAAAATACATGGGATGGGTTATAATAAAAACCGCATTATTAGGCCGCCCCGGGGGTATGACACACTCATTGTTCTATATAAAACCGGCCTGCAACAACTACAGCAGGCTACACCTTAGGGTGAGGGATTGCAGCGGATACCCCGGTGAAGCCATCGCAGCCAGGCCCTGTGCCGGAGTATGAGCGGAAAGCCCGACCCCTTGCGATAGCTTGGGGGCACCCCCAAAAGCAAGTACGAAGAAAGAAGTACGAAGTACCCATAATATGTAAGATGTACGATGTGGGATGTACGATGTAAAAATATGTGGGGTGTACGATGTAAAAAAATATGAAGTATGAAGTTGACTTTGAATTGTTGCCGATTATACAAAAGATTGAAAAAATAGCCGGGGCTTGTGATGCATCCGGTAATTTCGTGCAAAACACATTGTGGATGAAGCATCTTGCGGCGCTAAATAAATATTTCTGGAAATATCGCTACCGTTTTTTTACAGGTATTTTTTTTGTTATTGCCTCTAACTACTTCGCCGTGCTGGCGCCGGAAATTACAGGCTATGTTATTAATAAAGTACAGGAACTGATTACCGGCCAGCCGGGCCAACACAAGGAGCGATTGCATGATTACTTCATATCGCTTTATATAGACTGGGTTAAACAATATAGTTACGGCACACTTGTAACTGTTTGCTGTATTACCATTCTTGTACTGGCCCTTTTGAGAGGCGTACTGATGTTTTTTCAGCGCCAAACGATTATCGTAATGAGCCGCCACATAGAGTATGACCAGAAGAACGAAGTGTTTGAACACTACCAGAAACTGGACGCATCGTTTCTTAAAAAGCACAGCACCGGCGATTTGATGAACCGCATGGCGGAAGATGTAAGCCGTGTAAGAATGTATGTTGGCCCCGCTGTTATGTACCTGGTAAACCTGGTTACCCTTATTGTGTTTTGCGTAATAAACATGTTGCGCACTGATAAGGATTTAACGCTGATGGTATTGGCACCACTGCCCCTACTGGCCATAATAATATATGTTGCCAATACCGCTATACACAAAAGAAGCGGCAGGGTACAGGCCTTACTGTCTGACCTTACGACCAATGCGCAGGAGTCTTACTCCGGCATTAGGGTTATTAAATCTTTTGTGCAGGAAAAAGCGATGCTGGGCTTTTTTAAAAACAACAGTGAGGAATACCGGAAAAACGCTGTGGGGCTTGCCAAGCTGGAAGCTGTTTATTTTCCCAGTATGACGCTAATGATTGGCTTTAGCACACTCATTACCATTTTTATTGGAGGCAGGCAAGTGTTAGCCGGAACAATTGATGTAGGCACCATTGTAGAGTTCGTTATTTATATCAACATGCTCACTTTTCCCGTTAGCGCCATCGGATGGACGGCCAGCATGATACAACGTGCGGCGGCATCTCAAAAAAGGCTTAATGAATTTCTACAAACAGAACCATCCATTAAAAACGCACCTTCGGCCTATGAAGGCAAGCTTAACGGAGATATTGTTTTCAATAATGTTTCTTTCACTTACCCATCAACCGGTATTAAAGCGGTTAACAAATTTTCGTTACATATAAAACACGGCGAAAAAGTAATGATACTGGGCAAAACAGGCAGTGGCAAAACAACGCTGGCACAGTTGCTGTTGCGCTTTTACGATGTTGACGAAGGCGCCATAACTATCGGCGGCAATAATATAGAGCGCATCTCCCTGCAATCTTTACGCAACCAGGTAAGTTACGTGCCACAGGATGTGTTTTTATTCAGCGATTCCGTAGAGGGCAATATTGGTTTTGGGTTACCTGCATCCCCATCAAAAGAACAGGTTGAAAAAGCTGCTGCCAGCGCTGGCGTACACAAGGAAATCCTTCATTTAAAAGATGGCTACAATACTATATTGGGCGAACGCGGCATAACTTTAAGCGGCGGGCAAAAGCAACGCGTATCAATTGCCAGGGCATTGATAAAAGATCCAGAGATACTTATACTAGATGATTGCCTGAGCGCTGTAGATGCCAAAACTGAAAATGAGATAGCAGCTAATCTATATAGTTACCTGCAAGATAAAACAGCCATCATTATCACACACCGTATTTTCACATCTTTCAAATTTGATAAAATCATCATATTAGAAAATGGCCGCATTACCGAGCAGGGAACCCACGAACACCTGTTAGGTTTGGATGGCTATTATGCCGAATTGTACAGGCTTCAGCTAACCACCGAGGAATCAGTTGATTAATCGTTACAAAATTTTTATGAAAACTTTGATAAATTCAAAACAATACTATATTTGTGATTCCTCAACCAAATCAATAACCAAATAAATTTCACAAGTGGCGTACGAAAACAACGACAAGAAACTGGAAAGTGTTTACAGCAAAAGAATAAGGGCAGGGAAAAGAAGAACTTACTTCTTTGATGTTAGGGCAACCCGTGGAAACGACTACTACCTGACCATTACTGAAAGCAGGAAGAGGTTTAATGATGATGGTTATGACAGGCATAAAATTTTTCTTTATAAAGAAGACTTCAACAAATTCATTAAGGCCCTTGGCGAAGCGGTTGACTATGTAAAAACCGAACTGATGCCGGATTTTGATTTTGACGCCTATAACCACGACTATTCTGAAGCGGGTGAAGAAGTGGTTGTTGCAGAAGTAGAAGCAGCGGCGCCGGTTGCAGTTATTGCTGAAGTGGAAGAACCGGTTGTGGTTAGCATTCCCGCTACCAATCATACCAACCACACTAACCATACCGCAACTGAAGAAGTTGACAAATGGTAATTAAAATCATACTTAAACAAAAAAGCCATCTTTAAAACGAGATGGCTTTTTTGTTTAAGGAATGTTACGAAGAATAATACCAGGTAACAGGCAGATAATAAATCCGATCACAAATTCAAAGCTCCTGTTTTCTTAATCTTTCTCATCATAAAGCCAACGCTCTTTATTGGGTTTATGTCCAAAAAAATTTACTGCTTACAAACTTTTACTACCGCCATGTATGGCACGGAAACACCCGCCGCCGCTGCAAATCCACTCTGAAAGATTGCATTAAATCTGCTATTTTTGCCTTTTTCCAATGTCCCCCAATATGCACCAAAAAACACCGCTTAACCACTTCATTGCAATCGCGATTTCGCTATTAGTTTTTACAACGGCTTCTGTAGCCCAAACACGTATTACCGGCATGATTAAAAGCAGCAGCGGGCTGGCTGTGCCTTACGCGGTTATTGTTGTTAATGAGACAAAGCAAAACTTTGCCAGCGACAGCCTGGGAGCCTTCAGCTTTACCGTTAGCCATGCGCTGCCTGTAACACTTACTTTTTCATCCACCGGCTATGTGCAAAACAGGCTGACAGTTACATCGGCAGCCTACCTTACTGTTGAATTAAGCGAAGAATTCCTTGATTTACAACAGGTAACCGTAGCAGCCATGCGTACAAACGTGCTGTTGATGACAGCTCCCGTTTCCACGGAAAAAATTACCGCTGCGACATTGCAGGCCGCCCCTGCCCCCAACTGGTACGATGCCATTGGCAACCTTAAAAGCGTGGATGCTGTAACATCTGGCATGCTGTTCAGAACCTACAGCACCAGGGGTTTTAACCTTAGCGGAAACAATAGGCTTAACCAGTTTGTGGATAACATCAGCAGCGAGCTGCCTTCTCTCAACTTTGCCCTTGGAGGCTTTGCCGGCCTTACGGAGCCGGATGTAGAGAGCATTGAATTGCTGAGCGGCGCATCTTCCGCATTATACGGGCCGGGCGGCATGAACGGCACCATCATTGTGCAAAGTAAAAACCCGTTTACTTACCAAGGGCTTGACCTGCAGGTAAAACAAGGTATTAACCATGTTAACAGCAGCACACATAATGCATCCCCTTACTACGATTTCTCAGGTAGATGGGCCAAAAAATTAAGCTCTCGTTTTGCAGTTAAAATAGCGGCGCAGTACATTGAAGGTACAGACTGGATAGCTTCAGACAGCAGCGACTATTACCGCCCATCCGGCAGCAACAATGGTTACAGCATACCAGGCGACCGGCAGTCGGATGCCAACTATGACGGTGTAAACGTATATGGAGATGAAACTACCCTTGACATAAGGGGCAGCAGCACGCCGTTTATACAATCTGTACTGGCATCTATTACAGACCCTGTTGCAAAGGAACAGGCCACCGCCATTATGCAGCCATATCTTACCGGCAATGCATTAAACGTAAGCCGCACCGGTTACAAAGAAACAGATATCATCAACAGCAAAACGCGTAACCTTAAATTAAGCGGCGGGCTGTATTACAAGCTGGGCAAAAGCATGGAAGCTTCAGCCGTGGCCAATTTTGCATCCGGCACAAGCGCTTATACCGGGGCCGACCGTTTTTCGCTTAAAAGTTTTTCCGTTGGCCAGTATAAGCTGGAACTCAGGAATACCAACTGGCAAATAAGGGTGTATACCACGCAGACAAAATCCGGCGACGCGTATAATGCCACTATTGCCGCACGTATGTTTAACGAGGCCTGGAAACCCAGTTTTGACGCAGCCAACCCCGCAGGAAGCTGGTACCCTCAGTATGCCGGCGCTTTTGTAAATGGCGCTACCAGCATTTATGGCCAGGCTTATGAAAAAGCGCTTGAGACCATGCAACCGGCAGATGCCGCAATCGCGGCCCAAAACACCATGCTGGGCCAAACTATGGCCATTCACAATGCAGCCAGGGGCTATGCGGATATGGGGCGGCCTGTTGCCGGCTCTGCCGCGTTTAATGAATTACTCACCACTGTAAGAAAAAAGCCGATTCCGCAAGGCGGCCTCTTTCTTGACCGCTCCGACTTATACCAGGCAGAAGGCCAATACAACCTTACCGACAAGCTCAAAATCGGCCATACCGGCAGCAGGCTGGAAGTGTTGGTGGGCGGTAACTGGAAACAATATGTGCTCAACTCATCCGGCACTTTGTTTGCCGATAAAGATGGCCCGATACATATTAACGAATGGGGCGCTTACCTGCAGGTAGCCAAAGCATTGTTCAACAATGTGCTTAAGCTTACAGCTTCCGGCCGTTACGATAAGAATGAAAACTTCAAAGGCCGGTTTACACCGCGTTTTACCGGTGTAATAACACCCGCTAAAGACCATCATTTCAGGCTTTCCTGGCAAACGGCTTACCGCTTTCCCACTACGCAACAGCAATGGGTTGACCTTGAAGTGGGTGGCGGCACAAGACTGATAGGCGGCCTGCCTTACTTTAGGGATAAATATAATTACAGCAGCAATCCCTGGTACACGCTGGAAAGTGTGCAGGAATTCGTAGCCACAGGCGACCCGGGGAAACTGAGAACTTATACCCCCGCTGATTTTAAACCGGAGTCTGTAAGTTCTTTTGAAATAGGCTACAAAGCTTTGCTGGCCAATAAATTACTGGTTGATGTTTATGCTTACCAGGCCCGCTATAAAGATTTTATTGGCCGGGTAGTTACCATTCAAAACAGTGCCGCCGGGGCTATGGACTTTGCCAATAGTTTTTCCTTTTCCGTTAACAGCAGCAACCGGGTAAAAACGCAGGGCTGGGGCTTATCGCTTGATTACAGCCTGCCGCAGCGCTTTTTTGCTACAGCCACCCTATATTCTGACGTAATAAAAGATGTTCCCAAAGATTTTATTGCCGGCTTCAACACCCCCAAATACAGAGCCGGCGTTGGTTTTGGCAACCGCGGCTTTGGTAAAAAAGATATGTTCGGCTTTAACATTATCTGGAAATGGCAGGATGCTTTCCTCTACGAAGGCGAATTTGCCCGTGGTAACCTGCCGGCCTTCAGCACGGTGGATGCACAGGTTAGCTGCAGGTTGACTAATGTAAAATCACTGATAAAATTAGGCGGCACCAACCTGCTTAACCATTATTACCGCAACGGCTTCGGCAACCCATACATCGGCGCTTTGTACTATGTCAGCTATGGCATAAGCCTGTGATATGTTAGATGTTTGATGTGGGATGTACGATGTAAACAAGTACGATGTACGAAGTACGAAGTATCTGTGATATGTGAGATGTTTGATGTGGGATGTACGATGTAAACAAGTACGATTTACGAAGTACGAAGTACCTGTGATATGTTAGATGTTTGATGTGGGATGTAACAAGTACGAAGTTTAATGTAGACCCCTACTCACTACTCACCACTCACTATTCATCATTCACCATTCACCATTCACGACTTATGGTACCAGCGACATTACTCCGTGGCATCGCCTGTTGCGTCGCAATCACTTCATCGTTCAGTTCATTGGGCAGCTTTTCAGCCCATATAGTATATAATCAAAGAGCGCCTGCGGCGCCCTTTGCTTGTTTAATAATTACAACAGTTACAGGTTGATGGCGCAGTTAATCCATTCCGCGTCAAAAGCGGCATTATACTTTTTGTAGAAGTTAATAGCAGGTTCATTCCATCCCAGCACCTGCCATACAATACCACTGAACTTTTTTTCTTTTGCCTCTTCAATTAACGCATCCAGCAACAGTTTGCCAATGCCTTTGCCCCTCGCGGCTTCTGTAACAATAATATCTTCCAGGTACATGCGCTGTCCCTTCCAGGTGGAATAACGAATATAATACAGCGCAAAGCCGTAAACTGTTTTATCTTCTCCTTCGGCTACCAGTGCCCACCATACAGGGTTGCTGCCAAAACCGCTTTCTTCAAAATGCGCTAATGTTACGGTTACCTGTTCCGGCGCTTTTTCGTAAAGGGCTAATTCTTTAATTAATTCCAGCAGGCGGGGGCAATCTTCTTTAACAGCCTTGCGAATGGTAATACTCATAGTTGACAGTATAAAAATGGGACTGCAATATAGAAAATCTATTGAGGCGAATGCGGCGGCGAAGTTCCACCCTCAGTTTCATCTACCCGGGCCTGAAAAGCCGCCCAATGAACTGAACGATGAACGGATTGCGACGCAACAGGCGATGCTATGAAAATATGTCGCTGGTACCATAATGTTGAGTGGTGAATGGTGAGTGAGGAGAGCCCGCTTGTTTTGCAACTGAAGTACTACATCTGAACTTCTTTTACAAGAGCAATAATGTCCTGCGGTTTGGTGAAGTCTATCTCTTTTTGTTTGCTTAGTTGCCTTATCAGCTTTTCTTTGCCAGGAAATACGAGGATGACCTGTTTAAGGCTGTTGGCTTTATAATAATTATACCCTTTTCTAAGCCATAACTCCTGTTTCATTTTTACCTGGTATTCGTATGGCAATGTAAGGTCGTAAGCTTTACCACCATTGATGAGAGAACTGATGCCTGTATTGCCTGCAGCGGCAGATGTAATGCCATAGCCAAGCTGTGAACCGGTTCTTAATACGCGGCATTTGTATTCGCCGTAAAGTGCAACAGGCGTTGTGGCTAAAACTTCATAAAAAACCTTATTTACAAAAACGAATTTTTTATCAAGAATGTACACTGTATCAACATCTTCCGGATGCGCCATGGCAAGACGGATACCACCACGCTCAAAGATCATTTCCTGTGTGAGCGTATTGTAGTTAAGCAAATATTGCTGTCTTCCGCCAGATTTTAGCAGCACTGTACCAATGTGAAAACTGTCCAGCGCATAATGGGTAATGGATACCTGCCTTTCGGGCGGCGGCAGGGTAGATTGCGCCTGAACAGTTGTTACATATATAAGGCTAAGAAGAAATAAATACTTCATACGGCTTGTTAGCTTTGAATGCTCCTGATAAGCATAGCCACTTCCAAGGGCTTGGAAAAATTTACATTGTTCTCCTTATCGTAGGTTTTGATAAGGGTTTCTTTGTCAGGAAAAACCTTTTCTATTTGCTTAAGATTGTTGGCTTTTAAAAACTGGCCACTTTTGTACAGGAAGTATTGCCTGCGCATGGTAACCTTATAGTCATCGGGCAACTTAAGGTAGTAAGACCTGTTGGAGTGCTGCATCATAGACACATCGGTATTAGCCGAAGCATCGGAACTTAAGCCATAGCCAATAACATTGCCGGGGGGCTTTACTGTACAGATATACTGAACGCACAACGCGATGGGTGTTCCTGTAAGCACTTCATAAAACTCTTCGTTTACAGGTATAAATTTGCGGCCTTCTATTATGACTGTATCCACATTTACAGGGTCTGCAATTGCCAGGCGTTTGCCCCCCTGTTCAAAAATCATTTCATGTGTAAGGGTATTGTAATTAAGGAGTGATTTATACTTTTGGCCGTTTTTAAGGAAAACTGTACCGCTGTAGAAAGTGTCCAGTGCATAATGAGACAACTGTACCATGTTAGCATTGTTGGCGGGCTGGGCAGAAACCTGCAGGGAAAACATTAGCGCCGCAATCACCAAACATCTCATAAAGGAAATTTTGAGTTAATGTATTAACCCGAAAATACAATTTTATTCAATGTAGCAATCCGGCTATTCTTCCAGCGGCCCCTCGTTTCGTTTGCCGTTGAAGATATAAGACATGTTTTTGGCGTGGTATATATTGCCATTTACCTTATTGCCCAGCACTATGATGGTTACCTTGTTTTGCACCAACCTTGTAAATGAGGTATTGCTTCCATGCCATTTACCGTTGTGATAAACAATGGTATCGCCATTGTTATAGAACAAACGCCAGCCCATGCCGTAGTTGTGCATGGAAGGCCTCTCGTGGCTGGTGGCTGTAAAAGCAGAGTCTAATGTATTCTTTGAAACAAAACGGTGCTCGTACAAAGCTTTGTCCCAGTTAAGCATGTCGCGGGGGGTACTGTAAATGTTTTTATCGCCATAGGTACAATCCGTATGGTCCATCCCATAGGCCCTGTTACCGGCAGTGTAAGTAGGTACATAGCTGGCGGTATCGGTGATGGAAAAAACAAAAGTGTTATTCATACCCAGGGGCCTGAACACACTGTCACGCATGTACTGGGGGTAAGATATGCCTGTTACTTTTTCAATAATCATAGCCAGCATAATGTAATTGGTGTTACAGTATTGAAAATGCCTGTCTGGCAAGTTGGTGATTGGGGGCTTGTACTGCATCATAAAGTCAACCACGTCCTGGTTGGTAGCTTTCTTCTTCATATCCCAGCGTTTCCTGTCAAGAAAGTACAGGTAGTTAGGCAAGCCGCTGCGGTGGTCCAGCAGGGTTTTCACCGTTATACCCTGGTAGGGGAAACCTGGAAAAAATTTCTGTATAGAATCGTATAAGGATATCCTTCCCTGCTCCCACAACTTTAGCACAGTTGTACCTGTAAAAGTTTTTGAAACAGACGCCAGGTGAAAAGGTGTATTGGCGTTGATGGAATCTTTTTTATGGGGCACATCAATAAAACCATGATAAGCTTCAAACAACACAACGCCATCTTTTGCTACGAGTATGCCCCCGTTAAAGCCCTTTGTTTCCAGGTTATGAATGTAGTAATCTTCAATGGAATCATGCAGGGCCTGTATTTGTTCCGGCGTTAAAGAAGAATGAAGTGAATCCGTTGGTGCTTTGCCGGCGGCTTTCTTTTTGTTATTGGCTTCAGAAGAACAGGAGCAGAAAATAAATATGATGCAAAGAATATATGTAATAGGTTTCAATCTGGTCATTCATCAGTGTTTTTACGGAGCAGCATAAAGCCCACGGAATAACAGTTATTTTTTACGAAGTGGCAAAAATAGCAGCGAAAACTATTCATGCTTTACTATGTGAATAATATTACCTATACATTTACATTTATCAACAATTGTGAATTATATGGTGCTTTTTGACCAGCCTGCACATGCGTTTTTATATCCTTTTACTTACACCCGTTCGGTTGCCGATATACGGATGGGCATACTAACCATGCGCCAACGCTGGCAACTGTTACTGAACGAAGCTATATGGGTAGATACTTTGGAACACCTGCGCCCAATATACCCTGCCCCACCCTATGGCGAACACCTTTTTGTAAACGCCGCCATTATGCCCGATGCCAGCCTGGTAGAAAAAATAAAAGGCTTGCATAGCGGGCAGGCTTTATATGATGAGGATGTGCTGATAGCCTGCCGCTCAACCGGCGCCAGCCTGCCGGCAAGAGAAACTTTTACCAGCATTATTAATATTAACGGGCAGGTAAAAAAACTAAGCTACCCCTGGCAAATATTCCAGCATAATGCAGGGGCGTTGCAACTGGACTATCAACTGCTTACTGCAGGCCGGCAAAGCCACCCCCTCTCCCCTACCAACAATGTTATTAACGCCGCACAGATTTTTATAGAGCAAGGCACCCATATTGAATATGCAGTTCTGAATGCCACAGACGGCCCCATTTACATAGGCAACAACGCTACGGTTATGGAGGGCAGCTTTATTCGCGGGCCGTTTTCACTTGGCGAAAACGCCGTTGTAAAAATGGGCGCCAAAATATATGGCGCTACTACTATTGGCCCGCATTGTACAGCAGGTGGCGAAATAAAGAACAGCGTGATGTTCGGTTACAGCAACAAAGCACATGATGGCTACCTGGGCGATTCCGTTATTGGTGAATGGTGCAATTTTGGCGCAGGTACCAGTAACAGCAATGTAAAAAATACCGGGGCCGAAATAAACATGTGGGTACCATACCAGCAGCAGTGGGTAAGCGCAGGTAACAAATGCGGCGTGCTGATGGGAGATTATAGCAGAACGGCCATCAACACTTCCATAAACACCGGCTCTGTAATAGGTATATGCTGTAATGTTTTTGGCGAAGGTTTTACGCCCAGGGTATTGCCCGATTTTACCTGGGGCATTACCGGCCTTACAAGGTATGAGCACAGCAAAGCCTTGCGTGACATTGCCAACTGGAAAAAATTTAAACAGCAGCAACTTACAGATGCAGATGCTGCGGTTTTGAAACATATCTTTGAGCACATTTCAATTCCCATGCCCTGGTAAAACTTAAACATTAAAAAAAGAGTAACAATCAATTTATGAGAAAGCAAATAGCAGCCGCCAACTGGAAAATGAATCTAACCCTGCAACAGGGTGAAGAATTGTTAGACAATATCCTGTCGAAAATATCATCCGTTGAAGAGGGCCGCCAGGCGGTGTTTGCCGTACCTGCCCCTTACCTGGTAATGGCACAGCAAAAAGTAGCCGGCAAGCAGAACATTTTTGTAGCCGCACAAAACTGCTACAGCAAAAAATCGGGCGCTTATACCGGCGAAATCTCCGTTGAAATGCTGCAAAGCCTCGGCGTTACATTCGTAGTGCTTGGCCACTCAGAAAGAAGGGAATACTTTAATGAAAGCAACCAGTTGCTTGCCGATAAAATAAACATTGCGCTGGAATATAACATCACTCCCATTTTTTGTTGCGGCGAACCTTTGGCTATAAGGGAAGCCGGGACACAGAATGATTTTGTTGCACAACAGTTGGAAGAATCGCTGTATCATTTGTCAGCGGAGCAACTGCAAAAAATAGTAATCGCTTACGAACCCATCTGGGCCATAGGCACCGGTAAAACAGCCAGCAGCGCCCAGGCCGAAGAGATGCATGCTTTTATACGTTTGCAACTGCAGGACAAATATGGTATAGATGTGGCTGAAAGCATTACGATATTGTACGGTGGAAGCGTAAAAGCTGCCAATGCGAAAGAACTGTTTGGCCAGCCGGACGTTGATGGCGGCCTTGTAGGCGGCGCATCGCTGATAGCCGATGAATTTGTTGCTATTATCAATGCGTTAAAATAAGTTAGTTTCAAGTGTGTCAGCAGGGCCAATCGAAAGATTGGCCTTTTTTGTGAGGAAAGATTTGAATACCAGCATTGGTACCTTGTGGCGACTTCGTTGCGTCGCAATCACTTCATCCTCCGGTTTTTCATGGCGACATTTAAGCGAAACCAGCCTCAATGATTATCTTCGGACTGCAAATCAATTGTAATAACCCATGAACCAATCAGACTCCCAAAAACTAAACGAAACAGACCCCGAGGACATCGGAGACGTTTTGCGCATAATTGAAAAATCATTTGACATTAAATTCCATCACAACGATTTCGCACAAGTAAAAACCTACGGAGAACTGTGCGATGTAATTGTAGCAAAACTTGCATTGGCCAAAACCAACCATTGCACTACGCAACACACGTTTTACCAGGTCCGTCAAGCTATTGCTGCAACGCAGCTTATCAATCCGGACGCCATCCGCCCGGATACAAATATGAGCGAATTGTTCCCTAAAAAGGGAAGGCGGAAAAAAGTAAAACAACTTGAACAAAGCCTTGACCTGGAGTTGTATCTCCTCTCCATGAACAATAAACTGTCACTGGCTTTAACAGCCTGCTTTTTAGTGTCATTCATCTGTTTCTTTTTTAGCTGGAAGCTGGCCTTAACCGGCATCCTTTTCTTTACGCTTGTAACATGGGTTGCCCACAAATTCAGCAACAGCTTTAACGAACAAACAACAGGAGCTTTCGTAAAACGGCTTACAACAGAGCATTACATGCACTTTAACAAGCACCGGGATAAAGTTGATGGCGGCGAAGTGCAACGAATAATTAATGAATTATTTACAGACAGGCTTGCCATTAGCAAGGAAGAATTGCGCAGGGAAACCCTTCTTGGCTGATAATGAATTTTAAGGATAGCATTTTTTTGCATTAAATTCAATCCCCAAATTGCCAGCTTATGAAATCATCAATGCTTGTTCTGTTAATCATCTTTTTGCTTTCTGGCCTGTGTGCCCAGCAAGCCCCTCCTCGCCTTATTGTACGTGGCGATGATATGGGTTACACCCACTCAGGTAATGAAGCTTTGATTAAATGCTCCAATGAGGGCATCCAGACGTCTATCGAAATTATTGTGCCCTCGCCCTGGTTTCCCGAAGCGGTAAAAATGCTGGCGCAAAACCCGGGCATTGATGTAGGCATTCACCTGGCGCTAACCAGCGAATGGGACAATGTAAAATGGCGGCCACTTACTGACTGTCCCAGTCTGCGGGATAGTAACGGCTACTTTTACCCCATGGTTTATCCCAACAAAAACTATCCCGGGCAGGCTATACTGGACAATCAATGGAACATAACTGATGTGGAAAAAGAGCTGCGGGCACAAATAGAAATGGCTTTGAAGCTGATACCGCGTATCAGCCACCTATCATCCCACATGCTCTGTACCAACTTGTCGCCCGAAACAAAAGACCTTACCAAAAAACTGGCAAAAGAATACCACATTGATATTGACCTTGAAGAGCACGGTGTGCAATACATGGGATATGACGGCCCCCACAAAACAGCATCGGAAAAAATAGAAAGCTTTCTGCGCATGCTGGATAAACTGCAGCCCGGCAAAACTTATTGGTTTATTGACCATCCGGGCCTGGATAACGAAGAACTGCGTGCAGTACACCATATAGGTTACGAAGAGGTAGCCATGGACAGGCAGGGCGTTACGGACTTGTTTACAAGCGAGAAAGTAAAAGCGGCTATTAAAGAAAAAGGCATAAAGTTGATTAGTTATAAGGACTTACTGAGCGATAAAAAATGAGACACACTATAAGAAAAATTAGCAGTAACATGCTCACCAGTATATTATGAGGAAACAAAATATAGCAACAATTTATATTTGCAGCATCTATTTTGAATACATAAAATGAAACATATTGTATCCGTATCACTCTTATTGATACTAATTGGCTGTGCAGCCAAAACACACAGGAATGCTGAAAACAAAGACACTATCACTACAACAGGCCAGGGAGATACGCAACAATTAGTTTCAAGTAATCCCGTACCTACCATAGAAAGCAACCGGGAATATGCTCAAAAACTGATTTCCGGAGAAGTTAAGGCCTCTGATGATGAGAAAACTTTTGCATGGCTGGATAGCTTACAATCCGGAAACTTTGAAACCCGCCAGCTTGCGTTTAAAGTGTATGAAGCCATAGCCTCAAAATCTGATGGCTCTGTGAGTGAAGTTATCGGAGGATATATGAAAAAATACTTATCGCTTTTTCCAAAAGAATTCCTGCAAAACGCGGCACACCTGTCGGCCGGACAACAAAATAAATTATACGAATTTATTGCCTTTGAATTTTATGCTTCCGGATCCGGATACAAAGCCGACCTTGAAGACTACTTTAATGAAACCAACGCTAATTGTATGAATTGTAGTCATGAAGAAAGATTATCCCTTGCATCCATAAAAACAATGATAGAAGAATGGGTTAAAAAAACACAAGACTAAATGCTTACATGATTAACCTAATTCTGATCATTCAAAGATTTTATCTCCTAATTTCATTGCCATGTTTCAATAATGCAAACAGCCACCTTCTTCCATGACACTACCAAAGATTTTAGCGCAAAGTTTTTTATGGAGGGGGCTCTACTTTTTTACACTGCTGTTATTAAATGTATTTGTTTCCCGGTACTTTCAGGCGGGCAATGCAGGCTGGATATTTTACCTGTCTAACCTGTTTTCATTCGTGTTGCTGGTTGCGAGCCTTAGTGCAGAATCAGGCATGACTTATTATGCCAGCCGCAACGACATTGCGGCAGGCAAACTGGTGTCGTTCATTTTTTTGTGGGTAATACTCATTGCGGCTGTAATTTTTCTTTTCTTTTCCAATGTACTGGCATACATGCCCGAACAAAGCATTGGCCGGGATGATTTCCTTTTTTTCAGCATCTGCTATATACCCGGCATTTTGCTTACCAACTATTTCACTATGCTGTTTTATGTGCAGCGTAATTACCTGTTGCCCAATTTGCTGATGAGCCTGCTGAACGTTGCATTGATTTTTATCATCGCCAGGCAAACACCTTCAGCCGGCTATGACCCGCTCATTCTACATACTTACTTTTTATACTTTATTGCAACAGGTATAAGCCTGGCCCTGGCATACTGGCTGGTCAACCGGCATACTTTGCAACTGGCTATGCTTTCGCAGCGGGAATTTATAAAACTTATGCGTTTCTCGTTAAAAGCATTACTGGCCAACGTGCTGTTCTTCCTGGTTTACCGTATTGATTACTGGTTTGTGAAAAACAGCCCATCCTGCAGCAGCGCTGACCTGGGCAATTACATACAGGCCAGCAAGCTGGGACAAATGCTGCTCATTATTCCACAGATTATTGCCGCCGTTATTTTTCCGCAAACAGCCAGTGGTGCGGAAAGGGCAACCATTAATACCAGCATTACAATTATCAGCAGGCTTTTTTCACAGGCATTCCTGCTTATACTCGCAATAGTGCTAATTAGCGGCCGGTGGTTGTTTCCGTTTGTATTCGGGGAAAGTTTCCAAGGTATTTATCTTCCTTTCATGCTGTTGCTGCCGGGCATTTTCTGTCTTTCAGTATTGGCCATGCTATCAGCCTATTTTTCCGGCAAGGGAAAAGTGAATGTAAATGTTACAGGCGCTGCAATTTCGCTGATGGTAGTGGTAACAGGCGATTACCTGTTTATTCCCAATTACGGTATTGCTGCGGCAGCCATAATAAGTACCTTAGGTTACGCCACGGGATTAGCTTATTCCTTGTATTGTTTTTATAAAGATTACAAGGTTAACTTGAGCAGCTTTTTTGCATGGCGGCGTTCAGACTACGGCTGGCTGGCAGAAATGATTGACAAAAAGAAAAAATGAATGCACTTTGGTTAACAAGCTGGTACCCCAACAGCAGTGACAGGTATAAAGGGGATTTTATCCAGAGGCATGCTTTTGCAGCATCCCTTTATAACCGTATACAGCTAATACACATAGAGATAGCAGAACGAAACAGTCTTACCACTTCTACAGAAATAACGGAAACAACAAATGCCAACCTGCATGAAAAGGTAATCTTAATAAGGGCTTCCGGGTTGCCCTACCCATTTAACAAGGCTGCGGATTACCTGCACTACCTGTTAACCTTCCAAAAACATATAAGGCGGCACATTGCCCAAAACGGTTTACCACATATCGTTCATGTACACATAGCCATGAAGGCCGGGCTGGCGGCATTATGGATAAAAAGAAAATGGCACATACCCTACCTGCTTACAGAGCACTGGACGATTTATAACTCAACCGCCCCTGACCGGTTTGAGCATAAAAGCTTTCTGTTCAGGTACTTTAACAGGCTGGTTGTAAAAAATGCCGCTATGCTTTTACCCGTTAGCAACAACCTGGGCGATGCCATAAAACAGAAACTTTACCCCACAACTTCACAGAGAGTATTGAATGCCGTAGATACCAGCTTGTTTTATTACCAACCCTCAACAAACAAGGATAGTTTTTTATTGCTGCATGTATCTGTTATGAATGCCCAAAAAAACCCGGAAGGTATTATAAGGGCTTTTGCAGCTTTGCATAAAACAAACAGCCATACCAGGCTAATGATGATTGGCCCAAATGCCCCTGGTGTAGCGGCTATGCCGGAAAAACTTGGCCTACCACCCGGCAGCATCACATTTACAGGTGAAATTGCTTATGCTGAAGTGGCCGCCTGCATGCAGCAGGCCGATGCGCTGGTTATGTTTAGTTATTACGAAAACATGCCTTGCGTAATACTGGAAGCCTTGTGCTGTGGCCTGCCGGTCATCAGCACCTGGGTTGGTGGCGTTGCGGAAGTGGTGAATACGCAAAACGGCTACCTGGTTACAGCCGGAAATGAACAGGAATTGCACGGGGCTATGTTGGAAATGATAACCCATTACAATCGTTTTAACCGGAAGGAAATAAGCGACGCGGCGCAAAAAGATTTTTCGTACCAAACAACAGGCGCAGCAATGTCCGGCATATACCTGTCAGTTACGGGCAGGGGAAACACCGAATAATCCTCCTGACTTGTCCCCCTCGGATTTAGTGCGGTTATAATTATTTGATTTTCAATTACATTATT
>NZ_VVIP01000026.1 GCF_009650435.1 Foetidibacter luteolus
TTCGTTAGTTCAATGTTGGCGGAGTTGCCGCCTTAGGCAATGAATTGACAAATGGAGATGCAGTACCAGGTTTTCTTTGCCCGAAGGGCATCAATTAAAATAGCCACGGGTAAAACCCGTGGTAAAAAATCAATTGCACAAACAACCCTGAAAGGGTTGAATAAACCGATGAGTTGATTGTTCAAAGTTGTATGTTGGCAGCGTTGCAAACAACAGCCTGCCCACGAAAAACGCAGCGGGTTACACCTTCGGGTGAGGGATTGAAGCGGCTACCCCGGTGAGGCCATAGCAGCAGGGCATTTGTGCCGGAGTAATAGCGGAAAGCCCGACCCCTTGCGCAGCTTGGGGGCACCCCCTGAAAAAGATATTGATTCAGATTAAGAACACCCATAAATCCCACACGGAATGGATGATAAATATATTGGCGGGGAAGCGGCGTCGCCTGGCTCAGATGGCTATATAGCCGGCGGAGCACAGCCCGGAAATAAACAAGCCGCACCGGCAGAACAGCCCAGTCTTGAAACGGAGCTGCAACAGGTTACTGCTGCCGGCGGCCTTAGTGCGGTACCGCCCCATTTTGAAGACAAAGACGGTTATTGGAAAACAATACTGTCTGCCAACCCTTTTGAAGCGCTTTACCTGGACTACCGGCAATACGCGGTAATTACGCCGGAAACGGTAAAGAAAAACTATGATGCGCTTACCGCTTTCTGGATGGGTAAAGGCAAACTGCTGACAGGTGGCGCAAGAGAAAAAATTAAAGCCCGCTATGGTGAGGATACCGTTACCAACGCAGTAAAACTGCTGGATGCAGCTTATCAAAAACTAAAGACTAAGGAAGGCATTGATTTATACTACCGGGAGATTGACCGTAAAAGATATACGGAAGGCTTGAAATCGGTAGAGGAACTGGTGGATATTTCGCTGGAAGATGGCGAGTTTACCAAACAGGAGGCTGCCAGGATTATTTCCAAAGCGGTTAAACATGGCCTTACGGAAACAGAAATAAGAAGTTACCTGCTGGCGTTGATAAAAGACAAAGGGTTTAAGCCACGGAACACCAAGCAGGTGACTGAAGAATTTGAAGGCCAGTGGATGACCGATGAGCGGTGGAAAACGGCACAGTCACGCACCACCATCTGGCTTGACCATTCTGTATCTACCCTGGAAGAAACCGGCGAAGTAACTTTTAACCACAAGGAAAAAGCATTTACGCGTTTATCCGGCGCCAACTATTTGCCGGTAGTGGTATCGCAGCTTACCAACAATACGGATAAGGGATTTGAATACGAAGAAATTATACGCGGCGAAAATGATAGGGAGAAACGGTTTCTGAAAGTGGTGTACCGGCTAAACCCATCGCTGCCCTTTTTACTGGAAGAATGGCCCTACCCGGATATAGAATCGCTGTTAGCGGATACGGCCACTGACTACGGTTTATTTACGTCGGCCGCTGCATCCTATAAGGCAGGGCACCTGCATATATGGCTGAAAGAAACAGACCCCGAAAATGCGGCAAAGCTTACTGCAGATACCCAGCACAAAAACTTCCTGACATTTTTATACCGCGTTAACAAAACACATCCCTTTTACTTAAACGGAGAAAAATTTGACACGCCCAAACAACTGGCAGAGCGGGCAAAATATGAAGCCGGTTTATGGAACAAGATTGCGGAAGCCATGATGAACGGGCAGTTACCCGCCTGGCTGGAAGGTATTGGCCGCCTTGAATGGATTCAGCAATACAACCAAAAGCTGGAACCTGTACTTAACGCGTCTTACTACCAGGATGAAGACAAAAGACTGGCGGCGGCGCAAACGTTCATAGAGGTAATAGCTGCCCAAACACCACAGCCTGTTATTGCAAGCGAGCCTGCCGCACTGGAGCTGACAGCCATTGAAGGCAGCAAGCTTTTTCAGCACACATTTAAAGTAAAACTTAGTGACTGGGGCTTTACCAAAGCCGTGGTGTACCTGGATAAAAATATTGAAGGCATTTGGCTGAACGAAAAAATAATAAGCCTGCACAGCTTATACGGCACAACGGAAAAAGTGGTGACCGTTTCAGTTGATGCACTAAAACTGGTGAAGGATAAACTGTACAACGTAAACATAATTATAGCCACGCCCTATCAAACCGTAGCGCTGCCGGTTAAAATAAAGATTGTCTTCCCCAAAAAGGCTTTTATTGCCCAGTTGCTGAAATACGCCGCATTCGGCGCTTTGTTTTTTGGAATAGTGCGTTACCTGCTGGGCGCGGTAACGGGCTTTAACACATGGCTGGCGCAGGATTATCATTTTTACACTTATACCTCACTGGCAACACCTTCGGAGTATTTACCGCCAAAATACTTTCTTTTTTTCGTTATCCTGCTTGTGTTGCTGGGCGGACTTATTGCTTCTTTTTCCATCATTAAAAAAGGGGAAAAACTATGAAGAAGAAAAGAAGGATACCCAAACGGTTAATAGTAATACTGGTGGTGGTATGCCTGCTGTTAAACAGGATGTTAAGCATTATCGCCATCAATGTTTTTCTTTTCATGGATAACCTGCTGGCAGTTTCTAAAACCATTAACCCGGTTATTATGTGGATAGCGCTTGGCTTATTTACCGGTTTGGTATATGGGGCTGTAGTAGCTTACAAAAAATACAGGCTTAGCAGTAAGCTGATTGTTTTTCCTGCCGCGGCGCTGGTGTTGTTTATAGCACTCATGTTTATTATTAATAAACCGCTGCAATCGCAAAATACGGTAGTGCAAACAGGCAGCGTTTATGGCTATGGTTTTATTAGCCGCGGCCAGGCACAGGCTGGCTTTCCCGTAAACCAGAGCAATACTATCAGTTACCTGCTGGACAGTAACGACAATACCTGCTGGCTTACATCTTCCGCCGTTGGAGACACCATTGGCTTCGGATTTGAACCGGCTGCGTTTAATAACCTTAAAGATGTAAAGTGTACAGGCTTCAGGATTAAAAACGGCAACTGCAAATCAGACAAACTCTGGAAAAATTACAGCCGTGCCAAAAAGCTTACCATTCATCTCAACGGCATTGTTATACAAACAGTGCCGGTATCTGATTATGCTTATTGGACAGACATCCGCATTAACCCGGTAAACATAGCACCCGATGACAGGTTAACAGTTGAAATAAACGCCATTTACCAGGGTAAAAAGAATTACAGCCAAACCGCCATTACAGAGCTGGTACCGATAATAGAGTATGTTGCAGTAAGCAGTGCGGAGTAACCTCACCACCAATAAACCGGCAAGCATTGACGCTTACAAACCATACCATAGAACAATTAATGCAGCCATACCAGTCACAAACCGGCAGGCATTACGATAAATACAGGAACCATGTTTACCGTGTTTATTTTAACTGCCTGCTACTTGATGAAAGCAAAGAGCATGAAGAAAAATATGCTGTTGTGGCCGTGTTTCACGATATAGGGATATGGACACAGCACACCATAGATTACCTGCAACCAAGCATAGATGAAGCCCGCAAATACCTGGAGCAAACCGGCAAAAAAGAATGGGCCGAAGAAATAACCCAAATGATTTTATGGCACCACAAAACCACCCGTTACAAAGGCAACTTCGAAAGCACAGTGGAAACCTTCAGGAAGGCAGACTGGATAGATGTGTCGCTGGGGCTGTTGAGTTTTGGGCTTAACAGGCAGGCCATTAAAGAGAATAAAAAAAGATACCCTAACCTGGGTTTTCATGCCTTTCTTATAACGCAGGTGGCAAAGAATTTTTTCCGGCATCCATTCAACCCGCTGCCTATGTTTAAAAAATAAGTTTCGTGCTTTGTTGCAGGCAGGATAATCAATAATTTTATCGGCCTTTGGCCATGCTTAATACATCAACTATTTAAAACAATTACCATGCAAAACATCACCATTACTCCCTATGCGGATGACCCCGCCATTTCCGCCGAAACAAAAAAGTTTTTAACAGCGCTCAACACTTCCGGCGGCGAGCCCATGGAAACCATGCAGCCAGCCGATGCCAGGAAGGTGCTGGAAGGTGCGCAGTCATCCGTTGAAGTAGATATTTCCGGTGTGGATATAGAAGAAAAAACAATCAGCCAGGATGGGTTGTCGGTACAGCTTTTCATTATGCGCCCCTCAGGCCAAACCGCGGCATTACCCGCCTTTATGTTCTTTCATGGCGGTGGCTGGGTGTTGGGGGATTTTCCTACCCACAAACGCTTTGTGAGGGACCTGGTGGTTCACTCCGGCGCAGTGGCTGTGTTTGTGGAATACACACGCTCACCGGAAGCTAAATACCCCACAGCCATTAATGAAGCTTTCGCCGCAACCAAGTGGGTAAAAGCAAATGGCGCCGAAATTAATGTTGACAGCAGCCGCCTGGCCATAGCAGGCAACAGCGTTGGCGGCAACATGACCGCCGCGGTTGGACTGATGGCCAATAAAGAAGGCGTTGACCTGAAATTCCAGTTGCTATTCTGGCCTGTAACCAATGCGGATTTTGATACGGAAAGCTACCTTAAATACGCCGAAGACCGCTTTCTTACACGCAATATGATGATTTGGTTTTGGGACCATTACATGGAAAAGGGCGACAAGAGAAAAGAAATCTATGCATCGCCTTTGCAGGCAGAAGCCGCGGATTTAAAAGGCTTGCCCCCCACCCTTGTACAAACGGCTGAAAATGATGTATTGCGTGATGAGGGCGAAGCTTATGCCCGCAAGATGGATGCTGCAGGCGTGGATGTAACCCTAATGCGTGTACAGGGAATGATACACGATTATGGCCTACTGAACCCCCTGGCACACATTCCTGCGGTACAATCGGCCCTGCGTGCCGCTGCCACAGAATTAAAGAATGCCTTGCAATAAATTGTTTAACCCGTAGAGACAGGATGCATTCCTGTCTCTACATACAACATTTTTATGGAAAAAGACACCAGGGAAACATTGCCCGTTAACGGAACTTTTTATAACCAGGTAACAGAACTTTTTGAACAAAAACAAAAAGCAGGGATACTGTACGAAGACAATGGCGTTACCAGGGCCAACGGCGTTATTACCAATATTTTTGACAAAGATGGAAAGAAGTGGTTACAGCTTGACAACGGGCTGGAAATAGCCATTGATAAATTGTATGCGCTGAATGGTATTTTTGCATCAGATTACTCTGAATGCTAAAACCGGTGCATACAATGAACAGGAGAGATATAGAGAACAGTGAAGATGTGGATTTAATGGTAAACAGTTTTTATGACAAGGTAAGAAAGGATGAGTTGCTGGCGCCTGTGTTCAGCAGCCGCATCACCGGCCATTGGGAACCCCACCTGCAAACCATGCGTAACTTTTGGTACAGCGTACTCTTTGCGCAACCGGTGTACCAGGGTAACCCATTTGCCAAACACATCGGGCTGATAGTTGATGAAACACATTTTAACAGGTGGCTGCAGCTTTTTAATGCCAACCTTGATGAACATTTTGCAGGCGATAAAACGGAAGAAGCCAAAACAAAAGCCGGCAAAATGAGCCAGCTATTCCAGTTTAAAATGAAGATGAACGCGGAAAAGGGGTTTAGAAATATTATGTAGTTAACGCGTCAGGCACCTAATCAATGATTTTTTTTCTTAAACGCAGATCCAGGAAAACCTGACTTTTTAATTTGCTTATTAGCCTTTTCAAGTTTACGGGGAAACAAGACAATATTATCATACTTGTCAAGAGCGGCATCTGTTTTAACGCCAGATGTTGTGTTGTTTATGTTAAACAAAAGTTTCATGCCTTTTAAATTACTAATCAGCTATGCTTATGAAGATAACTTTTTGCATTTAACCCCGTAAATAGCTTAGCTTCATTAAGCAATATTTAAGCCTTCTACTCCAACTCCTTCTTCGCTTTCGCCAGTGCAGAACCAATTACCTGGTGCATATCATAATACTTATACTCTGCAAGTCGCCCGCCAAAAATTATCTTCGATTCTTCTCTAGATAAATCCTGGTATTGCTTAAACACGGCATTGTTCTTTTCATCATTAATCGGGTAATACGGCTCAAGCCCGGGCTTCCACTCCTGGGGGTATTCTCTTGTTATAACTGTGTGTGGCTGTGTACCAAACTCAAAATGCTTGTGCTCTATAATGCGGGTGTAAGGCACTTCCGCTTCAGTATAGTTAACAGCGGCACTGCCCTGGTAGTTGGCTATTTCAAGCCGCTCCGTTTCAAAACGCAGGCTGCGGTATTCCAGGTGCCCAAAACGGTAGCGGTAGTATTCATCTATCTGCCCGGTGAATATAGTTTTATCCGCAAGTGCATCCAGTTCATCTTTGTTTTGCAGGTAATCAACATCCAGCCTGCATTCAATGCCGCTAAGTAACCCTTCTGTTAACTTATTGTAACCGCCTGTAGGTATGCCCTGGTATTTGTCGTTAAAATAATTATTGTCATACACAAACCTTACCGGCAGCCTTTTAATAATAAACGCAGGCAAATCCACAGCCCTCCTTCCCCACTGTTTCTCCGTATAGCCTTTTATCAGTTTTTCATAAATGTCCTTACCCACCAGGCTCAGTGCCTGTTCTTCCAGGTTAGCAGGCCGTCCATTTTTAGCGGCAGATGCCTGCTGCTCTATTATAGCCTTAGCCTCATCTGGCGTTTTTACTTTCCACAACTGGTAAAAGGTGTTCATGTTAAACGGAAGACTGTAGAGCTCTCCCTTATAATTGGCCACAGGTGTGTAGGTAAACCGGTTAAATTCAACAAAGGAATTCACATAATCCCATATCATTTTATCGTTGGTATGAAAAATATGTGGCCCGTATTTATGTACATGTATGCTGTCAATATCTTCGTTATAAATATTTCCGCCGGTATGGTTGCGCCTGTCTACTACCAGGCACCGTTTCCCTTTTCTTGTTGCTTCATGAGCGAAAACAGATCCAAATAATCCGGCCCCGACAACCAGGTAATCATATTCAGCCATAGGTTATGCAAATGTTTCCACACTTATACCAAACCACATGCCATTGAGGTATCCCAACAGAAAATACATTTTTATGGGCCCGGCAGCAGAACGGCTATTAGGCGTCCCTTGCGTCGCGGGAGTGTAATTTAAACTGTGTCAAGGTTATTTTTCACGTTCCTTTTTCCGGCCATGGCCGGAAAAAGGAACGTGAAAAATTTTTAGAAAATTGCGGCCATCCTCCCCTCGAACATAATGCTCAGTTGCTGTATGGTTAAGCT
>NZ_VVIP01000027.1 GCF_009650435.1 Foetidibacter luteolus
TTAGCAGCAGTTACGGGCTGACTATTTTCAAATACCGCCACATCGTCAAGCCGGGACCGTTGTGTGCCATAAAATTGAGACACCCTAAAATTCTAAGATGGGACTATTTTCAACAGTTTTACATATTTATAAACGTAGTCAGACAGACACAGTAAGCGAACTCATTAAGGAACTTCAAGAGGACAGAGAATTGACAAAATTTAGTAGGCTTGACATTGACGGTAGCAATTTTGAAAAAGCTATCCAAGAATATGTTTACGACAATCATGGTGTTTGTTATTTAGTTACGCCGCAAATTGGTGACTGGACTACTATTGTTGAGATAAACGTAAAACTTGACAACCCGTTTTACTTATATGACTTAACAAACTCCATAAGTAAAAGATTAGCAACTTATGCTTTATCGTTCCACTTACACGACGATGATATTTTATTATTCAACTTGGACAAAGAAGGACATTCAATAGATGGTTATAATAGCAACTATCAATACTTTTTAACAGAGCCAGCAGACAAAGAAGAAGTCATTTCCCAAAGAAATCTGCCAGATGCTTTTGTTGAGTTACTACCACCAACAAAAACAAGTGAACAACTTAATTCAATACTAAACGAAGGTTATTGGAATGCCTTTGACAATAATGACTTGGACGAAGACGGAGTTCCTAATGATGAGAAATATTTTATTGACGAGCAAGATAGGTTTGAAAGGGTTGGAAAATATTTAGAAATCTACAGCAAGGACGATTATCCATTTGCAGACTGGCTTAGTAATTTGACAAAACTGAACTTGAGCGACTGCTATTTATTAATGGCTTCACTATAGCTTTACGGCACACAACATTGGTATTGCCAATAGTGGGGTTTGACATTGGAACAATCAGCAGCGGTAATTCTGCTGTACTGCGGTTCGGGGCTCGACGAATAAAGCCCAGCTTTAGTTCTTAATATTTAACTTTATCAAAAAGCCAGGCAGCGGTTCCAGGCAGACGAATATAAAATTCCCCACCATCGGCAATACCTGGCCGTTAGCGGCAACATTATGACAGCATTCACAAAATTGTTTCAATCCAGTTTCGTCCTTTTTCTTTTGAGTTGCAACCCTCAACAGGATGGCTCAGCAGGCAAGACAACTCCATTAATTCAAAAAAACACAAGTATTAAGAATGAACGGAACAACAAATTGTTTGTGTTTGTTGGCGAGAAAATTGAGGTCACTCCCCTGCCTTATACCCCCGGCGACTTTGACAGTGGTGTAAAGGCAAAATTTCTAATCTTACAACGAGTATATGGCTACTACGACAAAGACACTATTGAATTTGAAGCTTACGACCACTACGGAAGATTTCCATTTGCAGATTACAAAAATGTATTATTGTATGTTTCAGAGTATGAAGGAAAATTATACCAAGAAAAATATATGTATGACCCTGTATTTAAAACAAAAGACGGACGTTGGGCAGGACCCTATTCTGACGACTATGGACACTCCTACAATAAACATACAACTGTAAAGCCTGAAAAAATAGATTTTGCTGAAGAGGTTTCGTTTCCGACAAAAATTAAAGATGACGACGGTAAAGAATATACTTTATCGTATGACGAACCATATTTTAAATTAGTCGGAGATAAAGCGATTGCAGTTTACGGAAATTTTGTGCCAGAGTTATTCAAGTTAAAGAAAGAAGGAGTGTTAACGGCAAGAGAATTATTTGGTGACAAAAAACCAGAAATTAAAGAAGTGGAATTACAAGAGATTTCTGACACGACCGATAAGAATTAATCTCACCAAGCATCTGGCGACAAATGCAGCCGCTAACATTGCATTGGCAATATGGCGGGCGACGAATAAATTCTCAACTATGGTTCGCTACTCAGCTTCGGTTTCGGCAGACAAACAACGCCCAGCATTAGAATAAACAATGAACTTTTGTATATTTAACCAGCAGCGGCACCGGGCAGGCGGAACACAGAATACCGCCACATCGCCAATGCTTCAACGTTGTAGGCAACCTTATCAAACATCATGCGGTTACTTTTTGTTATACTAACATTGACACTTACTATTACTGCGCAAGCCCAAAAAGTCAGCGACCTTGATAAGTATTCAATAGACACTGTTCGGTTGACAAACTTCAATGCTAAAAAGGTTATTGTATTTAAACATAACGACGCTACATTTTACCTTGACTTTGCTGAATACAAAATTGCTGTTACTGACTTTAAAAAAACGTATTTGAAAGGTTACAAGAGACGACTTGATGAAGTGAAATCAACTTTAAAAAACGCCAAGCTACAACTTAAGAAAGCAGACACGGCATACATGACTCAACAAGACTTCAATAACTTTGGAGTACAACCAATGGAAAAGTTCATTGCGACACAAATAGACAAAGGAAACTGTGCAGTCTATGACAATAATAATTCCCCATTGACACAAATTATTAGGGTGACCGGTTCATTTATCAGAGGGCCATTAAACGCATGGGCTGGACGACGTTATTATTTGCCAGGGCAAGACAAATACATTTTGCTTGTAACAACATCTATTTCGTGACGAAAGGTATGCCTACAACATGCAGTTTTGCGTCAGCAGGGGCGACGAATAAATCCTCATCCCAGTGCTACTATCAGCTACTTATCCGGCTGACCGAACACAGATGAGCAGCAGAATATATTTTCAACTTTTGTAACTTCGGTCGGCTGCAGTTCCGGGCTGGACGTTTTCCAAATGCCCTGCCGAACGCAAAGCTGTGGCCGTTGGCTGCAACCGTAAAGGACTCTAAAATGGTAGTAAATATTTTTTATTCATGGCAATCAGATCTACCTAATAGTAAGAACAGAGGTTTCATACAAAGCTGTATCGAAAAAGCAGTTAGTCAAATTACGCAAGAGAAAATCCATTTGGAAATAGCTGTAGATAGAGACACAAAAGGGGTATCTGGTACACCCGACATCGCATCTTCTATATTTTCAAAAATCGACGCCTCTAATATTTTCATAGCAGACATAAGTATTATTAACTCATCTTCAAATGACAGGAAAACACCAAATCCTAATGTGCTAATTGAACTCGGATATGCAGCAAAAACATTAGGCTGGAATAACATAATATCAATCTTCAACACAGAATATGGAAAAGTTGAGGACCTTCCTTTTGATTTAAGATTTCGTAGGCCACTTTCTTATAAAATAAAGAATCAAAAAAACAAAACAGAAGACCGTGCAGATTTAATTAATATTCTAAAAAAGGAAATAGATTCTATTATACTCAAAGAGCACAGCAAAGACGAAATAAGGCAATATATAAAGCAACAAATAGACAAAGAAATATTGACTATCTGCAACCAGCTATTCAAAATTATTTATGGCTATGACAAACAATACACTTTAGATAGTATTTGGCAGATGTTAAACCTTACGGAAGATGAAATTCAGAGGGAATTATTTGAAAAGAGATTTTTACGTTTCACAGTTTTGAAAGACTGGAAAGATTTTATGGAAAAACTTCAGCATGCCATGAACCAGCCTTTTTTTACTCAAAATGCTGAACCCATCTTTGTTACCAGTTTGATTAAAGTCGTAAAAGGACTTGAAGCGATGGCTGTTGTTTTTGGCAACGGGAAACTTTTCAACGACACCGATAAAGTTATAGAGGGCTTCAGGATAGTAGATGGCCATAAGATGAACTCTGATAATCCTAAAGACAGCTACTTACTTACAAAAGAAATAGGAGGCGATGATAAGGGTGTGGTGGTTGATTTCGGAACAATCCGAAAGTTTAATTTGAAAAGAACAAGAACGATCTTAACAATTAACAACGACCTGTTTTTTGGAGTTGTACTAAGTATTCGTGAGCTGTTGCAAGGAATAGATTCCTGGACATCTGCAACAGGAAATCAACTAATCCTCGACCCATTAACATTTAGAATGTAAACGGCTGCAGCCAACATGGGGTTTTCTGCTATGCTGGCTGAAGAATATTTACTGATCGTTCCGCTCGCTACTCAGCTGCAGTCCGGGCTGAATGAATAAAGCCGAGCAACAGAATATAATATCAACTTTATAACTTTACTCAGCTGCGGTTCGGGCTGACGAATCACGGAATATCAGCACAGCAGAAAGCCCTGGCCGTTAGCGGTAACCGTATTGGACTTCTCGTTATTATTGACTGTATCATAAGTCATGATGGCAAACTCACGAATTGACAAATCTTTTAAAAACCTTACCTCGTTTGCTGATGAAGTCCTCGTTGAATGTCCTTATTGCAAGAAGCGAGCAATAGTTTTTGCAGACCAAGGGCAATACACTGTTCCTTATTCGACAAAATTTAAAGCAAAGTTCAGGTGTAGCAATTGTTATAAACCTATTGACGAAAATTTGTGGTATGGACCAATAACTATTTCGCCAGCTAATGCAAATTGTGGTTATTGTGGGAGTCCACTGAAATACAGTAAGACAGTAAACAAATATCAAGACAAAATTGAAGTCAAGTGCCAAAATTGTGAACAGGAGAAAAAGTATGATGTCCACTATACTTTGACTTATGCCGACAACAAACAAGCAACTGATCCCTATTTTGGATTTCAGCTTTGGCTACAAATACCATTTGACGACAATATTTTATGGGCTTATAATTTTGAACACTTGAATATTTAAAAAATTACGTTGCAGCTAAGCTAAGAGAAGCACCCAGTGGCGGGAAATATTCTTTAGCTTGGAAACTCCCAAACTTTATCAAACTTGCGAAAAACAGAGATAAAATTTTAAAAGCTATTGGCCGACTTGAAAAGAAGTAAACAAAACGATTGACGTGTAGAACGGCTAACCGCTAACATGGGGTTTTCTGCTATGCTGGCTGAAGAATATATACTGATCGTCCCGTTCGCTTATCACCTGTGGTTCGGGCTGGACGAATAAAGCCGAGCAACAGAATATATTTTCATCTTCATTAACTTTACTCAGCTTCGGTTCGGGCTGACGAATCACGGAATATCAGCACAGCAGAAAGCCCTGACCGTAAGCAGCCATTTTAATGAAGACCCTACTAACAATAATACTTTCATTTCTCACGTTTTTTTGTTTCGGACAGACAAAGAAAAATAATAGTGCATTGTACAATTTGACAATCGCTTATAGACCAGCAACCATAGATATATTGGCTGACACAGGTTCGCTTAACTCTTCCATCAATCCTGGTAACATAGAACAAATGACTTTTACAGGTATGACACCGGGGCAATATAAAATCCAAATAAGTGGGCAAGGACAGCAAACTGTTATTAGAGACAGCATCGTAGTTAAAAAAGGACAAGACCTTGTTTTACATTTTACATTTAACGGACCTTGTTTGTATGACCATCCAGACGGCTACATTCCAACTTGTCCAAAGAACCATACTGACAGTATCATACCTATTGTTTATGGTTTAGTAGTAACAAACGGCGACACTTTTGTTAAAGACAAAAAAGACATGAAAGTTAAATATGCAGGTTGTGTAACGACTGGTTGCGACCCAAGTTTTTATTGCAAGCTACATGACATTGAGTTCTAACAAAACGGCTGCTTACATTGGGTTTTATGCAAGTTGGGCATGACCAGCAAACATCAGCCAATTGCAAATCCAGGCTGTGGTTCGGGGCTGGACAAACAACTTTCAACTTTAGTTCCTAAATTCAACTTATATTTTCAATCAGCAGCGGTTATCGGCAGACGGAATACTAACTCCCAACCTGCATAAAGCCCTGCTCGTTGGCAGTAATTTTCAGACACAGTATGCGAATCAAACTTTTACTCGTTTTATTGACCACTTCTTTAATAGCCTTTTCACAGGATTCAATTGTGATTCGTAAACCTGACACACTTTTGCCGTTTTTTGGTAAAAATTCTCTTCGTCTTCACGGTTATGAAAATCGTATGGTTCCTTATAATAGCCCGAACCCTCTTTATGTACTTATCTCTTATAATGGGGTTGACAAAAAGCACTTAGAATACTTTCGCATAGATTCTTCAAACTATCTCCTAAATGAATTTTTTAGAAGCAAAAAAGGCAGTAGCAATGAAGGACTAAAGGCTAGTGGCACAGTGCATGTCATTGATAAAATACTTGATTCTTCCGTTTCTTATGGAAGGTCTGCAAGCGGTGGTGGAGGTTCTAAGCAAACTCATTATTATAAAGGGTTTTCAAAGGAAGGAGATTGGGATGAATATGAAGATTCACTTTTTTATCATAAATATTGGACAGGTAAGTATAAAAACAACCGTAGAGTTGGAATTTGGAGCAATTATATTTATGACCCCAATGACGACCGCTTAGTTGGGCAAATAAATTATGACCAAGATTCAACTTTAAAAATATTTTCTGTGAATATTGCTAACACTATATCATTAGATAGTATAAATCATTTGTTATATGGACGCTGGACATTAGCATGTGAGGACGATAAGGATAGAAGAATGTTTATAAACAAATGCCAACTATATGACGGACATTATGGCGACGACTGTAACAGTAGATTTGGTGATGAAAACTTTTATGAATTTTAAGTAATTCTAAATTCAAGAGACAAAAAGGTGAAACCTGCGATAAATTCAAACAGAACTCCATTTCGGGACAATGGAAAGTTTTAAGAGTTAACAACGAATTACTAATTCATATAAAATTGACAACAGGCTATACAATAAAATATAAAGTGTTGTATTTAGACAGAGAAGGAAACATGGTAGCTGACAGACAATAAAACTACTGCCAACATTGGGTTTTATGCAAGTTGGGCATGACCAGCAAACATCAACCAATTGCAAAGCCAGGCTATGGTTCGGGCTAGACAAACAACTTTCAACTTTAGTTCTTAAATTCAACTTTATATTTTTAATCAGCAGCGGTTATCGGCGGACGGAATTCTAATTCCCAACCTGCATAAAGCCCTGCTCGTTGTGCGTCACCTTAAACAAACATCCTACTTATGACAAAAGTCTTCTCGACACTCCTAGTTTTATTTTATTCGAGTTTTTGCTATTGCCAAATTACAAACACTTCAAAAGTTAAACGGAGAACATTTGACACATATGAAGAATTAAGAAAAAAGCAAGAAAAGTATAGTGTTGAAAAACTGACTTATTTGGACTCAACATTCAATTTTCAAGTTGAAATTCCCAATTGGTTAAATTTAAAAGAAACAGGAACTGTTTATGCATTTGGTGGTACACTTCCCGCTGTTGACGGCATTGAAAACGCAATTCTTATTAAAGTTTTTGACAAGCCAAAATTTCCGACATTTTCAGACTTTAAAAAATTCGTAATTGAAGACCTTGCATTTGGACAATCGCCAAAGTGGAGTGTATCACATAAATTTATGGGTAAAAAGGAGCTCGGCAGGTACAACAATATTGGTGACAGTTATAAAGTATATTTAATGAGGGGTAACCTAATGTATCATTGCGAATATATTTTACTCGAAACTAAATCAGCTTACTTGTGGATTGATTATACTTCGACACAAGAAACTTTCGACAAGAATTTTGCAAAGTTTGAAGAATTTATGAGTGGTTTTAAAGTGACAGATTTTTGACTGCATAAAAGCCGAACGCACAACATTGGGTTTTATGCAAGTTGGGCTCGACATTGCAACATCAACTAATTGTAAATCCAGGCTATAGTTCGGGCTGGACAAATAACTTTCAACATTAGTTCTTAAGTTCAATTTTATATTTTCAATCAGCAGCGATTATCGGCAGACGGAATACCAATTCCCAACCTGCATAAAGCCCTGCTAGTTAGCGGCAATTATGAGACATCGCCTTATTTTCATTTTACTTATAAACTTAATGTCAATTGTTGCATCATATGGACAACAAAAGAATAATGTTGTAAAAACCATTGAGGACTATCGAAAAGAAATAAATGAGGATACAACAGTTAAATGGGTGGCTATTACAAAAGAACAATTAAAAAAGTTATCATTTTATACTGACGCCGTAACAGTGTTTTCTTTAAGTGACACAGTAGTAAAAGTTTCGGAATGGATTCTTCATCCACCTATGAAGCGTCTTGACTATTATTTTAAAGGGAGAGATTTAATACTTTTATCTTTCTCTCAAGAGAATTATTGCGGTAGCAAAGATTTCTTTTACAACAAGAAAGAATTGGTAAAGGTTACACTGAGAGATTGCGATAGATATAAAAGTGAAGATGATAAAGAACTAGCAAATTCGCGGATAATTCGAGCAAAGGAATTTCTTACATTTTTCGTTAAATGAAAACTAACTGCCGCTAACATTGGTATTGCCAATAGTGGGGCTTGACATTGGAGCAATCAGCAGCAGTAATTCTACTGTACTGCGGTTCGGGGCTCGACGAATAAAGCCCAGCTTTAGTTCTTAATATTTAACTTTAT